>JAFZPM010000022.1 GCA_017550335.1 Paludibacteraceae bacterium
ATAGCTCAGTTGGTAGAGCACGACCTTGCCCCTAGAAATAGGAACGGTTCCGACCTTGGCAAGGAGAGTTGCGGCACTGATGGGAAGCGAGAGTAGCGAGATAATGCGAAAATAGCTCAGTTGGTAGAGCACGACCTTGCCAAGGTCGGGGTCGCGGGTTCGAGTCCCGTTTTTCGCTCTAAGGATGCCGCAGTGGTGGAATGGTAGACACGAAGGACTTAAAATCCTTTGAACAGAAATGTTCGTGCGGGTTCAAGTCCCGCCTGCGGTACTTTTCCGTAGGGAGGACAGAGAAATAGAGGACGCTGGAAGGCGTCCTTTTTTTGTTTGTGGTGTGTAATCAATTCAATCCGTGTTCCTTTTGCCCTTACAGGGCGTATATGGACATCCGCTCGTTTCCCCCAGGGCGATGCCCTGGGCTAGGTAAAGGAATGCCCTTGCAGGGCGGACGGGTAAATTGCATGTGGACGCTCCCTTCACCCGTGACGATGGCGGTTCTGGGGAATCAATCTATGGATGGAATGCCCTTGCAGGGCGGACGGGTGGATTGCATGTGGACGTTCTTCGCACCCGTGACGATGGATGTAATGCCTTGCGTAGCGTGGTAATATACATTGAACGCACATCACACGCACAATAATGTGATGGTTTTGCCCCGTGGGGGCCGCTCTTTGTATAGCCCAGGGCAACACCCTGGGGCTGAATGTGGCATGTATGCTCAAAAAACAATGGCGTGCCGTTCCATACGACACGCCATCTTTTTATGATTGACAATGTAAATGTGCGATTATTTTGCTCCGTTCTCCTGCGCAGGTTTGCTTGTGACTGCACGGATCGTCATGCCTTGTTTCCTTTGTCCGTTGTTCATGTTCTGGTTGTGGGTCAACATCCTGACGAAGTAAGCGTCCAACCCGTTGTCCGTCTTTTGCGTAGCGGTCCAAAAGGCGTTAGAGTTGTTGTAGAATGTGGTGCCGTTGTAGTACCCTGAGAAAGGGAAGAGGATGGTGTTTCCATTGACTTTTGAGATGCCCTTTTTCATGTCGAACCCTTTGCCTTTGTAGTTCTTCACCCATTCCCAGTCGCATCCGTTTATCAGTTCTTCCCACTCTTCCTTGGTCGGGGTTCTCCATGTGCCGTTCCAGAGGGTGGCGGCGGCATCATCGGCTGGTTCGAGCAACTGTTTGTTGTCAACTTCGCCTTTCCTTTCGTGGGAGCAATATTTTGTCATCTTGATCTTCGACTCGGCCTCACCGTTGCCCCATTTGTAGTTGTTCCATTCGAAGTTGGTCTTCGCATCGGTCTCTCCCCATGCGAAATAGCTGCCGTTCTCTTCAGGTATGTTGGCGCCTAGATTACATGTCGCCCACATAGTTCCGCTCGGCAATCCGAGATCCACGTAATTGTGTCCTTCCACTTGACCACTAACACTTTCTGAGGATGATGTACATCCTGCTCCTAATAATGCCATAGCAGACATTATCGCCGCAAAAAATAATTTTTTCATATTATCTGTTATTTTTTTTAAATATAGACAAATGTACATCAAATTTTCACGATTTCCAAATTTGTGTAAATATTTCGTCAAATAGATGCGAAATGTATTTATACTTAAGCACTATGAATTGAGAATTGTGGGCTTTCGCATGAAAAAAAGGCTGCGACTACACCTGTTCGTGTGAAGTCGCAGCCTTTATCAGAGGTGGTCAAATATCGTTAGTATACAACGAATTTGGCCTTTTGTCCATTGATCTCTATGACATAGCTGGCTTGGCGAGGAAGCGGTACCTGCGTCACATCCTTGGCGACACCTCCCGCAACGAGGGTGCCACGCACATCATAGATGCGGTAAGGAGAATCGGCGGATGCATGGATAAAGAGGGAACCGTCGGATGTCCAGATGCGCAACCCGTCATTTCCGATCGATGAGAGGCCTGTACTCTGGACGTATAGGCCCGTCACTGTAATGTCCTCGGCCGGCATCGTCTCCGGCAATCCTACCCATCCATCAAATGTATAGCCCTTCTTCGCTGGCCCGGCTATCGGCGTAATCGTGTCACCGAAGGCGATGGTGTCTTTTTGATAAACCTCGTCATCCACCTTGTAGGTGAGGACATATTTATTCGCAGTGAATAAAGCATTAAAGGTGAGGTCATATGTAGGCATTGTCAGTGGCGTGCCTTTCTCTCCTATCCATCCGTTGAAAGTATAACCTGTCTTCTCTGGCGCTGGAATGCTTTCGTGCGTGATAGGGGTGCCGCTGGCCAATGTATCCTTCATATACAATTCACCATCCACCATGTAGTTGATGACAAACCCATCCTTTTGCCACAAAGCGGTACATGTGTATGGAACGTTGAAGAAATCCTCCTGATTGATCGTCAAGGTGGAGAGCGTGTCAAGTCTCGTGATCGAGCCACCCTTTTGGGAGACCTCCCAACCAACGAAAATGTAATCCTCCTTTACAGGGTCGCTAATTGTTAGCGGACAATCCTGGAACTCAAATTCTTCCACACTTTTCTTTCCATCTTTCCATGCGCCACCATCCAAATTGTAGATGAAGCTTGATTTGTAGTAGGTAAACACACCTGTGGCCTTGTCGGGCTCATCCACACGCGCAGCCAAACGGTAATCGTTAAAGTCACTAACTTTCGACCCGTAGCCTCCAACTAAGGCGTCACATCCGTCGAACATGCCTTTATAAGCAATCGCCATCGGCACATCATCCCCCACGATGATTTTTTTCAAGGAAGAACAACCGGCAAATGCACCGTTAAAGGCATTACATGAATTGACTGGGCGGTTGAATCTGAGGGTGGAGAGATCGATATATTCAAGATCTTTGCATCCATAGAACGTATAATTCATAACGCTGATCTCGAGATTCTCAAGTCCCTTGATACGCTTCAGTCGTTCGAATCCATAGAACCAATAATTTAATGGGAATCCGTTGTCTATATTCGCATAGCTTTCTAAGTAAGCGAAGGTCGGATCGATTATGATCGTGTCTACAAACGAACGGGTGTCTTTCCAAGGCACAGTATCGCTGTTATTGAACAGGATGGAATTAAATGTGACCGCATTCTTCGGCATATTTGTGCCTTGGTATAGCGTCAACGTGTGTGCGCTTGAATCCGCCACGAAATACCGAACGAGTTCATCGGTTAAATACCCAGGCTTCCCACCTTCCCCATCTACGTGAGCATAGGCTGAATCTATGCGCATGTGGCTTATTGAGTCATAATGTATGGCTGCATTATATTTCGTGCCTAATTTGCCGACTAGATTTGTACATTCATCAAAAATATAATTGCCCTTTTCCAAGGAGGCTGTACTCCATTTATCATCAACTACAATATGTTTCAGATTGGTGCAGCCAGCAAACAACGAGTACATGTCGGTTACATTCTTTGTGTCAACGTGCCGTAGATCGATGATGGCAATTTTTTCACAGCCGGAAAACATATAGCTCATGTCCTTCAGCGTGGCCGTCGTATGGGTTATTTGGGTCATGTACGTAAGGCTTTTGCAACTTCCGAACATGTCACTCATGGTTGTCACGTTCTTGGTATTTAAACTATGCTTTATGGATGCTAGTTTCCTACAGTCCGCGAACATGGCGGACATGTCTGTCACTTCGGCTGTTTCAAGGTTTTTGATATCAATCTCCGTAAGTGATTGGCAACCAAAGAACATATTACTCATGTCAGTGACTTTCCTTGTGTCGAACTCTTTCAGGTCAATTGACTCCAGGGAAGCCATTGAGTGGAACATGTGATTCATGTCGGTCACGTTGCTCGTGTTGAAGGAGCTTAAATCCAGAGAGGTGAGGCGTAGGCAATCGGCGAACATGCTGCTCATGTCGGTCACGTTACCCGTCTTGAATGAACGAAGGTACAATGATCGGAGTTTATAGCATCCGTTGAACATGCCGCTCATGTCGGTCACATAGTCCGTCTTAAATGAACCAAGATACAATGAATCGAGGCTGTTACAATCATTGAACATCCGACTCATGTCGGTCACGTTGTCCGTAACCAAATTATCCAATCCTTCAATCTTCCTAATTCCCTTGAATCCATCGAACATCTTCTTTAATGTATACGGCTTAAAAGCCTTCATGGAAGGGTCGATAACAACCAACGTGTCTTTTTCAGGATATAGTTTACCTCCGGATAAGTCCGGATTCACCTTGCTCTGCCAGAAGTAATCGATGCCTTGGTTGCCATTCTGGTGTAGGATGTATGAATTGTCGGGAGCGATGCCATAGCGGAACGTTAGGATATCTCCTTCCCGTTCGATGTAAACTTGTCGTCCGTAAGAAAGATAGCCTGGATTTCCTGCCCCCTCATCGATGTGGGCGTAGGATTTATCTATGTGGTTCTCATCATATACTGTGCCTTTTTCCCCGACCAATGATACACATCCTTTGAACATGTTATCATCACTGCGAAGGGAATCCGTTCGCCAATCTTTACCCACCAAAATGGTCGTCAATGAAGAATCTTTCCCAAACATAGATGACGCAACAATCACATAGCCGGGGTTGAAACTGGACAAATCCAAAGTGTCCAGACTGCTACATTCGTTGAACATATAATTCATGTTGAGGACTCTCTGAGTGTTGAAACTGGTCAGATTCAGTCTTTTACATTTGCGGCATTTCAAGAACATAGCAGCCGTGGTACCCACCTCCCGTGTGTCAAATTGGCTTAAATCCAGTTCTTCGAGAGAGGAACAACCGGAGAACATTTGATCCATTCTTGTCACCTTTTTTGTGTTAAATTTATACTTGTTAAAATTCAACGAAGTAAGAGATGCACAGTCTAGGAACATTGCAGACATGCTTCTGACAGAATCCGTCACCAGATACTCCAACCCTTCAATCGTTTTTATCCGGGAAAAACCGCGGAACCAAAAGGCGAGGGTGGTCGGTCGATAGGCTTTCATCGATGGATCAATCACAACGTTTGTCACTTTCGCACCATCAATCGTGTCTTGATTGAGGACCCATTTATTATCGCTAAATCTATGTGCATTAGGTGCATCGACACCGTAATACAACTTCAAAGCAAATGAGTCAACACGTCCCGATACATCATAATGAATGTCGTACGGTAGGGCATACGGATTAAGATCGTCCTTCGACGTGAAATAGCCTGGGTTGTCCTCCCCGCCATCAATGTGCGCATAGATGCTGCCTGCTTTTTTATAGGAGGTTCCCTTCCCTCCGACTAGGTGTATGCAGTTTATAAACTGATCCGGATAAGTGGAGTCGTTCGCGAAGTGGGTCTGGTCCCAGCTGTCGTTGACGATAATGGTTCGCAAATTGGATTCTATTCCTGTTATCGACGAACCGAACACCCTCCATGCCTGTTTTACATTTGTTATGTCTAAATTACTTAGATCCAATACTTCCATCTCCAGCGTGGAATTGAACATTCCGGATATCTCCTCCACTTTTCTTGTGTCAAAACTGCTAATATTCAAGGCTTTGAGTTTGATGCATCCCGCAAACATAAAAGCCATATTGCGCACCTTGCTCGTGTTGAAGCTGCTAAGATCCAGCGATTGGATAGCTGTACAGCCTTCAAACATGGATTCCATGCTAATCACATCATCCGTCACTAGATTCTCCAGTCCATCGAAGCTATTTGCCGACAAGCTGTAGAACCAACCCGCAAGAGTGTCTGGGCGATACGATTTTAGCGATGCGTCGATAACCACTTTTTGGACTTTACCCCCATTTAAGTACGAAGCATCGGACTTCCATACGCTTTTAGGTGCGCTGCTTGGATTTTCCGCCGCCACATCCCAGATGTAACCTGAAGACATTTTCGGGGTGTAGAAATAGGCACCCTCGCTAGGGGTCTCGCCATACTGCAAAGTGAAGGTGGATTCACTCTCGTTGAATACTCCATAAACTACTTTGTCTGCAGCTGTGGCCGACTGATAAGAAAAGAATAACAGGGAAAAGAGTAAGGACAAAACATGCCATCCTTTCCGTTGCAGACCATGACTAATGCTAGGTCTTTGGACTTTTTTAGTAAAGAATTTACACATACGCATAACACTATATTGTTAACAACCAATGCCATAGGCCTATTTAAACCTATGCGTTCATATCAAATCGCATTTTTTTGATTTTTTGTACACTAAGAATGTAAAGACAGAGTAATAATTACTACAAATATATGCTTTTTCTGAAAAATCGCAATAGTTTTATTGAAAAAATGAGTGAAATGGACGCGGAATTAACATTTTTCGCAAGGCAGGGGGAGGAGATGCTTTTCGGTTCTCTGAAATAGTAGTTTGTAAATGATTAAATAGTAGATGATTGTGAATGTCTGATACGGAAACTCTTCGGAAGGACCGCTTCCCACGAACCTTTACGCACGGAACCCTGAAAGGGTGACATATCCCAGCCAGGGGTGTGAACCCCTGGAAAAAGAGCGCATGATGTGGGGAACCCCGAGGGGGTGGTACGGGGTGTGGGTTAGTTGCTGATGGGTCTGTTTTTTAGGTGCTCTAAAGGTGTTGCAGTAGTGGAATTATTGTATATTTGCGTGTGTGACTTGCAAAACATGGCAATTCGGGTGGTCTGACCCCTTAAAAACTGAGCGCAAATGAATCAGAATCCGGAACAGATAGCACGTGATAAGATTGACTCTCTGCTTGAACAAGCAGGGTGGAAAATCCAGTCAAAAAATAAAATAGACTTTTCGGCAGGCCTTGGTGTGGCTATACGTGAGTACCAAACTGACGAAGGACCTGCTGATTATGTGTTGTTTGTCAATCGGAAACCTGTTGGCGTCATTGAGGCGAAACGAGAGGAAGAAGGGGTAAATCTCACGGTCGTGGAGGAACAATCCGTGCGTTATGCTAATGCCAAGCTGAAGTACTTGAACAACGAGCCATTGAAGTATATCTATGAAACGACTGGAACGTTAACTCGTTTCACTGATTATAGTGATCCCAAACCGCGTAGTCGTACTGTCTTTGCTTTTCATAAACCAGAGACTTTTGCTGAGTGGATTCGCATTGGACGAAGTTTGAGAAATCGTTTGCAAGATTTCCCCGATTTGGACACTTCCGGCTTGCGTCCCGCACAGGTAAGGGCTGTTGTGAACTTGGAAGAATCGTTCAAAAACAATCGTCCTCGTGCGCTGATCCAAATGGCTACAGGTGCAGGAAAGACTTTTACGGCTATCACATTCATATATCGATTGCTAAAGTTCGCCAAGGCTAAACGAATATTGTTCCTCGTGGATACCCGTAATTTGGGCGAACAGGCGGAACAGGAATTTATGAACTTCCGTCCGAACGATGATAACCGTAAATTCACCGAGTTGTATAATGTACAGCGACTCTCTTCGAGTTATATCGCGAATGACAGCCAGGTGTGTATCTCTACCATACAACGATTGTATTCGATATTGAAAGGCGAAGAACTTGATGAGAATGCTGAAAACGACAACCCGAACGAATCAACATGGTTGCAGCAAAAAACCAAGGAGCAACAAGCTATTCCAGTAGAGTACACGGAGAAAGTGCCTATTGAACAGTTCGATTTTGTGGTGATTGACGAGTGCCACCGTAGTATATACAATCTATGGAAGCAGGTGCTCGACTATTTTGATGCCTTCCTTGTAGGTTTGACCGCTACGCCTGATAAGCGAACCTTTGGTTTCTTTAGTGAGAATGTAGTAAGCGAATATACCTACGAGCAATCGGTAGTGGATGGAGTAAATGTGCCTTACGACGTTTATTCCATTGAGACGGAGATCTCAAAAAACGGTGCTCTCATAAAGGCGGGTTGGCACATTGATTATCGCAACAAGACGACACGAAAGACCCGTTGGCAACAGGTTGACGAAGATGTTGAGTATAAAAAGAACGATTTGGACAAGTCGGTGGTAAACACAAGCCAAATACGCACTGTCATACGTCAGTTTCGGAAAGCATTGGTGGAAGAGATATTCCCGAACCGTTATGATGAAAACGGACAATATGAGGTGCCTAAAACGCTTATCTTCGCAAAGACCGACAGCCATGCCGACGACATTATAAAGATTGTTCGTGAGGAGTTTGACGAGGGCAATGACTTCTGTAAAAAAGTAACTTATAAGATCGACGAAGATCCGAAGTCGGTGCTGAACCGTTTCCGTAACCAATATTATCCGCGCATTGCCGTAACGGTTGATATGATTGCTACGGGTACTGATGTGAAGCCTCTCGAAGTGCTTCTGTTTATGCGTGATGTACGCAGTGCCAATTATTTCGAGCAGATGAAGGGGCGTGGTACGCGTACTATCAGTAGCGACTCGTTGCAGTTGGTGAGCCGGACGGCAGTGGCAAAGACTCACTTCGTAATTGTTGATGCGGTGGGTGTCACACAGACAAAGAAAACTGATAGTCGTCCGCTTGAACGCAAACCTACGGTCTCTCTGAAAGACCTCTTGGGCGCTGTGACGATGGGTGTCGTCGAAGAGGATTTATTCACTTCGTTGGCCAACCGTTTGATTCGTCTCAATAAAGAAGTTACTGAGAAGGAGAAGGAGCGGATAGAATTCTTATCGAAAGGTAAGACGTTGGGGCAAATGAGTGCGGAGTTGTTGGCTGCATTCGATCCTGATAGGATTGAGGAAGAGGTGCAGAAAGAATTGCAGCATACTCCTTCGTCAGAGATTTCTCCGGCGGTTGAGGAGGAAATCCGTCAGAAAGTACAGACTCATCTGGCTGATGTCGCCAGCGCCACATTTAATGGAGAACTGAACGGGTATATTGCCACGGTTCGTACGCTACATGATCAAAAGATTGATTCGGTCAACATTGATAGGGTGACCTTGAGTGCCTTCAACAGCTTCACGGTGGAGAAAGCGCAGGAGACGGTGAAATCGTTTGCTGAGTATCTTGAAATGCACAAGGAGGAGATTTTGGCGTTGAGCATCTTCTACAATCAACCGTATAATCGTCGTAACGTCACATTACAGATGGTGCGTGAACTGCTTGAGAAGTTGAAACAAGACAAGCCTCTGTTGGCACCTACGTATGTATGGGACGCTTATTGCGCCATAGAGAATGTTAAGGCGGCGCAGCCCAAGTCTGAGCTGACAGCACTTATTTCGCTGGTGCGCCACGCCTGTGGAATTGATGAGAATTTGATAGCTTTCGACAGCACCATAGAAAAGAATTTCAACACATGGCTTTTCCGTCAGCACACAGGAAATCGCAACCGTTTTACCTCCGAGCAGATAGAATGGCTACGAATGATAAAGGATCACATCGTTAGCAGTTATCATCTTGACCTTGATGATTTGGACTATACGCCCTTCGACGCACAAGGAGGCCGTGGCAAGATGTACCAGTTGTTTGGTGATGAGATGACGACGATTATTGACGAACTGAACGAAGTTTTAGTAGCATAATTTGGAAATGGTTAATACAGATACGGATTTGACAAAAAACACCAATTACGATAGGCTGGTTTCCGACATTGGAACCTTGTTGAATAATGGTCGTAGGCAAATGGCTGTTGCGGTAAATACTGCAATGGTTCAAACCTATTGGAATATTGGTAAGTATATTGTTGAATTTGAACAAAAAGGCAACGAACGTGCTGAATATGGTTCAGACCTTATCAATCGCTTATCTCGTGACCTGACAGAGCGATATGGAAAAGGATTCAGTAAAAGTAATTTGCTGTATATCAGAAAGCTTTATTTTGTTTTTCAAAAAAGTGAGACACTGTCTCACCTTTTGACATGGAGCCATTATTTTGAAATACTGAAGAAAGATGATCCTTTGGAAATCAACTTCTATGTGAAGCAGTGTGAGATAGAAGGTTGGAGTGTACGCGAATTAAAACGGCAGATGCAAAGTATGCTGTTTCATAGATTGGCGTTAAGCAAAGACAAGGAGCAGGTATTGAAATTGTCACAAGAAGGACAACAAGTTCAAAAACCCGAAGACATTCTTCGTGACCCGTATGTTTTTGATTTTGTGGGATTGCCGGAAAAATACAATTATACGGAGAAAGATTTGGAAGATGGGCTGTTGGAGCAGTTTGAGATGTTCTTATTGGAACTGGGTAGGGGATTCGCTTTTATCGGTCGCCAGCAGCGCATAAGTTTGGCTGGAAGGCATTATTATGTGGATTTGGTGTTCTATCACCGTATTTTGAAATGTTTTGTGCTTATCGATTTAAAGCGAGGCACAATACAACACGAAGATATTGGGCAGATGAATCTTTATATCAACTATTATAAGTCGGAGATGAACGTAGAAGGCGACAATCCGCCAATAGGTATTGTTTTGGGAGCCGATGCCGACAAACTCACCATGCAATATGCATTGGAAGGCATTTCAAACCAACTATTTGCAGCGAAATACCAACTCTACTTGCCAAGCAGGGAAGAATTGCAAAGTCAGTTGGATAGGATTATCCGCAAACAGGAGAAAAATGACGATATTTGACGAACTGAATGAAGTGTTAGTAGCATGAGTACATTACCAGATAAATATCCACATAATTGTGCAACCACTGGTTGCACAATTACAAGGAAGTGATTATCAGATAATTGGTTTACGCAGCCGGTGGCTGCAAAAAAAATATAAATATGGAGAAAGGTTACACTTTGAAGTTGACAATATATCAAATTGTCATTAAGAAAACGGCAAGTAAAGACTATGTTACTTATAAAGATTTGTTGAAAGATATTACTTCTGAAACAGATAAAAACGCTGCCTTTAGCAAGTTTAATAGTCTGTTTATAAAGTCTTTTAACGATAAGTTTATAAAAAACAGGGAGGAAACAAAAGCAATTGCAGTTCAATCTGTTAATTCAATGCCACAAATGAATATTATAGATGGTATGTTGGTTGGCGGACTTACAGGAGTAGAGCAAGATGTTTATAAATCTTCCAGTTCAAAGTCTATTGGTAAGTCTATTTCGGATGATGAAGTATCTACACTACCATACTATTTTAAGTTATGGATGCCGTATGATTCAAGCCATGGTGTTTTGATGGTTCAGAGTTATACAGAAGTTGGTGTGGTTTCTCTGATAGATCAGAAGATAAAATCTTTTATCAGAGGTTATTGTTATTCAATTGCCACAACTAAGCACGTCCCGAAAGAATATAAGGAAAATTTTAAGAAAAAAAGTATAGTCCAAAATTTGACATTATCAAAAACCAAGATGAGTGAGAGTGCAAGAGGTGCATTGAATCAATTATTTGCGTCATTCGAAGGACTGAAGGTTGAAATAAAAATATCAGGATTCAATATCCCAATAGATAAATTTTGGGAGCAGGTGGATAAGAATAAGCCTATAGATGCCGATTTGTCGTCTTTTGAGATGAATACTGAGGAAAATGATTATGATGTAATTGCAACATATAAAGATGAATCAGGACGGCAATCGCAAGCGCGTTTGTCTAGAAATCTTGATATTCTGCCAAATATAATTTTGCCAGAGAGTTTGAAAGAAAACGGCAAACAATGTCCTGATTATGGGAAAATAAGGGAGCATACAGATGCAATCTTAGAGAAGATAAAAAAAGAAATAGGATATACACCAAATGATGTGGACTAAAATAAGAATATTAGAAATTAGAAAGGAGGCGTTTGAATCATTAAAATACAAAGATGATAACGCTCGTGAGGAAAGCAAAACATACGTGCTTTATATGTATGTCTTGCCATTGCTCGTATGTACATTATTACTTGTTGCAGGTATTTTTATAACTAATGATATAGCCACGTATTTAATAACCAGCATTAGCATTTTTGCTGGGTTGTTTTTCGGATTGTTATTTATCGTAACAGAACGGTACAATGCGAAAAAAGAACAATTGAAGGATGACAAAAATGAAGAAGCAAGAAACTATCTGATTCGTTATAGGAATTTTTCAAAATTTTTAATACGTCAAATATCATATACCATAGTTTTAGCCATAGTGCTTTTTTCTCTAATGGCACTAATATATTTTTCGCCACAAGTCCCGCAACTTAATCTATGGGGATATGGAGAATTAGTCCGTACAATTTGTAAATACATTTTTAATGGCATCATTTACTACTGGGGATGCCAATTCTTGATTTTCATAATTGTCATTTTAGGAAACACCTACGTAATGTTATCGGACGACATTAACAACAAAAACACAAAATGAAATACCCAACATATAAATTAGGAGACATACTATCCTACGAACAGCCGACGAATTATATCGTTGAATCCACAGAATATGATGGTTCATATCCTACACCTGTTCTTACGGCAGGAAAATCATTCATTTTGGGTTACACGAATGAGACGAAAGGTGTGTACGACAAACTGCCTGTAATCATATTTGATGATTTTACAACGGCTTCGCAATTTGTGGATTTCAAGTTTAAGGTAAAATCTTCTGCAATGAAGATTTTGTCTTGCAATGAAGAAATTGCAGATATAAAGTATATGTATTATTTGATGCAAATAACACATATACAAAGCGATACACACAAACGGTATTGGATTTCTGATTATTCAAAAATTCCAGTATCCCTTCCCCCACTAACCACCCAGCGCACCATAGTCTCCCGCATAGAATCCCTCTTCGCCGAACTCGACAAGGCCGAGGAGCACCTGCGCACTGCACAGCAACAACTGAAAATCTACAGGCAGGCTGTGCTAAACCATTGGCTGAATAACGAGGATGGGAAATGGGAGATGGTTAAGTTGGGAGATGTGGCAGAGGTAAATACTGGTGCAACACCCAAAAGAGGTATTAAGGATTATTGGGAAAATGGGAATATACCTTGGATAACAAGTGGAGAAGTTAATAATGTGTATATTACAAAGGCAACAGAATTCATTACTGCAAAGGCGATAAAAGAAACAAATTGTAAAATAATAACTAAAGGTTCTTTGGTTATTGCTATGTATGGAGAGGGAAAAACAAGGGGGAAATGTGCGGAATTATTAATTGATGCTGCAACAAATCAAGCGCTGGCGTCCATAACGTTTAATAGTTCAAGAGTATATAAGTCTTATGCGAAATGTTTTTTTGAGAGGAATTATCAAAACATAAGAATGCTGTCCAGTGGAGGGGTTCAGACTAATCTGAATTTGTCGATTATAAAGAATACCATATTACCTCTTCCCCCGCTTCCCGAGCAACAGCGCATAGTAAAAGAGATAGAATCTCGCCTATCTCAAACCGAAGCAGCAGAGGCTCGTATTGCCGAATCGTTACAACAGACCGAGGCGTTGAGGCAAAGCATTCTGAAGAAGGCGTTTAGTGGGGAATTGATATAATAACAGTCAAACATTCATCTACAATGACAGAATCAACAATAATTTCAAAAATCTGGAATATGGCCAACGTCCTTCGTGACGATGGTGTGAGTTATGGTGACTATTTGGAGCAAATCACCTATCTGCTCTTCTTGAAGATGGCAGACGAGATGAACCGTCCTCCATACAACAAGGGATTGAAGTTCCCGCACCTAAAGGATGCTGAGGGCAAGGAAATACCCGATGGTGAAATGTGTGACTGGGAGACGCTCACAAGCAAGCGAGGTGCCGAGCTGGAGGCCTACTATGTGCAGATGCTTCGCAGCCTTGGCACGGAGAAAGGTATGCTCGGACAGATTTACACCAAGAGCCAGAACAAGATACAAGACCCTGCCAAGCTGCTTCGTGTGATCGAGATGATCAACCGTGAAAACTGGTCGCTGATGGGCTCCGATGTGAAGGGCAAGATTTATGAAGGCCTGCTCGAAAAGAATGCCGAAGATACCAAAAGCGGTGCAGGACAATATTTTACGCCCCGTGCGCTGATCCGCGCAATGGTGGAATGCGTTCGTCCGAAGCCCGAAAAGACCATCATCGACCCTGCCTGCGGAACGGGTGGTTTCTTCCTTGCGTCATACGACCATATTGCAGCCCAGCCATTGAATAAGGATCAAAAGTTGTTCTTAAAGAAAAAGACCTTCTTCGGCAACGAGATTGTGGCTAACACGCGTCGCCTTTGCCTGATGAACCTTTATCTGCACAACATCGGGGAACTCGATAGCGAGGACTTCATTTCGCCTAACGATGCCCTTGTGTCCGACTCGGGCAACCGATACGACTATGTGCTCACCAATCCACCTTTCGGCAAGAAGAGCAGTATCACCATCACCAACGAGGATGGCGAAGTGGAGAAGGAGGATTTGAGCTACAACCGCCAGGATTTTTGGGAAACCACTTCCAATAAGCAGTTGAATTTCCTTCAGCATATCAAGACCTTGCTGAAAGTAACAGGACAGGCGGCTGTCGTTCTGCCCGACAATGTGCTTTTTGAAGGCGGTGCAGGCGAGGAGATCCGTAAACAACTGATGAAAACCACCGAACTGCATACCATCCTTCGCTTGCCTACAGGTATTTTCTATGCCAACGGTGTGAAGGCAAATGTGTTATTCTTCGACAATCGCCCTGCGAGCAAGGAGGTGCAGACCAAGGAAGTATGGTTCTATGACTATCGAACCAATATTCATCATACACTGAAGAAGTCTCCGCTCACATTCGACGATTTAGCAGATTTTATTCAGTGCTACCATCCCGAGAACCGAAATGTGCGTACGGAAACGTGGAGCGAGGAAAATCCAGAAGGACGTTGGCGTAAGTTCACCTACGATGAAATCATTGCCCGTGACAAAACCAACCTCGATATTTTTTGGATTAAGGATAAGAGTCTTACCGACCTTGATAACTTGCCTGAACCTGATGAGATCGCAGCTGAAATAATCGCAAACATGGAAGAGGGGATTGCTTGCTTCCGAAAGGTGTTGGAGGGTATTTAACGCCCATGATCTATTGATTCACAAAAAAACAGCGGAACAATCATGCTCCGCCGTTTTTGTTATTATGCCAACCGATGACGCATCCGTGCGTCCTGGGCTTACAATATCTCCAACTCCTCCGCCTGTGCGATGCGTTCGCAGTAGAAGCATTTGAGGAGCGCCTTGCTCTTGTCGATGGTCCTGAATTTGGAGAGCATAGGCTCGTTGTTGGTGATGCACTTCGGGTTGCGGCATTTGGCCGTGCCGATGATCTCGTCAGGCAATTGCAGCACCATCTTCTTGCTCACCTCGTAGTCCTTGATGATGTTGATCTTCGCGGATGGGGCGGTGATGGCGATCTTGTTCACCTCCGCCTGGGTGAAGTATTTGTCGGCCACCTTGATGATGGCTTTCTTCCCGAGGCGCTTGCTCTCCAGGTTGTAGCCGAAGGTGACTTGGTTCGGAAGGTGCTCCAAGCCGAGGATGGAGATGACCTTGAACAATTTCTCCGATGGTATGTGGTCGATGACGGTCCCGTTCTTCAGGGCGGCGACCTTCAACTCTTTTGTTCCTTTCTCTTTTTCCATGTTGCTCATTATTGAATGATTAAAGGCCTAACAAATCACAGATGACCGCCTGGCGCGCGAAGACACCGTTGCGGGCTTGCTCGAAGTAGTACGCTTTCTCGTTGTTGTCCACGTCCTGGTCTATCTCGTTCACCCTAGGAAGCGGGTGGAGGATGCGCATGTTGGGTTTCGTGTTCTCCAGCATCTTGTTGCGCAGGGTATAGACGTCCTTCACGCGCTCATACTCGTAGAGGTCGGTGAAGCGCTCCTTCTGCACGCGGGTCATGTAGAGGATGTCTGCGTCCGCTATGTTCGCCTCGTTCAGCTCCGTGTGCTCCTCGAATTGGATGTTGTGCTCATGGCAGAATAGTTTGTACTCCTCCGGCATCTCCAGCTCCTTAGGGGCGATGAACGAGAAGGTCGGGTTGAAGTGGTACATGGCCATGATCAGCGAGTGGACGGTGCGTCCGTACTTCAGGTCGCCGACCATGCAGATCTTCAGGTTCTCCAGCTTGCCCTGCGTCTTCTTGATGGAGTAGAGGTCGAGCATGGTCTGCGTAGGGTGTTGGTTGGCTCCGTCGCCGGCGTTGATGATCGGTACGCGGGAGACCTCCGAAGCGTAGCGGGCAGCGCCCTCGATCGGGTTACGCATGACGATGAGGTCCGCGTAGTTGCTCACCATGATGATCGTGTCCTTGAGCGTTTCACCCTTGGTGCCGCTGGTGGTAGCCTTGTCGGCGAATCCGATGATTCGTCCGCCCAAGCGGTTCACCGCCGTCTCGAAACTCAGTCTTGTGCGGGTAGATGGTTCGAAGAAAAGGGTGGCCACCACCTTCCCGTCAAGGATTTTCTGGTTCGGGTTCTTTTCGAACTCCGCCGCCTTCTCCAGGATCTGAAGGATCTTCTCCTTCGAGTAGTCCGTAATGGACACTAAACTTTTTATAGCCATAGCAGTTATGTTTTTTCAAAAAAAAACCAATGCGAACCGAATCGCATTGGTTTTCCCTAAGTATTCTATGAATGTTTTTTCACTTTCATATTGTTATGAATCTAACATCGCAAAGGTAGTGAAAAAATCAATTTTGTCACAAGAAAATCTTTTGTTTTTATGCACCCATTAAAGGATGTGGATAGCGACGGTGAGACCTGCCATCACGATGGACACCATGCTCATCAGCTTGATGAGGATGTTCAGGGATGGACCGGACGTATCCTTGAATGGGTCGCCGACCGTGTCGCCCACGACGGTAGCCTTGTGGCAGTCAGAGCCTTTTCCTCCGAAATTGCCTTCCTCCACATATTTCTTGGCATTGTCCCATGCACCACCGGCATTCGCCATGAAGACAGCGAGCACGAAACCGCTACTCAATCCACCGATGAGCAGACCGAGAACACCTGCCACGCCAAGGATCACACCCGTAACGATCGGAACGATGATTGCCATCAAAGCTGGCAACATCATCTCACGCTGCGCACCCTTTGTGGAGATTGCCACGCAACGTGCGTAGTCAGGATCCGCCTTGCCTTCGAGGATACCAGAGATCTCGCTGAACTGGCGACGAACCTCCTCCACCATCTTCTGTGCCGCGCGACCCACTGCGTTCATCGTCAATCCACAGAAAACGAAAGCCATCATGGCACCGATGAAGACACCCACCAATACGATAGGGTTCATCAGGTTCACGTTGTAGGCGTTCATGAAGTCAACCAATGAAGCTTGTGCCGCTTCGATACCGTTCGGCAAAACCTCGCCGGTACGGATCAGCGCCATCTTGATCTCTTCCACGTAAGAAGCCAACAGCGCCAAAGCCGTCAGTGCGGCGGAACCGATGGCGAAGCCCTTACCCGTAGCAGCTGTCGTGTTGCCGAGAGCGTCGAGGGCATCGGTACGTTTGCGCACCTCTGATTCTAGACCACTCATCTCTGCGTTACCACCAGCGTTGTCGGCGATTGGTCCGTAAGCGTCGGTGGCCAATGTGATACCCAATGTGGAGAGCATACCCACAGCGGCGATACCGATACCATACAAGCCCAAGCTCAGATTCTCAGGCGTGAATTCCACGTTGAATCCGTTTGCGCACAAGTAGGAGAGGATGATGGCCACACCCACCGTCACAACTGGGATAGCGGTAGAGAGCATACCGAGGCCGAGACCGGAGATGATCACCGTGGCAGGACCCGTCTGTGAACTCTCAGAAACCTTCTGCGTAGGGCGATAGCTCTGTGAAGTATAATATTCAGTTGCTTTACCGATGATCACACCGGCGAACAGACCCACCACAACCGACAGGGACATTTGCCACCACTGGCTCGTTTCTGTGCCGAACAACCATGCGAAGATGCAGAATGCGGCAACGGCGATCAGCACAGCGGCTGTATTGGTTCCACGGCTCAATGCGGACAGCAATTGTTTCATGCCCGCGTCCTCCTTGGTCTTCACCAAGAAGATACCCATGATGGACAATGCCACACCGACTGCGGCGATCAATGAAGGGGCGAGCACCGCCTTCAACTGCATGCCCTCGACGGCTGAGCTGGCGAATGCGGAAGCACCCAAGGCCATCGTCGCCAAGATGGAGCCTGCGTATGACTCGTACAAGTCGACACCCATGCCGGCCACGTCACCCACGTTATCACCCACGTTGTCGGCGATTGTAGCAGGGTTACGAGGGTCATCCTCAGGGATATTGTATTCTGTCTTACCCACCAAGTCAGCGCCTACGTCAGCGGCTTTGGTGTAGATACCACCGCCCACACGAGCGAACAACGCCTGCGTGGAAGCACCCATACCGAAGGTCAGCATGGTGGTCGTGATGAGGATCAAGTGATTCTCGGCAGGGATGAAGTGGTCGAGGATGAGGAACCACACCGAAACGTCGAGCAATGCGAGTCCGACAACCGTCAAACCCATCACCGCACCCGAGCGGAAGGCAACCGTCAAACCATTGTTCAATGTTTGGCGCGCGGCGTTAGCCGTACGAGCCGAAGCGTACGTGGCGGTCTTCATGCCGAAGAAGCCAGCCAAGCCGGAGAAGAAACCTCCGGTGAGGAATGCGAACGGCACCCAACTGTTCTGTAAACCGATGCATGCCATCACGGTGAAGATGGCCGCAAGCACGATGAACACGATAATCACCACTTTGTACTGCTGTTTGAGGTACGCCATGGCACCTTTGCGGACATGCGCCGCGATCTTTTGCATCAAGTCGGTTCCTTCGGACTCCTTCAGCATCTGTCTATAGAAGATAAACGCGAAGCCCAGGGCTACCAACGAAGCCGCAAGAACTACATAAATTAAATTTCCCATAAGCGATATAAATTATTAATCAATATTTCTCTCTACTCTTCAACATCAACCTCTCTATTCAACCTCACCATCACTCTTCCTCACTCGCAACACACTCACGTATTATGTCGCCGGTAATTCGTCGTGGGTAATCATTTTTCTGCTTTTTAACATAAATTCACTAACACTGCATAGCAAAGTTAAAATTTATTTTGAGAAAAAAGTGGCTCTTGTTGAGTTTTTTTAGCGAAAGTGCGGAAAAGAACGCATGAAAATGTAAAAATATATTAAAATATCTGTTTGGAATTTCAAATGAATTGTTATCTTTACATTTGCAAATTATTTGCCCCCGTTTCCGCTAAGGGAAAACATAGGGGAATAGGGGGTTCTAAGAGAAAATGAAACAAGGTATGTGCATAAAAAATAAGGTTATGGTGAAACGTTTACTTCAGGTGGATGGCATTTGTCTGACGGCTGTTTTGTTCTTCTTACTGGCTAACATTCAGCTTGTTAGAGCGGATGGTTCCAAGGATATGTATCCGGCGGACTACTTCGCTAGGTATGCCTCGGCTGGTGTCACTACTTCGAATGCCGGAAGTTACAGGGCTTGTCTGATGAGTGGAATACCCACAGGATCTGATCCGAATCTGGCATCTCCGTTTCCCACGAACGGCACGCTGAAGGTGTATGCCAAGGAGGGAGAACATATCTACATGGCCTCGAGCGCCATGGTGTTGAGGAACAATACGACCAAGGAAACATACGGAAAGATAATCTGGCGTGCCCCGGATGGGACGTCGGGCAGTGTCGAGAATCTCCGAAGGGGTGGTTTGATCGCCAACAGGTCGGAGGAGTTGGCGGGCCCGAACATTAACGGCTCTACCTCCGGCTACGATGCCTATAAGCTTACGGTCGGTGCCGGGCAGGAGGGTGTGTGGGAAATCGATTTCATCGGTACGACCACTACGATGAACTTCTCGGGGGAGACGGCTTCCCGTCATAAAATCGATGGATGGACGGAGGATACCAACCGCCCTTACATCAATGCGTTCGATGTCTCCGTCTCTAATGTGGCTGATGACGCTTTCATCAAAGGACGTGTCTATGCGAACGTCCTGAACCTGATGATGCCGTCTGCCCATAATAATGTTGATTTCTCATGCCAATGGTACACCACCTTCTACGTCTTGACCAATACGGGTTATCTATATGAGGTGAAGCCTAACGGACAGAACGGACATTTCTCCACCTTCTTCGCGAACAACAAGGGCGTGCAGACGGATCCTGTCGGATGGATTAACAATAATTCGGATTATTCTTCTTCCTTGGCGGTCTCTTGCTATGGTGGATTCGCCTCTTATAAGAGTCTGGACTGTGATGTCTCTTCCAATAACCGTTTCCGTGACAATAAGGTGCCTACGTATGACCCCCGTCGCCCTGACATGGCGTTGACGAGGATTGTGGACGGAGAGGAGAAGACGGTGGATGATATCACACATAAGATATTCTTCTGCATGCCATCTCAGGACATGCCTGCCTATGCGCGGGCGGTGTATGGCTCGAAGGTGGATAGCACATGGTTGCTGACGAACCTCAACTCGGAGGATGCGCCGCTGATCTCCAACCTCAGTCTGGTGGGCAAGGAGAGCAGGTTGCCTGGCGTGCTGGGCCCGGAGGGTGTCGATATATTCTTCGAGGCGAACGCTTCCGGCGATTATCTCATCGAGATGGTCTTCGGGGATGGCTATGCGAACAGGACATTCGCGGGTTACTGCGAAAAGGGTGAGAACGTGATAGACTGGGATGGCTTGGACGGTAACGGGAAGCGTGTGCCTGTCGTGAACGTCTCCTTGGCGGGTAAACTGAAGTCCGCCGAGATCCATTTCCCTTTCTTCGACTTGGAGAGCAACAAGAACGGATTCTCTTTGAACCAGCTCAATGCGGAATGGACTGCGGTGGAGCGGGACACCATCTATTGGGATGACTCTTCCCTGAACGGTGTCGGTGCGTTGGCGTCAGGGGAGGATCCTCTGCAGATGACGACGGGTACCCCTTCCCCAGGTCATAAGTGGTTGTATAACAGTGGAAGCAACCGTGGTGACAAACGTGTCATAGACACCTGGACATTCGCGCAAGGTGCGAGCCGTGGCACGCAGAATCTGTCCGCCTACTCCCGCTATATAGATTTGGGTATCACTTCCGTGACTTGTGACACTTCCGTGGCGCACGTCGGCGAAACCGTTTCCTACACGTTGGGTGTCGTGAATAAGGCAGGCGGAAAGGTGGAGTACAAGGGGGATTCCGTGATCGTGGACTCCGATGCGGACAGTGCGTCGGTGGGCGTTTGGTTCCCTAGAGGGGGCTTCGTCACCACGTCGATTGAGTTGTTGGATTCTGACGACCCTACCTGTAGGGTGGCGCGCCAGCCTTCCAGCACGGAGTTCGGCTTGGGCTTTATTTCCCTGAAGAATGGCAAACGGGCTACCCTGAGGGTTTCGGGTTACGCCACTTCGTCCTTGGCACATAATTATATCCAGCCGATCGGTTTCATCATGCGTCCGGGTGACTTCTTTGAGGTGGACGCCAAGAACCTCGCATCGGATGGTATGCCGCTTAATCCATTGAATGAATATGAAGGAATAGAGAATGACAACGTCATGATGGCGGTCGGTTCGCTCTTCCTGCTCAACTCGGCGCCGGATGCGCTATCCAATGACACGGTTGTGCCTGCGGGCAGGATCGTGACGGGTAATGTCCTGAACAATGACAAGGATGTGGACGGTGACGTGCTTAGTGTGGTCGGTTATATGGTGAATGGCTCCATGGGGACGCTGGGCGATCCGATGACTATCCAGAAGGAGGGACAACCTTGCGGCTTGTTCGTGCTGAATGCGGACGGTTCCTACACCTTCACGGCGGACGGTTCCTATGATGGTAGGGTCCCTGACATCTATTATGGTGTATCCGATGGTTTCACGGGTAATACCACTTATGGAGGGGAGGATCTGATCCCAGGCATGGATACATCCCGTATGAACATCCAGGTGCTGCCGAACCATTCGCCTACGGTATCGCCTACATCGGTTTCCATCAATAGGATGGGAAGCAGGACGTGGTTGCCTATCACCATCAGCGATGAGGATGGCGATTCGCTCGTGATTTCCTTGTCGGGTGCCGACGCTTCTTCGTTTGAGGTGAGTGGCGATAGCGTCTTTTATATTGGTTCGGCTGTCGCTTCGGAGACCGTTGCCCATTTCGACCTTACGGTTGACGATGGGGTGCGCGCACCTGTGGTGGTTCCTATCTCCGTGACGATCAAGGTGAACCAGGCGCCTACTTTATCGCCTAGCGATGTCACCATCTCCGCCAAGTATAAAACGGCTGGCACTTATTTGATCCCTGTTGTGTTCAGTGATCCTGACGGTGATAAGGTGACCGTCTCCCCAGCGATCGGTGGGGAATCTCCAAGCTATTTCTCCGTGGAAGATAACAATCTGTATTTCGTGGCGACGGGAGGTAATTACGGAAACACCAGGAGGCTTGGCATATCGACCTATAATCTCAAACTGACCGCGACGGATGACAAGGGAGTTTCCTCCTTATTGTCCTTGACGGTTAGAATCAATGTGACGCAGGAAACCATTGAGGAAAGCGGTGCGTATGCTTATGCGCTGGACGATATTTATTATGGTGCATCACTCTCGGAGGCTTTGGTGTATGGCGCCGAATGCGATGGCTCTTGGAACATAAGTGATAGTGTCTTGGGTGTGATTGACACGACCACGGTATTGCCTGCCGGCGTGCATTCCTTGGAGATGCTGTTCACTCCTGCTTCCGCCTCTTATCAGGCGAAGTCGGTGAACGTGCGCTTTAACATATTGCCTCGCCCCATCACATTGGAGTCCGGGAATGCCGAGAAGATTTATGATGGCGACGCTCTCTCGGAGCCACAGGTGACCATCGTTTCCGGTTCTTTGTTAGGCTCGGAGAGCTTCACCTATGGCAATTTCGCGACCTTGATCAGTGCCGACACGATAGAGAACACCTTCTCGTACGCAGCGGCGGCGGGAACATCGCTTTCAAATTATAACGTCACCGTGCGGTACGGATCGTTGATTGTGAGTCCTCGTCCGATCACGCTCCAGTCTGTTAGCGCCACGAAGATGTTTGACGGAACGCCTCTGACGGGGCCTACGGTGAATGTCTCTTCCGGTAGCTTCGTGGGTGTGGATGAGTTCACCTACTCCAACTTCGCTTCCATCACGGAGGTGGGTAGCGTGGATAACACCTTCAGTTATGCGCCAGCCCCGGGTGTGACGCTCTCCAACTATGCTGTCACGCAGGAGTTTGGTACGCTGACCGTTGAACCTCTTGTTTGGACAGGGGATTATGACATCAATCTGTCGGGAAGCACTTATCTGTATGATGGTACCGCGCACGAACCTTCCGCCACGATCGAGGCGAGTGGTTATGTGTTGGACGAGACCTTCTTCAACATACGGTACGAGAATAACGTCAATGCGGGAGATTCGGCCATGGCCATTATCTCCAGCAAGGAAAATAGCGGTGTGGTCTTCAAGACGGATACCGCCTTCTTCTCCATCACGAAACGTTCTGTCGTGATCAAGTCCGCCTCTTGTGAGCAGGCATACAACGGCTCTCTGCTTGAGTGCCATGACATCGAGTCTGTGAAGGGCGATAGTCTGGCGGACGGTGATTCCTTCACGGCGAGCTATACCGCCTCCCTCCTTCATGTGGGAGAGGTGGATAACGAGTTCCAGGTCACTATCGACGAGCGTAATTATGATGTCACGCTTGTGTACGGATCCCTGAAGGTGACTCCGAGGGCCGTCACGTTGTCTGAGACGACGGTCGCATGGAGTGACGACGCCTATGCGTATGACGGTCAGGAGCATTGCCCGACCGCGACCATCACCGTCGACGGTATAGTGTTGGACCCTGTCCGCAACTATACGGTCACTTGCTCCAATAACGTGCAGGTGGGAGAGAATACGGCGGTCGCTCATGTCTCTGAAAAGGCGGGCGGTGATTTTTCTTTCAGTGATTACGATGCATATTTCTCCATCACACCGGCTATCGTCCGTATCACGGGCAGGAGTGTCGCCGAGAAGACCTATGACGGCACGACGTCAGCCACGGTCACTTTGAGTGGCGTGACTGGATTCCTCTCCGGCGAGGAGGTGGATGTGGAGGTGAACGCTTCTTTCCTTGATGCGAATGCGGGGACGGGCAAGGATGTGGAGATTTCATACGCTTTGACCGGCTCGGACCGCTCCAATTACCGGTTGGAGGTGGAGACCGAGACATATCCTGACGGGGTGATCAAGCCTCTGGAGGTTGCCCTGTCTTGGAGTGGTGGCCCGCTTTTCGCCTACGACGGTTTGTCGAAACGTGTGGAGGCTTCCGTCACGAACGCGATCGGTTCGGAGATGGTCAGCGTGTTGACATATGATAGCAATGAAGCTACGGAGGTCGGTGATTATGTCGCTAAGGCGTTGTCATTGGACAATGATAATTATAGCTTGCCGGCTGACGCTTCGTACAGTTGGTCCATCCGCCCTAATTTCGTGGATGCGGAGATCTCCTTGGAGGACACGCCGTACGAGTATGACCAAACCGCTCATGAGCCTAGTGCGATCGTTAAGGTGGAAGGGGTTGAGTTGGATGCCTCGAATTACGTCGTTTCCTATGAGAACAATGTGGAGGCGGGTGATTCCGCCATGGCGATTGTCTCCAAGTCTGCGAGTGGCACCTATTTCTTCAATACGGACACGCTCTATTTCTCCATCGGGAAACGTAGTGTCTTGTTCCGCTCCGATTCCTGCAGAAAGGTTTATGATGGCTCTCCTTTGACATGCGAGTCGGCTGCGGCTGTGGATCCTTCCCGGGTATTGCCGGGAGACACTTATTCCGTGTCGTATACGGGTTCCCAGACAAATGTGGGTGTGAGCGACAATACGTTCACTGTAGTATTCGATAAGGATAATTATGTGGTTGAATATGAGTTCGGTACGTTGCGTGTCACTCCTAAGCCTATCGAGATCGACTCGTCCGACATTGAATGGAACGAGACTGAGTTCGTCTATGATGGGGAGGAGCATTGCCCGACCGCCACGATCACAGTCGGTGGAAATGTGCTGAACCCGTTGACCGATTATAGGATTGTCTGTGAGAACAATGTCAACGTGGGAGATGAAGTGGCCCATATCGCCGTGCGTTCGCAGGATGGAGGCAACTTCGAGTTCACTGATTATGTGGTGAATTTCTCCATCAAGCCTGCTGTCATCACCATCACGGATTCCACGATTTATGAGAAGACGTTCGATGGCGGGCAGACGGCGACTGTCGTGGTGAACGCGGTCTCCTTCAAAGCTCCTAAGGACTCCATCCAAGTCATCGCGACCGGAAAGTTCGCCAATGCTTTGGCGGGTAAGAACAAGAAGGTCAACATCACCTATCAGTTGACAGGTCCGGATAGTGATAATTATACGCTTGCTTATAACAAAGTGACATATACGAAGGGTGTGATTTATCCGAAGGAGGTTGAACTCTTGTGGAGCAAGCCTGACACGTTTGTCTATGATGGTTTGAAGCATGGCGTCTCTGCCGAAGTGCATACCAATGTCCATGTTTCTACGATGTATGCGACTGGATATGAGGGCGATTCCGCAGTCAATGTAGGTAGGTACGTGGCCCGTGTGAAGGGTGTGACCAACTCGAACTTCAAGTTGCCGGAGAATGACTCTTTGGTGTGGATGATTATCCCAAGCGGTATTGATTCGAGTGCGTTCGAGCTTCAGGAGAACACTTTCACATACGATGCGATGCCTCATCCTGTCACGTTTGTTGCAGACCCTGCGTTGCAGTTTGTGGAGGGCGACGATTATACGATTTCCTACAAATATAGGAGAAGTGAGGGCACCTCTTCGTGGACGGGCTTCTCACCGATTAATGCGGGTACCTATGACATCAAACTGACTATCCTCAACCCTAATTACGAGAATGTTGACTTGACGGGTTGGCAGATGACGATCAATAAGGCTCCGGTCACCGTCTCTTCCAGTGTTGTGGAGACGAAGGTTTATGACCGCACGCTTGATGCGACAGTCTCTGTCGATGGCGTCAATGGTGTTGTCGGGGATGAGGATGTGCATGCCTTGGCTGTCGCTCAATACGACACCTTCACGACGGATGCCTCTTCCATCCGTGTCGTTTACCAAATCTACGGAGAGGATGTGTCGAACTATTATCTGCAGGATTCCACTTTCGTGACGAACGGTTCTATCTCTCCTCTTCTTGTGACGGTGGAGGGTACTGCTGTTCTGGACAAGAGTTATGACGGTACTCTTGACGCTGTGGCCTCAGTGGGTTCGTTGAAGGATGTGATAAGTCCGGATGTGGTGAATGTATCCGTTTCATCGGCTTACTTCTCCAGTGATACGATTGGTGTTGGCACGGATGTCTACGTCACCTATCGTTTGTCCGGTCAGGATGCCGCCAATTACATCGTGAAACCAGACACATTGAAGGGTAATATCCTTGAGCCTGCCGTCACATTCGCATGGGAAGTCGAGGATACCGTTTATGGTGCGGCTGTTGTCGGTAAGAACCCGATGGCGCAGATCAACCAGACGTTGGAAGGAGAGATCTCCTACTTCGTCGATGGTCTCCCTGTGGACACGGGTTATGTGATCCCTGCGGGTACACACTCCTTGTTGGCGCAGTTCTCCGGAGAGGGCGGTTTCGAGGTTCCTTCGGGAGGTAAATCCATCCGTGTGTCTAGAAAGCATATCGTCCTTGACGCTTATGACATTAATCCGACGAAGGCGTATGACGGAACCGATTCCGTACTTTCCCTAAGGACGGATAGCCTATTGGTTGGGGTAGTGGGGAATGACGATGTACGTTTGGCTTCGCTCTCCGCTAAATATAATAGTGCGCAGGTGGGTGCGGATAAGACCATTACGGTCAGCATGTCGTTGGCGGGTACTGACACTGCCAACTATGAGGTGGGGGATGAGTTCCTGCCGGGTGTGATCCGTAAACGAGAGGTGAAGCTCGCCGCCGGTGATAGCACGAAGGTGTATGATGGTACGCCACTCGTCTTCGATAGCGTCGCGATCATAGGCGATGGGTTCATCGAGGGAGACCTCCTGAGTGTCCATGCGGTCGGAAACATCATCGAGCCTGGGCATGTGCTGAATAAGGTGGTCTTCGAGTTCGCGAATGATTCGGTTGTGGATAATTATGAAATCATCGTCGCAAGGGGATTCCTGGTTGTCACCAAGATACCGCAGGAGATGCCTAACGTCACACCGGTCGACGAGTCTATCCTCGGTCTTAATGACGGACAACTTTTGAATCTGACGGTTGAAATGGAGATGCACGACGAGAATAGTGCCACGTTCGAGATGGTGACCCGTCTCGACTCGCTCTACGCTCCGGGCACGTACTATATCCGTTATCCTGAAAAACAATATTATGACTCGTCCGAGACGCAGGTGGTGGTTATCCTTCCTGGTCGTGGCGAGTTCTTGGTGGAGGCTTCTTCCTCAGATACCGTGAAGGGTTCTGCTGTGGGTGGGGGCTCTTACCTCTACCAGTCGAACGTGACGCTTGAGGCTGTCGCTAACACTGGCTACCATTTCGTGGCATGGAACGATTCCCTCACCGATAATCCGTTCACCTTTGTCCTGATGGGCGACACCTCTTTCCTCGCCTCTTTCGCACCGAATCGTTACGAGTTGTATGTGACGGATCGGGGCACTGCGGTGGATTCCCTCTCCATACTGTTCGGTGACACGGTTGTGGAGTCCATGCTGGGCGTGACGCTCCAGAGGGAGGGATATGACTTCGCTGGATGGTCTCCTTCTTTCCCTATCGTGATGGGTGCGGCTGATGTCTCGGTTGAGGCTCAGTGGAAGCGGCAGATGTTCTTGGTCGATGTGGATACGTTGACGGAACGGGGTAGGGTGCTCACTTCCTTCGAGAACCCTGTCGCATACGGTGATACGGTTGAGCTGACGGCCACGCCTTCCGAGGGATACCATTTCGTGGCTTGGAACGATGGAACGACGGTTAATCCGTATGCTGTGCAGGTGAAGAGCGACACTTCCCTGGGCGCGCTCTTCGAGCCGAACGAACACTCGCTTTATGTGGTGTCGGAGGGTATCGCGCTGGATACGATTCCAACTTTGTTCGGTGACACCATATACGAATCCGCATTGAATCTGAGTGCTCCGCTCGAGAAGGTGGGTCATCTCTTTGCGGGTTGGTCTCCTGCCTTCCCTGTGGTGGCGGGTGATTCTGACATGACGGTCGTGGCTCAATGGACAAGAAGATCATACATCGTCTCTGTCGATTCTTTGGCGGATGGCGGTCGCGCGGCAACGGATTTCGAGAACCCTGTCGCATATGGTGATACGGTCATGATGACGGCTCAACCGTACGAAGGATATCATTTCGTCTCCTGGAATGATGGGGATGCCGTAAATCCTCGGTCGGTCGTAGTGACAAGTGACACCTCCTTCTCTCCTCTCTTCGAGGTGAATAGCCATTTGCTCTATATCGTTAGCGATGGTGTGGTCAAGGATAGTTTAGCCATCGCATATGGTGATACGATTACCGACACGCTGGTGAAACGCTCTTGGGAGAAGGTCGGCTATGATTTCACGGGATGGTCGCCTGAACTTCCTGTCGTGGCGGGTGATTCGGACATGACGGTTACGGCACAATGGGTGCTGCGGACATTCATTGTCAAGTACGACTCATTGACACGTGAGGGTAGTATCGTGACGAACTTCGAGAACCCTGTTCCGTACGGAACGTTTGTCACGTTGGAGGCTGTGCCGAATGTCGGTTATCACTTCGTTGCATGGACGGATGGTGTGTCGTCGAACCCTCATAGGCATGTCGTTTATAAGGATACTTCTTTCGTCGCGCTCTATGAGCCGAACCAATATATGCTCTATGTGATGAATGGAGAGGATACGTTGAGGAAAACCACCGTGTTCTTCGGTGATACGGTGACGGAGAGTGTGGTTGGTCCTGCTCCTGCTCAGGAAGGATATGATTTCGTCGGATGGTCGCTCGAACTGCCGTTCGTGGTCGATACGGCTGACGTGACGGTTTCGGCTCAGTTCACGAAAAAGAACTTTATCTTCACGATTGATACGATCTACGAAAATGGTGGGGTAGTCGTGGACTTCGAGAACCCTGTCGCCTATGGTGATACGGTCACGGTGGAGGCAGTGCCTTCCGAAGGTTATCATTTCGTCGCATGGAGCGATAGCGTGTTGACCAACCCTCGTCGGATTGTGGTGGTGAGTGATACTTCGCTCGTCCCTATATTCGAGGTTAATCAGTATTACTTGACGGTTCTAAGCGATGCGGACACGCTGAAACGTGCCATCGTTTCCTATGGGGATTCCATCACAACGTCTACTATTGGCGTCACACCGGTGAAGGAAGGCCATGATTTCGTCGGTTGGCAACCTGCGGTCCCTCTTGTGATGGGCGCTGCTGACTTGACGGTTGTGGCTCAGTTCCAACGCAAGACGTTTGAGTTTACCCTTGACACATTATTGGATCATGGTACTGTCATCGCGGATTTCGAGAACCCTGTCGCCTATGGTGATGTGGTCTCTTTGGAGGCAGTGCCTTCCGAGGGTTACCATTTCGTCGCTTGGAGCGATAGTGTGACGGTCAATCCTCGTGACGTCGTTGTGACGAGTGACACTGCCCTGATCCCGCTTTTCGAACCTAATCTCTATTATCTGATTGTCATGAACGAGGATACTATCGTGGAGACAAGGCCTGTCCATTACGGCGATACGGTTCAGGAATCCTCTGTGACCGTCTCGTTGGAGAAGATCGGGCACGATTTCGCGGGCTGGTCTCCTTCTCTGCCTATCACAGTGGGTGTGGGCGATGTGACGATCGTGGCTCAGTGGACGAAGAAGTTGTTGGAGTTGACCCTCGACACCTTGTTCGAGAGGGGTAAGATATTCATTGATTCCCAAAACCCTGTCACTTACGGTGATTCAATCACGTTGACTGCTGAACCGTTCGAAGGCTATCACTTCCTCTCTTGGGCGGACGGCGATACGCTGAATCCTCGTAGAATCGAGGTGGTCAGCGACACGGCTCTGGTGCCGGTATTCATGCCGAACACGTATGTATTCGCCGCATTGCTTGACGGTGATACGCTTCTGAAATTCAATGTCACTTATGGCGATTCTATTACGGACTCCTTGTTGAGCATGATCCCGGAGAAGGTGGGTCATGATTTCACGGGCTGGTATCCTTCCCTTCCGATCAAGGTGGGTGCGGGAGACTTCTCCGTTGAGGCGCAATGGGTGAGAAAGACTTATAACGTCGAGGTTTACGCTTCTGAAAACGGTAGGGTGGATCATCCGTTCGAGAACCCTGTCGCCTTCGGTGATACGATAACCTTCTCCGCTTTCCCTGACGAGGGCTTCCGCTTCTCTTCTTGGGCGGATGGTGATCGTAGCAATCCTCGCTCGGTGGTTGTGACAGGCGATTCCTCGTTCACTTCAACATTCGTTCCGAATGTCTATAACGTCGCTGTGATCAGTGACAATGATACGTTGGCTATCCTCCCGTATCTTTACAGAGACACGATCCAACGTAGGAGTGTCGACTCTTTGCGGCCTACTAAGGTCGGACATGACTTCGTCGGATGGAATGTCGACTTCCCACTTTCCATGGGCTCGCATGACACCTCCATCGTTGCCATCTATACCCCTAAGATCTTCTCCGTCATCACGAAGATCAATGGTAACGTCGGCAAGGTGAGCGGAAATGGTGAATACCCTTATGGCTCGATTGTCAGCCTGCAGGCGATCCCGAACGAGGGCTTCCACTTCGTGAAGTGGGGTGATGGGGATACCGCAAGCACGATCAGTTTCATCATCACTTCGGATACGATCGTTTCCACCTTGTTCGCTATGGATGTCGATGAGATGATGGTGGATACCCTGATCATCCCGTCATTCGGTTATTGCCCGAACACGGAGGATGTCATCCGTTACTCGTTGCTCAACTCCGAAGCGCCTACCGAGTATAGGATCATCTTCAGCGAGGAGGCTAGACAGGCTGGCTTCGTCGACATTGATTTCACGAAGATCAGCGCGGACAATGAGGTGAGGATTGTCATACCAGATTGTCCTGCCGATGTCTATAGGGCTAGCATCCAGTTCAAGAACGCCATCAACTCCGTCACTCCGTTCTTCGATGTGGATTTGAGGGTGAACCTCTCCAGCGACTATATCATCGATATCTGGAGGGATGTCGTATCCGCTGTCAACACGGAGAATATCTTCCTTTCGTACCAGTGGTATCACAACGATGTGAAGGTGGGCGGCGCCACTTCTCCGTACTATTGCGAGAAGAAGGGCTTGTCTGGCAACTATTATCTGGAGGCTCTCACGGCGGATGGCCGTCAGTTGCGTACCTGCAAGAAGTGGTTCGACAATGCCACGAACACGATGCTCTCCGTTTACCCTAATCCGACGGCTGACAATGCGACCGTCGAGTTGAGCGTGGACAATGGTTCCGTCCATAACCTCTCTGTGATGAACTCTAGCGGTGTCGTGCTTCTGAGCACTACGTTCGTGGGTCGCAAGACGCAGGTGAACTTCCGCGATTTCCCTTCGGGAGCGTACATCGTCGAGGTGGATGGCATGACTGTGAAGGAGATTAGGAAATAAGGGGATGATTCTCCCGTAAGACTTTGAATGTAACGATTTTGAGATATGAGAATGAGAAAGGGTTTGATATTAATAGGCTTGCTTGTGTCGTTGTTGCCGCAGATGTGGGCTCAGAATTACGATCATTACTTGGATTTGACCGTAGGAGGAGGTTTGCACTCTGTCCAGTTCTCTCCTGGTGGTGGTGAATTCACTCCCGGCACTGGCATGGAGGTGAGAGCCGCCTACCGTCGCACGATCGACGAGCATTGGAGCGCGGGTATAGGCCTCGGCTTCAGTTGGTACAACGCCCGCTCCTTTTATGAGGACTACCGCATATCACGTGAAGCTGTCGACGCACAGAACGGAGAACCCTACGAATATCGGGTCATCTTTACCGATTGGAGGGAGAAACAGCATGTGGTCAACCTTGAGGTGCCCGTGGCCGCTTATTACCAACAACCCGTCAGGCCATGGTGGAGTTTCCTGGGTAGCGCGGGTTTGAAACTCTATGTCCCGATCTCCAATCGGTATGAAATACTGGATGGTAGGATGGAGACCAAAGGCTACTTTGAGCGTCTCACGAATATCGAATATGCGAACCTTCCTCAGCATGGGTTCTTCTCCGAGGAGGCATTCGAGGGGGAGGCGTCCCTGCGCAAACTTGGTGGCGCTGTCTTCGTCGACGCGGGTATGCTCCGCTCATTCAAACATGGTGACATGAGCCTATACATGGGCCTCTACTTCAACTTCGGGTTCACGAACTTGGTGAAGGAGCATACTAATTCTTTGTTCGATGGAAACACCTACCCGGGTGTGCTCTCTTCCGACAGGGTGGACCGTGCTCATCTGATGGCCGCTGGCGTGAAGGTGGGTATCACCTTCGGTATGCCGCGTATCTTCCCGTTGCCAGAAATGCAGCATGAGTGCATCATTGACGAGGATGAGGACTATGCGGTTAGGGACGCCGAGATCAGGAAGTCAGAGACGGACGAGGTCGAGGAGGTGCTGCGTATCGCCCGTCAGTTGGCGCAACAGGAGGAGGAACGCAAGGCGCGTGAACTCGCTAACGTGAAGGAGGTCGTCAAGTGGCTGAACAAGAATGTGAAGGTGGAGTTCAAACTGGGTGAGGCCGTCATCCAGATGAACGATGAGATACAAACCTATATCAACGACTTGACGAACTACATCAAACGAACGCCTGGTCGTAAGATTCTCATCTGGGGTCATACCTGCAACTTGGGACAGGAGTCCAAGAACATCGAATTGGGTATGCAACGTGCGGAGGCGATGCGTAAGCTGTTGATCCAGGCGGGTTGCCCTATCAATCGTGTGATGGCCAGAAGTAAGGGTTCTTCCGATCCATTGGTGCCTAATACGAGCGAGGCGAACCGACGGATGAATAGACGTATCGAAATCGTCATCAAGTAATGGAGGAGGAGCGGAATCGGACTTTCGGATGTGCGGTGAAGCAGTTCTTGCTTCGCTGGTGGTTCTGTTTCCCGTTGTTGGGGATATTGTCTCTGCTATTATCCATCTATGACCTTTCTCAGGTTCCCTCTTTCCTTGATTATGTCTGTAATGCTTTGCTGATAATCTCTCTGGTCACTACGCTTTCGTCGTGGGTCGTGTTGCTGATGCACCGCAAATGGTGGCAGGCGCTTCTCTCCGTTGTGGTGACGCTGATCTCGTGGGCAATTCTTTTCCCCATGCTCTTTTGGGTTGCCATGTGTGCTCCTGATGGGTTCGGTGCGGAGCATAAGATTCCTGATGGTTTCGCCTACGAGTTGCCTTCTGATTCGGGAGAGGTGGTCGCCTCTGATACAAGCACTTACCTGCAGGTTTCAGGAGGATGTGGGTCATATTGCTATTCTTTCTATTATACGGGATTGCCTGCCGGGAAGATCTTCCTGAAGTGTTTTGAAGCGACGGAGAACATTCCTTTGTCGGAGGATCGCATTCCTGAACGTTCCGCTGTATCGCTAGGTTCTACAGAGGATTTCCCTTTCCATCAGTTGGTTGACCATCGGTGTTTCACGATTTATGAAGGAGACTTTGGGGATTACTATGCCGCACGCATGGAGGTTTGGTTCAGGGACACGACGAGTGGTGCGGAACGTAAACTGATGGAGAAGGTCTATCGGGTCGAGGGATATATGAGGTAGAGGCTTGTTGGAGTGTTGTAAAAAAAAGAATGGTTGCATGTTCCCACACAACCATTCCTATCTGATAATCAATTATTATTTTACGTTTCCTACCTTGATGAGGTATTCAGCGATTTGTACAGCGTTCAAAGCGGCGCCTTTCTTGATTTGGTCACCCACGATCCAGAAGGTCAAACCGTTCTCGTTAGCCAAGTCCTTGCGTACACGGCCTACGTAAACATCGTCCTTGCCTGCCAAGAAGAGTGGCATTGGATATTTCTTGTTAGCTGGATCATCCATCAATTGCAGACCCTCACCCTCAGCGAAGGCTTTTTGCGCTTGCTCCACGCTGATTGGCTTCTCTGTCTCAACCCAGATGGACTCTGAGTGGGAGCGGAGGGATGGCACGCGTACGCACATGGCTGAGCAGTTCACGTCGCTGTGCATGATCTTCTTCGTCTCGTTGAACATCTTCATCTCCTCTTTCGTGTATCCGTTGTCGGTGAAGACATCGATTTGAGGGATCACGTTGTATGCCAATTGATAAGCGAACTTATTGACGGTCACAGGCTTGTTGTCCAACACTTCCCTGTATTGCTGCTCCAACTCCGCCATGGCAGCCGCACCTGCACCGCTGGCAGCTTGGTAGCTGGCGATGTGGATACGTTTGATGTGGCTGATCTTCTCAAGTGGTTGCAAAGCCACTACCATCATGATGGTGGTGCAGTTAGGGTTGGCGATGATGCCACGTGGACGGTTGAGCGCGTCTTCCGCATTGCACTCAGGCACAACCAACGGAACGTCCTTGTCCATGCGGAATGCGCTGGAGTTGTCAATCATCACGGCGCCGTACTTAGTGATGTCCTCGGCGAACTCTTTCGAGATGCTGGCTCCTGCGGAGGTGAAGGCGATGTCCACACCCTTGAAGTCGTCATTGTGCTTCAACTCCTTGACGGTGTATTGCTTGCCTTTGAATTCGTATGTGCGTCCTGCACTTCTAGACGATCCGAACAGTACTAAGTCATCCAACGGGAAATTACGTTCTGCTAATACGCGGAGGAATTCCTGTCCCACTGCGCCGCTTGTTCCAACGATTGCTACTCTCATTTTTCTTTTGTAATTTTTATATGAATTTTCTCAATATTTTATACTTTTGCAAGAAGGATGTGTTTGCCATCCTCTAATTTTCTGCAAAGATAATTTGTTTGCGGTTTACTTGTAGTAATTAATTATAAAAGTTATTGTTGAATGAAAAAAATTTTGTTTGTGTGGGCTTTTTTGTGCCCTTTCTGTGCGTTTGCTCAGCTGAATGTATCCTTTGCGGATGGTGTGATTCCCTCTTATTGTGTAGGCACGGATTCTCTCTTTTCGGTCGCCGACGGGGTGGTTACTTCCTCGAATAATGTGGCCGGTGAAAGCTATCTCTTCGCCCCTTCTGTCGCGATGGACGATGCGGAGTGGGGCCTCACAGTCACCATGACCCAGCCGACCGGCTCGTGCTTCGCCCGTTACTATTTGGCGGTCGATGCGCCGGCGATCGATGGTTCCTCCTCCGGTTATTTCCTGCGCTTGGGTGATTCCAAACGACAGGTCTCCTTATGCTTCCGCAAGGAAAGCGGGAGCGTGGTCACCTTGGCGAAGGGGGACACGATGAGGCTCCTCCCTCCGCCGAACGAGAAGATGTTGCGTGTGGAGGTGAAGGTGACCCGTAGCAGTGCGGGCGAATGGGTGGTCTACTCCAGGCTGAATGATGAGGAGTCGTTCCGTCAGGAGCTTTCCGTCACCGATAACACCTTGACGCAAGCCTCCTATTCGGGCATCTATTGCAAGTATCCTAAGTCGAAGGCGAACACCTTCTCCTTCTCGGGGTGGACGGTGGAGGGTGAAGCGGCTTTCGTGCCTGACCCTCCCTCATTGCCTGAGCCTAACGATTTGATTTTTACGGAAATCATGTTCGCTCCGTCTGCGGATGGGGCTGAGTTTGTGGAGATCTATAACCGTTCCGACAAGGTCATCGACTTGTCCGGGCTCAGCCTTGCGGCGAGGAAGAAGGATGGTGCGGTTAGCTATGGCAAGCGGATTGCCTCCTCTTCTTCACTGATCTATCCTGATGAGTATAAGGTGGTTACGAAATATCCGGAGAAGGTGGGTGACCTCTCTTCGTGTGCGTCCGATGGGGCGATGGTGCAGATGTCCAACATGGCGGCCCTGAACAATGCTGGGGGGTGGGTCTCCCTCTTCCGCACGTCCGATTCCCTCTTGATCGACGAGGCCTATTTCGCCTCCGACCTGCATGTGGAGGGGGTGCCTGACAAGGGGGTGGGGGTCTCGTTGGAGCGTGTTTCCATAGAGGGTTCGTCGTGGACATCCGCCTCGCCTGCGACGGGCTATGCCTCTCCTGGCTGCGAGAACCAAGCCATGCTGGCGGTGGAGGACATTCTTTTCGAGGCCGATCCATTGTGCGCCCCTTACCGTGAGGAGTCCGGACTATGGCACCTGCGTTATAACCTGGACAAGCCTGGCTATTTGGCGAACGTGCGGGTTTATGCGTTGAATGGCTCCGTGGTGCGGACGTTGGGCCATTCGCTGCCCCTTTCAGTCTCGGGTTAGCTGGTTTGGGATGGTCGCACGGATAGCGGTGCATTGGTCGCCGTCGCACCGTATGTCGTTGTGGTACAGGCTATTCATCCATCGGGGGATATGGTCAATCGACGATTTGTTGTCACGGTTTCAAGGTGAGGACGGTATCATCATGTTGTATTATGGATATGGGGAGTGGAAACGCCTACCTGTCTGCCCTGTAGGGGCATTCCATTATCTAGCCCAGGGCATCGCCCTGGGTCTCTTGAGGTGTGAATAGATGGTAAACGGAACCCAGGAAGGGGTGACACAAAGGAAGTTAGAATGTGTGATGGTTCGCATAATGATTGAGCCAAGTGTATTATTTCCTAAGAAAAAGTTGCCTGATATGAAAACTTTTGGCATATTTGCATCTGCGAAATCTGCAAAACATGAAAGATTTGTATCTGCGTACAAGTCCTATTTTATGGATTTTATTCAGTCTCTCACAGAGGCTGAGGCTCGTAAGGTCTTCTACGTTATTGATATGCTAAAGACGCAGGAGCGTATTAGTTCGAAGTTCGTGAAGTACCTTCGTGATGAGATATACGAATTACGAGTTGAGCATAACGGTAATATCTTCCGTGTGTTCTTTATTTTCGACGAGGGGAATGTGGTGATATTATTCAATGGTTTTCAGAAGAAAACGCAGAAGACGCCACAACGTGAAATAAATATGGCAATACGATTAAAAAAAGAATATTATGCAGGAAAGAAATGACATAATGAGTGTTGACGCCATGATGGACGAGCGCTTCGGTAAGGTGGGAACCCCTGAGCGTGAGGCGTTCCGCAAGGAGGCATACGCCTATTGCGTGGGGCAGATTATCCGTGAAGCAAGGAAGAGGGAGAAAGTCACCCAGCAGGAGTTGGCCCAACGCATGGGCACTAACAAATCCTATATCTCACGCATTGAGAAGGGAAGTGTAGAGCCTGGCGCAGGAATGTTCCTTCGAATCCTCGGAGCCCTTGGTTTGCGTTTTGAGGTGTTGCAGGCTTCGCCGTGTAGATGATTTTAGTATAAACCACTTAATAATAGATTGTTATGAATGAATATATAAATCCGTCAGTTGACGAAAAGATTGTTTTTGTTAATATAAAGAACACCTATAACTGCAAGGATAGAAAAAGTGAGTATTATCGACCTTCTATTTATGAAGCCACAAGAAAATACTGGAGGGTATCGCTCTCGAGAGTTAACAATGCTACCTTGTTGATCGGTCATGTGGACGGGGTCGTTAAAGAGGTAATTCGGCTTACGAATAGTTATAAATCCAAGGACCCTAGGTTCTCCAACAGGATTGAGTTTGAAGGGGAGGAACTGGATGATTCCATATATTTAGGGAAGTTGATAACCAATATAGTGAGGATAGGACAGAACCCTATTAATTATTTTAATCTGTGATGAACGAAACAATTCTCCCAATTAATTACAAGATTGATTCTCCCTGCCCCCTAAATTTTACCTCTTAATTCATGATTTCCATTGCCACTTTCTCTTTTTCCTCTTAACTTTGTAAGAAAAAGAAAGGGACGTATATATGATAGTTCAACCGAGATATTTGAAGAAGGGCGATAAGATCGCCATCGTGGCGCCTGCGGGTGCGGTGGATCCTGCGTTGATAGACGGGGCATGCGCCCGCCTGCACAAGTGGGGCTTCGTGGCCCAGGTGGGTTTCACGGCGAAGGGTAATTGCGGACGGTTCTCCGCATCGGACGAGGATCGTTTGCTGGATTTGCAGCTGGCGATGGACGACCCCGCCGTCTCGGCTATCCTCTGCGCGCGTGGCGGATATGGCTGCATGCGCATCGTGGACAAGCTGGACTTCACGAAGTTCGCCCAGTCGCCGAAGTGGTTGATCGGCTTCAGCGACGTGACCGCCCTGCACGCCTCTTTCCATCAGCATGGCTATGCTTCGCTCCATGGGGTGATGGCTAAGGCTATCTCCTCCAACAGCAAATCCGCCACCGCCCTCCGCGACCTGCTGAAGGGCAAGCGTGTGGAGTGCGCTGTGGAGGCCTCTCCACTGAATAGGTTGGGGGAGGTCCATGCCCCTGTCTTCGGTGGCAACCTCTCCTTGCTCTACGCCCTGCGCGGCACGCCTTACGACGTGGATATGCGGGGGAAGATCCTCTTCATCGAGGACCTGAGCGAGCGGCTCTACCATATCGACCGTATGATGAATAACCTGCGCCTAGGTGGTGTGCTCAAGGACTTGGCCGGACTGGTGGTCGGTTGTTTCTCCGACATCCCTGAGGATTCGACGCTGGTCTCCGCGGAGAAGGTGATCCGTGAAGCGGTGGCTGGGTATGACTATCCGGTCCTTTTCGGCGTGCCGGTCGGCCATGAGGGGTATAACTGCCCGATTATGGAGGGCGCCGAATATAAGCTCTCCGTCACGAAAGAGGGTGGCTCTTGGTCGTTATATCTTCCTGCGAAGGATAATAAGCGGAAATGATTTCCGTTACATTGGTAGATTTGTTTATCTTTGTGGCAAAGTTGAAGTATGAAACGTATATTTAGTCTGATATTGCTCTCCCTCGCCCCTCTGTTGGCGAGTGCCCAGTGGGAATTTGGTGTGGATTTGGGAGCATCCATCTCCCGCTCCAATAGGGCGGACGAGCCTAATTTCCTCATGAAGAACGCTATCTCTTTCCTTCCTGAGTTCAGGGCCTCCTATTCGTTCGCACCCAATTGGTATCTAGGCTTCGGGGCGGCGCATGTCACCAAGTGCTATAGGCTTGAACCTACCGACGAGTGGGAGGGTGAGGCTCCTAGCACGTGTCGTTTCCGCTACTTCACCTTGCCTGTCTTGTTGACGTACCGTTTCCCTATATCAGACTTCTGGTTGGGATTCTCCTACGGCATACAGGGGGATTTCTTCATTAGCCAAAAAACACCTACTATGTTCTATAATGGCGAGGAGCATCGCCGGTATGAGTTGGACAACAAGGAGATGAACCAATGCTTCGGCATGTCGCTTGGCACAGAGTTCGGATATAACCTTAACGAGAACTGGAAGTTGATGCTCTCCTATCGTTACGCCTTCGATTTGGTGAATGCGGACGAGCGCGCTTTCCATGGCAGATTCCGTAGCAATACTATCTCTTTGGGCTTCAGGTATGTGCTGGGCGGTGCGACGATGGTGGAGTCGTATGATGCGTTGTCGGCGGCTTGGTGATTATATCGAATCAATCTCGTCGATAGACAATCCTGTATATCGTGAAATTAATGAAGGGTCCATTCCGTCCTTTTTCATGCGGGCAACAGTCTGTAGCAGGCTCTTTTTAATGGCTAATTCGGAGATTACTTGCTCGTTTTTCCCCCATTCCTCCCAATTGGTATCCGACAGATATTGTACTATTTGTTGTCGTAATGGATGTAGATCATCATGGATAACTTTCCAAACTTCTTGTGCGTTGATTTGGTAATAGTCGTGAACTAACACATGTCTCATTTTGGCGATAAATTCCCAAGGCGTTTTGTCGTGTTGCCTGCAGAATGTTCTTGAGAGTTTATAGGCTGCTTCACCTATGATTTCAATGTTTTTGATGATGCCATAGTATCTCAGTCTGTCAATTTCCAAATCCTCTTTTGATTTGCCATCGGCAAAGTCAAGGATACAATCAATCGCCTGAAGAATGTGCTCCAAACGATCCCGATCTTTAATGTTCTCTCTCATAAATCAGTTTTTTGTCACGATTGGCACTTTCAACAGCGAAGGGTAGTAATGTCCCGTCTTCAACTATATCCACAGACAGATTGAGTATTCTTTCTAATTCACAGATCATAGCGGCGTGTTTTAATAGACTAATGCCGTTTTCATCGTATTGAACAAGAATATCTACGTCGCTCAGTGGTGTTTCTTCACCACGAGCATATGAACCGAACAACCATGCTCGACGAATCGGTTGATTCTTGAAATATTCGGCTATATTTTTTTGTATTGTATTCGTGTTCATTTATTCTTTTTGTGGATTCAAAAACAAAAATAGTATTTTTTCCGTAAAATATTGTGTAAAAGGCGGAGAAGTAGAGTGGCAAATATAAGGATGCTTTTAGATTGTTGCCGTTAAGCATCCTTTTGGTTTTGCTTTAATTCTTTTCCTTTCTTCTTCCCGATGGTCAGCACCTTATAGAAGAGGATGCCGAGTATGACGGTCACGGTACCTTGTACGATGAGCATGAATAGAACGGATGTTTTCATAATTTACCCTCCCTTCTTTCTTTGAGGATGCGTTGTTCCCTTGTGTAGGACGCATGCCAGATTAGTACGCAGACGAGCACCAGGAGTATGGCCATGCCGATCCTTGCCCCGTCGATGTAGGCGATGTTCGGGTCGTCTGCCGAGATGCCTTGGTGGGTCAGCTCCGCTATGATGGCGGAGTCGTCCAGCGGCCAACCCTTCAGGCTGATCAGCGACCAGTCGTCATTCTTCGGTTTGAAGAGGGCGGCGAGGAAGATGGTGATCAGCATGGTCGGCGTGACATATTTCAGCACGTATTTGAAGAACTTCGGTATCTGCATATCCGCATGGTAGTTGATCAGTCTCCACCCCTTCTCGATGCCCATCACCCATGAGAAGGCGATGGCTTCTATGGTGGCGAAGAGGAAGAGGGCCACGGTGCCTCCCCAGAAATCGTATTGGTCGAACACCCCTTTCTCGAAGAAGAAGATGCACGGAAGGGCGATGATGAGAATGATCGCGCCGAGGGTGTAGGAGGTGCTTTTCTGCGACCAGTTATAGCTGTTGGATAGGAAGGCCACGAAGGGTTGCGTGGTGGAGAGCGAGGAGGTGATGGCGGCGAAGAAGAGCAGTCCGAAGAAGGCGAGCCCCGCCATGGCCGACAGGAAATCTCCCCATTGCCCGAAAAGATAAGGCATGGTGCGGAATCCCAGTCCGAATCCTCCTGTCTGCGCCAGCTCGACCACCTTGTCGATGCCGAGGTAGCCCACTGCGATCGGTATGATGATGGCACTACCGAGGATGATCTCCGTGAATTCGTTGGTGAAGGCGGAGGTCATGGAGCTGAGGGCGATGTCCTCGTCCCGCTTCAGGTAGGAGGCGTAGGTCTGTATGGCTCCCATGCCGAGGGAGAGCGTGAAGAAGACCTGTCCCGCCGCCGCCAGCCATATCTTAGGGTTGGAGAGGGAGTTGAAGTCTGGTGTCCAAAGAAAGTCGATGGCGGTCGTCCCGTCGCAGATGGCGCCATTGTCGCCCGCCTTGAGGGAGTATGCCTTGACGACGAGGAACAGTCCGAAGAACAGCAACATCGGCATGCATATCTTAGCGACCCGTTCGATACCTTTGTTGATGCCCTTGCTGATGATGAAGATGTTCAGCCATAGGCAGAAGATGAAGCAGAGCAAGGTGTCGTAGGGGATTCCGAAGGTGGACTCCTTGAGGTTCAGGTAGGTGTCGAAGAAGGCGGAGATCTCCGTTTCCGTCATGCCTCTGAATGAACCGATCACCGAGTGTATCGCATAGGAAAGGATCCAACTCTCTATGTAGCAGTAGTAGGAGGAGATGATGAGGCTGGAGAAGAGCCCCAGAGAACCCGTGTAGCGCCAAATCTTGCGGTGGTCCAGCCGTTGCATGATCATCGGAGGCGAGTGGTGCCCGTGCAGACCGCCGAACTTACCCGTCGACCATTCCACCATGACCAAAGGCAGACCTAGGAGGACGAACGACACGATATAGGGGATGATGAAGGCGCCGCCACCGTTTTGGATGGCTTGGATAGGAAATCGCAGGAAGTTGCCGATGCCTACGGCGCTTCCCGCCATCGCCAGGATGAGTCCGACCCGTGATCCCCAGTTTTCCTTCTTTTGATTCATGAGACCTTTGTTTTGGGCAAAGATAATAAACATTTATGTAAAATGTTAGGGTGCGGATGAATGTTTAGTGTGTGCGGAAAGCTTATTTGGGCGAGTCGGAATATGCTTATTTATTGAGGACGAATTCGATGGGTATGGTATAGGTTTTATTCTTGTTGGAAGTGCCAGGTATCCAAAGGGGCATGGATCTGACCACCCGTAAGGCTTCATTGTCTATTGCAGGGTCAACGCCTCGTACAACTTTCACTTTTGCGACCCTTCCGTCGGCTTTCACGGTAAATTTGACTATCACCGTCCCCTCAATTCCTTCATCGATGGCTATTTGTGGGTAAGCTAAATTACTCAGCATGTAGGCGTTTAATGCCTCCATGCCTCCGGGAAAGGTGGCGTATTGAGGACGCTTCGGTCTTTTGGCACCCGCTTTCCTTGCTTTAGGGCTTGTGTTGCCCCTGTCAGGAAGAATCGAACCACTCTTAGCAGGGGCGCTCGGTTTGTCAGGTTGGGCGAGGCCACATGCTTCCTTGTGGTGGAAGGTGTCTGTCGGATACGGGATGCTATCCTTGGATTCCCCCAGGGCAGTGTTGTCCTTTTGTGAGGTGGAAGAGTCGGAGCACGTCGGGTGGAACTCTTCGGTCAGTAACATAGTGTCTCTTAAGTCGGGCTCCGTCTCCGATGGATTCGCCGGGGACGACGGGTCCGAGGAACATGCACTCCCCCCTAGCACCATGGATAGGCCTGTGGCTTTGATATAGGCGCTTATTCTTCGCTTCATGCGCAGTTTATATGTGGATGTTCTGTTTGTCATAAAGCCTCCTGGATTATTGTTGGGGTATTATGAAGTCAGATTTGGAGCCTATTCTTTCTCCTTCCTCTTCGCTGGTGTGACGGTTCTGGATTATTTCAGGTTGAAACGGATGGGCAATTGGAAGGGTGTACTTTTGCCTTGATTGCCCGGTTCCCAGTTGGGCATTGATCGGACAATCCGTAAGGCTTCCTCGTCCAGCCGTGGGTCAACACTTCGTGTCACTTCCGCATTCGAGATGGAGCCGTCGGGTCTTACGATAAACCGGACGATTACTGTTCCTGACACACCATCATCGATGGCTGATTGAGGGTAGTGGAGATTCTCTTTCAGGAAAGCCTCCAGGGAGTCTCTGCCTCCAGGGAAGGAGGTCATTTTCATGACCATCATGCCTACCGTGGGTTCATCATCATCATCTGGTTGGGTGGATTCCTTCGCTTTGGGGGTGGATTGGGTTGAGTTTCCCTTGTTAGTGGATCTCGGCAGCCTTGCGACCCGGCCTGTCCGTTCTGGAGAGATCCGAAAGTTGTCCACGGAAAACGGAATGTCTACGGGACACGGGACCCTTTCCCAATCCATCTCCTCCGGACATGAATCGTCATTTTGTTCGGTGGACGAGTCGGAGCTCGATGGGCGGAGCTCCTCGGTTAGTAAGACCGTATCATTTAAGTCAGGATCCGTTTCCGAAGGGTTCGTCGGGGACGACGGGTCCGAAGAACATGCGCTTCCGGAGGCCAGTGCCATGGAGAGGCCTATGATCTTGATGGGGACGCCCATCTTTTGTTTCGTGCACAGTTGCCGCTCCAGGTATTCTCGCTCTTGCTCGCAGGCGGGGCATGTGCCCGCGCAGTCACCCTTATGCGTGCAATGGATAGGGGAATAGTCGATGCCGTTGGCCTTCGCGATCTGTTTACGGATGCCCTTCAGGTATTCGCATATGTTTTTTCCTCTTGCCATAAGCTTCGAACCTTCCTTTTTTTATCTTGCCGTGATTTTGCAGATCTCCGTCAGCACGTTCACCGCGGAGACCATGGAGCGGATAGGGATGTACTCGTATCTGCTATGGAAGTTCATGCCGCCCGTGAAGATGTTCGGGCAAGGCAGGCCTTTGAAGGAGAGTGTTGCGCCGTCGGTGCCGCCGCGGATAGGCGTCGGCTTAGGGATGACGTTGCATTTTAGCATGGCCTCCTTGGCGATGTCCACGATGTTCATGTAGGGGAGGAGTTTTTCCTTCATGTTGTAGTATTGGTCCTTGATATGGAGGTCGATTCCCCCTCCGCCGTGTTGGATGTTGATGAGTTCGCAGTTTTTCCTCAGCAAATCCTTCTTGTATTCGAAGCGAGCCTTGTCGTGGTCGCGTATCAGCATCTTCAGGTAGCCGCTTTCCGGGGTGCAGCGCACTTCCAGCGTATGGAAGAAGCCCTCGTAGCCCGAAGTCCTTTCCGGCACTTCCGAGAGCGGGAGGGAGTTCTGGATGGCGGCCGCGATTCTGGCGGCGTTGATCATCTTGCCCTTCGCTTCGCCCGGGTGGACGTTCTTTCCTGTGATATGGATCTCCGCCACCGCCGCGTTGAAGTTCTCGTATTGGATTTCTCCGATGGCGCCGCCGTCGACCGTGTAGGCCCATTGCGCGCCGAACTTCTGGACGTCGAAACGGTCCGCGCCCCTGCCGATCTCCTCGTCAGGCGTGAAAGCTATTTTGATCTCCCCATGCTGGATGGTCGGGTCGGCCTGCATCAGTTCGACCATGGTCATGATTTCGGCGATGCCCGCCTTGTCGTCCGCGCCGAGCAGGGTCGTTCCGTCGCTCACGATGACGTCCTGGCCTAGGAAAGCCTCCATTTCGGGGAAGTCGGCCATGGAGAGGGAGATATTCTTTTCCGTGTTGATGATGACATCCGCGCCGCTGAATCGTACGATTTTAGGCTTCACATCCTTTCCGGAGGCCTCCGGGCTCGTGTCCATATGGGCGATGAAGCCGATGACAGGTGCGGGCTTGTTGATGTTGGAGGGGATAGTGGCCATGACATATCCGTTCTCGTCCAGGGAGACATCCTTGGCTCCAAGTTTGTTCAGTTCGTCGACCAGGTAATTCGCCAAGACGAGTTGACCTTGGGTGCTCGGGCAGTTGGCGCAGGATTCGTCGGATGTGGTTTCCATCGTGACGTACTTCATGAAGCGGTTGATCAGTATGTCCATACACGTATAAGATTTAAGATTAGAAACGTAAAGATAAGAAAAAGAGGGGAAGAAAACAATAATAGGAGAAAAAAGTTTTGCCAAAACGTTTGTGGAATAAAAAAAGAATCTCTATTTTTGCGGTCGCTTTTTGAAGACTAATATAAAACATTAAAATAAATTATGATTGTAGTTCCAGTAAAAGAAGGCGAGAACATCGAGAAAGCCTTGAAGAAGTTTAAGAGAAAGTTTGAAAAAACTGGTGTCATCAAGGAGTTGCGCAAGAGACAACAATTTGAGAAGCCGTCAGTGGTAAAACGTCAGCAGATGATGCACGCTATTTATGTGCAGCAGCTGAGACGCACAGAGGAATAAGAGCACGCTTCGACGAAGGCTCGAATTTCGGGTTTCGACTAAAAAAAGTACGCGCAGGTATTGCGTATTCCAAAATAGTTTTGTATATTCGTACAAAGCTTGTAAGCAATACCTTCTTCGTATGTTGATCGATAGATTTCTGCAATATATAAAGTATGAGAAGGGATATTCTTCTCATACTTTTGTTTCTTATCAGGCTGACCTATCGCAATTCGAGAAGTTCGTGTTAGAGCGGAGCGGGGCGGAGGAGTTCGTCCCGGACAAGGTAGATTCAAGTTTGGTCAGGGAGTGGATAGTATCCATGATGGAGGCGGGGGTCTCCGCATCGTCGGTCAACAGGAAACTGTCGGCGTTGAAGTCGTTCTTCTCCTATCTATGCAGAATGGGGGAGGTGAGGAAGAACCCCATGAGCCAAGTGGTCTCGCCCAAGCGGCAGAAGCGATTGCCGAAATTCCTTCGGGAAGAGGAGATGACGGAGTTGTTCTCCGGTCGTGCCGACATATACGGCGAGGGTTACGAGGCGGTTCGTGATGAGTTGATCATGGAGACCTTTTATACGTTAGGCATCCGTCTTTCCGAGCTGATAGCGTTGAAGGACACGGACGTGGACCTTCGGTCGCGGACCGTATTGGTCAACGGAAAGAGGAACAAACAGCGCTACGTGCCGTTTGGGGAGTCGTTGAGGAACTCGATGCTGGCGTATCTGTCCGTGAGGGACGAGGCGGTGCCCGACCGTTCGGGTCACTTTTTCCTGCGTCCTGATGGGGAGCCACTCTATCCGATGTTGGTCTACAGGATTGTCCACCGGTGCATTACGGCGGTCAGCACCCTTTCCAAAAGGAGTCCGCACGTGCTCAGGCACACGTTCGCCACGGCGATGTTGAACAACGGGGCGGACTTGGAGGCGGTGAAAGAGTTGCTGGGGCATGCGAATCTGGCGGCGACGGAGGTATACACGCATACAACTTTCGAACAGTTACAAAAGAATTACAAACAAGCTCATCCGAGAGCTTTAAATTAAGGAGGAAATGACCATGGAAGTGAATGTGAAAGCGATTCATTTTGACGCTACAGTGAAGTTGGAAGAGTTCATCCAGAAGAGGATTGTGAAGTTGGAGCAGTATTCGGACAGGATTACGTCCGCGGATGTCACTCTTGAGTTGGTTAAACCTGAGACGACTGAAAACAAGAAAGTGATGTTGAAAGTTTTGTTGCCGGGGAACGAGTTGGTGGTCTCCAAGACCGCGAACACCTTCGAGGAGGCGTTCGACAATTCGATGGATGCGATGATACGTTCGGTATTGAAAACCAAAGAAAAGCAGAATGACGCAAAAAAATAGTGCGAAAATTTTGCGGAGATAAAAATAATGTCTACATTTGCAAGCCGTTTCGAGAGACCCTCGGACGGCTTGTTTTGGGAATGCCTCTTTAGCTCAGTTGGCCAGAGCACGTGATTTGTAATCTCGGGGTCGTTGGTTCGAATCCGACAAGAGGCTCAAGGAAAGTCGCCTTTGATGAGAGAAAAGGCGTGGCCAGTTTCCTGAAAAATCGGGTAGTTACCAGAGTGGCCAAATGGGGCAGACTGTAAATCTGCTGGCTCTTGCCTTCGGTGGTTCGAATCCATCACTACCCACAACCAATGCGGAAGTAGCTCAGTTGGTAGAGCATCAGCCTTCCAAGCTGAGGGTCGCGGGTTCGAATCCCGTCTTCCGCTCGTGTTGCCTATGTAGCTCAGTGGTAGAGCACTTCCTTGGTAAGGAAGAGGTCACGGGTTCAACTCCCGTCATCGGCTCAAATCTTATACTTTAGATTTTACATTAATAAATTAAATAATTATAATTATGGCAAAAGAACAATTCGACCGTTCCAAACCGCACGTAAATATCGGTACTATTGGTCACGTTGACCACGGTAAGACTACTTTGACTGCTGCTATCTCTAAAGTTCTTCACGACAAGGGATTCGGTAAGGAAGAGATCAAATCATTCGATCAGATCGATAACGCTCCTGAGGAGAAGGAACGTGGTATCACCATCAACACCGCTCACATCGAGTATGAGACTGCTAACCGTCACTACGCACACGTTGACTGTCCAGGTCACGCCGACTATGTGAAGAACATGGTGACTGGTGCCGCTCAGATGGATGGTGCCATCATCGTGGTTGCCGCAACTGATGGTCCTATGCCACAGACTCGTGAGCACATCCTTTTGGCTCGTCAGGTGAACGTGCCTCGCTTGGTCGTTTTCATGAACAAGTGTGATATGGTTGACGATCCAGAGATGTTGGATTTGGTTGAGATGGAAATGCGCGAATTGTTGGGCTTCTATGAGTTCGACGCCGACAACACTCCATTCGTTCGTGGTTCTGCACTTGGTGCATTGAACGGCGAGGCTCAATGGGTAGACAAGGTAATGGAATTGATGGACGCTGTTGATAGCTGGATCGAGCTTCCTAAGCGTGACATCGATAAGCCATTCTTGATGCCAGTTGAGGACGTGTTCTCAATCACTGGTCGTGGTACTGTTGCTACGGGTCGTGTTGAGACTGGTGTGATCAAGGTAGGTGACGAGGTTGAGATCATCGGTTTGGGCGCTGAGAAGTTGAAGTCAACTGTAACAGGTGTCGAGATGTTCCGCAAATTGTTGGATCAAGGACAAGCTGGTGATAACGTAGGTTTGTTGCTCCGTGGTATCGACAAGGATCAGATCAAGCGTGGTATGGTGCTTTGTAAGCCAGGCGAGGTTACTCCTCACACTGAGTTCAAGGCTTCTGTATATATCTTGAAGAAGGAAGAGGGTGGACGTCACACTCCATTCCACAACCACTACCGTCCACAATTCTACATCCGTACTTTGGATGTGACTGGTGAGATCTCTTTGCCAGATGGAACTGAGATGGTTATGCCAGGTGATAACTTGGAGATCACGGTTAAGTTGATTTGCCCAGTTGCATGTAGCGAGGGTCTTCGTTTCGCTATCCGTGAGGGTGGTAGAACCGTTGGTTCTGGACAAATCACTAAGATTATCGACTAATCTTTTGAATAAACAGGCCTCCTCTCCTATGGGAGGGGGCCATACACGGGAGTAGCTCAGTTGGTAGAGCACTGGTCTCCAAAACCAGGTGTCGGGAGTTCGAGCCTCTCCTTCCGTGCAAAAACAGTAAAGAGATGAATGCTGTAATTAATTATATCAAAGAATCATACAACGAACTTGTTTATAAAGTTTCTTGGACGAAGAGGGATGAATTGGTCAGTCATGCAGTAGTTGTTCTTATTGCTTCCCTACTTATTGCGCTGGTCATTTTCCTTGTGGATAAGTGTTTCGAGGAAATCATGAAATTTGTTTACGGAGTGTTGTCATAATTAAAAGGGTAAAGCATGTCTGAATCAGGGAAGAAGTGGTACGTTTTGCGTGCTATCAGTGGAAAGGAAAGCAAGGTTCGTGAATACATTGAGAGTGAAATCAAGAACACGGATCTTGGTAAGTATGTCTCACAGGTTTTGATTCCTACAGAGCGTGTTTATCAGGTTAGAAATGGCAAAAAAATCTCCAAAGAACGTAGTTACCTTCCCGGTTATGTCTTGGTCGAGGCTGAGCTTGTCGGAGAGGTTCCTCATCGTTTGTCCGAAATGCCTAACGTGATAGGCTTTTTGGGTGATGGTTCCAAGAAGATCAATGAGCCAGTGCCTTTGAGACAGTCTGAAGTGAATCGCATTCTGGGTCGCATCGACGAGATGGAGGATACGGAAAGTGAAGTTCAGGCGACCTTCGCTGAGGGGGAAACCGTCAAGGTCACCTTTGGTCCATTCAGTGGATTCAACGGTGTGATCGAGGAGGTGAACACCGAGCGTAAGAAACTCAAGGTGATGGTCAAGATTTTCGGAAGAAAGACTCCACTAGAACTAGGCTTTATGCAAGTGGAAAAGGAGTGATTCCTTTTCCCATATAATCAATTTTAATTATTAGTAAAATGGCTAAAGAAGTTGCTGGATTTATCAAGTTGCAGATAAAAGGTGGCGCAGCAAACCCTTCTCCCCCGGTAGGACCTGCATTGGGTTCCAAGGGTATCAACATCATGGATTTTTGCAAGCAATTCAATGCGAGAACCCAGGACAAGGGTGGAAAGATTTTGCCAGTTGTCATCACTTATTACGCTGATAAGTCTTTTGATTTTGTCGTTAAGACTCCTCCGGTAGCTGTTCAATTGCTGGAAATCACCAAGCAGAAGAGCGGATCCGCAGAGCCTAACCGTAAGAAAGTTGCGGAAATCACTTGGGAGCAGGTGAAGACGATAGCTGAGGATAAGATGGCTGATTTGAATTGCTTTACGGTAGAGTCTGCCATGAAGATGGTAGCGGGTACCGCTAGAAGCATGGGTATCACCGTTAAGGGCGATTTTCCTGGTAAATAATTTTTAACACTTCAATTGAAATGGGTAAACTTACAAAAAATCAAAAGTTAGCTTTAGAGAAGATTGAAGCAGGGAAATCTTACTCTTTGAAGGAGGCTGCGGCTTTGGTGAAGGAAATCACCACTACGAAGTTCGATGCTTCCGTTGATATTGATGTTCGCTTGGGCGTAGACCCGAGAAAGGCAAATCAAATGGTTCGTGGCGTTGTGTCATTGCCTGCTGGAACGGGTAAGGTTGTGAGAGTCTTGGCTCTCTGTACCCCTGACGCTGAGGCTGATGCTAAGGCCGCTGGCGCTGACTACGTTGGTCTTGACGAGTATATCGAGAAGATCAAAGGTGGTTGGACAGATGTTGATGTAATCATTACGATGCCTTCCATCATGGGTAAAATCGGTGCTTTGGGTAGAGTTTTAGGTCCTCGTGGCTTGATGCCGAACCCTAAGAGCGGTACTGTTACCAATGAGGTGGGCAAGGCTGTTAAAGAGGTTAAACAAGGAAAGATCGATTTCAAGGTGGATAAGAGCGGTATCGTTCACACTTCTATCGGTAAGGTGTCTTTCACCGCTGATCAGATTTTGGAGAATGCGAAGGCTTTTATCGACACGTTGATTAAGTTGAAGCCTACTACTTCTAAAGGTGTCTATATTAAGAGCATCTACCTTTCGAGTACAATGAGTCTGGGTATTAAAATTGACCCTAAAACAGTTGATGAAATTTAATATTTAGGAACATGAAAAAGGAAGATAAAGGTGCTGTTATAGAACAGATTTTTGATAATCTCAATCAATATGCTCACTTCTACATCGCTGACGCTGCCGGCTTGACCGCGGACTTGACCAGCGATTTGAGGCGCGCTTGTTTCAAGAATGACATTAAGCTTTTTGTCGTAAAGAACACTTTGCTTAAGAAGGCTTTGGAGCGTAAGGGTGATTTCTCTCCTTTGTTCGCAAGCCTCGAGGGTCCTTCCGCATTGTTCCTGTCTGACACGGGCAATGCTCCTGCGAAATTGATTAAGGAGTTCAGTAAAAAGAATCCTTTGGCTAAGCCAGCCTTGAAGGCCGCTTACGTCGAGGAGAGCTTCTATGTCGGCGCAGACCAGTTGGACGCTTTGGTCAGCATCAAGAGCAAGAACGAGCTCATTGGAGATATCATTACATTGTTGCAATCGCCTGCTAAGAACGTTATTTCCGCTCTTCAGTCAGGAGGTTCAACTATCCACGGCGTGTTGAAAACACTTTCCGAAAGATAATTTTTAATAGTTAATAGATTATAAACATTTTTAATAGATAAATAAAATGGCAGATTTGAAAGCTTTTGCAGAACAATTAGTTAACTTGACAGTTAAAGAAGTTAATGAACTTGCTGAAATTTTGAAAAACGAGTATGGTATCGAACCTGCTGCTGCAGCTGTAGCTGTTGCTGCTCCTGCTGCCGGTGGTGCTGCTGCCGCTGAGGAGAAGTCTTCTTTCGACGTTATTTTGAAATCAGCTGGTGCTAACAAGTTGGCTATCGTTAAGTTGGTTAAGGAGTTGACTGGTCTTGGCTTGAAAGAGGCTAAGGACATGGTTGACGGCGCACCAAGTGCTATTAAGGAAGGTATCGCTAAAGCTGATGCTGAAGGTCTTAAGAAACAACTCGAGGAGGCTGGAGCTGAAGTTGAACTTAAATAGTACAGGTTCTGGCAACAGAACTTTGGTTTAGAACCTTTACACAAGGTTCTAAACCTTTTTATGTCTATATTCTTTTTTGAGTTCACTTAATATCTTCGATAAATGTCTTCTATTGAAAATAAACAGAGAGTTAGTTTTGCCTCTGTCAAGAAACCGTTCGAGTATCCGGATTTTCTTGAAGTGCAATTAAAGTCGTTTAGGGATTTCTTCCAATTGGACACTCCTCCGGAGCAAAGGAAGAACGAGGGCATGTACAAGGTCTTCGCTGAGAATTTCCCTATCGCCGACACGCGTAACAATTTCGTCCTGGAATTCTTGGACTACTATATCGATCCTTCTCGTTATACAATCGACGAGTGTATCGAACGAGGCCTTACCTATTGTGTCCCTTTGAAGGCTAAGTTAAAGTTGTATTGTACGGATCCTGACCATGAGGATTTTGAGACAATTATCCAAGATGTCTATTTGGGGCAGATCCCTTATATGACGGACAAAGGAACCTTCGTCATCAACGGTGCCGAGCGCGTTGTCGTTTCCCAGTTGCATCGTTCCCCGGGCGTTTTCTTCGGACAGAGCATGCATGCGAACGGAACTAAACTCTATTCCGCTCGTATTATTCCGTTCAAGGGTTCATGGATCGAGTTCGCTACGGACATCAACAATGTCATGTACGCCTACATCGACCGTAAGAAGAAATTACCGGTTACCACGCTCTTGCGTGCCATCGGATATGAAAGTGATAAAGATATTCTCGAAATATTCGGCCTGGCCGAGGAAATCAAGGTTTCCAAAGCTGGCTTGAAGAAGGTGGAGGGCAGAAAGCTCGCCGCTCGTGTCCTCAAGGCTTGGGTCGAGGATTTCGTTGATGAAGATACGGGTGAGGTCGTTTCCATCGAACGTCACGAGGTTGTCATCGACCGTGAGACGATCCTGGAAAAGGAACACCTCCAAATGATTCTCGACTCGGGTGTGCAGACAATCCTGCTCCACAAGGAGGACCAGAACCTCTCCGACTACGAGATCATTTACAATACTCTGCAAAAAGATTCCAGCAACTCCGAAAAGGAGGCTGTTTACTATATCTACCGCCAACTGCGTAACGCCGAGCCTGCGGATGAGAACGCCGCTCGCGAGGTGATCCAAAGTCTGTTCTTCTCCGAGAAGCGCTACGACTTGGGTGAGGTTGGCCGTTACAGAATCAACAAGAAATTGGGTCTTAAGACTGACATGAGCGTGGGTGTCCTCACCAACGAGGATATCATCGAGATCATCAAGTACTTGATCCAATTGATCAACTCCAAGGCTGATGTCGATGATATCGACCACTTGAGCAACCGTCGTGTCCGCACGGTGGGCGAGCAACTGTACAACCAGTTCGGCGTCGGCTTGGCTCGTATGGCTAGAACAATCCGCGAGCGTATGAACGTCCGCGACAATGAGGTGTTCACTCCGATCGACTTGATCAACGCGAAGACGATCTCTTCCGTCATCAACTCCTTCTTCGGAACGAACGCCCTCTCCCAATTCATGGATCAGACGAACCCGCTTGCCGAGATCACTCACAAGCGTCGTCTCTCCGCCCTCGGTCCTGGTGGTCTTTCCCGTGAGCGCGCGGGCTTCGAGGTACGTGACGTGCACTACACGCACTACGGCCGCCTTTGCCCTATCGAGACGCCTGAGGGTCCGAACATCGGTTTGATCTCCTCTTTGTGTGTCTATGCGAAGATCAACGACCTCGGTTTCATCGAGACTCCTTACCGTATCGTGAAGGACGGAAAGGCTGATATCTCCGAGAACGGTGTACAATACATGACCGCTGAGGAAGAGGAGGGTAAGATCATCGCACAAGGTAACGCCGCATTGGACGAGAACGGTAACTTCTTGTCCGACAAGGTGAAGGCTCGTAAAGAGGGTGACTTCCCGGTCGTTCCTCCTTCAGAGTTGGATTTGATGGATGTCGCTCCTGCGCAGATCGCCTCTATCGCGGCTTCCCTCATTCCGTTCCTCGAGCATGACGATGCGAACCGTGCGTTGATGGGATCTAACATGATGCGCCAGGCTGTTCCTTTGTTGCGTACCGAGTCCCCTATCGTGGGTACGGGTATCGAGGCTCAGTTGGTGCGTGATTCACGTACTCAAATCGCCGCTGAGGGTGACGGTGTTGTTGAATTCGTCGACGCTAGCGTCATCAAGGTGCGTTACGACAGAACCGAGGATGAGGAGTTCGTTAACTTCGACTCTTCTCTGAAGGAGTATGTCATCCCTAAGTTCAGAAAGACCAACCAAAGCACCACGATCGACTTGCGCCCTGTCGTTACGCGCGGACAACGTGTCACGAAGGGTCAGATCATGACGGAGGGTTACTCTACCCAAGGTGGTGAGTTGGCTATCGGTAAGAACCTCTTGGTTGCCTTCATGCCTTGGAAGGGTTACAACTACGAGGATGCCATCGTTATCAACGAAAAGGTATGTAAATACGATATATTCACCTCTGTCCATGTCGACGAATACCAGTTGGAGGTTCGTGAGACGAAGCGTGGATTGGAGGAGTTGACCGCAGATATCCCGAATGTCAGCGAGGACGCTACCCGCAACTTGGATGAGAACGGTATCATCCGTGTGGGTGCTTTCGTGGAGCCGGGCGATATCCTGATCGGTAAGATCACTCCTAAGGGTGAGTCGGATCCTTCTCCTGAGGAGAAGTTGCTCCGCGCCATCTTCGGTGACAAGGCCGGCGACGTGAAGGACGCTTCCTTGAAGGCTACCCCTTCTTTGCGTGGTGTGGTTGTCGACAAGAGATTGTTCTCTAAGGCGATGAAGACCCGCAAGTCACGCATGAGCGACAAGGCGATCCTGCCTAAGATCGAGGAGGAGTTCACGGAGAAAGCGACCGAATTGAAGAATATCTTGGTGGAGAAGCTTCAGGTGCTGACGAGCGGTAAGACTTCCCAGGGCGTGAAGGATTTCTTGGGCGCCGACGTGATCGCTAAGGGTGCCAAGTTCTCCAAGAAGGCTTTGGAAGAGATCGATTATACTACTGTCCAATTGAGCAAGTGGACATCCGACGCTCATAAGAACGATATGATCCATGACTTGATCATGAACTATATCAGAAAGTACAAGGAGTTGGATGCTGTGAACAAGCGTAAGAAGTTCAACGTCATGATCGGTGACGAACTTCCTGCAGGAATCGTTCAATTGGTGAAGGTTTATATTGCTAAGAAACGTAAGATCCGTGTGGGTGACAAGATGGCCGGTCGTCACGGTAACAAGGGTATCGTCTCTCGTATCGTTAGACAGGAGGATATGCCATTCTTGCCGGACGGAACACCAGTGGACATCGTGTTGAACCCGTTGGGTGTGCCTTCCCGTATGAACTTGGGTCAGATCTTCGAGACCGTGCTCGGATGGGCTGGTATGAAGTTGGGCTGCAAGTTCGCCACACCAATCTTCGATGGTGCCACTTTGGACGACTTGAACGAGTGGACGGACAAGGCGGGTCTCCCAAGATACGGTAAGACTTACTTGTGCGATGGTGGCACAGGAGAGCGTTTCGACCAACCTGCGACTGTCGGCGTCATCTATATGTTGAAGCTGGGTCACATGGTCGACGACAAGATGCACGCACGTTCCATCGGTCCTTACTCGTTGATTACTCAACAACCTCTTGGTGGTAAGGCGCAGTTCGGTGGACAGCGTTTCGGAGAGATGGAGGTCTGGGCTATCGAGGCATTCGGTGCGTCCCACGTCCTTCAGGAGATCTTGACCATCAAGTCAGACGACGTGACGGGTCGTGCCCGCGCGTACGAGTCGATCGTCAAGGGCGAGCCTATGCCGCCTGCAGGTATTCCAGAGTCTTTGAACGTGTTGTTGCACGAGTTGAGAGGTCTGGGCTTGAGTATAACGCTTGAATAATTAGTATAACTCTTTTCAATATAAAATATGGCTTTTAAAAAAGATAATAAGATAAAGAGTAATTTCACTAAGATTACCATTGGCTTGGCTTCTCCTGAGGAGATTCTCGAAGAGTCAAGCGGTGAGGTGTTAAAACCGGAAACCATCAATTACAGAACTTACAAGCCTGAACGTGACGGTCTGTTCTGCGAGAGGATTTTCGGTCCGGTGAAGGATTACGAGTGCCATTGCGGTAAGTACAAGCGTATCCGTTACAAGGGTATCGTGTGCGACCGTTGTGGTGTGGAAGTCACTGAGAAGAAGGTGCGTCGTGAGCGTATGGGACATATCCAGCTCGTCGTTCCGGTAGCGCACATCTGGTACTTCCGCTCTTTGCCAAACAAAATCGGATATTTGTTGGGTATGCCGACAAAGAAATTGGATGCGGTTATCTATTATGAGCGTTATGTTGTCATTCAACCAGGTATCATGGAGAGTGAGGGCATCGCAGAGCAGGATCTGCTCACCGAGGAGGAGTACTTGGACATCGTGGACAAGCTTCCTAAGGAGAACCAGATGCTGGAGGATACCGATCCTAATAAATTCATCGCGAAGATGGGTGCCGAGGCTATCTACGACATGTTGCAGCGTGTCGACCTCGATTCCCTCTCCTTCGAGTTGAGGAACCGCGCTGGTCAGGAGTCTTCCCAACAGCGTAAGACCGAGGCTTTGAAGCGTCTTCAGGTGGTGGAGGCTTTCCGTGCGTCTAACGGTAAGAACAAGCCTGAGTGGATGATCGTGAAGATCGTCCCTGTCATCCCGCCTGAGCTGCGTCCGTTGGTTCCATTGGATGGTGGACGTTTCGCCACTTCCGACTTGAACGATTTGTACCGCCGTGTCATCATACGTAACAACCGTCTGAAGAGACTGATCGAGATCAAGGCTCCTGAGGTTATCCTCCGTAACGAGAAGCGTATGTTGCAGGAGGCTGTCGACTCCTTGTTCGACAACTCCCGTAAGTCTAGCGCGGTGAAGACGGATGCTAACCGTCCGTTGAAGTCTTTGTCAGACTCCTTGAAGGGTAAGCAAGGACGTTTCCGTCAGAACTTGTTGGGTAAGCGTGTTGACTACTCCGCTCGTTCCGTTATCGTCGTTGGCCCTGAGTTGAAGATGCATGAGTGCGGTTTGCCTAAGGATATGGCGGCCGAGCTATATAAGCCATTTGTGATCCGTAAGCTGATCGAGCGTGGTATCGTCAAGACGGTGAAATCCGCTAAGAAGATCGTCGATCGTAAGGATCCGGTGGTTTGGGATATCCTCGAGTACGTGATGAAAGGTCACCCTGTTCTCTTGAACCGTGCCCCGACATTGCACCGTTTGGGTATCCAGGCCTTCCAGCCTAAGATGATCGAGGGTAAGGCTATCCAATTGCACCCGTTGGCTTGTACCGCGTTCAACGCCGACTTCGACGGTGACCAGATGGCCGTTCACTTGCCTTTGGGTAACGAGGCTGTTTTGGAGGCTCAAATGTTGATGCTCGCTTCCCATAATATCTTGAACCCTGCGAACGGTTCGCCTATCACGGTGCCTTCTCAGGACATGGTGTTGGGATTGTACTATATCACTAAACCACGTGCCGGCGCTTTGGGCGAAGGTCTGACCTTCTACGGTGTGGAGGAGGCTCATATCGCTTACAACGAGAAGAAAGTGGCTCTCCATGCACCTATCAAGGTGATCGTGAAGGATTTGAACGATAAGGGCGAATTGGTGGATACGATGGTCGAGACGACTGTCGGACGTCTGATCTTCAACGAGAACGTGCCGCCTGAGGTGGGTTACGTGAACACGTTGATCACCAAGAAGTCTCTCCGTGACATCATCGGTAACGTGATCAAGGTTTGTGGTGTGGCTCGTACGGCTCAGTTCCTCGACGATATCAAGAATCTCGGTTACTACATGGCCTTCAGAGGTTGCTTGTCATTTAACCTCGAGAACGTGATCATCCCTAAGGAGAAAGAGGAGTTGGTACAGAAGGGTTATAAGGAGGTTGAGGAGATCATGAACAACTATAACATGGGCTTCATCACCTATAACGAGCGTTACAACCAGATCATCGATACTTGGACGCACATCAACGCCGAGTTGTCTAACATCTTGATGAAGACGATTTCTTCCGATGATCAAGGATTCAACTCAGTATACATGATGCTTGACTCCGGAGCCCGTGGTTCTAAGGAGCAGATCCGTCAGCTGTCCGGTATGCGTGGTTTGATGGCTAAGCCTCAAAAGGCGGGTGCCGAGGGCGGTCAGATCATCGAGAACCCAATTCTTTCCAACTTTAAGGAGGGTCTTTCCGTGTTGGAGTACTTCATCTCTACGCACGGTGCTCGTAAGGGTCTTGCCGATACCGCCTTGAAGACGGCCGACGCAGGTTACTTGACCCGTCGTCTTGTTGACGTATCCCACGATGTGATCATCAACGAGGAGGATTGCGGTACGTTGCGTGGTCTGGTTTGTACGGAATTGAAGAATAATGAGGAGGTTGTTGCCTCTTTGTATGATAGAATTTTGGGTCGTGTCTCTGTTCATGACATCATCCATCCATTGACGGGCGAGGTGATTGTCCGCTCTGGTGAGGAGATCCGTGAGGATGCGGCTCAGATCATCCAAGACTCTCCGATCGAGCGTGTTGAGATCCGTTCGGTATTGACTTGTGAGTCTAAGAAGGGTGTCTGCGCGAAGTGTTACGGACGTAACCTCGCTACGGGCCGTCTGGTTCACAAGGGTGAGGCTGTCGGTGTCATCGCCGCCCAGTCTATCGGTGAGCCTGGTACTCAGTTGACACTCCGTACGTTCCACGTCGGTGGTGTCGCCGGTAACATCGCCGCTGAGTCTGGTATCGTTTCCCGCTACGAAGGTAACGTTGAGATCGACGAGCTTCGTACGGTTGATTCGGAGGATGAGAACGGCAATCAGATCAAGATCGTCGTTAGCCGTTACACGGAGATGAGGATTGTTGATCCTAACACGAAGATCGCCCTTACTACGGCCAATATCCCTTATGGTGCCAAATTGTACGTCCAGGACGGACAGAAGGTTTCCAAGGGTGACAAGGTCTGCGAATGGGACCCATTCAACGCTGTGATCATCACGGAGGTGGCTGGTAAGATCTCGTTCGACAATGTCATCGAGAACGTTACTTACAAGACGGAGTCCGATGAAACGACCGGTTTGAAGGAGAAGATCATCATCGAGTCCAAGGATAAGACGAAGGTGCCTGAGGCACGTATCGTGGATTCCAAGGGTAATGTCGTGAAGTCTTATAGCTTGCCTGTGGGCGCCCATGTCATTGTCGATGACAAGGATAACGTGAAGACAGGTCAGCTCTTGGTTAAGATCCCTCGCGCCGTCGGTAAGGCGGGCGATATCACGGGAGGTCTCCCTCGTGTGACGGAGTTGTTCGAGGCACGTAACCCATCCAACCCGGCTGTCGTTTCTGAAATCGACGGTGAGGTGACCTTCGGTAAGATCAAACGTGGTAACCGTGAAATCACTGTCACTTCCAAGACGGGTGACGTTCATAAATACCTCGTTCCATTGTCCAAGCAAATCTTGGTACAGGAGAACGACTATGTACGCGCTGGTACCGCACTCTCTGACGGTGCGATCACTCCATCGGATATCTTGGCCATCAAGGGTCCTACCGCTGTACAAGAGTATATCGTGAACGAGGTGCAGGATGTGTACCGTCTGCAGGGTGTGAAGATCAACGATAAGCACTTCGAGGTGATCGTGCGCCAAATGATGCGTAAGGTCGAGATCGAGGATGCGGGTGATACTCGCTTCTTGGAGAAGGAAATCGTCGACAAGCTCGAATTCATGGAGGAGAACGATAGAATCTACGGCAAGAAGGTCGTGACCGACGCAGGTGATTCCGAGAACCTGAAACCTGGTCAGATCGTGACTGTCCGCAAGCTGAGGGACGAGAACAGTATGCTGAAACGCCGCGACTTGAAACCGGTTGTGACGCGTGACGCTGTCCCTGCCATCTCTTCTCAGATTCTTCAAGGTATCACACGTGCCGCTTTGCAGACGACAAGCTTCATGTCTGCGGCTTCATTCCAGGAGACCACAAAGGTCTTGAACGATGCGGCTATCCGCGGTAAGGTGGATTACTTGGAGGGTATGAAGGAGAACGTGATCTGCGGTCACTTGATTCCTGCAGGTACGGGACAAAGAGACTTCGATCGCCTGATCGTGGGTTCTAAGGAAGAGATGGAGCCTCTCTATGGACCATCTTCCTCTAGCCTGGAGCCTGCTTCCGAGAACGAGGATGAGAATTAATTAGATTTTAAATCTGAATGAATAGGGGAGGACTGACTGTTTAGTTGGTCCTCTCTTCGTAAAAAATAGTTTATGGATATGGAAGACAATGACAAGAAACAGTTGAGCATCGAGATCAGCGAGGCCGTTGCTGAGGGCGTGTATTCTAATATGGCGATCATATCACACTCCTCGTCGGAGTTCGTGGTCGATTTCCTCCGCATCTTGCCGAACACACCGAAGGCGAAGGTTAAATCACGTGTCATCCTGACACCCGAACATGCGAAGCGCCTAATGCTTGCCTTGCAGAACAACCTGCAGAAATACGAGGAAAGGTATGGGACCATCAATGGGGACGATGATCCTCGTGTTGCCATGCCGTTTAACTTCAACACATTCAATGGCGGGGGAGAAGCGTAAAGCCATGTGCTCCATCGCTAGGGATGTCCTGCCCGCTCCCCCCCCCTCGGGTATCGTGGGGGCTACGGCCTGACTCGGAGGTGATCTCTGACCGCCTCTCCTTCATGCTTAGGACGAGATGTGGACTCCGGAAATATAGATCGAAAAAATCGAAATATTCTTGTAAGTTTTTTGTATAAGTAAAAAAAATATTATATTTGTCGTTATAATATAAAAATTCGGTATCATGAAAAAGATATTGTTGTCAGTAATACTTGGTGCTGTTTCGTTATCAGCACTCCCGGAAGACGGTGAGTTCATGAAGGTCGCAGGCGATAAGATCCTCGTGGATGGATCCAAACGTTGTTTCCAGATTCGCAAAGGACATGCGAGACGTGATATGACGGAATGGACTCCTTACTGCGGCGAGTTCTCTAATTTCTACTATGTGGAGGGGTACCAATATACGATGTTCGTTGAGAAATATGACCCACAGGCAGATACTATCCGTGTGATCAAGACGGTTGCGCGTGATAATAGTGAGGAGTATTTCCGTCTGCAGAAATTGCGTGAGAAACAAAAAGCTCACAAGAAGAATAATTAATGTGCGTGCCAACACCTTTCTTTCCCATGGGAGGCAGGTGTGAAATGATAGGGAGCGTGTCGGAATGATACGCTCTTTTTTTCTTCGTTGGGGTGGATGGTGTGCACCGTGGATTGGTCTTGCTAAAGCCTGCATGGTTAATTGTTTGTGATTGAGTAAGTTGGGTGAGTTAAAACAAATATTCCGTTTTTTGAGGCCGCATTGGAAATGGGCGGTCCTATCCCCTTTGTTTGTGGCTACCGAGGTCGTGGCTGAACTATTGCAACCCTATATCATGGCTGTCATCGTCAACGAGGGTGTGCTTGGCGGAAATGCTTCCCTAATCGTCCCTATGGGCATTCGGATGGTCGTGGTGGCTCTGTTGGGCATGGTAGGCGGTATCTTGTCCATCTACGCCGCAGGGACGGTCTCGTATCGGATGGGGGCAGATATGCGTTCCGCGCTCTTCCGTAAGACGTTGAACCTCTCTTTCCATGATATGGATAAGCTGCGGATCGGCTCCTTGATTACCCGCATGACCTCCGATGTGCAGCGCGTGCAGGGCGTGGTACAAGCCTCCATGCGTCTGCTGTTCCGTTTCCCGATCCTTTTCGTGGGGGCGGTTTCCATGATGCTCATGGTCCATCTGGGGCTCTCCTCCGTGCTTTTCGTCCTCTTGCCCGTGCTGATCTTCACCATCGTCCGGATTCTGAAGCATGCGTACCCGCAGATACTTCATATACAGAATGTTACGGATAGACAAAATACGATTGTGCAGGAGTATATAGCTGGCATCCGTGTGGTGAAGTCTTCCGTGAATGAATCCGCCGAGGCGGAACGGTTCAAGACGAACAATGATGAGCTGGTCGATCGATCCCTCCGTGTGGCGAAGTGGATGACGTTGCTGTGGCCCGTCATGTCTTTGTTGCTGAATATAGGCATCGCCGTGATTGTCTACTATGGGGCCCGCCTTATGGAGCTGGGCGAGGTCAATGTGGGTGACATCATGGCTTGCGTCAACTATATGGCGCAGATTCTCCTCTCCTTGCTGATGGCCTCTCATATCATCGTCTCTATCACGGAGGCGAGGGCTTCCATGTCACGCGTCGACGATGTGCTCTCCGCTTCGGAGTGCCAGGTGTCGGGGCGTGGTGACGGGACGCTAGTCTCGTCGGATGCCGCCATCGTGTTCGACCACGTGTCGTTCGCCTACGAGGGGGACAAGAGCGTCGGGAAGGAGGTCCTGAGTGATCTCTGTTTCTCTGTGGGAAAGGGGGAAACACTCGCCGTTGTAGGTGGTACGGGTTCCGGTAAGTCTACTGTCGCGAGCCTATTGGCCCGTTTCTATCAACCCTCCTCTGGAACGATATGGTTGAATGGCACTGAATTGAACGACTATGGTGAGGAGCCCCTGCGGCGGATGGTGGGGATGGTGATGCAGGACGCTCTGCTCTTCTCCGGCACGTTGCGGGATAACCTGCGCTGGGGGAACCTCTCCGCCACGGATGAGGATTTGCTTCAGGCCTGTGGAAAGGCACAGATCGCTGACTTCGTCAAGTCCCTTCCGGAAGGTTTGGATTACCTTGTCAGCCAAAAAGGCATGAACCTCTCCGGTGGGCAACGACAACGTTTCTCCATCGCCCGGGTCTTGGTGGGGAATTATGATGTATTGGTCTTTGACGATTGCCTGAGTGCGGTCGATGTGCGCACCGACCTGCTGATCCGTAAGGAGTTGGCGAAGGTGCCTGCCACGAAGGTGGTCATCACCCAACGGATGGCTTCCGTCCGCAATGCGGATAAGATATTGGTTCTGGACCAGGGGCGCATCGCCGCCCAAGGCACGCATGAGGAGTTGTACGCTTCCTGCGGTTTGTACAAGGATATGTGTGATAAACAGATGAACGTGTGACGATATATGGCTGAACGTATTTCGACATCGGAGGGAAGTCGCCGCCTACGTGTGTTAGGCACGGTTGAGGGGAAGGCGGAGAATGCGTGGGGGACGGTCCGCCGCTTGCTTGCCTATTGGAGTGGGGAGCGCTGGTTGCTCGTCGCCCTGACATTCCTTTCGGTCCTTTCCGTGGTCAGCGCGTTGCTTTGCCCGTATCTCTTGGGACGTACGGTGGACGACTGCGTGGAGTTGGTCCGCTCCGGCGGGGCGGAATCCTTCAGGGATGCGCTGTTGCTCCATTTGGGAGTCTTCGTCCTCTTCCACCTGCTCTCCTCCCTCTTCTCGTGGATCAACGGGTATGGGATGGGTGTCTTGGCGCAACGTCTCTTGCGTAGGTTGAAGGAGGAGCTGACGAAGAAGTTGCTCTCCTTGAGTCCACGTTTCTTCAATGACCATTTGTGTGGTTCCTTGATGAGCCATTTCACCAATGATGCGGAATTGGTGCGGAGCGCGTTGGGGGATACGGTCGTGCAGATTGTGGTCAGCCTTCTCACCCTGATCGGCTCGGTTGTCGTCATGGCGCATCTGAGTTGGCAGCTGACGGTCGCCACTTGCCTGACGGTGCCTTTCTCCGTGATGGTGAGCCGTTTCGTGATGAAGCATACACGTCGGAGATTCTCCCTCCATCAGGAGTCGCTGGGTGCGATGAATGGCGCTGTGGAGGAGTCCTTCAGCGGTATCAGGACGATCAAGAGTTTCGGCAGGGAAGAGGAACGTATCGCCCAGTTCGAGGCGTTGAACCAGACTGTATGCGAAACGGGCAGGAAGGCGCAGATCTATAGCGGTTTGCTCATGCCGCTGATGCGTGTTCTGGATAATTGCTCCTACATCGTGGTGACGCTGGTGGGTGCCTTTCTAGCCTTGCATGGGTCTGTGACGGTGGGCGTGGTGCAGGCTTTCCTCCTTTACACGAAGAATTTCCAACGGCCTATCAACTCCATCGCCACGCAGCTGAATGTGGTGCAGGCGGCCATTGCGGGTGCGGAACGCATCTTCGGTCTGTTGGATGAGGAGGTGGAGATAAAGGAAAAAGCCTCTCCTCGCAGGTTGGGTGAGGTGAAGGGTGGCGTGGAATTCAGGAACGTGAGCTTCGGATATGGGAAGGAGTTGGTGTTGAAGAATGTCAGTTTCTCGGTGGATCCTGGAGAGGTGGTCGCCATCGTGGGGTTCACGGGTGCGGGAAAGACCACGCTGGTGAATTTGCTGAACCGATTCTACGATGTCGAGGAGGGATGTGTGCTGGTCGATGGGGTGGATGTCCGTGAAGTTTCTGTGGAGGATCTGCGACGTTCCATCGGTTGGGTGCCTCAGGAGGCTTATCTTTTCTCGGACACGGTGCGGTATAATGTGGCTTATGGCAAACCATCCGCCACCCTTGATGAGGTGCGGGAATCGGCCCGTCTGGCGAATGCCGATTCGGTGGTGGACCGCCTGCCTGATGGGTATGAGACAGTGCTGGGGGAGCGGGGCGCAGGCATTAGCCATGGACAGCGCCAGTTGCTTACCATCGCCCGGGCGGTGAATAAGAACGCTCCGATCCTGGTCATGGACGAGGCGACCAGCAACATCGATACCCGCACGGAGATGTTGATCCAGAACGCTATCTCTCAGATCACGCGTGGTCGTACGTGCCTGATCATTGCCCATCGCCTAAGCACTATCATGAACGCGGACAAGATCATCGTGCTGGACGCCGGCGAGGTGGTGGAGCAAGGAACGCATGATGAACTCTTACGTAAACGTGGAACCTATTGGACAATCTATAACAGCCAATTCATGGAGGTGTGATTTGTGGGGACGCAATGCTTTGCGTCTGTCGATACAGATATAAACGCAATATTTTTCGTCTGTCGATACAGGTAGAGACGCAATGCTTTGCGTCTGTTGATACAGGTATAGACGCAATATTTTGCGTCTGTCGATTTAGACAGAGACGCAATATTTTGCGTCTCTACGGTAGGTCTACAGAAAAAAAAGAGGCTTCTTCTTGAAGCCTCTTTCTCTGTTTTCACGATTTTTCTTCTGTTTTTATTCGGCTTTGGACTCCCTCTCTTGTAGCTTCTGTTGCCATTTCCAGGCGGAGAGCAGAGTCTCTTCCAGGGTGGCTTCCGCTTTCCATCCCAGTTCCTTGTTGGCGTGGGAGGCGTCCGCCCATACCTGTTCGATGTCGCCTGCCCTTCTTGGTGCGATTTCGTAAGGCACTTTCAAACCTGTCGCCTTTTCGAAGGTGTTGATGATTTCAAGCACGGAGACACCCTTGCCTGTTCCGAGATTGAATACTTCCAAGCTCTTTTTGTTCTTCTTCTCCAGAATGCGGTCGATGGCGCACACGTGAGCCTTGGCGAGGTCCACCACGTTGATGTAGTCGCGTATGCAGCTGCCGTCCGGGGTGCTATAATCGTTTCCGAACACTTTCAATGTCTTACGGATGCCAGCCACTGTCTGGGTGAGGTAAGGCAGGAGGTTGTTCGGGATGCCGTTCGGCAATTCACCGATCTCTGCGCTCGGATGTGCGCCGATAGGGTTGAAGTAGCGCAGGAGCACCACGTTCAGGTTCTTGTCGGCGGCGGATGCGTCCCTAAGGATCGTCTCGCTCATCTGTTTGGTGCTGCCGTAAGGCGATGTGGCAGGTTTGATAGGGGAGTTCTCCGTGACCGGCAACACGTCAGGTTGTCCGTAGACGGTGCAGGAGGAGGAGAATACGATGTTGTTGATGTTGAACTTAGGCATGAGCTGGAGCAGGTTGATCAAGGAGACGATGTTGTTCCTATAGTAGACCAATGGTTGCTCGACAGACTCTCCCACAGACTTCGAGGCGGCGAAATGGATGATCGCCTTGATGTCCGAGTGCCTCTCCATGAAGTGCCCCAAAGAGATGTAGTCTTTGCAGTCTATGTTCTCGTAGGTAGGAAGGGTGCCTGTGATGGCTTTGATGCCATCGAGCACACCTATGTTGGAGTTGGACAGGTTGTCGATGATGACAGGCTCATACCCTGCGTTGAAGAGTTCGACGGCGGTGTGGGATCCGATGTACCCCGTTCCGCCGGTAACCAATATTTTCCCTTTGTTTGCCATGTTTGGACTATCTTCTAGTTAAAACAGTTTGTTAGGATAGACGCCGTCGTTGATCAGCTGTTGGATCTTGGCCACAACCATCGGTCTGTCCTCTTTGTAGGTCACGCCGAACCATTTGCAAGGCGTCTCCAACACGTCGATGGTGGATGTGCCCTCCTGGATCAGACGGTTCACCATGGTCGGGATGCCGTACTCCGCCTTGATGTTGTCGGCGTTCTTTTGCAGGAACTCCTTGAAGTCCGCCTCGGAGTGCTCGAAATAATCCGTCGTGAAGCCCCACATGTTCATGGAAACCGGTAAGTTCTCGTCGATGGTGTCGTATTCGCCCGTCTGTTGGTTCTTGAAGACCACGTCGTTGCCCTTGCGTTGCACCTCGTAGTGCTCGACAACGGTCGTCAGGTGGTTCTGCGCGTTCTTGTTGCATACGCCGCGTGATACGTGTCCGCTTTCGGAGAGCGTATTGCCCAATCTATAGGCCACCATGCAGTATTGGTCCTTCTTCCCCTCCATTGCTTTCAGGGCGTCGGCCAGGATCTGGAAGCTCTCCTTCCCATAGAAATCGTCCGCGTTGATGACGGCGAAAGGCTCCTTCACGGCGTCTTTCCCCATAAGAATCGCATGGTTGGTGCCCCAAGGCTTCACCCTGTCCGGATGCAGGGAGAATCCCGCAGGAAGACAATCCAACTCTTGGAATACGACCTCCACTTGGATCGCATCTTTGTATTTGCTGATCACTTTTTCCCTAAAGTCCTGTTCAAATGCGTGGCGGATGACAAAGACCACTTTGCCGAACCCTGCGCGTATAGCGTCGAAAATGGAAAAGTCCATGATGGTCTCCCCGTTAGGACCAAGACCGTCTAACTGCTTCAATCCTCCGTAACGGCTGCCCATTCCCGCAGCTAAAACCAATAATGTGGGTTTCATAGAATGATACTCCTTTCTTTTTTCTTTTTAAACAAGTGATTTCTTAAGACTCACTTTAACTGAAATTTATTACGCGAAGATAAAAAAAGAAAATTTATCTTTCTCACCAAATGTTAGCTTATTGTCTTGAAAAATATCTTTTTTTTCACCTGTGTGTATTCGTTTTTGGAGTCGGAGTCTTCCTATCGTCCCTGACTTTAGGGGGAGGGACGGCGTTTTGTCTTTCGAAGGGGTGGGGAGGCAAAATGGTTTCGCTGTTTTCTGTGGTTGTTCGGAGAACTTCCGACCCCCTTGTTCGCTCTTCCTGTCGGATTGGATCATGGATGTTTTTCGCCTGCTGGAAGTGAAATCTTCCAGTGTGGTACGCATAAGATTGCAACTGGGATTTTTTTGCGGATGGGCGGAAATCTTTTTCAACGAAATGCTTTGAATTTACAACGATATTCATAACTTTGCGAAAAATTTTGGCAAAGTGGCAACTCCGAGGAACGAATTATTGGATAGTTTGGAATCGAAGGTCAAAGAACTGATCTCTTTGAACGAGGAGAGAAGGGTGGAAAACGAGACACTCGTCAAAAACTTGCGCAAATGTGAGGAGGAGTTGGCCATAGCGAGGTTGTCCGAAAAATCGTGGAGGGATAAATACCAGCATCTGCTGATCGCCAAGACGATATCGACGTCCGAGGAGGACTCGAAGAAGACGATTGCTCGCTTGTCGAAATTGGAGCGGGAGATAGAAAAGTGCATTGCGTTGCTAAATGAATGACGTGAAAGCCTAATTTAGTGGAGGCAAGTATGGACGATAATATAACTATCAAGCTCGAATTGGCCGGGTCGGACTATAAGGTGAAGTGCTTGAGGTCCGAAGAACCCCTCTATAGGGAGGCGGCCGATTTGATAAAAAAGGTGCATAAAAATATGACGAAAGCCGTTGGAGCCAACGCCGGAGTAAAGGAGGAGGTCATATTGACTTTTGACTTGCTGGAGGTCGCGTTACAACTGAAGCGTCTCGAGTCTAAATGCTCGGAGGAGAGTATGAGACTGCAATCCTTGGAAGAGGAGTTGTCCAAGTATCTGAATCCATCGTGAGATGTGGCCTTTTTTTATAGCGAATCACCCGCATTTCTTTTGAATTTAGCCTTCAAAAGTGATGCGTTTTTTTATATTTAACACTTAGTTTATTGATATGGAGTATGTTTTTATAATCGCAGCATTCCTGGTCGGCGCACTGGTGACCTGGTTCGTGCTGAACACCATCCTGAAGTCCAAGTCCCAGAAGATCTTGCAGGATGCGGAAACGGAGGGCGCCAGAATCCGCTCTGAGAAAGTGCGTGAGGCGAAGCAGAAGTTTCAGGAAATGAAGAACGAGTATGATTCCCAATGCAACCAACGTAACGCGAAGATGCAGCAGCAGGAATCTAAACTCAAACAACGTGAAATGCAGCTGAACCAGTTCCAAGCTGAGCTGCAGAAGGGTAAAGCCGAGACGGAGAACATGAGGGAAACCCTCAACAATCAAATGGACATCGTGAACTCCCGCAAACAGGAGCTTGAGAAACTGAACCGCATGGCGAGCGAACGTCTGGAGACAATCTCCGGATTGTCGGCGAGCGAGGCCAAGGAGAAGCTGATCGAGGCTCTCAAGGAGGAGGCTAAGACCGACGCCATGTCGTACGTGAACGAGATCATGGAGGAGGCTAAGATGACCGCCAACAAGGAGGCTAAACGTATCGTGGTGCAGACCATCCAACGTGTCGCTACCGAGGCCGCCATCGAGAACTCAGTCACAGTGTTCAATATCGATTCCGACGAAATCAAGGGCCGTATCATCGGTCGTGAAGGCCGTAACATCCGTGCCTTGGAGGCCGCTACGGGCGTGGAAATCATCGTGGACGATACACCGGAGGCTATCGTGCTCTCCGCATTCGACCCTGTTCGCCGTGAGGTGGCTCGCCTCGCATTGCATCAACTGGTGACGGACGGTCGTATCCACCCTGCCCGCATCGAGGAGGTGGTCGCTAAGGTGAAGAAACAGGTCGAGGAGGAGATCATCGAGACGGGTAAGCGCACTACCATCGACTTGGGTGTGCATGGCTTGCACCCTGATCTGGTCCGCCTCATCGGTAAGATGAAATACCGCTCTTCTTATGGCCAAAACTTGTTGCAGCATGCGCGTGAGACCGCTAACCTCTGCGCCGTCATGGCTTCCGAGTTGGGCCTGAACCCTAAGAAGGCGAAACGTGCCGGACTGTTGCATGATATCGGTAAGGTGCCTGATGATGAGCCTGAATTGCCTCACGCTATTTTGGGTATGAAGCTTGCCGAGAAGTACAAGGAGAAACCTGAGATCTGCAACGCTATCGGTGCCCACCACGACGAGATCGAGATGGAGAGTTTGCTCTCTCCGATCGTGCAGGCGTGTGACGCTATCTCCGGCGCTAGACCAGGTGCCCGCCGTGAGATCGTTGAGGCTTATATCAAACGTCTCAATGACCTTGAGAAATTGGCGCTCTCTTACCCTGGCGTCGTTAAGACCTACGCTATCCAGGCGGGCCGCGAGTTGCGTGTCATCGTGGGTGCGGACAAGATCGACGACAAGGAGATCGAGACGCTGTCCTATGAGATCGCTAAGAAGATTCAGGACGAGATGACCTATCCGGGACAGGTGAAGATCACGGTGATCCGTGAGACCCGTGCGGTCAGCTTCGCGAAGTAGTCTCTATTTTTTGTGAAAATATGGATGGAGTGCTTTCCCCTTTCCGGGAGGCACTCTTTCCGCTTTTGAATCGAACTAAAATCTAAATCCCAAGGCCAAGTGCCTAAGGTTTAACGCCTAAAGTCTAAATATGCTCACGAATATTCTTTTTATACTAATCGGTTTCGTTCTTCTGGTGAAGGGCGGTGATTATCTGGTGGAGGGCTCAGTTTCGATAGCCCGTAAGGCGAAGTTGAGTTCGATGGTCATCGGTATGACGGTCATCGGTTTCGGTACATCCGCCCCGGAGATGTTGGTGAGTGTGAATGCGGCGTTGGCGGATAGTCCGGGCATTGCGTTGGGTAACGTGGTGGGCTCCAATATCGCCAATATCGCGCTCATTTTAGGCGTGACGGGTTTGCTTTTCACGTGTGCGACGGATAAGCATACCCTTCGTGTCGATTTGCCTTTCATGATTTTTGCGTGTGCCGCTCTTTTTGCCGTTGGCATGACGGGCGAGATTGGACGCATCGCTGGTATCGTAGGCATGCTATCGCTTGTCGCCTTCCTTGTTTGGCAGATCCGTGCCTCCAGACGGATGGGGGATGCGGACGTGCCGCAGGCGGAGAATACCCCTTTGCATTCCTTCCCCGTATCTGTCATCATGGTGGTTCTCTCTATCACTGCGATGATCTTCGGGGCGAATCTTTTGGTGGAGGGGGCGAAGAATGTGGCGGCTGCGTTAGGCGTTTCGGAACGTGTCATCGGGTTGACGGTCGTTGCGGTGGGTACCAGCCTGCCGGAGCTTTTCGCCTCGGTCATGTCCGCGAAACGGGGCGAGACGGACCTTGCGATCGGTAATATCATCGGAAGTGTCTCCTTCAACGTCTTTTTCGTGGTGGGAATCTCTGCCGCCATCAGTCCGATACCTGAGAGCGACCAAGGGTTCTTCCTTGATTATCTGCTGATGGTTGTGCTGGCGGTCCTGCTCTGGTTCTTCCTTTTCACACGTCGGACACTCGAACGATGGGAGGGGGCGCTCCTCCTGGTGATCTACGTGGCCTATATCGTTCACATGGTCTGGACCGCATAGGGTTTTCATGATTATTCGAAGGGAATAAGAGAAATAACGGGTGCGGAGGCGATATGATTGTTGCCTCCGCATTCTTTTTTAAACGTTAATTTATTGGGTTCTTTCTCTCAAAATCCCGATTTCGCCTTTGAACAAATGAAAAAAAGCAGTATATTTGCCCAATTTCTGTGTGATAGAGAAATGATATAGTGTTTATAATTTATATAAGGGGTTTTAAAGTATATTATGATCATGGGAAAACGTTTATATACATGGTTGTTCCTATCGCTGGGAGTGGCGACGGGGGCTTTGCCGCAGAGTAAGACCATATCGGGTGGTAACGACCACGGATTGATTATTTGTGCGGAAGGTTATTTGTATACATGGGGAAATAATTACAGTAGCATCATGGCTGGTCCGTTGTTGGGTATCGACCCGACTGAGAGTGGGTATGATGATAAGATTGTTTATTCTCCTAAGCGAGTGAAAACCGGTAGTCTGACGTTCAGCCAGGTGACTTCCGGATCTGGTGCGTTCAACTTGGCTCTTTCCTGCCATAAGCTTGTTTATGCATGGGGAGATAACCAGAACGATGGATGCGGCCAAGGTGGTCAGGGCGGAAATGTGGTATCATTCCCAACTCCTGTGTTAAAGGGAGAGACTCCCGGATACAATGAAGATGGATCAACGGGCGGTCCTTATTTGGGAGGCGTCACGTATATCGCCGCATCCACCAACTCCGGATTCGCCATCATGGATGATGGCCGTGTCGTAGGTTGGGGTAAGGGCGAATGGAACTCCGCTACCGGGAACAATGCAGGTTTGCCTCGTTATATCAAGGACAAGGCTGGAAACGACATTCAGAATGTCACCCACATTTCGGGAGGTGATGACAACTGTTTGATCAGGACAGAAGATGGTAGCTTATACGGTATCGGACCTTGGAATGGTAATTCAGAGGCTACATCGACGGTGGCTGTTCCGGTTTTGAAGGCTGAGGATAAAACGCCGTTGACCGATATCCGTATGTCGGCTGCGGGTGACGTATGCGGTTTCGCTGTGACGGGAGATGGATATGTCTGGTCATGGGGAAATGGAGGATGGGGAGGATCCACCGGACAACAACGTGTGGGATTGACCCATTACAATGCCATGAAGGTGGCTTCTGGTGAGTATAAGACGATATCCGGAGAGGAGTATCTTACCGATATCAAGGAGGTTATCGGTGGCCGTGGACATGGTGCGGCTGTCTCTAAAGAGGGTTATCTGGTTTATTGGGGATGTGATGATGAGAATGGTGGTGTCGCTCCTACGAATGCTACCACTGCGAAAAAATATCCGAATGGTGCGCAGGGCGTTATGCCTATTCTGGCGCGCTATTGCGACGCTTCCGGTAAGCCAGGCGAGTTGGTGACGGATGCGGTTAGTATTTCCCGAGGCGATAACTTCGATTTCATGGTGAATGACAAGGATGAGTTCTATGTCTGGGGTTTGAATGACTTAGGTCAGTGCGGTGTGGGAAGTGCGGCTGTCTCAAAGTATACTTGTTTGACGAAATTGACCACTATCCCTTGCGAGATCCAGGATGGATGTCCTGAGGTTTATATGATAAACAGATTGAAATGTCCTGGTGAGGAGATCGAACTGGATTGTGGTTTCACGGTCCCTAAGGGAAAGGAGGAGCGCTATTTCGTCACATGGATGTATGAAGGCAACGTCTTGAATACTACCACTTCGGCGGACCCTGAGTCCGCACGTGCCGCAGATCCTTACAATGTCACCTCCATTAAGGTTACGAAAACGGGTGAGTATACGGTTACGATCGAGTATATCGGAGGAAATATCCCTTGCGACAAGTGTAAGCTGGCGAAGACTTCTTGTACCGTGAAGGATATGGATATGCCTATCGATACCTTCATCACATCGATGAACTGTGTGGCTGATCCGTTGAAACCGGCCGCTTCCGACAATATCTGCTTCAAGGCGGTTGTGAACAACTCCTTCTACAACGCGACCCAAAAGACTACTTTCGCCGCATTCTCCACCAAGGACAGCAAGGATACTTTGGCTGTTGTGGAGGCAATGGGTGCAGGTGGCAAGATCGAATTCTGCGTCCCTGGTGACAAAATAGACAAGACGCAGGTTCATGACAACAAGAACGAGGCGGAACCTGACACCACCTATACGGTTTGGCTGGAGGATGTTTCCACCTTTGATACTTATCTGAACAAGAACGCCAAGTTGACCACGGCTGGTAGCTTCCAGTCCTATGGTCTCTTGATCGATATCTATTCCGACGCGGTGCTGAAGTCCTTTACGTTTTCCGCTAAATCCCATAGCGGGGAAACTACCATTTCAGTGACTCCGGTCTTGTATGAGGCGGTAAAGAACACGAACGATCTGTACGTAGTCGGCAGTCCGGTGGTGACTGGTAAGGCTCAGTCCTTTACCATCGATGACACTGGAGCTCAGGATGTCGTTGTGAAATGTGATTTCGTGATAGAGGGTAATCCTGCGCGCGGCGTCCGTTACATATTGGGTATGAACGTGGGTACCTCCAACTTCCAGTTATACACGGGTAGTGTGGCTACCGTGAAAGAGAATTCCGCCGAGTTCGCAACTCCTATCATAGACTCTGAAAAAATGGGTATCTATGCGATGGGTGGTACCGCTAACAGCTACAACGCTCAGTCGAATGGTAGCTCGGTAACTTGTTACAAGGACGTCTTGTTTGGCAAGATGACCGATTACAATTGCGGTCGCATCATGCTGACAGGACGTTATGGTTGTCCTCCTTGTAACCTCCCTGACGCTGTGGATTTGTTGGCGGACGGAGATAAAAGACCTGACACGATCTTCCTTTGCGAGGAGACGCCAGCTGTTGAGCTCTCTGTCGAGGGACTGAAGAGCAGTAAGGAGCCTTCCGCTGTCTTCGATGTGCTCTGGCTCTTGGATGATGTCTCGTCGACCGCCCTCCAAACGGATGCGAAGGTTTCCTCTTCTACCTATAAGGTGAAGATAAATTGGTCTGCCGCTAAAGAGGGTAAGACCGAAACGTATTACATCAAGGTACGTGACAACGAGAAACCGGACGCTTCTTCTTGCTTCGTCTATGATTCTGTCGTGGTGAAATACAATGAGAAGCCGGTCGTGCCGACCATCGCGATTCCTTCCTTCTGTAAGGGACTCGTGGATAAAACGGTGACCGATTATCTGGAAAAGGATCTGAAGGACCTCCTGAAAGGCTTGGAGGCCGATATAAAGGACCCTTCCAACTCTTCTGTGGATGTGGCTGACCTCGACGCTTCTCTGAAAGCGTTGGCTGCGGGTACGCAAACCTACAAGATCAAGGTGAAAAACATTGAGACGGGTTGTGTCAGCGATGAGGCTACGTTTGATGTGGAGGTGAAGGCGATTCCGGAGAAACCTTCTATTGAGAACCTCGATTTCGTCGTTTCTGACGTTACGGACCAGTCTGTGAAGGATGGTGCCACCGCATCTGCTGGCGCTGACTTGCATTGGTACTCCAAGAAGTCTGACTTCCCTGCTAATCCGTCGACGGTTGTGCCTACTATCTCTTTGAAGGATGAGACTACGTTTACCTTCTGGGTTTCCCAAAACGTGGATGGTTGCGAGAGCGACACCGCTAGCTTCCTGGTTACCGTGAACGACGCACCGGTTCCTGCGGCTCGTGATACTGCCATCTGTGTGCAGAATGATGTGACGAACCCTAATCCGACTGTGGATCTCTCCACTCTTGTCGTGGCGGGTGACCCTAAGAATCCAAACACTGCCTTTACATTGAACTGGTACACGGATGCGAACGCTGCGAAGAGAACAGGTTCGTCTACTCCTCCATCAGTGGATTACAGCAAGGTGGGTGTCCAAACCTTCTATGTCAGCCAAACCAACTCTGAAACGGATGCGGAAAGTAATAAAAAGGCTGTGTCTGTCACAATCTACAAGGCTCACCAATTGAGCCCTGTCGCCGAAAACGTATACTGCGATTACGAGCAGAATCCGGTGGCTCTGGCGAAATACGCCGAAGATGGCACGACCGATTATGAAAGGGCGACTGATATCCAATGGTCGTTGAACGGTGACCCATGGGATGCCGATAAACTGCCGGTTTTGGACATCGAGAAGGATACTGTCTACGTTTATAAGGCGGTACAGTCTTTCCAAGTCACTTCATCATTAGGTGAAATATTGGAGGTTTGCTATAGTGACACGACCTATTACACGGTGAAAGTTCAATACACTCCGCCGACAGGCGACTCCTCCGTGGCATACATCGCCGCCGAGGTGGGCAGTGACGGGAAGACCTTCCCTAACATCAGCACGAAGGAGG
>JAFZPM010000023.1 GCA_017550335.1 Paludibacteraceae bacterium
TCGGACGACCCGTTGAGTATGTTCAGCTTGAGGGTGACGATACTGTCGCAACCCGCTGTTGTCTGTAGTCGGGTGGTGTAGGTTCCCTCCTCGTCGTAGGTGTTGCCTGCGAAGGTGTAGGATTCGCCCTCGATGATGGTGGCGGAGGTGGTGTCGTCGTAGATCGGAAGGATCTCCAGCACGAGTGTTACAAGGCTATCCGCACCTGCTGTGTTCTTCAACTGCTGCGTGAAGGTGCCCGCCGTGCTCTCGTTGAAGCCGTGCGATTGGTAGGTATCGCCTGGGCAGATGGCTGCCTTGATGGTGTCGGACGATCCGTTGAGAACGCTCAGTTTGAGGGTGACGATACTGTCGCAACCCGCTGTTGTCTGTAGTCGGGTGGTGTAGATGCCCTCCTCGTCGTAGGTGTTGCCTGCGAAGGTGTAAGATTCGCCCTCGATGATGGTTACGGAAGTGGTGTCGTCGTAGGTCGGAAGAAGTTCCAGCACGAGTGTCACAAGGCTGTCGGCCCCTAATGAACTTTTCAGCTTTTGCGTGAAGATGCCCGCTGTGCTCTCGTTGAAACCGTATGACTGGTATGTTTCGCCTGGACAGATGGAGGCTCGGATAGTGTCGCTGGTGTTTTGGATCACGAGAAGTTTGAGGGAAACGATACTGTCACAGCCCGCCACTCTTTTCAGTTGCAGTGTGTCCAAGTTCTCTCCGACATTTGGGTGGAGAATGTTGAACCCATGCTCGGTGTAGGGATTCCCCAGTGAAATGGTGTCAGTCAGGGAGATGGCTGTGTCGGTGCAGGATGTGCACGTTTTGAGACTGACCTGCGCGAAATCAGAGGCGGAGTTGCATTTGCTGATCAGTTGAGACGCACCGTTACTGCTGATCCATACTCTGTAGTAGCCCTCCTCGTTTTCGCTGACGTTTAGCAGGCTCAACTCTTTCCCTGAACCCACCTTTTTCCAATCGGATGGCTCGTAGGAGGTCGTGTCGCACTTGTACCATGTGAAGTTGATAGGTTCGGCGTATGTGCCATCGTTCACGAAATCGGCTGTTAGGGTAACATCCTCACCTGGGCATAGGCTGTCCGGCGAATTCACTGCGACGGGCGGATTGCATAGACGCACCTCGATGTCGTCCAGGCAGAAGTCGTTTCCGTCGTTGGTGTTGCTGTTGTTGATGATTTTGTAGATGACCGAATTTTGTCCGCTAGGCACCACGTAACTCAGTCCGAATTGTTCCCAATACCCTTTGCGGTTCTCTATCTCTATGTCTAAACTAGTCAACTCGTTTCCGTCCATGTCTTCCACAATCAGTTTGAGGAATGCGTTCGACCACCAGCTGGTGGAGGTGGAGCTCATGCCCCACATGGACATGTATAGTTCCGAGTTTTCGCACAGCCCGGTTATCTCTGTCTGGTAGAATATGCCGCTGGCGGTGGAGGCATCCACTTGCATGAAATAGCCCTTGTCGCTTTCGTCGGGGTAGGTGTGGTCGTATATGTCTTTGTACCATTGATTGTGTTCGATGCCGACCTTTCGGATGCTGTATTTGCCGATTCCTGCGGGGTCTCTTGGATCGTCGGAGAATTCATACGTGCATTGAGGTATCGCCTCTGTCTTCACGTCCGGGTCATTCACGTCGTTGCCGCCGAAGTCCTCCCGGAAGAGGAGGGTGCCGTTCGGACAGGGTTGAGGTCCTAGACTTCCGCAGTCGACCACGTCCACTTCGTAGAATTCCGACAGACAACTGCAGGCGCTCAGGCTCTGGGTTTGGTCTGCGCCGGTAACCAACACTTTGTAGTATCCCGCATCATTGAGTGACACATTGTCTAACCGTAATTCCCTGCCTTCTTGTATCTTCGTCCAATCCTCGAACTTGTAGCTGAGCGTGGCGCATTTGTACCATGTGAAGGTGAGAGGAAGTGTGAGGTTGATCGTGTTGTCCATGTCGGCCGATAACAGCTCCCCCTCTCCGATGCACAGGGAAGTGCCTTTTTTCGGTGTGATGGTGGGGAGAGGCAGGCATGCCCGCACCTCGATGTCGTCCAGGCAGAAGTCGTTTCCTCCGTCTATGACGTTGGGATCGGCGTTGTTGATGATCCTGTAGTTGATGGATTGGCATCCGGCCGGCATGCTTAGGGAGAAGCCGTATTGGAACCACTCTCCGTTCATTCTGTTCTCTATTTCGATGTCGTGGTGTCCGATTTCATCACCCGTCGAGGCGTTTTCCACGATGATGCGGATGGTTCCGTTCAAGTCGTTGGCTCTTTTGGTCGAGCTGGCGCCGTAAAGGGAGAAGTACAGGTCTGATCCTTCACAAATATTGTTTATTTGGGTATGGTAGAATTCGCAAGGTTGTTCGGATGCGTCCACCTGCATGAAGTAACCTCTGTTCTTGTCGTTCGGGTAAGTGTGGTCGATGATGTTGTTGTACCATTCGAAATGCCCGTCAACCGCGACCTTCCGGATGGCGTATTTTCCTTTTTTGTTGTAATCGACGGGATTGTCGTCGTAGGTGTAGCCGCTGCATTCCGGGATGCCGCTTCCTTTGGCGACTGGGTCTTCCACGTTATTGCCGCCGAAATCCTCCCTGAACAGGATGGAGCCGTTGGAACATTCTGCCGCGAAGAGGGGCGTGAGGGAAGTGTATAGGAAGACTATGGCGAAAATAAGCATGATAGGATGTTTCCCTTTGCATACTATTCCGTCTTTGATGAATCCTTTTATTTGCCCTTGTCCCGTCATCTCCTTGTCTCCTCTAACATATTAGACACCCTTGGAAAGATCCGTGGCATCCCTTTGTCATGCCAGTCGGACCGAATCCGTTGTTTGGGTGGTTCTTCTGATAGCACCCCCGTGAAGTTTATTGTTCACGTAGACAAATATACGAATAAAAACGTAGAGGAGGGAATAAGAGAGGATGAAAAAGAGGTTTTTGGGGTTGAAAGCAAAAAAAAGTGCGCCACGAATAGACGAGGCGCACTCTCACTGGATTTATTTGTATTAAAATAGTATTCCTTGCTTGGATTTGATACGGCACAATGTCTCTTGAGTCACACCGATATAGGAAGAGATGTTGATGGAGCTGATGCGGGAAGTCAATCCCGGCATTCTGTTCTCAAGGCTAATGTATTTCTCTTCTGCTGAATCGTGCAGGAGGGAGTCCAATCTTTCGTTGGACATGGTGATGCCGTACTGAAGGATTTTACGGTATATCAAATCAATCCTAGGGTCTTCGTCGCACAGCTGGAAGAACTGCTTTCTGTCGAATTTCGCGATCACGGACGGCTCCAATGTCTCTATGGTTACTTCAGAAGGTTCACCTGTGAGGAAGCTATCCACGTCGAAGAATCCGCAGCCTTCTCCTGCGAAGAAGTCGGACACCAATTTATTGTCGAGGTAATGATATATCTGAATCATGCCTTTCAAGACGAGACCCAAGTAGTCGTCTTGAGCGCCCGGAGTCAATATGAGGGCGTGCTTTTTGACCTTTTCGATGGTCGCTATTTTGAAGAGTTTAGACAAAACCTCGTCGCTCAGGTCCACAGGGCCCAAGAAACGGCGTATTTCATCCGCAACCAACTTCTTGTTAATAATAATCCTTTTCATAATCTTTGTTTTTCTTTTTCTTTTCTGGTTTATTTCATTTTTGTTTTGATTCTACTCAGCGTCTCTGGCGTGATGCCTAGGTAAGATGCGATGTAGATAGAGGGAACTCTAAGCACAAGGTTTGGTTTCTCCGCGAGCAATGTCTCGTAGCGTTCCTTGGCTGATTTGAAAATGGTCTCCTTAATCCTTTTCTTCTCTAGAAGAAGTACCCTTTCTGTCAATTTTCTGAAAAACAACTTAATCTCCTGGTTGTTTTCGCACAAGTCCTCACACTCCAGTTGAGGGAATAAATAGAGGGTCGTAGGCTCTAACATCTGAATGAAATGCCTACTAGGCGACTGGTTGAAATAACTCTCGTAATCGAGGAATCCCTCCCCGTTAGAAGCCAGTTGCTCGGTGACTTCTTCGTCCTGGCGCAAATAGTACACCCGAACCAATCCGTCAACGACGAAACCCCAATACTTGCAGACATCTCCTTCTATCTGCAAATATTCACCTTTGTTGAGACGTATTATACGAGTCTTCGATTTTAACATCTCCCTTGCTTCCGCAGACAACTCTGCGTCCGAGCTGTCTCCATAAATTTTCTTGAGAAAGTCTCGGAAAGAACTTTTTTCAATACCGTCCATACCATTATAAGTTTTCATTTTCATTGCAAAAATAAAACATAAAATTTGATTTCACAAACACCTTGATCATCCCTTTGAGCAATAATATGCGCAAAATGAGCATGTTTTTTACAAAATCATGCATGAATGACGAGGATATTTGGGATTTAATGAAATTTGTCTATCTCCGTATTTGTGCAAAAAATATTATATTTTGTCAAATTTATATATTGATATGATAAATATCATAATAATCAGTCGTTTGTAATCACTTTCGCGATTCATTGCTTTTGCGTAAGCGCCACGGGGAGTCTTTTTACGTCAGAAAAACCACTAGGTGGGTGTATCAAAATCTCATAGGTATATCCTTCCCGGGAAATGTAGGCCATTACCCCGCAGAAATATGGCTGTGCCATGGTTCTGCTCGTCTGGGATGTCGGCGGATTTTATTTGCTGCCGCCTACGTTCTGATACACCCTCACCTTATATATTATTGTTGTAAGAAATCAAGGAAAGTCACCGTTACTTCCCGACGCGGTCCCGAATCCTTTTCCGGGGCGTTCTTGAATGGCCCCCGAATAGTCGTGAATGCGCCCCGTATTAAAATAGGCCTTCTTGTTTCGACTTGATTCTGCACAATGTTTCTTGCGTCACGCCAATGTAGGATGCGATGTTGATGGAGCTGACCCTGGATGTGAGTCCCGGTATCCTGCTTTCCAGATTGATGTATTTTTCCTCTGCGGAGTCGTGGAGGATGGAGTTCAGACGCTCGTTGGACATGGTGATCGCGTATTGCAGTATCCTTCTGTATATAAGGTCTATCTCCGGATCCTTTTCTCCTTCTTCAAGGAATTTCTTCCTGTTGAATTTCGCGATGACCGTCGGTTCCAGCGCTTCGAAGAACACTTCCGATGGCGTCCCTAGCAAAAAACTGTGTATGTCGAAGAATCCGCACCCCTCGCCTGCGAAGAAGTCGGACACCAACTTGTTCTTTTGGTAGTGGTATATCTGTACCATACCTTTTAACACGACGCCCATGTAGTCGTTGAAATCACCTGGTTTCAGGAATAGGTCGTGCTTTTTGATCTTTTCGATGGTTGAAATCTTCAGCAATTTGGTAAAAGACTCCTCACTTAGGTCGATGGGACCTACGTAACGTTGAATCTCGCTTGTCACCAGATTCTTGTTTATGATTATCCTTTTCATATACACTGATGTTTAATTGTTTTTTGCTTTTATCCTACTCAAAGTTTCAGGAGTGACTCCCAAGTACGATGCGATGATGCCGGATGGCGTCCGCAACACCAGACTCGGCTTCTCCACCAATAACGTCTCGTAGCGTTCTTTCGCCGACTTGAATATGGAGTCCAAAATCCTTTTCTTTTTGTCAAGAAGCGCCTTTTCAATCATATACCTAAGAAATCTCCTTATTTCATAATTGTCGGAGGAAATTTCTCCTGATCCCAACCGCCGGAACAAGAATAGAGTCGTAGGCTCCAACATCTGTATGTACCGCTTGCTCGGTGTCTGGTTGAAGAAGCTGTCACAGTCGAAAAAACCGTCCCCGTCTTCCGACAGCTGCTCGGTAATCTCATCCTTGCCCCTCATGTAATACACTCGAACAAGACCTTTGCATACGTATCCCCATGTCTTACTGACATCTCCCACGATTTGCAAAAACTCACCCTTGTCCATATTCACAACACGACCTCGCTTTGCCATCACCTCCCTTGACTCGGGGGATAATCCACAATCGAAGTCTTCCCCAAACGTTTTTTTGACGAATTCGTCAAATACGTTGCTTTCAACACTTCTCATTTCAACACTCCTTTTAATGTTATACACATTAACCTTTCCTTTACAAATGTAATCAAATTTTGCCAATGTACAAAAATCTTTGTTGGGAATTGTATCTTTTTATCGCATATTTTTTAGATTCATTCATAATAGGGCTTTTTTTGTTGCTTTTTTCTGCTGCTTTTCGCCTTTTCCATTGTTATGGGAAAGTTCCCTGCCTCTCCTTCTCTCTTATGCCCCTCCTCTGTCGCCGTTTGCGGGAAAGCGCATGGGTTCGTATTTGTTCTGTTTATCCGTGTGATTGATCATCTAAAATAGTGTGTAATTCTATGGAAATGTATATATATAGTAAAAATAACTATATTTTTTCAAATGTTTGGATTGGTATTCTTCGTAACATAACTTTGCATTGTCAAACAAACGGAAATATTAACCAATAAAAAAGATAAGAATATGAGTACAGAAAAGAATTTACACGTAGAGACTTTAGCATTGCACGTAGGACAAGAGACGGCGGACCCTACAACCGATTCAAGGGCAGTGCCTATTTATCAAACCGCTTCGTATGTGTTTAGAAACGCTCAGCATGCGGCAGACCGCTTCGGACTTAGGGATGCGGGTAACATCTATGGCCGTCTGACCAACACTACCCAAAGTGTTTTCGAGGAGCGTGTGGCTGCCTTGGAGGGTGGTGTGGCTGGTTTGGCTGTCGCTTCCGGCGCGGCTGCGATCACGTACGCGCTCCAAAACATCCTTCAGAATGGTGACCATGTCATCGCTGCGGATAACCTTTATGGTGGTACCTATAATTTGATCACCCATACGCTCTCCACGCAGGGTGTACAGTATTCAATCGTTGACCTCTCTGACTTGCAGGCCGTGGAAAAGGCAATCAAGCCTAACACGAAGGTGATTTACGGCGAGACGCTCGGCAACCCGAACTCCGACGTGCTGAACATTGAGGGAATCTCGGAAATCGCACATCGACACAATCTCGTCTTCATCGTGGATAACACGTTCGCTCCGATCTTGATCCAACCGTTGAAGCATGGCGCGGACATCGTGGTGCACTCCGCAACGAAGTTCATCGGCGGACATGGATCGTCCTTGGGTGGCGTGATCGTCGATGGCGGAAAGTTCGACTGGAAGGCGAATGCGGATAAATTCCCTACTTTGGCTAAACCGGACCCTTCCTATCATGGCGCGATCTTCGCGGATGTGGCTGGACCTGCCGCTTTCGTCACCAGGATCCGTGCGGTCATCCTTCGCGACACGGGTGCTTCCATAAGCCCTTTCAACGCTTGGATATTGCTGCAGGGGGTCGAGACGTTGCCGCTTAGGATCGAGCGCCACGTGGAGAACACGCTTAAGGTGGTGGATTTCCTCAAGAACCATCCGAAGGTTAAGACGGTTAACCACCCGTCCTTGCCAACTCATAGGGATAACGCTCTCTATAAGAAATATTTCCCTAAGGGCGCGGCATCCATCTTCACTTTCGAGATCAAGGGTACCCAAAACGATGCCTGGAAGTTCATCGACAACCTGAAGATATTCTCTCTGCTGGCTAACGTCGCTGATGTGAAGAGCCTCGTGATCCACCCATACACCACGACGCACTCTCAGTTGTCGAGCGAGGAACTTGCCCAACAACACATCACACCCACCACTGTACGTCTATCTATTGGCGTGGAGCATGTCGATGATATCATCGAGGACTTGAGCCAGGCTTTAGACCGAATTTGACATCAATTACCAAATCTTCAATTCCGAAAAGGGAGAGGGTGACCTGAGTGCATCCTCTCCTTTTTTTGCTCGGCGTGTTGAAAATCTACCGAAGCCTGATTTCTATTTCCTAATTATTTTCATATCTTCGCGTAACTGAATCGTAAAGAAAAATGGAAGACTTCGTCGTATCTGCAAGGAAATATCGCCCGTCCACATTCTTGTCCGTCGTCGGACAGAGTGCGTTGACCAATACGTTGAAGCGTTCCATCGCCAGCAAGCATCTGGCACATGCCTATCTGTTCTGTGGTCCGCGCGGTGTGGGAAAAACCACTTGCGCGAGAATCTTCGCTAAGACAATCAATTGCTCGAACCTTACCGCGGACGGAGACGCATGCAATGAATGCGAGTCCTGCAGGGCGTTCAATGAGCAACGATCATACAACATCCATGAACTCGATGCGGCTTCCAATAACTCCGTGGAGGATATCAGGTTGCTGATCGAACAGGTGCGTATCCCTCCTCAGGTGGGACAATACAGCGTCTACATCATCGACGAGGTGCACATGCTTTCACAGGCCGCCTTCAACGCGTTCCTGAAAACGCTGGAAGAGCCTCCAGCTCATGCGATATTCATCCTCGCGACAACCGAGAAGCACAAGATCTTGCCTACCATACTCTCCCGATGCCAAATCTACGATTTTAACCGTATGGGCATAGAGGACACCGTCAAACATTTGCAGATGGTGGCCGAAAAGGAGGGCATTAAGGCCGAGGTGGAGGCGCTGGGTATCATCGCGCAGAAAGCGGACGGAGGTATGCGTGACGCATTGTCCATCTTCGACCAGATAGCGGCCAGTACGGATGGTAACATCACTTACAAAGGTGTCTTGGATAACCTGAATGTGCTGGATTATGACTACTACTTCAAATTAGTGGATTATTTCTTCTCGGGGAAAGTCTCCGAATGCCTGCTGATTTTCAATGAGATACTGAATAAGGGCTTTGAGGCGCAGAATTTCGTGAATGGACTCAGTTCCCATCTGAGGAACCTGATGGTCTGCAAGGACGCGCAGACGGTCCAACTCTTGGATGTGGGAGCCAATGTGAAGGAGCAATACCTGAAACAGGCGCAAAACGAGATGTGCTCCAACGAATTCCTCTACAAGGCTCTGATGGTTTGTAACCAATGCGACCTGAATTATAAAGTCAGCAAGAATAAACGGTTACTCGTGGAGCTGACGCTTATCCGACTTTGCCAATTGTCGGATGAAAAAAAAAAATAACTGGGTAGACGAGTGGTTTCCCCAGGAAGAACCCATCGATATCTTCCTTCCTAGCACGATCGCTCTCCGACAAGGTGCGCAACCGGCGAGAAACAGCGCCGCGACACCTGCTCCTCAATCTCCACAGTCTGTACAGATGCCTGCGAAGCAATCCCCCAAACCGGGCGCTGGTAGGGTTATGTCTTTTTCCATCAAGGATTCCATGCAGAAGAAAGTGGAGGTGGAACAGAAGAAGGCGGAGGAGACCGTGGCGATAAGCGCGGAAAGAGAGGCCTTCTCTCAGGAATCGCTCGTCAAGGTTTGGAACAACTACATCCAGTTCGCGAAGGATAAACCTGTCCTGCTGCAAACTATCCAACAATGTAAACCTGTGTTGGGGACTGATTGCAGGATCATGTTGGCTGTGTACAACTCTTCCCAGGAGGAAATCATGTTGGACGAGAGGATTAGACTTGTGAATTACCTCAGGAAAGAACTTCATAATGGCAATATCGAGCTGGAGATTAGGATTTGTGAGGCGAACGAGAACATGAAAACGTATTCCAACAAGGAATTGTTCATCAAAATGATGGAGCATAATCCTAGCTTGTCTAAACTTACCAAAGAACTGGGCCTGGAACTCTCCTGACCAGATGAGGACGCGGAAAAAAGAAGGCGCGGAGAAAAAATATTTCCTCCGCGCCTTCTTCGAAAAAGAACAATTAATTTTACTTCATGCCGTTGGGAACGACAGGTTCGCATCCGCTTCGATAGTGATGGACCTCGCAAAACTTTTCAGAAACGAAATGGTCTCTTCCGATGGCGACAAGCAATCCTCTGTCGAAACAACTTCATCGGTCATTTCGTTCCTGCTGTCTTCCGTCCAATCGTAAATAAGAATGTTAGGGGTAAAAGTTTTTATCATACGCACATTGTTTTTGATGTTTGTTATTGCCTTTCGTATGAGTAACGGACTTATATCGTTTTTATTATGGGAAAAATGAATTAAAGATGAATGTGGTTCGTTTTTTTTCGAGCGAAGGCCGATGTGTGACAGAAGGAGGCCGAGGAGACCTCCTGGTAGAATGACAGCCAACGGAATCTTGACAAAAAACCGACGGAATTTATTTTCGGAATGTGTTCCCCGATTTTCACGAATGGTGAAATTTTAAGATTTTCCTTTGGGATTGTGTTTGGTAAAAGATAGGGGACGTGACATTTTTCCGTGAATGCGATTGAAAAAAATTCTTCGACAAGAAAATTTTAATTGATATAAGAAAAATCAATTAAATGCATGTTTTTGAGTGTGTATTTTGTTCAAAAACTCAAAATCGTCCACATATTTTTTCAAATTGTACACATGGAAACCATGTCAATGGGATAATATTGCAATGAAAAATTAATGACCCTTATTTGTAAACATAAACACTATATGCAAACCTTAATTTAGTACCATTTTGAAGCACAATAAGAATAAGTCGTGAAGTTCTTTCACGGCTTTTCTTGGTTTTTAAGGGGGTACTAGATGTTGTTCGGGAGGGAGAAGCCCCGTGGCTTGGGTTGGAAAACACAGGCTTGCGATGTGGAAAAAACGTAGAATCGTGTGGATTTTCTCTTTTCTCCACAAAAAATCGCGAATAGTCCACAAGGAAAATGCGATTTCTCCGTAAACTTGCAATAGAAACGATAAGGAATAGAAACCGTAAGTTTCGAATTTAAAATTAGACCCTATTATATAAATATACTATATCCGTCTAACCTTAGAGAAACGTGAAAAAAACTAGTTTGCGACAAGAGCTTAATCATTTGATTAGGCTCTTGTCGTTTTTATACCTATGGAATCGTGTATAGGTCGGACGGGTAGGTCTGGTCTTATTCAGGGATTTTTATCACTTCAGGAGAAATTTCCACACCGAACTTTTCTTTTACGGAACGTACGATGCTTTGCGCAAGTTTCCATACTTCCTTGCCGGTTGCGTTTCCATGGTTAACCAATACCAACGCTTGCTTCTCGTACACGCCTGCGTTGCCCATTTTCTTTCCTTTCCAACCTGATTGCTCGATCATCCATCCTGCGGGTATCTTGCATCCTTCCCCCATTTCGTAGAAAGGCATTTTGGGATAGTCGCAAAGCAATCTGTCCACCACGGCGCGATCCACCACGGGGTTCTTGAAGAAGCTTCCGGCGCTGCCGATAACAGCGGGGTCCGGCAATTTTTCGTGGCGGATACGACATACGGTCTCTCGAACCTCACGCAAGGCCTCCCCGTTTTCCGAGAATTGGTCGGGTAGGGCGGATCGTAGGTTCCCGTAATCCAGGCGCAGTTTCCAGTCGCTCTTTTTGGTCAGACGGAAGTCCACCGAGACAACCACATACTGCGGGTTTGACTTGAAAAAACTGTTGCGGTAGCCAAATGTGCATTCGGCATTGGTGAATGTGCGGGACGAACCATCCCTTGTGTCAAATACTAAGACGCTTTCCACCACATCTTTCGCCTCCACGCCGTATGCTCCGACGTTCTGGACCGGGGCGGCGCCGACACTGCAAGGAATGGCGGATAGGTTCTCCATACCCCCCCAACCTTTATCGACCGCCTGTGCGATGAAATCGTCTAATACGAGCCCGGCTTCCGCTCTCACAAGTAGGGTATGGTCATTTTCCTCCAATATTTCTATCTGTTGAGCGGTGGAATGGATGATTACTCCATGGTAATCGTCGCAGAAAAGCAGGTTTGCTCCGCATCCGACAGACATCCATTTCCCCTCGAACGTTTTGTTGTTGTATAGCTCTTTCAGGTCTTCGATGCCCGCATATTCGATGAATCGGTCGCATAGCGCAGGGATGCCAAACGTGTTATTCCCCTTCAATTGATAATTTTTATATTCTTTCATGTGCTTTTTCTTTTAACACAAAGTTAACCTTTCGCCACTAAAAAGCATAAAATCGATATGGAAAAAACAACCCGACAGCCTTCTTCTTTGTTTTTGTTCCTTTCGTACGGAGTGCAAAAGGTCCTGTTTCTGTCATTCCGCGTATTTTTAAATATTTGATAGACAATGCGATTGCATGTATTTCGAAAAAATCCGTCGTGGTCGCTTGCAAAAACGGAGAATTAGCCGTATCTTTGCACCGCAAATTTGATGGTGGGAATAGCTCAGTTGGTTAGAGTATCAGATTGTGGTCCTGAGGGTCGTGGGTTCGATCCCCATTTCCCACCCAAAGAAAGGCAGAGCCGCTTCCAAATGGAGGCGGCTTTTTTATTTTCCACATATTCCAACTTTTTATATCTTTGAAAAGATTTACAGGTGAGTTAAATACAGATTCGGAATGAAAGGAAAAAATAGATCCCCATGGTCATGGGTGCCTTCCCTCTACTTCGCGGAGGGAATCCCTTATGCGGTCGTAGCGACAACTTTCGCGCTAATCATGTACAAGAGGCTTGGACTATCCAATGCGGATGCCGCCTTCTACACCAGCTGGCTCTATCTGCCATGGGTCATCAAACCCTTCTGGAGCCCATTTGTGGACATCATGAAGACAAAGAGATGGTGGATCATCGCCATGCAGAGCCTCATCGCTGTAGGCTTGGCGGGTGTCGCTTTCAGTATTCCGACCACGTTCTTCCTGCAAAGTTCGCTCGCTCTATTGTGGCTCGTGGCGTTCAGCTCGGCCACGCATGACATATCGGCGGACGGGTTCTATATGATCGCCCTCAACGAAAAGCAACAGTCGCTCTTCGTAGGCATACGCAGCACCTTCTACCGCATATCCATGATTGTCGGGCAGGGCGCCCTCGTCATGTTGGCCGGCCACCTCGAAAACATGTCCGGACTCGAGCCCGTGGTTATCAATGTGAGCAATGAGGATACTATTCTGGAACAAGATCAAGTTGTGGACAACTCGTCCGAAGGATTATGCTTCGTGTATGACAAAAACTTGTTTCTCAAGACAGTGTCTGTGGAGAATGTTGAAGACCTCAAGAAGGATTTAGATTTAGTGGAGGCCACCAACGCCCGGAATGGTTTTGTCTCCCTAGATAAGACGGAGAATCCGCAGCCAATGGAGATAGGATTCTGGCAAAGAAAAGTGTCCGACCCTCTGAAGAAAAAACTCTCTTCTGTTTTCAGGGAAAGAAAGGTGCATGACGAAGATACACCAGCCAGAACTTGTGCGATTGCAGGTGGCAGGGTACGACTCTCCCAAAAACCGGGGAAAGAGATTGCCCTCAACTTCAGGCAAACCCGTGGGGATAAGAGTATTACCCTTCTTGGCCAGGATCGGTATGTGTTCAACGACGACAATTGGGACAAGCCTTTGATTCTCTTGTTTCAACTCGACCCACGTGCGAAAGAGACGTGCGTGGCGGAGTTCACCGGGTCTTCTGGCGACACGCCTCACGCATGGAGCATAACCTTCTTCATCTGTGCGGCGCTTTTCATCTGCCTAGCCTTGTACCATTTTTACGCATTGCCGAAGCCTGATAAAGACAAAAGAGTGGAGGACAGCAATTCAATCAAGGCTTTCTTCTCTTCCTTTGGCACATTCTTCAGCAAGAAAGGCATCGGTCTCTCAATCGCATTCGTGCTGTTGTATAGGCTCGGAGAAGCCCAGTTGACCAAGATCGCCTCTCCATTCCTACTGGATTCCGTGCAGGATGGTGGATTGGGCCTTTCCACGTCCGAGATTGGTTTCGCATATGGTACGGTGGGTGTGGTTGCCCTTACCGTGGGCGGCATTCTGGGTGGCATAATCGTCTCTAGGGACGGTTTGCGCAAATGGCTGTGGCCGATGGTGTTGAGCATGAACGTTCCTAACCTGCTCTATGTGTACATGTCTGTCACCCAACCGGATAGCTATGCGCTGGTCTGCGGACTAGTAGGTGTCGAGCAATTCGGCTACGGCTTCGGATTCACTGCCTTCATGCTCTACCTCATCTACATTTCGAGGGGTGAATATTCCACTTCCCACTATGCGATATGTACCGGTCTCATGGCGCTGGGCATGATGCTCCCTGGCATGATCGCCGGTTGGCTACAGGAGTGCATTGGTTATTCTAATTTCTTCGTGTGGGTCTGCATTTGCACAATACCAGGCATGTTGCTTATCAGGCGACTTAAGGTGGAGGATGACTTCGGAAAGAAGTAGCCTTCCTTGTCACAACGAGTGTCCTCTCTTCTTCGGAATGGACCTCGGTTTGGGGGTTGATGGTCCCTGCGCCTGAGACTGGTTCTTCTCTTGCGCCTTCGCTTGTGTCTTCGCAGGCGGGGAAAGTCTGCCCGCCGCACCCGAGACGATGCAGTTCAGGTCTTTGTCCAGCTTTGCGTGGGACTGCTTGTAGGCGATCGTCTCACCGCTCAGGAGACGTTTGCGCTCCGTGTCGTCGAGACCCATCTTGTCCAACGTGGCGTTGAGGCTCTCCTTGGGTTGCGCGAGGAAGAGGTTCGCCTTGTCTCCCATCATCAGCAGTTTGGCGGTATGTCCGTCCTTCATTGTTAGTGGCTCGGTCAGTTTGCCGTTTTGTGCGGAGCGGATCTTTTGGACGGCTGCTTCCGTGAAGAGTTCGTCCAACCTGTATTCCTTCTGCTTACCGTCTGTCGTCGGCAGGGCGATGCGCTCCAGGACTTGGAAATTGCGGGGCTGCAGTTCCTGTGCCGCCATCACCTTTTGGCACTCCTTGTTGATGCGGTTGATGTTCATGACGTCCACCAGGTCCTGTCCTTTCACATCGATGTCGTTTCTGGGTTTCGATTCGTCGTAGCCGTCTATTTTCTTGAAGAGGTTCTGTGCCACGGCCTCCGCCTTGTCCACGTCCACGACCGTCACCACGTTGAGGTTCGCCCGTTCCAGCACGTTGTCCGCCGTCTTTTTGGAGGAGATCTCTGTCTTCACATTGCCCAGCACCAGCACGTTCTCCCCGCTCTCCCTGCATTTTATCTCTGCGGCGAGCCTGCGGTTCAGGTCATCGTAGAGGGGAGAGGGGACTTTGCCGATTTCCTTCTTCGACTTCTCTATGTTTCTTCTTATACTGCGTATGTCAGCATCCAATTTTTTGAGGTTCTTTTTCGCCAACTCCACATCCTCATGCTTGGGCGAATTCCGGATGATGTCCAACGTGTCTAGCTTTGCTCTTTGGGTGCAGAACAAGTTGCGGCGCAGTTGGAGTTGGGTTAACCGCTTATCAATGATTTTGTATTCATCCTTGTGTATTTTGTTGTTGCACAATATCATGGATTTTTCCCCGTTACGGAACGAGATTCGTTCCATGCCGTTCCTTTTATCTTCAAGAAGAGATACGACTTTTTTTTCTGGAATATAATATTGGCTCAAACCACCCTCTCCGTATGCTACGTTTTCCTTAGTCTTCCCAGTCTCCACTTCCAAGTCGCTTTTCAATTTGAACAATGCGACTTCGTTGCGGTAGGAACACTCTTTTGTTATACCATTTTGCCATGGTGCGATTTGCAACATCCGATTTAATAATACGTCATCATCTTTGACGATTTCAAGGGCGTTTTTCGGGAAAAGATATTCGCATGGACGCATCTTCCCGTCCTTGTCATATGAGACAAGGGCGCATAGTTCTGTTCCCGCTTTTAATACAACCTTTTCATACGAGTCTATGCCCGCATACTTATCGGTGCCTTGCCATTCCGAGGCTGTTTTTTCAAAAACAAGTTCTTTTTCCATAGGTTATATATTTATAAATCGTCGTCCTCGTCCGCTAGGCGATCAAGTTCGATTTTTTCTTCTTCAGTTATGTTATCATATCTTATAGTGATAGAAATGTCTGGTTCATGCATCAGACAAATATTCGAGCTGAAAGTTCCCCAATCCGTATCATAATCGTTGTCATACTTCTTTGGGTCGGCATTAGATGCATCCATGCCCACTTCACGCATTAAGAATTCGTCGTGCATCCGCTTGATGTTGAAGGCTTCCTTCTCCCAGTTTTCATCGTAGGGTCTCCAATGAAAATCATATGATTCAACTGAGGTCAGTACAATTTTTTCGACATAACCATTATCTCCGTCATCAACGAAAATGGTCATGTACATGTCGCAACCATTCATACGGATAGGTTTGAAACTGAAAAACGGGTCGCTTAGTTTGAAGTCTTCGTCAATTATCTGATACTCAGAGTTGAACAACCCCGACTTTTGGAACTCCTCCCTGGTCATGAAAGGGTGCACTTCCCATCCTTTTTCGGCGTCGATGACGAATTTGCCTGTCTTCAAGTCTAACATATTGCCTCCTTTTTTTATTGTTTTTTGATTTTATTTTACGCAAATATAAGACATAAATCTTTCATTGACAAATATTTTTGTGTTAAAAATACTATTAATCTAATTGATAGGTATTTATCGAAAAGTTTTTGTGTATTTTTCACTTCGCTATTGTTTCGTATTAATTTAATTATTATTTTTGCGGAGTATTTAAAAATATACATCCCGAAATTGCCTATTCAATTGCAAGTTGTGGTTTATTGATGTAACACACGGGTGGTGAAAAAACATAGAGGATCAGTGTTATAGAAGGCATGCGGGAAAAATATATTAACTATGTTATAATAAAAAAGATGAAATGTAAGATCAAAAGGACGGCGATGTACAAGTTGTTATGTCTGTCAGTCACACTCATGTTTTGTATATCGGGCATGGCGGAACCCATCAACCAGTATGAGGCGGTGACGCTCTCGCATGTGAAGGGATGCCAATCGGTCGGCATCAGAGCCGGCCACGGGACGAAGAATATAATCGACTTCGGGCTAACCTATGCCTATTGTTTCAACACCAGGATGTCGCTCTTGGTGGAATTGGATCATGAGAGAGCCAGCTTTGGCCACACTGACTTCAAAAACGTAATACTCGTATCTCCGGGGTTTGAGCACAACCTGATAAACTCCACCAAATGGTTTTATTGGCATTGGGGATTGGGTGCCGCCGTCGGATATGACAAGTGGTATGCCTCATGGGGTAATGGAAGAAAGGAATGTCCATGCTTCGGAGCACAAGTAGGCACGGGTGTGGAGTTCATACCATGGACGAAGGTCTCATTCGTGCTGAAAGCGCAGCAATACGTTCTGTTCAGCAGTGCGGAGAACTATTTGAAACCCAACTTCTCTTTGGCAGCCAGGTTTAACTTCCACAGATAAAAATTGAAGGACATGAAAAATTTAGCATATATTCTAGGCGCACTCACTTGCGCAATCATCCTCTCCTCCTGCGACACAAGGGACGATTGGTTCAAAGACAATTGTGAGGAGGTGGCTTTCTATTTCTTGGAAGGTAAGAATAGAAAGGATACATTGGATGCACATAAACCCAAAACGTTGGATTATACTTTGAAAACCAAATACGTGACCAGTGATGGTTATGTTGAAACGGATACAATCTCATTGAAGGTGATATGTGAAATGCTTGGGGCAAAAGAATACGTCCCGGTAAACTATTCGCATTATGATGGAGACGGAAAGCCTTCCAATGCCGATGTGATGTTAAACGGTGTCAATTTCAGGAAACGAAGATTCGATGGTGCTTCTCAATTATTCGGATTAGGTCTTGTTAAGGATGTTCAATTTTTTGATTCGGATACTGTCGCTATGCGTATGGGATCCGTATCTTATCGTGTTAGCCTGAATGACCTGTCGGGCAACAACTATCTTGTGAAAATAAACATTAATATGATAGGGAACATTCCTCCGATTCCCGTATTGGAAGTGTCCGGGAATGGATTGGAGAGAAGATTGAGTTTGAAAAAGAGTTATGATAAGGATGGCAGTGTAAAAAAATATGAAATATGTGTCGATGGCAATGCCGTCGAATACGCTATGGACGAGAACCGATATGAACAGATCGAAGGTTATTGGCAAGGTGGTAAAGCCGCATACGGAGGAACGTATATCACCTCTACTTCGATAAATACGTTTAACCATGTTTTTCAAGAGTTGGGTAGCCATACGGTCTTCTATCGATGCATGGACAACGAGGGGGCTTGGAGCAGATGGAAAAAAGAAACGATAATTGTAGAATAAAAAAACTGAAGACAAGTATGAAAACTTTAAGATATATAATGTTGGTTGCCATGATGGTGACCTCCCTTTCTTTGAATGCAGAAGATTTTCCTGGTGCAGAAAACTTTTTTTCTATACGTCTCAACTGCTCAGCTGTACATGTTCCAGCGAAAATTGTGTGGAAACAGGGAATGCCCGTTGGTGTAAGTATATCTGATAATCCTGTTAGGGTTTTGTCGGATGTGGAGGAGGCAAGGTCGTATGACGTTATCACCCTAAAAAGGAATGGATACATTTTTTCATATGCTGGGTTAGGAGGTCATGGAGCATCTGGACGACTCATAGAAAAGATGATTTATAGTGTGAACGGGAGTGAATGGCAATCCCTTTTGACTGAATCTTTCTATGATACGCAAAATTGTCCAACAGTTACGGATGGCTTTCATCTTGAACCGATTCCTGCGAAAAGCTGTGAGGTTAGATTGTCGGATATCGTGAATGAATCGGATTTCGATGGGAAAGATTATTGCACTGTGCGATTCAGGGCATATATGTATGTCAATGTCCATACCCGTTCGGACAACTGTACAGATCATTTAAAAAATATTTGCTCCGAAATAGTAACACTAAAGGTGTACAAGTGCGATGGCGGTCTAATTCAGGCGGATAACGAATACCACAGCTCGACATCAACAGAGGATGAAATATATCATATTTATGCGGAAGATGATGGTGACGGTTTGAAAATATCGAACAGGGAAGATCCTACGGTTTACAGTAATGAATCCCAATCATGGTTGTGGAATGTCTGGGATAAATCTCAGGAAAAGAATTGCGTTGTCGCTGAGGTGAAAAAGAGGGTGATGTCCCAATATGACTATGGCGTGAATGTTTCGTATAGACAATTGATTGAATGTCCTGAACTCGGACTTTCTGACGAGAACGGTGAAAATCTCAAGGCGGGTAGCGAGTTTTATATAGATAGAGTGACTTACAAGAATGGGAACATCAATTGTCCGAGTAATAAACTCCATTTCAAGGTCTATCCGGCGGTGAAGTTGCCTGGATTTAGCCGCCAGATCGATACAATTGTGTGTGAGAAAAAAGACGGGACAGAAACATCAGATGAGTGTTTCATCATAGAAGGAAGTGAAGTAGGTGTACCTGATGGATTCGATTCGGGTTCATACGGCATTTCTTATCAATGGGAATACAAGGCGGGAAATCAGAATTGGATAGACTTGCCATTCTCAACCAACGCATTCGCAACGAATGAACTAAGTAATTATTCTGTGTCTTATGGACAAAAAGAGAGATTCCTTTATTTGAAAAAGGAAGAGTTGAAAAAAGGCGTTACATATAAGTTCCGTCAGAAAGCTGTGCTTACTTCTTTTGGAGGAAGGACATTGTATGCTACTGGTGGATATTCGGAGGTGACGTTGAATGTATATAATAGCATCAAAGAGTCCGATTTCGTGATGGATAGGATGCCGATTGTATGTCAGGGAAGTGCGGCTGATACGGCAATTAATATTGTGTTTGAGCCTATGTCCGACAAATCTTCTTATTCAATACGCGATTCCGAATCCGATAAAAATGGATTTAGATATGACATTTCCATTTCAGGACTTCCGGATGGGGATGTGAAAAACACATTGAATGCGGAGAGTTGTCGATATCCCTTCACTTATAATGTTTTAAACGATGTGGCAGTCCGCATCAACGTGACGGATGGCTGTGGCTCGACAGTGACACTGAATGACACAATTCTGGTGAAGAAGAGACCGACAATGTCGTTGTCGATGATAGAGGGCGCCAATTGTTTGGTGAGCACATTGAATGGAAAGGTTTATATCGCAGTGGCTCAGGGACAAAGAACTGCCTTGGTGTCAATCAACGGCAGTGATGAGGATTATGCCCAAAGCAAATATTATGTGTCGTTGGGAAAAATGGATGAAAACGGAGAGGTTAGCTACGGAGATTGGTTCATCATTAATAAAGTGAACGGATACTCTATTCAACCATCTACGTGTAGCCATATCAAGTTCAAGAAGGAACTGAATGGTTGCGAAAGCGATGAGGTGTATTGTGAGATCCAAGACTGCGAGAAGTGGATAAACAATATCGGCATAGGCAGTATGAAAGTGACTGAATATCGGATATGCAAGGGCGAAGGGAATCCTGCTATCCTCAACAGTCAGTTGGTCGGTGCGTACGGAGAGGAAAGCTACTCCTATAGCTGGAAATATAGCAAGGACTCGATTATTTGGTTCCCGATAGAGGGACAGAACGAGAAGAACCTGCCTGAGAATATCATCAATGTGGATTCTGACACCTTCTATATCGTGAGGGAAGTGACATCCACTATGGGCTTGACTCAGATCAGCAATGCAAGCAATTGCGTGATGATCATGAAATATCATACTCCGTCCATCAGAGCTTTGGTCAATGGAACCGCCCAAAACGAGTGGAAATTCTGCTATGGTGAGAGGATCAAGTTCACGATCGAGGATATTTCCCCTAATGGCATTTCGGAAAATGGAGAAAAGTATTATAACATATGTCGGCGGGATGCGGAGAACAGGTATCATGCCATCAATTCCAGTTGGTCGAATGGACTAAAGGACCAAGTGCTCGAACTTACGAGGGATACCACCTTATATGGCGCGGTAGCGATGTGTGGCGACACAATATATACTGATGCGATAGTCATAACTGTCGGTAAACGACTTGATGATTTCAAGGAATCATTGGGGGCTTGTAAGGTGAAGGGAGATAGTGTATTGGTAACTTTGCCGGAGAAGGAGGGCTTTTCCTACAACTTCATCTATGGGGGAAATCCTTATCCTCCGACCACGAAAAGTATATATGTGAAATTGCCGGAAGCTGGCAACGCATATTACACCATCGTTGTTAGCCATGGAGAGTGTAGTGTGAGTGTTGAGAAGGAAGTCATTGCGGAGGAGATGCAGGAGAGACTTACCCAGCACCCTTTGATTCTTGAGGAGGAACTGGTTGACGGAAAAGTGTGCGCAGGGGTTGGCGCAACCATTAAAAGCGAAACGTTGGACGACAGACAGGAAGATATGGTCTACACCTGGTATGAGGATGGAAACAAAATGAAGGGAACAACTTCCTTGTATAGCTATGTGCCTTCACAGGCGGGCCATACGAACACTATCGTACGCCAGACCGATTACTACGTGAGAGGGTCAGTGAGCAAAGAGTTGTGTATGACTAAATTCGATACAATCCAGATCAGCACGATAGCCCCAGTGAAACTCGGAGCATCCTCCCTCAGCGGAACGGACTTCTGCTACGGGGATTCCATCCTGTTGAATGTGGGGAAAGCTTCTGGTGGTAGTGGCAAGGGATATGAGTATAACGTCTACAGGAAGAATGACTCGCGGAACTATAGCAAATGGGTGACGAGGGCCGACAATTTCTCTTCCGACAATTATTTGGTAAAAGATGCTGTATATGCGGATGGCATTTACAGTGTGGTTGTCCAAGACAAATTCTGCGGGGGGAGTCTTTACTCCGACAGCGTTTCCATAGGGCATTTCAACGTGAATAAGAATGAAGCTTTCGGACTGAATTCCAGCAAGATGTTTATAGAAGAGAGTGAGTTGGAGGGAGGAAAGTCCGCTAATGTTATTCTGACGTCCCCGGAAATCGATGAATGGCTCAGTACTTCAAACGAGTCTGTCATGCTGACTTACACGATGAATGGTGGCGGTGACTCGACTGTGAAGTATGTGAAGGGCAGTGGTTTCGTCGTTCCTGTCGGGGAGGATGATTTCGTGGACGGTGTGCTGAAAATCGCTGCTACCAAAGGTGTGGGAGACTGCAAGCACACTGCATATGCGGAAATCTTCTACAGCAAAGGATTTGGTGCGCAGCCTTGGGTGAAATGCCTCGAAAGCGAGAACGACAACATCGTGGAGGGCTGTCGTAACGCCCAAGTGCATTTGTATGTCGATTCGTTGAATATGCCTACCTATAACGATGGTGTGATCGATTTGGGGAGGGTGCAATACCAATGGTACAAGATGGGCGAGCAAACCGTAGTCCAGTTGGGTGGGGCGACGCGTAGTTCATACGCTGCGGTTGTCGGCGATTCGTCCTCGTACAGATGCCAAATCATCTATGACGTGGAGGGTACGGGAAAGAACCTAAAACGGGTCTATTCCACGACATATATCGTGAAGCCTATAGAGATAGCCAAGATAGGTAGTGTCTACTTCGGAAAAAATGGAACATTCTCCAAAACGGCATGTGCTGGCGCATCTGACCTGTTCACGCTCGACTCGGACGTTAAGGCGAATGCTAAAACCACGAAGATGGTTTGGGAAAGCAGTACGGACGGGGAGAATTGGAGTGAATTGTCCAACGTGGGTTCCAGTATCACGGGTGCGACGACTGCAAGTTGCCAAGTCAATGCGGATGTATGGAGCAACATGGGAATCAAGACCGTCTATTTCCGTCTGAGGGTCTATAATAGCGAGTGTGGCGAGACCATGTACAGTGACAACACCATTGTGTTGCGTATAGAGGATCGCCCGAAGATGGAATTGTCAAAAGTAAGGTTGGATGGAAACGGAGTCATTGAAGAGTCATTGAAGTCCCTGAGCTTCTATACTTATAGGGACGAGAAATTCAAGTATAACTGGAGCTATGGGAACAATGAGAATTTTGAAACTGCTGATATATATACGATTAAAAACGAAAAGGGTTTTGTGGCTGGAACAGATTCCATATTCGTGTATAAGGAAAACGAGAATGGATGCTTGAGCGACACCGCCACATATAAGTTTAGGTTATATAATGTTTTGAGCGGTGAATGGATTAAAAGTTCGACAAATCTAATATGTATTGGAACTGATCCTGTCGAAATGACAATCGTATCAATAAAGGGTGGTACAGAGAATGTGGATGACTACAAGGTGGAATGGCAGTATCGAACTCATCAAATGACTTCCTTTGATGTAATCACTGAAGATAAACATACTCCATTTGTGCTTGAATCGGAGGATCCTATAACTCAACATGCATATGGTGCAAGAGCCCACATTAGCTTCTATAATGTTACCGACAGTTTTGATGTTCGAGCGGTAATATCGTGCGACAACTTCCCTGGCTCGGATTTGATCATGCCAGTGCAAAAGGTAAAAACGGTGCCGCGTCTGGAGAAGGGATGGATTAACGCGAACACGGCGACAATATGTTACGACGAGGCGTTTGTCTATATCGATGGTGAGCCGGCGATGGGTGGAAGTGGCAGCTACAAGTATCAATGGCAGAAGAGTGAGGACAATGAGAACTGGATTGATGTGACGGAACAGACAAGCTATGCGTTTATTGGAAGGGTAGAGCAGCCTATTTATCGTTTACAAAACACCACCTATTTCAGGAGAATCACCCGTGATGAGGTATGCCGTATGAATGTGGATACGAGTAGGACAAAGACTGTCCTTGTCCTGCCGAAGGTTGAGATGCCTGCGAATGTGGTGAACTTTTATCCGGCCGTGATGAGCGGTGAGAGAGTCGTGTTCCAACCTAACTACACTGAATACGATTATGTGTGGAATAAACTGGGAGAACTGGGTGTGGAGGACACTACCTATGGCGTGGAGAGTTATGGCCGGTACGAGTCTAAGCCTCTCTATGAGAACACCTCCTATCGGTTGAAGGTCCGTTACCAAAACATACCTCATTGCGAAAGTGATTGGGATACTGTCAGCGTCGGAGTGCTCCAAGCCAGCGGTGTCGAATTGTTCTTTGAGAACCACTTGAGTGATGAAAACCGCTACGATGCCAATGGTGATTATTGGATTTGTAGTGGCGGAGAAGTGGGTATGGTACGTGCGAGCGGAACGAACAATAGTGCGAAGCATCAATGGATGTATGGGGTGAACGGAAGCGATCTTCAGAAAATGTATTATGAAGATGGAAGAGCGGCCGACGGAGAGACGGTTAATGCGGATGAGTGCCAAAAAATCGCGAATGCGGTGAAGAATACGGAGACGAAAGCTCCTGCCACCAAGTATGTGTCGTTTTGTCGTGTGGACACGTTTGTCGTAAGTGGTAGGAACATTGCGGTTCCAAGTGATACGATAAAAGTCTATATTGTACCTCAGTTAACCCTGAGTGCCGATGTATGGTATTTGGGCGACAGCATAGCAGGTCAGTTGACTACCTCACGACGCAGTTATTGTGTGAATGAAGCGCCGCAGAATATTGTCCGAAGTGTTAGCGACAATGTGTCTGATTTTTGGATTAGCAGAAAAATCGGTCCGCATTTGTATGATAGCCATCGCGACAACGATTCTTTACGGATCAGTTGGGAGTACCTCGAACGTAGGAATTCTAACGAATGGATTAAGGTTAAGGAGGTGGGTGTTACGGATTATTTGTCCGTTGGAACATTTGATCTCGGAGACTATGTTGAGAATCCAAGTGGCACGTATCAGGTTAGATCGACTCTGAGCGATGGTTGTAGCAGTGTCTCCTCAAATATCGTGAGCCTTTATTGGAGCGACGTCAGGTTGGAGAATGAGCCTGTGCGTGTGTATACGGTGCTTGATGATGACAGGGTGCTCACCAAGGGCATAGAGGTGGGAGATAGCGTCATCCTGCAATGCGGTACGAACGAATACCCTTGTTTCTGGTTCATTGACGAAAAGTGTACGGATACACTTGTCGCAGGCAACAGGACATGTAGTTTCATTTTGGATGGTAAAATACTCAAGCATCTGATGAGCGATCCTCATATATATCTGAAACGTTACGACGAGGTGACGGGGTGCATGTCAAGTGCGACTGCCATTACCATTAGTTTCGGGAATAAGAGCTATGGTGGAAAAATCGGTTCGTCACAAACTGTTTGCCAAGGAGAAGGATTCAATGGCCTTTCCAATAGAATATTAGCCTCAGGGAACTACCTATATCCATTGGAGGGGAAAATGAATTTCACATATTCATGGCAATATACAACCGACATTGATATGGGGTTGTGGATTGGCGTTAATGGGAACTCCAGCCCGAATCTGTCGGCCGAGAAAGTGGACAGCATCGTCAATCTGCTGAATGAATCGGAGTATTGGTTCCGAAGGGTTGCGACGAACGATAGTGGAAGATATACGTATTCCGACACTGTCAGACTTAGTTACTTTGATAGCCTCAAACCTGGTGTTGTGAGATTGTCAGGCGGAGTAAGCGCTTTCTGCGAAACGAACGACATGCCATACATTTCCACGACTAGTCCACAGGGTGGTCATACATATAACAACGATTATAGATATCAGTGGCAAATCAGTGTGAACGGAGGTGAATATAATACGATTATTAGCTCCACGATAGATAGTTTCAATTTGGGACACATGGATATGGACACACTCGACAGAGGAGTGAACAACATCATCGGAGTCAGGTGCGCCTTCTCTGACTTGTGTGGAATCGCATATAGTAACGAGCTGATGCTCACGTTATATAGGACTAACGAAGCTCCTGGCATCTATGAAGACAATGTGTGCGGAGCTGATACTGTAGTGGTGAGGGTTGAGAGAGAAGAAATCGAGAAAAAATACATTTGGATGGCATACGATAGCGAAGGGCAACCAAGTTGGGATAGACAGGATGTTGATTATAGGAAATTGTATCGTGCTTGGGAAAATGAAAATGACATCATCCAATACAGTGTGCATTCCGTAGATGTTGAGACGGGATGTGAGAGCTCTCCTATATTCTTCAATATAGATTCATTACCTCATCTCACACAGGCTGATCCTACGGTGGATAGTATAGTATGCTATGGAGATATCTCCACCATCATTGGAGGCGAAGTAAGTGGTGGAACAGGAGAAAAGAAATTCCAGTGGCAGTATAGTTATGATGAAAAATTCTGGGAAAGTGACCCGTACGGAACAGCCTCCGATTATGTTACTTCCAAGGCTACATTGCCAAGGTGGTTCAGAAGAATTGTGGCTGACGAGTGTTATAGCGATACTAGTGCCATTGTGTTGATTCGACCAGTGGACAAACTAGAGTTCAGGAAAGGAGATCTCGTTTTCAATGACCATAAATGTGCGCTCCGTGTTATCCTTTTGGATTGCACCGATTCGATTCGCTCAAGTTACACATCGGCGGACAGCTGGGAGTTCTATTCTAATGGGGAATATGCTTTTAGCCGTCAGTTCGGCAGTTTGTCAGCATTGGAGGGATTCGATGGAGAAAAGATAACTTATCAGATTTCTCATGTCAGAGATTATGACGGACTTGTATGTAAATCGGAGCCTGTTGAAGTGACATTGTACAACTCCCCGGATGTGACGGAGAATCTCATAACAGCGAATGATCCTGTTCAGTGCAATGGGAGACTTGTTAATGTTAAATCTTCTGTCTTGGAAGCGAATTATCATGGAGGGGAAGATTTGAATGATATCCTGACCGCAAAATGGTTTGTCAGCAAGGACGGAGCCGTATGGAACGAACAATCGGCACAGTCTGTAAACTCATTTTCCTTTAGAGTTAATGATACCATGCGTGTTATGAGAGTCGTAAACAATGGATGCGTGGATGATACAAGCAATATCGTCACGATTTTCGGTCAGCCCGTAGAACCATATGATTATGCGAATAATCTCTCTATGGAAGTTGCAAGTGACATGAGAGATAGTTCGATCACAATCAACATCGTTGATGGGAAAAATTTCTCTGAAGGATATTACTTCCTTGGAGATGGGGTACTCCCTCGTGTTGAAGGGAATGTCGTGGCTCTTCCATACAAGACGGAGACTTATAAGGATAGTCTGTTGCAACTTTTAGCGATTAGTGACATCTGTGTAAACCCGTACGATATAAATCCGCTAAGGGGAGGCGTTATCAGTTTTGATGGTGAGACAATGTTGTGTGGTGGTGGAGAGATTCCTGCAATTGTGGCGACTGATGTGGAGGGAGGTTATGGGAATTACAAATACCAATGGCAATACTCCAATGCTTATACTGCGGATTTCATCAACATTGAAGGGGCAAATGACAAAGAGTACGTTCCTAAGGCCGTATCTGTCGCTACCAAATACCGAAGAATAACGACTGATGGGGAATACACGAGTCGTAGCAACGAACTGACAATATCCATTAGACCATTGCCGTCTGTTCTTGACATCGTTACGAATTACAGCGATTCCGAGATGGATGAGATGGGGCTAGAACATACGCGTTCAAGTGCGTCGAAAACAGAATCATTGCCTATGTCTTTGAAGAATAGCGCATTCAATGTGGATAAGATATATTGGCAAAAAAGCTACGATGCCAAGGAATGGCATACCGTGGAAATTGAGGAATACAACAATAGTGACTTATATGAAATAGACGTGGAAGATCTGTCTCCTGTGGTCTATTATCGATTCATCGGAGAGAGCTCGTGTGGAGCTGACACCAGCAAGTCTTTTGTCGTGAAAACGGACTTTGCTCCGATTATTACCGACAATGAGCTGATATTGACAGACACCGTATGTGCGGGAGATGAATATGTGAGAATTGCCTATCGTGATCCGAAATCAGAAATGTACGAATACTCGTATAGCATAAATTCCAATTTGTATGGCCGTATTTATAGAGTAAACAGTTCTGTGCCAGATGAGGATGTTCCTAATGTTGCTGTTCAAATATCTGAAGACGAACCTGTGAATGATGGCATTGTCATTTCTTGGCCAAGAGAATCGTTTGATGTTACTATCACAAGACGTTTCATTGCGACTGGAGCTACATCGAAGAAGACAGTACATTTTGAAGTGGTTCATCTCTCTGCGTCGTTCAAATATAATGTGGATGGAGTTGCAGAGCATAACATGGGGGGACGACTCAATAGTGTCAGACTCAACCAAGGAAGCAAGGTGCTCTTCTCTGCTGATGCGACGAGTGATAGAGGTGCCTCTTCCATTTCCTACAAATGGCAGTTAATCAGGCCTCTCAACCCTGAATATTATGCTGAGTTTGGCGGAAGCGTAGGCATAGAAGGTTTGACCAGCCGATTGCAGAATCCGACATGCTTCTTTTACAATGCTGGTACTTACAGGGTGCAACTGGAAGTGACGGATGGTGTGTGCAAGTCCGTGATGGCGGACTCCGCCTTGTATATAGATAAGAACACGGTACGTTCCTATCTGGTTGGGGCGGCATTCGCGGACGGCGACGAACCAATCGACTTCCAAATGCCGGAAGTCGCCTCCTACGTGGATGTGTATCCGTCTGTGGTCGAGTCTTCCTTGGAGATCGTCACCAACGCTAAGGATATCCTCCCTTATGAGGTGATCGACGAGACTGGTTTGAAGATGGCGAAAGGAAAGGTGTCTGGACACGAGAGAATCGACGCCTCTTCATGGTGCAGCGGCCTTTATATCGTTCATGTGAATGGACAGATCTTTAAGGTTCTTAAGAGGTAGGACATCGCTCCAAATCATAGATGAACGTCTTCGCTCCTTGGGGTGAAGACGTTCTTTTTTGCGTGCTTTGCTTGTTGCCGCCGACTCTCATTCCCCTGTTGTATGACCTTTGCCCAAGGATTCTTTCCTTTTGGTGCTTGTGACATTGTTGTGGATGAATATGTCTTTCCTCTGGATTCCGAATTGTCTTAAGGTGCTTTCTATGGTTCCATTTGTCGTGACAATGGGGCTCAATAATAGGGAACGCCCTCAATCAGCAATGATTGAAGGCGTTCTCTAATCGTTTGTCGCTTGTTGAAGGTGGAGGATTTTACAACGAGTGCCCTTTCCTCTTCGGAGTGTTCTTCTGCTTCGGCACTGCCAACTTCTCTGTCTGTGCTTGTGTCTTCGCAGGCGGGGAAAGTCTGCCCACCGCACCCGAGACGATGCAGTTCAGGTCTTTGTCCAGCTTCACGTGTGTCTGTTTGTGGGCGACTGTCTCACCGTTCAGGAGACGTTTCCGTTCTGTGTCGCCGAGCCCCATTTTGTCCAGCGTGGCGTTGAGGCTCTCCTTGGGTTGAGCGAGGAAGAGGTTCGCCTTGTCTCCCATCATCAGCAGTTTGGCTATGCCGCCGTCCTTCATCGTCAGCGGCTCGGTCAGTTTGCCGTTTTGTGCGGAGCGGATCTTTTGGACGGCTGCTTCCGTGAAGAGCTCATCCAACCTGTATTCCTTCTGCTTACCGTCTGTCGTCGGCAGGGCGATGCGCTCCAGGACTTGGAAATTACGGGGCTGCAGTTCCTGTTCAGCCATCACCTTTTTGCACTCCTTGTTGATGCGGTTGATGTTCATGACGTCCACCAGGTCCTGTCCTTTCACGTCGATGTCGTTTCTGGGTTTCGATTCGTCGTAGCCGTCTATTTTCTTGAAGAGGTTCTGTGCCACCGACTCCGCCTTGTCCACGTCCACGACCGTCACCACGTTGAGGTTCGCCCGTTCCAGCACGTTGTCCGCCGTTTTTTTTGAGGAGATCTCCGTCTTCACATTGCCCAGCACCAGCACGTTCTCCCCGCTCTCCCTGCATTTTATCTCTGCGGCGAGCCTGCGGTTCAGATCGTCGTAGAGGGGAGAGGGGACTTTGCCGATTTCCTCAACAGAATCTCTAATGTCAACATTAAGTTGCGCAATCTTAACATCTAGCTTTTTTAGATTCTTTTTCGCTAACTCCACATCCTCTTGCCTAGGTGAATTTCGGATGATGTCCAACGTGTCTAGCTTTGCTCTTTGGGTGCAGAACAGGTTGCGGCGCAATTGGAGTTGATTGTGTCGTAATTTAATCGAATCATAATCCGACCTTCCTATCTTGTTGTTATCCAGAAATATAGATGTGTTCCCGTTCTTAAATGTAGTGAGAACTAAATTTTTTTCTTCAACAAGGGCTGTGAAGTGTTTTTCGGGGATATAGCATTGGATCATTCCTCCCACTCCGTATGCAGTGTTTTCCTCAGTTCTCCCCATTTCCACTTCTATGTCCTTCCCAAGTTTGAATATAGCCACTTCATTCCTATAGGTGTACTCTTCCGTTTCCCTGTTCTTGTGTGGCGCAATTTGGAGCATTTGATTGAGCAATATGTCATTCCCGGAAACTTTTTCAAGTTCACTTTTCGGGAAAAGGTACTCACATGGCCGCATCTTCCCGTTCTTGTCGTATGAGACAAGTGCACAAAGTTCCGCTCCTGCCTTTAACACAACTTTTTCATACGAGTCTATGCCCGCATACTTGTCGGTTCCTTGCCATTCCGAGGCAGATTTTATGTTTTCTTCCATAGTTTTTTATGTATTTAACTCCAACAAACATCATCAGGCATTTCACGCAATCGTTTTATATCTTCATCTGTTAAATTTCTATATTTAATCGAGATAGATATGTCTGGGTCATGCATCAGACAAATATTCGAGCTGAAAGTTCCCCAATCCGTGTCATAGTCGTTATCGTACTTCTCCGAATCTATGTTGGATGAATTTAAGCCAACTTCACGCATTAGAAATTCATCATGCATCTTTTTGACATCAAATGCGGCTTCCTTCCAATTCTCATCATATGGTCTTTCGTAAAATTCATAGGCGTCATTCGATACCAATTCGATTTCTCTTACGCAATCATGTCTTCCTCCCACGAAAATGGTCATGTACATGTCGCAGCCATTGATGTTGATTGGTTTGAAGCTAAATAGAGGATCATCCATCTTGAACTCATTGTCCTTAATCAGATACTCCGAGTTGAACAACCCCGACTTCTGGAACTCCTCCCTGGTCATGAAAGGGTGCACTTCCCAGCCTTTTTCGGCGTCGATGACGAATTTCCCTGTTTTTAGGTCTAACATATAGCCTCCTTTTTTAATTGTTTATTTGCAAATATAAAAAACAATCCTTTAAATGCCAAAATTAATGTGTTAAAAATACAATTTATAATATGGGGTATGGTCTATCGCAATAGTTATCTTCAATACCGTCTTTGGATTTCTCCAAGGTGCAATTTGTAGCATCTGATTCAGTAACACATCATCGTCTTTGACGATTTCAAGCGCGTTTTTAGGAAAAAGATAGTTACAGGGACACATCTCCCCATTCCTATATGAGACTAGGGCGCACATCTCTGTCCCCGCCTTCAATACTACCTCTTCATACGAATCTATGCCCGCATATTTGTCGGTTCCTTGCCATTCCGAGGCGGATTTCAGGTTTTCTTCCATAGTATTTCTGTTTTTTAACTCCAACATACATCATCGGGAATCTCATCCAACCGTTTCATATCTTCTTCTGTTAGATTGTCATAACTTATGGTGATTGAAATGTCTGGGTCGTGCATCAGACAAATATTCGAGCTGAAAGTGCCCCAATCCGTGTCATAGTCGTTATCGTACTTCTCCGAATCTATGTTGGATGAATTTAAGCCAACTTCACGCATTAGAAATTCATCATGCATCTTTTTGACGTCAAATGCGGCCTCTCTCCAATTCTCGTCATATGGTCTATTATAGAATTCGTAGGCGTCTTCCGATACCAATTCGATTTCTCTTACGCAATCATGACTTCCTCCAACGAAAATGGTCATGCACATGTCGCACCCATTCATATTAATCGGTTTGAAGCAAAAGAATGGGTCATCCATGCTAAATTTAGGGTCCTTAATCAAATACTCCGAGTTGAACAACCCCGACTTCTGGAACTCCTCCCTGGTCATGAAAGGGTGCACTTCCCAGCCTTTTTCGGCGTCGATGACGAATTTCCCTGTTTTTAGGTCTAACATATAGCCTCCTTTTTTAATTGTTATTTGACTTTGTTTCGTGCAAATATAAGATAAAAATCTTTTGTTCGCAATTATTTTGTGTTAAAAATACTATATTTTATAGATTGATGGTGGTGGAGTCTTGTTTTTTCTTTTTTTAGACCAACTATTCTGAGAGTAGATGTGGGTCCAAGTATTCTGTGTTATAGGGGTGTCATCATAATTTATCTTTGCCGCAAAAAATCCTTCCACTTGTTAGATATAGTCGGGAAAAATGATTAATTTTACAAACATATAGAGATACATGGAGCGAGACATAATATGCTATACATGTTCTTTTGAATCAGGAATTTATATCAAGATATGAGCAGGGGAAAGATTTGTTTTCGAGGATTAGCCATTGCGGCTTTATCATATATGTTTGGTTGCGTAAACGGCGGCCATCAACCAATGGGAGAGGGTACAGGAACTTATGTGGGAGACGACGTTGATTCTACCGTCATCGCCGTTACCGATTCCGTCGCTGCGGATTCGGTGAAGGTTGATGTTGACTCCGCACCTCCAGCATTGGAAAAAATACCATTCTGCAAGGATTCCATATTAATACAGAGCCGAGGTGGAAGCCCGGACGGTTGTAAGCTGCTCATCCCTCCGATTAAGGTCAAGGGCATTTACATCACGGGTGCTATGGCGGGTACCAAGAACATGAAGAACCTTGTGGAATTGGTGGAGACGACGGAGATGAACGCTATCGTCCTCGACATCAAGAACGACGGTGGAAATGTGACGTACAAGATGGATAACGCCCAAGCGCAGAATATCGGGGCCTGTGTACGCTACGTGAAGGACATGCCCGCGCTCCTAAAGGAACTCCATGAAAAGGGCATCTATGTCATTGGTCGTATCGTCTGCTTCAAAGACCCTATCCTGGCGAGGAAACGCCCTGATCTGGCGCTCTGCCAGCCTGACAGCACCCCTGTCACGGACGGCAAGGGGAATCCTTGGGTGAACCCGTTCAAGAAGGGTGTGTGGGAGTATATATGCGACTTGGCGGAACAGGCTACTAAAGATGGTTTCGACGAAATCCAGTTCGACTATGTGCGTTTCCCTATCGGCAGCAGCGCCAATAAGGCGGTCTATGGTGTGGACCTCAACACATACTCCAAGGAACAGGGCTTGACGGATTTCTTCTCCTACGTGGAGAAGAGGTTGCACAAGAAGAACATTATCTTCGGTGCGGACTTGTTCGGTACGGTCATCGGTAGCCCTACGGACAGGAAAAGTACGGGACAAGACTACGTGAAGATCGCCTCCATGACGGACAATATCTGCCCGATGGTCTACCCTTCGCACTATGCGTCAAGGACTTTTGGCTTGGATGTGCCGGACGCTCATCCGTACACGACCATTCTGAAGGCGATGCAGTTGTCGCAGGATGAATTGGCTAAGGATTCTCTTCCGAAGGCAAGGGTGAGGGCTTGGTTGCAATGCTTCTCCGCTCCGTGGGTCCCGGGGCATATCAACTATGGCAGCGCACAGGTGAAACAGCAGATCCAGGCTGTCTATGACGCCGGATACGACGAGTGGATCCTTTGGAACGCATCCAACCGCTACGGTCAGGTGAAGGCTGCCCTCTCTAAGTCCAAAGCGCCTGCGGAGAGTGCCGCGAAGAAGGATACGACCACTCCTGAGAAGTCGTTGGACTCGACCGCTACTCCAAACGCGAACACGAAAGCGGATAAGCCTGCCGAAGAGCCTCAGTCCACTTCGTCCGACTCCATCCAGCAGACCGGCAATTGATGCTTCGCCAGTGAAATAGAAAGTCCGAATCAATCCACCTTCGACGCTGTGTCTTCCGGGTCGAACAATTGCTTTTGGGCGGTCACATGCGGAAGGAATCTTATCGCAAGAGGTATGATGACCAGGTAGGAAAGCACCATGATAACCCAAAACATCAAGGCTGTATAGTAAGGATCGATGTATTCTGACGCACGAATCACGAAGGGGGTTCCTATGCGGAGAAGGATGCCATGGGTGAGCAATAGGATGATGGAATAGCGCCCGAGGTAGGAAATGAGCGGGAGACGGACAATCCATGAGGCAAGTATGATGACCGTGAAAGAGCCCGCTATGCCATACACGTAAAACCGCAGGAAATTCATATCTGTCTCTCCGAGAAAATAGGAGGTCAAGGCAATAACCCCTATAAGTACCAACAGGATCAGACCTTTACGCAACGGCTCCATCCTTGGATTGCCCAATCCCCTAAACATATCCTTTTCAGCCATTATGTGTCCCAGGAAAAAAATCGGTACATATTTTAGCATGTTGCAAAGATTCCCGATATCCGCGTTGAGGAGATGCGCGAAATAGAACCCCATCACCGCACAACACGAGACCATCCCGAACATGGCCAATCTCGCATGATTCGGGAAAAACCTTTCGCCTAGCCTGTGAATCGCCCAGAACAACAGGTTCGTCAGGAAAAGACACCATAGGAACCATAAAGGGATGTTGGGATATTCTCCCGGCCATATAAAGGCCCACAACGACTCCCAGCCCAGCACGGTATTGTAATTCATTCCGAAAAGCTGATGCGTCAGGTTCGGGATGATGACCGCAGACATCAGATAAAAAAACACGAACGGCACCAATAGACTATTGACCTTCTTGATGAGGAATTTGCGGAACCCATCCCCCTCCCGGAAGAATGCACCTGCGATGAAGAAGAACGGGGGAACCATGCAGGAGGAAAAGAGTACCGACTCCACAATAGGGTCGTACGACACATCCTTTATGCCTTTGATATGGAAAAGCATCACTAGGCAGATGCTTATCCCCTTTGCCAAATCTATGTAATCTATTCTGTTTGAACTCATATCTGACGTCGGGAAGAAGAAGTTTGTTACAGACTATCCTTCCTTCCCAACAAGACACAAAGTTATAAATAATTCACAACCCCTCATTCATAATTCATAATTGACTTCGTCGAACTATTGTTTCATAATTCACACCATGTGTTAATGTGTTTTCGGTGCCCTAGGCATCCGGTGTTTGTCGGTCAGGCGCAGTAGTTCCTATGTTTGTAAAAAAAACAGACAAGAAACAGAAAAAGAGCGTTAAAATTTGTAAGTTTAAAAGTCAAAGGTAAAACGAACAAATAAAAACGCCCTCATATATGCAAAGGAACAATTTTAATTTTAGAAATCAA
>JAFZPM010000024.1 GCA_017550335.1 Paludibacteraceae bacterium
AGATTATGAATATGAGGGTCTTGGATAGTTTCATAATATCTCTATTTCTTTTCTTTGTTATCGGGTTCTGTGACAGTCAATTCGGAAGCGGCCTTTCTAGAGTCTCTTTTCGCTTTCTTCCGACGCAACTCGTTCTGCTTCCAATAAGCTTCTGAACCATCACGACCAATTGTCTTTATCACATGAATCGTATCTGCCTGAGGGTCATACTTTTCAACGTATGTCTGGTAAGGATATCCCTCTTCATAATAGAAATTACTGAATTCACCACAAAAGGGTTCCCATTTTGTGGTATCTTTTCTGCTAAGTCCTTTTTTTATCAAATAGCAACGTTTATCATCGACCGTGACCCGATGGTCTGCCACTTGCATGTATTCTCCCTCTGAGCTCTTGGCAAAGCCACTTGCGGTGCTCAGTAGTAGCGTGGCGAGGAGGATTGATATGAGGAGGTTGTGTCTCATGATTGTTGTTTTAAGATTGGTCTAGACAAATATAAACAAAATCCAACACTTTATCTATCCAACTTTCTCAATTCCACAAAATGGAATCGACTTCCCCATTCTTTTTTATAACTCTCAAGACTACCTGCAGGGATATAGACTTTAATTTTTTTCATATGTTTAAATGCATTCGGTCCAAGACGTGGGGCGATAGTAGCAATTCACCTCACCATCCCATACCTCATCACCGTATAGACCTTTCCATCCTTGATGGCTCCCTTGCGTATGGTAGCCTCCAGCTCGTATCCGTTCTTCTCCAGCACCTTGGCGGAGGCGATGTTAGGGGCGAACACATGTGCGCTGATGCGCTGGATATCTAGCAACTCGAAGGCTAGGCGGGTGATTTGCGCTACGGCCTGCGTCATGATGCCTTGCGACCAATGGTCCGTCAGTAGCATATAGCCCAACTCGCCGTCTATGCGGTAGACATCCTCTCTACGCTCCACCGAAATGCTACCCACCACCTGCCCGTCCACCGTTACAGCACGGAATAGACCGGTCTTGCCTTCTGCCTCCGTCACCATGTTCAGCCACCATTCCGCATCGGAATCGGTGTAGGGGGAAGGCAGACGGTCGGAGAGATATTGCCTATCCACCGCATTGCACAGTGCTTTCAGGCTCTCTTTGTCAGACAGGATCCATTTGCGAAGTTGTATATTCATATCACTTATAATTAAACGTTTACACCATACCAAGAATCCTCTTGGCCACATCTTCCGGATGGTCAACCAATAGTTGTCCGTGATTCATTCCGGGAAAGACCTCGACGTGCGTGTCCGGGTGGATTTCGCACAGATGCTTCGCCTGTGGTTTCGCCACGAAAGCCTCTTTGGTGCCATACCAGAAATGGATATCCGCCCCATGGATCGATTCCAGCTTATGGGTATAGACATCCTTGTAGCCGTCGCGCACCGATTTGCCCTTTCCATAGGGCCACACCTTCTTGCATTCGTCCAACAACACGTCGAAATAGTGGGAATGGAAGACGAACTTCCAAAAGCCCGTACAGTGGTAGCAGGTCCACACATTGAAACTCTGGTAATACCGAAGGGGATCCACGCACCATTTGGGAAGAGGCAACAATGGCGCCGCATCCATGATGGCATGGTCAATCACTATCTCATTCCGTTCCATGATTCGGGACAGAATCTTTCCACCCAAGGAGAGACCGTAGGCAACGTCCAAATGTCCGTCCAAGTACTCTCTAACATACAGAGCCGCCTGCATGGCTTGGTCATCGACAGAGGTGTATTGAGAAGTCTGTCCCAACAGGAATCCGTCGATTCCCACCGCGACGATGTGGAAGTCGTCCTTCAACAAATCTATCAGCGGCAGGAATATCTCATGAGAGACTCCCAATCCGTGGATCAGTAGCAGACTACGTTTCTCTTTATTTCCGTAGGTGTGGAATAGCATAGGACTAGAATCAAATTACAGCTTACTAAATACAAATCTATATAAATCGCTTCATTTTATATCCTATCGCATATAAAAAATATACGACCCTGCGATTTTACATTTGACCGAATATAATTGCTAAGTTGATGGAGGCTGAAGCGACTGGTATCACTCCTGTCTTATAACCCGAACCGCCCCCGCACTATGAATCCGCACGATTGGATTCGCATCGTTTTCGGCCAGCCATTGCAAGCGCTCCAGATAGGGTTTGACCATCATCGGGCGACGTTTGCCCATCACACGGAACATTTCAGGAGCCTCCATCCGCACCTTGTCATCACTGTCACTCAACAAGTTGGCGAACAGGGGCATGTGCGTCTCGTATGGGTCAGGCGTATTGGTGGCGATGTTCTCCGAGGCCCAGATGAAACTTAGGCGGACTTGAGGGACACTATCCGAAGCCAGGCCAAACATCTTTTCCCAATGGGGCAGTACGAGTTCAAAGCGAGCCCGTCCGATTCTGCCCAGCGCATTCAGCGCCCGTTCACGAAAGAGGTCATTGGTCGCATCCATGAACGAAGCGATCTTGCCGACGTATGGTGCGATCGTCTCCGGATATTGCAGTCCCATCTCCCCCAAGAGCCAAAGCGCCTTGGCAGTAATCTTAGGCGATTGGTTTTCAAGCAGTGACCCGACATAGGGGATGCTTTCCTGCCAAACGGTTTTATCCTTGGTCAGGGCTGTCAGTTTGCTGTACAGGGCTTTCTCGGAAGAGCCATTGGGGGTGTCTGTGGGGTTCATAACAAAATTATCGGTTGAAATAACTGTCTTCTACAATTTGGTTCAACAAATTTAAGAAATTGGGGGCAAAAAAGGGCATGATTTCAGGGAAGATGCAAAAAAGTTTTTTCCACTTTTTCTTCCTTTCAACGCATAAAAAAAGGATGGAAAATGTCTTGCAATTAGAATATAATTCTAATTAAAAATTATATATAAAATATTATAAATCAATACAATAACTATTTACGAAAGTTTTGTGGGAAATTTTTGGTTTTGTCGAATAGATGGTACATTTTTGCAGTCGAAAGTTGTTGTTACTTATTGAAAATTGCCAATATAAACATTTAAAATATATAGTTATGAATAAAAAAATAGTTGATCGACTTCAGAATGAAGCAAAAGAATTTCTTACTGGGAAGAAATTAGTATTAAAGGGTGTAACTATCTTACCAAAAGAGATAGAAGTGTATTATTACAATGGAAAAGAAGGTTTTACAGACAAATCTGTTCATGGGAATGAATTACAACAGAAAAACAAGAATCATTTTTATGTACATAGATGGGGATTAAAACAAACAGATCCATATAAAGGAGGAAATCGTCCTGGATTAGATTTTGTACTCAGTGATGAAGAGAACATTTTTTATTCATATTTGATAAGAAGTGCAGTAATTAATGGTGGGGAACTTGTTATCGGACCCAATAAAGTATTGAAGAAGATTATAGAAATTAGCGGACTAGAACCAGCGGACATAGAAAAAGCGAAGGTGGATTTAATATCTGACAATAAACTTGATAATGTCTTATTTTCAGAGAGAATCAATCTTGGCGAAAATGCAAAAGATTACATTAGTTATAAGTTAAGAGCTGTACTATGCGATGAATACTATAAGGGAAGTAAATACCCTGCTAAAGAACGAATGATTGTCGATTTCCTTTTAGAAAAAATAAAATCTGGAAATGTTTCTAAAGAAGAGGCAAAAGTCTATGCAAAAGAGAAACTAGGGTATATACCAACAGTGATAAAAGAGAAATGCAAATAAAAATTATCTTATGATCACCGCCCCCCAAACCACCACTGCCTATTTCTCCAACCTTCTCCCCAAGAAGTGTCCTACGCTCTATCAAAGCCTTGATGCTATCCTGAGAGAGAAGCAAGTGGAGTATCACCTATTGCCCAACACACGGGACATCTGGTGCCGCGATTACATGCCTATCCAGACGGATGAGAAACGATTCGTGTATTATAAATACAACCCCGACTATTTGCAGAAGCCTCATCTTAAGCGAACGATTACCGATGTGGTGCAGATGGGCGATGTGGATTGTCTGCGGCAAGTTGAAATGGTCAACTTGGACTTGGTGGTTGACGGAGGCAATGTGGTGAAGTGTGGCGACAAAATCGTGATGACAGAAAAGGTCTTTCCCGAGAACAAGGATAAATCGAGGGAGGAAGTTCAACGATTACTCGAAGAGGCTTTTCTGTGCGATATAGTTTTCTTGCCATGGGACACAATTGAAGAATACGGCCATAGCGACGGTATTATCCACTATGCGGGAGGCAACCGTGTGCTGATGACCAACTATGCAGATTCCGACGCTGGCATGGATCGAAAGTTTACGGAAATTTTAGACAAACATTTTGAGATCATTCATCTGAAATACAATGTGAAACGCAAACATGCACGCAGTTGGTCGTATATCAATTACTTGCAGATTGGTGATTTGGTGCTTGTCCCTCAGTTAGACATCCCTGAAGACGAGCAGGCGTTGCAACAGATAGCCAGTGCATTGCCACAATGCGAAGTGATTGGCGTACAGGCATTAGAGGCTGTACGAAAAGGCGGTGCGCTCAACTGCATATCGTGGAATGTGAGGAAGTGAGGCAAGAAATCTTGCGAATGGTTTTCATATGGGTTCTTCCGTCATTAATCATCAAGCACCAGTCTCAACGAATACGTGCTTCCTGACCTATTCCACTTTTCTTTTGTGTACGCTGTTGGGGGTAGGGTATCAGACCCCACCAAAACATAATTAATGCGATCCCATAGAGGAAAAATGTTATATACCTCAGGAGTGTCTCTTATAGTAGGAAATTTTCTCGACACTAATCCTGCTCCGTAACTAAATGAACAAGATTTGTAGGGCTCTAATTCACAAACAGAGTCAGTGGTTGAAATACGAATGTATTCGTAGTCATCTCCGTGATCGTATGTTGGTAACACATCTTCCATGCACTGATATTGTTCGAAATAAGAAATCGTGACGGTACTGTCTGTTTGATTATCTATAGTAAACTTAAATTCGCCAAAGTAATCGCAAGCAGTCAGAAAGAATGGTACCATCAATGCTAAGAATGCAACTCTATTCATTTTCATACGTTATAAAGAATTTAACATACTGATTCAATCTGCAAAATAGGTTCTTGCAAAGCATTCTCCAATTTGCAGATAGTTTCCAATGAGAGATTTTCCTCTCCTTTCAGCAAACGTGAGACATATTGTGGAGAGCACCCCATACGAGTTGCCAGATCTGCCCTTGAAAGATTTTTTCGTTTCATGGCAATTGCCACTTTGATAGCAATTTTACGAGAATACGGTAACCATCCAGCCGCCTTTGCGCGACGAGTAACTTCTTCTTTCTCACGCCAAATTGAAGGCGTTGTTGATTGATAACGGCTCAAACGAGCGATTGCTTCTTGCTGTGTCATAAATCCACCTCCTGTTGATAATCTGTATTAGCTTGCCTAATTTATGAGTGAATAGCTATTGCACAGAAAAACTGATTCGACGTCCTAACCCTTGAAAGATTTTGAATAGGGTTGACAATTGTATATCTGCGTGGCCGTTTTCGATACGCGAAATGTAACTTTTCTTAGTGCCGATTTTTTGGGCAAGTTGTTCCTGTGTCAATCCGGCTTTTTGTCGCTCCGCTCTAAGTTTTTCGCCCAAGATAAAAGCATCTACACCTGCTTCAAACTCGGTTCTTGAAGGAGTGCCTAATTCGCCGAAATCTTCGGTAATGAAATCCTCTATCGGTGTTAAATTCAGACGATTCATTTCTTCGCGTGTCATAAATCCTTTAGACATATTGATAAATTTTCATGGCAAAGATAACCAATTAGTTAACCTGATGCAAAATATTTTATATCTTTGTTACACGAACATTTAATCCCCCAATATATGAATTTAGACTCATCTCATTCACCTCGCCAAACCCTCCTTCAATCCCTCTCGCAGATCCACACCACCCCCATGGGTGTTGAGAGGATAAAGAGGAATCTATGCTTGTCGGAGAGGGATGTGGTGACCTATTGCAAGGAGAAAATCGCTTCCCCGAATTGTGAGATCACCAAGCGGGGGAAGAACTACTATTGCCAAATAGATGATATCATCATTACGGTCAACTCGTTCAGTTTCACCATCATAACGGCTCACATAAACAAACAGGCATGAGAGTATTAATCGTTCCAATGGCAGCCATGGCACCGACGGCTGGTCCGTCATATCGAACCCGGTGCATCGCAAGAGAAATGCAGAAAGAGGGTCTGGTGGTCGCTACCTGCCAGGCACAAGATGTTAATTTTAAGCCGATTGAAGGCATCGACAATTATCACCTGACGGTACCCTCGCCTATGGGTATGCCCTCGTTCGTCGGCACGCATATATTCCCTATCGTCCAAAAGTTAGGGGTGAACCGATTCAGGAGCGTCGACAGCTTCGACGAGGTGCTCCACCTGACAGGGAACACCGATTACGCCTACCTCAAACAGAGCGTGGAGGATATCCGGAAAGCCATCAAGGAATTTCAGCCCGACATCGTCTATTCCGAGTTCAACATCTCTGCCATGCTGGCAGCGAAGTTGGAGCATGTGATCCTGTACATCTCCGCCAGCTTCCCAACACAACACCGATACAGCCACAACCCCAAATATGCCAAGGGATTGAACAGACTGCTTCGTGAGCAGGGGCTTCCACCGTTGGACTCTTGCCTCGAACTGTTTGATTTCGCGGAGAAGAAATTCATTCCAAGCTGCAAAGAACTGGAACCGATGGAGGATCCGAAGGTCTCCTTCTGCGGCACGTTCAAGGGCGCTATCAAGGCAAGCTCCGCCGTCCGCAACAAGGTGCTTGTCTACATGGGCAATGGAACCATCTCACAACGCAAGATGGTGAAGGAGGTCTCCCGAGCGTACGAAAACACTGAATACCAGGTCTATATCACAGGGCAAGGTCTAAAGGAGCAAACCTTCAACAACATACATATCGCACCGTTCTTCAACTTCGACGCATACCTGCCGGAGTCTGTGTTGTTCATCAACCACGGGGGACAAAACAGCATTGCGGACGGACTGGTCTATGGTGTTCCGCTCCTCGTATGCGCGGGCAAGGTGTTCGAACGGAAGTACAACGCACAGAGCATTGTGAAAGCGGGAGCAGGCGAGGAGTTGTCCGTTGCGGAGTTCACCTCGGAGGAGATCAGACGTGTAGCTTTACAAATTATTAATAATCCTGAATATCAAAGGAATGCGTGTAGGATCGGGCAAGAACTGACTTCATTGGGAGGGGTGTCGGTCATCACTTCATCCATGCGTTAGCGGGCAACCGTTCCGGCATGGAGGTCACCGACAAATAGTATCATTCCTCCCCAAAAAATGTGAAGGCGGAGTCTTCCCTCAATACTTTATCAGCCCCTTCTGCTTGGTTTTGAAATAGATGAATTGGACGAGTCCCCGCATGGACAAATAGGCGAGGAAGGCAATCCACAGGCCATCGTTTCCAATCCTTCCAATGAGAAGATTATACAACAGGAAGAACAGTATCGTGGCGCAGACCATGGCTGTGACCATTCCCTTCGCCATGGTCGCCCCCACCATGATACCATCCCAAAGGAAGGCGGAAAAACCGCAGATAGGGATGGCGACAACCCATATCAGGTAGTCTTCAGCGGCAAGGATCGTCGCATCCTCATTGGTGAGCACGTGCAGGAAATCAATGGAGAAGAATTTATACGCGAAGGTGAAGACGACGACCAGCCCCAATCCCCACAGGAATATGTACCGGATGGATTTACTCAGGTTGGCAGGGTCTTTCGCCCCGATATATCTACCGGTCAGGGCTTCTCCCGCATACGCGAACCCATCCGTGAAGTAGGAGAAGATCGAGAAGAACTGTATCAGCAACGTATTGACAGCCAACAATGTAGTACCCTGCTTGGCTCCCGCCAACGTGAAGAAGGTGGTGACAGCCGTAAGGCAGACGGTTCGGATGGCGATGCTTCCGTTGAGGGAGATGATACGTTTCAGTTTCGATGCATCGAGAACCTCCTGTTTGCTGATCAACGGTATCAGGTCGCTATATTTATGTTTCCAGAGGAAGAAGGCCAACGCAAGACCGCTGTATTGGGCGACGAGCGTACCCATCGCGATACCAGTGATCCCTAAATCAAGGCCAATCACGAAAAGCAAGCTGCAAAGGATGTTGATGACATTGATGGAGATAGCGATAATCATCGGGTAGACAGAGTTCTGCATGCCTATGAACCAGCCTTTTATGCTATACATGCACATCACCGCAGGGGCACCGAACACGCATAGGTTGAAGTAATAAGACGCGGCCTCCTCCACCTCGGGAGCTGTGTTCATATAGGCGAAGGCATACTTCTGGATGACGCCCTTCATCAAAAAGATCAAGAGGCAGGCCGACAATGCGATAAGGATGGAGCGAAGCAGAAGATGAATCGATTCCGAATGGTTTTTCGCCCCGAAGGATTGGGCGGTCAGTCCGCTGGTGCTCATGCGGATGAAGCCGAACGTCCAGTAGAGCATGTTGATCAATGTGCCCCCGACAGAGATGGCGCAGATATACACGACACTGCCCAAATGACCCGCGATAGCCAAATCGACCAAACTAAGCAAAGGAACCGTGATGTTGGTCGCGATGGCAGGAATAGCGATTTTAAGAATCCTCTTGTTCATCCGAAAAGTCCATATTTCCGCAAGGTTAGGGCATCATAGTACAAGGCTAATCATCCATTCCAACCTTACATTTTTCACGGTGCAAAGATACTGCACTTCTTGGATTCCCACAAGAGAAGAAATACCCGAACCATGGCAATCACATTTAACTTTCACAGTTCATAGATTTTTCATTTAGACGAGGCAGAGGGCAACAAATCCTCACGCAGAAAAGAGTTCACGGAGTTTGATACGAATTTATCGCATCAGCACTGATTGTAAATAGTAAATTGTAAATGGTTAAATAGTAAATTATACTACCTTTGTGTCAATCAACATTCGGAAGAGACACTTCCGTGTCGCGGAACTAAAAAGAAGACTTATGCCAACCTCTAAATCCTACGCAGACTTTATCCTCGAGCAGCTCTCGGGACTGCCAGAAATCGCTTCCCGTCAGATGATGGGCGAATACATCCTTTACTACCGTGACAAAGTCATCGGGGGAATCTACGACGACCGTTTCCTCGTGAAGCCAGTGAAGGCGGCGCGCGAAAGAATGCCAGAGGCGCCCTACCAACTGCCCTACGAGGGTGCGAAGGAGATGCTGTTGGTGGACAATGTGGACAACCGTGATTTCCTCGCGGATCTGATCACGTCCATGTACGACGAATTGCCGGAGGTGAAGAAAAAGAAGAAAGCATAATCCACCGGCCAGGCCTTCACAATTATGAATTATAAAACATTAGATAGACGTAGTCAATTATGAAACGTACAATCATCACAACCCTCATCGTATTGCTCACCGCCTTGGTCGTTTTCCAGAGCGGGCGGTTGTTCGGCCATGAGTTCGGGGAATCCGAGCAGAAAAAAGAGAAGACAACAGACCCGGTCTTGGTGACCCTAGAGGATGCCCGCACCGTATGGAGCGAGGCCACATCCGTGGAGCTGACCACCGACGGCATATACGAAGTGAAGGGTGGAGGCACCCTATTGGGCTTCATCATGCGATCCACCCCACAAAGCGAGAAGACAATCGGATTCATCGGGCAAACGCCCCTGCTGATCGCCCTCGACACAGAGGCCAAGGTATACCGCATAGTCGCCCTGGAGAACGATGAAACGCCAGGCTACTTCGCCATGGTCACCAGGTCGGGACTGCTCGACGCATGGAACGGAAAGAGCGTGGCGGATGCGGTGTCGGCGGAAGTGGACGCTGTCAGCGGCGCCACCTACAGCAGCCGAGCCGTCATACAGAGCCTTCAGAAGCGTTTGGCAGTGGTTGGAGAGGTGAAAGCCAACCCTGTGGACTGGGGCAAATGGGTGCGGGATGGCGTCCTGCTACTCTTCGTGCTACTGACGCTTTGGGCATGGTTCCGTCCGCAGAAAGTGGGTCAATACCGCCGATGGATACTCCTCGGATCGGTGCTCATCGTAGGCATCTGGCAAGGAAGGATGCTCTCCATGGCGCAATTCCTCGGATGGATTACGGGAGGCATACCATTGCCCGCACAATGGCTGATGCTCGCCATCCTGCTATTGGCCTTGCTACTGCCGATAATCACGGGGAAAGCCTACTACTGTTCATGGCTCTGCCCGATGGGTGCGGCGCAGTCACTGCTAGGCGAAGTCAACAAGAAACACAAACTCAAGCTCTCGCCCACGCTGGTCAAATGGTTGCAGATTCTACGCACCGCCATCCTCCTGTTCGGGCTGTTGGCGATAGGTGTCGGACTCAGTTTCGACTTCGCCGACATAGAGGCGTTCACCATCTTCCGCCCGCAGTCCGCGCCTATCGCGGCACTGGTTTTGGCGATTGTTTCACTCCTGCTCTCCATCTTCGTGGTCCGTCCGTGGTGCAGATTTCTGTGCCCGCTCGGTGAGTTGTTGGAGGACGTGAGAAGGAGAAATATTAAGCGTTGAAAATTAAAACATTAAAAGAGGGAGATTCGGCAAGCGGAAGCGGAGCATCATTCCCCTTCAAAAAATATAAAGCAAGAAACCACCGATTAGAATAAATTTTTATCTTTGCGAAACTTTAAAACTAAACGACATGAGACTAAACGGAAGAAGAGAAAGTTCCAATGTGGACGACCGCAGAAGAAGCGGTGCCGGTAAAGCCGGCATTGGTATAGGCGGAGCATTGCTAATCGCCGCTATCACTTACTTTACAACCGGCAATCTGGGGCAAGCCATAAACTCCGGAATCCAAGTAGTACAATCATCAGGGTCTGGCACGAACAGTTCATACGAGCCTACAGCGGAGGAGAACGAGTTGGCCACATTCACCAGCCAGATTTTAGCAGGAACAGAGGATATCTGGACGGAGCAATTCCAGAAGATGGGCAAGACCTATCATGCGCCACACCTCGTCATGTTCCACGGAGCAGTCAACTCGGGTTGCGGTTCAGCCAGCTCATCCACGGGTCCTTTCTATTGTTCCGCAGACCAAACCGTATACATCGACCTACAGTTCTTCACGACGATGAAGTCTCAATTCGGCACGGCAGGCGACTTCGCTTACGCATACGTCATCGCGCATGAGGTGGGCCACCACGTGCAGAACGAGTTGGGCATCCTCGGCCAAGTGCACCAGAAGATGAGCCAAGTATCCAAGACGGAATCCAACCAATACAGCGTGCGCCTCGAGTTGCAGGCAGACTTCCTCGCAGGAGTGTGGGCATACAACGACCACAAGAAATTCCAGTCGTTGGAGGAAGGCGACATAGAAGAGGGATTGAGCATCGCCTCAAGAATTGGAGACGACTATTTGCAGAAACAGGCTCAGGGCTACACCGTACCAGAGTCATTCAACCACGGAACCTCTGCACAGCGTTCCCGTTGGCTGAAGAAGGGTGCGACAGGCTCTGACATTTCCGAAGGAAACAAGCTATTCCAACTTCCTTATAGCGATCTATAATCGAGAGGATAGAGACCAAAAAGAGAGGGGGTTGCTCAGTGAAAACTGGACAACCCCCGTTCTATTTAGGGCAGTTCCTTACGAGGCTACCCCTTTGCGTTTTTTATTCTAGTCACATCTTATAGTTGCGGCATCGGAAGAGCTGCGATTCATCACTCGTAATAGACGATCTCACGTCTTGTGATGAAACGGACTTGGTCTTTCTTGACATCGAAGATCGTCTCCGTCACCCAATTGCCATGGCCATCGTACTCATACACGCACTTAGCCTCCGCCAAAAGTTTGTCTTCGTACGGGATCGTCAGGGAAGAGACAAGCAGGCCCTTGTCGTCATACTCGAACAAGACCTTATAGCTGAGCAATCCATTATGATAATGTCCTGACTCCACGATTTGCCCGTCCGCATTGTAAACAGACACCTTCTTGGAGAACTCCACATTCTTCTCGTTGTAATCGATTTCAGCGACCAGATTCCCTGACTTATTATACTCATAAACACGGCGGAACACCAGCTCGCCATTCGCCCGGGTATGCTTATACTCACATTGGCGGCCATTCCGGTCATACTCATAGGAATAGAGGTCGGATACATTACCATTCTCGTCATGGCGCACCTCTTCTTTCTTATTACCTTCACCATCATAGACATTCACGTTGACACAAGAGACCTCGCCCTCCTGGTTAAAATTAGTCTCCTTCACGCAGATACCATTCTCGTACTTATGCACGCTACGGCTACTCAAACGATTGTCAATGTCATAGGATCGTTGCTCGGTAAGACCACCATTACGGTTAAAGTTGTAGAATTCATTCCAGATGCGTTCCTCCATCACGTTATCAAACACGACGCTCGCATCGTAGGTTTGAGAGTGGAGAGTCTTCACATTTCCTTTCAGACCCAACGCATTAGGTACATTTTTCTGCTCCTCTTGACATTCCGTCAAAACAAACAAGGCCAATACGCCCCAAAACAATAATCTTTTTTTCATGCAATTCCTTTTTAAAACACCTTTTAAACACCTTATTACGTAAACACCTTACAAACATGTATCCGTAAATATATAAATAAAATTTCGGGAAAACCAACATTTGAGAAGAAAAATTTCACGGTGGATACGGCAAAAAATGACGAAAAAAGGGTTAAAAGCACTGGCTCTTAACCCATTGCGTTCCGAAAATCAACATGAACTTTTCAGTTTATATGCACGATCCCGCATGTCGCCCCCACCCTGACGATATATACACCAGGAACAGGGATAACGATATGCACCTCATCACCCGTTGCCGTTCTCTTGGCGAACAAGGTTCCCAAAGCGGAAAAGACCTCAACCGAGCTACCCTTTTCCACATTCCGCAATAGTATCGTTCCATCATGTACATAGACCCGGACAGCAGCCTCATCGGACAACGTCTCCTTCACGGATACAGCACCACAATGCACGCTACCATTAGAAGCGAGAGGCGTCGAGGTAACGGTTTCATTCCCTAGAGAGTCCATACATATCTCAAACAGCGTCATGTCGGGGAGTCCATCCCCCACACGCCCGTACGACTCATCTGATTCGTGAGGGTCATAAGATATTGAGCTCAAAAGGATTTCACTTCCCCGGAAGAGACCCGTCAACGTAACGGTTTCCGAAGCAGACACGCCAAGCTTGAAGTTCAGATGCAGCGGTCCCTTCTCAGGCGCCTTATCCGCCCACAGCAATTTATATCCATGAGCAGGCACCACCGTCTCCGTAAACCCTTTAGGGATGGTGCATTTCACCGCCTTCGTCACGTTTTCGACGATCATTCCAGCCAAATCCACATCACTATCCCCGCCATTGTACACCTCTATCCAATCCGGGAAATCGCCCTTCTCGTCGGCATACATCGTATTGGAAGCGCAGACCTCGTTCAGGCAAAGATCCGTCGGCACCACATAGTCCGGGTCATGTTCGAAGAACATCGTGATCTTCAGCTCCTTCTCCTTTGCATAGGCAGTCAACGCACCACCGAGATATTTGTTATTGTCATCTGTTCTAACAACCGTATCATTGATGTTCCATCTTTGTATCTTATAGCCCGCAGGGACAATCGGTTCGATCTTCACCCGCTCCCCGGAATACCGCCAAGTGTTGTATTTCAAAGAGTTGACCTCCCTCTTATTGAAAAGGAACTTGAAATCAGGCGTCTCATCATCAGGGAACACGGTTCTAATCTTGATGGTCACCGAGTCGTCCCCCAAGCCAAATCTCTCCTTCAGTTGGTCAACGACATACGCCTTTCGTTCCTTGGCGAAGGAACGCATCTGCTCGATCGTCTCGTCATAAGTCACAGGATTTCCGGGAGCGCCCAAGAAAGAAGAGTTCTTAATCGTCGCACACATGTCTAGTCTCGTCAGATCCCAAAGGGAGTCGAGGTTCGCATCAATCCGTTCATCAGTGAACTGGTTCTCCAGCCTATCAAGATATTGGTCCAGGAACTGCCAACGGAAGTCCTCGTTCCTGAGGCAAGACCGCAGCAACACCCACATCGGCTCAACGCCCTTCTCCTCCGTGGCAAACTTAATCATGTCCTTATCGACGGACGTGGCATGGGACAAGCCGAAATCCGTGTCGTAAAGGATCCAACGGAATCGTCCGCCATCATGTTTCCGCCATAGCTTGATATTGTTAGAGACCCAATCGGTATTGCCGACATATTGTTCAAGAATCTGATAGTCAATATATTCATCAATATCCATCATTGTCGCCAGATGATCGTAAAAATCATCCCTTTCATAGTTCTTGCTGACATAGTCGATCATCTCATTGTAGGCATCCTTCGTGCCCGCCTCACACACATAGCCAACGCCCAAGAAATCGATCTCATCCTCGTCAAGGCCATAGTTGTGGTAGACATAATCCTCGTTGGTCCGCTCCGTCAGGATCATCATGCCATAGAAGATACCGTTAAAGTAGAATGCCACAGGCTGAGCCATCTGTTTGTCCAGATTCATACCGTCGCCAAGGCTTTGGATAAACATATCCCTCCATCGGGGCTGGACATACGAGTATCCGTTTCCGCCATTGCGCAACGCAAGGCTCTTGTACTTTTTGTAATCACGTGTCGGGAAGAAGTTATTGTATAGCATCTTGGACGTTCCCGACCGTTTATTCGCCTTTAGTTTCAGGCTTCTGGCGACATGAATCCTTGTACATCCGCCATAGACACCGATTTCGAGCTCCTGATTGTCGACCACCTCTCCGTCCAATATATATTCGAAATTGGCCGAGCGCATCCATTCCCGGTTATAGTTGGCGGGGAAATCATAGCAACCACCCAAAGATCCGTTGGTTCCCTCCACATATATTCCGAGACTATCTCCAAAGACATCCTCGTTGTTGGCGGAGAGGGAGACGATGGGGAGCCTGTTCCCCACCCCTTGGCAAGCCTCATAAAACTTGTCAGGGAGGATAAAACTGCCCGTAAGGATCTCGCTGAACAACATATCCTCCTTATAAGCCCTTGCACGCACGACGGTAGTCTGCTCGATCGAGATAGCGACCTTGTACTTTGCGCCGTTCTCCGGAGTAGGCACGTCGCCATTCAGGGTGTAATAGATTTGCGCACCCTCCGTTTCGCAATCCAGTTCGACGGTCAACGCACCATCATACAATCCGGGCTTTCCGCTTTTGAAGACAGGCTGCGCCACCCTATTGGAGATCGACGTCGTCAACTCATCATTCGGTTCACCAGGCGTAGGGATCATGAAGCCATCCTCGCAATAGGCGATGTGCGGATATTGTTTCGGGTAAGGCAGCTCCAACGTTTCGCCGCCTTTCGAGAAAGAGATCATACCCTTATCCGTAGAGAGTTTATGCCCCACGCTACCGACGTAACGAGGATGGACACGCATGGCAGACGCGCTACCCGACTCCTCCTTGCCGAAGAACAGCAAGGAATAGCCGTTAGGTATGACATGGGACGAATCCAGCACCACGCTCCAATCCGTCTGGCCCTCCTTCTCGTTGACGACGGTCCAGCCCTTCAGGTCGACAGCAGATCCATCGTTATAGAACTCGACATAACCGTCATAGTTATATTTATCACTGACAACCGTAGCGACATTGTTCGTCATGATCTCCGTGATGTGAATTCCAGCCAATCCATTTGAAACGCACATCACCCATAGCAATATTTGGAATAGTACAAATTTCCTCATCTTGTTCAAATTAAGGCGGGTTCTATAAATTCATTCCGTGGAATTTCTAAATTTATTTCGAACCCTTTTTTTGTAGAGACGCAAGATTTTGCGTCTCTACATCCGCAAAGATACAAACTTTAGCGATATGAATCCATGTTCCTACCACCAACCCCATGGGTCATGGGTCAGTTCGTAGAAAAACAAAGAAAAGCACACAAGGAAAGTCGCCAACAATGCCAGACAGATCCGCCACTTCCTCCGAAAGGCCGCTAACAGGAGGGTTATTGCTCCCAACCCCAGGAACGACAGACTGACCAATGCCAAAATGCGAGGGAAGGGCTGATATGCGATGCAGTAGTCCACACCTTCCCTGACGCCTAACTCAAGCATGGAGAGACTACCTATCCTACAAATAATCAACACAATAGAAATTATCCACCAGTAACGTAGCACCTTGTCCAGCCAGCACATCGCCTAGTCTATTCCGTAATGATATCAATATTGTTTCTTTCCGCAGAATAAAGGAAGCGGCAATTGAAGGCCGTGCTAAGGACCACAAACATATCCATATCACGGGGACGATACAACAGGAAGTTACAGATATCCGTCGGTGTAATGAACGGATTATCTTTCAGATGGGAGTGCATGGTGCTCACACCAACAGTACCGTCGTCGCCCTTCGTCCTTGTTGCAATCAGGGAATTGTGGTAACGGCGGAAGGCGATAGGCTGTAAATTCTCGTCAAAATCGACCGAATAGTCATTTCCGAAAGGAATCACATTGTGAAGGATAGTGCCTTGCAAGAAGTAGAGTCGAGTCACCTTGTCATTGACGCGGATCACGTCTATATTGGGAGACCCGAAAGAATTTCCCGCGAAACGGAGGCTATCACCATACATTTTCAACGCAGCGTTGAGCATAGTGTCCTGTCTCTGTTTCGTCGCTAATTCCTCCGCTGTCAAAGGTCGGATGGTATCGACCTTACTTGATTTGTACGTCTTTTTGTCGTACTTATATTCCAGGATACAATTCTTTTTTTCGTTGTCGAAGAAGATAGCGCACTGGACCGAATCATCAGACAGCCAAGAGAAGAAACCACCGACCTCTTCCTGCCGGTATTTCTCCATGGCAAGATCGGAGGCAATCCAATTAGTCCGTTCCGAAACGTAAATTTTCCAGGCCTCTTGAATAATGCTATCCAATGTTGTGGCGAGTTTAGGATAAGAAGGGAGTGGAGTTGCCCCTTTCGTTTTCTTGTCCCCTCGTCCCCCCGCGAAAGAGGCGGAAAGAACTGCGAAAACGCCCAATGCGATCAATAAATACTTCCTCATTTGACGATTTTTATTACAGATTCCGCAAGATTTCAAAAGATAGCAGAATCGATGGTTAATGTTATTTCCACAAAAATAATCCTTTTGTCCGATAGGCAAAAAATTATTTCGGCAATATTTTTCTTCGGAACAAGTAATGATTCGGCAAGGTTCATCATTTCCGAATGAAGTCCACCCACAAAAAAGAGAAGTTCAGCAATATATTCCAACGAAAAAGAGTATATTTGCACCGCTAAAACCGAAAAACACAGAACCAATGATTGTCGAGAAGTCATTCACGCACATACTGGCAACCCTCATTGCCGTCATGCTCTGTATGCCTGAACTACTACTGGCAGGCACCAGCCAGCGCACGGAGCGGATGGAGCGTTACTCAGCGGCGGAAGGGCTATCGTCCAACATGACGCACGGCATGACGGAAGACTCCCTTGGTCATATCTGGGTTTGCACGGACTACGGACTTTCCCGTTTCGACGGAAGCCGCTTCAAACGCTTCGAAAAGGGGGATTACCCCTCTATCCTCCGCAACGATTTCTTCTGCGCCACCACCCAAAAGGACGGTTCCGTGCTCATCGGAAGCTACCTCGGCGTGGCGCTGAAATACGACGCGAACAAGGACACATTCCTCTATGTCGCCCCAAAAGAGTTCGAGAACACCTACTACAAACAGATCTCCGGATTCTGCTCCAACGACAAGGGAGAGACCTACATGTGGACGTCCGGCGGCATCTACCTCTACAACAAGGAGACGGGCCGTTTCTCCTCCGAAACACCCATATACGAAATGACCAAGGACACGTTCATCTGCTCCATGTACGTGGACCCGACCAACCGCATCTGGGTATGCACCTACAATTCACTGAAGATCATACAACCCGACGGCAAACTGATCCGAAGGGACAACCTCGACCTGGGAGAGATGTATGCCAGCAAGGTCATCGCCCTCGATAAAAATCATATCCTCATCACCTGTTTCTCCAACAACCTGATCGAATACACCCTGACGGACGACGGACAGATCATCGGGTCCAAGAAAATCAGGCTTCCTTTCTCCAACATCACCAGCGTACTGAAGGACAGGTCCGGCAGAATATGGTTCACCACGGACGGAAACGGACTATGGTACACGGACGAAGAACTGACGGAGACGACCAACTACGTGAATATCAAACCGGCAGGACACCCGAGCGACGCCATCAGCAAACTCTACTGCATCCAAGAGACGAAAGACGGTGACTTATGGATCGGCACACAAAACACGGGTATATGGAGGTACAAAAAGAATAGAAACAACCTGATTATGTCGTCGCAAGACATCCCCTTCCCCGAAAAGATGTGCTCCGATTTCATCGAGACCGAAGAGGGGTCCATCTACGCCGTATCCGACGGTGGCGGACTATCATGGATCAGCAACGACCTCAAAACATTCGAACAGATACCAGGCAAAGCGGGCGAAAACAACCAAAACGCCCTCAGCATCGCACAAGACGCAGACGGCAAGATATGGATAGCCACATGGGGCGGCGGCATCCAAATATACGACCCGGCAAGCAAGAGCTTCAAACAAGAGAGATTCGAGGAACTCAAATCCACACTCAGCTGTTTCTTCTCCGTCAACATCATGAAAAACAACGAGATATGGATCTGCACGGGTGGAGACGGACTCTATGTGCGTAGGACGAACGGACACTGGGAGAAGTTCCTGCTACCTTTCGGCGGCAACGAATACGATATGTGGACCTACGGCGTCACGGAGGGAACCAACGGGACACGCTGGATCATCACCACACGCTCCATCTGGAGGGTCAACGGAACCAACAGGAAGCCTCTGATCGCGGACATATCCAAGCAGAAGACGCACGACCCGATCTGCATCAACGACGCCGCATGCGACAAAGCGGGGAACCTCTACGTGGGGTGCGACCAAATCATCCTGAAGTTCTCGGAAAACGGGGAGCACTGCGACACGCTAAACTTCGTCCCGAAAGATAACTACTTCTCCCTCGAACTATTGGACAACGGGGAGATCATCGCCAGAGGAAACAAGGGCATCTACAGAATCGACCTTAAAGGAGAGCAATACACCATCTATCCGTACGAGTTCCACGCCAGCGGAACAGGACGTTTCCGCATCCACGGCTCCATCGTCCTGAAAGACGGAAGGATACTCTTCGGCACCAAGGAGGGATTCATCGTCGTCAACCTCAACCAAAAAGGGGAAGGCGCCAAGACCCACCACTTCGGCGTGACCTGCGAGACCGTCAACAGCATTCCATACAGGGAGACGGACATCCAACAAGTGACCAACAAAGATGGCTCCATCAAAGAGATGACGGTCAAATACGGACAAACGGACCTGACCTTCCGTGTGGACCTCGTGAACTACTTCCCGAAAGAGATCATCTGCGAATACCAGTTGGAAGGATTATCGGACAAATGGACAGAGGTGAGCAGTGACCGAGGCATCAACTTCTCCTTCATACCATCCGGCAACTACGTCCTACACGTGCGCAACTACCTGTCTGGCGAAGAAGAATCCGCGGAGGTGAGGGACGTACAAATCACCGTACTACCGCCATGGTGGCAGACCATCTGGTTCAAGGTAGGCACCTCCCTCCTACTCGCCCTCCTGATCGGCACCATCCTCAACCTGCGCATCAGACGACTGAAGAAAGAGCAGATCGAGTTGCAGAAGAAGGTGAAGGAACGCACCCACGAGTTGGACGAGAAGAACGCCGAGCTACGATTAGTGCTGCAAGACAAAGACCGACTCATATCCGTCATCGCCCATGACCTGAAGAACCCGATGTTCGCCATCGTGGGCACACTGGAGCAGTTGAACAACAAGGAGATCGAAGCGGACAACGAATACAAAAAGACGCTGAAGGACGTGCACCAATCCGCGGAGACACTACAGAACGAGATGGTACGACTCCTCGAATGGGCGAAAGCCAAGAAAGAGGAAATCGAGTGCAAGCACGAGGACGTCAACGTGGGCAACACGCTGCAAAACCTAGGGCTGCTCTTAGGCGGACTCATCCGCAGCAAGGAGCAGACGCTCGACATCACCTCCCACACGGAGAACTGCGCATACGTCGACTCCAGAATGTTCAGCACCATCATCCGCAACCTCATCACCAATGCCGTCAAATTCACCCCGAAAGAAGGACGCATCGCCCTGTCGGCATGGCAGAACGCAGGGAAGATATACGTCAGCGTCGAAGACAACGGCGTCGGCATGAGCCAAGAGACATTGGAGCAGATCCGCAACAACGGGCACGTGCAGAGCACCTTGGGAACGCAGGAGGAGAAAGGTTCCGGCCTCGGATTAGGGCTCTGCAAGGATTACCTCAAACGCATCAACGGTGAGATGGAGATCACGAGCAGGCTCGGACAAGGCACCAAGATCACCATCTCCGTACCAGCATCCGAGCGCAAAGCCGAGGACGCTGTCCTGCACAAGGAAGAGGGCGGGGACGAGCACCTGATAGACAAAGACCTTTTGGGAGGCAACACCGTCCTGATCGTGGAAGACGACCCACTCATCCGAAAGAACATCCAACACACACTAGAGCGCCACATGACCGTCCTCTCGGCCAGCAACGGCGCCGAAGCCCTCGAGATAGCCAAGAAGAACGAGTTGGACATCATCCTGAGCGACGTCGAGATGCCAGAGATGAACGGAATAGAGATGAGCCGAGAGATGGCCAAGATGGACAACCTCTACGGCGTGCCACTCCTCTTCCTATCCGCCAAAACAGACGAGTCAGACCGGCTGATGGGACTCCTGACCGGCGCGGTGGACTACATCCCTAAACCGTTCAGTTCAAATGAGTTACTCATCAAAATCAACAATATCCTGAGCAACCGCAGGAAGCAACAGATACGCATCCTGCAGCAGAACATCGGCACGATATCCTCGGGAAGCGAGAAGATAGAGACGAGCAAGGAGGAGGAGAAAGAAGAGAAGATGAATCCATTCCTGCAAAGGATGGTGGACGAGATCGCCAAGAACTACAAGGAGAGCGACTTCTCCATCGAGACCTTGGCGGAGACGCTCAACGTGAGCCAATCAACATTAGCCAGAAAGATAAAATCCATCACGGGGAAGACCCCGATCGAGATACTTGTCGAATACAGGTTGAACGCCGCCCTCTCGTTGCTGAAATCGAACGAAGAAGGGCTACAAATCAACGAGATAGCCTACGAATGCGGATTCACCGACCCAGCCTATTTCACAAGGAAATTCAAGGAGTTCTTCGGGTATACACCAAGGACGGTAAAATAGAATTAAGAATTAAGAGTTAAGAGTTAAGAGTTTGTCTGTTGCTTATTGACGTAAAGAGTTAAGAATGAAAACCATACTGTTCATTGTCCGCCCTGAAAAGGCATAACATATCTAGCCCAAGGCATCACCCAGGGGAATTAAGAATTAAGAATTAAGAATTAAGGAGCGGGATTTACACGATGTGCACACCTCAGCCCTGAAAGGGCATAACACATATAGCCCAGGGCAACACCCTGGGAAATCATGAATATCCATCTGGTTCGTTATCCGCCCTGAAAGGGCATAACATATTTAGCCCAGGGCATCGCCCTGGGAATTAATGAACCCGCAAATCATAAATAGTTAAATAGTAAATAACCAAATACGGCAAAAATTCGTAAATTCGCGGACGTATGGGTAGGATAATGGCCATAGATTACGGGAGGAAGAGAGTCGGTGTCGCGGTGACCGACCCCTGTCAGATCATTGCGAACGGGTTATGCACCGTTCCCGCCAACGACATACTCCGATTCATCGAAGAGTACACGAAGAAAGAAGCCGTCGAGCTCATCGTGGTGGGGCAACCCAAGACCATGAAAAACGAGCCGTCGGAGTCGATGAGGTACATCACCCCCTTCGTCAACGCATTGAAGAAAAGATTGCCGCAGATACCCATCACCATGTACGACGAGCGGTTCACCTCCGTATTAGCCCACAAGACCATGCTCGACGGAGGGCTGAAGAAGAAGGACCGGCAAGACAAAGCCCTGGTGGACGAGATAAGCGCCACCATCATCCTGCAATCCTACATGGAGAGCAAGAAATTCACGATGTGAGAATAAACAAAACATTATAAAAAATGATATATCCAATAGTCGTATACGGTTGTCCCGTGTTAAGAGAAGAGGCGAAAGACATCACGCCGGACTACCCTAACATCAAGCAATTAGCGGAAGACATGTTCGCCACGATGTACAATGCGGAAGGCATTGGGCTTGCGGCGCCGCAGATCGGATTATCCATCCGCATGTTCGTCATAGACTTGGAAATATTGGCGGAGGACGACCCGCAATTCAAAGGATTCAAGAAGGTGTTCATCAACCCTCAGATCGTCGAATACGGAGAGGAGATGGAGACGTGCGACGAAGGATGCCTCAGCTTGCCTGGCATCAGCGAGAGCGTGAAGCGTCCGACCAAGATACGCATCCAGTACCTTGACGAGGATATGCAACCGCACGATGAAGTGTACGAGAAATACAAGGCGAGGGTCATCCAGCACGAATACGACCACTTGGAGGGGAAAGTATTCATCGATAGGATATCGCCCATCAGAAGGCAAATGAACCGAGGCAAGCTGACCAGCATGGTCAATGGCAAGGTAAGATGCAGGTACAGGATAAAGACTGTCAAATGATACATTTAGCCGACATAAAAAAACTCATCACGGAGGAGCGATTCGCGGATGCGGAGGATCAACTGAAACTGTACATTGACGGGAACCCGAACGATGAGGCCGCGCATTTCCTCATGGGCAACCTCCACCGGAAGAAGGAAGACTGGCAAGGCGCACTGAACGAATACCAAGCGGCGATAGACATCAACCCCGAATCGCCCGCCCGCATGGCCTACGACGCCATCCAGGAGGTGTTGGCGTTCTACAACAAGGACATGTTCAATCAATAATTAAGAGTTAAGAATTAAGAATTAAGAGTTGTAGAGAGTGCGTTTCCTTACATGATGCGCACAACCGAGCCCTGAAGGGGCGATACATTATATAGCCCAGGGCATCGCCCTGGGGGAATCATGAATGTCCGTCCGGTTCATTGCCAGCCCTGAAAGGGCGAAACATATATAGCCTAGGGCAACGCCCTAGGGAATTATGAATTTTGAATTAAGTTAACATTTTTTCCGACAAGAGACAAGGATATTAATCTCCAAAGGGGTAAATTTGCCGAGGTAACAGAAAAAAAAGAGAAAAGAGTGGATACGAAAGAACAATTCGAGGCGGTAATAGCCGTATGCAAGGACATCTACAGCAAGAAGCTGCAGGACTACGGAGCCGCATGGCGCATCATGCGTCCGGCATCCATCACCGACCAAATATTCATCAAGGCGAACAGAATCCGCACCTTGGAGGTGACGGGAGAGGCGAAGGTGAACGAAGGCATCCGTCCGGAGCTCATCGGCATCGTCAACTACGGCATCATGGGAATGATCCAATTGGAGAAGGGGTATTCGGAGACGTCGGACCTCACCACACAGGAGGCCATCGAGCTATACGACGCATACATGAAGAAGACCGTCGAACTGATGTTGGCGAAGAACCACGACTACGACGAGGCATGGCGCTCCATGCGCACCACCTCCTACACAGACCTCATCCTCATGAAGCTCTACCGGACCAAGCAAATAGAAGACAACAACAACCAAACGCTCATATCCGAGGGGATAGAGGCGAACTACATGGACATGGTGAATTATGCGTTGTTCGGACTAATAAAAATAGACTTTAAGGATTAAGGGAATAAATATTTTAGTAATTTTGGAAGCATGAAAGATAGTGTAAAAAGCAAGATAATCGTCATAGCACGAATACTATTAGGATTAGTTTTCGTCTTCTCCGGATACGTGAAGGCGGTGGATCCGCTCGGATCGACCTACAAGATCCAAGACTACATGGCGGCAATGGGTCTGGACTTCTTCGCACCGATCGCATTGGCCATCGGCATCTGTCTGGCCGCGTTCGAGTTCCTGATCGGTATATGCCTGGTGTTAGGCACCAACCTCAAATCCACTTCCATACTGGCCATCATCATGATGTGCTTCATGACCCCGCTCACGCTCTGGATCGCCATAGCGGACCCCGTATCGGACTGCGGGTGCTTCGGTGACGCATTGGTCATCAGCAACTGGCAAACATTCGGAAAGAACATCGTGCTACTGGTTCTCGCCATCTTGGTATACAAATGGAAGGAATATAGTCCGAAACTCTTCTCGGAGCGCACCGAGTGGCTGATAGCCATCTGCGCCGGCACATTCTCCATACTACTCTCCATCTACTGCTACTTCAACCTGCCGATCATAGACTTCCGCCCTTACAAGAACGGAACCAACATCATCAAAGCGATGGAAGTGCCGGAAGGAGCGGAGGAAGACGTATTCGAGACGATATTGGTATACGAAAAGGACGGTGAGCAGAAAGAGTTCACTTTGGACAACTACCCGAAAGACGACAGCACATGGACCTTCGTGGATTCGAAGCACAAGTTGATCAAGAAGGGATTCGAACCGCCTATCCACGACTTCTCCATGGAACACCCAGACGACGGAGACATCACGGAGGAAGTGCTGAACAAGGAAGGATACACATTCCTGATGGTATGCTACCGAGTAGAAAAAGCGTTGACAGACAAGCGTAAGGAGATCAACAACATCTACCAATACGCGAGACAGAACGGATACGACTTCTACTGCATGACCGCCACCGGACTGGAGACCGACGAGATGAAGGAATTCAAGACAGAGATGGGCTATCGGGCAGCGGATGGCTACCCGATCGTCAACACGGACGAGATCACGCTGAAGACCATCGTACGATCCAATCCAGGCTTGGTGTTGATCAAGGACGGTGTGGTTGTGAACAAATGGAGCAACAAGAACATGCCGAAGTTCGAAAAGCCATTGGATCAATCCGAGATGGGGAAGGTGCAAGAGCCTAACGAATGGGGAATGGTGACGATGTCAGTCTTAGGATTCCTCGCGGTCCTCGGCCTCGTATTCGCCATAGATGGGATCATATCACGCATCAGCGGTAAAAAGAAATAATACAACATTAACATAATCATTTAAATTCATTACAATGAGAAAGAATATCGTTGCAGGAAACTGGAAAATGAACAAGACACTCCAAGAGGGTCTTGAGTTGGCAAAGGGCTTGGACGCCGCTTTGAAGGGTAAGAAACTGAATTGCGATGTCATCATCGGCACTCCATTCATCCACTTGGCAAGCGTAGCCGCAGCCATCGACACCAAGGTGATCGCAGTTTCCGCTGAGAACTGTGCAGACAAAGAGTCTGGCGCATTCACGGGCGAGGTTTCCGCCGCTATGGTTAAGTCCACTGGTGCGGAGTACGTTATCTTGGGCCACTCAGAGCGTCGTGAGTACTACCACGAGACTCCTGAGATCTTGAAGGAGAAAGTCCTCTTGGCTTTGAAGAACGGTTTGAAGGTTATCTTCTGCATCGGCGAGAGCTTGGCAGAGCGTGAGGCTAACAAGCAGAACGCAGTCGTTAAGGCTGAGTTGGAGGGTTCTGTATTCAACTTGTCAGCTGAGGATTTCGCTAAGATCACTATCGCATACGAGCCAATCTGGGCCATCGGAACAGGTAAGACCGCTACGGCTGACCAAGCTGAGGAGATCCACGCTTATATCCGTTCTTGCGTAGCTGACAAATATGGCAAGGAAGTTGCTGAGAACACTTCTATCCTTTACGGTGGTTCTTGCAAGGCTTCTAACGCTCCTGAGTTGTTCGCTAAGCCAGACATCGACGGTGGTTTGATCGGTGGCGCTTCTTTGAAGGTTGAGGATTTCTGCGGCATCATCAACGCATTCTGATTCTAACCTATCAAATGATCATAACGGGAAAGGGTGGACATATTGTCCGCCCTTTTTTCGTCATAATTTCCATAGGGCGTTGCCCTAGGCTATATATGTTTCGCCCTTTCAGGGCTGGCAGTGAACCAGACGGGCATTCACGAGTCCCCAGGGCGATGCCCTGGGCTATATGATGTTATGCCCTTTCAGGGCTGGAATGTGCGCATCGTGCATAGATACGCTCTCCTCAATCGATTTCGTCGAACTATCGGTTCATTACCCACAACTGTATTCCCACGAACACCACCCTAATTCTTAATTCAAAATTCAAAATTCTTAAATCCCATAGGGCGTTGCCCTAAGCTATATATGTTATGCCCTTTCAGGGCTGGAATGTGCGCATCGTGCATAGAT
>JAFZPM010000025.1 GCA_017550335.1 Paludibacteraceae bacterium
AGAGGAGAAGAAAGAAGAGAGGGTGGACACATTCAATTTCGTGGAGATACGCCCTTACGAGGTCCTCTACAGGGGAGACGGTTACGACAACAGGTGGCACGTGGATAACATCGAGCTCTACCCGAGAGCCGTGGTCACCATATTCGACCGTTTCGGAAAGAAGCTTTTCGAGGCCAGCGACTACAACGACGAGACCGGTTGGGACGGCACCTACAACGGTCATGACATGCCTTCCACGGACTATTGGTACATGATCAGTGTCCACGAAATAGACAGAGAGTACGTAGGCCATTTCACCCTGATCCGGTATTAGTACGGCAATACGATCAACCGCTGAATTCATCACGTTCCCTTCCCTCCTTGTCACCATAAACAGAAGTGACAGGAATATCCAGTTATGGGAATACACCAGCAGCCGAGGCTTGGTAAAGAGAACATATTTCACAACAATCATCAAGCATAATAACAAACACCATCTAGAACAAATTCACTCTTTATACGAGAAAATTTTGTTTGGATAAGAAATCTTCGTATTTTTGCCACACGGATATATTTCCAATTAAGGTTGTTTTTGGAAGGGAACGCAATCCTAAAGAGTTCATTCTACGAGCAATGAGTTACAGGATTTTCTAATGAGGGCAGGATTGCTCCACCATCCAATAGAGGATGCAAAGATGAATTTTGTTAGTATACAACAGACATATATAAATTTAATAATTAACGTAATGAAAAGAGGATTATTCAAATTGCTGTGCATGACAGTTTCCTCGACTTGTATAGATGTTTTTCGTTCAAGATTCAAGAGAGGTAGACTGTTGCGACAGGGAGAAAGTTTCCAAAATCATTTTTGGGATACAAATTCAAGCGACCCAATTGCAGGACCGCCAACACCTATGTGCGCATCATTCAGATGACATCACATTGATTTTCAATCAAAAAAAACGAAATATCTTCGCAGTAGAATTAGGAGCAATTTATTTATAAGAAAGACATATGAAACTAAAAACCATATTATTGTGGGTAATGATGTTACCCTTGTTCTCCGCAGTGCATGCCCAAAGCACGTCGGGAACAGAATTCTGGATGGCTTTTTTACAGAATGTGGACAAAGACCTCGACAAGCCTTATTACTTGAGCGTTCTATTGACCTCCACGGAGGCCACGGAAGTCAACATCTCCAGTCCCACGGGGTATTCTCAAACCGTCACTTTGGACAGGAATTCGTCCAAACGCATCGAGATACCATTCGATGAGTTCAACGTGACCGAATATGGAGAGCCCTCGAACAAGACGCTCCACATCACCAGCACGAATCCTATTTCCGTATATGCGGAGAACTACCAGGATTGTTCGAACGACGCCACCCTGGTGCTGCCCATCTCCGCCTGCGGTTCCTACTATATCATCCAAAACAACGTGGGTCGCAGCGAATCCAGCAACTATGTATTCATGCCAGCCACCTTTTCCGTGATCGCATTCGAGGACGACACTGAGGTGGAGATCATACCGTCATTAACCACTGACACAGGGCAAGAGAAGGGAGAACCATACACCATCACATTGAAGGAGGGCGAAGTGTTCCAATTGGCCAGTCAGAAATCGGACCAAGGGTCAGGACTTTCCGGTTCGCAGATACGCGTTTTGAAAGGGAAGAAGGTGGCCGTCTACGCCGGCAACCGATGCACCAATGTGCCTGATGCCTGCACGGCGGGTGACTCCGACATGCTGTTCGAGGTACAATACCCGGTATCCTCATGGGGAAAGGATTTCATCATACAGCCTTTCGCCAGTGACATAAACGACATGGTAAAATGCACAGCATGCAAGGATGGTACAAAGATTTACAAGGATGGTGAGTTAATCGCCACCCTCGACGCATTCGAATCGTACGAGTTCTACGTGAGAGAGTTGGATGGTCCGTTTATGGTTGAAGCGTCCGAACCGATCGCTCTCTACCAATACATGACAAGCTCCAGCTTTAACGTCACCACTGCAAGGAGGACCGGAGGTCCATCGTTCCAATACCTGGTCCCATTGGAACAGTCGATCGAAAAAATCACATTTTCCACGTTGGACAACGACAAAGTGCTAAATCACTACGTGAACATCGTAATCAAAAAGGAGGACATCTCCACGGTCACCCTCAACGGACAGACCGATTTCGCCACATTCACACCCATCAACGACGAATACGCGACAGCCACGGTCCGATTAAATGCGGGACAATATACGCTTGAAGCGAAATCCGGTTTCATCGCGAATGTATACGGAACGGGGGCTTATGTATCCTACTCGTATGTCGCGGGTTCAAAGATGGAAGACATCAATGCTTCAGAAGGGGAATACCTTGTCACATACGACGGCAACGGGGCAACAAGCGGAACCATGCCTAACCATCATTTCGACATCGGCACGGACGAGACCACAAAACTGGATGCCAACAAATTCAAACGCAGCCACACAGTAAGCTTCGACACCAAAGGGGGAGAAGAGATCGCGGATGAGCAAGTCGACTACACATTCAAGAACTGGATCCACGAAGAGTTATTGACGGAGATCACCAACAACATGCAGGGGAATTGGCACAACATCTCCACTTACAGATCAAGCGAAGAAGACCTCGGTCTGATAAGCGTCAGCACGGCAGACAGTGTCAACTCCATCAGCGTCGACCCCGAGGTGAGTGTCCGTGAGCGTCTATATTCAGAGCCCATCTACATGCCAGCCGGTGATTTCGACTTAGCATTCGAGGTGTGTTCCCCAAGTGGTTATAGCAATCTGGAGCAATCATCATCGTGGGAAGCGACCTTCAAGGTTTCGGCCTGCGACCAACCACAGGAGGTCTACTGCAACGACCTAGGCATAATAACGAAAGGGAATGCAGAGAGTGCGGTTGCCGTGGATTGCTACTCACCCTCCACAGAGATGGTAGACCGTGATTTCTCCATATACTCTACAGGCGAAACCCCTGTATACATCGCCATAAACTGTGGCAATTTGCTGGACGGGAAGCATAGTGAATTCAAGTTCTCAGACTTCACCCTCTCCAAAGACGGCTCCACCTCCTTGCTCTACAAAGACAAGGAACCTACGGTGAACATGGTCAGGGAGAGAGGAGGAGTGGTCGCTCTCAAGGCACAATGGGAACCAGACTCCCTTGAACTGCCATTGCCGATTAAAGAGGGCTATACTTTCGCGGGATGGACCACCCAAGCGGATGGAACCACAGCGGAATACCAAGCGGGTGACTTCTACACACCAGAGGACGATGTCACGATATACGCCATCTGGTCAAATTGCGAGAAGAAGGAAGTGGAGATCCAAGCCTCCATCTGTGAAGGTGAATCATACACCCTAGGGACAAAAGAGTACAGCACCTCGGGCGAATATGTATGGGAAGGCGAAACGACAGAAGGTTGCGACAGCATCGTCACCCTCAAATTGGAGGTGAACCCTACCTTCATAACATCCTTATCCGATCAGGTTACCCTAGGTTCAACATACACCAAGAACGGATTTGATCTCCCTCAACAAACAAGCACAGGAACCTTCAACCACCAACTCAAGTTGGAAAGCCAATATGGTTGCGACAGCATTGTGGATCTGGAACTTACGGTGATCGAAAAGCCAGATGAGTTTGCATGCGAAAACGGAACCATACTTTTCCAAGAAGATTTCGGAGGAAACTTTGTCGGAGATCCTGCCCTGGGTCCAGGCTTGCCTGCAGGTATGGTAACACTACAATTCTCCAACCACATCTGGGATCGATTAAAAAACGGATACGACATCAGGAAGGAAGCCATCAGACGTAGGGATAACAACCCAAGAAACCATATCTACGCAGGATGGTATGCGGACTTTGGCGACCACACCCACGAAGATGACCTGACCCGAGGCTATTTCATGACGATAGACCTGGATTACCTGGAGGCGACTTTCTACAAGGTGCAGGTGAACGACCTATGCGAGAACACCAAGTTGTATTTCACCTTCTGGGGACACCCGCTCAACGCAAGTGCGGACGCTCCACTGACACTGACTTTGGAAGACCTGAACGGTAATTTGTTGAAAGAAGAGGTATTCACCATCAATTGCTCAAATAACGCATGGCAACAATTCGGCATGCCATTCAACGTGCCTGAGGGAGAGACTTCCATCGTTTACAAAGTTCACTCCGGCGCAGGCGGCAACGGTGGCGACTTCGCCTTGGACGACATAGAGATCAGGCTATGCACCCCTCCTGTTGACGTAAACGTACCGGAAGACTCCCTTTGCATCAATTCGAAATACACGATGACAGCGAGAGTGGACGATCCGAACTCTTCCTTGGTGGAGCCTATCACCTACACATGGTTCAAGAACAAAGAGAAGAACTACAACAACGAAGGATGGGAAAAGATACATGTGGGAAAATCCTTGGAACTGGGAGAGATAACAGAAGAGAACGAAGGCTATTACAAAGTGTTCGCCACTTCGGCTGGTGTGGAAGGCGAATACAGCATGTGCAGCGGCTCCTTCTCTAACATCGTTTCCCTCATGATATCGGATTGTAAGGTCGACACACTAATTTACGACACCATCTGTCATGGGGCAACCTACGCAATAGAAGGTAAAGAGTTCAACGAGACAGGAACATATACACTCGAACTGAAAGCCTCCACTGGAGTGGACAGCACGGTCATCCTGGATTTGACCGTACTTGATGAAATAACAACGGAACTGAAGGAGTCGATATGCGAAGGAAGTTCATTCACATTCGACGGACAGGAGCTGACAGCCAGTGGAGAATACACCGCGACATATACTTCCGCTTCAGGTTGCGATAGCCTTGTAACACTCGTGCTGGAGATCCTTCCAATCTACGACGACACCACCTCCGCCACCATCATCCAAGGCAAATCCTACACCTTCGCAGGCAACACCTACGACGAGGAGGGAACCTACACCACCCGACTACAGACAACAGCGGGTTGCGACAGTATCGTCACCCTCAAGTTGAACATACTCAACGGGTCGTCCGATACCATCAAGGCAGCCATCTGCCAAGGCGAAACCTACCAGTCGTACGGCTTCGACGAGAGCACGGCGGGCACCTTCACGCAGCAATTGAAGAACACAGCAGGGGGAGATAGCCTTGTGACACTCGTATTGGAACTCCTTCCGATCTACGACGACACCACCTCCGCCACCATCATCGAGGGAGAATCCTACACCTTCGCAGGCAACACCTACGACGAGGAGGGAACCTACACCACCCGACTACAGACAACAGCGGGTTGCGACAGTATCGTCACCCTCAAGCTTAGCGTGGTCATCGGAACATCCGATACCATCAAGGCAGCCATCTGCCAAGGCGAGACCTACCAGTCGTACGGCTTCGACGAAAGCACAGCGGGCACCTTCACGCAGCAGTTGAAGAATGTCGCAGGGGCAGACAGCATCGTGACACTCGTATTGGAGATTCTTCCGATCCATAGGGACACCATCACCGACGAGTTCTGCGCCGGCGACACATACAACAAACATGGCTTCAATGTCACCGAAGCAGGCACCCACCTCAACGAGTTGAAGAACGTACACGGATGCGACAGTATCATCGTACTGATACTGAAGGAATTGACTTCCTACACGGAGACAATCACCGACACCATCTGCGAGGGTGAGAGCTACGACGGGAACGGGTTCAGCCTCACCAACACGTCGGTCGGAATCACCACAGAAAGCCTCTCCTACTTGCCTGAATATGGTTGCGACAGCGTCG
>JAFZPM010000026.1 GCA_017550335.1 Paludibacteraceae bacterium
AGTATCCATGCGATGGACTTGACAGGGTTGCGGTTCTCCACCAACATGAAGATGATGGTGGTGAATATCGTGTAGATGTAAACTACGAAAAGTATTATGTAGGCTATGTCCCAAATCATTTTTTCCCAATTCTTTTGTAAAATTAAGGAATTTTTGAATAATAAACATCAAATTGATGGCTCAAATATATGCGTGAGGGGGTTCTTTCAGGTAAAAATGTGTTTTTTCCTTGTGGATAGGTGCTTTTTTATGCCTAATACGATGATTCATTGTGTGTTCTAGAGGGATTCATTGGCGCTCTTTCCCCGCTTTGATCTCCTCCAACAGTTTCTCCATGTCGCGGATGGTGAATCCGTATTCCCTGAATTTGTTCACGATGTCGATGGACTCCTTCTGCTCTTTCGTCAAACCCTTCAAATCGTCTGAAATCTTTATGCCTAGGAAGAAGAAGATGTCGTTGCTGGCGATGCTGTAGAGTGGGGAGAGTTGGTTGGTTTCCCCGATCTCGCTAGGCGTTCGGGTTCCCCCTGTCTTGTCGTACACCCATTGGGTTTCGGAGATGACCTTTCTGGCGGTGGTGTGGGCGATGCGTTGCTGGGTTCTGGTCTGTTTTCCCTTCTCCACGTAGCTGTAGTCTCCCATGAGTGATTGCGCGAAAAGGAAGGAGGTTGTCCGCTGGATTTCCTCGCTGAGAAGGCGGAAGAAGGCCGCGGAACGTTTCGGACTGAGGTGCTGGATGAAGTGGTCCCACCCGCTGATCTCCTTGTCCGTGATCTCCTGCGCTCCCTTGTCGTACTGCCTTAGGCTCACAGGGTTCAGTTCTAAGCCTAACCGTTTCGCCTCTAACGGAGTACGCATCACGTCACGGATTGTCAGATGGGTTTGCACCCCTAATTGCAGGAGGAATTCGTAGAATGTGCTTCTGTTCTCTGGGAGAATGGCGTCCACAATTGTTTGGTTCTCAAGAAAGTATGTATCTGTGCATCCTTCCCAATAATCATTGAGCAGGGAGGTGCGTAGGACCGTCTGATGGGCCCTGCTGAAGCATCGGTTGCCTGTATGGTCTACCGTTGGAAGAAAAGGTGTCTCCTTGAGATGGCTGACGAATCTTTCACGCTCGCCTCCCTGTGCGGACAAGGACTGGTAGCAGTCCGTGATGCGCCTGAGGTGATGGAGCACCTCCGCTTCACCTAAAAGGTGGGCTCTCCCTTCCCGGTAGATGGGTAGTATTTGTTGCTCCACCTCAGCTTGTGGACCAGGCTCTTTTATCCCTAAGGAAGAGAGTGAACGCCTGCATTTCTCGTCCTCCCATAAGGTCGGATGGACGGATTGGGGAGCATTCGTTTCTCCTGAGAACGCTTGCGATGTGGCATCCCCTCCGCTCACAAGGTTGAGTGCTCTCGCTTTGCCGTCGGCACAGAGGATGACAGGCTCATCCTTCAGACATACTCTGTTCTTGGCCAAGCATTGATAGAATTTCTTCAACCATTCCATGCTTTGCCGTTCGATGTCGAAGGCGGTGATGGTGCCCAATACGTTCTCTACACTGACCGTGTTGGCTACTAATTGATTCTCTTTTAGATAATTATGGATGATGGAGCGTTGAGGCTCCTCTCTTCTGTATAAATCCTTGAAGCACCATTCCCTTTGTGATCCGTCGGGAAGAATCTCCTCCTGCGTTCCGCTGAAGAGGTCGCGTAGCAATCTATCCTCTGTGTGTCGTGTGCAGGTGGCATCCACGTATTCTCCATTGTCCGTGAAAAATAGGGGTTGCGTGCGCAATGCTTGGGCGATGGTCGTATAGATTGGAGCCAGAAAGTGAGGCCCTGCCTTCTTGATGAATTTATTTTTCTCCAAGGGGATGATGTCGAAGAGTGTATCCTTCAACAGATCGCTTTGTGCGAGGTGGAGCAAGGCTTTCCCCGCCAATTCGCCTAAGGCTTGCACCTGTTGGATGTTCCATGCCTCATGGTTTTTGATGCTCTCCCTGTTGTCGGTCAGCAGGAAAGGCGCATGGATCACGAAGGGGAGCGGGCAAATCTCCTTGGTCGGGAAGAAGCAGTAGATGTTCTCCTCCTGTTCCAATGGTTGGGGTGTGTGTAGCGCATTCGACTCGAAGGCGATGGCGCATCCGTCCGTGTAGCGGTGGAAGTGCTTCGTTTGGCGATTCTCCCCGTCGTTTTGCGTCATGGTGAGGAACGCATAGGTGATGGAACCAATCTTCGTCTCGCCTTCAGTGCTTAGCTGGTACACTCCGTGGGCGCCGTTGTCCGTGTTCCAAACTATCTTTTTCAGGTGTGACAGGAAAAAGAGTGGATGGTGTAGTGTCCGTAGCTTCTGCAATATGTCTTGGTAATCCTTCTCCGCATCCTTCAAGGGAAAGAGGAAGTAGGTCTCGTCGGCTTTTCTTCCCTCCTTCGTGCGGGGGGCGGGCACGGGTACGATATAGTCTTGGATGTCGAACGAGAGCGTGTCGTCCTCGATGTGAGGGCGGTCTGTATAGCGGAAGATGGATTTGAACCCGATGCCGAACTTGCCTATCGAATTGCCGCTCTGTTTGTTGCTGGCGCCGATGGAGGTCAGTGCGTTCAGGTGGCCGATTGCTCCCTTGTCATCCTCCCGGTTGGGGTCTGTCAGGGTGAACCGTACCGAGCCGTTGTGGATATACTCCAGGCTCTCTTTGTGCAAGTGGATGTGGACTTCCGTCGCTTGTGCGTCGTCGGAGTTTTGCAGCAGTTCGTAGAGGAAGTGCGCCTCGTCGGAATATTTGTCCACGACGGAGTTCCAGAAACCAGCCGCCGCCGGGTCCTTCAGTTGCTCCGCCAGCGAGGCTCTCTTGCCGGACAGTAGCCGGAACCATTCCCTCTCTTCCTTGCTTATCTCCATGACGCTATAGGCTTGCGTATTTGTTGGACTCCTCTTCTCCCCACGGGTGGCCCTCCTCTATGGCGGTCAGCACCTCGTCGGCGCGGTTGACGACGGTCCATGTTTTCTTTAGTTTCTCCGACATGAATTTCTCCTCCACGCACTTGTCCAGCATGGCGAGGAGGGGGTCGAAGAAGTGGTTGACATTGACGATGACGATGGGCTTAAGGAAGAGTCCCAGTTGTTTCCACGTGATGATCTCCATCAGTTCCTCTAGGGTGCCGCATCCACCAGGCAAGGCGATGGCGGCGTCCACGTCCTTGGTCATCCGCTCCTTCCTCGTGTGCATGGAGGAGGTCTCCACCTCCGTCACCTTAGGGTTGTCCCATCCTCTCTCCACCATGAAGCGGGGGATGATGCCTGTGATCTCTCCTCCGTGGTCGAGCATGGACTGCGCCAGTTCCCCCATCAGACCGACCGCTCCGCCTCCGTAGTTGCAGGCGATTCCGTTCTTTGAGAGCACCTCACCCAATCTTCTCGCTTCCCGCTTGTACGCTTCATCCACTTGTGTGCTGGATGCGCAGTAGACACAAACCCGTTTCGTCATATTCAATCCTTTCGTTTTCTTCCCACAAAGGTAAATAAATTTGTGGGAATGGAGAGATGTTCCTTCACTACATCTCCGACCTCTTCGATGATTTTGATGCAACGGTTGCGGGATATGCGGATTTGAGTGCCGACCGTGATCATGTCCTCCACGGATGGCTGACCATTGTTGTTCACCGATGTGGCATGTTCCCCGTTGTATCCGGCCACGCAATGGGTTAGGTCGTATGCGGGAGACAACGACCATTTGCCTTCCCTACAAATGAAGGAGAAGTTCTTCGGGTGATCGTCTTTGTTTTCCGCTAAGACATTGAATGCCATTCTTCGAAACATCTCTTCCACCTGCAGAGGGTCTTGCGTCAAGTATCCGGTTAGGCTGAGCAGATTCTTATAATCAAGTGTGGGCATTTGGATGGAGATCCCAAGTAATGCCCCGGCTGTGGCTGTGTGCAAGCGATGTCCATCCTCCATGTCGAAGCGACGGCTGGCGAAGTATTTGCCGTCAATCAGGCGGAAGTCTGGCACGTTGATTCCGCAACGTCGAGCCGCTTCATGGTAGCGGTATTCCTCTTGGCCCATATTCGCTGGATCGTAGGTGTGGCGGAATTTCACCAACCATTCACCTTCGTCGTCCTTCATCAGACACTTTGGGCGACAGCCGCCTGAATTGCCGCTGTTGAAGTAGAGCACATCTTCGTCCTTGTCCGTTTTTTCGGAGAGCACGTCCAGCGCCATCTGCTGCAGCCGGTCGAGGGCGGGGAGAGATTTCTCCTCACCCACCAATGTCTCCGGCACATAGCATAGGGCGCCCATGCCGGAACTGCCCACTATGCTTAGCCGTTGTATGGGTGTTAATCCCAGTTCGTCGATTCCCTGCTTCCTGAGCATTCTGTTCAGCAGATAACGTCCGTAACCGTCTGGCAGACTATCCTCGAAGATGCCGAAATTTCCGCTGAAGGGTGTTGGCTGAGCGATGAACAATCCTGTGCGCAAGGGTAACTCGATAGGTGAGATGGAGAACCCTGTCGCGATCCATTCCTTGTCGTATTCAAATACACAACGACGTCCGTCTGGGGTCATTGTCAACGAACCCACACGTCGCTCGCCCATCTGTACGCTCAGTTTATCTACCGAATTCATTTCTGCCTCGCTTTCTGTTTTTATTTCTGTTGATGGTCTCCAACTCCTCCATCGTGGAGAAGTGCGGTTCGGAAAGGAGTTGCTTGATGTCGGCCGTATAACCTAAAGCTTGTGCCAATGCCACAAAAGAGGTGAGAGCGATGATGTGTTGCTGCTCAAACTTGGTGATGGTCGGTGTGGGAACACCGCTCATCACGGAAAGTGCGCTTCGCGAAAGGACTTTCTCCAACCGTCTTCTTTGCAGATTGCCTGCCAATAATTTCGTCAAATCATCGACGGATTCCTGTTCTAGTGTGTAAATATTTGGCATATTATTGTATCTCTTAAGCGTTAAAATAATTATTAATAAATACTATTGTATTTGTTCGCAAAGATAGTAAATATATGAGTAGAAACAAAATCTGTGGTGTGATGTGCCTCAACAACTCTTAACTCATAATTCTTAACTCATAATTCTTAATTATTACTACCTTTGTGGTATGGCACAGGATTTGAAGAAAGAGACCACCCGCTCCATTTTATGGAATGCGATCGACAAGGTAGGATTCCAGTTCGTGGCGTTTATCGTAGGCTTGATGACGCTCCGCTTGTTGACGCCTGGCGATTTCGGATTGATAGGCGCGTTGGCGATATTCACCGCCTTGTCCAACATCCTGACGGAGAGCGGATTCACCTCCGCCATGGTGCGGCGCAAGCACAATACGGATGCGGAATATGTGGCGGTTCTTTGCTTCAATGTGTTCCTGGGATTGGCCTTCTACCTCTTGCTGTTCTTTTGCTCGGGATGGATCGCCGAATACTATCGCATGCCGGAGCTGGCGTCGTTGGCTCCTTTCTTGTTCCTCTCCATCGTGTTCAATTCGTTCGGTGTGGTGCAGAACATCGTCCTGACCCGCAATCTGGCGTTCAAGAAGATGTCCATCGCCAGTCTTGCCAGTGCGGTCGTTTCGGGCATTGTGACGATTGCGATGATTTACATGGGCTATGGTTATTGGTCGTTGGCGTGGCAAATCGTGTTGCAACCGGCTGTCCGTGTGGTGCTTCTGTGGGTGTTCAGCGATTGGAGCCCTAGGTGCAAGCCTGACTTCTCCGTGATACGTGAGCTCTTCACATTCAGTTTTTCCCTGATCGGTTCGAGCCTGATGAACACTTTCGTGCGGTATGTCTATAACCCTATCATCGGACGTTATTTCGGGGATGTGCGTTTGGGCTACTATTCGGAGTCCTATAAGTTTTACTTCCTGCCGGTCAATATCGTCGCCTCCACCTTTTCGGGGGTGGCCTATCCTGTGCTCTCGAAACTGAACGACGACGAGCCTCGCCAGCTCAATTATCTGCGCAAGATGATGCGCATGGTGGCGTTCTGCATCTTCCCTGTCATGTTGGGTGCCATGGCCTGTTTCGACAATGTGGTGGAGGTGGTGCTTACGGAGAAATGGATGCCGATTGTCCCGTATTTCCGGGTGTTGGCGATCGCGGGGCTTGTGGCGCCGATGCATACCATGTACTTGAACCTTATGGTGGTGAAGGGCTCCCCGAAGAAGAATTTCCTGCTGGAGGTGATCCGCAATGCCTTGACGTTGCTGTTCCTTTTCGTGTTCCATGATACGATAGAGCAAATGTTATGGGGCTTTGTGGTGGCCAATCTGTTGTCGTACATGGTGGACCTCTTCTTTGTGAGGAGGGTGGTGCGCTATTCCATCCGTGAACAGTTGTGGGACGTGTTCCCTTATTTGTGCATCTCCTGCTTCATGGCGGGGCTTGTCTTCTTGATCGATTGGCTGGATTGGAGCGCGATGGTGAAACTAATCGCTCAATTGACGACAGGGGTGGTCGCATACGTTTTGCCTGCTAAGGTGTTGGGCTCTAACGTGTTGAATGATGTTCTAGCAGTGCTGACCAAGAAAAAATCGTAGATCGCAATTCCTATTGATGATAAAAAAGGGGAACCCTATTTGCTAAAAAAACCAAAAGCAAGCCTAGAATGACTTGCTTTTAGAAAACCATAAACCTTACATCTATAAAGAATCATGTTTCACAACATTACACCGCAAATATAGATATTATTTTTGAAAAGGAAAGTGTTTCCTTCGTTTTTTTTGCAACGGATGCGCTAAATCTGTGCGGTGTAATTGTATCTCGTTAATATTCAGCTGGTAACAGTCTTTTTTTTATGATAATTTTTTTTCTCGCGAGGAGGATTTATATAGCTCGGGATGGCGGTTGAGAGTAGGATCCCAAAGATCTTTCCCCGGTTGTGAAGGGTGTCTCCTTTCCCCTCCCGATCGGGATGTTTTTCTTAGAATAGACCTTATGGATCATATTCTGAGCTAATCGTCCCTGCCGGGCCTGCCGATCACAAGACAATTAAACCTGTTCCCCTAAGAGCTATGGAGATCTCGTCAATTCTTGATCACTTTCATCGTGTGGGTGAACTCCTTGCCGACTATGCGGATGAGGTATACTCCTCTGTTGTAGTTGCCACCGAATCGTGTGCCCTTGGCGTGGAGGTCCTTGATTTCCTTCAATTCCGCTTGTGGGGTGTATACGTACATGATTTCGTCCCCATGTGCGCCGGTGATCAGGAATGCGCCATCCTTGTCTCTGGAGATGACGATGTTCCGATTCGGTATTTCCGTCAGATAGGTGAGGTCGTCTTCCTTTGTTAGGATGAATGAGACGCTATCCGTTTGTAGGGTTTCCGGCAATGATTTCCCTGTGAGTCTCAGCTTGTGAATGCCTTTTTGGAGGTGCAAAGACTTCGTGGTCACTTTTTCTGTGGCCTTGATTGTGGTGAAGAACCAGTTTGATTCTTCCGTGTAGAGGCCCGGTATGAGCATCGTGTCAGTCTCCTGTCCGATCAAAATGGATAGGATAGCATTATCTAACGTGGCGTTTTGTATCTTCATGTCGTACCATCCGTCCTTCTTCACGTCGATGGTGTATTGGGTCCATTCTCCCTCCTCTTCGAATTCTATCGCATAGTTATCCGTGCCGACTTGTGACATTGGGAAGAACTCGTTGTCGTCTCTGGCTTTTTTGATCTTCCTAGTCTCCACTGTTCTGGTGGTGTGGTAAGCCACGTCTGCGCCTCCGTGGTCATATTTCTCCAGTTGGAAGCTTCCAGGAACGGCGAAAGGTGTTCCTGTGTATGGTGTGGATTCGTATACGGTGAGGGTGTACTCTTGGAATACGCTCTTGCCGTTGATGTCGGTCGCCTTCACTGTGAACGTTGTTTCCCCTGGTTGGATTGGTACTCCATATAGAGCGCCGGAACTTGTCATCTCAATGCCTTCAGGAAGCTCGCCGTCGTAAAGTTCCAGCCTGTAGGGAGCGTCACCTCCTTGTAGTTCGATGCTGTCGTGGAATGCCATGTGTGTGACCGCTTTCTGGAGCGTTTGGGTGGTGAATTCTGGGGTTTCGATGTATCTTCCGCATCGGAATGTCATGGTCTCACCCGCTTCGCTGATGTCCCAGATGTATATGCCGGATTCCGCGCCGTCTCTCCACTTCGCGTCTGGGTCAGACTCGTCGTAGAAGATCGCCGGGCCATTGCTTTTGCTCCAGAACGGATGTTCATACTTCGCCGGTCTGCAGTCGAGTAGCTCTTCCTTGTCGGGGTAACAGTTGTCGCCGTCGTCGAAGCTATGCCAGATGAAGATGCCGGCCTCCCTGTTCACTCGGTTGTGGAGGTAGTGTCTGTCCCTGATCTCCAGGTAGAACTTCTCCTTGGCGTTGTTGCCTTTCCCTTGGTATACGGCGACGTATCCGCATCCTTTTTTGAGGGTGACGATACGTCCGTCTTTGATGTTTGTGATGTCCGTCTTCGTGTCATCCAGCCATCCCATCTGGTCCAAGGCCCATGGGTTAGGGTAGGTTGGATTGGTCTCGCTACTGATTTGGAAGGCGTCTCCGATATTGTATCCGGAGGCGTTGTTGGCAGGCTCGTGCTCTTCGTATTGGTAGAAGTCTGGCCAACCGCAGATGAGGTGCCCGTTCTCATGCACGAAGGTGCCCATGGTCAGTTTGTTGCCTAAGTCGGATATCTGGTAGCTGTGGTACACTCCAGGTCCTTTTTTAGGCCAATTGTTGACCTTCACTTGGCTGTAGTTGTCCACATAGCTTTGATGAGGCCATAGACCGGTGGCCCATTTGTTCTTGCACGTGCCGGCGTATAGGATATTGATGGCCCTGATACCGCCGTATTCGTTGGACGAAAGGCGTTTGAGATCGTCCGGGTGTTTCTTCCCCCAATCGTTGATGGCCGCTTCCACCTGCGGGTAGAATTCGTCCACGGTGTAGTCTGTGGCGCTGAGAGGAGAATAGTCTTCAAGCTCTTTTTCCGCGGTGTAGTAGTCGTCCGGCACGAAGTTGATGTAGGTGAGTTTTCCTTGTGAGATCCATTGGAAGTACTCTTTGATGGAGCTTTGGTTCCCGAATACGGTGTTGTTGTCTCCGTTCAGGAATATTTCCACCTGTTCCTTCGTGATGTTGGACTTGGTGCTTGGAAAGTCTATGAGGATGCATAGTCCGTACACTGTGTCCACTTTCGCTTGGGCTGCTCTCAGTACGGGTCTGGTCGTATCCGCTTTTGGCTTGCCCAATTTGCTCCGGATCTGTTCGATTTTCTTGTTCCTGCTCTCCTTGGAGATGCGTAGCTTCGGTTCCAAAATCATCTTCACCTCCTCCGGTGTTTCACCTCCTTTGAAGACGATTCCTGTTGAGGCATATTCCGCTCCATCCTTCGACAACATCGCGTAGCATATCTCACCGCTGGTCTCGTCCGTGGTGAGCGTGTAGTGGTCTATGCTTTCCGCGTCGATATAGAGATCTGTACCGTACAGATAGACCGTTACGGTGTCTCCATTCGGTTGCGACATCTTGTGTGGGGTTCCATTGTATACCCTGGCGGAGGCAGTGCCTATACACAATATGTGGATGAATAATATGCTTATGTATAATAGTGTATTTCTCATGATATGCTTCATTTTTGCGTTCTAGGTTTCCAAATATAATATTTTCCTGCAAACTGTGGCAATAAAATTAAGCCAATTGTTTGAAAATTTCGATAATCTATTGTGGCTGAACTAAAAAAAGAGGATGCCAAATCATCTGGCATCCTCTTGTGCACGAGGTCTAAACCCTCTGAATTCTTATATATCCTAATTAGGATTTAGGTTTTGTTTGTCGAATTTATTTTCTGATCGCCACGCATGCGTTGTGTCCACCGAATCCCAACGAGTTGGAGATGGCGATGGTCAGATCCGCTTTCTGGGCTTTGTTCGGTGTGTAATCCAAGTCGCACTCCGGATCAGGGTTGTTGAGTCCGATGGTAGGCGTAATGATGCCCTCTTGGAGCGACAAGGCTGATACGATCACCTCCACGCCACCTGCTGCGCCCAACATGTGTCCGGTCATGGACTTGGATGAGCTGATGTGCGCCCTGCGAGCCTCCTTTTCGCCTAACGCCAGCTTGAGGGCTTGGGTCTCCGAGGAGTCGTTCATGTGGGTACCTGTACCGTGTGCGTTGACGTACAACGTATCCTTCTCGCTGTAGTTGGCCTCGTCGAGCGCCATCTTGATGGCTCTGGAAGCGCAGGTTCCGTCAGGTTTCGGAGCGGTGTAGTGGTATGCGTCGCATGTGTTTCCGTAGCCGCAGATCTCACCGTAGATCTTAGCGCCGGAAGCTTTCGCATGCTCATATTCCTCAAGGATGACGATTCCGGCGCCCTCACCGATGACGAATCCTTTGCGCTCCGCGTCGAATGGCAGGGAGGCGCGTTTAGGGTCGCTCGATTTGGACAATGCCTTGCAGTTGGTGAAACCGCCGATGGCCAGTGGGTTGATGGTAGCTTCCGCACCACCTGCGATGATAGCGTCCGCATAGCCGTATTTGATGGCTCTGTAGGCTTCGCCGATCGCATGTGTACTGGTCGCGCAGGCTGTCACGACTGGCAAGCATGGGCCCTCCGCATGATGTGCGATGGCGATGTTACCGGCTGCGATATTGGAGATCATCATTGGAATGAAAAGGGGAGAGACGCGGCCTGGACCCTCTTCGAACATTTTTTTGCTCTCGTTGAGGAATGTCTGCATGCCACCGATTCCGGAGCCCACGTATACGCCGACTCTTTCGTTAGGCAATCCGAGGTCGCCTCTGTCGTTTATCGCTTGCTGTGCGGCGGCGAGGGCGAATTGGCAGTAACGGTCCGCCTTGCGTGCCATGCCTTTCTCCACACCGAAGTCCTCCGCGCGGAAGTCGCGCACCTCTCCAGCGATCTTCACCTCCAAGCCAGTCGTGTCGATGTTCTGGATGAAGTCGATACCGCAAACTCCATTCTTCAGATTCTCCCAAAATGTCTTGATGTCTTTCCCAATGGGCGAAATGATGCCCATTCCTGTGATGACTACTCTTCTCATGCTTATTTGATTCTGTTGTTAGCTTTGTTTAATAAGGATTCCGCTTCGCTGACCATCGATTCGATGATCGCCTTGGCAGGGCGTTGCTCTTTGATGAGTCCCGCGATTTGTCCAGCCATGAATGAACCGCCCTTCGCGTCTCCGTCAACTACCGCTTTCCTGAGCGAGCCGGCTCCGAATGCCATGATCTCCTCGTCTGTGATGGTGTTGTCCTTCTCCATGTCCGCGAATTTCTTGGAGAATGGAGTCTTCAGGGAACGAACCGGGTGACCGAATCTCTTACCCGTCACGATGGTGGCGGTGTCGCTTGCTGAGATGATCTTATCCTTATAGGTTTGGCTTACGCAGCACTCGTCTGCCACGAGGAAGCAAGTACCGCATTGTACGCCCTCAGCACCGAGCATGAAGGCGGCGGCCATACCTCTACCATCTCCGATACCACCGGCTGCCAACACAGGGATCTTCACTGCGTCTACCACTTGAGGGATCAGCGCCATTGTGTTGAGCTCGCCGACGTGACCGCCAGACTCGCAACCTTCCGCTACCACTGCGCTCGCACCGATTCTCTCCATCAGGATGGCGAACGCTGCGGATGCAACGACTGGCACTACTTTGATGCCGGCTTCCAACCAGCTCTTCATGTATTTTGATGGATTGCCCGCACCTGTCGTGATGACATCCACTTTTTCTTCTACTACTACCTTAGCCACCTCGTCAGCGAATGGGCTTTGCAACATGATGTTGACGCCGAAAGGTTTCTTCGTCATTGTCTTGCATTTGCGGATTTCTTCTCTGACGTATTCCGCATTGGCGTTCATGGCGGAGATGAGTCCTAGTCCGCCCGCTTCTGATACTGCACTGGCCAATTTGGCATCTGAAATCCATGCCATACCCCCTTGGAAAATAGGGTATTGAATACCGATTAAATCACAAATCTTACTTGAAATCATATCTTTATCATTTAGATTTTTTGTCTATATTAATTACCATCTCATGAGGCAAGCGCCGGAGGAGAATCCTGCGCCGAATGCGCTGAATATCACTATGTCGCCCTCTTTAAGCATCCCGTTTTTGTTCATTTCGTCCAACAGGAGGGGTACGCTTGCGGAGGAGGTGTTGCCTCTTCTCTCGATGTTATGTGGGAATTTTTCCTCTGTTTGGTTCATGTGGGTCTTGATAGCGTCGACTATGCGTAGGTTGGCTTGGTGCAACACGAAGTATTTCACGTCGTCCGCTGTCACTTTCGCTTGGTCCATTACTTGCTGGATGTCATGGGCGGAACTCTGTACGGCGAATTTGAAGACTTCCTTCCCCTTCATCGACAGTTTGTCGTATTTCTTCTCTTGATGGCTGAATGGAGTCTCCTTGGTACTTGCATTGCAGTACAATGCGTCGCTGTAAACCGTCGATAGACTTATTTCACAATCCGGACCCTCGTCGGTGAGGATGACTGCGCCTGCTCCGTCTCCGAAGAGTACGCAACTCTCTCGGCGAGTCCAATCCGTCAGCTTGGTCATGTGTTCAGCGCATACGAGAAGGATTTTCTTTGCACGTCCAGCCTTCATCAGGCCGTTGGCGCAGTCTAGCGAGAAGATGAAGCCTGCGCAAGCACCGTTCATGTCCACGCTGGGGCATTTCGCTTTGATCGCCCCCTGTATCACGCAGGCGAGCGCCGGAGTCTTATAGTCGTTGTCTACGTTATGACAGATGATGTAGTCCAAATCCGTAGCATCCAGGTGCGCATCCTTCAACGCTTCCTCTGACGCTTTTATGGCTAATTGTGTGACATCCTCGTCTGTTGACAGAACCCTGCGGCTCTTGATGCCTGTGCGGGTGGATATCCACTCATCGTTTGTGTCCAAGAACTCCGTGAGCATCTCGTTGGTCACTTTCCTGCGCGGAACCGCACTTCCTGTTCCTATGATTTTCATTTTAAACCGTTACTTGACAGCGGATCGGAGCCCCGCATATTAGCTCGCCTTTCCATTTGCGCATCCGCGCTCACTTTTTTGGCAATGCAAAATTAAAAAATCCAATTCCATCGGGAAATTTTATGGTTTATTATGGTTTACGGACCCCTTTAAAAGGGACGAAAAATCGTATTGTGGGGCGAAATTCTGATTATTTTTGCGAAATGAGCGAATTTGGCTTTGCTAAAAAATTGTAACATGAAAATAATTTAACTATTTTCGCGCATCAAGTGAATCGAAATGGAGAGACATATACCCATATTTATGACGGAGAAGAGGGGCATCCTGCACTTCCTCACGCTGGTTTTTATCTTGGCGGCGCTCTTCTCTTTTGTCTATAGGCCGAATGTTTTCATTCGTGGACTAGAGGGGGAGGGTAGATCCAATTATTATGTCTTGTCCCTCGTCATCATAGGATACATTATCATGTCCGCCAGCCGTTTCGCCTTCTATAAGATACATCGCAAGCATCCTTTCACCTTCCAAAAATTTTGCTGGTGGATTGTCCTGGAGTTGATTTTCATATCGTTAGGTTTGTCCCTTGTGGGTTGGTCCGTGGATGCCGCCCATCGTCCTTTCCTTCCGATCATGTTGCATACCTCCATCTCTGTCGTGACTATTTTGGCGTTGCCCTATACGATTTCATGGCTCTACTTCGCCTTGCAGGAGAAAAAGAAGGTGATCAATGAGATTTCTTCTCAGATCAAGTTGGTGGATAAGGACCGGGAAGTGCTGAATTTCTACGATGAAAAGGGCGTTTTTCGCATTTCAATCCGCATAGATGATTTCCTGTATGCCCAATCGGCGGATAATTATATTTATATTTTCTACTTGAACAATCGGGGGGAGAAGTTGAAGTTCATGCTCCGTAATTCATTGAAGAGCATAGAGGAGTCTTTCTCTTCCTCCAATATCCATCGTTGTCATCGCTTTTATGTGGTGAATTTCAGGAAGGTGCGTGTCCTTCGCAAGTCTGCGGAGGGTTTGCTGCTGGAGCTTGATTCTGGCAATTCCTGTGAGGTCATCCCTGTATCGAAGACGTATGCCACTAGGGTGGCTGAGCTTTTCTCGAATTAGGCGTGGGGGCTGTTTTACCTGTCGGTTGGAGCTTAAGGTCGGTAAAGATGCCCCTTCGGGGCTTAGGGAACAACTAACGTTAATTGTTTAAGGTCTATAATGTCGCTTTTTGTACAGGGGTTTACACCCCTGCCTGTGGTGTTTTTGCCCCTTTGGGGCTTAGGAAATGTGCGTTCGTTAGAGGTTGGAGCTTAAGGTCGGTAAAGAGCCCCTTCGGGGCTTAAGGAACAATTAACGTTAAGGGCTAAGGCCTATAATGTCGCTCCTTCGTGGCGGGGGTATATTCTTGCCGGGGATATGACGCCCCTTTTTCACATGGGTTTACATGTAATTCTTAACTCTTAATTCTTAATTTTTATTCGTGATGGTACGGTTCTCCCCGTATGATGGTCATGGCCCGGTATAGTTGTTCCGTGAAGACGAGGCGTACCATTTGGTGGGAGAAGGTCATGCGGGAGAGGGAGACTTTGTCGTTCGCCCGTTGGTAGACTTCCTGGGAGAATCCGTAGGGGCCTCCGACGACGAAAACGAGGCGTTTGAGACCTGAAGCGCTCTTCTTCTCGATGTATGACGCGAACTGCTTGGAGGTGAATTCGGAACCTTTGTCGTCCAACAGGACAACCTCATCTTCCGGTTGCAGGTATTTCAGGATGAGTTCTCCCTCTTTCTGCTTCTGGTTATCCTCCGTCAAGTTTTTCGTGTTTTTTAGCGAAGGTATTTCCTCGATATCAAAAGAAATGTAGAATTTTAGTCGCTTTTGGTACTCGGAAATTGCATTTTTAAAGGATAAATCATTAGTTTTGCCAACTGTAAGAAGTGTGATTCTCATTTTCGCATTTTTTATACTGCGAAAGTATTAAAAAAAGAGTTTTAAGACATCGTTTTTTGTAGTATTAATTGACAGCCATGTCAGTAATATTTTTGAGGAATTATGAAAATGACAAAAAGAATCGTCCTGATTCTGCTGTTTGGAGCCGTGATGGCCTCTGTTCATGCGAATCCGGACATTGTGAGGGCTTTCTCAGTGGGGGATGTGCAACGGATTAATTCGTTTCTGGACTCGAGTGTGGACTTGACCATTGAGCGTTCTGGTAGCTCCAAGAGCAAAATGCAGGCTCAAGACGCTATATCTTCGTTCTTCAGGAAACATCGCCCTTCCAATTTCACCGTGACCCACAAAACGGAGAAGGAGAAGAATGGATTGTTGATGGGCAAACTATATACGGATTCGGGTACTTTCCAGGTCCTGATCGTGACGACGAAGAACGGGGCAAGAGAGTCTATCCGTCAATTGAATATCGAACAATCTGCTAATTGAGGAACGTTTCGTCTCCTCTGTTTTACATATTAACGAAGGGTTTTCCCTTATAATCTTTGTTAGAAGAAATGAAAAGTGAAAATGAATTAATTGAAGATTTGTTGGACCTCGCTTTCGCTGAGGATATCGGTGATGGAGACCATACCACGCTTTGTTGTATCCCTGAATCCCAGAAGGGTAAGGCGCAACTGCTCATCAAGGAGGAGGGCGTGCTCGCAGGTGTGGAGATCGCTAAACGCGTGTTCGCCAAGTTCGACCCTGAACTCCAGGTGGAGGTGCTGATAGAGGATGGTACGCACGTGAAACCCGGGGATATCGCTTTCTACGTTTCAGGCAAGGAGCGTTCCCTGCTTCAGACGGAGCGTATCGTGTTGAATCTCATGCAGCGTATGAGCGGTATCGCCACGCAGACAAATAAATATGCCCAGGAAATCGCGGACTTGCACACGAAGGTGATCGACACCCGCAAGACGACGCCTGGTCTCCGTATCCTGGAGAAGATGGCTGTGAAGATCGGTGGCGGTGGCAACCATCGCATCGGACTCTTCGATATGATTCTGTTGAAAGATAACCATATAGACTTCGCGGGCGGCATCGAGAATGCGGTCTCTAACGCGAAACGTTATCTGAAGGAGAAGGGTAAGAACCTGAAGATCGAGGTGGAGGTGCGCAACCTGGACGAACTGGATCAGGTGTTGAAGATCGGTGGCGTGGATCGAATCATGCTGGACAACTTCGACACGGAGACTACCCGCAAGGCGGTGAAGATCATCAACGGAAGGTGCGAGACGGAGTCTTCCGGCGGCATCACGTTCAAGACGTTGCGCTCGTATGCCGAGTGTGGCGTGGACTTCATCTCTGTGGGTGCCCTCACGCATTCTGTGAAAGGTCTGGACATGAGCTTAAAGGCTGTGAAATGAGAAGATCACTCCTTCCCATAGTACCTCTCTTCGCACTCTTCATGAGCGCCTGCGTGGCTCTTCCTGCGGATGCGCCTGCCGGTTCCTCCAACGATTCTTCCAATGGTGCGGAGTCTACGGATCTATCCCAAGCCTTTCCTTCCATGGAGGCTTCGATCGAGCCGGAACGCCCCCGTCCCCCTAAGGAGATGTTTACCCATACGAATTGCAAGGGGAAGACCTATCGCCATGCGAACTATTCGTTTTCCTATTCCGAGGCGGATGAGCAGTCGGAGTGGGTGGCCTATGAACTGACGAGGGAAGAGGTGGAAGGTAACCTGGACCGCAAGGACGAGTTCGCCGCCGACCCTATCGTGGAGACGGGTTCCGCCGATCCGGGGGATTACCAGAACAGTGGTTACGACAGAGGTCACCTTGCCCCTTCCGCCGATATGCGTTTCGATGCGACGGCTATGGAGGATTGCTTCCTCACCAGCAATGTCTCCCCGCAGGTGAAGGGCTTCAACAATGGGGTCTGGAACGATCTGGAGATGCAGACTCGCTCATGGACCAGAAAGTATGAGCGGATCTATGTGGTGACCGGACCTGTCCTCCCGAGGGATGGGAAGGCTGCGAAAAAAATGTTTACTACTAAACGTGGCAAGGATGTTCGGACGAACATCACCGTGCCTGATAAATTCTACAAGATCCTCTACGATTTCTCGAAGAAGGGGAAGGAGAAGATGATCGCATTCGTCATCCCTAATGAGGCGACGGACACGCCTTTCACGGAGTTCGTCACGACGGTCGACGAGGTGGAGCGATTGACGGGGATAGACTTCTTCTCTAACCTGAGCAAGGATTTTCAGGAGAAGTGCGAAAGCCGTTCCGACCTCTCCAAATGGCCGGAAGCCACGTACCTGAACTACTCTAACACGCATTCATTTAACCATTAATCATAACTTTTTTTATGAAAGCATTTGTATTTCCTGGACAAGGCGCCCAATTCATCGGAATGGGCAAGGATTTGTATGATAACATCCCTTTGGCGAAGGATCTGTTTGAAAAGGCTAATGATATACTTGGCTTCCGTATCACGGATGTCATGTTCGCTGGCGACGAGTCTGAGTTGAAGCAGACGAAGGTGACCCAACCTGCCGTGTTCCTCCACTCTGTCATCTTGGCGAAGTCTCTGGGCGAGAAGTTCGCTCCTGATATGGTCGCGGGCCACTCCTTGGGTGAGTTCTCCGCATTGGTGGCCGCTGGCGCCATCGACTTCGCGGATGGTGTGAGCCTCGTTTCCAAGCGTGCCTTGGCGATGCAGAAGGCTTGCGAGATGAACCCTTCCACCATGGCCGCCATCATCGGTTTGCCTGACGAGAAGGTGGAGGAGATCTGCGCCTCTGTGCAAGGCGAGGTGGTTGTTCCTGCTAACTATAACTGCCCTGGCCAGTTGGTGATCTCCGGTACGATGGCGGGCATCGACAAGGCTTGCGAATTGGCTACGGCTGCAGGCGCGCGCCGTGCGTTGAAACTCTCCGTGAGTGGTGCGTTCCACTCTCCATTGATGGAACCTGCCAAGGTGGAGTTGGCTGCGGCTATCGAGGCTACAAGCTTCCGTGCGCCTATCTGCCCGGTTTATCAGAACGTCACCACGAAAGCGGAGACTGACCCTGAGACGATCAAGGCTAATTTGGTGAAACAACTTACTTCTCCGGTGAAGTGGACCCAGTCTGTGCAGAACATGATCGCCGCTGGCGCCGATAGCTTCACGGAGGTTGGTCCTGGCTCTGTCTTGGTAGGCTTGGTTCGTAAGATCGATAAGGGCGTGGAGACGATCTCCGCCGCACTGTAATCGTTGAGGGAAAGAAAACGTTTAGGGAATAATCCCTTCGGATATTAAAGATGACGGGCGTGTCAAAACTCATGTTTGGCACGCCCGCTTTTTATGGGTTCTTTGGGTTCTTATCTGCCGCTCCATCTACGGAACGCGCTTTTGTTGTTGAAGTTGAAAAACCATTGAGGAGTGTTGACCCAAGGTTTTTTCTCGATGTCTATGTCGAACCACGGGGCGTTGTCATCGTCTGGGTTGGCGAGTATTTCTATCTCCTGCGCAGGCATATAGCTTTGACTGAGCATGACCCTCAGTTGCCCCGTCTTCTTGTTGCGTAGCACGTCCATGATGGTCACGGCATGGCCTGGACTGCCTCCGTAGATGAGTATGTCTCCCGGACGGATGTCGGTTGGCACCACTTTCTTCAACTCTGCCGCCAAGGAGGCTGTGCCGCAGTAGGTGAATACCAAGGAGAGATATTTGCGGAAGGTGGTGTACCCATAGTCGGGCTGTGCGTCCTTGCTCCATGACGCTTTCCAGTTCCTGTCGAAGTGGACGCGGTAGCCGGCCGCCCATTTGGCGTATTCGTAGACGAATCCGTTGCCGCCTTTGAAGTGTATCTTCTCGTATTGCTTGTTCTTCCAAAGGTACTCCGCCCACAGACGCATGCAGGCGTCGGCGCATTGCTGCAGGTCTGCCGGCACTTCCTTCCCTCCCTTGGCGAAGTTGCCCACCAAGTCCGTCTTCAGAACACCCACACAGATTTGGCTGGAATTGTACTTGACATCACCATTGTAGTAGCGAGTCTCGTGTCCTTGCGGATACAACTCCAGGTTGAGCAACCACTCTGCGTATCCGTCGGTATACGGGCGTTCCCAATCGTCGTCGAGACATACGTATCGGCTCTTGATCGTGTTCCCTTGCGGGTCTATGCGGTAGTATTTGCCGCTTGTATGGTTGTCCTTCCCCTTCGTGGCGATGGTGTCGTCGCTTGGGTTAATAGCCTGGATGGAGACTCCTTCCCCCTTGTTCGTCTCGGCAGGCGTTCCCGCACAGGAGATGAGGGGTGTTCCCGCAAGGAGAAGCATCATTCCGGAGCCTAGTAATGCGTTGATTTTCTTTCGTGTTTCCATGAGTCTAGAAGTTTAATCGTTTGTTTGGCGTCGGCTTGCCTGTAGCAGGTCAGGCCTGAATTCGAAGTGCATCGTGTCGAAGTGGTACCACCTCGCTCCTGAGATGAATCCGTGCTTCTCGAATATTCGTATGATCTCTTTCGGGATGCGGTTCACGTAGGTGATGGGGTCCTCTTCCCCTTTGCCAGGGTTCTTCCATCTCCAGTAGTCGGAGAATTTCGTGCAGATGTCGATGGCGATGCCGAAGCTGTGTGCGCTAAGGCGGTTGCTTCCGCGGACGGTGCGCCAATAGAAGGTGGATGAGTTGTCGAAGTATTTCTGGTAGGAGGCGGGGAGTCGGGAGAGTTCCTCCGCCACCGCTTTCAGGCTATCGGCCGCACCGTTCACGCCACTGAACAGCAGTTGTTGCTTGAACCATTTGATGCGGACGAGGTGCTTCCTCACCTCCTGTTCGTTATGACCATACATCTCCTTCAGCAGTTCCTCGTCGCGTATTCTGCCCGGGTCGTCATTGCGTGTGGGGTTCCATACGCTGGTGTCGTAGGGTTGAGAGAACATATCCTCCACGTCAGGCTCGTTCATGCGTTCGATGAAGCTCTTCTCCCTTTTGTCGTCGTAGAGAATCGTCTTCCCGTTCGTCAAAAGGAGTTGGTTGTCTTGGTATCCTTTGATGAGGGTGGGGTAGTTGTCCATCAGCGCTTGGGCTCCGACAGGGATTTCCGCTGGTGCGGGAGTCTGTGAGTCCATGGTAGTGTCCGTCCGTTGCGGAATGGCCGGTTGTTCTCCGGGCGTTTGCGAGCAAGCGCATATGCTGAGTGATAGGAACAACGTGATATGTGGGATAGCCATTAAACGCATAGGAGTGGAACTTTTATTGTTGATGGATAATGCGAATATAGCACAATCGGTATTCACTGTCAAGGTGTAGGAATGGGTGATGGGTATATCTCTTGCCTTCTCTTATGATTGTTTAACTTAAAAAATGTTTTGTGCGTAGATAAAAAAAGTGGCATGCGGGAAACCGTATGCCACTTTGTGATTATTAGCTGAGCTAAAATTATTTAGCCAAATAAGCTTTCACATCATCGTTGTGAACAATCTTCTCATCGAAGTAGTAAGCGCCTGTCTTAGGAGACTTAACCATCTTGATGACCTTAGCGTATGAACGGCCTTCGCCCTTCTGCATACTTGCGACTGCTTTCTTTGCCATAGTTCAAATCCTATTAAAGATGAATTACTTGATTTCCTTGTGGATAGTGTATCTCTTCAAGATTGGGTTGTATTTCTTGAGCTCCAATCTGTCAGGGGTGTTCTTTCTATTCTTAGTGGTAACGTAGCGAGAAGTACCTGGCATTCCGCTATCCTTCATTTCAGTGCACTCCAAAATAACTTGCACGCGGTTTTCTTTTCCTTTCTTAGCCATTTTCAGTCCTCCTTATTACAAAATACCTTTTTTAGCGGCATCGATCAATGCTGCGTTGAGTCCCTTCTTGTTAATTGTACGAAGCCCTTTGGCTGACACCTTCAGACTGATCGTGCAGTCTTGCTCTGGCCAGTAGAATTTCTTAGTGAACAAGTTCACATTGAACAGCCTTTTCGTTCTCCTCTTAGAGTGGGAAACGTTGTTGCCGTTCTGCGCCATCTTACCAGTAATTTCACAAATTCTTGACATTGCTGTTAATCTAAATAAGTTATTACATATAAAGCGGGGCCTAATCCTATCCTGATCCTTCTTCTCAGAAAGCAGCGTAACTATCAGAAATTCAAATAGAATGAACCCAATTTGCTATCATTTTTCGACTGTTGGTGCGTTGCATCCTCGCACTTTCCAATCGGTTTGCAAAATTACAACTTTTTTATTTCCCGACAAATTCTTTCGCGAAAATTATTGCATTTTTTGTTGCCTCCTCGATGTTTCCTGCCCTCTCGGTGCCGAAATGGTAGCATCTGCTCTCGGTTCTCTTCCCGTCCGACACTGCCATCCAGACCGTTCCGACGGGTTTTTCTTCGCTTCCGCCGCCGGGACCCGCCACGCCTGAGGTGGCGACCGCATAGTCCGTCCCGATGACCCTGACCGCCCCCTGCGCCATCTGCTTGACCACCGCCTGGCTGACTGCCCCGTACTGCTCGATGTCTTTCGGATTGACGCCAAGCACGTTGATTTTCACTTCGTTGGCGTATGATACCACTGATCCTTTGTAATAGTCCGAACTGCCTGGAATTAGGGTGATTTGGTGGGCGATGTTGCCGCCTGTGCAACTTTCCGCCGTGGCGATGGTTTTCCCTGCTCGCTTAAGCGTTTCTCCTAGTTCAATCGCTGGTCTGTTGTCTGTTACCATCTCTTTTTAGATTTTTGCCATACAAATATAGCTGAAACGGATTACTTTTTTATTAATTTTGTGCGATTTCTGTATATATACACATATCAATATGATTAATAGGCTTTTATTGGCTTTGACTTTGTTGGGATTTTTCGGCGTTCAAAGCATAAGCGCACAGCAAAATACGATTTTTAGGGCTAAGGCGGAGGGACACTATGGTTGGAACTTGGCGGATGGCGGACGTATCGTTGGCGGTGAGGCGGGTATGGAGTTGCCTCTGCTCGGTAACCATAACTGGGAATACGCCTACAACTTCCCTACCGTGGGCTTTGCCATAGGCGGAAAACAGATCGAGGAACCGGATTTCCTGCGTTTCGCAGGGGACGCCAAGGTCTATTTCCATTACCCGATCATCCATAAGAATGGGTTTGCGTTGAATCTGAAGTGGGGAAATGGCTTGGGCGGTTACTTCTCGAAAGGGGATTCCCTCCATCCCATCGTGCCTGTCTTCGGCGTGTGGAACTTGGGATTGAACATGGACATCGCTCTCTCCAAGTATTACGGGAAACCGTTGGCCCAATGGCGCATCTGCTTCGGTGCGAACCTGGATGCGTACCATAACGGACATGTGACGCGCAAGGCGCACAACATGTACTCGGCGGATGTATTCCTGGGGGCTAAGTATACTCCGAACGTCTGGCCGCTGCCGATCAAGTATCCCGCCAAACGGGTGAAGCATATCCTGGCGCTGGAGGCCTATGGCGTGGCTGGTGTGAACCAGTTGGAGCGTGACGAGAAGTATTTCCTGAATGCGAATATCTGCGCGGGCGCCTACATGCCTATCACCAATGCCTATCGTCTGGGTCTCTCGACCGACGCTTTCTACAACGGGGCTTACAACGGAGACCAAAGGGAAGTCAATGTGCGCTATAACTTCATCGACGAGAACCGTTTCCGCAACAAACTCCGCGGAGGTGTCGCCTTGGCGAACGAGCTGAGGATGGACAGGGTGGTTGTCGGTGTGCATACGGGTTTCTATTTCTACTCGAAGATTAGGATTCCGAAATATGACGAGAACGGTGTTGAGAATGATAATAGGATCGAAAGCTATCTCTACACGAAGCTGGTGACCCGCTTCTACATCACTCCGAAACTTTTCTTCGTGACGGACTTGAAGACCCATCTCCTGCATGTCGAGTGCTTCAACGCGGGATTCGGTTGGGCTATGCCTGACTTCGGCTCACGCATCAAGAATCCGTTCGAGCGTATCTCCTTCAAGAAGGAGGACAAGGAGGAGCTCCGTATAGATTAAAATCTGGATCCCCATCTATGATGGTGGAATTCATCTAACAAATATTTTTTATGGTAATTGAAGACAGAAAATTTGTGGCCGTCTCTTACGAACTGTATGTGGAGGGAGAGGACGGAAAACCTGAGTTGTGGGAGACTGCGCCTGCCGAGGCTCCTCTGAAGTTTACTTGCGGTTTGGGCATGATGCTGGAGAAGTTCGAGGATAACCTCCGTGGATTGAAACTGGGCGATTCGTTCGATTTCACCATCCCTTCCGAGGAGGCTTACGGTGAGTACTCCGAGGCTATGGTCGTTGACCTTGACCGTACGATCTTCTACAATGGTGACGGCGTGTTCGATGACGAGCATGTGCAGGAGGGTAAGATCGTGGAGATGATCAATGCGGACGGTCAGCACATCAATGGCATCGTCCTTAAGATAGGCAAGGATAAGGTGAAGGTGGACTTCAACCATCCTTTGGCTGGCGAGAACCTGAACTTCAAGGGTAAGGTGCTCGAACTCCGTGACGCTACGGAGGAGGAGATCGCTGTCGTTTTGCATCCTCATTGCGGTGGCGGCTGCGGTAGCTGTGGCGGTTGTGGAGACTCCGCTGGCGATTGCGGCGGCGGATGTGGTGAGGGTCACTGTTGTCATTAATCTGTGGAAATGAATACTTTCGGTGATATATTGAGGTTGACGACCTTCGGGGAGTCCCATGGCGTCGCCATCGGTGGCGTGTTGGACGGTTTCCCGGCTGGTATCGATGTGGACGTGGAGTTCATCCAGTCTGAGTTGAACAGACGCCGTCCGGGACAGTCCGCCTTGACGACGGCGCGTGCCGAGGGGGACCGTGTGGAGATCCTTTCGGGCCTCTTCGAGGGTAAATCGACGGGTACACCCATCGCTTTCGAGGTGCGCAACGAGAACCAACGGTCGGGCGATTATTCCGAACTGAAGGATATATTCAGACCTTCCCATGCCGACTATACTTACCAGATGAAGTACGGCATCCGTGACTATACCGGTGGAGGAAGGGCTTCCGCCCGTACCACCATCGCTCAGGTCGCGGGGGGCGCATTCGCCAAACTTTTGCTGCGACGGATCGGTGTGCGTGTCTATGCGTACACTTCCCAAGTGGGGGACATCTCCCTTGATCTTCCGTACCAATCCTTGGACCTTGAGGCCATTGATTCCAATGCGGTCCGTTGCCCTGATGCGCAGACCGCCGAGCGGATGGCGCAGGAGATCCTTAAAGTGAAGGGGGAGGGTGACACGATCGGAGGCATCATCTCATGTGTGATCAAGGGATGTCCGGTCGGATTGGGCGAGCCTCAGTTCGGGAAACTCCATGCGAAGCTGGCGGGTGCGATGCTCTCCATCAATGCGGTGAAGGGCTTCGACTATGGCTGCGGTTTTGATGGCGTCTCAAAGAGGGGCTCCGAATTGAATGATATATTCGAACGCAGGCCGGATGGCTCCGTTGGCACCCGCACCAACAATTCGGGAGGTGTGCAAGGCGGTATCAGCAATGGCGAGGACATCTATTTCAGGGTGGCTTTCAAACCGGTGCCTACGCTGTTGCGGGACCAAGAGTCCGTCGACAAGGATGGACGTCCCGTCACTTATAGGGCGAGGGGAAGGCACGACGCTTGCGTGTTGCCCCGCGCGGTTCCGATCGTGGATGCCATGGCGGCCCTTGTGGTGGCGGATGCCTATCTGCAAAGTAAGGCGAGCGGTAGCTTGACAGGAATATAATGTTTTTTAGGCGATACCCGGGTAGAGGACATTTCAAATGCGGATTCAAATTCATGATTTATGATAATCCGATATGAAGTTGTCTGCAATTTTTATTGATGTTTTTTTTGAAAAAATAAAAAGAAAAAGAAAAAATATTTAATTTTGCCTTGACCGGTTTTAACTTTAGGTTGTTTTTCATGCCGGTGTGATGTGAAAATGAATCTTACGAACCTGACATCTCCGTTTGGAGCCGCTAGGAAAAAGCTGGATGAGCTGTTGTCGACAAAGGAAAGACGTTATTTGGCGTATTCCTTTGCCTTGTCCTTGCTGTGTTTCGGGTTAGGCATTATCACACAGAGTTTGTACTTCAAGGATACTTTCCGGAGCGTGGATGTGGAGGCTTTCCAAAACTGTCTTTACGGGAAGGAGGAATTCGCGAAGTCGTGGATGGAGCGTATCCGTAAGAAAATCGCGGAGGGACAGCTGTCCGACATCTACAATGAGACTTCTTTGTATGACGAGTCGGAAAAGAACGAGGTGGATTTCCATGTCTACAAGGGGGATTCCTTGTTGTTTTGGAGCCGGGATGTGGTAGGAGGCCAGTCGGATGTCGATTTTGACCTGGAGAAGAGCGTATTCGTCAGGTCTGACAACATGTGCATGGTTGCCCTGCAGACTTTCTTCAGGGAATACCGGTGCGTGGCCATGATAAAGATAAAGGAGAGCTATTCCCAGAAGCAGAATAGCAGTTGGAATTCATTCGCCAAATCGTTCGACTTGCCGGGGAGTGTGATTGTCTCCGAGGTCCAGCAGGATGGCTTCTCCCCGATATTCTCAAGTTCAGGCAACTATCTTTTCTCCATCCAGCGCATGCCGTTGTATGAGGGAAATATGTTGTTGTTCTCCATCTCCGTCTTTTTCTGGGTGGTGGCTGTGGTGGCCTTGTTCTTCTTCGCGGATCGTCTGCTGAAGTGGAGCGAGCATGTCAGCCGCAAGAAGCGGACATTGGTATGGATCGGGGTATGCCTCTTCTTCCCCGCCATGATGTACATCGTCTCGGTGTTCCATGTGCCGCCGGTTTTGTTCCGCCGGTTCTCCGATGCGTTGTCGTATTCGTCCGTGTTGGCACCTTCGGCGGATTATCTGTTTGTCTATGCGTTGTTCTTTGGTGGGTTCCTTCTGCTTTTGCGGCGTAACCTGGACCTTCCTCGGAATGTGGTGAAGGATGATCCGTGGTTCCGGAAGTTCTACATCATCTTGGTGCTGAAGTTTTTCGTCTTCGTCGCCTTTTCAGCGTTATATCTTTACATCCTCAGCCTTGTCTATGACTCCAATGTGAATCTGGCTCTCCCGTCCATCCAGGAGGTGAACAGGATGTCGATATGCTCCATTCTGCTGATGATGTTGTGGGCGTACTTGCTCTACGAGTGCTTGAATAAGTACAGGGTCTTGTACGTGGTGCGTTCCAATATCCGTTTCATCCTGGGCGCACATCTCGTCTTGTCGGCCATCGGTGTCGCCTTGTTTGGTTACTTCCTGTCATGGGTGGACGCATGTTTGTTCCTCTTCTTCTCTTTGGTGATCCTATATATTGAGGTGGTGGATGTTTTCCTGAAGTTGAACATGTTCGTGAAGACGGTTATCACCTCGTTCCTGTTGGTGAACTTTATTGTCGTCCTCGCCTATTGGCACAGTGAACAGAAGTGTACTTCGGAGTATGGGAAGATGGCGAAGGATGTCGCGATGAACAATTGTGTGAGGGAGGACCCTATCGCGGAGATTGTCTTGAAGGATTATGATCCTTATATCTTCGCCGATTCCGTTTTGTCCACTTTGGTTAATTCCGACGAGCCGCTCCGTGACTCGTTATGCCTGACCCATCTGACGGACACGTACCTGCGGGTATTCAAGGAGTCGTACAGTATGAGGGTGCAGATTGAGGATGAGAACAATAAGGGATTGAGCTTGTGGCGAGCAGGCCTCGGTGCTGTCTCGTACGATTCGTTCAACGTGGTGAGGCGCTCTTTCCGTGCGTTGGAGACCGGCTCGCATTTCTATGCGTGTGCCGACGAGGCCTTCTCCATATCGTTCTTGGGTATCCTTCCTATGGGGAAGAACACCCTGTATGTCAAGTTGTATCCTCGCCTTTCCCGTGAGATACATGGGCTTTCCGTCCCGCGGCGCAACAAGAAGGAGATCGGGGTGGAGTATTCCTTGGCTAAGTATTGCGGGTCGGCGCTCTGCTACTCCGATGGTATCTTCCGTTATCCCGCCAACTCACATTGGTTGCCTCGTCCGTATGTGACTGACGGGGAGGAACCTAGTTTCACGATGAAAAGTAATGGTTACACCCATTATGTATATTATTTGGAGGATGGCGACATCTATGCTGTCACAAGTGTGCCGGATCGACAGAGCTATGTCTACGTGATTTTCGTCACGTTCCTCTTCTCGATATACTTGTTCATCTCCCTCTGTTATTTCTTCTACAATAATGTGAGACGGAGGAAACATGACGGCAAACGATCCTTCGTGGCCACCATGCAGACGATCTTCATCTTCCCTATGGTGGCTTCGTTCTTCATCCTGTCGGCGGTCACTTTCCCTTTCTTCTCCAGACAATATGAGAAGACCCACCACACGGATATGCGCGATAAATCGTACGTCGCACAGCATAACCTGCAGGATGTGATCGGCTATTCGACGAGGATGCAGGGGCACCAGAAGGAGATCGATGAATACGTGAGGAATGTCTCCGATTTCTATCAGATGGATGTGTTCCTGTACGATGTGGAGGGTAAGCTATTCTCTTGCTCCAGACCTATCGTCACCCCGCGTGACAAGATGCGCATGATACTCATGAACCCGCGGATGAAGTTCTGCCAGATCCAGGAACTCTATGTGTTGGAGAAGTATGGTCGAATGGACTGCTACTCCAATTATGTGCCGGTGTATAACAACCGGAACGAGTGCGTCGGCTACCTGAAACTGGTCTCCATCTGGAACTATTACCACTTGAAGACCCAGTTGTTCAACATCATGGTGGTCATCGTGGACATCTACCTCTTCGTGATGGTATTCTCCATCATCATCATCTGGTTGCTGAATAGGCGGACGGTGAAGCCGTTGTCCATGCTGACGGAGCGTTTCGCGGAGGTGCGTCTGACGGGGGAGAACACCATGATCCGTTACGATGCCAAGGATGAGTTGGGAGATCTGGTGCGGCAATACAACAAGATGGTGGGACAGCTGGAGGAGAGCGCCAAGAAACTGGTGGAGTCGGAGAGGGACTTCGCATGGCGGGACATGGCGCGCCGTATCGCCCATGAAGTGAAAAACCCGCTGACCCCGATGAAACTCTGCGTGCAACAGTGCCAGAGGAAGAAACGGATGAACTCGGCGGACTTCGACGCCTATTTCGATAAGTCATGCGATATCCTGATCGAGCAGATCGACACGTTGGCGGACATCGCCACGTCATTCTCCTCCTTCGCCAAGGCCTCCGAGTCTAAATTGGAGAAAGTGGATATCCTCCAGAAGCTGGAACAGGTGGTCTCCCTCTTCGAGAACAACGAGGATGGCGTGGTATTCACCTTGGAGAAGAACGGCTTCGAACATTCCTATGTGATGATGGACGAGAAGCACTCCCTGCAGATGTTCACGAACCTTTTCAGCAATGCGATACAATCCATCCCGGAGGAGACCTTCGGTGCCGTGAATGTGACTTTCGAGGAGAAGGACGGTTATGCGTTGATCTCCATTGAGGACAATGGTTGCGGTGTGTCGGAGGAGGCCCGTCAGAAGATGTTCATACCGAACTTCACCACGAAGACCAGCGGCATGGGCTTGGGCATGGCTATTGTGAAGAGCGTGCTCGATGCCGCGCATGGCGAAATCACTTTCCAATCGGAGTTGGAGGTGGGTACAACTTTCTATATAAAAATTCCTTTGTGTGAGGAGGTGTAGTTACCCAAAAAATAACTATATTTGAACCCGAAAAAAAATTGTATGACGGGACGAAAAAATATAGTGGGGAAGAAACTGCTGTTGTTCCTCTTTTCATGTGTGGTGCTGCCTTTCCTGGCGAATGCGGAGGCGGGCAAGGGCGTTTACCACTTTCTGAATCTGCCGTATGACGCTAAATTGGCGGGCTTGGGAGGCGAGAATGTCTCCTTGCAGGCTGCGGATGTGAACATGGCTCATGTCAATCCTGCTTTGCTCTCTACCGATGTGCATAACAAGGTGTCCGCCACTTACCTGAACTATATTGACGATGCGAACGCTGCGGCGCTTTCATACGCCTATGCCTTGGATAGTCTCAACTACTTCGGCGTGGGGCTCTTTTTCTTAGGATATGGTGAACTCCAAGGATATGACGAATTCGGTCAGCCTACGGGTGATTTCAGTGCGGGTGATCTCTGTCTCCGTATGAGCTATGCCCGTTATCTCGGTGCGAACATCAGGCTGGGAGTCTCCCTGAAACCCGTCTATTCCCATATCGAGGACTACAGCAGTTTCGGACTGGCTGTGGACGTCGGTTTCAACTATTATAACAAAGAAAAACTCTTCTCGGTGGGCCTCGCCGCCCGTAACTATGGAGTGCAGTGCGTGAAGTATTACGATTCAGACAATAGGGAGATCCTCCCTTTCAATTTGCAGGTCGGCTTCTCGAAGGAGCTCGCCCATGCTCCGTTCCGTTTCTCGGTCACGTATGACCGTTTGAACGATTGGAACCTGGATTATTACAGACAGGTGAAACGGAAAGATGTGGTGGGAGAGGAGCCGGATTCGGATAAGATCAAGGGAGGTGATATGTTCTTCCGCCATATGATTTTCGGCGTGGATGTCTTGCTGGGCAAGAATTTCTACGTGGAGATGGCTTATAATCATCGCAGGAAGCGGGAGTTCACGCTGGAGGAATCCAGGGGAGCCAATGGCTTCTCTTTCGGCGCGGGGCTTAAGGTGTATGCCTTTTCCCTTGACCTGGCCTACTCACTCTATGCTCCGGCGGCGAATGCTTTCACTTTGACCCTGACGGCGGATTTAGAAAAATTCAGAAAAAAATGAAACGGATTATTGTGGCCATAGATGGTTTCTCGTCATGCGGAAAAAGCACGATGGCGAAAGATCTGGCAAAGAGTGTGGGTTACGCTTATGTGGACAGCGGGGCGATGTATCGTTCCGTCACGTTGTATTGCCAAAGAAACGGATTGATACGGGACGGCATCGTGGATGAGGCTACCCTGAAGGAGAGGATCGGTGATATCCACATCGAATTCAAATTCAACGAGGAGAGCCAACGTAACGAGACTTATCTGAACGGAGAGAATGTCGAGGACGAGATCCGTACCTTGGCGGTCTCCAATCAGGTCAGCATCGTCAGCTCCATCGGATTTGTCCGTCGTGCGATGGTCGCTTTGCAGCAGTCGTACAGCAAGGATAAGGGCATCGTGATGGACGGTCGTGACATCGGCACAGTGGTCTTCCCTGATGCGGAACTGAAGATTTTCCTGACAGCTTCTCCGGAAATAAGAGCCCAGCGTAGATACGATGAGTTGAAGAGGAAGGGGATGGAGGAGCCCTACGCGGATATTCTGGAAAACGTGAAACAAAGGGATCATCTGGACATGACACGTGCCGAAAGTCCTCTTCGCAAGGCGGACGATGCCATCGAGTTGGACAATGGTGAGATGACCATCGAAGAGCAAAGAGCGTGGTTGCTCGATATTTTCAAAGAGAGAGCGAAATGATTATTGAGATTGACGACAATTCGGGATTCTGTTTCGGTGTGGTCACCGCAATCAAGAAGGCTGAAGAGGAATTGACACGTACCCCGAGACTTTACTGCTTGGGCGACATCGTCCACAACAGCATGGAGGTGGAACGCCTCTCCTCGAAGGGTCTGATATCGATTGACCGCGACACGTACCTGAATCTGCGCGACCAGAAAGTGCTTTTCAGGGCGCATGGCGAACCTCCTTCCACCTATCAGTACGCGAAGGAGAATAACCTTGAAATCATTGATGCCACTTGCCCTGTGGTGTTGAACTTGCAGAAGAAGATTAAACAGGCATACGAGGAGTCCAATCCGGAGGATACGCAGATTGTCATCTACGGCAAGAACGGGCATGCGGAGGTGAATGGTTTGGTAGGCCAGACCGAGGGAACCGCCGTTGTGGTGGAGGGCCTCTCCGATCTTGACAAGATAGATTTCTCCAAGCATATCAAAATGTTCTCCCAGACCACCAAGTCCATTGAGGGTTTCAACCATATCGTTGAGGCTATCGGAGAACGGGTGAAGCCTGGATGTAAGTTCGAGTACAACGATACGATCTGCAGACAGGTGGCGAACCGTATCCCGAAGATCGTTAATTTTGTGGCGAAACATGAACTGGTCCTCTTCGTTAGCGGGAAGAAGAGTTCGAACGGGAAGGTCCTTTTCGACGAGTGCAGGAAGGTGAACCCGAACATCTACATGGTCTCCGACCTGGAGGATGTGGATTATACCATCTTCCTGGGAGTGAAGTCGGTGGGTATCTGTGGCGCCACCTCGACGCCGAAGTGGCTGATGGAGGCGTTGAAGAGGAGGATTGAACAATATCAGAATTATTACTAAGCACTATACATAACATTATGAAGTATCAAATAAACTGTATCGGAATCTTGACGTCTGGAGGTGACGCTCCTGGTATGAACGCGGCCATCCGTGCCGTGACGCGTGCCGCCATATTCCGTGGAATTAAGGTGAAGGGTATATACCGTGGTTACCGTGGACTCATCTTGGACGAGATACATGAGTTCCAGACTCAGAGCGTGAGCAACATCATCCAGCAGGGTGGTACCATTCTGCGTACGGCCCGTTGCAAGGAGTTCATGACCGAGGAGGGCCGTAAGAAGGCATACGAGACCATGCAACAGGAGGAGATCGATGCCTTGGTTGTGTTGGGAGGCGATGGTACTTTCACGGGTGCCCGCATCTTCGCGCAGGAGTTTAACGTGCCGGTCATCGGTGTGCCTTGCACCATCGACAACGACTTGTGCGGAACGGATTACACCATCGGCTACGACACTGCCTTGAACACGATTGTGGATGCGGTCGATAAGATCCGTGACACCGCCAACTCTCACGAACGTCTCTTCTTCATCGAGGTGATGGGTCGTGACGCTGGTTTCCTCGCCATCAATTCAGCATTGGCCTCTGGTGCTGAGGCTGCCATCATCCCGGAGATGGTGACGGGAGAGGACCAATTGGAGGCGCTGATCCAACGCGGGTTCCGTAAGTCGAAGAACAGTAGTATTGTTATCGTGGCTGAAAGTGAGTTGACGGGCGGTGCTGTGGGTATCGCGGAGCGTTTGAAGAAGAACCATCCTGAATACGATGCCAGGATTACCATCTTGGGTCACATCCAGAGGGGTGGTACACCGTCGGCGCATGACCGTATCTTGGCGAGCCGTTTGGGTGCCGCTGCCATCGACGCATTGCTGGAGGAGCAACGTAACATCATGGTGGGCGTCGATGACGATAAGATCGTTTATGTACCGTTCACCAAGGCCATCAAGGATGATAAGCCATTTGACTATCAGTTGATGGAGGTGCTGAAGATCCTCTCTTGCTGATCCGTTTTTGGGGAACTTCGCGGAGTGTGTATCAGAATGTGGATGGCGGCTGAAGGGTGCGTCTCCACATGCATGTCCGTGCATCTTTTGGAATAGGAGGATGTGACGGTGCGATTTTGATACACGCTTTGCTCCTGATATCCCTTTGAATTTATAGACATGAAGAATAACAGGTTTTTACTGATTGCCTCGTTGGCGCTGAACGTTGTGCTGACGGGTGTGTGCTTGTACGGACATTTCTCCAAGGGAGAGGAAAATGTGCGGCGGGTTGCCATTTCGCCGGAAAAAAGTGTCGCGCCTGCCTTTCAGATGGAGGTGAACGATGATGACATTGTCTTCATGGGTGAGGTTCGTTTAGGTGCATGCAATTGGTCCATGTTGCTGGCGAATGAGCGTTGTAAGACGTTGGCCTTCAGAAGCAACACCCTTCAGGAGGAAAACAATCGGTTGGATATGTTGTTCAAGGATGTTTCTCCGAGGAAGTTCTTCCTGATGTACGGGGAACAGGAGTTGTTGGATGGTGCCGAGGTGGGCGAAATATCGCAGGAATATGAGCGGTTGGTTGCCCGGCTGAAGGAGCGCTTCCCTTCGACGGAGATTGTGCTGATGACCGTGTTGCCGATGGGACGGCAGGGAAGCAACGAGTTGAACCTTGCGATGACGCAGAAGGTGAATACCCTGAATATTTTCGTGAGGTCGATCGCCTCCCGCTATGGTTATCCTTGCATTGACATGTCCAAGGAGTTCGTTACGCCCGAGGGGTTGTTGGACCCGCACTATAGTACGCCTGACGGATTCCATCTGAATTATGCCGCATATGTCATGTTGAAGGAGCGCGTGAACGATTTTGTGCGGAATTGAGCCTTTTTATCCACCTTTTTTGTCGAAAAAACAGTGATTAGTGTATAATCTTACATGAAAAAATTTTTTGTTTGGTTCTAATTACTTATTTTTGTCGGATAAGTGTGTCGTGGCGCTTCGTTATAACCATGGAAAACCGGTGGTGAGGAGAGGGTTTGATGCACTGTATGAAATGGGTGCTTGTAGTGAGTGCTTGATTGTATGTAAAGTTAGGTCGTCCCGCCTTTGTTGGATAGTGAATGCGGTACGGCATCGGGTGTAGTGAAATGAATAAAGTGAATTTTTGTATGGAACAAAAACAAACGCGTCTTTTTCATAAAACGTTTTCCAATCTTCGGAGTCGTGTTCTTGCGCTCTCCATCTTCTCTTTTGTTGCCGCTGCCGCAGGGGCGCAGACCTTGTCGGTGGATGGCTCCACAACTGGGGGTAAGGCCTGCGTGGGGGAACCGATTGTCTTGACGGGAAGCGGATTCAGGAATTCCGATCCTAATCAACTCGTAGCGGCAGATGTGTTCGTGTCGTACAATGGCGGATCTTCTTGGTCGAAAGCGAATGTGACTGCGGTGGAGGACCCTACGACGCATTTGATCAAGTGCGTGTTGGATATGGGCGACAGACCGGTTTCGTATTACATGGTTAACCAGACGAATCCGGGTCAGAAGAGTAACACGGTCTCCGTGTCGGTGAGCAACGAATGCGAGGCGGTTTGCCACACTACTTCGACGGGCGACTATTTTCTCGGAACTGACTTCAACCCTACCAACGGCAATCCTAGCTCAATCAACTGGGGAAGCACTCCTCCGGGTAATTTGATATCCTATTTCCAAGACAACAATATCCGTTTCTGGAGGAATTGCGGAGAGGGTGAAGTTCAACGGAACTGGACCTATGCGGGGCAGGTTCCTTATTTGGACCGTGATCCGGACGCTGATCCGTATAATAACTACTACTATGTGTTCCGCCCTAACAATTGTGCGGATGGAACACCTTTCAAGTTGGGGTTCCCTAATCGTGATTTTGCAGGCAAGTATTATCGTTTCGTGATGCGTCTTTATGTGGATCTGTCTGAGTGTGGTTCGAATAGGTCGTCATTGGCGCGCGCAATGATGAACATCCGTACAGACTTCGGTAACGACTCATATAATGCGATAGATATCGACGTGTATAATGATGCGGATAACTCTAAGTTGGGAACTTACAGTTATTCCGGTAATCGTCATTTGGACCAAAATATCATAGGAAATGGACAGACGTCAGTTTTTGCTACGGCTACGAACGTGAAGTATTTCCGCGTGGAGGTGACCTTCTATGGCCAGTTCCGAGGTAACCAGACCGAGTTCGTCCTTTATCCTCAGTTCCAACAGTGGAGTAATTCCTGTATGAAGGCGGCTATCGACTACATCTCCGCCGAGGTGGAGAGTATTTGTATGGATAACGGTGCGGTCTGTATCGGAGACAATGCGGTCATCAATGCGGCGGGTTTCCCGAAAGATGCGAAGTACATCTGGGAGGAACAGAAGAATGGCAGATGGGTTGAAGTAACCGTTGGAGGTTTTTCTGGACAGTACCAAGGTAAGCAACGTGTAGAGATTCCTGTGGATTTTGTGGGAAAGAAGAACTATCGTGTGCGGGCGAGTGGAACGCATGGCGGTAATGGCGGCGGTGGCTCTTATACGGTGGAGATTCCATTCACGGTGACAGGTAAGGATTGTGAACCGGTTCAGCCTACTAAGATTAACTTGCCTACAGATCCGTTTTGTGTGCCGAACGCCAGAGAGGACGGTATGTTCTCCGTTTATCCGTTGGATGCGAACGAGAATGTGAAATATACTTGGTCGTTTGTTACTCCTCGTGGTGAGAAGTTTGGTAGTGATAAACTCTCCTTCACGGGTGGTGATTTGATTCCTGATACACGAGGCGGAAAGGTCAACCTTGTCCTGAATGGTGAGGCGGAGGAGGGTACCTACACGGTGACCGTCCAGCCGGTGCAGGTGAGGACTGCGGATGATGGTGTCACGAAATACGAGGTGTTGACGGGTACCCCTATCACCTCCACGTTTAAGGTATATCGCACCCCTCAGATCCAAGTCATCAAGGAGGGAACGGACCCTCTGAACCAGTCTGAGGTGGAACTTTGTCCGACCGACCGTAACCAGAAGGTGGTGGCGATCGCAAACCGGAAAGAAGGATTCTCTTCCTTGTATCAAAACGACTATGTCTATACTTGGAATGATGGTGCGAAAGGCCAGACGAACTCCGCCACGGTGGATTTCCCTGCGTTGGGGTCTTGTAATGGATCATACAAAAACCATAAGGTCTCCGTTACCGTACAAATCAATAATGTGGGCTGTCCTACCACTGTGGAGCAATCGTGGAAACTGGGCAAGATAGAGAAACCGACCATCGATTGTAGTTCTCTTCCTGATCTGGACGGCTTTGTCCTGGGTGAGAAGGAAAAGACCAAGTCGGTGGAACTGGACTTCCCTGATTACACTGCAGGTTGTGAGACCGACCCGTTGCTTCGCATCGAGTTGCACTACGTGCCGAAGTCGGGTGCTAACATAGAGAAGACGTTTGAGGCGAGAAAGTCCAAGTTCGATCGCTTGAACCGTACGGTCGATTTGCCTGCGGGCGCAGGCTCCGTCGTCTACACGGTGATAGACGGTTGCGACAATGCGGCGTTCTGTACGAAGACGATCAAGGTGCAGGATGTGACTCCTCCGAATGTCAAGTGTGAGGATATCCCATCCTACGAGACCCGTCTGACGATCCAGGATGGTTGCGAGGCCAAACCTGGCTATGATGAAGTGACTTTGCCTACCATCTCCGCTCCTAAATTGTTGGATCAGAACGGTGTGGATGGCACGATCACGGGCGTATACAAGGGTAGGGCATATAACCCTGTCACCGAGCCTTCGACGACAAACCCTAACTTCTCCCTCTTTGATACGAGAGTCGGTCTGAATGACAATTATAAAGTGGGTACGACCTACATCCTGTGGGAGTTCACAGACGCTTCTGGCAATTCGGCTTACTGTCTGCAGCCTATCCATGTGATCGATGATCACAAGCCGCAGGTCTTCTGTCCTTCGAATAGTATCGGAGATGTGTCGAACAAGCCTGGCTATTGCGGTCTCTCCATGAACGCCTTGATCGCCCAATTGAAGGAGTTGCCTTCCGCTAAGGGATTGTGCTCCGACTCGACGGTGGTCTATCAGCCGGTATTCTTCTACCGTAATGTGGCCGATCCTAATTTGGAGGAGGTGCCGACTTCTAAATTCGACGATATCATCTTCGACATCGACGAGACCTATGAGGTGGTTTGGCGTTTCTACAAGAATAACGATAGGAGCACGGGCATCTATGAGGATTGTGCGCGTGAGTTCACGGTGCGTGACACGGAGTCTCCTTCCTTCGATTGCTCTTCTTTGGAGACTGTCCGCGTAACCGCCAATTCATACAAACCACTGAACAAGGGCTATGAGTATTTGGATTATGCGTCGAAGGACTCCGTGGTAATCAAGCAAGGTGTGGGGCCTGCTGCGACATCGGTCACCTACAAGGGTACGTTGTTGGAGTACTTCACGTCGGGTGCGATCCGCCTCATCTCGCCAAGCGAGGTGGTGGACAATTGCGATGGTGACATCATCGTGGATGCGACCCTTACCGGACCTGATGGGAGCGGTGGAGAAAAAACAGAGAAGATTAAAAACCTCAAGCAGTTGGAGGATCATAAGTTCTACGTGGGTCTCACCACCATCGATTTCAGGTTTATCGACGAGAGCAACAACGAGGCGAGATGTTCTCAGAGCATCATCGTGACGGCTGGTACGACGCCTATCCCAGATTCGTGTCCGAAGGACTTGACGCTCTATGCCGACGAGAATTGTAAAACGATCTTTAAATTGGAGAAGACCTCCATGCCTACCGCAAAGATCCCTGTCAACCAAGAGGGCCTTTGGTTCAACTTCCGTTATAAGGTGATCGAAGGTCTCCACTTTGACGAGGAGTGTAGTATCGCGATGCAATATTTCCCGAACAACCTGACAGGTCTGAATGGAGTCCATTCCGCTACAATTGGAGGTGTGACGCAGAAATTCGATATCGATTATTTGTGCGATCAATACCTGAACGATTGGGATAAATTCAAGGATTCGGAACACAATACATGGAACGCTTGGTCGGATGCATATGCGCCGGCTGATCCGAAGGAGAAAATCCTCTCCTCATCGGACAAGTTGACCACAGTTGTGGAATATACGGGTTATCCGTATGAGGTGGAGATGTTCGATTCCACAGGAAATAGTATCGCCTTGGTTGAAAACCCTTACAGGAATGGTGATGTCGCACCTGAGCGCGTCATTTATACCCGTTACTATGGTGGAACGGGTAATGCCCATGAGTGTAACAACTTCTTCCATACTTGCAAGTATGCGGATATCAAGATGATGAACAACTTCGACAATGTGGTGATGAACCAGACATTGACCAAGGGTGTCTATACGGTTGTTTATCGTTTCCAAAACGAGAAGGGCGGTTTGCAACGAGATAGTTGTGTCCAGTATATCACTGTGGTGGATACGATTCCTCCTATTCTGGATTGCGGTGATTGGAACAAGTCGGGTACATTCCCTGCCAACGAGGAGTGTGTGACTCCGGTAGAGGAGATCCCTTGGTTCAGGAAACCGACCGTGGCGGATTTGAAGGTGAGGGATAATTGTTCGGTGGATCCGAATGATTTCACCATCACATGGAATAGGCATTGGAACAACTACAATATCTCTGCTGAGTCTGCCTTGACTGACCCATTGGGTCTTGGTGTGACGATCATGACATGGTATGTGGCGGACGCATCGGGCAATGTAAGCACTTGCGAGCAGGTCATCACGGTGGAGGATGTCACCGGCCCTGTTGTCGATTGTTCTTTGCTGAAGGACATCGTGGTGGAGACCGAGACGAACTGTGAAGCTTCCGCAAAGACGGTTCAGGCGGCTGGCCTGGATATCCCTTATGCGTTAGACGATAAGTGCTCTCCTACAGGTAAACCAATCCCTGGAGAGGGTACCCGCAGTGATGGAAAGGATGTGTTCAATGACCCTTATCCAAGAGGTACGACGGTTATCACTTGGGTATTCAAGGATGCCAAGGGCAATGAGTCTGTATGTGAACAGAATGTGGTGGTGGAAGATCGTACCGCTCCTGTGTTCGAAAACTGCTTCAAAATGCCGGAGATTAAGATCGAATTGCCTGCGGATGAGTGCGTGGCTTCCTTGAATGAGGTGAAGGCTTCGCTCGGAACGCAGACCGCCATCGACGACTGTGACGGAGATATCGACGGTGTGCCTTATGTCTTGTCTCCTGACGGGGCTTCCCTGCTGAATCTCTATGACTCGTTCCAGAAAGATACCACTTACACCATTATATGGGTATTCGTCGACCTCTCGGGCAATGCGATAGAGTGTTCCCAGAAGTTGACCATCGTGGATACTACGCCTCCTGATCCTTCGGGCGTCTGCCCTCCACCTACCAAGGATGTCTATGCGAAGACGGTCTGCTCCGTCACTTATGACGAGCTGCAGTTGCCTACGCTGGAACAGATGAAGATGATCGATCCTTGTGATGGAACATTGTATCCGACCGTCGTGGCTAAGGTGGTTCTGCCTGATGGTGTCACGCTTGTTTACTATGACGACGAGCTGAAGGATGTGACTTATCCTGTCGGCACCCATACCTTCCTCTGGATTTATGAGGATAAGGGTGGTAACCTGGATACTTGTACGATGCTTCTGACGGTGAATGATTCCATCTTGCCTGTCTTGGAGGATTGTGATGTGGATCCGGAGATCCACTTGACGGTGGATGGTGACATCTGCGCCATCGACCCTGCTAATGTGAAGACTTATATCCGTGAGCCTAAGGCTTATGACGAATGCGATGATTACCGCTCGGGTCTGGGTCTCACATGGATGACTCCTGTTGTTGAACGTTTCTTCATTGACTCAACGCTTATTATTGGCGCTGCGGGTGATACGATAGGCTATCGGTTCGACTCGACACTGGTGGCGGATGGCGTCACCAAGATGTGGGATGAGGATGTGTTCCCGAAAGGAAAGACGATGTTGCGTTGGACCTTTACGGACGAGTCCGGCAATCAGGTCTTCTGTGAGAAGAGTGTGACAGTCCACGACTTCACCCCTCCTTATTTCGATTGTGATAAGATTGACCCTGACACACTTCGTCCTGAGGCCTACAAGGGTGATTGCGAAGTGGAGTTCGGTAACCTGAAACGTGATGTGCTGGATAAATTGGCATACAAGGCATGGGATGCTTGTGCGGGCGACTCCGTACCTGGCGTGTTGACGTTGAATGGTAATATGGAGCTCCCTGAAAACTACACCATGTCTGTCGGTATCACCTACAAACTGTTATGGCTCTTCATCGATGAGGACGGTAACAAGACCACTTGTCCGCAGTACATCCTGCCTTCTCACTTGAATGATATAGATTTCGATTGTAATACGATTAAGGATACGGTCGCATATGCGATAGAGGGCACCTGCGACATCTCGGCGGATAGCCTCCACTTGAAAACTCCTGTCGCGATAGACTCCTGTGCGGTTCTTTCGGGCTTCGGAGGTGAGTTTGAGGCATATGGTATCCGTTCTGACGCTTTGCCGATGACAGCTCCATTCCCTACGGGTTACACAGACATCAAGTGGAGGTTTATTAGCCCATGGAATTTGCATGATACGTTGTGGTGCGACCAGAAGGTGACCATCTTAGGTAATAAGCATTTCGACTTGAATTGTGATGAGCTTACGCCTACCCGTCGCGACACGTTGGACGATTGCGGTCCTACCGACCCGTTGACGTTCGTGATCGATACGCCTAAGGTGGCTGATCCATGTATCGTCGACGAATCCGACCCTGAATATTGGAGAGTGGGCGTGGGTGTCCGCTCCGATAGCAAGCCGCTCGATGCCGCTTTCGATTTGGGTTATACGACGATCCAATGGACATTCACGGACTTCACCAAGGCTATCACGGATACTTGCGTGCAGAATATTGAGGTCCGTACTTCCTTGGATATGATATTCGATTGTGATGCCTTGAGTAGGGATACGATCATGGTGGATGTGGCGGAAGGAGAATGTACCGTGGATGCTTCCAAGGTGCAGGAGAAGATCAAGAGGCCGTTCGCACTCCATCCTTGTCCGGTCGAGTCTGGTGTGGATACCATTTGGGGTGTTCCGTCGAGGAAGTTCGGCATGTCTATGGACTCATCCTTCTACATCGGTTTGTCTGAGATCGTCTGGACCTTCGTTGATCCTTCCCATACGTTGGTGAACGATTCCGTGACCTGCTCCCAGTGGGTACGTGTCGGTGACGTGAACGAGATGCCTGTCAAATGTGAGAACTTCCCTGACATGGTGTACCGCTTAAGCCCTGACGACTGCGAAATCTCTTGGAAGGAGATGGATATCAAGATCCCTGGTATCGTGGATCTATGTTCCCACCAGATCATCGACCCTGTTGTGACGAGGTCCTCCGGCAAGAGTTTGTCGGCTGTCACCTCCATTGCCGGTGCGGACACGATCGTGACGGTGACGGCGGAAGACTTCACGGTCGGTGTGGATACGGTTCGTTGGACCTATTCATTCCATGGCCAGCTCTTCGTCTGCGATCAGGTGATCACGGTGAAGGATAGCATGGCTCCTCTCTATGATTGTAAGAATCTGGAGCCGATCGTTGTGCCTGCCGTTCCTGGTAAGTGCTACGTTAACTCCAAGGCTGTGTTCGATTCCCTTCCTAATCCTTGGCCTCAGGCTGAGGATGCTTGCAACCAGCAGAAGATCGACGGACGTGTCTATCTGGAGGATGGCCAGGAGTTGACCAAGGCCTCTTCCTTCCTTGTCCCTGTCGGTGAGCATATCCTCACTTGGATCTTTATCGACGAGACGATAAACGAGTTGGCTGATACTTGCTCACAACGCTTGTTGGTACTGGGCGACCAGGCACCGATATTCAATTGCGAATCGTTGCAGCATGATCCTATCTTGGTGGAGGGTTGCGACACTACGCTCGACAATACCTACATCACCACACCATATGCGCTGGACGCTTGTACGAACGACTCCGTCGAGGGTGTGGGTAGAAGATTGGATGGTGGCAAATTGTATGGTGTATACCCTGTGGGTACAACTTCCATCGAGTGGGTGTTCATTAGCCCGTACTCGTCGTTGGCGGATACTTGTATCCAAAACATAACCGTTTTGACCAAGCAGGAGTTGGATCTCCACTGTACCGATGTGAATGGAGACACCATATCTGTGGATGTGGCGGAGGGAGAATGCTTCGCTTCCGTGAAACTTGAGACTCCGTATGCGCTGCATCCTTGCCCTGAACAATCCAAGGTGCAGAAGATCATGGGTGTTCCTTATCGCTCGGATGGCAGACAGATCACAGACTCCTTCCGTACGGGTGTGACGGTTGTCACTTGGGTCTTCACGGATAATTCGGGTACCATGTACAAGAACGTGGATACTTGTTATACGGTTGTTCAGATCGGTGACGTGAATAAGATGCCGGTGGATTGTAAGAACATGCCGGATACGACGATTATCTTGCCTCCTACTGACTGTGAGATCTCTTGGAAGGAGATCAACTTCAGTGTGCCTGAGGTGCGCGACTTGTGCTCCGATTCGTTGATCACGCCTACCTTGACGAGATGGTCGGGCAAGGCGATGGACGAGAGCTTCACCGTCGGACCGGACACGATATATTGGAACTATAATTTCTTCGGACAGATCGTGACGTGCTCTCAAGGCGTTCTGGTGCTGGATTCTGTGGCCCCTGCGTTCGATTGCTCGACGCTGAAGGATACGGTCATGGTGGCTAAACCGGGCTTGTGCGATGTCTCCTCGGAGGAGCTGAAGCTCTTCTTGGGCGACCCTGTGGCGATAGACTCTTGTACGAATGCGGAGGTGCATGGTAGGGCATATGTCTGCAACGTGCTCTCTCCTGATGGTACGTCAGCTTCTCCTTCCGCAGATGGCGGATGCCTCTCGGTGGATAAGGTTTCCGTTAAGGTGGGTGATATATTGTCCATCCATTGGGTGTTCCAAGATTCTCTGTTGAACGCTGTGGCGAAGGAGTGTGACCAGACAGTCTCCGTGAAGGGTACGGCTGAGCCTGTGTTCGACTGCTCCGCTTTGAAGGATACTATTCTTTACCTCGAACTGGATCAGTGCGAATTGCCTACGGGCAAGCTTACGCTCGATGTTCCTGTCGCTAAGGATTCCTGCACAGGTACGGATGTTCCGGGTGTAGGCGTTCGCCGTGACAGCATGGCCTTGATGGATCGTTATCCGAAGGGCGTCACCGTGGTGGATTGGACGTTCACAAGCCCTTATAGCGTTACTCCTAAGACTTGTCCGCAGAATGTTGTGGTGAAGGATACCTTCCCGCCTCAATTCCTGTGTGAGACGTTGACTGATACGCTCAAGGTTCGCATCACGATGACGTCGGTTTCCGAGACGGAGGTTTCATACGAAGAGGTCGAGGCTGTCGGTCTGTATATCCCGTCAATCAAGGATGCTTGCGACGGATTGCTCGTCGCTGAGGGCACCAGAAGCGATGGTAAGGAGTTGAAGGCTAACTTCTCGTTGGGCGATCCTGTGGAGATCACATGGACTTTCAGGGATTCTTCAGGCAATGAGCGAACCTGTTCCCAGGTGATCCTTGTTGAGGATTGGCTGATCGAGGATCTTCTCTGTCCGTCCGATTTGAACAATAAGGTATTCTCTTGTATAGACGAAATCCCTGAACCGTATGCCACCTACGCTGAGTTCAAGGCTGCGGGCGGTTCGTTCACCAATGAGGAGAAGATGTTGGAGAACACATTCTTCTTCGAGAACCGTTACGAGGGTGACTCTTGCGAGATGGTCTACACCCGAACCTATCATGTGGAGGACTTCCGTCACAATGATATCTATTGCCAACAAATCGTGACGGTGAAGGATACGACCGCTCCTCAGATTATCGTTGGAACAGTTCATGACACTGTGGTGGCTTGTAATCAGGAGATCTTCCCGGCTGTGATGCTGTCGGCTGTGGATAATTGCGACCCTAACCCTACTGTCACGCTCACTGAGACGAACAACAGGGGAACGGATCCTTCTTCATGTGATTACTCCAACTACGAGATCTTCAGACGCTATGTCGCCGTCGACCGTTGTGGTAATGAGTCTACCCACTTGCAGACCATTTATATCCGCGACACGACGGGTCCTACGTTCACCATCCCTGATGGGTGGCGCGATTCTGTTCTCGCCAAGAACTTCAAGGAGTGTATATTCGGTGTCCCTGATATGACTATCGATGCTCGTGGCATGGTATCTGACGATTGTACGGAAAGCAATAACATCACTATTATCCAGCACCCGGCTGCGGGAACGCGTATCGACCATTCCATGAGAGTATGGATCTATGCTATCGATAAGTGTGGTAATAAGGATAGTCTCTCCCGTTTCGTGATTGTGCAACAACCATCCACCATCGTCACGTTGGAGGCGTACGACATGGATACTTGCGTCTCTCAGGAGCTTGTACTTTCTTTGGCTACCCAAAACGTGCGTTTCGCAAGGGGATTCATCCTCGACCAAATGCACACCGGTAGAATCCGTCAGCTCCCAAGTGTGTTCAGTTACGATTATTATAGGGGAGGTTCCGTGGATGCGGGTAACCTGATGTTCAGTGACAATCCATACACGTATCGTTATCGCTTCGATGAAATGATTTCCCGCTACGGAAGCGTTGAGAAGGCTCAGAAGGCTTCCCTCTCGTTGTCGAAGAGAACCCAGAGCGGTTATTATACGTTCGTCGCGATGGATACCACTACGGGTTGCTCGGATACGGCCACCGCTTATATCAACATTGCCGAGAAACCTCGCGTGCGCCTTAACAGCGCCGTCATCTCGGAGTGTGAGGGTAATCTGCTGGATCTCGCCGCTCACGTGAATTGCGAGTCTGACATGGGCGCCTTCGTCACTAAGTCATACTGGACGTTCGATAGCGTTCCGTTCGAGTATGAGGATAGTATCAAGGGTGTGCTGCAACGTGAACATAATGGTTCTTCCCTCAAATACGTGGTGGAGAACCGATGCGGATCCACATCGTCTCTTGGATCGCTCTTCATGTTGTGCTCCAGCGATGATTTCGGAGAGAAGACTAAGGCGGATTCCATCAAGTTCTTCGGCTCTGTCGATAGGTATGAACTCTTCAAACAGGACCGATTGTTCGTCTTCGATTCCCTCTTGCTGGATGTCCATAAACGATACCAGCCAGATAGTATCTTGGTGGAGACGGAACCTAGCAATCCGGTTCGTGTCTGGAGAGGCGAGACCGTCACTTTGAAACTCAAGACGGGCTATGACTTCCTCTCTACCGAATGGTATAAGGTGGTGGGTAGATTCGACCGCGAGTTCTATGACAACATGACCTCGAACTACGATTATAATTACTATACGGATTCAACCCGCATCGAGCTGGGCGACGAGGAGGACGAGAACCTCTTCTCCGGCACCTCCGATAATTCCTACATCGAAGATATCCCTATGGATACTTCATACTACTATGTGGTCATCAATGATGGTGTCTGCCCTTCTGCGGCTAGTAGCTTGATCCGTGTGGATGTCATCACGAGGATTCCGACCGCCTTCACTCCTTATACGAAGGATGGCTTGAACGACTACTTCATGGAACGTCACCCTGTGACTATCTATGACCGCTACGGACAAAAAGTCTTCGTGGGTATGAACGGATGGGATGGTACGCATAAGGGCCATATGGCTGACCCTGGCGTCTACTTCTATGAGGTGGTCATGATCGATGGCTCTATCATGACTGGTTCGGTGGAAATCGTAAAAATTAAATAATCAACCTATGACAATGGGGGAGGGTAGTCCTGTGACTGGGCTTCCCTCCCTTTTTTGTTCTCCTGATTGATAATCTAGATATATCGCTTATGAAAACCCCTACATTGTTCAAGGAATATATTTGGTTGGTGAATACCATCCGAAGGGCGGGAAGCATCTCCTTGGCGGAGATCAATGAGAAGTGGATTGCCACGGAGATGAGCGGAGGGGTGCCTTTCGCACGGACCACCTTCAACCGCCATAAGGATGCTATCGAGGATATCTTCGGCATCTTCATCGATTGTGACCGCAGGTGTGGTTACAGATATTTCATCGGAAACGAGGAGGTGCTGCGGGAGGACTCGGTCCAGAACTGGATGCTCTCCACCCTCTCCGTGAATAATATGATCAGCGAGAGCCTTTCCCTGCAGGACCGTATCCTCTTGGAGAACATCCCCTCGGATGGCGTCAACCTGCATCAGGTTATCGCTGCGATGAAACAGGGATGCCTCGTCGAGCTCCAGTATAAACGTTATCATGCCGCTGAACCGAAGCTCTTCACCATCGCCCCGTATTGCATCAAACTTTTCCGCCGTCGCTGGTATCTCCTTGCCAGGTATCGTGACGGACGCTTCGCCATCCTCTCGTTCGATCGTATCGGTAAGGTCGATCTTCTTAAGGATCACTTTGAGGTGGAGAAGGATTTCAATGCGCTTGAGTTCTTCCAAGAATGCTTCGGCGTGGTTATCGGAGATGGCTCTACCCCTGAACGTGTTGTGTTGCGGGCTTATGGTCTGGAACGCTATTACCTTCGTGATCTGCCGTTGCACCATTCCCAAAAGGAACTCCAGGAGACGGAGGAATATGTCGATTTCGAGTATGACCTGCGTCCTACGGATGATTTCAAGGCACATATCCTCTCCCGTGGAGAGTGGCTGACGGTCGTGAGCCCGCAATGGCTGGCGGACGATATTTGTGACCGTCTCAAGGCTAATTTGGAAAAATATAAGAAATAATTATCGCTTGTACCATATTTTGGAACAGCATGGACCTACCTTTGTTTCCAGATGTTAGAAATGATTCACTTTAAAACGCAATGGACATGGAAACGAAGAAGAAATTTTTTATGGATTGTCACTTGGCTGGACGTAAATACCACGATGCGGATGAGGTGTGGGACCAGCTTAGGATGGGTACCGAACTGCAATTGGTGAGGGACCTCGATAACCGTTATGACCCTAATGCCGTGGCTGTTGTCTATAGGGATGTGGAACGCAATGAGGACTTCTGCATTGGCTACTTGCCTAGAGCCGAGAACGAGACGGTCGCGAATATGCTCGAGATGGGATGGACGGACGTTTTCGAGTGCCGCATCTGCAAGATCAATGCGGAGGCGCATCCGGAAGCCCAAATACAATTGTCTATTAAGATCAAAAGGAGACAATAAAATCTATCTGTTGCCCTCCCGAAAGGATTCCTATGTCTTTTCGGGAGTTCGCTTTTTTTGGGGGGGTGAAAGCGTGAAATGAGTTGTTCACCTCCTCTTCCGATGTGCGTCGTTTTTTACTTTCCCCCCTCTTTTGACTGGATTTCACTTCGCGAGCTTGGTCAGGTCCCATCGCTCCCACAACCAGTTTGGCACCATCTGCCATGCATATACGAGTAGCTTGTATTTCCAGTCTATGGTGGCGACTCTCTTTTTCCTGTGGATGGCTTTCACGATTTTTTGCGCCACCGCTTCAGGTTTCAGCAACATCGGGTATTTGTGCTTCAGCAAGGCGGTGTCGACGAAGCCTGGTCGGATTTCCGTGAAGGAGATGTCCGCCTTGCGGGTAGTCGCTAATTGTGCCAAGGCTTGCACGTAGGTGCTTTGGAACCTTTTCGTGGCGGAGTAGGCGGGTGCCAATCCGATGCCTTTGGTCCTTGCGATGGAGGTGATGACAGCGATCTGTCCTTTCCTGTTCTCTTGACAGAAATACTGGAATGCGGTATTGATCACCCTTGTCAGTCCGCTGCAGTTGGTCTCTATCGTTTTCAGTTCCATGGAAGGGTCCAGCTCCTTGTTTTGGTATCCGATTCCCGAGCTGTGGAAATAGAGGTCCATGCCTCCGAGTTGTTCGATGAGACTTCCCAACTTCTCTGGCGCATCTGCGGCGGTGATGTCGATCGGCATATACGCTTTCACGTTGGATAGGCTCTCTTTGATCTCTCTGAGGTTCTCTTCCCTCCTGCCGGCGATGCCTAGTTCATAGCCCTGTCCGTTTAGTATTTTCGCCACCTCCAATCCTATGCCTGAGGTAGCTCCCATCACAATTGCTTTCATCTTTGTCGAGTTTAAAACCTGTATTTTTATGCAAAAATAAGAAAAACTGCGATAGGAATACCTGTTTTAATAGTTTTTGAGAGAATAATTCTTAATTCAAAATTCTTAATTCTCTATATCAGTGCTTTCGTGTAGGCCAGCTCTTCCTTGAAGTAATTGAGGAAGGCGGAGGCGGAGGCTTTCTGGTAGGCGCCCTTCAGCGTCAGCACGGAGGCGATCATCTTCCCTTTCTGCTCGGCGATGGGGATGGCCACCAGCTCGTTCCTACCCATGATGGTGGTCTGGGACAAGATGGTCGTGAAGAGGGAGGACTCCACCAATTGCAGCAGGATGTTCACGTCGTTCATCTCCAAGTGTGGGTCCAGGTGTTCGTCGCATGTCTTTAGTATCTCATCCAAAACGCTCCTTGCGCTTAGTCCTAGGGAAGGGAGCACCAGCGAATACTTCTTGAGCTCTTTGATGGATACTTCTTTGTGTTGCGCGAGGACGTGCCGTTTGTGGACGATGGCGCAGAGTGGCACTTCATAGAGGTCGGACACCTCCACCTGGTCTTCCTGTATCCGCATGCTGAAGGAGAATACAAGGTCCAAGTCGCGCGCCTTCAGCATCTCCAGAAGCTCCAATGCGGTGCTGTATATCACTTCGATCTTGATGTTCGGGTACTCCTTCATGAAACGGAGTAGTATGGAAGCTAATCCGAAGCTAAGGCTATAGGTGATGCCTATCCGCAGTGTGCCCTTCCTGATCTCCTGCAAATCCAGTAGTCTTTGCATACCCATCTCCGTGTCGTTTATCGTCTGTTTGGCGAATGGTAAAAATTCGTAGCCCGCTTCCGTCAGGTAGACCCGCTTGCCTATGCGGTCGAAGAGCGTCACGTTCATCTCCGATTCCAGCTGCTTTATCTGCTGAGATAGAGTGCTTTGCGTGATGTGCAGTTGCTTGGCCGCTTCCGTGAAGTTCAGTAACTCCGCCGCTTTGATGTAGTACTTAATTTGCCTCAGTTCCATGTTAATCGGTTTTATCGATTGATGTCATAGAATAATATCGGTTACAAAGTTGGTTAAAATTCTTTAAAACACCTAATTTTGCTTCCGTAATCGTCAAGTAAGTTTTTTGAAAGTTGTTTTTTAATAGTCAATACCGTATAAAAATAGGATATATATCTCCTTACTATTATAAGAATATTTACAATAAACAACCAATGTCCTCTACGGAAGATGTGAATCTACTGTAGGGGATTCCTTTTTTTTCTAGACTCGACTTATAGGGTACTCCGTTTGTGGAAGTGCCTTGAAAAAATGTGGGACTTGTGGTCTGCGGATGCGTGATATTTGAGTATATTTGTTGTCCCATAAGTGGGTGCCGTAAGGTCATTTAACCAATTAGAAAAGAGAAGATACACATGGACGTTAAGATAGAACCCTCATGGAAGGCGGTGTTGGCGGATGAGTTCGAGAAGCCTTATTTCTCGTTGCTGACGAGTTTCGTGCGGAAGGAGTACCAGAGCACGACGTGTTACCCTCCTGCTCCGCTGATTTTCAACGCTTTCAACCAATGCCCCTTCGACAAGGTGAAGGTGGTCATCATTGGTCAGGACCCTTACCATGGGTACGGACAGGCGCATGGGCTCTGTTTCTCCGTGAATGACGGGGTGCAGTTTCCGCCTTCGCTCGTCAATATTTTCAAGGAGATCGAGCGGGACCTTCATATCCCTTTCCCGCAGTCCGGCAACCTTACCCGATGGGCCAATCAAGGCGTCTTCTTGCTCAATGCCACGCTGAGCGTGCGGGAAGGGCAGGCGGGTTCGCACCAGAACAAAGGGTGGGAGGAGTTCACCGACCGTGTGATCAAGGAGATCTCCGACAAGAAGAACAACGTGGTCTTTATGCTTTGGGGCTCCTATGCGCAACGCAAGGGGGCGGTCATCGACACGAAAAGGCACCTCGTGCTCAAGGCGGTCCATCCGTCACCGCTCTCCGCCTATCGCGGATTCATCGGTTGCGGCCATTTCAGCCAGGCGAACCAATACCTGGCGTCGAAGGGATTGACGCCTATACAGTGGTGATTGTGTGATTTTTTCTCACGGAGATATGGAGTGCACTTTTTCTCCTTACGGAGACACGGAGTGCACGGAGGTGGATTGTGAAAGTGTTTCTCCGTGAGCGATCCGTTCCTCCGTTCTTTACTTTTCGTTGTTCTCCATTCCCAAAAGCTTCAATGCGTTTTTGTATAGGATCGCATCCTTTTCCTCCTGGGTCAGGTTGAGTCTGTTGAAGCGTTCCAACTCTTCTTTGTGGTCCCACATCGGGTAATCCACACCGAACAACATCTTCTCGACGCCATGGTTGTGGATCAGTTTCTCCGCATAGGCAGGCTCTAATTTCCACAGTGAACTGGAGGTGTCGAACCATACGTTTTTCCCCACGAGGTACTTCTCCGACTCGTCCCATTGGGTGTATCCGCCGAAGTGGGCCGCCACCACCTTTAGGGTAGGGTGCTTCTCCAGCACGTGGGCGATGCGCTTCGGCCCTGAATAGTCGTATCTGAAATCACCCGCATGCACAAGTACTGGCATGCCCAGTCCGGCGATGACTTCATAGATATCGTCCATCTCACGCTCGTCGATCGGGAACTTCTGGAAGTCCGGGTGTAGCTTGATGCCCTTCAGTCCCGCGGAGTAGATGCGGATGAGCTCGTTCTCGTAGTTCTCGTACTCAGGGTGGATGGTGCCGAAGCCGATGAACTCAGGGTGTTCGGATACCTCTCCGATGATGTAGTTGTTGATGGATTCCACTTGGTGGGGCGCTGTCGCCGTGGAGTGCACGATGTAGTAGTTGACGCCGATGCGTCGCCCGCTCGCCAATAAATTCTCTGGGCTACCGTTGTATTTCATCTGGATGTGGTAGAACTCGCCTATCGTGTTACTCGCCTTGTCCGCTATCTTGGCGGGATATATGTGTGCGTGGAAATCTATTATCATATGACGTAAAAATATGTTCGGAAACTCTATTTTTGATGCGCGAAATTAGCAAAATTTGGCGAATCTATTCTCCGCTTAATATAAAAAAACCGACAAGTTTTTTTCTTGCCGGTTTTTCTTCGAATAAATGATTCCGTTTTTAATTGTTTGAGAACAAAGGTGTTGACAGGTATCTGTCTCCCGAGTCTGGGAGAAGGACCACGATGTTCTTTCCCTTGTTCTCGAGGCGTGCCGCCAATATCGAGGCCGCCTTCAGGGCTGCGCCGGACGAGATGCCCACCAGGATGCCCTCGCTGACCGCGAAGTTTTTGCCTTCCGTGAATGCGTCCTCGTTCTCTATGGCGATCACCTCGTCGTAGATCTTCGTGTTCAGCGTGTCAGGGACGAAACCTGCGCCGATTCCTTGGATCTTGTGCGCTCCGGCTGTGCCTTTCGACAGGACAGGTGAAGTGGCGGGCTCTACAGCCACTATCTTCACGTTCGGGTTCTTGGACTTTAGGAATTCACCCACACCGGACAGTGTGCCACCTGTTCCCACACCTGCCACGAAGATGTCCACCTTACCGTCTGTTTGGTCCCAAATCTCAGGGCCTGTGGTCTCTTTGTGCGCCTTAGGGTTGGCTGGGTTGACGAACTGTCCAAGGATGATGGAGCCTTGGATCTCCTTGTTGAGCTCCTCCGCCTTGGCGATGGCGCCCTTCATGCCCTTTGCGCCTTCGGTCAGCACGATCTCCGCACCGTAGGCTTTCAGCAGGTTGCGGCGCTCCATGCTCATGGTGTCCGGCAAGGTCAGGATGGCTTTGTAACCCTTTGCGGTGGCCACGGCGGCGAGACCGATGCCCGTGTTGCCGGAGGTCGGCTCGATGATGGTGGCGCCTGGCTTCAGGAGCCCCTTTTTCTCTGCGTCCTCGATCATGGCGAGGGCCACACGGTCCTTGACGGAACCTGCAGGGTTGAGGTATTCCAACTTCGCTAAAAGTGTCGCGTTTGTCACGCCTGTTTTCTTCGCATAATTGTTGAGCTTCATCAGTGGCGTGTTGCCGATCAACTCCAATGCGCTTTCGATAATCTTAGCCATATGTCTTTATGATTTATTACGCTGTTTTTACACTCTTCTTTTGTCACAAATGTAGGGATATTTGATGGATCATCCAATCCTTCTCCCCTTATTTTATCACTTTTTTAAGCTCCTGTAAAGCCTTCTCCAACACGCTTTTAGGGGATGCCACGTTGAGGCGCATGAAGCCTTCCCCGCCCGGACCGAACATGACGCCGTCGTTGAGTGCCAAGTGTGCTTGGTTGACGAACAGGTCTATCAGGTTGGTGTGCGAGAGCTCCAACCCTTTGCAGTCCAGCCACACAAGGAACGAGGCTTGCGGACGCAGCGGTTTGATGGCAGGGATATTGTCCGCAAGGAAATCCTCCACGAAGATGATGTTCTTTTCGATGTAGGCGAGCATTTGTCTCCTCCATTCCTCTCCCTCCTCGAAGGCGGCTATGGTGGCTATCGGGGCGAAGATGTGCGCCTCGTTGAACTCGTTGGCGGCCATCCACCTGAATAGCGGGTGACGGATCTCCTCGTTGGGCACGATGATGTATGAACTGACGACACCTGCCATGTTGAATGTCTTGGAGGGTGCGCCCAAGGTGATGCTGCACCTCTCCGCCTCCGTCGATACCGAGGCGAAAGGGATGTGCTTGTGGCCGAACAGCGCCAGGTCGCAGTGGATCTCGTCGCTGAGGACGAGGACGTTGTTGGCGGCGCAGATCTTAGCGACCCGTTCGAGCGTCTCCCTGCTCCAGACGATGCCGCCGGGGTTGTGCGGGTTACACAGTATCAGCAGGCGGTTCAGGGGGTCCTTCGCCAGACGCTCCAGCCCTTCGAAGTCCATCTCGTACCCCTTTAGGAGGCCGTCGTTTCCTCGGATCTCCTTGAGCGGGTTATTGACGACCTCGTGCCGGTTCCCCTCCGGTGTGATGCGGAACGGGTGGTACACGGGCGGTTGGATGATGACGCGCTCCTCAGGCTTGAGCAGGGCGTTGACGACGATTCCGATGCCTTTCACGACGCCCGGCACGTAGGTGAACCAATGGCTTTTGATGAACCATTGATGATGGTCCGCGATCCATTTCTGGATGGATGTCCCCCATTGCTCGGGCGGAAGGGTATAGCCAAGGATAGGGTGTTCCAGCCGTTTCCTTATCGCGTCGATGATGAATGGGGGCGTGGCGAAATCCATGTCGGCCACCCAGAGAGGTAGCAGGTCTTCCCGTCCGAAACGTCTTCCCAGTAGCTCATGCTTCACGTCGTGGGAGCCCGTCCGGTCGATTATCGTGTCGAAATTATATTCCATAAGTATATTAGCGAATTAATTCTTCTTCGAAATTACATTTAATTTTTCGAATGAGGTGTGGAGTGGGTGAGTTTTCGACAAAATTAGCGAAACAAATTCTGTTATTTTATACATTTGTATCAATTTTAATATTCTCAATAAATAATAAGATATGAAGTATTTTAGTCTTTTGTTCGTCGCCCTATTTTGTGAGACATGTTTGCATGCCCAAGTTTTGGTTGGTGATTGGAATGTGGAAGATTTGTCTTCGGAAGTGGGTGGCATTGTTGGCATTCTGGGAGACGAGGAGTTTGAAGCTGGTGTTCGATTTTCCGCAGATGGGAAGTTTTATGGCGGAAAGGTGGAAAAAGGAACCTATAAGCAGTATGGAGATACAATTATTCTGACTCGCAAACAAGAGGATGTGCAGAAGCGTAAAGAAGAGAAGCTGGAAATTGAAAAAAATATGGGTATGTACGACGACGAGAATGAACTCAATAAATACATTCTGGAATACATCAGACCATACACAACTGATACTCTTATTTTTGACAAGAACAACTCTGGGAACACGCTACTGTTGCTTAGGGTAAGTGCAAAACTTGAAGTGAAGCCTCCTTACGAAAAAGTCTTTTATCTTCATAAAAAAGGAACCAATGAGAGCCTCAACAAAGAGTATGATATTCATGGGAAATGGATTTTGAAAGCGGAAAGAGGAATTACTATGGATTTCCACAAAGATGGAAAAACGGCAACTATAAATGGCGAAGATGTGGAGTACACACTTGACGGCGAATATATTACTTTAAATGACGAAAAAACTCGTCTCCTAATCGGGAAGAAGTTTGCGGCATGGCAGATGGAGGGAAATTTGAAAAGGCCTATAATGTTATATCGTTGAATGTGTATCTCCCCGATGGATGCGTATTACGGGAATTCGTCCCAGGCCTGCATTATTCACGCAAAAAACGACGCATCCCCTGCGCCGTTTTTTGTGAACCGAAAAAATGTTTGTGGAAAAAATGAATCCTAATTGAACCGTTGCACCGCCACGGTGTAGATGTCCTCGATCAGACGGATGCCGCCTGTGTAGCCTACGTAGAAATCGTCGAAGACCACCTTGTCCAGCACGGGCCATGAGATGTTCAGGTAGTTGCCCTTGAGCTTCTCCGTCACCTCCTTCTCGTAGTTCCGTGGTATGACGAGAGAGGCATCTACTATATCGGTCTGGAAGATTTCTGTCTGGACTATATTGACGAATTGGATCGGACATTGTGATTGTTTTAATTAACGGTAAGATACACAAATGTTTATGTCCGATTTATATATTTTTCCGCAATTTACATCCGAACATAACGCGTATTTACGCAAAACATTCGAAAGTAGTTAGGCAATTAATTATTTAGATGTGGTTTTCCCTTTGCTTTTGGCAGACATGTGATCCTCTCCTCTAAGAGTCATAGTGTTCCGTTGTTTTTAAATATGCTGATTTTTAGCTTATTAAATAAATTTTATACACTTTTTCGGGCGACTTTTGTTTCCTCCATCCTCAAATTGTTGTGGCTTAGAGGGGGCATTCGAACGGAATGCGTATTTACGCATTCCGTTCGAATGGGGGCGAAGGTGTGCGGGAACGGACAAATAGGTCCGGAAGCGATTTAAGTTTCTGCGAGGGTTGGAAAGTGATGGATGGGCGGATTACAAATAGAAGGGGACTTCCAAGAATTATATTCCAAAATGACAAAAACGGACATTGAGATAAAAAATAAGCTCTATATTTGCGAAGTTTAATAATAAATTTGGTCAATGAAAAATCAAAATACTACAAATCAGGATGCGTCGCAATCAGAAAAAGATTGGAAAAAATGGCTGATAATATTTGCCATAGTGATTACTGTAATATGGTTTTCTGCTGGAATAATTTGTAACATATGGGGAGATAATTGGAATGCATTTAAAGATATATTCAATGCCATAAACGCACTTTTTTCTGGCTTAGCTGCCGCGGGAATGGTTGTCACTCTTTGGATGCAAAAAGATGAGTTGACGCAACAACGTGCTGCAACGAATGAAGGCACAGAAGCTCAACTTCAGCAAACAGAAACATTAAAAAATTTAGTGGAAGAGACAAGGGCAAACACCAATGCTTTGATTCAACAAGGGGGAGTAATCGAACGTTTGCAAAAGGAAATGGAGGAGCAAAAGATAATTTTGGCTGAAAGTTTGAAACAAACGGGTATTTCTAGACTGGAGGATATAATCTACAAAACTATAGATCAACATAATAATGTCATAAATAATCTTTCTGGCATAATTGACGATCGCAGATTTGAAAGGTCGGAATTTTTAGAACAGTGGGTGGAAATTTATATTAATGATGCAGTAGATGTTTGTGATAAACCTTATATCCATGGAGATGAAGATGGCATATTGATTCTTGATATGAATTGCCTTGATTTTGCGATGTCAAAGTGTATAAATGTTATTCTCCCCATTTTTAAATATATAGATGAAACGGGTATTCTCAAAGATAATGAAGCTGGCAAGGAGTTTGATAATAAATACAGATATTTTTCTTGGATTATGGGGACAATATCATATTCTGAACTATACCTATTAAGACGTTATTATTGGAATAATGCTCTTTATCCAGATTTTAAAAGGATATGCGAAAAATATGCTCTGCTAGAAGGTATACGTTTACATGAAAATAAAAGTTATTACAACGATTCTTCCTATTATCACGAAAAAGCGAGAAGTAAATACATCAATAGCAAATCTCCGGTTTTACAATGAGTAAAGAGGTGATCCATTATAAATCTTTATCTATACTTTCTCCAATATTGCCTAAATACGCTTGATAATCAATTGCCGCAATCGTTCCAATAGCTTGCTGAAGATATAGACTTAACTGAAGAGAGAAACTAACTAATGAATTTTCGGGTTTGCTAAACCTCACAGATTGCAATTGACGATTATTGTAATAATTTAAAATATGCTCCATGTAATTTTCATCGTTCTTTTTTTTATTAATTGGAGTGTGATCCACATAGAATCCTGCCGTGTCTACAATACATCCTAAATCAATACTGTTTATTCCTTTACAATTTTCTTCTAAATATTTCTTTAATTTCGCTTCGTCAAATCTTTTCATGTTACATGTTGAACACAGGAATCCTCCAATGATTTCAGTGAGTTGACGAGGTTGAACTTGCTGTCCTGAACTTATCATTGTAGTTGAGGTTCTTTTCAATCGTCTTACTGTGGCAATCTTGTCTCCTGCATATTTTATATAATCTTTTGTGATTTCTGGTTTAACTTCAAACACAGCATATACGCCTTCAGCAGGGATATAATGAAATCCGTTCTGTGTAAAAATGAAAGGGGTGAACCAATTATCATAAATTACAATGTCGATTTGATCACTGGTATCACCATTTGAATCTATAACAATTGCTTTTTCAACGCTATATCTATTTGGCAGATATTTTCTTAACCATTCTATCCATGTGTTTTCAAGGGCATCTCCCTTACATCCAGGATGCTTGATAAACTCACGGTCAGTACTTAACTGGGCTTCCATTTGTTTTTGGAGTCCCCCAAACAATTTTTTAAGCTCTACATGTCCCATTCTTACAAATTAATTTAACCAGTTGATTACTATCGCAATAATAAACATTTATGTTTTGAATCTTATATTTATTTGGTGATGCAATTAACAAAAGAGGATGTGCTATATGAACATATTCGCTTGAAACAATACTACGCATAGCCTCTAAGTCAGTATTACTATAATTACAACTTCCGTTAGGATGTGTATGCCACTCTCCAAGATAGATGAGTCCGCTATCGTACAAATTATCCCAGATATCCTTCATGCCTTTTGTCGAACGTTCAAAACTACATGGTCCACATTTCTTTCCAGTCGGGTGAACTAAACATTCTACAAGAGCTTGGGTGTTGGATAAATATTTACCAACAAGGAATCCTCCAGTCTCATTGGGATATGACTCTAAAGAAACCCTTTCCAGTTCATTCAGAACATTATCATTGATCGTGACAATTAAATCATTCTGTATGTCTTCATACGTTAACATGGCTGAAAATGAACTCCGTTAGCATCTTCTGTAATTATAAAATTCTGTTTCAAATCATCTCCCGACAACATCTTAATCATTCTTTTGATAGCAAATTGTAGTTTAGCACCAATATCATTATACGATGCTTTAAATGTCGGATTCCAACACCCTGTAGGATAAAATATATCATTAGAATCGTTCTTTATTACATCTTTGTATACACCTCTCACAAATCCATATATAGATGGAGAAAAGGCACAAACCAATTCTTTCGCATGGTTCGAAATAGATATATTTACGATATCAATAGACAAATCTAATTGTTCGAGTGCGTACATGACATCATCATCAGTTGTACAATCTATGATAAGATCATAGTTTTCTCTGAAGTCTGTTGCAATAGATTCTTTAAGTTCTGAGTTTGACCGTGATGCTATTTTTACATACGCATCGAATTCGTTTTTATAACTGTCTATATTTACATAAGGACTAATCCTACGCAGAGCAAAGGACAGATCATTCTTCTTATCATTGGTTGGGCAGAAGAAATCATATTCAGACCGACACACATTGCCTGGTTGTTTTATATCGAAATCATAAAGAGAAATGTCTCTACAGCCTCCTCTAACTAGTGTGTGTGCCACCATGCTACCAATTGCACCTATTCCCATAATGAGAATTCGTTTGCCCGTTATTTTTGTGGGGAAACAACCTCTTCCAAAGAAAAAATCTGGAGAAATATCATTAGTCATTACCCATTTAATCGGCTGATCCACAAAACGAGAAAGCCAAATTCCTGTCTTGTGTCCGTTTATACATTCAGGATATCCAACTGTAGGTAATTCATTTTTATCTATAACTGCAGCGTTCCAAGCAAATTCCCCACTTGGAATCTTATAACCAATAAACAGCGGAAACAAATCACACTTTAACAACCGACTAGATTCATAAATATGTTTCTTCTGCTCTTGAGAAATAATTGATTCAAATTCTAGATAGTTTTCAAAAATGAATTTTCCTTGGTTTCCCGGTATACTATCAATAACTATGTATGGGGAAATAGCGCATCCATCTGTAGAGCAGTAAAAGTCACTAAATTCAGATGTGTGTATTGGCGTGTGATTGATGTTTTTCCTCGAATAGTAATTAGCTACAATGTAGTTCTTGATAATTTTCCCGTTTTTTACACCATCCATCAATGAATTATAACTGACATATCCGCATTCTCCTATTTTAAAAGATGTTGTTGTACGGGCATAATTAAACGAATGATAGCAGCCATTTATCAAAGACTCTTTAACAACAAGGTGTTCAAAATGCACATCTTTTTTTTTATCAATGTAGTAATTTTGAATCCACTCGCATAACTGACCCATATCAGAAGTGAGCTTTTCCTGCCAATCTGGAGAACTAATTGTATGGAGACAAAGACGCCCTTGCTCCATAATATGAGGATATTCAATTAGTGAAATATTTCGGAAATGAATACTTTCTTCGCCACAAGCTTTGGCTGGATACCAAGGATCAAAGTCTACATCAAAAGAAAGGGGAGCCTTTAAATCAGGTAATGTGATCTCAATGGAAATACAACGGGAATCTCCAGAAGTCACTACTGTTGCTCTGGAGATACATTCCATTTCATTTAGAAACTTTTCTATATCATAAATATCTATCATTATCCGAATCTCTTAGCTGTAGGAGGATATGAAACAACATCTAAACCAAAGCCCTTTTCTTTCTCTGTTTTTTTATATTTCTCATTTGTTGGGAAGTATGTTCTTAACCAATTTTCATCATGCTCAACATTTGAGATGATGTTCTGCATTTCCGAAGATAGTGATTGCTTTTTATAAGCATCTAACGACGATAAAACATTATTGTTGGAATTACCTGGATCTATTAATGAAAAATTTTCATTAGTAACATTGTCAGCTATATATTGCATTGCGTGTTTAAGTCTTGACCACAAATCATTACAACCAGTATATTTTTCGAATGCTTTAATTACAAATAATTCTATCATAAATGATTTATAGTCTTTGTTCAATCTTTTTTTCCAAATTTTCAATAATCGGATTATATCTCGTTCTGATTTTTTCCCCTCTATATTCTCTATTTGAGCCCTTATATTTGTTTTTGTCCATGTGCCCTTCTTAAATCCCCAATGGTCTTCGTTAAAATACAAATTTAAATCATTGGTTTCCCTGTATTCATATAGATTCACCTCACGTCCTGGCACAACATCTATCTGAATTTGATCTCCATCTTCATCTTTATTGAATGTAATTCCAACAGACACCTTCTGTTTGATGACTTTTGCCAAATTTCTCTTATCATACTTTTCATAAAGGAAATCATGTACATCGTCAATCATTTCTTGAAGAGTACTAAAAGAATTCTTCTTAAACGGAACAACAACATCCATATCGAACTTAATATTCGTTGCTGTATGTTTTGCAAACGAACCAGAAATAAAGACATTATAAATGTCTGACCCATAGTGTTCTTCAATGGCTCCTTCTATTTCAATACGTTTTCTTTTGTACTTGTCTACCAACGTTTGAATCTTACTCATCTTATGAGTTTCCAAGACCTCATTTAAATATTCACTTTTTTTCATAAAAAATATTTTAATACAATTTAGATTATACAAAGAATGTGCCAATATAAGAAATGAGACAAAATGTCTCTGTTTTTAAAGGCTCTTTTATGTCAAATTGACGGATGTTTGATATGCCACTTGTCAGTATTTACAATGACTTCTTCTTTATTTCATTTGCAACCTGTTAAAATCTCCCAAGCAAACATGAAAAAATCAGATGGAATAATTCATGCCACTTCGTTGTATATAATTAACCCTCCTACCTGCCTACCCGCAAATACGAACAATATTTGTTCAACGGGTTGCGAAGGGGAAGTCTTTTTGCGACATTTACTATGTTTGCCTATGTTTTAGAAAGAAAATGGTCGAAAGTTGCCTATGTTTTAGAAGAAAAATGGTCGAAAGTTGCCTATGTTTTGGAAAGAATTTTATATATTTGTCTCGGTGTATCAATTGATTAGATATGTTTAATAGAAGTTTAATTTTACAGCTGAGGAAGTGGCGTGAAAATGTAAATCGGAAGCCATTGGTTCTTAGGGGAGCCAGACAGGTGGGGAAAACTACATTGGTCAAGGAATTTGGCAAAGAGTTTGATGCGTTTATATCATTGAATCTAGAGAAGGATGATGCCGACGTGTTCAGAAGATTCTCCAAAGTGGAAGATGTGTGGCAATATGTATGCATGAAGCATCATTTGGTGCAAGACAGAAATAAAAAAACACTTTTGTTCATAGATGAGATTCAAGAGGAACCTTCGGCGGTGGCAATGCTTCGTTATTTTTATGAGGATATGCCGTGGGTCTATGTAATAGCGGCAGGAAGCAGATTGCAAAGCCTGACAAACAAACACCTCTCTTTCCCTGTGGGTAGGGTGGAGTATCTGACGTTGCGTCCTTTTTCCTTCGTTGAATATATAGAAGCGAAAGAGGGTTCTGAATGGGCAGATATGATTCGCAACGTTTCTGTGCCAGAAATGTTGCATGAGGGTATGATAGCTTCGTTCAACAAGTATGCTTTGATAGGGGGGATGCCGGAAGCGGTGTCTGAATATATTCAAACGAATGATGTGGAGCGTTTGTCACGTATCTTCAATTCATTGCTTAAGGGATATAATGAGGATGCGGAGAAGTTTGTGAAAAGTGAAGATCAGGTGAAGATTTTAAGGCATGTATTGTCCACTGCATGGTATTCCGCCGCGGAAACAATCACCTTTGACAAATTTGGAAACAGCAGTTACACATCCACCCAGATACATGATGCGATGGATATATTGGAACGGGCATTTATTCTTTCGTTGGATTATCCTGTGACGGCAACTACTGCTCCTGCAATACCGGCCAAACGTCGTTCACCCAAATTGATGATGGTGGACAATGGTTTGACCAACTTCATCGTTGGCATTCAGTTGGAATATCTTAAGAATATAGATTTGCTGGATACCTGGCGTGGCCGAGCTGCAGAACATATTGTGGCACAGGAACTTCGCACCGTGTTAGATGCTCATTATAGAGAAAATCAATTTTTCTGGGTGCGAGAAAAAAAAGGAACGTCTGCCGAGGTGGATTTTATTTGGCAGTATGGCAACAGCATAATACCAATAGAGGTAAAGGCAGGAACCAATGCTCATCTCAAGTCAATTCATGCATTTGTGAACAACAGTGACCATCTCGTTACCGCAATTAGGATTTGGAGTGGCGAATATAATGTGCAGGATATAGCCACTCCAGCACCGGAATGTAAACCATTCCGTCTTATCAATCTTCCTTTCTATTACGTCGGGCAGATTGACAAAATCATAGAAAGAAATATCTATGGGTTGTAGAGACGCACGGCCGTGCGTCTCTACACGTGACCCGTGATATATCGTCGTAAAATTCGCGACAAATAATCACAAAAAACGACGCGAAATCCGCGTCGTTTCCTGCAAACCGAAGATTGTTTGTGAAATAAATGAATCCTAATTGAAGCGTTGCACCGCCACGGTGTAGATGTCCTCGATCAGACGGATGCCGCCCGTGTAGCCTACGTAGAAATCGTCGAAGACCACCTTGTCCAGCACGGGCCATGAGATGTTCAGGTAGTTGCCCTTGAGCTTCTCCGTCACCTCCTTCTCGTAGTAACCGCCTAAGACCAACGGATAGCCGTGGTAGTCGTGGCTCTTGATCTCCTCGTGGATCTTGAACCCGTCCGTCTCGAAGGCGACATCGGCCTTGATACCGTAGTTGAGGTTCTGGAACTCCGCCGCGATCGCTTCGTGATGCTCCTTCGGCGTGTCGTCCGTGACGAACTGCTTGGCGGGGATCAACCCTAAATCGTTCACCAGGAACTTCGTAATCGCCAATGAATATTGGGCGTCCGCCACCACCGTGAATTGCTTGTTGATCACACGGTTCTCCAAGAACAGATCCGCATAGCGGGAGATCAGGTAGTAGAAGTAATCCTCATGCTTCTTGATGACCTCCTCCACCTTCGCTTCGTCGACGTGGGCGAATTTACCCACCTCACGCAGGAACTTGCCTGTCTCGGTGGCGCCGATCGGCAACACAGGGTAGTGAAGGTATGGAATGTCCAACTTCTTCTCCATGGTCTTCATGTTCTTCAGGCCCACCCATGGGGAGACCAGCAGGTTGAACTCCGCCTCGGGTATCTTGTTGATGTTCTCGATGCCACGCTGGTAGCCGAAGATGGTGTTGGGCGTCAAACCGATCTCACGCAAGAGGTTCTCCAACTCACGGATGTTGCCGAGCCAGAAGAGGTCTTGGTAGGGCACGTCCGCCCAGAGGTTCACCAGCCCCTTCTGCTTCTTGTCGGACTTTTGAAGGTATTGCGTGACGATCGCCTCCACCACCTGCTCATGACCTTTGTAGTTGTTGCCCTTGAAGCCTGCCGTGGGTGCGAAAACCACCGGTTTGTCAGCGTCCGCGAATCGGGAGACTATCTCCGCCGCATCGTCGCCCACGATCTCAGGGATACACCCTGTGAGGACGACGTAGAGGTCCGCGTCGATCACCTTCAGCGCATTGGCGATGGTGGTCTCCAGTTTCTTCACGCCTCCGAAGACCACATCCTTCTCGTTGATGGAAGTGCAGGGGAAGATCTGTGGAGAGAGGTAGCCCGAACTACCTGTCGTGTCGGACAGCTTCTGCGCACAGCCCGGACCCGAATGGAGCACGGGGCAGGCACGGTCTATCGCCTGGACGGTCTGCATCGCCGCCAAAGCACATTTGTATCGTTGTTTGTCTAATATCTTTGCCATTATTTTATCTCCTCAAAAAATTTATCAACCTTCTGTTCGTACCACCACTGCGTGTAAGGGAGTTTCGTGCGCAACGCGAGGTTCTTCTCGAAGCTGCGGTTCCTTACCGTGTCAAGTACTGAATTCGCGAATTCCAAAGTGTGTTTGTAGCCGAAGATCATGTATTCGTCCGCCACGTAAATGGCTGGTGTTCCGTTCTTGATCGCCCAGACGGTGGAGCCCGGGTGGCGGGAAAGGTACATGTCTGGCTTGTACTTGTTGAGGATGTTCATCACCTCGTAGTTCTGTTGGTCGGCCACCGATGTCTCGAAGTCTATGTTGTTGTCTAACAAGTACTTCATGGAAGGGGGAACGTCTCCGTTCTCGTATTTCTTGTCGTAGTGCCAAGCCAATGCCCAGACCACCTTGATGCCTAGTTCGTTCAGCACTCTGGAGACCTCGAAGGTGTAGCCCGGACCCATGCCCAACACGGCGGTCAGTCCGTTCAGCTCCTTCTTCACCTCCTCGATCTTAGGGAGGTAGATGGCTCGTTGCTCCTGAATGTATTTCTCTATTTTATCCTCCCGGTGGGTCACCTTCCCGATCTCACGCAGCCATGTCTCGAAGCCTGTGATACCGCACTGGTTGATGCTGCGCACGTAAGGCACGCCGTACTTCTCCTCCAAGGCGTTGCCTAGGTAGTTGCCCAAGGTGCCGCAGATGCAGGTGGTGGCCAGGCTCTCCGACAGGTGCGAAAGCTCCTCTACCGTTGAGTTGCAGTAAAGGAAGACAGGGTCGAGGTCGAACTGCTTGAACATCTCGATGATCTCAGGGCGGGCCGACTCGAAGAAGTTCTTGAAGTTGATCTTGTTCGTCTTCACCCCCGGACGAGGCTTCTGCACGATGGATTGCAGGACGGCGTGGTCGGAGATGTCGAAGCCGGTCGCCCATATCTTCGACTTGAAGCCCTCGCAATGCACCGCCACGACTGGCACGTCGATCTCAGCCTTCACATCATCCACGATGCTGTCGATGTCCTCACCGATGATGCCCGTGGCGCAGGAGCTGGAGACGAAGATCGCCTTCGGTTGGTAACGATGGTAGGTCTCCAGGATGATCTTCCTGAGGCTTTCCGTCGAGCCGAAGATCGTGTCCTTCTCGTTCATGTCCGTGCCGACGTACACGGTGTTGGATGTGACGCCACGTTTCTTGGCCATCACCTTCGACATGTAGTAGCTGACGGAACTGGTGACCGAACAGCCCGAAGGCCCGTGGTGGATGATTGCCACGTCACGGATACCCGCCAATTGGCTCAAGCCACAGAGCGAAAGGCAGGTGCTGGATTGGGAGAAACATCGCGCGCACCCTTTCAGCGTGCCGCATTCCGACTTCTCCGCTAAGTCTTTTAATGATCCGATGTAGCCGGTGATGGAACCGATACGGTTCTCACGTACCGCCACATTGGAGTTGTTTAAGTTGATGGACATGTTTTTTGTGTGTTTTATTCTTCAAACAAATGCGTTGACAAGTATCTCAAGCCCGTGTCAGGCAAGAGCGCTACAATGTTTTTGCCCTTGAACTCTTCCCGCTGGGCCAATTGGGTGGCGGCGTAGAGGGCTGCTCCAGATGATGCACCCACTAATACACCATCGCTCTTCGCCAAGAGGCGTGCGGCCTCGTAGGCTTGGTTGGTGTGGATCTCGAAATAGCCGTCGTACACCTTGCGGTCCAAGTTGGCAGGGATATATTCCTCCTTGGTGTTCTCGAACGGGTGGACACCCGTGATCTCCTCTTGGTCAGGACGTTCCGGCGATTGGAAGGAATCCTCCGTAGGCTGCACGCCGAAAATCTTCACGTTCGGGTTCTTCGATTTCAGGAAGTTACCTACGCCCGAAAGGGTTCCGCCCGTACCCACGCAAGCGACGAAGACATCCACCTTTCCGTCGGTGTCGTTCCAAATCTCAGGACCGGTGGTCTGGAAGTGGACGTTCGGGTTGGCAGGGTTGCGGGTCTGGTCGGCGAACCAAAGGTTCTTCTCTCCGGCGACGTGGCGCTCCAACGCTTCCACACACTTGATGAAGTCCGGACCATACTTCTCGAAAGTCTCCACAATCTCAGGCACCTCTGAGAGCTTCACCGTCTTACCGCCCAAAGCGTGGATCACTTGGAAACGCTCCTTCGACACTTGGTCTTGAATGTAAACACGGAAAGGGTAGCCCTTAGCCGCCGCGATGGCTGCCAAACCCACACCCGTGTTACCGCTGGTGAGCTCGATGATGGTGTCGCCCTTCTTGAGCTTGCCTTCCCGTTCCGCCGTCTCCACCATGGCGAGGGCGATACGGTCCTTGACCGACTGGTTCGGGTTGAAATACTCCAGCTTGGCGATGATGTTAGCCTTGAGACCTTTCGCCTTGTTGTATCCGTTAAGTTGCAGCAGTGGGGTCTTACCCACTAATTCTGCTATTGATTGATGAATGTTTGCCATGTCTTTTCTGTTTTTTAGTTGTTGATTTGTTGTTTTACTTTGCAAAGGTATATTAGTGATGTATTTTATCCAAATAATGGCATAAAGTATGGATAATAATTCTAATGTTTTGTGTTTTTATGGAATGTTTGTATTGTTGATTGTGTTGGTGAAACCTGTTTGGTAGAATAAATCACTTTGGGGAAATATGTCCAAAATGGATTCCTCCTTTCTGGTTTAGGATTTATAGATGGACGATTCTTTTAGTCTAACGGGTGGATTGTTTTGGATTGGGTGATTCCAAATTGTTCCACCGTCAATGAATGATTGGTAAGTGTCTGAGAATCATACCTTATGAACAAATAAAAAAAGACATTGCCCGAACATCCGTTGCGGAGCAATGTCTTTCGTTACAAAATACTATGGTTTCTTATGTATTGTTTATAGTCGCCCTATTTTTGTGCTTTTTGGGAAGCCTTTTCCCCGATTGTCTGGATGATTTGTACCAACCCGATCAGTAAGAGCACCGTAATGATCATGACATCTGTTTGGTAGCGATAGTAGCCGAACCGTATGGCAAGGTCGCCGACGCCACCGCCGCCCACTATGCCGGCCATGGCCGAATAGCCCACCAGCGTGACGGCCAAGACGGTCAGTCCACGGATCATGCCACTGAAAGCGCCTGGCAACAAGACGTTGGTGACGATCTTGAACCATGTGGCTCCCATGGCCACAGAAGCCTCTATCACGCCTTTGTCCACGCCATGCAGATTGCCCTCCACCAAACGTGCGTAGAAGGCGATGGCTACGATGCCCAACGGTACCGACGCGGCCTCGGGTCCTATGGAGGTGCCGACCACAAACTTCGTGAATGGCAACAGCAGCACGAGCAGGATGACGAACGGAGTGGACATGATGACGTTCAGGATGAAGCTGACCAATAAGTTGACGAACCTGTTTTGACAGATGCTGCGCTTGCTCGTGATGTAAGACAACACGCCTAATGGAATGCCCAATATGATTGCCAATAATAGTGCTATTCCGCACATTTCCAATGTTTCCCCGAACGCTGGCAACAAGTTGCTTGCCAGTTCGGAATAGTTAGTTTCGTTCATTTATCACCTCCGTTCTATAAGTGTTTTTACTCAAATAATCTAATCCTTTGGCCAACTCGTCTTGCGCACCGATCAATTGGACGATCAGTATGCCGAAAGGTTTGTCGTTGATATATTCAATCTTGCCGTGCAGGATATTCACGTCTATCGCGTAATGCTTCACCACGTTGGAAACGATCGAATCCTCCGCCTTTTCTCCATTGTATACGATCCTCACCAATGGCTTCGTGTGGTCTTGCGTCAGGCGCTCGGGGAGATCGAGGTCGAAGGTGTGCGACAGGAGCGTCTTCGTGAATTCGTGCCGTGGCTTCGTGAAGACATCAAACACTTCGCCTAACTCCACCACCTCGCCTTTGTTCATCACAGCCACTCGTTGGCAAATCTTCTTGACCACATCCAGTTCGTGGGTGATAAGCACTATCGTGATGCCGAACTTGACGTTGATCTTTTTTAGGAGTTCCAACACGTCGTTGGTGGTTTCCGGGTCCAATGCCGAAGTGGCCTCGTCACAGAGCAGGATCTTGGGGTTGTTGGCCACGGCGCGGGCGATTCCCACGCGCTGTTTCTGTCCGCCACTTAAAGTGTTCGGATATACATCCGCGCGATCAGCCAAGCCGACAAGCTCCAATAGTTCGGGCACTCGTTGTTTAATTTCCTCTTGGCTTCGCCCCGCTATCTCCATGGCGAAAGCCACGTTCTGTGCCACTGTTTTGGTGCTGACAAGGTTGAACTGCTGGAAAATCATACCGATGGAGTGGCGGAACTTCGCCAATTCTTTCCCGGATAGGCTACTTATGTCCACACCATCCACTATCGTTCGACCGCCAGTGGGGAGTTGCAGCTGGTTGACCGTGCGGAGAAGCGTGCTCTTGCCTGCGCCACTCGTGCCTACGATTCCCCATATCTCTCCCTTTCCTATCTCGAAGGAGACGTTCCTGACCGCATTCACCGTATGGTCCTTCTTGTCTGAAAATGATACACTTACTTTGTCGAATTTTATCATCTCTAAACTCTTTTTGATGGGTGAATAGATGCTTGACCCGTATCGATCAAGCATCTATGAAAAACAATTGTGTTTTATCTGTTTTGTATATTCCACTTATCCACATACCACTGCGGGCGCTGGAATCTGTCATATTCATGTGCTGGATCCTCGAAATAGTTCTTGAAATCCTCGGATTCGTAAGCCTCCTGCACATCCTTCACGAATTGGGCGTCCGCGTCTTTCGTGTTGACGACAAACCAGATGAGTAGTTCTGAAGGCAAAGCCTCGCCGACAATGGAGGAGGAGAGCTTCAGCCCGGAAGAGATGGCGTAGTTACCTGGGATCACTGCGAGCGTGCTACCATCCAGGGAACGAGGTAACTGGGCGGCTTCCAATGGAACGATCTTGAGGCCGAACGGGTTCTCGTCGATGTCGTTCTCCGTCGCCGTTTTATCGTCGACTGTGGATTTTATCGTGAGCAAGCCGATCGAGCGGAGGAAGCGTAACGCACGGGCCAGGTTGACCGCATCATTAGGCACGGAGACGATTCCGCCCGGCTGCAGTTGCGCTTTCAGTTCGTCAACATTCTGCGCCTTGTACTTGTCGGAATATAATCCGAGAGCTGCTGTAGGCACGGAGAAGGTGGCCGTCAGGTCAACGCCCTTCGTGTCGCAGAAATTCTGCCTGTACAGGGTGTTCTGGTAAATGTTGGCGTCTATTTCATTGTTCGCCAAAGCGAGGTTCGGAGTCACCCAGTCTGTGAATTCCACCACCTTCACGTTGTAGCCTTTCTTCTCAAGGGCAGGTTGGATGGCCGCTTTGAAGAGGTCTGAATAAGGACCAGGCGAGAAGCCTACGGAGATATCTTTTCTGTCTGCACTGGATTCCTTGGATGCATTGCCGCAAGATGAAGAGATGAATGAGTATACTATAAGCAATGCGATTGTGATCAATTTAGTCTTTTTCATACGATTCAAATTTTTTAAATGTTAGACAATGAGTTTTTATGATGATTGGATTTAGAAGAAGAATGTGGCAGCTAGCAGACCTCTGACATTTGAGACATCATGTGTGTCCTTCACCTTCCCGTGGTCAGCGTAGTCTACGGCTCCGTAAGCGACACGGTTGTAATCGAGTTCGGCCTGGAGGGTCCATTGTTTGTGGGAGAACTTCAGTGATGGGGATAGCCTGAATATGTGGTCCACGTTTTGCCATCTGCCGAAGAAATTACCGCCTTCCAGGATGTCGTCGTTGAATCCCAAGTTCTTGGAGTAGCCCACGAAGAAGCTTGGCGCCCATGTTTTGCCGTATGATAGGTTGAGCCAGTACGAAGTGACTTTTGAGGTGGAATAGGTGCGTCTGCCGGTCTTCTCGTCAATCGATTTCACGGCGTAGCCTCCTTGCTGGAAATATTCGCTCAGGTTCTCACCATACAAACCTCCTGTCCTAAGACCGAATTTCCCTTTTGTGAACTGTAGGTAATAGCCTAATCCATAGGAGCTTACTTTCTCATCCGTCTTGTACACTTCGCTGTTGGCGTTGGTGACCTTCGTGGCGGGACGTATGCTTTTGAATTCACCCAATAATCCGGCGCTGAACGAAGGGGAGGCGTAGCGCAGCTGCAGGTGGAACTCCGGCACAGGGTTTTGGCGGATATCGCTGTTGGACGACTCCTCGAGTATGGATTTATGCTCGGTTTGGTATACGCCTGCCACGACTAGGTTGAGTCGGTCTGTCGGTTTAAATGTGTAGCGGATTTGATCGCCTCGATTGAACGCTCGGAAAGGTATGCCGATGTGCAGTCCGGCCACGTAAGGGAAAGGAACGTCTGAGAATGGGTTCCATGCCTTACCCAAGAGCAATTCGCCTTTCTGCCAGATGAATTTAGCCCAAGCCTGCCGCATCCTGACATTCACGGTGTTTCCTCCGGAGAAGTCGAACTCCACGTATGCCTTTGAACTTGCCTTCCCCAACTTCGGCCCGTCTACCGTTGCGGTGAAACGGGTGGCTTGCGTGGAGAAGTTTTGTCTGACCACTTCGTTCAGATCGTCTCCGTTGGTGTCATAGACCTCGTCCTGTGGGAAGAACCCGAAAAGTCCGTCGCTCGCGCCCACGACCTCACGGCTGTCCACGTAATACTCAGCCCGGAAGAAACCTCCTAGTTTCACCTTTATTTCGTCCCCGAACCTTACGGCAGGGATCAGTTCCTTGGCGGTCTCTGATGTGACGTCCTTGTTGATTGTCTCAATGGGTTCTTGCCTCTTGGTATCCTTCGAGGAGGCGCTTCCCGCACTTACGACTGCCTCCGTCGCTTCTTGGTTCTTGATGGCTTCCGATTGGACCTCTTGCGCATTCACTGTAGCCGCGTACAGTAAGAATAATGTTAATGCCTTGTAAAATATATTTCTTTTCATTGTGTTCTGTCTTTAATCGTTTTTGACTTTTATTTCTTCTTAACTTTCTGTGAGAGAAGTTTTTGGGGAGACTCTCATGAAATGTGGGTTAAATCCCCGAAGCTTATGGGAGGTCCCTCCTCCGAACCCGTCGCATGATTTCCTCTTGCTTACCCTTTCTTATTGTTACAACATATTTCCATAATCGATATCGTTTTTTTTCTGTTCAACCTAAGTTTTTTTTTATGGGCTATGTAATTGCAATTACTTTATATACAATGTATTATTTCGCTTTTGATTAAAATGTGGACAAGACAAACCCGTATTTTTGGAAAAAATAGAGCTTGAAGATCGCACCCTAATGGGTTAACCTTAACGTTTTGTGATTGTCCGAATGTGGAATGTTAGCAGATCGGCATACAACATCGGCAACAACAACAGTGCATGGAACATCGCATCTGTGTCCGCCGAGAAATTTTTATAGATTCTGAATAGTTTGAGGCATGGAATAGGCGCTCGTCAATCTTGGGAAGGTTCTTCCCTAGCATTGAGTTCGAAGTAGTATGTATGTTAATTGTCCTATTCATTTTTACCTCTCGTTTTTGATATTGCAAAGATAGTGCAAATGTATGTTTGTTACAAGATAAATGAAAATTTTAGAGTATTTACCTATATGTATATGTTATTGTAGTAAAATATTCCAATAAAATAATGTTTCGTATAATGTAGTAAAATAATTGTCTGTGAAGGGAACTCGTGGCGAAAAAGTGTCGCTTGAAATCTTGGCTGATTTCTTCCCACATATGGATTAATAAGTATGAAAATCGGGGAAAAAACGGTTGCGCCGGACGATGTTTATGTGAGATTTCCTTCTGGGAAGCGTGAACGTAAATATTATTTCTTGATGATTACTTTGTGCACATTGCCTTCCACGTGAGAGATTCCTATCACGTGATAGCCTTGTTCGGCTGCGGATTTGGGCACGTTATTAAGGGGCTCACCCTCAAGCAGAAGCACTTCGAGTATATCTCCTTGTGCGATTTGAGCTAATTTGAGTTTCGTCATGACGAAGGTCATCGGGCAATGCTCCTTCGTTATGTCTAATGTATGAGTTGCCATTTGAGTTTATGATTAAGAGTTGAGTGTTAAGAAAGAATAGCTGTACGTGAAAATCTAAAGTTAGATGAATAGGGTCCGTCCACCTTCAGAGATTTCCAGGAAGGAAGCGACGCCGAGCGTGTCCTTCACTTCGTGGATGAAGTCCGATTGTTTGAGACCGAGAACGTGCATCGCCATTTCGCAGGCGTAGAGGTTGATGCCGAGGGCGATGGCGGCTTCCACCAGTTCCTCTAGTGTTGCGACGTTGTTCTTTCTCATCAGGAATCTAAAAATCCGGGGACCTGCGCCGAAAAAGTTGAATCGGCTGGTGGGTGTGCTCTTCAGTCCGCCCATCAAAAAACCGAAGATCTTAGTTAGAAACGTACCACCCACGAGGCTTCTGCCGGTCTTCCGCTTGATGGCGTCGAGGCCCCAGAATGTAAAGAATATGTTCACCTCATATCCTACCGCCGCAGCCCCTGTCGCAAGGGTGAAGGCGGCGGTGAGTCTGTCGAATTCGCCCGAAAAGGCGATGATTGAGAGTTTTTTTTGTTGATTGTCCGCCATGATTCTATTGTTGTTTTAGTTCGCAGCTTACCTGCTTGTATTCAATGAGTTGCTTGATGGTGGGTTGTTTGCCGCACACGGGACAGTCGTCTCGTTTGGGGATGGACATCTTCCTGAAATCCATGCTTCTCGCGTCGAAGGTGAGGAGTTGGTTCGTCAGCAGTTTTCCCACACCCGTGATGTATTTGAGCACCTCGGCGGACTGTATCGTTCCCAGCATTCCAGCGATGGCTCCGAGTACTCCCGCTTGTGCGCAGGAGGGTGCGGATTCTGGAGGTGCGTCGAAGAGGCATCGGTAGCAGTTGCTGCCCGGGACGTGGGTGAACGTCTGTCCCTCGAACTGGAAGATGCCCCCGTGGCTGAATGGTTTGCCCGTCAGGACGCAAGCGTCGTTGATTAGGTATTTTACGGGGAAGTTATCCGTTGCGTCCACGATGAAATCATACTCCTTGAACAGATCCAGCGCATTGTCCGCCTTTAGAAACTCTTGGTAGGCGATCGCGTTGACGTGCGGGTTGAGCGCATTGACCTTCTCCTTGGCGGATAGGGCCTTCGAGTAGCCCACGTCGGGCGTTGTGTGGATGATCTGACGCTGCAGGTTGCTTAGGTCTACCGCATCACCGTCGATGATGCCTATTGTTCCGACGCCGGCGGCCGCCAGGTATAGGATGACCGGCGAACCGAGTCCTCCCGCCCCGACAACCAGGACCTTGGCGTTCCGGATCTTTTCCTGACCTTCCACGCCCACCTCCTTCAAGAGAATGTGGCGGGAGTATCGATTGATTTCCTCTTCGCTAAAATCAAACATAGTTCACTCTTAGTTAGTTATAAAGAAATTTTCTTAATCCATTGCGAACACATATTTAGTCCAATTATTAAACAATTCTCTCTAATTTTAGCTGATGTTTCAACTTTTCACATATCCCCAGATGCCGAGTGAACGGCTTTGCTTGGGAAGGAATTTGAGCGGTAGAGCCTTTAAGCCTATACGCTTCCGTATTTTCTTGAACTCGTCCGAGTAGTAGTAATACTCGTCCGTCAGCTTAAAGGATTTGACCCATTGCTCGATTTGCCTCGGATTGTCGCATCCCCAGCGGAAAGAGGCTTTGGTGTTCTTGACGGATTCGTGGAGGTTGGTACGCTCGCTCAAGTACTTGTTCATGCGCTCCATGTACACTTCCGCGTTTTCGAAGTTCGCGTCGATGTTGTGGAAAACCCGCTTCACCTCTTCCTCTGTCAGGTACATCGCCACCCCCTCTAGGATGAACAGGAAGTGCCCGTTGGGGTGCTCCTCCTTGATGGATTTGATCCATCCGTCGGTTGTGATATTGCCTGTGAGATATTTGTTGTCGGACGATTCTGGCAGGAACTGCCGCCTCAGATTGATCACGTCCAGGAAGTCCAATTCGTAGGCTTGGTACTTCTTGCTGATGGCGACACGCTCAATGCGCGGGTCCAGTCCGCATGCGACGAGCACCACCACCGCATCGTCGTATTTGCTCACAAAGTTCTTCAATACGTTATCGAAATATTTAGTTCTAAATGACACACATAGTTGACATCGTTCATCTGCAGAAAATTTGCTAAAGTCATAATCTACCATCGAAAGGATATCTTCCGACGTCTTGTCCGTGATGATAGGATCTTTTTCCTTGGATTCTTTAGCCCTCATGAAGAGAGGAATCAAGAGCGTTTCTGAAACGTTCTCCTGAAATTCGGGTCTGATCTTGCCCATAATTTTTCTTTTTTGCAGATTAATAAATAATTATTTAGTGTATCATTCCAATGCCTGTCGGAAATCTTCGATCAGGTCTTCCGTGTTTTCTATGCCTGCCGATACCCTGATCAGCGTGTCGGAGATACCATTCTTCTCACGCACCTCTTTCGGAACGGAGGCGTGGGTCATGATGGCGGGTATCTCCACCAGGCTCTCCACTCCGCCTAAGCTCTCGGCGGTCGCGAAGAGTTTCAGCTTCGATAGGAACTGCTCGGCGTCCGCAAGCGTGCCTTCCAACTCGAACGAGAGGACCCCTCCGAAGCCCGTGGTCTGCGCCGCTGCGATATCGTGGTGCGGATGGTTCTTCAGACCAGGGTAGAGCACCCGTTTGATCTTCGGTGAGCCCTGCAGGAACTCGGCCAATGCCAAGGCGTTCCGCTGGTGCTGCTCCATGCGCACGGCGAGGGTCTTGGCGCCTCGTAGCGTCAGGTAGCTGTCGAATGGTGAGAGCACCGCCCCGACCGCATTCTGGTTGTAGGCGATCTTTTTGTAGAACTCCTCGTTGTTCAGGACGATTGAGCCTCCCAACGTATCACTGTGTCCGCCGATGTACTTGGTCGTGCTGTAGACCACCACGTCCGCACCCAGCTCCAATGGCCTCTGGAAGTAGGGGGAAAGGAAGGTGTTGTCCACCACAAGGATGAGCCCGTGTTGTTGGGCGATTTGTGCGATAGCTCGGATGTCGGCGATTTTTAGCAAAGGGTTGGTGGGTGATTCGATCCAGATCAGTTTGGTGTCGGGCCTGATCGCCTTCTCGATGTTCTCCGGAACGGTCGCGTCGACGTAAGTGACTGATATGTTGAAGTTCACGAACACGTTGCTCAGCAACCTTCTGGTGCCTCCGTAGAGGTCGTCGAAGCCGATCACATTGTCTCCGGCCTTCAGCAGGGAGATGATCAACGTCGATGCGGCGGCCAGACCGGACGAAAAGGCTAGTCCGTACCGGGCTCCATCCAAAGCCGCTAGCTTCTCCTCCAACGCTTTGCGTGTGGGGTTGAGGCTGCGGGTGTATTCGTAACCTGCTGTGGGGCTACCTGCCTTTTGCCTTGCGAAAGTGGTGGCCAAATGTATAGGAACAGCGACGTCTCCGCTTGCTCCTTCTCTGAAATCGGGCTCTTCTCCGTTGTGGATGGCCCTTGTTGAAAATCCGTACACCATGATAATTTTGAATTTTGAATTTTGAAACGTTAGTTCGACGTAGTCAATTATGAATTAGAGATTGAGGGTTAGGTTTTTCTCCTTTAGCCATTCGTCGTTGAACATCTTGGAGAGGTATTTGTTACCGCTGTCGCAAGCTAGGGTGACGATTCGTTTCGGGGTGGTCTGTTCCTGTGCGTAACGTAGGGCGGCGCTTAGGAGCGTGCCGGTGGATGAGCCTGCCAGGATGCCCTCTTCCCTCAGCAAAAGGCGGGCGGCGGTGAAGCTCTCCTCATCGGTCACTTCATAGGCCTTCGTCACCAAATCGAAGTCGGCCAGCTTAGGGATGTAATCCTCTCCGATGCCCTCGACGAACCATGACCCCGCATCGTTGCGCAGCTTCTTCAGGTTGATGTAGTCCGCAAGGACGGAGCCTTTCGGGTCGGCAAGGATGAACTCGGTCTGTGGACTGACGGTCTTGAAGAATTTTGTCAGGCCGGTTAATGTACCCGCCGAACCGACACCCACGACGACTGCGTCCACCTTGTGCTCCAGCTGCTCCCAGATTTCAGGACCCGTGGTCAATGTGTGCGTCTCGGGATTGTCCGGGTTCTCGAATTGGTTGATGTAGTATCCTCCACGTTCGTTCGCTATGCGGGCGGCCAGGTCCTGGTAGTATTCCGGGTGGCCCTTGCCCACATCGCTTCGGGTGATGACCGTCTCCACACCCAATGCGCGGAGGTGGTTGATCTTCTCGACGCTCATCTTGTCAGGAATCACCAGCAATAGCTTGTATCCCTTCAACCGGCTCGCTAATGCAAGGCCTAACCCAGTGTTGCCGGCCGTGGCCTCCACGATGAGTTGCCCTGGATGGATTGTCCCGCGCTTCTCCGCCTGCTCGATCATGTTCAGGCCGGTGCGGTCCTTGATGCTACCCCCAGGGTTCTGGTTCTCCAATTTCAGGAATAGGGAACTCTTGCCTGTGTTCAGTCTTGAGAGCTGGACGATTGGTGTGTTGCCAATCATGTCTAATACGTTTTTGTAAATTGCCATGTTCGTTATCGTTTTGTCGTTGTATAATCTATTGAAAATATAAATACTTGAATATTATTAACTTACGTTGTTTTGTAAGATATAATACGAGCAAGGGAACGTGAGGTTCCGACAATAAGTAAATGTTTGATTTTAGACCCGAGGGGGGATTCCCCTGAAGGTTTTAGGAGTGGCCAGTTTTCCTAATTAACAGACTGGCATGCAACATCGGCAACAACACCCGCGCATGGAACATCGCCATTGTGCCTGACAAGAAACTCTTGTAGATACTGATAAATAGATAGAATGTGTTTCGGCAAGAAATAGACCTCCGGCAACCACGGGAAGATTCATCCCTGGCATTTGGGCTGCGGTAATATCTATGTTTATTCTCTTGCCTAAGTTCAAATTAGAAGTGCAAATACAAATGCAAAAAAAAGAGGAGACATTTCGTCCCCTCCCTAAAGTAAACTACATTTGTATTGCTCATGTACAAACAGTTAACTCGGGAGCAAAGATATACATTAGATCTGTTGC
>JAFZPM010000027.1 GCA_017550335.1 Paludibacteraceae bacterium
AAAACCACATCAAACTTCACACTCATAGAGTAAGTTCCAGAAAAACAAGGATTAAGACTTTAATTAAAGAGATTCAACTTGTGAAAGTTCATCCTCATAGAGTAAGTTCCAGAAAAACAAGGATTAAGACCACACGTCAAATTTGCATTGTGCTCCAATGAACACTCATAGAGTAAGTTCCAGAAAAACAAGGATTAAGACCTCAGCCAATTTCTTGCTTTGCTCGATATTAGTGTAACTCTCATAGAGTAAGTTCCAGAAAAACAAGGATTAAGACTCTATAAACATCTATTGCAGTTGGTTTATCTTGGTCACTCTCATAGAGTAAGTTCCAGAAAAACAAGGATTAAGACAATTCTTCTGTAATCCCACATCTTGCTATCTTCTCCGAGACTCATAGAGTAAGTTCCAGAAAAACAAGGATTAAGACTGCGCAACTTTAAAGATTAATACTTATTTTGTGAGATAAACTCATAGAGTAAGTTCCAGAAAAACAAGGATTAAGACTTGTCAGTTGTGGCTTTGTTTGTGGCTTACTTGTCTTTCTCATAGAGTAAGTTCCAGAAAAACAAGGATTAAGACTAGTTCTTGTCTTCCCGAAATCTCTCTTGTTCTTATAACTCATAGAGTAAGTTCCAGAAAAACAAGGATTAAGACACCATCAATGAGCTCGAAGTCTACGACGGTATTAACTCATAGAGTAAGTTCCAGAAAAACAAGGATTAAGACGGTCGTGTTTCCTTTTCTCATTCTCCATGACTTGCTTCTCATAGAGTAAGTTCCAGAAAAACAAGGATTAAGACACACTCCCCAAACCAAATTGGGATAACCTTTAAACCACTCATAGAGTAAGTTCCAGAAAAACAAGGATTAAGACCTGCAAAATATTTCAGTGTTTTTTTTTACTTTTTTTCGTCTCATAGAGTAAGTTCCAGAAAAACAAGGATTAAGACACGTAATAATGACATTCGCTTTTAAATAAAAATTGGCCCTCATAGAGTAAGTTCCAGAAAAACAAGGATTAAGACTGATTTTCGGGTTGATGTAAAAAAGTACAGCTTCATACTCATAGAGTAAGTTCCAGAAAAACAAGGATTAAGACACTTCATGACAATAATTGAATTAGTTGTTGTTGTTTCTCATAGAGTAAGTTCCAGAAAAACAAGGATTAAGACAATTGTCACACTTATTAATATTTTTTCTATCTTTGCCGTGCTCATAGAGTAAGTTCCAGAAAAACAAGGATTAAGACTCCAAAGTCCTTACATGCCTCGGACAATGCCTTGCGTAGCTCATAGAGTAAGTTCCAGAAAAACAAGGATTAAGACTACAAAAAACCTTCAATCTTATCTTCCTCGAATGCTTCTGCTCATAGAGTAAGTTCCAGAAAAACAAGGATTAAGACAGATGCGTCTTATGAGATACAAGTTAAAATGATGGGCTCATAGAGTAAGTTCCAGAAAAACAAGGATTAAGACTCGACATGGAATCTCTCTTGTTTGATTGATGTAATTCGCTCATAGAGTAAGTTCCAGAAAAACAAGGATTAAGACTCCTCCTGAGGTAGCCTGCTCCATCTGTTGCGTTGGCTCTCATAGAGTAAGTTCCAGAAAAACAAGGATTAAGACAGAGCGTTCAAAATCATGTCTGCGTAATCGTGCACAAGACTCATAGAGTAAGTTCCAGAAAAACAAGGATTAAGACTTGCCTCTGCGTTTTCCATCTTTGTCAAAATTGACTCAACTCATAGAGTAAGTTCCAGAAAAACAAGGATTAAGACTTTCCCCACTAATAGGGTCTGTTGCTGTGTCCCCTACCTCATAGAGTAAGTTCCAGAAAAACAAGGATTAAGACCTTTTGTACTGGTATCTTTTTGGTTGTTGATAGCCATTTCTCATAGAGTAAGTTCCAGAAAAACAAGGATTAAGACAATCACTAAGATTTTCATACCAATCTTTATTTTTACTCATAGAGTAAGTTCCAGTATAACAAACAAGGATTAAGACTCTCTTGCGTTAAGACTTGACGGTTACTTTCTTCACCTCATAGAGTAAGTTCCAGTATAACAAGGATTAAGACGAGCCTTAACTCTTTTCTCGCCTTTTCTATGGCGTTCTCTCATAGTGTAAGTTCCAGTATAACAAGGATTAAGACTTGTAAGTTTCCATAATTGTAATTTTTAATGTTTGCTCATAGTGTAAGTTCCAGTATAACAAGGATTAAGACAGTAATACGTTCGGTATATCGTTGAAAAGGTCTTCTACACTCATAGTGTAAGTTCCAGTATAACAAGGATTAAGACTTCTTCTCTACCTCAAGCAGAGCACGCAACTTGCGCGTGCCTCATAGTGTAAGTTCCAGTATAACAAGGATTAAGACTCTCTTGCGTTAAGACTTGACGGTTACTTTCTTCACCTCCTCGTAGAGTAAGTTCCAGTAAAACAAGGATTAAGACCCGATGGGCTGAGTAGTGCGTGTTGATCTGGCATAGTCCTCATAGTGTAAGTTCCAGTATAACAAGGATTAAGACCATTATCTTTATTAGTTTATAACTAGAAAGCCAATCTCGAAGCGTAAGTTCCAGTATAACAAGGATTAAGACTTTTTTAATGTTTCTTGCAAGCGTCGTTTTTCAACGTTCTCGAAGCGTAAGTTCCAGTATAACAAGGATTAAGACGCCGCCTCAATAAAGAATTCGTTCGGTTTGTTTGGCACTCGAAGCGTAAGTTTCAGTATAACAAGGATTAAGACCAACGTAGAGACGCAAGGTATTGCATCTCTACAATAAGTTCGTGACGTATGTTCCAGTATAACAAGGATTTGTGTTGGCCGTTTGTTTTGCTAATAACGTATGCGTTTTTTGGAAAAAGGGAAGAAAAAACAAGGGCTGGCTCCTCTATGGAACCAGCCCTATTTTTTTTACTTGTTAAAAATGTTTTGTGGTGATGGTGGCAATATTACAGATGCTTCGCCCAGACGCCCATCTAATCCCCATCTATTCCCCCTCCACCTTGCATTGAAGGAAGCCCATCTCCTTTGATTTCTCCTCGTTCATCAGGAAGTAGACCACCTCGCCTTCGTTGCAGAGCTCGCCCTTGCTGTTCGTTATCTCCGCGTGGAGGTAGACGAGGTTGCGCACCTGTTTATCCACCTTGGCGCGGATTGTCAGCTCGGGTTCGTTGGTCGGGACCGCTTTGCGGAACTTCACGTTCAGCTGTACGGTATAGCCGCTCGCCTGCATTTTGCGGGTGACGACCCATCCGCACACCTCGTCGATCAGTGTGCTCAGAATGCCTCCGTGCATCGTGTCGATCCAGCCCTGGTAGTTCTTGCTGGGATGCCAGGTGCTCACAATGTAATCTCCGTCCTCGTAGAAGCTCAGATGGAGGCCGATAGGGTTGTCGGGACTACAGCCGAAGCAATTGTAGCCGGGGTAATTATACCATGGATTGATAATCTTTTTTAGTGCCATAATTGTTCTATAAAAAATGTGGAGGTACATTATCCTGCACCTCCACAAATGTAATAAAAATACCCTAAAATATGCTATTCCGTTATCTTTCTTTTCCTGTTGGAGGGAACTTGTCATTCGTTCTTTTTTGTGACAACCGAATTCGTTTGGTGGGGTGGTATGACGGAAGGGCATGTGTGTCGCTATGCCCCCCCCAAAAAAAACAGAAAGGGCAAAAGGAGATGTCGCCCATCCCTTATTGCCCTTCCTACTCCCTATTATTGATGTTGTCTATAGTTTATTCTCTTCGTAAGACGCCTTCCGTGTTTTGGGAGAGGTCTATCTCGAAATTGTAGCCGTCCACAAACAGAAGGTATTTCTGCGCTTTGACCTTTATCACCTTTGTGGTGATATCGAATGTGCATGTGCATCTGCACCTCTCACCAGACTCTGTCGCGTTGATGGTGATGATATCCTTCTCGACCCAAGTCACGGAAAACTTATCGGTGCAGCAGTTGAGCATCAGTCCGTAGGATACGACGGTTAATTCTCCGGTTTCGGGGTTGTATTGATAGGATATCAACGTGTCCGCGGTCTCGATCCTTTCCGGATAATCCTGTTTCGGTGACGTCCTGCTGCTCTCCTCTACGGGGCCGCCTTCGTTGATGTCTTCTACGGGGCCATCTTCCTTGATGTCCATGTAGTATCCGTTCATGCAACCACTGCTCTTGTCGAAAAATCCTCTCGTTCCGTCAAGTATGGCGCCTGTGAAGCCCGCCTCGCCTTCGGTACAGCATGGTTGTGGTATGTCCAGGTCCACTTTGAAGATGGTCCCATCCACGATGAAGGTGTATTGCTGTGGCTTCAGTTTCCGGATCTCGGTGGTGATGTCGTATTCGCACATGCAGTCGCACTCTTCTCCGCCTGGTATCCCATATGAATCGACGTAGATGGTGTCCCTGGATGGGGAAACCGTCACTTTGGTCTCTATTGGAGTGCAGCAGGAGAAACTCTGGTTGTGCGAGGTGATGATGGCGGAGTTCCTAGTGACCATGAAGGAGACTAGCGTGTCACTTGTCTGTTCGGTTTCCGCGCCGTCGGTTATTTCCTCGTCCCAAGGGCTTTTGCATTCGCTAACCTTCGTGGTTGTTTTCTCCGGGATATCCAGTACGACACCCTCCTCATTCTGCGAGAGGTCGATGGAGATGCCTCCATTGGAGTATACGGATGTGCTCAAGTAATACTTGCGGGCTTCTATGTTCTCCAACACGACGGGTATGTCGTAGGCGCAGATGCAGTTGCAGTTCGCTTGGCCCACTTGGCTAGGTGATAAGCCGATGGTGTCTCCATGGTATTCCAGGATTGTGAACCAATCGTCGGCGCAGCAACCTCCAACAACACTTATGAACTTGATGCTCAGTTGCTTGTTGTTCTTGTCATAACGGTAAGTCAAGATCGTGTCATTGTCATAAGGGGACTCGCCGTCGCTGAAGCTGTTGTTGCTGGTCTCGGATTTGCTTCCCTTGCATGGGATGGTGGCGGCGAGCTTGCCGTCGATGGCTTGTGGATCGGGCGCATAAAAGACTCGGTTCACCATCTTCGGAGAGAACTCCTGCACTCTTGTTCCGCCCACGTAAACGTCTATGTATTTTTCCCCGGCAACCTCCTTGTGGACAATGGAGTCTACCAAGGATGCCTCTAAGACTGTGGTCGCTGTCCTTGAATCCGATGTGGTCTCAAAGCATAGTTTGGGCATAGCATTCGCCCCGATGACACTGAGTAGTGCCATCGTACATGATAGTATATATTTTTTCATGGCGTTATTTCTTTATGATTTTGATGGATTGCTCGTTAACTTTTAGAATATAGACGCCCTTTGTGGCGGGTAACGTGAAGAGTACCGCTTCTCCCTCTTTCGAGGATTTCTGCTCGATCGCTTGTCCCAAGACGGAGAACAGGCTCACCTGTGAGTTGGCTGCGAGTCCCTCCACCTGTACATGCTGGTTGTCCACGTAGGTGACGCGCACCTCGTTGGCGGCTACGGATGGGATGTTGGATTTCTCTTCCTCGAAATAGTACTTGGCGACTTTCTCGAACTTATAGCCGGTCGATGCATTTCCATTTACCACTAAACTGTCGTTTCTATAGTGGAAAACAGGTGATTCCGCTAATACGAATGATTTTTTTGTGAGGTCTTTGAACTCGATTGTCACGAAAGACGGTTCGGCACAGACAGACCCCCATAACCCCATTGTGGCTAACACTAGTAAACATTTCTTCTTCATGGTGTAATAAATTTTTATGTGAAACAATTATGCTCCCAATGTCCGCATGGGCGGTGCGTTGAAAGCGTACCCTATTTTAAAAACCGCCATAAATGTAGTGACAATTTTATTTAAATCAAATAGAGAAGCGAGGTTCCTGTCGCTGAATTCTTCTTTTTTGATTTACTTCAATTAAATTACCATTTAAAATGTTGACATAAATGTAAATACGGAAGGGGAGGGATGCCTCATTTCTCTGCGATGAAGGGTTCCGCTGTGTTAAGGAGGACAAAGCTCTTCCTTTTTGTCGATGCGGAGGGCTACAATTCTTCACAGAGAAAAGGGTTCACGCGGCTTGATGCGAAATCATCACATTTTCACTAATGGTAAATAGTAAATCGTTAAATAGTAAATCCGTTTGATGTCTCTGTCGCCCGGATTGAGTAGGAAAGGGCATAAGTCGATGTTGGACACCTCCCTATGCCCTTTGCAGTTATTGTTTATCCTTTTTATTGCCGAAGTATGGCGCCTTCCGTAGATTGGGAGAAGTCCACTTCAAATTCATCTCCGTCCACGAAGAAGCGGTATTTCTTCGCTTCGACGTTTTTCACTTTCGTTGTGGAGTTGTAGATGCACATGCAATCGCAAAAGCTTATGCCCTGTTCCTCCGTGGAGATGTAGATGGTGTTCCCTTTGAATGTTGTTGTGGTGTTTAATTGGCTACAGCAATTGAATACCAAGCCGTGAGAGACGATGGTGAGTTCGTGTAGTTCAGGATCGTATTGGTAGGAGACCAATGTGTCCGCTTCCTTGACTCTGAGATTTGTGGGATTCCAGCTTAAGTCTTGAATGTTGTCTATCTCACCCGCTTCCGTTTTTTCCAGGTATTCATCATTCAAACATTTGCTTTTGCCCATGAAGACACCTTTAGGTGCGTGAAGTACCTTCCCTTCCGTGCTTTCCGTCAGGTCGATATCGAATCCATCGGAATAATCCATCGTCACGAAATGGTATTTGCGGGCTTCGATGTTGTCCAATGTGAAAGTCGCGGTGTTTTCGCAGACACAATCGCATGCATCTTTTATTGTTTCCTTTGGCTCAACGTAAATAGTGTCGCCCTTGTAGGATAAGAGCAAGAGCCATGGGTTTTGACAACAGTTCCCTCGCAGTTTTGTGAATGTGAGCGACAATTGCATGCTTTCCGGGTTGTATTGGAAGGACATGCCTGGAATTTTGTCTTCGTCAGTGGACTTGCTGTCTATGCAAAAACTGGTGGAGACAAGGGTTCCGCTGATGTCTTTGGACTCGGGCGTGAAATAGACCCGTTTTATTGTGTTTTGCGGGAATTCGTAAGGAATTCGTCTTCCCACGTGTACCTTTACGGATCTCGAACTGGTGTTTTCCCAGTGGAAGGCCGAGTCGACCAGGGAAGCTTCAATGACGGTTGTCAATATTCCGTCTCCTGATGTCGTTTCCACGTACATTTTTTGCGTAGCTGAGGCGCTGATGACACAGATGAGTGCCATCACGCAAGATAATATATGTTTTTTCATGATATTACTCCTTTATGATTTTAATGGATTGTTCGTTAACTTTTAATATATAAACTCCTTTTGCAGCAGGTAGTGTGAATTGGATGGTTCCTCCTTCTTCCGCCTTTTTCTGTTCGATCGCTTGCCCTAGGATGGAGTACAACGCTGCTTGTGTGTTGGCTTTCAGTCCTTCCACTTGGATGTGCTGATTGTCCAGGTAGGTGACGCGCACCTCGTTCGCTGTGACGCTCGGGATGCTGGCCGGTTCTTCCTCGAAATAATACTTGGCTACTTTATCGAACTTATAGGAGGTCGATAAGTTTCCGTTCACCACTAAACTGTCGTTCCTGTACTGAAAAACAGGTGATTCCGCCAATGCGAATGATTTCTTTGTGAGATCCTTGAACTCGATTGTCACGAAAACAGGTTCCGCACAGACAGATACCCATAACCCCATTGCGGCTAAGAATAGCAAATGATTCTTCCTCATGATATGAAAATTTTATGTGAAACATTCGTGTCCCAATGCTTACTCCTAAATTAGTGTATTGGAACACATACCCTATTAATTAAAACTATCCCTAATGTAGCGATTTTTTTATTTGTTTCAAAATGTTAACTGCGTATTTTCGCTTCTCATCTTTATTTTCTTGATTTATTTTTAATAAAATGAGTTGTTGGTGAATGGGCATAGTATGGGCTATGAAGGGTTGAAACCTCTCTTATTTCAACCCTTCGTGGCTAGGCGTGAATCCCTCTTGGATCGCTGCGGCGAAGTAGTGGGCGATCTCCTTGCGGGAGTAGCCGAGAAGGTCCTCTCCGATGTTGTAGAGGAGGTCGATCTCCTTTTGGTCGAAGCGTTTGTCCGCGATGATGATGCCCATGATGTAGAGCAACATGGTGTCGCGTAGGGTAGGGTTGATATCCAGAATGTTCTTGACGGACTCCTCGAATAGTTTCGAGATGTTCTGCTTGGAGAGTTCCTCGATGTATTGTATCGGGAATATCTGCAGGGCGGACAGGTTGTCCAGTATCTGGTCGGTCTCGTTCGGGTTGATGTAGCCGTCGCAGGAGGCGATGATGAGCCCTGCCGTGGCGATGAAGACGGAGAGGTTCTTGTCCAGTTCGGAGCTGCGCACCTTCATGAGTATTTCGATGAGTCCCTGCATCTTCTCTGTCAGTTCCTTGTCGCTTTGCGCCTCGGAGAAGAGGTGGATGGCCTCCACACGGATCGGGTTGATAGGATGGTCGTCGCAGCTGAGACCCTCCTCTTCCTTGAAGTAGCTCAACCGTTTGATGTTCTCCTTGATGAAGGAGTCGAAGTCGATGCCCATCTTGTCGAAGTCGAGTCCGGAAGACATCTTGAAGAAGGCTGAGATGCAGCTGTTCAGGTTACCGACGGCCATGTATCCGTAACGGTCCGCCACCAATTCGGCGAGTTGTTGCCACAGCCTGATCTTGTGTGTGAGCAGCACGGGGATATCTCCGTCCTGAAAGACGAAGGTCACTAGGTTGAGCAGGCGCGCGTCCTGGTTGATGAGGTGGCCGAGCTCATGTCCGATGACGAACTTCAGCTCCTCTTCCGTCATGAGTTGGATCAGTGCGGAGTTGATGTTGATGATATGCGCTTCGTCCTTCTCCTGTGCCATGATGGCGAAGGCGTTGACTTCGGAGCAGCCTGTGATGTAGAAATCCACCTTCTCCTTGAAACCCAGTTTATTCTTCACCTCGTTGAAGAGGTTGTAGTATTTGTTCAGGAGCTTTTCGTCCACTTTGATGCTATGGCCTTCCAGCGAATTTTTCCAGTAGTTCTGCTTGGTAGGTATGCGGGTCGCCTTGATGATTTCTTGCAGGACATCTCCCTGCATGGACTTATAGATTTGTTTGAAGAGGTCCTTCTCCAACTGGATGGAGGTGTTTAATTTCTTTGCTGACATTGTGGTCTGATTATAAAAGTTTGTATTATAGGTTTTTGCCGTCGTGGAAGGCTTTCCCCACGGTCTGTCCGAGGCTGATGTAGCCCTTGTGGATCGGGTCGTAGGCGATGAGGCGCATCTTCTCGACGTCCGGTTTCCCGTCCTCCGCGAGATACTTCTCGTCGGCGACGATGTTCACGATCTCCGCGATGATGTTGTATCCGTTCTCGTCCGCGCCGATCTTCTCCTTGATGCGGCATTCCAGGGTCATGGGGAAGACGTCGAACACCGGTGCGTTCACGTGAGCGGCCTTGCTATCCTTCCATCCGGTCTTCTCCATCTTGTTGGGCACTTTCTTAGCGCTTACGATACCCACGTAGTCGCAGGCGGTCAGGGTTTCTTCCGTACCGAAGGCCACGGTGAACTCTCCGCAGCGGTTCAGGTTATCCGTCGTGGCGTGGGCGCCCATGCAGATCATGATTTCGTTCTCCTCCCATTGGCCTCCCCAGGCGGCGTTCATGGCGTTGGCCTTGCCGTTGGCGTCGTAGGTGCCTATGATCAGTACCGGGAGGGGGAGCATCCACGGGCCGGGTTTAAAGTTCTTCATTTATTGTCTGGTTAAAAGATTATTATTCAATGCTTTAATTGTTTTGTTGCGAAAGCAGGTCACGCAGAGCCTTCTCCCACATCCGTTCCCTGTCCGCCAGGAGTGTGTGGAACCCCAGCCGTTTGGCGCTGTCGAGGTTCTCCTGGGTGTCGTCGATGAAGACGGTCTCTTCCGGGCGTATGCCGCTCTCTTTGATTACCTGTTTGAAGATTTCCGGGTCAGGCTTCTCCAGACCCATCTCGTGGCTGAAGAAGACCTTGTCGAAGTGTTGTGTGATGTTAGTCCGTTCGCCACCGAACCAGCGGTCGAGCACCGCATTGTAGTGCAGGTCGTTGATGTTGCTGAGCAGGTAGGTGGGGTGCTGCTCGTGCAGTTGGTCTATCATGGCGAGGACATGGTCGGGCAGGGCGACGAGCACGCTGTTGAACATATCCTTCACCTCCTCGTCAGTCGTGTTCTTTCCGCAGTGGCTCTTCATCCAAGCCACGAAGTCCGGCGTGCTGATTGTTCCGCACATATATCGGGAGAAGTATTTCTTGATGGTTTTCTTGCGCAACCACATGAACCATTTGGACATGCCGATTGAGCGGAAGCCGCGCGAGAGTTGTTCCATATCGATGTCCACGATCACGCCACCAAGGTCGAATAGAATGTTTTTTATCATGATATTTTTCTTTTTTCCCGCGTAAAGGTACGTTTTTCTTGTGGATGTGCAAAGGGAGGGAAAAATTTGATTTGAGAATAATGATAATGTCCGTTAATTGAATTTCGCGGGCATAAAAATTATTGTTATCTATCACATATTTTTTTTATATTTGCATAATGCACCAGTCTGTTCCTTCTAGGGAAGAAAAGAGGGTCGATGGTGCGTTGTTAGTTGAATTTAAGGAATAAAGGAATGATGGATTGCGGGGAGAACGGAGTCCGTTGTAATTTTAAGATTTATGAACAGAAAAAAGTTTTTGAAGTGGATGGCGATTCCCATTGTCGCCATGATGTCCGGGTGTGGATCGAGTGTCGATGATGGTTTTATGATTTCCTATCTGGAAAAGTATCATGCGATCAGTAGTCCTGGACAGGATCAGACCATAGGAGGTGGATATGCGGTGTATTTTGATTTGTCGGATGGCATGAACTACGCCTATCAGGACGAGACGCTCAGGTGTTACCTGGAGGCGATAACGAACAAGACGGACGGGGAATGGTCCTCCTATGGATTGGGCAGCTCGCAGATTATTCCTTTGAATTTAACCAAGAAGGATCTCTACAACAGGGTCATCAATGAATCCTACAAGGAGATAAAGGCGCCTATCGAGAAGACTTTCCAGCAGATCGTATCCGAAGGGAAGAAGGCGGTGCTGATTTCCGACTTGGAGGAGTATGAGCAGACGATGTCCTCCTCCGCAAGTATCCAATACAGTGCCTACGCTTCGCAATACTTCACGAATTGGCTTCGGAGGAACGGACGGATCTATTTCTATGTGATGAATTTCCAGGAACCGATGAAAAAGGGTGGGTTGAAGGAGAAACACCTCTATTTCGTGCTCTTCGATGATGCGAACGGTTCGTTGAAGGAGAAGGTGGATCAGGCGTTGGTCGGTAGGCCAGTTAACTACAAGATCTTCATGCTCTCCAATAATTTCTACCAAATAGCGACCAACTACGCCTCTGCCACACAGGGTGGTAACTATCACGATGGCAACGGTGATGATCTAGTCTCTGTGGTGAATGAGAAGGATCCTTCCCTTCCTATGTACATCAATCACTCGTATGACAGGTGGGAGTTCTATCCATGCTTCTCCGCTTGGAACGAGATCCAGAAGAATGCGGATGCTCTGCGTGACGAGGGTGTTCCTCGTGCGGATCGCTTCAGGCATTTGTTGAGCAACCTATTCCTGCGAATCATAAATGATGACTCGTATACCATCAAGAACCTTAAGATACGTGTGACGAATGTGCAGGAGGACTTCTCCGCCTTCGCGCATTACCAAAACGCCTTGACCTGTGCGCCTCGTATCGTGACCGAGGAGGGCGAGAAGGTTGTCGATATGGGTGGCAATAAGTATACCGAGCTCTACTATGACCCTGTGACTGGCGAGTTGCTGCCTGAGTATGACTACAAACAACCTCGGGATATCCGTGTGGTGAATGATATGTTTGATGTGAAGATGGTTCCTACGGAGGGAGATGCTTCCCTGTCGGAGATCTCCATTGATTTCTCTGATAAGTTCCGTGGCGAGAATCTGGCTGTCGGACATGGTGATATGTTGCGGATAGATGTGCTCATCGGTGATTGCGACATCAATTACGATAAGATGAAGGATTATTTCGTCTGGAAGGATATGGACCGGACGAATAGTTCCATCGCCGAGTCGTTGCGCAACACGTTGCAGGCGGACGGCGTCAGTCCGTCGGGTAGATTGCTCTACACGTACTACATTAAAACCTATTAAAAAACAGAATATTAAATAATTAAAACAGAATAACTTATGCAAACAACAGTTGTTTCCGCCTATCTGATCGCAGGTGTGGTGTGTATTGTCTTTTTCCTATTGGCCTTATTGTTTTCCAATAAAGTGAATTATGAACCGGACAAATCGGATGTGTCGAAGAGAAAGAAGATCTTCTGGATTTTCATGTCGCTCAGTGTGGTGGTCGGCGTTCTCCTGAATTACTTCCTGGAGTTGCGCAATATCCGCGTTCCGTCTAAGGCCAACGACTATATGTTCCATATGGGCATCGCCGCCGCGGTGTTCGCCGTTTTGTATGCCGGGATCGGATTCCTGCTCAGCAAGATCAGCAAGGGAAAGAAGGTTGAAACATGGTTCTAATTTGAATGTGAAGATATGAATGACAGTAAATATTTTGTGATAGCCATCGGAGGCACGGGCATGCGTTGTCTGGAGTCGTTTGTCCATCTCTGCGCGGTCGGCTTGTTCGACGACAAGGAGATCAACGTGTTGACGTTGGATACCGATGCCCAGAACGGTAACAAGGAGCGGACGGAGAGCCTGATCCACCTCTATTCCTCCATCAAAAGGAAAAAAGGGTCCAGCGAGGAGGGCCATCCCAACCATAACACGTTCTTCTCCGCCAAACTGAATTTGTATAGTTTCTATACCAGTTTCGGGGACAAGGACAAGGCGCGTGACAATTACGTCAACCTCTCCTCCGTCCCTAACCAGGAGGATAGCCTGAAGCAGGACAACGAGGATTTGTCCGACCTCTTCCTGGAGAAGGATAGCGTGCAGCAGTTCGACCTGGCGCATGGTTTCCGCGCGCAGACCCACTTGGGCAGTATGCTGATGTACCATGGCATCATCGAGGCGGCGCGTAATGTCTCCCTCAACAAGAACACGGCCAGCAAGCAAGATTGCGAGTTGATCGAGTTCCTCGATAAGATGGCGGAGGCGGGCAAGCAGGCGCGCGTCTTCATCTTCGGTTCTGTCTTCGGCGGTACGGGCGCCAGCTCGATTCCTATCCTTCCGATGGCCTTCAAGCAGGCGGTGGCGATTCAGGGCAAGTTCTCCCTGAACTTCCAGGAGATGAAGTTCGCCACGACGTTGCTCACGCAGTATTTCACCTTCTCCAGTCCGGACGAGAAGCAACGGAAGGCGGAGAAGGGTATTGTGGCGGACGCCAAGCTCTTCCCTGTGAACAGTCAGGCGGCCCTCCAGTTCTACCAGAACGACGCGACGGTGAAGGAGTGCTACCGTTCCCTCTATCATGTGGGATGGCCTTTCGGCACGTCCGACTACACCAACGTCTCCGATACGAAGACCATCACGGGTGGTAACGAGCAGAAGAACGCCTGCCATGTGGTGGAGTTGCTCTGCGCCTCGGCGGCTTTCGACTTCTTCAACAGGAAGGAGAGCGAGCTGAGCAATGTGGATGCGCAATACTATTTCCATGGGGTGGAGCAGATCCCTGGCACGCAAACCTATAACTTCACGGGGAATACCTTCGTCGGCGGGTCCGGCAACGAGCATTTCGCGGATGTCTTCACTAATAAGCTCGGAGCATTCCTCTCCTTCGCTCACGTGATTCTCTCCAAGCACCAGGCTGCCTTCGACGAGGATATCCATGGCACCAAGGCCTTCATCGATTTCTTGAACCAGAACGAGGACATCAAGAATAAATACCACTACGAGACGGGCCTTGAGATCGAGGAGATGGACCAGATCGACAAATACATGCGTCAGTTCGCCTACTCGGTGGTCAACTCCAAGCTGCGTAGGGGCTGGATCTACCAGATCTTCGATTCATTGAAGGGTAGCAACTTCATCTTCAAGAAGGATGCCTTCGAGAGCGACCCTATGCGTCTGAGAAGCAAGGACTTCGACCCAGGCAACATCTTCGTGGAGGAGGCGCATAACTGGCCTACCGAGTCGGGTATCATCGGCATAGGCGGTGAGACCAGCTATAACAAGTTGATCACGATCTTGAAGACGAAGGCTGAGCCGAAGGAACAGGAGCAGCATCTGACCACGATCAAAGAGAAATTTCTTGCTCACTTATACAATGCGATCACGATCGCCCAAAAGTTTGTCTAATGTTTAATTGATGAATTATGGCTGAAAATAAAGCTTTAGTTATAGATGTAAATAAGGGTAAGGAAATCGCTTGTAGCGACGCTAATCAGTGGAATCCTCTTGAAATAAAGACTATCACGGACGAAATCGATACGGGTTCCGCCTTGGACAAGGATAACAAGGAGGGGTTGAACGCCTTCGTGTCCGGTGTGCCTTCCGTCTTCGCCCGCGTGTATCTGTTCAAATATGCGTTGGTCCATGCGGGTAAGATCCGTTCGGATAACACGCAGTCCATCAATATCTTCTACACCAGCTTGCTCGACCAGTGGCGCAAGCTCATCACGGCCATCGCCCTCTTCGACGAGAAGATCGAGGTGCGCAGGGTGAAGCTGACCTACTCCGACGGGCTGTCGGTCAAGGAGACCTCCCATCTCTATGAGCCGAAGGGAGCCTTCGGTAATATGCTCCTGATGAACAGGCATTTGTGGTGTGACCCGAGCGTCCCAGCCGACACGCCCGATGATAAACTGGAGCCTTTCATCGACATCATCAAGTTCGACCATAAGGTGATCGGCGCCACGTCTCCCGAGACGTTGCTCTTCTCCTCCACTCAGTTCAGCGAGGCCAACAACCCTTCGTTGTACCAGGCGGTCAGCAACCTGTCGATCCAGCAGAAGGGAAGGCTCTACTCCTATGTGGGGTATGTCAAATCCAAGATCAATGAGTTCGGTACGTTATATGACCAGAATCTCTCCTATATCGACCATGAACTGGAGATCTGGCTGAAGGAATTGGCGGAGGAATTGGCGGAGTATGATACCATGAACGATATCCCTTCGATCAATAAGTTCATCGCTCCTTTCTCCGTGGTCTTCAACCATTCCACATCGCTCTTCAGCTATAACGGGGCGATCTTTGCCTCCAGCAAGGCGGGACAGGAGAACGAGGTGGCCTTCGACCCTAAGTCGTTGCTTCTGCCTAAGACCTCGGAGATCGCGCAGATCCTCACCAGACCTTACACGGCCACGCATCCGAATGCGTTGGATAAATATCCGTTGCACTTGCTCAAGGCTAAGATCGAGGGCGATGAGGGATATGCCTACTTCGCTTTGCCGCTCAGTGTCAAGGGTTTGCAGGTGTTCGGTAACAATATCGGACAGCTCCTGCAGGAGAACGAGGACGGCTCCAACAAGGAGATCCGCTCCACGCTGACGGCCACATACGACCCTTCGCTCAAGATCGACAACCTGAAGGTGTTGCTGAAGATCCGTCTGTCGGGCGAGAGCGGTGACCAAGGTGCGGACATCAACGAGGTCTACACGGTGAAGGAACGTCCGATCCAGAAGAAGGACCTGATCGTTTGGCCTAACTTCGTGAGGGACAAATGGAGCCGTTATTTCCTCTACTCGGAGCTTCCGCATGACACGCATTCCTCCAATTGCCCATTCACGGCGAACCCGATCGCGGCTTGCCCAGGGAAAGGAGCCATGCGCATGTTGCTGGACGAGAAGGAACAGCCTGTCTATCTGGCGAACGGAGACCTGCTCTCCACGGACAAACGTGTGAACGCGCAGTTGCTGGTATCCGCCCGCAAGATGATTGATAATCCATACAAGTACGAGATATTCGAGTCCAAGCTCCCTTACTATGGCTTGGCGTTGACCTGCGGCGAGAGACCTGCGGGCTTCTTGGTGGTCAAGTATGGCAGCCAAGGCGACACGCAGTTGCCTCGTAACATGTTCGGGGCTTCCGCTTCCGACACGGTCAATGCGGTCTTGGGTATCGACTTCGGTAGCACCAACTCGTCGGTGGCTTATTGCATAGAGAACCGTAGCCCGGAGGCCTTCAGCTTCCACAACAAGTGCGTCTCTTTGCTGCAGAACAGCCACTCCCCGAAGGAGGACGAGTCTGGCAACCATGACACCAAATGCGCGGAGCGTAATATTTTCTTCTTCCAGCGACGTGAGTTGGGCTCCAATGAGATCAAGAGCATCCTTGCCATCCATGACAAGTCCCGCATCGACCTCTCGAAAGGGGAGGCGGAGACGATCCAGAAGGAGGTGGTCGGCGGATTCCCATGCCTGGAGAACGAATTGCCTATCTCCTCCGTCTCCGAGCAGCGGATCAACCTGCTGTTCGATGATGAGGTCTCCGCCGAGTTGGTCCACAACATGAAGTGGGCGGATTCCGCGATAGATATCGCCTACCGCAAATCCTACCTCCGCACGTTGCTGTTGCAGATCTATGCGGAGCTCTACGACAAGGATTTCGCGCCTATCGTGCCTAATAAGATCCGCTGGTCATATCCTTCCTCCTTCTCGTATGAACTGATGAACCAGTATTCCCAGATATGGGAGAGCCTGAAGGAGGTCTATCCGTTCGATGGGGAGGATGGCGACAAGTACCAACGTCCGCAGATCTCCACCCCTAATCTCGCGAGCGCTTCCGTGCTAGGCGGAGGCTTGGGTGACGCTTCATCCGCCAATGAGGGTGGCCTGGGCGCATCGCTTGGTTCCTCGCAGGGCCTTGAGGGCTTAGGCGGCGGTCTGAGTGGCTTGGGCGGTGGCCTGAATGGTGGTCTGGGCGGAGGCCTAGGCAGCGGTGGCTTAGGTGGCGGCTTGGGCAGCAATTTGGGCGGTGGCTTAGGAAGCGCCCCTGAGGGTGGCTTGGGCAGCAACCATAACGAGGTGAGACCTCAGGTCATTGACTTGGCGCCTAAGAATGAGGCGGTGCGCTTCGGTTTCAAGACCATCAATATGGATGGTAACTATAGCATGACGGAGGCGAACGCGGTAGCGAATAAGTTCGCCAACAACATAGACCGACAGAGCCTGTTGCTCTGTTTCGACATCGGTGGCAGCACGTCCGACATCTCGGCGCTTTGCCAGATGTACGACGAGCGTAGGGTGGCTTCCTGCGCCATGGTGAAGCAGAGCTCCATCCGTTTCGCCGCGCAGAACGTCTCCCGTGCGACCCAGTATGCCTCCGTGTCTTTCAAGAATGTGTTATTGTCCGTTTGCCAGCAGGCGGGCTGGTCTATCCCGGGCCTGAATGTCGGGGAGAACCGCTATAGTGCGGAGACTGCCGCCTTCTATTTCGATCAGGTGGTCGATAGGATGGACATCAAGGATCTTCCTGCCTTCTATAAGAAGATAAGTACTGATTGCCAAGGACTTATGTGCGCCAACCTGTTCGTGACAGGTTTGATCATGTTCTATGCGGGACAGATCACGAAGATGTTGGTGGAGGAGGTCCGGAAGTCGGACGAGGCGCCGGACAACAGTTTCCGTCCGGTGGTATACCTGAAGACCGCGGGCAAGGGCGCCCGTATCTTCGAGTGGCTGAGTTGCATCAACAAGGGTCTTGCGGAGAATTACTACCGTACCTCCTACCTTGCAGGCTTGGCGGGGACGGTGGAGAGCAACGCCGCGATCGAGCGGGCTGCCGGACAGTTCATCTACGACGTCAATGTGAGCGAGTTCACGAAGGGGGAGGCAAGCAACGACATCAAGTATGAGGTCTCCATGGGCTTGGTCGCTTCGAACAGTAAGCTGTTGGTGCCTTCCGATGGGAAGGTGATCGAGTGCATGGGTGAGGATAACTTCTATGTCGTGAATTCACAGACGCAGGAGCGTGTCGCCCTAAAGTTCGACGATGGCGTATCCTCCGATATGTTCCGCTATTTGGGCTCCAATTTCATCTGCCCACAGCGCGGTCAGTATGTGAAGTTCCAGAACTTCGTGAATATCTTCTATATGGTCGCCAGCAATTTCGGTATCAGTAAGTTCTTCAGTCAGAATGAGATACTGGATTTCCTGCGCAACATGGAGTTGAACCGCTACATCAAGGAGATGCCTGAGTATCAGGTGGCCATGAAGAAGGAGGCTCCTAATAAGCCGTTCTCTTTCCTCTATCCTCCGATCGTGCTGGAAGGAATGAATTTCTTGGATGAGTTCTTGCTGAAAAAAATAAAGTGACATGTCACATTTTGTGCTAATTCTTCTTTCGAGAAAGAACATATCGTTGTATTACGATGCGGAGGCTGATGCCTTTTCCCTGCATCACTACGACGATGCGAACTCGTATGGAAGTGACTATTGGACGCCTTGGGTGGCGGTGGAGACGGAGAATGGATTGCAGGTCGGCACGGATTTCGCCTGTAAGGAGTCCCTTCGTCGTTCGCCCACCGCGTATGCGGATATCTTCTCCTTGTCGAGGCTGACCGATCGTACCTTCAGCAGCGGAGGGGTTCGCCCCATGTCCGAACTGCCTTTCGTGTCGGTCGAGGCATATCTCCGCCAGTTCTTCCTGGATCTCTATCGGGACGAGGATTTCCTCTCCCTCAAGAAGGAGCTTCCATTGGGGCTGGTCTATAGTTCCGATGTGGACATCGAGGACCGTACCCGTCTGTTGGAGGCCTTCAAGGACAATGGTTACGGGAACGTCGCGAACATAGATTTCGCCTCCTCGGCGCTGGAATGCCTGCAGGCGCAGAACCGCTTGCAGTCTCCTTATTCCTGCCTGGTGGAGAATGATGGGCAGGATGTGCTGCTAGGGGTCTACATCTCCCAGACGGCGGAACGATTGGCCACGGGGATGATAGCGGACCTCGGGCGTGACCCACGCATCGACTACGGGACCAAGCTCCTGTGGGAAAGCTTGGATGTCCATGGACTCTCTCTGGAGAACGAGCGTCCCATCTTGTCCGACATCGTGAAACGATTCCTGGACAATGACGCCAAGTCTCTCCTCCACGAGACGATCGTGCTTTCCGACAACAAGGAGTATGACGCGTATCTGCTGAAGAAGAATATCGTGGACGCCGCCTTGGCGAATGACCAATTGAGCATGCGTATCAACAACTTCCTGAAAAGGAACGATGTGGATGCCTCCAAGGTCGGTATGTTGTATTGGGAGTTCTCTTCCCGAAATGATCTGATGGAGACATCTGTCGCCCCCTTCTTTTCCCCGACCATCAAGTTGGCGGATAAGCAGTTGATGGATGTCTTGACCCTGCTCTGGCAGACGGCCAAGAAGAATCGGCTGGATATGGGCTGTGTCGGAACACGCTCTGTCACGAATGCGGAGGCGGTTCGCCTTTGGATCCGTAACTCGGACGATATGCGGACCATGCTGGACCGCGCGGAGGCTACGGCGGGCAAGGCGGATTCGATGATGAAACCCTTCGTCGAGGACCTGAAACGGGTGGAGGCGAAATGGCTCGACTCGCTGAAGGCGGCAGACTTCAAGGGGGCTAAACTGAATCTGCAGCTTGACCTCTCCCCAGACTTGGGGCTGGCGGCCGCTGAGTTGGATGCCTGCAAGAACGAATTGGACGGACAGTTCACGGCCATGCAGACGATCGCTTCCGTCGATGATGCCAAACCTCTCGTCTCACGCTACAATCAGGTGCTGAAATATGTTGCCTCCCTGAGGGAAACCATGGAGGAGGCTCAACAATTCATATCGAGGAAAATGGAGGAGACCGACCGTTTCGAGTCGCTCTATCCGGAGTACCAAAAGACATTGGAGGCTTTGCGGAAGACCTCGGTCAAATCGCTTCAGGAACGCCTGATCGAGAAGATCAAGACCTTGGTGCCAAAGGGCTTCGAGATGCCTGTGGTGCAGGCCTCCAAGGTGAAGGTGAAACTCTCCGCCGAGGTGGTCACTTCAGGTTTCCTCTTCTCCAAGAAGAGCAAGCTGGTGGTGGATGTGGACTTCGGAGAGGCGAATGTGCCTTTCCGTTGCGTGCTGGCTTTCTTCACGGATATGGTCGTGAAGGTGGACAGGGAGAAGGCTTACGTCGTGGACCTGAACGAGAAGGGAGAGACGCTCTCGGGCGTGGTGCACAGGGAGTTCGACCTTCCGTTGCCGGAACGTGAGATGTGCAAGAAGAAGGGCGAATTGACCATTAAGCTCTGGCCTCATGAGGAGGAGCTGATAGGCATCAACTCCGCTTTCGAGGGGAATGGTTGCTCCGTCATGGTCAAATGACGCCTCAGGTGGGTTCGGGGAATCCACTGTCGCAAAAAATAGAAATATACGAAGGGTAGGGCGGTAACCGTCCATATCCCTCTTTTCATGGATAATCGGATTATTATTTGATATGGGGAAAAAGATTTTGTGTCCATATTGCTATCGGCACTTCGACAACAATGAAATCGAGGTGGAGTGTGAGAATAATGGCTTGAATAGCCGTGGGGAGCTGGTCTGCTCGAAACGGCTGAACGATAAATATTCCAACCATTGGGGAAATGACCTGGAGACGCACCTGATCTTCAAACCGAAGCTGGGCATGTTCTCTTTCCTCTTCCCCTATAAGCCTAAGCAGGAGAGCTGTCCGGGGTGCGGTTATCTCTCCCAACGCTTCGTCTGCCCGCACTGCAACAACTGGTTGCCTAAGGAGATGGTGGAGAAGGGGGCGGAGATCATCTCCGTCATCGGCGGTCCCGCCAGCGGAAAGACGAACTACATCGTCACCCTGATCCAGCAGATGAAGAAGTATGGCAATAAGCTAGGCCTCTCCATCATCCCGCAGCAAGTGGGACGCAAGAAGGAGGAGTTCACCTCCTACAAGTACGAGAAGGCGAGGGAGGTGATCTTCGACATGAAGATGCCTGTGCCTAAGACGGCCGTCACCCGGCACGAGATCCCTTGGATCCTCCGCTTGGAGAGCGTCACGACGGGCAAGGCCGTTTACCTGGTCTTTTACGATACTGCGGGCGAGAACTTCAAGGACTCCGACTCCATCCGCAAGAATGCGCAGTACCTGCGTGAGTCTAAGGCGGTCATCTGCGTGTTGGACACGTTGTCCATCAAACGTATACAGAAAGTGTTGGAATCCAATGATATAGATAATAATGACGTGGCGACGCCTTTCGATGAGACCCTGACCGCCCTCTTCAATTTCCAGACGGGTGACAAGAACCTGTCGGACAAGCCTTTCGCTTTCGTGATGTCTAAGTTCGATGTGGTGATCGACCACCATGAGGACCTCGGTTGTGACGTCTCCATGTTCCTGAACGAGGACGGTTCGCCCCGCAATAGCGACTTCATCAAAACAGGCAAACTGAACCTCTCGCAGATGGATACAGCCCACAAGGCCATCAAGAGCTACATGGATGACGCGGATATATGGGACGCCAGCCAGCATAGCTTCGATATCGTCTCCAAGTGGGGCGAGAACGCACACTTTTTCGGCGTCTCCTCCTTCGGTTGCATGCCGGACGAGAACGCTTCGTTGCAGGGAGACGTGGAGGGTGTCATCCAGCCTTATCGGGTGATGGATCCCCTCGTCTGGGTCTTGTATAAGATCGGCGGGTTCTTTAAATGAGCCCCCGGGAATTGAATTCATTTCTAATCGCTAATCTTTCGAGTCGTTGTTATGAAATATTTCCATGTGATATATAATTCTTCGGAGAAGGGGGTTGAAGGGGGCCGAGGCTTCTGCTTCAGAACCTATACCGAAGGGACTCCAACGCCCTATTTGAACGCGTTGCAGGAGAATGAGCTGTTGGGCTACCAGCAAGGCAACTGCGAGCAAATCATGCCACAGACCCTTAAGAATGAGCCCGAGAGCATCAAGGCTTATCCCACGTCATACTTCTTCAGGAAATTGACGGTGGAGGGCGGAAAGCATATCTTCGTGCTGGGACGTACCATCCCGGTGGGTTTCGACTACACGTTCTACATGAAGTATGTGCCTGGTCGCATGGGCAACTACGTGACGGACTGCTACCTCTTCGAGGAACAGCCTTCGTCCGACGTCTTCCAGATCCTCTATGAGAACCCTGCCCAGGGCTCGAACCGGTTCGTCCCGCAAGACCCTTCGCCTAGGGAGTCCAACGAGGAGATGAAGGGGCTGTCGTTAGGCTCGCAACCATTCCTGCCACCGGAGGAGAAACCTTTCGTGGCGGCTTCCCTTGCACCGATCTCTCCCTTGGCGGTGAAGATATTGTTCGCCCTGGTGGAGGCGCAACGGCTCCATAAGGTGCTGGCGGTCAAGTCTCCGTGGAAAGAGGCGGCTCCGTTGATGGCGGATCTCTACCGGCTACTGCCCGATGACCTGATCGATGACTTCGGCTTCGTCTCCAACTACCAGGAAGAGGGATTGCCTAAGCATACGCCTATTGTTTGGGTGAATGAGTTCTACGATTATGCATTGAGCAAAAACCTATCGGTATGCTTCGATACCGTCTCGGAATGGACGGAAACGGATGAGTATCAGTTGTTTGGAAAGGGTCTCGAGCGAGACCTGTCCGCTGGTGATAAGGAGGCTGTCTTCAATTGTGTGCGATGGATGCTGAGCGGTGCTTACTTTAGCGTCATGGATAAGAGCAAGGAGACCAACACCGCATTCTACCAATATTGTGTGACGCCTGACGCTTTCTCCCTCAATGCGTTGAAAGGCAATGACGAGCTGGTGGCTGTCTTGGCGAATTATATCTCCAATGAAGAGAAATACAGGGAACCGCTCTTCTCCCTTGTCGACGCGAAGATGGCCAGCGCCTCCAATGAGCGGGAGGTTGCCCTAAGCATCAATTTCCTGGAGGAGATGCGGAAGAAACAGATCGATTTATCTTCCGTCGCTGAAAAATACAAGCCTCATTTCACCCAAATCGTATTCTCCTCCGTGGAGACGTTCGTCGCTTCGGCGGATAAGGTGGACGGAGGATTGTCCACATGGACGAAGTACTTGGATCGTGGCGTCTTGGCGAAGAAGAACGCTTTCCTGGATGACCCTCGCATGAAGGTCTATTGGAAGGATCTCTATCGCCTCTTCTACCCGGAGGATGACCTGAAGGGTGACGCACGCGCGAAGGTGGTGCGCAGAATGGTGGACTGCGGTCTGGAGACGAAGTCCATATTGAGCGTGCTGAAAGGATTATATGCTGATAATGAGAAATATGCGTCGGCTGAGGCGATGAAGTCCGCGATGGGGCAGGAGCCTGACAAGGTGGAGGCCTATTGGTCGCTTCTGACCAGCTACCTCACGGATGGGGAGTTGGCGAAACTATCCTCCGATTTCATGGATTGTTTCAGTGCGCAGTTGTCGAATGATAAATTCGCTCCTCTGTTCTATAAGCAATTGACGTTGAATGGATTGACTCTTCCTCTGCTGGAGGCGTTGCCTAGACTGAAACAGGTGGCGGAGGGGAATAAACGCCTGAAATCGTTGATGGAGGAGGGCTTTGATACGGAGAAGAAACTCTTCCCCGCTTTGCTGTCCGAGCTTGGTAAACAGGTGCGGGAGAATGAGCAGGAGGCGGTGAAACAGGCTGAATGTCTGAAGGATAATGTGTTAGACTTCTATTCGAGCTCTGTCACGAAGGATTGGCGGACACTCTACATCCTGCTTCGTGGTGAGGAGAAGGAGGTCACGGAAAAGAACTGTGAGGAGGTTACCCGTCTGGCAGGTTCGCTTAGGGCCAAGTCGTCCTTGGAACGTTTGCTGGATAGATTGATCTCCCTCACGAAGAAGGAGCAGACCTCCATGATGGTGGATCTTTTCGGAGAGCTCCTAGGCATGAACTTGGACGATATGCTCGCGCGTGTCGCCTCCGTGAAGGGACTCAAGGATAAGCGGGACTTCCAGCAGAAAATCCTTCTCAAGAACGGCGTGGATGTCAAAACGGCCGTGCAGATGGCGGCGGACAAGAAAATCAATGTGGGGTCGGAATCGGAGGCTGATAAGTTTTTCGAGGAGTGCTATGGCGACCAATACCACTCCTACAAGCGGAAACAGGCCATCGTGGGGTTCGCCAAGAAACTGTTCCATAGAGGTTGAGGCTTCATAATGAATCGATTGAAGTGATGGATAAACGTCAGGTAAAAATATTTAGCATCTATTCCCCTGAGGATGTGCAGGTCATTGACGAGATGGCGCGGACAATGGACGAGGAGGGCATCTCCTTCGAGCGTTATTTCGACAACCCCAATGGAACGGACTGGGATTATGAACGGCTGGTGGAGAACGCCGACCTTGTACTGGTGTTGGCTTCCGACCATTCCCGCAGGGACGCTCTCTGCTGCCAGTGCGTGAAGTTGGCGCATGACCTCAATAAGAACATCGTCTGCGTGGGTTACCATAAGGGTGGTCTCTTCAACCGGCAATCGTGGGTACAGGACGAGTGGTCCCTGCGGACGGATATCTTCGCCTGGCTGGATATGAACAGCCGAGCGGTCTTCTTGGCTCACATGCGGGGCGCGTGTGGACTGGAAACCCTCGAGGGAGACCTCGTGGGGGCGCGTGTGACGTTCTCTAACCACACGGACCTGACGAAGTGCCCGTATTCCAATTTCATGCTCTACCGGAAGGAGGGACGGAACGAATGGAATAAGATTGTGGATAGGGGGCAATCCTCTGAAGATATCACGATACGCCTGCGGAGGGGGGATTATTATTATTGCTTATACTCCTCCGACTACCCTAAGCGCGTGTCGACGGAAAAATCATTCTCCGTGAAAAATGATTCTGACCACAAGCATTTTATGGATGACCTCTCGGCAAAGATGGACCAATTCATCTCCCATGCCCGTAAATGTGCCGAGACGAAACATAGATACCAACGGTTGATCGATAAGAATATGGGTGACCTCTCCCGAACGATCAGGGATATAGACGAGAGGAAATGGAACATCCTTGGCCGTAAAAGGGAGATCGTGTGGACGACTCCCCTCGTGAGGAGGATTGGACTCGTCGTGGCGCTTCTCTTTGCGGTGATTGGTGCGCTTTCCTATGTCCAGTCTTCCTCCAGTAGTTGGACCCTGGACATGTTGGCAATCTTCGCCTTCCCTATGACTATCTTCCTCTATACCTCCATGTTTTCGATCCTGTCCATCCTCTCATGTTTGGCGCTCAGTGTTTTTGCCTCCCTCGTTTTTTATGGCGGTGTATCCATGAACAAACAATTCGTGAAGTGTTTAGCCTCCGTCTTCGTCCTCAAGATCGCATGTATGCTCTTGCTGAATTCCCTCCATCTCTATCCCCTTCGTGGTGTGCTCTTGGGGGGCTTCGTAGGCTTTTCTCTCACGTTCGTGGGCTATTGGGCCATTCAGGCTTTGAAGAATATGTATTGGTCGAAGACGTCGGGGTTCAGGATCGATTACTGGAATTATAGGCAGGTGCCTTATACTGCTAATTATAACTTGTTGGCAAAGAAGGGAGCTGTGTTGAACTCTTTGGGCGACATGAGCCCGGAGCGTTTGGAACGTTCCGATGATGACCAGATCATGCAGGACGAGGTGGTGGTCGCGATGGATCGGTATGAGAGCCAGCCGATCATTAAACAGGATCTCACGGATTTCCCCTTGGGCTCATTGATAATGACGATCTTAAAACTCTCCATCATCTTCATAGTACTTCTGGCATGTATTATCTTTGCGGTAAATTTTGCTGATCGTATCGTGGAATGGGTCATGTGACCGATGCCCTTTCGTGAGATGGACGGAGTTTGTTTTTCATAACGTTGTCACCATGGATGTTTATGTGTGTTATGCCCGTGCGGATGTAGATGCTGCGAAGCAGTTCAAGACTGAGCTGGAGGGGTTCCTCTCTCCCGTGTCGGTGTGCCTTTCTCCGAAGTGTGACGATGTGGAGATGGAGAAGGCTAGGCTTGTGGTCGCCTTGGTCACGGGTAAGTCCAGTTTCTCTTCCGTGGCGAGCGAGGAAGGGAGGGAGTACAAACTGGCCTCCGACTACAACAAACGTATCCTCTTCGTCAAGTGGAAATCATCTCTGAGGAATATCTTCCTGCCTGATGCGGATGCCTTTTCATGGTATGAACTGGAAAGCAAGGAGCATTTCCTGCGTGTGGCAATCACCTTCTTAGGCAGACCGATGCCTGTTTATAATGCGCTGGGACTTACTGTCCCGTTCCGTATCAACGCCTATTTCGTCGAACCTTTCTCCCTGCTTATCAACGGTCGGGAGGTCCTCTCCGGTTGTTCTCCGGGGAAGGAACTCATCTTCCCGGTGGTCTTCCTTCCGGGCACTTATGAAATCGTCTGCCGGTCGGACAAGGATGATCGCTATTCAGTGACCCGGACGGTGGTGGTCACCCCGGAGACGAAAGGGGTGGACCTCGATCTCAACACCTTGGCGGACGGTCTGGGCTACCCGTATGAACAGGTGGATTATCATGGCTACCGAAGAGGGGTCATGCGAAACGGCCTCTTGACGGGTGTGGTGCAGGAGAACACCCCGGCGTATACTTGCCAGGGGGATATCGTAAACGGTCGGCTGATCGGTAAGGTGCGGATGCACTGGACCAATGGCGCCCAGTATGTGGGGGAGTGGGTGGATGGCAAGCTCACGGGACAAGGCGAATATACGTGGCCCGATGGCTCCCGCTACAAGGGAGGTTTCCTCGATGGCAAGATGTCGGGGAAGGGCAAGGTCAATTGGGCCGATGGCTCCTCCTATGAGGGGGATTGGTTGAATGGCCGCCGCCACGGATATGGACGACTCGTATGGCCCAATGGCGCCGTCTATGAGGGGGAGTGGAAGCAGGATAAGCGTACGGGTTTGGGACGCTACACCTGGCCCGATGGTACCGCCTTCCAAGGCCTCTTCTTTGAGGGGAAAACCGTGGGTGATGGCACCTATACCTTCCCGGACGGCACACTCAAGGTGGGACCTTTCGATGATCTGCTGAAAAAGGAATAATTTTTTTATTTTGTAATATATTGATTATCTGTTATTTGTGTAATTGTTTGCAATTAATCCGTAAAATATTTTTTGCTACGAAAAAAGAGCGCGTTCACCCGTCGTTACTTTGTATCCGTAAACGAAAGGGAAGCATGGCTGAGTGGTCGAAAGCGGCACGTTGCTAGCGTGTTGGACTCTTTGGGTCCCGGAGGTTCGAATCCTTCTGCTTCCGCTGTTAATGGCTCGTTAGCTCAGTTGGATTAGAGCGTGACGCTACGAACGTCAAGGCCGGGAGTTCGAATCTCTCACGAGTCACAGACACTGTCCATGGAGCAGGGGAACTCTTCTGATGGGGAAGAGACGGAGACCACCCCGAATCCACTGCGGCAAGGTATGGAACTTTGGCAGACTGGGTGTATGCGCAGGACTGAAAATCCTGAGAACGTGGTTCGACTCCACGAGGTTCCACTCATATTCGGGAGTGCTCCAGCGGCAACGAGAACGGACTGTAAATCCGCCGTCTAACGACTACGTAGGTTCGAGTCCTACCTCCCGAACGAATCGATGCCTAAGGTCCGCCATGGGCATCTGCATGGAGGATGTAGCTCAGTGGGTAGAGCGTCAGATTGTGGCTCTGATGGTCGCAGGTTCGAATCCTGCCTTTCTCCCTAATTCCTGTGCTGTCACTTCCCTTTTTTGGGGGAATGATCTTTCTGAAGGAAAAGGCTCCTTCCCAAGCGTTGAAGCGAGGGAAGGAGCCTTCCTTTTTTCTGGAGGAGTAGCCGGGAAAAGATTCCGCGGCGCACATCTATGCGAAGTTCAGGATGGTGGTCAGCCGGTTCTGAACCTTCGCGAGCACCCTCCGCATCCTCTCCTCGTCGGGGTTCTCCCTGTTCCCGAGGAGTGCGATGGCCTCCTTGATGAGCTTGCAGTCATCCATGGAGAGAGGCATCTCCGTGATGGAGTAGTCTGGGTCCGCGTATCTGTAGTAGATCTTGTCGTACACCTCTATCGGGGCGTTGTAGCCCAGTTTGTCGGACCGCATGATCTGGATGTCCATCTGCACGGTCCGGGTGCACACCCCCTTGGTGATTCCCTCCATGTCGTACAGCGCATCGCTGCACGCATCCACGAGGTCGTCGATCGTCCATCTTCTGAATCTGTTTCTCAAACAGTTGTCTATTGTTTTGTACCTTATCAAGGCATTCTTATTGGCTGGCATAATTGTTTCTTCATTTTGTGATAAAAAAATAGTTGGGATTTCCTTCGGTAAGGATGTCCCAACTATCACTTGTTTCTTGCTCTCAGTCCGGTCTATTCCGCCGGGAAGAAATAACTATGCTTCGGGTGTTGAGGTGATCCTATACCGTTTGTGCGAGTTAGACTAAAAAAATAGCGCTCATAACTCTTCCGCTCAAAACGATGATATCGTTGAGCTGAAGTCTTTGATGTTATGTCCGCAAATAGTCTCATTCCGTATAGGATTTAATTCATTATTTGTGCATTCTTTTCGGAATGCGGGTGCAAATTTATAACATTAGAACGAAATCTTTTTGCGTAGATGGGGAAAAATTTGTGCGGCAGTTGTCAAGTAATCCTTGACAACTGAATTCTTGTCTAATTCCCTTTCCTTGAATATGTTATTAATGTGAAGACTAATGTTTTGTTTGGAGGTTTCAAAAAGGATCGTCATCTGTTGTTACGTGAGCTCCACTATTTCCTCGCTCATTCTCACTTCCGGGTTCCTGACGGACGACATGCATTGATTTTTTGTGAATCATTGTAATTATATCGTCCGTTATGATTATCTTTACCTATTCGCCGGATGACGGATGATGATCCATGCCTAACTGTCTGTCAGGTTTTTAGACCATGGATGAACCAGTTATTTTTAACCGAATATGATAATGCTATGGATGACACGAAAAAAGCAAGTCGAGTAGAATGGTTATGCGCCGCGATGATCGATTTCATCCCGGTGGTGCTTCTTTATTATTTGGATTCCTTTCTGTGTAGGCGCATGTGTTTCTGTGGCACTCTGTCCGTATTGGCTATTCTGCTTGCCGTTTATATGTTGTTGAAGGATTACCTCTTTGACGGAAGAAGTTTTGGAAAACGATTCGTGGATATCCGGGTCGTGTGGCCGGAGGATTCAGACAAGTCTTGCCTGATCATTCGAAATTTGCCCCTCAGTTTGATGGTTCTTTTGTGGGGATGTCATGATATGTCGCAGATTTTTGAACTTCCTTCCAATTGGTTGAAACTAGGTTTTGAACTCTATATATGGGTTGATTTAATATGTGTCGCGCTGAAGGGGAAAACCTTGGGGGATTGTCTTGCCCATACAAGCCTGGAGGTGTGTGGGGATCCGAACTATGTGCTTCATAAAAAGGCGACGAAACGGATTGCATGTCTCGTCATCGTGCTGATTCTGTCTCTTCGTGAAGCAAGCTTTATCTTTCCTTCAAACCTTCTGTATACATGTGAGTCACTTATGGGAATTATTTATCCCTTTGTGCTCTATTTGGCTCATTTCTTCCCTTATATGTGCGCTCTGTATGTTTTATATAAAATTATAAAAACCTATTTACAGGGTGATGGCATTGATGTGGAGATTGTTGTTATGATCTTGATCCTATTAATTGCCGTTCCTGTCATCTGTTTTCTATTGATGTCATTCCTCGATAGATTTTCACCTCCTTCTGATATCTTCCCGATTCTTTTTATTGCGTTGATGATTGTTGCGGTAATAGTGTTTCCGGTGGTGTATCTGTGTGAAGAAATCGTCAGGAGAAAAGATCTGAGATGGCTCATTTATATGATGGTTCTTTCGGAAGAGATCTTTAGCCTTTTCCCTTATCTCTTCTATTTGATAAATGAATCATATTGAGTTGAATAAGAGTGCTTTGCTTCCTTGTATGAAGGGGAAAAACATATTTCTCCGCCATTCCATCTGTTGTTACGTGAGCTCCACTATTTCCTCGCTCATTCTCACTTCCGGTTTCCTGACGGACGACATGCATTGATTTTTTGTGAATCATTGTGATTATATCGTCCGTTATGATTATCTTTACCTATTCGCCGGATGACGGATGATGACTCCATGTCAGTTTGTCTGTCAGGTCCTTAGACCATGGGCGAACCAGTTTTTTTTATCAAATGTGTTTTTAATGTTATGGATGACACGAAAAAAGCAAGTCGAGTAGAATGGTTATGCGCCGCGATGATCGATTTCATCCCGGTGGTGCTCTTTTCTTATTTGGAGATCTTCTTGGGAAAACACCTGTGCCTCTCGGAAACCATCTCCGCATTGGCCATTCTGCTTGCCGTTTATATGTTGTTGAAGGATTACCTCTTTGACGGAAGAAGTTGGGGAAAACGATTCGTGGATATCCGGGTCGTATGGCCGGAGGATTCAGACAAGGCTTGCCTGATCTATCGAAACTTGCCCCTCAGCCTGATGATTCTTTTGTGGGGATGGCGGGACTTGGAGCAGATCATTCACATTCCTTACTATATGTTGAGATTTGGGTTTGTGCTCTATATATGGGCTGATCTTATTTGTGTCGCGCTAAAGGGAAAAACCTTGGGGGATTGTTTTGCCCATACGAGCCTGGAGGTGTGTGGGGACCCGAACTATGTGCTTCATAAAAATGCGACGAAACGGATTGCCTGTTTCATCATCGTGCTGATAATGTCTCTTTATGAAGCGGGCTATATCTCTCCTTCAAACCTTCTGTTGACAGGTAAGCCATCAGAGGATTATTCTCTCGTTTTCTATGTGAATAGCTTGTACTATATCTTTCTTTTTTCATGCTCTCTATTTGTTTCATATAAAATTATAAGAGAGTATTTACAGGGTAAGGGCATTGATGTGGTGGTGATTATTATGATTGTGATCTTATTATTTGTCCCTCCCGTCATCAAATTGCTGTCTCTTCTATGGTTGATGATTCCCAATAAGATTCTTCTTATTTCTTTTATATTGATGCATATTGTGTCAGTGATGGTCCCTGTGGTGTATCTGTGCGAAAAAATCGTCAATAGGATAGAATTGAGATGGGTCATTTACGTGTTGGCTTTGGCGGGTACGATTTGTAGTAATATTTCTAATATATTCATATTTTTTCGTTTCTGATTTTCAAATATTAAAGCAGCATGTGAGGGGACCGTTTCTCTGTGAAGGAAAAATTTTGTAGAATATGGTCCGCTATGATGATATTCACTCTTTCCCTTTGCCGGAATCGTATTTTTCCCCTTGTTTTTTTGCTTAAATTAAGTAAATTTGTGTACTTCGGATTGCCCGAAGTGTGATTGTGAACGATAATGTTATGTTTCTGTTCGTTTATGTTGTTAATTTATAATCGTCTTCGAAAATGGGAAAGAAATTCATTTGTCTTTTTAGCCTGCTCTCATTGTGTGTGCTAAGTGTGTTTGCCGTCGATCCTCATGCCGATTCCATATCAAGTTATCTGAAGCGGGGTGATACGGCGAGTGTTTACAAGGAGTTCGCTCAGTGGCAAAAGGATGATCCTGATTCGCCCAACATCGCTGACACGTGGGCATGGTATTATCTCGGGGTGGGCTATACCCAAAATGTCAGGATGGATAGCGTGGCTCCCTCGGGTGTCGAGGACTATATGCTGCTGATGGGCGAAAATGGCAAATCGGAGTACATCTATATGGATGTCAAAGTCAAGTGCGATTCCATAAAGAAGGGCCTCCAGATCATCGACGGGGAGATCGCCAAACACCCTGACTGCATGAATCTCTACCTTACAAAAGGTGATATGCTCGTTTTCCTTGCCAGTAAATGCTCCCATGAGTCGATAGAGCAGGATAACGTGGATTTCCATCATGAGAAGGATAACATGACGGAGAAGGAACGGTTTAATTATTTGATGACGAAGGCGTTGGCTCACCCTGTTTTTGAGGGTGACATGTCTGTGGTGGTCGGCTTGGCCGATAGCGTGGTCGTGAACTATGGCAAGATGCTGGACCGTTCGTTGGTCAACGCTAACCAGTGGTATGACCTTTATGATCAGAAGATGGAGAATGGGGAGTCGAGTATGATGGAGAGTTTACAATCCTCGGTTCTCTCCCTGATGCATAATGCGAATTATGAGGCTGCGGAAAAATTGAACGATATGATCCTGAAGGTTTATCCGAAACGTTATGACTATAGGAATAACAAGGCGATGCTTGCGATGATCAAACACGATTTCACTGGTGCGTTGTCGCAGTTTGAGGTGCTGCACAAAGATTTCCCAAAAGACGATATCATCACCTTCAATATGGCGGAGACCTATTGCCATTTGCAAAATTATAAGTCGGCGAAGAAGTTGTTCAAGTCTCTTACGAAATCGTCGAATAAGAATGTCGCAAAAGCGTCGGAAAGCAGGTTGGAAGATCTTAATAAGATCGGTAAAAAATAATGGATTCAATACATGGAACAGAACATGAAATCACTTGAAAGAAAGGAATCCCACGCTGTGAGTATCGTGGTCCTGATGGAATTCGCGGCCCTGCTCTGGTGCTGCGCGCAGTTGATGGGTTGCCAGCCCAAATCGGTGGAAACGACGAGTGTGGTGGAGCCGAGCGTCAGTGATACCGTGGCCGTGGAGAAGGAGACGAATTACTTCCCCGCCATTGAACGTTACTTCGTGAATGAAATCGGCAAACAGTATGCCGAGGCGGAGTATTGCGTGCCTTTCCATAAGATCGTCTCGGTTGACGAGCGTGACGCGGAGAACATCTTGGTGTGGGGAGACTTCTGGGTGTTCAACTACAATCGGTCGGGCGATACGCTGAAGACGGTGTCGGGTGGCAACCATCCTGGGTTGCTGCATATCCGCCAAACTGATACGGGCTATGAAGTGATTGGTTTCGACCAAGTGGCCGACGGCTCGGATAACCTGAAGAGCGCCCAACAGATCTTTGGCGATAAATACGAGGCTTTCCACGCTTTCCATAGCAATGAACAGATACGTGAGCAACGTAGGGTGGAGGTCCTCGCGGAGTATGTGCGGAAACAGAACCTCCCTGTCTCCTATGTCCTGGATTATGGCTGGCCGGTTATTCCGCTGAAATAATTAATCTGTATGATAGAGAAAAGGATAACCTCTGCCCAGACTGGCGATCAACAGTTGAGGCGTCTCTACGAAACGGCTTTCCCCGTGGAGGAACAGATTCCTTGGCAAGACCTCATGGGCTTGGTGGAGGCTATGCCGCTCGATTTCACGGCTTATTATGACCATGAGGCTTTGCTGGGTTTCACCATCGTATATCCCCGTAAAACGTTCAATTGGTTCTGGTACTTCGCCGTGCTGGACGAGTTGCGTGGTAAGGGTATTGGACAACAGATTCTTTCACGGTTGATCGATAAATACAAATCCTCCACCAACATCCTCGATATGGAGTCACCGGAGCAGGTGTGCGATAATACCGAACAACGTCGCCGCCGCCATGCCTTCTACCTGCGCAACGGGTTCCGTGACACGGGGGTCGGACGCTCCTTCGGGGGCATCGACTACACTATCATGATCATGGGTGAGGGCACTTTCACTATGCGTGATTATGATCTTATTATCGATGAATTGCGCTCCTTCTGGAAGGCTATGCCCCAGGAGGGGGAGGAGGCTTAAGGAGTGGATCCTTCCTTTGTCGGGTCTTCCGGCTCCTTCTCATACATGCTCGTCGCTTGCCTGAATTTGTCCCGCATGAACTCCCTTGCATTCCGTGGGCGAAGGATCTGAATGCCTGGTCCGTACGACATGAAGACGGAATACATCTCGAAGTTGATCACCACATTGATGCTGAAGGTGCAACTGCCATCCTCCTTGTTCTCTTGGATGATCTTCTGCGTGGGATGGATAGGCTTTGTCTGGATGTATTTGCTTTGCTCACGGTTCGCCCAAAAGATGATTTTCCGGGGCGAGTTGTTGATGTTTTTACTCACACCTATCACATCGTCGAAAAAGTGCTCCGGGTCGAAGTCCGGATTCTCCCGGAAAGGCACATCCGAAGGCTCGACGCTTACGATGCGGTCCAGCGCCAGATTGTATAGCTGGAGGTTGGTCGCCTTCGAACCGAACAGGAACCAACGGTTGCGGAACTCCTTCAGCAGGTAAGGGCAGAGTATGTACTCGACAGGCTCTCTGGCGTTAAATGATTGATACATAATCCGCAACGTCTGCTTGTTGGCAATGTGATTGTATAGCGGAGTGAGCAAACGTATGCCTACTAGGTTGGGTACACTATCAAAATGAATAATGGGTTTCCTATTATTGCGGGAAATAGCCAATTTGTCTTGCAACCGACTAACCACATCTGCCATCTCGGAAAATTGTCCAAACCCCTCCAATTGCCGCAGCATATCTACCGCCTCCTGCATGACATCGTAGTCGTTTTGCGACATGGGCATGTTCATGATGGAATAATCCTCTTCCGCATAGCGGTAGTACTTGTGGTCGTACACCTCGATGGGCGCATTGTACCCTAGCTTGTCGGAGCGCATCATCTGGATGTCGCTCTGTACGGTGCGCACGGAAACCCCTTTGCTGATCCCCTCCATCTCGTAGAGCGCGTCGGAGCAGGCCTCGACTAAATCCTCGAGCGTCCACCGCCGATAGGGGTTGCGTAGACAGTTGTCTATGGTCTTGTAGCGTATCAACGCATTCTTGTTGGCTGGCATATTTCCCTTGTTTACATCTATGCTAATATAGCCCTTTCTGCCGAAAAAATTCGTTCGAATGTAAAATTTTTTCAGGTACGCAAATAGATTGCGTAGTGGGTATTTTATTTTGCAGTGTGTTTTAAAGGAGACCGATGTTTGGGGTCTGATATTGATATACAAAAAGAAGAGAATGATGGAAACTGGAAATTTGAACAAATGTCTTGAAATGACGAACTTCAGTGCGGATTACATGGAGAAAGTCGCCATTCCTACGCATCTCAGGGAGGTGGAGGAAGAGTTTGGTGTGAAGATCCTGCTGGCTGTTGAGTCAGGCAGTCGCGCATGGGGCTTCGAGTCAAAGAACAGCGATTGGGACGTGCGTTTCATCTATGTGCACAAGCCTGAATGGTACTTTATGATCAGGGAGCAACGTGATGTGATCGAGCGTATGTACGACGACGATGTGGACTTGGCAGGATGGGAACTGCGGAAGGCGCTCGTGTTGTTCAGCCGTGGAAATCCATCATTGCTCGAATGGTTCAATTCGCCTAAGATTTATTATAAAAATGAAGAGTTCATCCGGCGAATTTTGGAGGTGGAATCACTTTGTTTCAATCCTATCAAAGGTATGTACCACTACAACAGCATGTACAACAAGCACAATGAGCGATACCTGCAGAAGGATGGCTGCTCTGCTAAACGTTTCCTATACTACCTTCGGGGTGTATTGGCTTGTAAATGGATCGAAAAGAACCTGTCAATGCCTCCTGTAGCGTTCAAGGAACTTGTGGAGGGTGTTGTGGAGGATGCGGAAATAAAGGTTCAGATAGACCGTTTGCTTCAGCTGAAAAAGAGTGGAAACGAGTGTGATTTACAGTTGGTCGATGCCGGGTTGCAGCTCTTCACCCATCGGTTGGCGGACTATTACGATGCGCGCATCGGTTCATTCCGACCGGAACAGCAAAGGATTTCACACGAAAAGCTGGACGCTATATTGTATGATATGGTCCTATCCCAATAGGGAAAAATAGAGTGTTTTTAAAAAACAATGTAAATTTTTTCAGCTACGCAAATAGATTGCGTAGTGGCATATTTACTTTGCATCGTGAACCTTCCATGCGGGTAGTCGGGTGGGGGTGACACAAGAAGAAAAGTGTAATTTAATAGATTGATAACGATGGTAATAAAGACGATTAATAACCGCTTGGTTAAGATTTGGACCGACGATGTGGAGGAGTCGGCCATGCGTCAGATTGAGAACCTGACCACCCTTCCGTTCCTCTTCCACCACCTGGCCATCATGCCTGACGTGCATGCTGGTATGGGTATGCCGATCGGTGGGGTGCTCGCCTGCAAGGATGTCGTCATCCCTAATGCGGTGGGCGTTGATATCGGTTGCGGAATGTGCGCCGTGAAGACCAATTGGAAGGTGGGCGACATCCCTATGGATGTGCTCCGTAAGGAGATCATGAGGGGGATCCGCAAACGTATTCCTTTGGGTATGGACCACCACAAGGAGCCTCAGGACGAGCAATACTTGCCTCAGGGATATGACCTGGATAAGCTGGAGGTGGTGAACCGTCGCCAGCACTCCATCCAGTATGAGGTGGGTACGTTGGGAGGTGGTAACCACTTCATCGAACTGCAGAAGGATGAGGAGGATACGCTATGGATCATGATCCACTCGGGTTCGCGTAACCTGGGAAAGCAGGTGGGCGATTTCTACAACAAACTGGCGGCCTCCCTGAACGCTCGTTGGTACTCCAGCGTTCCTCCGGAGCTACGTCTTCCTTTCCTGGCCCGTGGATGCAAGGAGTTCGGTATGTACTGGGAGGAGATGAAGTATTGCATCGACTTCGCTTTGTGCAACCGTAGGCTGATGATGGAGCGTATCGAGGAGATCCTCGCGGATGCGCTCAAGGGTATCGAGTTCGAACCGATGATCAACATCGCCCACAACTACGCCGCTGTCGAGAACCACTTCGGGTCGGATGTCATCGTGCACCGCAAGGGCGCCACGCTTGCACGAGAGGGTGTCGTCGGTATCATCCCTGGCTCGCAGGGTACGGCTTCGTATATCGTCGAAGGCCTTGGCAACCCTGACTCGTTCTGCTCCTGCTCGCACGGTGCGGGTCGCGTCATGTCGCGTAAGATGGCCATTGATACGCTGGATATGCGTCAGGAGGTGGAGATGCTGGAGGCGAAGGGTATCGTCCACGCTATCCGTAGCCAGGATGATATGCAGGAGGCCTCGGGGGCATACAAGGACATCGATACGGTCATCGCCAACGAGGCGGATCTGGTCAGGGTGAAGACGAAATTGTTGCCGGTGGCGGTGATTAAGGGGTGATTGTAGAGACGCAATATTTTGCGTCTCTACGTCCCCCGCCCCGGCATCACGATGTCGATTGTACAGACGCAATATTTTGCGTCTCTACGCCCCCGATACCCGATTGATATTTGGGAACACATTTACGATTTTTTTCGTCTTATTTTTCGTGATTAAACAAAATGTATGTATTTTTACGTTCATAAGACGGACTAAATGGTTCTTACTTCTATTAGTATGAGACCTTCGGGGCTCAAACAGGGCAGAACCGTGATTTCCGTCTTTTTTTTATGCGGCGGTAAGCTTTGTAATTGCCTCTTTCAAGGCCTAAACGTATGCTTACTCCTAATGGTTACTGTTGGTTCGAATCCAACCCGCCGCTCAATAAGGAAAAGGTCAAGAGCAACTTACTTCTGTAACATTTTGCTAAAGAGGCTCCATCAGTGTTCGATTACCTCTCCTTTATACCGCGATAGCTCAGTTGGTAGAGCAATAGTTTTATTTGTGATGTCATTTCCTCCCGAAGGATCAATCATCGTATAACGGTTGTGTGAAGCCCTATTTCACCCCGTGATGTCATTCCCTTCCAAAGGATCAATCATCATATACTTCTATTTCTACTATGTGTCGCAGGTTCGATTCCTGCTCGCGGTGCGCTTTTTATAACAAGGTCAAGGTCAGCATACTTCAAATCCGAATTGTAGTTTCTTTGCTGACCCATTACCTTTTAAAATTTTAATGTTATGGATAACAATGTTTTAACAAAAGTGGCCTTGCGCTACAAGGCGGTGTTCCTGGATGTGAACCGTGCGGATATTAACCTACAGTCGGAGGCGACCGCTCCCGTCTTGGCGTTCGTCCGCCGCTTGCAAGAGAACGGATATTGCGTCAGCGAGGAGTTGCTCCACGCGTTGTGCAACGTCCCTGTGGATCGCCTCGCGGAGATCACTTCGTGCATCAATGAGGTGATGGGCGTGGACCTCAATTGGACCCCACTCGTCAAGGGCTGGGATGTGCCTACGGGTGAATCCCTGGCCGATCATCTCATCACTTTGATCGCTAATATCTTTGGCAAGAAGGCTGGTTTCAAGGGCACTACATTGCCTTGCGGTCACCTGATTCCGGAGGGTACTTTCCCCCTGGAACGCTATAACGGATGTCCTTTCTGCGGCAAGCCTTTCGAAACGTCCGACTTTGTCTACAAGGGGCAGGGTAGCAAACTGAAGGAACTGCGCCTCTTCACGATGGAGGATATGGTGTATGTGTTCCGCTCGCTCCTGACGTCCGCCACACCGCTGGATGGTACGCAGCAGGATTCGTTGAGCCAGTTGTTGAGGCTCTTCCCGCTGCCTGACGATGTCGAGGTCACGATGAAGGAGACCGCCATGCTCGTCATCAGGATGCTGGTGGAGCAGGGTAGGGCTGACGAGGCGATGCGCTTCCTGAAGACTCCGACCGACATCCTCCGCTACCTCTGGTTCGAGAAGACGGGCTTCGCGCAAATCATCGAGCCGAAGACGCTCGTCGCCCACGCCAGCAAGATGTATTTCCACATGTGGGGACCGCTCGACAGAAGCCAGGACGCGGCTATTGACATGAAGCGTAAGCTGATGCTGAAGTACGATCGCAAGGCTTGCCTGCGTGTGGCGAAGTGGCTGAACGATATCCCGATGACGGCTGCCCAGTCGGCCGAGAACATGAACCCGAAGCGTGGCATGTGGGTGCGCATGATCCGTGCGCTCCGCTTGGGCGAATACTCCCGCAAGAAGGGCTTCGACCGCTTGGCGGAACTCCTCGATGTCTTCTACAAGCAGGATTACTCCACCTGGCAGGGTGGGGTGGACAAGGCTCGTTCCGCGAATGATGCGGAGGCCACGCTGGCGCTGCTGAGGGAGCGTCCGGGACTCTTTGCCCGTTGTCTCTTCGCTTCCATGTTGCGTTTCGGTGCCGACAAGACGCTGGCGGCCTTCTCGGAGGTTGTGGATCGTATGCCTGCCCGCTTGCTGCTCTCGCTTTGTAATGCGGCGGAGACTTACTTCGACCCGAAGGCGGAACGTCTGGCTCGCCCTATCACGGGGGGCGTCAAAACGATTGAACCGAATAAACTGCTGGTGCTCTACGACGAGGAGACCCTCCAAGGAATGATGGAGGCGATCAAAACGCTCTACCAACGTTCCATGAACAAACGTTTCGCGGCGCAACCGTGTGAGGCGAAGCGCATCTATATCGATCCTTCGCTCTACAATATCCCTGTGAGTGTGGGCGACCGTTCCGCCACCATCCAGGACGCCTCCTGCGCATTGATGGGTACGCGCTTCCCGGTGTCGGGCGATGCGGTGCGACTCTTCCTCCACTGGGGAAAAGGTCTCGGTTGCCGCCCGATTGACATGGACTTGAGCTGCCGTGTCGCCTTGCCGAACAACCAAATCGCTGAGTGCGCCTACTACAGCCTGACCTGCGTGGGGGCGAAACACTCGGGCGACATCCGTTGGGTGCCAAAAGGCGAGATGGGTACGGCCGAGTACATCGAGCTCTCCCTCCCTGAGTTGGAGGCTGCCGGCGCCACGTACGTGACCTTCACTTGCAACGCCTACTCCTCGGGTACGCTCTCGCCAAACCTCATGGTGGGTTGGATGGATTCCGCCTACAAGATGAAGGTGTCGGAGGAGACAGGTGTGGCCTACGACCCGTCGTGCGTGCAGCACATGGTGCGCATCAGCGAGGGGAACCTCACCAAGGGATTGGTCTTTGGTGTGCTGGATGTGGCGAAGCGTGAGATCATCTGGCTTGAGATGCCTTTCACGGCGCAGACGTTGCGGGGAGCGGACAGTGCCTCCATCGAGGCGTTGCTCCATAGGCTGGAGAACAAAATCACGGTGGGCCAGCTCCTCGACATCAAGGCGGAGGCGCAACACCTCGAACGGGTGGAGCGTGCCGATGAGGCCGACGAAACCTACACCTACGAGTGGGCGCTCAACCCGGCTGAGGTGACGAAACTGCTGACGGTGTGATGGATTAAGAGGAGACTAACATCTCCTCTTTTTTTATGCGCTAGGGAAAACATTTCCGTATTTTCGGACAAATCGGCCAAAAACATTTCCGTATTTTCGTACTTTTTGTGCTAAAAGATTTTGGTAAAATATGTTATTAGCCTAATTTTTAGGTGGATGTGCGATGAAGGAATACTTGATCTCAGAATAATAATGTTCATTAGGTTGTCATTTGAAAATAATCCGTAATATTGCATTGAATTATCGAGACACCATGTATGGATATGACGAAAGATGTATATGAAGCTATCAAGGCCCGTCACAGCGTAAGGGCTTACAAGGAATTGCCTTTGTCGGAGGAGGTGGTCAAGGCGTTGGAAGAGGAGATCGCTGCCATCAACCGCGAGGCCCAACTGCACATCCAGCTGATTCTGAACGAATCGAAGGCTTTTCTGGGTACCATGGCCAAGTACGGTAAGTTCCGCCATGTGACCAACTACCTCGTGATGGCGGGTCCTAAGTCGGATGACCTCGACGAACGGGTGGGCTACTACGGTGAGCGCTTGGTGCTCTTTGCCCAGATGTTGGGTCTGAACACCTGTTGGGTGGGACTCAGCTACTCTAAGGTGCCCGGCACGTATGTGCTTGATGAGGGTGAAAGGATCGCTTGTTACATCTCCATCGGCTATGGTGAGACGCAGGGTGTTGGCCATAAGATCAAACGGGTAGATCAGGTGAGCAATGCCAGTGAAAGTACCCCTTCCTGGTTCAGGGCGGGTGTCGAGGCGGCGCTGCTTGCTCCTACGGCGGTCAACCAACAGAAGTTCTCATTCGAGTATGTCGGACAAAAGGAGGGCCGCCATCTGGTACGTGCCAAGAAGGGTTTCTCCCTGATCGGCTACACACGGATGGACTTGGGCATCGCCAAGTATCACTTCGAACTGGGTGCCGGTAAGGATAATTTTGAGTGGATATGAAAAAGATTCTATTTCTTCACGGATTCTTCGCGAGTGGTCAGTGCGTTCCTGCCTTGGCCTTGCAGGAGGCGTTTGCGGAAAAGGCGCAGGTGATCTCGCCTGACCTCCCTAGGTACCCCCATGCGGCGATGATGCAGATCAGGGAGATCATTGACCGGGAGAGGCCTGACCTCTTGGTGGGCAATAGCTGTGGCGCTTTCTATGCGCAGATGCTGGCGCCTGTCGTGGGCATCCCGGCTCTGCTGGGTAACCCGCACTTCCAGATGACGGAGTTCCTGAAACTGCGTATTGGCGAACATGAGTATAAGTCGCCCCGAAAGGACGGCAACCAGAAGTTCATCATCGACGAAGAGCTGATCGCCGCATTCGCCGAGTGGGAGGCCGTGCAGTTCGACCATTGCAACCCTTACTACAAGGAGCGTGTCTGGGGTATCTTCGGCGAGCAGGATAAGGTGGCGCACTTCGAACCGCTCTTCCTGGAACACTACAACCAAGCCTTCCACTTCCCGGGAGCTCATACCCCGACGGCGGAGGAGGTCTCCACTTGGTACGTGCCCCTGGCGGAGAAACTGTTGCTGCGCTATCCTGTGCCACAGGACCGTATGCGTTACTTCCAGCATTTCAACGGTGGATATTATCGTTACATACTTTCGGCTTTCGATTCCGAGACCGAGGAGCGCATGGTCGTCTACCAGTCCATGTCTGGTGATGGCAAGTATTGGGTGCGCCCCGAAAACATGTTCTTTGATTCTATCGTCCGTGACGGCCGCAAGTTCGCGAGGTTCACGGAGATCGATAGGGAGGAGGATATTGAATAGTTTATAATTGATGATTAGTTTTTAATTGGATATGGATCGTAGTTCTGAAATCATTCGGACCAGTTGGGTGGGTATTGTCACCAACGTATTTTTAGCGGCCTTCAAGGCTGTGGTGGGTATTCTCTCCAGCAGTGTGGCTATCGTGATGGATGCAGTCAATAACCTGAGCGATGCGCTTTCGAGCGTCATCACCATCGTCGGCACGAAGCTCTCGCAGCGTCCGGCCGACCGTCAACATCCCTTTGGCTTTGGGCGCATAGAGTATTTCAGCGCCATCATCATCGCGGTCATCGTGCTCTCGGCGGGTATCACTTCGCTCATCGAGTCGGTCAAGAAGATCTTCGACCCTACGGAACCTAGCTATACGAAGGGTACGCTGGTGGTCATCATAGTGGCCATTGTCGTGAAGATCATACTGGGACAGTATGTCAAGCGGAAGGGCGAGCAACTGAAGAGTGACGCACTGATCGCTTCTGGCTCGGATGCGCTGTTCGATGCGGTCATCACGCTGGCGACGCTCGTCTCGGCGGGTGTCATGCTGCTGTGGAACGTGTCGCTCGACGGTATCCTGGGCGCCCTGATCTCCGTGGTCATCATCAAGGCGGGTGTTGAGATGCTTGCCTCGCCCGTCAACGAACTCTTGGGCAAGAGCATCTCGGCGGAGCTCACCGATCAGATCAAGGAGGAGGTCTCTTCGATCGAGGGCGTGCACGGGGTGTTCGACCTTATCCTGCACAACTACGGACCGGACGTGAAGATCGGTTCGATGCACGTCAACGTCTATGACACGATGTCCGCCCATGATATCCATGGTCTGACCCGCAAGATATCCACGCTGATGCATGAGCGGCATGGCATTATCATGACCGTCGGTATCTATGCCATCGCTACGGGCGAAAACAAGCAGTCTGAGCTGCAGTCGAAGGTGTTGCGTGTCTTCGCCTCCCACAAGGAGATCATCCAGGTGCACGGCTTCTATTACTCGGAGCGTGATAACTTCCTCTCCATCGATGTCATCCCTGATTATACCATTCACGATGACAATGCGTTGAGCAGTCAACTCGTTGCGGAGATTGAACCGCTGGTGCCTGGCGTACGGGTGGCCGTCGTGGTGGAACACAACTATAGCGAGGAACCTAATATTAGCCGTTAATCATAAAAATCGTAGGCTGTTATGATAGACCAAATCATTGATTACAACAAGACTTTCGTGGCTGAGAAGGGGTATGAGAAGTATGTGACGGACAAATACCCTGACAAGAAACTGGCCGTGCTGTCGTGCATGGACACCCGTCTGACCGAACTTCTTCCCGCTGCGCTCGGACTGAAGAACGGTGACGCTAAGATCATCAAGAATGCGGGGGGCTTGGTCATCTCGCCTTTCGACTCGGCCATGCGTAGCTTGATCGTCTCCATCTATGAGTTGGGGGTGAAGGAGATCATGGTGGTGGCGCACTCGCATTGCGGCGCTTGCCACATGAGCTACGACCATTTTCACCATGAGATGATTGCCCGTGGCGTGACCGACCAGACGCTCGACACCATCCGTAAGTGTGGCATCGACCTCAACACATGGTTGGAAGGTTTCAAGGATACGCCTACCTCTGTGCGCAGGACGGTGGAGACTATCAAGACCCATCCGCTCGTGCCGAAGGATATTGTGGTCAGAGGCTTCATCATCGATTCGGAGACGGGGGCGTTGGAGGAGATTAAAGCGTGATTATATGCTGGAATATAAGAATATACATGAATTCAGGAAGGAAGACTTGGAGTCGCTGTTCCTTTCCGTCGAATGGTCTTCCGGCCATTATCCGGAGAAACTGGTGGTGGCCATGCGCAACTTCGAGACGGTCTATACCGCCTGGGACGGTGACCAACTCGTAGGACTGATTTGCGCGATGGACGATGGTGTCATGACGGCCTATGTCCACTACCTGCTTGTTCGTCCGACACACCAACATCTGGGCATCGGACGACGCTTGGTGGAGATGATGAAGGAGCACTACAAGGATTACCTGCGCATTGTTATTGTAGCCTACAACGAGGAACTGGACTTCTACGGATCGTGCGGTTTCAAGAAGGCGGACGATGCCAGTCCGATGTTCATCACTAGCCTGTGGACCTGAAAACTATCTGAGATATGCTGACCGTTGACACCACCAATATGTGTTCTCACCTGCAGAAGAAACTGTTTGAGGTGGATGGTATTTATTATCCAATTTGGCAAGCCATGCAGGCAGATCCCGAACTGACGGCTGTGGTCCGTTCACGCCAGCTCCACATTTACCGTAATGGCAAAAAAGTATTGGTGCTGGCGGGGAAGTCCGCACCCAAGATCATACGGGAAGACCCTATCTGTGAGTTGCTCCACTGATGGATAATATATTCCCTGAAATTTTAGAGCCGCTATCAGGCGATCCCCAACAATTCCACCTCGAAGATCAGTGTCGAACCGCCCGGGATGCCCGGTTGGGAGAAATTTCCGTAACCCATTTCGGCAGGGATGTAGAGCTCCCATTTGTCGCCTATGTGCATCTGTTGCATGGCGATGATCCAACCCTCGATCAGGTCGCAAAGCCTGCAAGCCAAAGGCACGCCGCCACGGCTGCTGTCGAACTCTTTGCCGTCGATGGTCTTCCCTGTGTAGTGGGCGGTGATGACGCTGCGGACCGTCGGTTTCGCGCTAGCCTGGTCGCCTTCGCTCAGCACTTTGTAATAGACACCCTTGGGTAACGCCTTGACGCCCGCTTCCTTCGCCTTCTCCTCAAGCCATTGCTTGTTCGCTTGTATGTACTCTTGTTTCGCCATTCCTGTGTTTTTGCAATTTAGTGGAAATGTAATGTGTATTGGGTTCCGAAGTGATAACTCCGTTGGGGTATGTTGGGGCTATTTTTTCTTCTTCAACTCCTTGATGGCTTCTTCCGCCATGGCTTTCGTTTCCTCGTCTCCGCTTTTAGCCATCTTCTCGTAGTATTTGATGGCTTTTTTCGTGTCGCCTTTCTTCTCGTAACATGAGGCGATGTTAGCGATGACAGTCACATCGTCAGGATAGTCCTTGTGTATGCCAGTGAAACATTCTATCGCTTTGTCGTACTCTTTTTTCCTCGCCAACAAGTACCCCTTGTCGTTCCGGAACTTCAACGTCTGCTTTTTAGTGAGCAGTTTGTCCACCAGTTTCTCGGCCGCTTCCATCTCGCCAGTTGATACTATATCTGCGAAATAGGATTGCATGCTTTCGTAGAAGACATCCTCGCTCTCTTCGATTTTCTTGTCGTTTGTCCATAGCCAGCTGTTATGGTCTTTCTCGTCGATAAGTTTGCACATATAGTCTGTCACCTTGTCGACTGTAGGTTTTTCCGCCCAGGGTTCCTTCTCCGAATTGCCACATGAATTGGTCATTTGCTTGTCAGACAATTCTAGCATCACGTGTATGCGTCCGAAATGCAGATCCAATCGTTTGGGGTTACATGACAATCCTTTGTCTATCATCTGGAAGGCTATTTCTATGGAGTCTTTGCAGTAGGTTTTGACGGGATAGACATATCCGGTTATGGCTCCGGTCGAATCGGTAAGTGGCATGTAATCGTCAACTCCCTCCGGCAAGGTGGTGGCGGTTCCGATATGTTCGGTCTCCCCGACCCAATAGTAGTAGTTGAACCATGCGGCATAGAGGTCGGCCGACTTGGGTTCCTCTTTTTCCCAAACCAAAAGCTCGTTTCTAGCTTTAATGGTATCCTTCGCATGAATGTGTTTGAAAACCTCGTCGTGGTGATTGGCTGCCGAAAGACTATTGCAAACCATGATAAAAGACGCTAAAAGAATTTGTTGGGCGATATGTTTCCTCATGACTTCGTTATTTTTTTGCTTTATACAAAAATAATAAAGTTTATGATGTGTGTTGCAATTAGGTACTAAATAAATCCTTGCCCATATTTTAATCGGATCATGCGTTTCCCTCTTGTTTCCCTTGGTTTTGCGGTAGATGATGCGTAATTTTGAGAGATTGTAAACGTAAACGAAACTTTTGATGACTCATATCCGAAAAATACAGAAAGAAGAGATACTCGTGTTGGACGATTTCCTCTACGAAGCCATCTTTATCCCTCAAGGCGTGGTGCCGCCGCCACGTTCCATCATCGAACAGGAGGATTTGCAACTCTATGTGCGTGGTTTCGGGGAGTCTCCTCACGACCATTGCCTGGTGGCGGAGTGTGACGGCAAGATCGTCGGTGCCGTATGGGTGCGGGTGATGGACGATTATGGGCATGTGGACAACCAGACCCCTTCGTTGGCCATCTCCCTCTATCCAGACTATCGTGGACAAGGTATTGGTACACAACTGCTTCACCAGATGCTCGAACTCCTCCGCCAGAAAGGCTATGCGCAAGTATCATTGTCGGTGCAGAAGGCGAACTATGCGCTCCGTATGTATCAAAAGGCAGGTTTCAAGATCATGGAGGATAGGGGAGAGGAGCTCCTAATGCTCGCACAACTCCCCCCTCCAATCCGTTAACCCTCCAAGTCGAAATCTCCCAATCTCCAATTCTCCCCCCAAAAAACACACCCTATGCCACGATTTGGCACACCCCTTTCATATATTTGCAAAAAAAATCATTCGATATGGCAGGGAAAGGACCAAATCTAATTAGAAAGTATGTCTGGTTGGTAGACACTATCAACCGCAGTCAAAAGATTTCCTTTGACGATCTGAACAAGAAGTGGAAGGGAAACGTGGACCTCAGCGGAGGAGCCGATCTCCCTAAACGCACCTTCGAGAACTGGCGCAAAACTATTGAGGAAATGTTTGATATCAATATCGAGAACGAGCGTTGTGATGAGTATCGCTACTACATAGAGAACAGTGATGACCTCAATAACGGCGGCCTGCGTTCGTGGATCATCAACACGTTCTGTGTCAGCAACACCTTGCTCGGCAGCCAAACCATCAAAGACCGTATCCTGCTGGAGTACGTACCCTCCGGACAGGCATACCTGCAAACCATCATCGAGGCCATGAAGGAGAACCATGTGCTCAACATGACCTATCATAGTTTCTGGAAAGACAAAGAGGGAAATTATGATGTGCACCCCTATTGCGTGAAGTTATTCCGTCAACGATGGTATATGGTGGCACAGGGAACCTATCATGATGATGAGCCAAGGATATATGCATTAGATCGTATTCAGGAATTGAATGTGAAGGACGAGACATTTGAGTTGCCAAAAAATTGGGATGCGAATGAATACTTTGATGGTAGTTACGGTATTATTACCAACCCTCATGAGGAGAAACAGGAAGTCAAGATAAAGGTATCGGCGAGTCAAGCCAATTACATACGTAGCCTGAAGATACATGAATCGCAAGAGGAAGTGGAACGCAATGAAGAATACAGTATCTTCACCTTCTTCCTCCGTCCGGAGTTCGATTTCCAACAAGAGCTATTGAAGAATGGGGAAGATGTGGAAGTGCTTGAGCCTCAATGGCTTCGTAATGAGATAGGAGAAAAGATAAAAAGGATGTGGGATAAATATAAAGGAGACAAATGAAAGACTTTGCAGCAATAGATTTTGAGACGGCCAACAATGAGCGCTCTTCCGTGTGCTCCGTCGGCATTGTCATCGTGCGGGATGGTGAGTTTGTGGACTCGTTCTACTCCCTTATTCAGCCAGAGCCCAACTATTACAATTACTGGTGTTCGCAGGTCCATGGCCTTTGCCGCGAGGACACGGACGATGCGCCCGTCTTCCCTAAGGTCTGGGCGCAGATCGAGCCGTTGATTGAGGGTCTGCCCCTTGTGGCGCACAACAGCTCATTTGACGAGAGTTGTCTGAAGGCAGTCTTCCGCACCTACCAGATGGACTATCCTGATTACGAGTTCCATTGCACCTGCGTAGCGGCCCGTAGACATTTCGGGAAGCGCTTGCCCAACCACCAGCTGCACGTTGTTGCCGAGGCCTGCGGTTACCATCTGGAGAACCACCATCACGCACTGGCGGATGCTGAGGCTTGCGCTTGGATCGCGAGGGAGATATTGTAGATAGGGTGGTGTGGGTATTGGCGAAATTTGCGAATACTACTCAGCATGGTGTTATTAAAGAAATGACACATACTTGTTCCAATGATGTTTAATGGAAAGATGTTGAGAGAGCGAGGAAGAAATGACGAGTTAAGCAAATTATGAATATAAAAAAGTTTGTAGTGAATATAAAAAAGTTTATATTTGCTATAATTTTATCTTCAAATTCGCAAAAATTGGTAATATGGCCACAAAAATACAACAGATATTAGAGACCACTCCAAGAGACTCCATATTGTTTGGCTCATGGCTTTCTGACCATGGATTGGATGCTAGAGGTCAATATGCCTATATGAAGAGCGGATGGTTAGACCGCATTTCAAAAGGAGTTTACAAGATCCATGGAACCGAACCAAGTCTGTTGGCTGCGATATCGTCTTATAACACACAACTTGGTAAGAGTTGTATCGTTGGTGCATATACTGCATTGGAACTTCGAGGGTATTCACATTATCTATCTATGGGGAAGTCGACAGCATACTTGTTTACGAATAAAAGCAACAGGTTACCCTCTTGGCTATTAAAAGACGAGTGGAATATGGCTGTAAAATATATGATAACCTCATTTCTAAGTGATGAACTGTTGGGTGTAGAGACAATGCGTGTAGAGCAACATAACTTACTCGTATCATCGCCAGAACGCGCTTTCCTTGAATGCTTGAACTTGCCTGATGCCTCTTCTTCCCTATTAGACATCTATTATCTAATGGAGAGTTTGACAACTTTGCGTCCCAAATTGGTACAAACGTTGTTGGAATCATGTACTTCTCATAAAGTGAAACGGTTGTTTCTCTATATGGCAGAGAAAGCGAACCATCCTTGGTTTAAGGCTCTAAAACCAGAGACTATAAACATTGGGACATCAAGACTTATGATCACGTCCACAGGAAAGTATATAAAAAAATATAACATGACGATTTCTAAAGAACTTGCTGAATATGAATGATAATATAAAATCAAGCGTCTACGTTCAGAAGGTGGAATTTCTACTTCGCCTGATTCCTATTGTTATGGAAGAGAACGTGTTTGCAATACATGGTGGGACGGCCATTAATTTGTTTTTGAAGAATCTGCCACGCTATTCTGTAGACATTGATCTGACATATATACCCTTAGCAGATAGAGAGACAAGCATGTCTGATATCAATTATCATCTGAAGTCTATTTGTGACAAAGCAAATCGTGCATTCAAAGGTATACATGTGATTCCCAATTATAGTACATGTAAATTGTTGTGTGAGTATCGTGGCAAGCAGGTTAAGATTGAAGTGAATCAAACAAAGAGAGGAATTGTCGGTGGAAATGTGCTTACTGTCCCATTGAGTGACAAGGCACAAGGAGAGTTCGCTCTCTATTGTGAAGCAAAAATTGTTCCGCTGACACTGTTATATGGCGGGAAGGTCGCTGCGGCATTGTCTCGCCAACATCCACGAGATTTGTTTGACGTGAAGTATATGGATATTCCCCTAAGTGAATGTCGTGAAGGACTTATCTTCTGTTTGCTTGGTAGTGACAGACCGATTCACGAATCATTAGCGCCAAGTTTGATTGACCAGCGAGAAGCGATGGAAAATCAGTTCACTGGAATGACAGAGATTCCGTTTACATACAAAGAATTTGAAGAAACTCGAACAAAACTCATTTCAGATGTACGGTCACTAGTGACAGAAGAAGATAAGAAGTTCCTGATTAGTTTTGAATCAGGACAACCCGAATGGGACGGATATAAATTTGAATATTTCAAGGATTATCCATCCGTAAAATGGAAACTCCTCAATCTGCAAAAACTTGCGAAACAGAATCCGCAGAAGTTAAGGGAGCAGGTTGAGAAACTAACCGCATTGTTGAAATAAGTAAAAGGTGTCGTGATTTCCGTGGAAGCAATTATTTGATTCATATGTATATGTATTGATGCTTTTCGCAAATCAATAATTTGTTTTACTTTTGGGGATGGTGATGGCTTGCGTGGAATGTAGATTGTGGATTTTCCATAATCATTTTTGCGCACTGCTAGACGAAGCATATGTTTGTATTGTGAGAAAGATATTATAATTAACAAAATCATCTATGACGATTGATCCTATACAACTCATAAAAGATTTCATTCACGATTATTTGCATGATAATATAGATGAAATAGTTAACTTCCAACTTTATGATCTAAGAAAGGACGATAAGTATGGTTGTCCTGATCGAAAGTTTGATTCGGATGACACCAATATAATGCGTGCGATTTATTGTGTTTTATTCTCTGATGCATGGCAAGGACTTTCTATGGAAACACTAGAAGATTATACCTACAGAGGTGATACTATGAACACGTATAATACGATGTTCGGGAAACCTTGTAGGGATTCGCTTCATCCTGGATTGGATAAGTTCAACCCGTCAAAAGAACTTGTCTCAAAGGTTGAGTATTTCCAAAAATGTGTGTGTGGAACCATTGGCAACATGAGTGTGTTGCCGAATGTCGGGTATGAATACAAAGGTGAGTATGAGACCATGAATACTTACCGTGGATGCCACTATATCTGGCATGACTTCTTTGACCAATTCCTTGTTGCTTTGCAAACCGTGTTGGAGAATAAAAAGAATGTGGATTTTCCTCTTCAAAAACATATAATGCTTAATGAGCAGGCATTCCGTCCTTATATGGATGATGAGGGTGTTACTCGCCTTTCCCAAGCGTTGTTGTGGGAAGACTACCTTAATTGTGATGGGAAGCCTTTCATTTCTTCTAAAGGATTCTACTATTGGAGGAAATCCGACATGACTGCTGAGGATTACCTGCTAGAAGCGGAACGTTATGTGGATTTTGCCACAGAAGTTATCCGGCATAGAGCAGATATAATGGTTAAGAAATTAAAGATGAAACTAAATATGAAGCATAGGACTATTGACCCTGTGGCAATCAAAGAACTGACTTGCTTAGATTTCCACATTCCTTCATACCAACGTGGTTATAGATGGACTACGCAACAGGTTAACGAACTGCTTGAAGACATTGAAGATTTTTGTGAAAAGGGAGCTAAAGGCATTTACTGCATACAACCGCTTGTGGTGAAAGAACTTGGCATTTCCTGGGACGTGATAGATGGGCAGCAACGACTCACCACCATCAATATCATTCTTTCCTGTCTGAACCAAGAGAAGTATAAACTGCGATATCAAACACGCCCCCAAAGTCAGATATTCCTCAGCGATATTCTCAATCGCACGGAAGTTGAGGCCAAAGAGAATATAGACTTCTATCACATGTTCGAAGCACGTAATTTTATTCTTCGCTGGAAACAAGGTAAGAATGAGGATTTTATCAGAAATTTCACAGAGGTCTTGCTAAATAAAGTTAAGTTCATCTGGTATGATACAGACACGCAGGACCCAATTGAGGTGTTCACTCGCTTGAACATTGATAAAATACCGCTCACCTCTGCAGAATTGATCAAAGCGATTTTTCTCAATCGTTCTAACTTCCCGTCGGATGAAAATTATGAGAGGATTCGGCTCTTACAACAGGATATCGCTTCACAATGGAACGAGATGGAGTCCATGTTGCAAAACGATGAGTTTTGGCTCTTCTTCCATGACGTTGCCGACACGCATGAAACGCGCATCGATTTCATCTTTGAGTTGATGTGTAGCCAACGTGTGTTGGGTGAGCCGTCTGAGGATATTGGTACCGACCAATCTCGTGTGTTCCGCTATTTTTATGGTTACTTCCATGATGAAAAATACAGCGAAGCGACGCTGAAAATCGTTTGGGATGAGGTCAAGAAGATATGTGGCACACTGTACGAATGGTTTACTCATCTTGAACTTTACCACTATATTGGTTACTTGATGGCTCGCCCTAAAGAATCCACACGACAGAAAGGGAATCCTGCTGCACAGCAAACTCTCCTTTTCAAATATCTCACTGAATGGAACAAGCCTGGCATGACCATCGGAAAGTTCAAGGAATATCTCATTGGCGAAATCAACAATACTCTGAATGATTGCGCAGACCTTGGAAAAATTTATGAGCAGAAAGGTTGCCCAAAGACGCAATGCCGCCCGCTGTTGCTCCTACATAATGTTGAATCGGTCATACAACAGGGTCTGATTGTGCAGAAAGAGTATGGACAGAGTATCTTTTCAAAATTCCCATTTAATCTTTATAAAAAAGAAAAATGGGACGTGGAACACATCGACTCTAACACAACAAATGATCTCACAGATTTCAATGAGCAGAAGGAATGGCTGTTGACAACCTATGTTATATCGACTGAAGAACAGAGGGAACAGATAAAAAACTTCTGTCTTGACATGCAGGATAACGATAATGAGGCGGAGCGAAAGTCCGTTTTTGACAAACTGGCGCATGAGATTCTTCCGGAGGGAAATGCTGAAGAGTATCTCAACGGAGATGAAAAAAACATGGCGTGGAACTTCACACTCTTAGACGAAAGTACGAATCGAGGTTACGGCAACGCTATTTTCCCTGCCAAACGTCGAACCATCATAGGTAAGGAACAGGGGGTATATTATCCAACTCCAACATTCAATAAGGAAAAGGGCTTTGAGATTCCAATGGAGCGGAAGTCCAAGTCTGCCTTCATTCCACCTTGCACAAAACAGGCTTTCATGAAATACTACAGTCCCACCTCTGGAAGCATGGTGGCGTGGACAAAAAATGATGCGGAAGCCTATTTGAAGAATATATATCGCACCTTATCCCCAAAATTCAACGTTAAAGACTATGTTTCAAACTCTATATAATATACTGCGTCAGCAACGCATCGAAATTCCCATTATACAGCGTGACTATGCGCAGGGACGTGAAAACAAGGTATATCTTCGTGAACGTTTGCTCGGGAAGATGATAAAGGCTCTGCAAGATGAGTCTGGCAAAGAAGGATTAAGCCTTGATTTCGTTTATGGTACAAATGAACATGGCGCCATGTGGCCTTTGGATGGACAGCAGCGTCTAACCACATTGTGGCTTCTTCACTGGTATCTTGCTGTGAGGACGAACAACCTTGTTTCCGCAAAAAGTTGGCTCAGCCATTTTACTTATGAAACCCGTATAACCTCACGCGATTTCTGCAGAAGTCTGTGCGATATGGACACGGAAGCCTTCTGCCAAAGTGGTATGAAAATAGTGGATTTCATAAAGGATCAGACATGGTTCTATTCCAAATACAAGCTAGACCCTACTATCCAAGGAATGCTCCGGACGTTGGGTGGAACGAATATCACAAATATAGAAAACGTGGATATTCAAGATGGCATAGAGGAATTTCTTGCTGACGACAACAACTGCTCTGTTTATTGGGAGCGGTTGCTGGCTGATGATTGTCCCATTCACTTCCTCTTCAAGGATATGAAGGACGAAAACCTGCCGCTATCGGATGATCTTTATATAAAGATGAATGCCAGAGGTAAACAACTGACGGACTTTGAAAACTTTAAGGCTGATCTTATCGGCTATGTTCCAAACGGGAACAACCCCGATGAAAAACTTTTCAATCATGAAACCGCATCTCTCGTTGACAATGAATGGACAGATGTTTTTTGGAAGAATGCGAGTTCAAAGGGTGTCTTTAAGGTGGATGATATATACTTTAACTTCCTGCAACGTTATTTCCTTGATAGACTGATTGCCATAACTCCCCGAGATGTGCAAGAAACGCAACAAATTATGCTATATCAAGACCTCTATAAGGGCAAGGAAAACTATGATGGACTGAAAGGATATGACGAGGTGCTAACACCGGAAACAATTAAGTCTTTGGAAAAACTGTTTGCTCGATGGAATGGGGTGAAGATCGCTCCGTGTTGGGAAGAAAACGACGTTTTTGCATTTATTCCCGAATATATTGTTAATGAAACAGACAAAGATGGCAGACCTACAATTGTGGATGTGACTACTATTAGCCAAAAACAACGGGCTATATTCCATGCTGTTTGCTGCTATTTTGAAAACAATGAGATATTCAACAATGAACGATTTGAACAATGGATGCGTTTCGTGTGGAATATTGTGGAAAATAGCTACTTGAATAACGAAGAAGCAATGATTAGTGCTGTGCGTTTGTTTGAAGAACTGCGCACAAGAAGTGAAAACATTTTGCAGTTCCTTGCTTCTGACGAGAAAATACGATCTAACTTTGCGGTCAAACAAGTGGAAGAGGAACGCTTCAAGGCAAAACTGCTATGCGGAGAACATAAAACCGAATGGTTGCCGCTCATTAGAGAAGCCGAGAAAATGCCGCTCTTTAAAGGAAACATAGCTTGTTTGCTTCGTCATGATAGCAAGGAGTTCGTAGAGGATATTGAGTGCTTCAAAATAAAACTCTCCCATGTGCAAACTTACTTCGGTGATAAAGAAGTGCGGGAGGAATATGCCCTGCCGCTCACCAAAGCCTTAATCCGTATTGCCCATCACTGGAATCAGCTTGTCGAGCAACTCATCTATAACACCAACGCAGATGCCTGGAAGGAGAATATTCTTCATGGCTCAAAGCCAAATTACTATAGAGAAGTACATTGCCTTTTGACGGCGGATGACCTTGATGATCTCCCCTTTATTAACTTTGAGGACGGAGAAAAGGAATGGGTTAAATCAGCCAATCATATTAAGAAACTGTTCGCCGAGACAAAATTCTTAGAGGAAGAACCCTATGATCGTTACGGCAAAATCGTAAGTGCCGGATCAGGATGGAGACTCCATTGGGTTGGCGGTGTAATGTCTTTTTTCCCAAAAAGTAAGAATTTCGCATACTGCTTTGATTGGATTGATCCAGACATCAAATATTCTTTCCGACGAAATATGATGTTGTCTCATCCATCCATAGAAATTAGTCCTGATGAAAATTCATGTAACCAAGGCGTGTATTGGAAATTTAATGTGTGTTTCAAATACAATGGGAACTCGTTCATGTGGGTATATGAAAATAAAGTGTTTCTCCTAAATCAAGTAAATGAACGCAAGAAGAGAGACGCAAATCATAAGAATGAAAGAAATGACGAATATTTCTGCGTTTACATGAATGAGTTGCCTGATGTTACACAACAAGATTTTCTAAACCTGCTTACATGTTTGGTAGAGGAGGCGTCAAGATGATTCCGTTTTTCTAAAAAACGTCCGATGATCTTACGATAAATTTATGATTGCTTTCCTTGACCATGCCAGCAATTCAGTCGTTTGTGTGGTGCGACAGCCGTAGAGACGCAAAATCTTGCGTCTCTACAATCCCAAAACATTTTCCTGTAGGATTTGATACATTCTCCCGACCTCTGCCCCCATCCGGCAGAGGTCTTCTTTTTCTTTGCGCAGAATAAATAATGGATCACTAAACAGTTTAGATGTTATGAAGAAAGAGATGTGCCTATGGGAGAGAATTAGCAGGGGGGATGTGCTCCGCGCGGAGGATGTGCTGATGTGTATTGACGATGAGGAGGTTAGGGATAGGTTCAAGGGGGATGGTGAATTGCGTGCTTTCACCCTCTCTGCGGAGGCGGACGAGGAGGGTAGGATGAAACGCTTGATGGAGCAGTTGAATGGTCTTGCCCAAGAGGGTATGCCCCTCCGCCATGCTTATGTCTGTTTTCTCGTCCCGGAAACCTTCCCCTTGCTGATGTCGGAACTGCAGACGTTCTGCGAATGGTGTCAATCGGTGCCCAACGATGTTACGGTAATGTGGGATGTGGTTGCCCTGCATACGTTTGTGTTTCAGGCGGTTGTGTTGTTCGACTGCCGTACAGACGCAAAATCTTGCGTCTCTACAATGGAACGTAATTGCAAAACGTTGCGGTAGCCTGATTATGAGATGTTTGCGAATAAACAAATGAATTGTTTTATCCTCTGCTCTCATTTGGCGTAGGTCGTGAATATGTTTGCGGAAAATGGAGATACCGATAGCCATAAGTGGAGGTGAAATTTTAAACAAAAACGATATGTATCAGTTAAATTTTCCGAACGGGAACGTTCAAACGTACAATTCTTTTGGAGAGTTGGATCGAGCAGCAAAAGCAATGGGTGGTAAAGCACAGCTAATTGGTGGTAAAACCTATGTTTTTGTGAAGAATTAAATGGAACTGTGGCTGGCTGTAATGTCAGCCACTTGTTTCTGTGGGGGTATCTGTAATAAAATGTTTTTGCCTGATTTTTTTCTTTTGGATTTTTTTGTTATTATTGCAGAAGAAGAGCGAAGTGTTTGGATAGACACACTTGTGGCATGAGAGTTAAAGTGATGGATTGTTGAATTTATAATTCGTATTATGAGTAACATTAATTATGAACTTGAATTTTTATTCGGAAGATGGTATGAGCGAATAATTCAAAATGGTGGTAAAAACATTACCAAAGATGGTATAATGTTTCAGAATGATAAGTCCCCCGAAGAAACTGTACAGATGTGGATTCCATCGCCTAAACGCGTGGTATTCTTGTTAAAAGACCAAAATCAAGGCAACGATGACAAATGGGATGAGGATATTCGATATTGGCTTAAAAATGTTGATTGGAAAGATATAGAGAAAAAAGAAAAATGGAATGCTAATGCCGCAGCCAACCGTAACATCAAAAACAGATTCATTAAAAACATTGCCTACATTCTATGGGGCCTGGCAAAGGCTGATAATAATGGCAGATGTTATCACGAAGCAGAAAAACATCACAACGAAGTCAAATCCTTTTTTAATACTCAACCATTTGCATTAGTGGAATGTAAAAAAGAGCCAGGGGGTAGTTCTCTCGATGAAAATATACTTCGTAAGCATTTTGATATTTATGGTGACTTGTTAAAAGAAGAAATAGACATTCTTCATCCGAATATAATTGTTTGCTGTGATGGACAAGGTGCCATATTTGATTTTGTCACAAACTCATATTTAAAGGATAAGGAATATATTCCATTCGGAGGTCAATATGTACTTGATGATGGCACTGACTTGCATTTTGAAACACGCCTTCGGTACTATCCAAATAATAAAGTTGTTGTGATAGACTCATTTCACCCTAAAGCGCGAGGAAAGGGAAAGGATAATTGGATAATTTTTGATAGAGTTTTAAGTCCATTTAGAAAATTTATGGCATCAGAATACGTATCAGATTTCTTTAAATAAACTTTTCCCCCAAAAAATAAAATTCCCCGATGTTGTGCAACATCCATGCACAGCATCGGTCATTCAATCACGTTGTAATTGCTAAGCTAATAATAAAGATTAGTGCATTGGCAAAAGAATCAGAGAACATCTGCACTGGATTCAGAGTTTCTGCCTATGGTGGCGGAGTGAATGAGGTTAGATGTTTGGGTATGAAAGGCTTTTTCGCTAGCCATTATTTTTGCCTGTGTTTCAGACGATTGTGCTGTGCCTATGGTCGTACAGACGCAAAATCTTGCGTCTCTACAATGGAACGTAATTGCAAAACGTTGCGGTAGCCTGATTATGAGATGTTTGTGATGTGCGTAAAATGGGTTGCGTAGATGCCGTTCCGTAGAGACGCAAAATCTTGCGTCTCTACAATGGGGACGTAATCGCAAAACGCTGCGGTAGCCTGATTATGAGATGTTTGTGATGTGCGTAAAATGGGTTGCGTAGGTGCCGTTCCGTACAGACGCAAAATCTTGCGTCTCTACAATGGGACGTAATTGTAAAACGTTGCGATAGCCTGATTATGAGATGTTTGTGATTAAAATATATTAATTTCTTAACCTCTGCCACAAACTGGCAGACCCTCATCCTTCCTTTGTACCATAAAACATCAAAAAGGAGGTAATTATGGAAACAATGGAAAAGGAAACGGAACAGATGGACCTGCTGATGGCAGTGGAAAAGGTGGTGGAACTGTCGAAAGGCTCTCATTTGGATGAGGATTTCTTCCAAAAAGCGGCGTCGCCTCTCAAGATGATTGGTGACACGTTGGATCTCAGCGTGGAACAAAGTGTGTTGATGTCATTGTTGATAGAGAAAAGTGAGTCTGGTTATGTCTCGATTTCTAATCTGGCAGACTATTTGCAATGTACCACGACTCGCATAATCCGCTATACGCCTACTGTTGATGAACTGAAAGAAAGAAAATTAGTACGTTATCGTCATTACGATGACAAATCAGTAGCATATCGGGTTCCCGCAGATGTTGTCGAAGCCTTTAAACGGGGAGAGAAATATACACCCCCAAGTAGTACATGTCTAAGTTGTGTTGAATTCTTTTGCGCCGTAAATGACATCATGGAAGACAGAATGGATAAAGAAATAATTACAGAGGAAGAATCTATTTCAAATCTTCTGGATTTATGTGAAGACAACAAACATTTGCCGTTTGTGAAAAAAATGGATGAATATGGTCTGAATAGAGACGAAAAGACGATTCTTCTCTTGTTTTCTCATAAATGCGTTAACGAAGAGAAAGATATCCATTTCTATGATTTCATTTCCTTCTATGGCAAACCGATTATTGCGCGGCATAGGTGGAATCCATTTGTGGAAAACAAACATATACTGCAACAATTGGGACTTGTTGAACATTGTAATGAGAATGGTTTTGCCAGCATTGATTCGTTTTGCCTAAGTAAGAAAGCTAAAGAGTCTCTATTCCCTGAATTGAAACTGACATCAAATGGTGGGAAAAAGGTGAGAAACATTGTCAAACATGATAGTATTGTCCCTAAGCAACTCTATTACGATAGCGGGGTGGCGACACAAGTGTCAGACCTGAACCGATTGCTGGAGGAAACCACCTATCGCACCATTTGCGAACGGATGAAAGAGAAGGGCTACCGCTATGGATTCACTTGCCTCTTCTACGGGTCACCCGGTACGGGAAAGACAGAGGCAGCCCTCCAATTGGCTCGCCAGACGGGTCGCGACATCCTGCAGGTGAATATCCCTGAAATTAAAAGTTGTTGGGTGGGCGAAAGTGAGAAAAACATAAAGGAAGTTTTTGATCAATATCGTATGCTGGTTGCGCAATCAGACATTGCCCCCATCCTGCTTTTCAACGAGGCGGACGCTATCATCGGCAAGCGACGTGAAGGTGCGGACCAAGCGGTTGACAAAATGGAGAACGCCATCCAAAACATTATTCTACAGGAGATGGAGACCCTCGACGGTATCCTTATCGCCACGACGAATCTTGCCCAAAATATGGATAAGGCTTTTGAACGACGGTTCCTCTACAAAATCCAATTCAACAAGCCTTCGCTTGAGGTCCGTACTAGCATTTGGCACACCATGTTGCCGGATCTGGCGGATGAGAATGTCCGCTTGTTGGCTGAAAAATATGATTTCAGCGGCGGTCAAATAGAGAACGTCGCCCGCCACTATACCATCGACACCATCCTCCATAGCGAAACATCATCGTCGATGGAATCTCTCTTTTACCATTGCGAGAATGAACAGCTGGGTAATGCGACAAAGAGACGTGTTGGTTTTTAAACTGATAAATATATGAAGCCCGATAGCCAAATAAAATCATTGCTCAAAGCCCTCTCTCAAGGGGTCTATGAGAAAGAACATATTATTGCTATGGCAATGCTTTGTGCCATAGCTGGTGAGAGTTTTTTCCTGCTCGGACCTCCAGGGACGGCGAAGAGTTTAGTGGCTCGTCGTCTGAAACTCGCCTTCAAAGAGGGTCAATCGTTCGAATATCTTATGTCTCGTTTCAGTACGCCAGATGAGATATTCGGCCCCGTATCTATTTCCTTGCTGAAAAACGAGGATAGATACGAACGTGTGGTGGATGGTTTCCTACCCACCTCCACCATTGTTTTCCTTGATGAAATATGGAAAGCCAGTCCGAGCATACAGAATGCCTTGCTGACTGCCCTCAATGAGCGTATATTCCAAAACGGACGTAACACCATCTCTTTGCCCATGAAACTCTTGATAGCCGCAAGCAATGAACTACCAGCTGAGGATGAAGGTCTCGAAGCATTGTGGGATAGGTTTCTGGTGCGCATGGTGTCAAACTGTATTCAGAATGAGAAAACTTTCTATAAAATGATTCGTCAACAATCGTTTGAGTCACCTGTGATAGGCGAAAACTCACTGATAACAGAGGAACAGTACAGCCAGTGGAAGAAAGAGATAGATGCGATTGATGTTCCCAATGAGATATGCGACATCATCACCTTAATACGCAAAGGTTTCAAGAAGGAGATTCAAAAGGAGGAAATAAACAAAATGAACTACTATGTCTCTGACCGTCGTTGGAAGAAATGTGTCCATCTAATGCAGACATCCGCTTTTTTGAACGGCAGGAAGAGTATTGACATGACGGATGTCCCTATCCTTATGCACTGTCTATGGAATAGGGATGAGACAATTCCCACTGTGATTGATGTGATAGGACGTAGTTTTACAGAAGCAATAGACAACCAACTAAACAAGTTGGAAAATGAGATTGAAAAGGCTTTGAAGAAGGCTTCGGAACTACCAAAAGAGGAGGGGGATAAGAATAACTTGCCCCCAAAATTTGCGTTGTTCAACTATTTCTATTATACAATACGTGATTACAAAGATGGTAAATGTCTTTTCTACAAATCTGACTACAATTATATCAGTGTTGATACTCCATTGGATGGTATCATCTATAAGGATGATAAGAAACAAGCATGGATTATTCATGCCATCTATACGGGAGCTCCATTTGACTATAAAGTGAGGGATAATACAGACGTGAAGAAAATCAAACTGCAGAAATGCAAAAATGGTATAATCATTGATGGCACTCCCTATGGTTTTGAGAGACAGCCGGGGATTTCGGCATCAGAGGATAGAATGCTGAATGATGAGAATTGTAAGGCACCCAACATGGCGGATTCCGTTATTGCAACAATAGACAATGAGATACGACCACAATTTGCAAAACTGCAAGCTTTGTTCACTAAGACGAAAAACACCTTTCTTTCTGACGATGAATTGAATCTGTTGAAAAATTATCTTATGAAATGCAATATGCACATTGAGGAGGTTTATGTGAAAGCACAGAATACACAGAAATTGCTCTGACGATTATGGATATAGCAAAGAAAATAGAAGAATATGATGAGGCGTTTGACTTCTATATGGACAGGGGTGAACTACCTGACTATATACCTCAAGATGATCTGTTGGGTGGGTTCCTTGCTCAGACGATTCATGACAACCCCCAATTGGAGAGCCAAGATCCATTGTGGAAGGATTTACTGAAAGAGGAGGTGATGAAATTCATAGATGTTATGCTCCAAGTGTTCCAACCGATAGAGGAACAATACCGAAAGGAGAAAGATTTTATTCTTGCATTCCTTGATGGTAGTTTGGAAGCGAAACGACAAATGTGGTTTCATGCAAAGAACATCATCACTTCTGATTATTTAAAGGAGCAAGTTAATATCAGTGGCTATGAAGAACTATTGAGGGAAACAGACGCTCACGACATAGAGAAAAAGGAAGTCATTCTGACTGCCTTGGCAAAAGACTGGGATAAAGCTTGTGACGAGGAATTCAAACGAAAGGAACAAACTGCTTTGCATCATTACCGTAAAAACTGGGAGATGCACTTGAGAGAATGTGGACTTTCTGACTACAAGGAACACAAACGTATTGAGAAGATTGTCTATTCCTATCCTGCATTGGCAGAGATCGTTCGTATCATCGGACGGGAACAACCGAACCGAATAGATGAAATGGACGAGATGATCAAAAAGTATCTGCCCATTTTGCCCTCACCACCCAAACCGGCCGTGGAGATAGAGGAAATCACTACGGGACAAAACTTGCAACACATGATGCCTGTTGAAATGGCTATCATGTCTGACCATGAAACAGAAGATTTATTCTATCTGAAATATACTTCGCAGAAACTTCAGTTGTTTGCCAGCAAACCGAAAGAGGAAAGTAAAATAAAGTTGGACAAACAGCGTATGGTAAAGCCACGACTGGAAAAAGGTCCAATCATTGTATGTCTTGATACTAGCGGATCTATGGGAGGAAAACCTATTCAGTTGGCAAAATGCTTGTTGCTTCAACTCCTGAGTATGGCAAAGAAACAGAAACGGAAATGCTTTTTGATAACATTCTCAGTTCGGGCCAATTGTCTTGATCTGTCTCGATATGGTGCATGGAATCAGTTGAATAAGTTCTTAGAAAACTATTTCTCGGGAGGAACAGATGGGGAAGAGATGCTGAATGCCGCATTGAAGATGTTGCAGAGTTCCAACTTCGCCATGGCAGACGTTCTTGTCATCAGCGATTTCTGCTTCAACACACCTTTAGAACGAACCCGAAAGAAAATGAATACGGAACACGACAAAGGAACACGATTCTATGGACTTCAGATTGACAGTATATCTGACTGTTATAATGAAATTCTCGATAAGATTTGGCATGTAAAGATAGATAATAAGCTCATTTTGGGGTGAAATTTAAATGTTTGTGATATAAAAAACGGGTTGTGTTGGTGCTGTGCATCGTAGAGACGCAAAATCTTGCGTCTCTACAAGGAACCATTGCCGCAAAACGTCTGAAGAATTTTTGTATATTTGACAAACAGATTTATAGCCCATGAAACGTAAAATTATAACCGCAATAATAGGCATAGCCATCCTGATTCCTTTGGGACTGATCTCAAGGCGTGTCGCTTGGATCCCTGCGGAGACGGGCGATGCGCTTTGGGCGATGATGGTTTTCTGTTTCTGGCGCATCATCTTGTGCAGGAAACCCTTGCTCACTGTCGCGGTCGTGAGCTTAGCCACCGCCTACCTCGTGGAGTTCTCTCAGCTGATCACCTGGCCGTGGCTTGTCTCCCTTCGCGGCACCACCCTCGGTCACTTGGTGCTCGGACAAGGCTTCCTCTGGGTCGATTTGCTGGCCTATACGATCGGGGTCGGGTGCATCTATTGGGTCTTTAGTAGGATGCGGCACGAAAGGGCGTGTTGAACGTGAGAAATTGGCGGTATGCTTGTTGAATTCTGATTTCCGTTCAATTATTCAACTATGTTTAGAGTAATGCTTGAGAGGTGACGGAAAAATAACTTTTAAAAATGTTTTGTACCTTTATGCCCATACAAAAACAACAAAAAGAACAAGATATAAAGGATATCTCCCAAAAACAATACTCATTTTGGAAATCCGTTGACAGAGTCGTGTGAAAACAAATGGAAGAATATCTGGGAAGAATAACAGGCGTAATACAAATAAATGTCTTAAATGTAATAAATATAATATGTCTTTCAAAACCCCAATACTAATTCTATTTCTCCATCTCCCTCTCTTATCCTTTTCTCAGCAATTGCAGGTTAACGTGTTTGGGCGTGATTGGACATTTCCGCAAGATACGGTCACACAAAAAATCATCCTTGAGTTTATCGAGGAGGCGCAATTATCATCCGACGATATCTTGGAAATCCGAGGAAGAGGACCGAAGGAATTCGCTATGAAATTGTCCCAAGCGAGAGCTGATTGGATTAGACGTTGGTTGCTTGAAAATGTTTCTTCCTCAATAAAGATTATCTCTGTAGGCATTTCCGATCATGACCCCCTAATAAAAGATCCTCAAACGGACTACGAGCGGGAAATGAACCTATTTGTAGACTTTAATGTAATTAGGGGGAAGTAAAACAGGTTTTGACATAAATGTAAGGTTATATGAAACAATGTCTATCGCACAGAAGGACTTCCTGTCCGTGCGGTTTTGAAATAACTACAAAAAAAGGTTGTAACGTTACATCCTTTTGGGCAACATTTCTGCTTCTTTTGAACTGGGAACTGCGAATTATCTAATTTACTTCCCATTCCACCTCTTCAGCACCCCTGCCGCTATGCTACCCGAGAAGTTGTGCCACACGGAGAAGATGGCTCCTGGTACGGCGGCCAATGGATAGAGGGCGAAGTGCGTGGCGGCCAGTGATGAGGCGAGCCCGGAATTCTGCATCCCTACTTCTATGCTGATGGCTGTCCGTTTTTCAGGAGACATACCCGTCAACATACCAGCAATGTAGCCGAGGGATAAGCCTAACAGGTTGTGCAAGATCACAGCGACTGCCACAAGCAGACTGCATCCCATGATGTTTTGTGCGTTGTGTGAGACGATGATCCCTATGATCGCGGCGATGGCCAGGGTGGAGAGCATAGGCATGTAGGGGATGACTCTCTGCGTGAATTTCCCGAAATAGTGGTTGACGACGAGCCCCACCACGATTGGCAGTATCACCACCTGAACAATACTCATGAACATCCCCAAGACATCCACATCCACCGTCTCTCCTGCCAAAAGCAGAACCAATACGGGTGTCACAAACGGCGCCAATAGGGTGGAGACACCCGTCATGGCAACGCTCAGCGCAACGTCTCCCTTGGCTAAATAGCAGATTACATTGCTGGCCGTTCCGCCGGGACAACAACCCACAAGGATCACGCCCAAAGCCAATTCGGGTGGCAGGTTGAGCAGCCGGCAAAGCAGCCAAGCCACAAGGGGCATGATGATGAATTGAGCCAACTCGCCTATCAACATCTCCTTCGGATGCATCAGCACCGGTTTGAAGTCCGACGGTTTGAGCGTCAGTCCCATGCCGAACATCACCACGCCCAGCATAGGGGCGATGGCGGCCGTGCCAATCCACGAAAATGAGGAGGGTACAAATAAGGCGACAATGGTCACAGCCACGACAATGAGCGTGATGTGTGAGGCAATCCAATTGGGTATTTGGCTGTTCATCATGATTCGCTATAAAATTCAGTTGCAAAGATACTTGTTTTTTGCTCCAGTGAGTTTGTTTATATCTTTGCTCACTATGATCAATCAGAATATTTTTTCACATAGTTATATCCCACAACAGCACCTTCTTCAAATTCATCGTCAGTTCTGTTATAAAAGATATGTTCCAGTTTTTCTAGAGAGAAGGAATATTCCCAATTAGACTTCTTGGATTTAAGATATATTTCATTCTCTTTTTTGTAACCTGTGATTCTTTCCTTTTTCCCTCCATATAACAGGAACCCTTTTATCTTGTCTGAATCACGTAAATTTATCGCTATTTGGTACGGAACATATTTACGCGCAGGTTCCTTTTTAATCGTTTGTTCATTAGAGTTTTCTTTGTTATTATATTCATAATGAGCTATTTCCATAAATAAGTTATTTTCAACTTCTTTGTATAGTTCTACCGATTTGGCAAGTTTTTTTATTCTGCTTTTTGAGTCATTTAAGATAACCTTGCCAAGTTTATTTAAGTATGGTTTAACTTCTTTGTATGTACGATAATCAATATGTCCAGGTATATAACGTATTGGATCCTCATAAGAATCATGTAAGTCACTTATTCTCCAGAATCCTAATTTGCCATTTTCAAAATTGTAATCAACATCGAATTTTTCATATTTAGATATTTTGGATGACAATGAAATTAGATAGTTATGTTTTTCTTCTTCATCTTCATTATCTTCTTCATCTTCTTCTTCATCTTCTACTTCATCTTCTACTTCATCTTCATTATCAGTATCATATGTTTCAGATTGAGATTCCAAGAGTCCATTGAAAATGTCATTATCCCAGTTGTGCGAGTTTAGAAATTCAAAGTATCCCTCAAGTGAAAATAAAGCGGGAAAAGGGATGTGAGTGTTGATGTCTGCCAATAATCTCTTTCCGGTTTTCAAGTCAAAAAAAAGAGAAATAAGATCCTCTACATCTCCATGACTCGAAAGCCAAATCTGTTTAATATTTAGCAATAAATAGTCACCTTCCATTTCGTATTCATAAGAAATCCCATGACAGTGAAACGTAAATACATCCGAAAAACCATCTTGAAAACTAATTGACTCTAGAATTTCTTTGTTGATACTATCCGCAACGGATAAAAGATTTTGATTCTCTGTTGAGACATTGGGTATATGTATAGGAAATCTTTTATGATCTATATATTGCATATATTGAGCGTGGGTGAATTTTGTGGTATCCACTTTGAAATCGCTCGCCATGCATATCGCGGCAAGGGAAAAAACAATAAGCAGAGATGCTATTTTCTTCATGTCCTTACATTAAAACTGATAATCATCTAATATGCGAAAATAAACATTTTCGAAACTCTTTCCAATGCACCAACAGCAATGACCCCCCCCATCATCTTCTGACGGAACTAGCGTTCCAGGACTATACCAGAGAATGTGGTGTAGACGTTGATCATATTTCTTCATGAAATTTTACAGCCATAAATTTTACAGTCATAACATTTCAACGCAATATTTCATATAACAAAAATTTCAAGAAAAATCTATTTCAAAATCAATCCTCTTCATCTCCATCACCATATCTCCCAACGTCATCATGGCATTGATAAGGCTTACGCTCTGATACTGAGGTAGGTCTTCGATTCGTATTCTCTTTTCCTTGATACGACCTTGGTCAAGGAGGGCCTGTCGCATGGTGCCAGGAAGTAGTGGAGTGTCTGGGGTGAACCACTCCTTGCCATCGAAGAAACAGAGGTTGGTGTATGAAGTATCTGTGATGCATCCTTCTTTCACGATAATCACCTCATCATACGAAGGGGCCTTCTCCCGCTGTTTGATAAGCATACTGCGGTCGGTACTCTTCCATGCGTAACTGATACTATCATCCTCCACCACAGCGATGCGCTGGATGGTGCGCAGAGTATAGGGTGCAAAAGAACGCTCAACAATACCCCGCTCGTCATAGACAACACGAACTTTCTGAAGTCCGTCAACCGCAGGAATTTCACCGAGCAAGTCCGCCTCCGTAACCATTGCCATATCGGGGAAGAACGATTGAATGGTGCGGTTCATCCGTTCTACATGATAGCGGAGGTTGCGGGCAACGCCGTCTTTAACACAAATGGTTTCAACAAATTGGCACATATATCTTTTCTATTATTTCATTGTATTCACTCTCTTCATCACTCATGGCTGTAATGCCACCTCCTGCCTTGTAGTAGAGTTGGTCCTCTTCTTCATCCACAAAACGAATCATCACCGCACTATCGATGTTACCCTCCTTCCATATACCCATGCAGCCCGTGTAAAACCCTCTGTCGTAGCCCTCCGCATTTTGAATGATCGAGAGCGTCTTAGGTTTTGGTGCACCCGTGATCGAACCTGCGGGGAGTAGCTCCATAATCAGTTCACCCGGATGTTCTTGGTAGTATGGATGCAGGTGACCGCAAATCTCGGAACTGGTTTGGAGAATAGCACCTCGATGAGTGACAATCTCCTCCACATAACGATAGCGATTCACAGTTACGTGATGAGCCACCATACTTAGGTCGTTACGTATCAAATCAACGATGGTGGCATGCTCCGCCGCCTCTTTTTTGTTGTTCAGCAGTAGTTCTTGAGCCTGAGGAAGGGTGGCATCAATCGTACCTTTCATAGGATAGGAACAAATCCTGTCTTTCTCCACGCGGACAAATATCTCGGGTGAGAAACAGACAAGTTTATTGCGAATCCACAGACGATAACGAGCCGTTGTACGCAGAAAGATATCGCGAAGCGTGAGGTTCGTATGAAGCGGCACCCGGCACGTCAGATTGACAAGATAGCTGTTTCCCGCCCTCTCCGCATCCTGCACCATCTTGAAACTACGATGATAGGAGTCTCTGGAAGGGGGTGTGAATTGCCATTCCACATTCGAACGAATAGCAGACAAATCGGAGGGAACATTGGAAACTCCACTGAAGTTGAAGAGCATCTCCTTCGGATCAACAGCATCCAAGGCTTCAACGATAGCTTTAGCCTTATCGTAGCTGATGACAAAGATGAAAGGAGTCATCTCTTTGGCAAACGCTTCCATTCGCCTGATAGCTTCCTCTTGATTTAAGTATATGGGGGTCATTTATTATTTGTTTTCCCTTATAAAATTCTTTACAAAAATATTGCCAAATACAATGGCATGGTTGTTTTATTGCCATCAACGCCAACATTGCAGTTGCCGAATTTATAACCTGCCTCGATTCCTTCCCATGATAGCACTGTATTGAGCGATTGGGTCCGTCCGCTTTTTGCTTTCACCTCTATGGGTAATGGGTGTGCTCCTGAGGTAAGGACAAATTCTATCTCCACTGTAGAATCGTCTTTTTTGAAAAAATAGAGTGGATATTTTTTCTTGTGCAGTATATCTGCCATCAAATTCTCGTAGACGCCTCCTTTGGCAGGACCCGACAAAACATCATCCAGCAATGCGGCCTTCATCTCAAAACCATACATGGATACCAAAAGACCGATGTCCCCCATGTAAATGCGGAATTGATCTTCCCTGACATACGCTGGCAAAGGGAATCTCAGGGTAGACAAGTTATAACAATAGTTTACGATGCCTGCGTCACGAAGCCAATCTAATGCGTTGCCGAATTTGCGGGCCGTTCCGTTTTTCTCAACTACCGAGTATTGAAATTTGGTATTGTCTTTTGCTAATTGTCTCGGTATCGACAAAAAACAGTTTCTCGCTTTAGTACGGTCAGCAGAGTCGGCATACTTGGCTATGTCATTCAAATATGCTTGTACAATCTTCTCTTGCTCTTGATGGACTATGCCATAGTTTGAGGTCGCAAGAAATTGATTGACAACCGCAGGCATTCCTCCAATAACCATGTATTCACGAAGATATTGCATCATCCTCTTGTGTGTGGATTCATCAATTTTAACCTTATCAACAAAATGTTTTTTAAGAGAATCTATAAAATCCTGAGACAATCCGACAGCCCATAAATATTCTTCAAAATCAAGCGAATACATATCCACTTGACGCTCGTAGCCCACGGGGAAGGAGGAAACGGCTCTGTAGTTGACCCCAAGCAATGAACCTGACGCTATCACATCGAAGGAATTGTCAAGCGCCCAAAACTTTAATGAGGCTCTTGCCTGTGGACATGATTGTATCTCGTCGAAGAAAACCAACGTCTTCTGAGGAATGAAGCGGGCTGAAGGCATATATACAGTGATTCGCTTTATCATCTCTGAGACCGTAAGTTCGCCGTCAAAGGCAACTCTCAAGTTTGGATTTTGCTCGAAATTGATCTCCACAAACGACTCGTAATTGTTTTTGGCGAAATCCTCAATAATGAAAGTCTTCCCGATTTGACGCGCACCACGCACCAATAGACACTCATTTTTCTTGATAGCCTTCCATTGTTTTAGATACTCTGTGAACTTTCGTCTTAGCATATTCTTGTAAATGTTTGATTGCCACAAATATAAAAATAATTTTGCAGATTTTCGGAGGTTATTTTATTAAATAATGCAGATTTTCGGAGGTTATTTCGCTGAATTTTGCAGATTTTTGGTGGATATTTTGCTGTTTTTTGCAGATTTTCTCAGTAATTCTGCATCCTGCCAAGAACATTGTCGGCAGCAAGTTGTTTGATGCCTTCCCCAGATTAAGCGCAAAGAGTACTCTTTCCTATATTTGTATTTTATTGGATGCTATTGGGATGTGCCTCCGAAAATGACTTGTAATAGGTGCTAATCGGTATCTATTTCCCCACGCAGAAGTTACTATTTGTAAATATAAGTGGCTGACAATCAGCAAAAACGCCTTTGCTTTAGGGTATTTAAAGTGACTCCGAGGGACGGTGGGGGGACGCAAAATAGGCAAAAATCTGCAAATATGACTGCCGTCAAAAAAAAGAAAATGCAAACATCTGCAAAATTGATTTTCCAGTTCTTTGAACGTTTACACTTTTTAACGCAGGTTTTTGCACATTCTTTCATTAAGGTTTAGTTTAGGTTATAGATATTTAATATGGGTATAAACTAAACCAAAGGGTTGCGCTATCATACAGAATAATTGGCTTCTCTTTCTTTTGGACGGCAATCATATCTCATATTTAGAGTTATATGCGTGTATTTTGCTTTCAAATTCGATAAAAATGCGAATTTGGAGATAAAATTCTATAAAATAGAGTGATTTTAGGCAAAAACAGTACAAAGCTAATATTTTTTTTATTATATTTGCACCAAAATTACTTAGTATGACATTACAAAAGTGGATTGAAGATAGAGCTATTCATGGCTTTCCTACGTTTTCTGTTGAGGATGTTAGGGCTGCTGACTTGTGCTCTTCAGAACAGATTCTTCAAAATGAACTTTCCAGACTTAGTTCAAACAAGACTATAGCCAGTGTATATAGAGGGTATTACGTTATTATTCCCACTCAATATGTGTTGCGTGGATCTGTGCCAGCAACCTATTATATTGATCAGTTAATGTCGTATCTGCAAAAGCCTTACTATGTATGTATGCTTAGTGCAGCAGAGCTACTTGGCGCTGCTCATCAACGTCCCCAGCAATTCTCTGTAATGACGACTTTTCCTAAGCGCAGGACAGTCTCTACTCGTAATGTAACCATTGATTGGTATTATCGGGATGGACTGCCAGAGGAAGCCCTGATTACAAAGAATACTGAAACGGGAACTATCCGTATATCAAATCCTCTTCTAACCGCCGCTGACTTAGTGCAATATCAGCAACATGTAGGCGGATTGTCGCGAGTCGCCACCATACTTGAAGAACTTTCAGAGCAGATTGACATTAATAATCAGTTTGCGCCACTTGCAACTTATGTGAAAAAGGTTGTATGGCAACGACTTGGCTATATACTTGAAAATGTTGTCGGGGAAAAGAAGTTAGCAGATAAATTGTATGAACAACTTCGTGCATCATCGGGTTATTTCAAATATCAACCATTGAGTACATCGGCAGAAGATAATCCATCATCCAGAAACAGCCGGTGGAAGATAAACATAAACGTAGAAATAGAAACAGACGATATATGATTAACAGAATAGCGATACAACAGTGGAGTGAGCATGCTCCCTGGATAGATAATGCACAGATTGAACAAGATCTGATTATATGTCGTGCCTTGGTTTCCATCTTTAGCGATGAGTTCCTTGCATCGCAGTTGGCATTCCGAGGTGGAACAGCCCTACATAAACTCTATCTCTCGCCTCAGCCACGCTATAGTGAAGACATTGACTTGGTGCAGATTACTCCTGGACCAATCAAGCCTATCATGTACCGACTGGGCGAAGTGCTTGACTGGCTGCCAGACAGAGTAACTAAGCAGAAGCGGTACAACAATACAATGCTGTTCCGGGTAGAGTCTGAAATACCGCCCACAGTACAAATTCGTCTGAAAGTAGAAATCAATTGCTTCGAACATTTCAATGTTCTTGGGCTGACAAAGATTCCGTTCAATGTGGAGAACTCATGGTTCACGGGCGAAGCCGAGTTGACGACCTATCATTTCGAAGAATTGTTGGGAACAAAACTTCGTGCCCTTTACCAGCGCAAGAAAGGCCGCGACCTCTTTGACCTTTATATCGCTTTACAGCGTAAGGACGTGGATGTTGATAAAGTCCTTCAATGTTATGAGAAATATATGGAATTTGTGGTTGAAAAGGCTCCATCTTACAAGCAGTTCGTCAACAATATGCAGGAGAAGATGGAAGATTCCGAGTTTACCAACGACATGCAATCCCTATTGCGCCCAGGCATAACATTCAATGCGAGTGAAGCCTATCCACTTATTTATAAAACCTTTATAGATAAGATGGAGGGAAAGAGAGATTAAAAATACTTTCTCTTTTGGAAAAATGTATAGATCAGCCAACAAATATTATTTAATAAATAAACATATACATAACATACAATGAATTTAGAAGAGAAAATTATTAGCGAAATAGCTGGTGAATTCACAATAGAGGCATATCAGAGAGGCTATCGCTGGGGAAAAGATGAAGTTGAGCATCTTCTTGAAGACATCAACGAAATCCCAGATGGCCAGAAGTACTGCCTTCAACCAGTAGTAGTCAAAAACGTGAATGGTGTATATGAATTGATTGATGGTCAGCAGCGTATGACTACACTCTATTTGGTTATGAAGTATTTGAATGCCTATGTTGACATAAATTACAGTATTGAGTACACCACACGAAAAAGTGAGAATGGTCATATTGGAAGTAAGGAACTGCTTGAAACAATTGATACGATAGACCTCACTTCCTGTTCAAGCAATATAGATGAGTTGTTCATCAAAAAATCATATGGTATAATAAAGGCGTGGTTTAATGGTGAAAAGTCTAAGATGATGAGTTTCGCCAATAAACTGCAGAAGCATGTAACAATTATTTGGTATGAGATAGATATCGATGAAGACAGCGTAAGCATTTTCACTCGCCTGAATATAGGCAAGATAAATCTTACCAATGCAGAACTTGTAAAGGCTTTATTTCTAAGCCGTGGAAAGAAAGACTCCGAAGGTCGCTATGCAGGGAATCCCTATGGCATAGAGGAAAAGAAACAACATGAAATTGCTCTTGGGTGGGACTCCATGGAGAAAGACCTGCATGACGAAAAATTTTGGACTTTCATTACAAATGAAAAGTCTGACCGTTATCCTATCCGCATGGAGCTGTTGTTTGATATGATAGAAATGAAGCCGAGCGATGAAAGCAATTTCTATACATTTAATAGGTTCTATGAGAGGTTTAAGAATTCTGACAATAGATATGACACATGGGAGCTGATTGAACGATACATGCAACAGCTAAAGGAATGGTACAATGACTTTGACCTGTTCCACCACATCGGATTCCTTGTTGCTACTGGTACAAGCGTGAAATCCCTTCTTGACATAGCAATGAGTACCGATAATCCTATCAAAAAATCTGATTTCCGTCTCAAAGTGCTTGATATGATAAGAGAAAGGATGGTGTTCATGGTGGGAGAAAAAAATAACAAAGAGGAATTAGACTATGCTGAACTGAATTACAATGACCATCCAGAGTATATACAGTATGTCCTTCTTCTGTTTAATGTTGAGACTATCAGACAAAAGGGGGACGAAAACATACGATTCCCCTTTGATCGATACAAAAATGAAGGGACGTGGTCTTTGGAACATATCCATGCCCAGAACTCTGAAAGTCTGAAAACCAATCAAGAATGGAAGGAATGGCTTGATATTCACAAGAAATCTCTTGAGAGCCTGGAAGTAAGTTCTGAAGAAAAAAAACAAATTGATGATGTCATAGCTAAAATGGACACCGTCATTAGCCATATAAATGAAACAGGGTACAAAGGTTCCATAAAGGATGAGTTCAATGCAGTTGCTCCTGCTGTGATCAACATTCTATCAGATGGCGATGACAAGTCGCAGATGCACACTTTGTCAAATATGGCATTGCTGACCGTTGGAGAGAATGCGGCTCTTAAAAATTCCACTTTCGATGTAAAACGCATGAAGATTATTGCTATGGACAAAGCTGGAGAGTACATTCCAATATGTACTCGAAACGTTTTTATGAAGTACTATTCTTCCTCCGATACGAAGCTTCATTTCTGGTCAGAAGAAGATAGAAAAGGTTATATCGGTGCTATGAATAATGTCTTATTCGACCATAAAGAAAAAATGATTGATAACAAAGATATTAAACTCATTAAAGACAAAATACATTATGGCAACAGATAATAAGAAATATGAACAGCATAGTTTCAAGTCTTTTCTTGAACATTATCATGTGGTTATTCCCATGGTGCAGAGAGATTATGCACAAGGACGTACCACAGATGATGTCAACCGTGTGAGAAACAGATTCCTTGATGCAATTAAATCCTACCTCGTAAAATCAGAAGATGACAACGAAGTGATGAAAATGGATTTTATCTATGGAGAAAAGGAGCAGGTTTGGAGCACTACTATAGCGAATAAACTTGAGAAAATAATTGTGACTCCACTTGACGGACAACAACGTCTGACGACTCTATATTTGCTTCATTGGTATGCTGCAAAGAAAGATGGTATAGAAGAATCTTATTACATGTTCCTTAACAACTTCACTTATGACATCCGTCCTAGTTCACGAGACTTTTGCGCACATCTAATGCAATATGCCCCAGATTGGTCATTACCGTTACAAGAGCAGTTGATTGACCAGAACTGGTTTATGGGCGAATGGCACAATGACCCCACCATTATCGGTATGCTTGTGATGCTGGATTCCATCAATGAGAAATTCAGCGACATAGCAAAACTATGGGAAATCTTAACTGGAGAAAAGGAACGTATCGTCTTTTATTTCTTACCTTTGTCTGAGAATGGACTCTCTGATGAATTGTATATCAAGATGAACTCCAGAGGTAAGAAACTAACCCCCTTTGAACATTTTAAAGCAGAGTATGAAAATTTATACGAAAAGGACTCAGAGGAAGCAAGAACGGTGAATCACAAATTTGACGTTGAGTGGGCTGACACATTCTTCCCATATCGTAATCAAGATGACATCGTGGACAATGACTTCATGAGATATTTCTTTTATGTAAGCCATATTCTTTGCTACGAACAAGGCATTAAGAAATCCAACGATGAGTTTGAACTCATCAAATTGATATATAGCGATTCTCCTAACGCAGTTGCCAATCGCAAATATCTTGAAGATGCTTTAGATTGTTGGCATAGGGTTATAACTGATTATAAATCGATAGACGCATTCTTCGAGAAATACCTTTCTGGGTTTGCTTATGAGAAAAGCAAGGTGGCTACATTTAAGTATGTTAGCGAGTACTGTGGAACTCAAAATTTCTTTCATGCTTGCGTGAAACTTTATCCAGTTAATAATCAAAAATTTTCATATAGTGACTTTCTGTTCCTTTATGGAATAATCACCTACCTGATAAACAAGGACGCAATAAAAGAAGATGACTTTATTGACCGTCTTCGTACTTTAAGGAACCTTATTTGGAATTCTAATTCTGGTGAGATTCGTGGTGATGCTGACTACATGAAAGACTTACTTTGCGAAGTAAAGGACCTGATGGTGACAGGTATTATTAACAAAGAACTGACGCACAAGTTTAATGGACTACAGACAAATGAGGAAGCAGTGAAAAAAGAGAAAGAACAAGAAATTGACATAGAAACCCTTCATCGATTCGAGGATCATCCTTTGATTTACGGCTATGTGTCAGGACTAGGGTATGCCCATCTTGATTTGGTGGATACTTTTCTTTCTTTGTTCAGTGGCGCTCATGAATTTGTTAAGATACATCGTGCAATGTTAGCTATTGGTGATTATAGACAGAATGACTCCAGTCGTTACTATTTGGGAAACCATAACAGAGCAACTTGGTCACAGCTATTGCATAAAAGCCGTGATCGAAGTAATTTCGAGGAAAAAACAATGTCTGTTCTTCGCATCCTTCTTCAACGAATTAAGGATGGGGAGAATTTGGATACTATTATCAACAAATACCTTTCAGAAAAGGAAGAAGCACATACATACGATTGGCGTTATTACTTTGTAAAGTATCCTGATATGTTGCGTGGTGCAGAGGGCAAACTGAAGTGGAAAGATGAATCGAATGACTATATCATCACTACGCTTAATAAAAATCAGTTAAACGGACAGCACTGGAATCCTTTCTTGAATGTGTTATACCAGAATTTGTCAGAAAAGTTGTTGGATAAAGATGGCAAGAAGATTATAGTGCTGGCTAACTATGGGGAGAATTTGAACATTCTAAAACCGATTTCGTCTTTAGCTGCCACTGGTACAGGCTTCATTTATTATCATCAAGACACTTATGAAGTATGGGATGTAGTACAGGAAGATTCTATTGACAAAGTCGATAGAATAGCTTTTGCTATTGAGAAAGTAACGAATTTAGTTCAAGAGAATAAGAATACATAATCTTATGAGATTTTTTGTCCCTCAGCTATTTTCGACTATCTCGGGGGATAGATGGGGGACAAAATGGACGAAATTCTGTAAATATGGTCACAAGCAATAATGCTTGAAAAAAGTCTTTTAGAGGCCTATATTTGCAGATAGTATGCGTTTCTTTGCAAAAAATCACTTACCCACGCAAAAATTCCTAAAAATATTTCCCAACACCTCGTCGTTTGTGATCTCTCCTCCTGTGATTTCGGCGAGGAAGAAGAGGCAGTCGCGGATGTCACGGCTGAGGAGGTCGCCTGAGAGGTTCTCCTGCAGCCCTTCACGGACACGGTCGATGGCGCTGAGGGCGTTGCGAAGGGCTTCGTAGTGGCGGAGGTTCGTCACCACCACACCTTCCGTCTCCGCTTCGTGGATGCCGGATCGCTGGGTCAATTCGTCCAGCACGGCTTGCTTGTTGAGGTCGTTCTTGGCGGAGATGCGTAGGCTGGATAGCCCGTGGGATGCCACGAGTTGCTGCAGCTCCGCTTGCTGCGCCTCGCTCGATAGGTCTACTTTGTTCAGCAGCGCCACCGCCTCTTTCCCTTCCCAATGCGGGGCGTTCTGGCGCATGAAGTCGCTGTTGCGCTCGATGCTTTCTGTCGTGTCGAGCACCACCAAGACGATCCTTGCCTCGTCCATCTTCTTGAAGGTGCGCTCGATGCCCATCGCCTCCACCTTGTCGGAGGTCTTGCGGATGCCCGCCGTGTCGATGAAGCGGAAGAGCGTGCCGTTGATCTGCATGGTGTCCTCGATGATGTCTCTTGTGGTGCCGTGCACGTCGCTCACGATGGCGCGGTCCTCATTCAGCAACCAGTTGAGCAGGGTGGACTTGCCTACGTTCGTCTCGCCGATGATGGCCACCGGTATGCCGTTCTTGATGGCGTTGCCGTACTGGAACGTGTCCGCTAAGGAGCCGATCCTCGTGTGGATCTCCTCCACCAACTGCGTCAGGTGGCTCCTGTCCGCGAACTCCACGTCCTCCTCGCTGAAGTCCAGCTCCAGTTCGATGAGGGAGACGAATTTCAGCAGTTTGTCGCGCAGTTGGCTCAGCTCCTTCGAGAAGCCGCCACGCATCTGCTTGATCGCCAGGCGATGGGCGGCGGATGAGTTGGAGGCGATGACGTCCGCCACGGCTTCCGCTTGCGAGAGGTCCATCTTGCCGTTCAGGAAGGCCCGTTGCGTGAATTCCCCTGGTTGGGCCATGCGGCAACCCTTCTCCAAAAGCAGCTGTATGATGCGTTGCTGGATGAAGGTGGAGCCGTGGCAGGCTATCTCCACCGAGTTCTCTCCCGTGAAGGAGTGCGGGGCGATGTAGAGGGTCGCGACCACCTCGTCGATGATCTCCCCTTCGTCGTTCCGTATGGTGCCGAAATGGGCGGTGTGGCTTGGCGCGTCGGCCAGTCGCTTGACCTTCTTGGCGGAGACGAATAGCTTGTCCGCGATGTGGATCGCCTCGTCGCCCGAAAGGCGTATGATGGCGATGGCTCCCATGCCGGGGGCGGTTGAGATGGCACATATCGTGTCGGCTGTCGTATTGAATCTTTCCATGTTGTCAATCTTTTTCCCAACCGTCGAAGATCTCCTCTCCGTATTGGTTGTGTTCTTCCTTGCTATGTGTAGGATACCATATTTGGGCGAAGAAGGGGTTCCCCTTCGCTATTTCGTCGTAGTTCCAAGGCGACGGCAGGCATTCGGGGCACCAATGTCCGCCGAGCAGCACGAGGGTGGGGGAGGCCTTGAAGCGGTGGCCGAATTGGCACTCCCACTCGATTGGGGTGCGACGGTCTCCCTTGGTCATCTCCTCGCTGACGCATCGGCCTCCTCGGAAGCGGGCCGCCTGGCGCATGTCTTCGATGTTCCACTCCTCCGTAGGCTTGGACTCGTCGTAGCCATGGTCCAGCACGATGGCTTTCTCCGAAGGGTGGGATAGGTCCTGGTGTTGCCAGTCCGGTATCTTCTCCCAAGCCTCCTTGGTGCCGTAGTAGGCGGCTATTCGTTTCTTGTCGTCGTTCTTGATCCACCATTGCGTGCCCCATCGTTTCTTGTAGGCCAATGGACGGATGAACTGCTTGATGAGGCATCCGGGCACGATGGCCGCCAGATGGTAGTACCAAGGCACTTGCCTGCCCATCTGCTTGAAGTAATCGTCCACCGGCACGTTGCCGCGGAAGTGCAGGTAATCCTCCAGCACTTGGGAGTCCAGGTACCAGTAGCCGTGGAAGTTGCGCAGGACGAACCATTTCGGGTCGAATATCTTCTCCGGCTTAGGGCAGTGGATCGCCTTGAGCAGCTTGCATTCCAGCTCGTAGTTGCTGAGACGGTAGGCAGGACCGCTTCCGATGTTGTAGAAACGGTTCCAGAAACTCTCTGGGAGCTCCGTATCGCACAGGTTGGCGAGCACCCGACCGCTGTCCTCTATCGTTGTCCATTCCAGCACGCCACGGAGCGGCACGTGGAACATGATCGGGTCGAACTGCTTGATGATGTTAGGGTACAGGATGCCTGATTGGCGGAGGGATACCCATCTTTTGAGCCCCGACTCCGCGAAGATGCGTTCCGCCACGGTCTTGCTGATGGCGTAGTGGTCATATACGCTGATGCAGATGGGGTCGCCCGTACGTCCCCAATGGTTCGGTTCGTTGCGGTCGCTCGTTTGGGCGACGGAACCGATGTAGCACACCCGGATGTCGTCCGCGTTAGGCTGGGCCAGCACCGCCTTCACCACGTTCTCCGCCGCGGTCCTGTTCACGAGGCGGGTCTTGTTCGGGAAGTAGTCGGCGGAAGGGGAAACCATGCCACCCACGTGCAGCACGTAGTCGGCGCCCTCCGTTGCCTTGAGCACATCCTCGTATCGCGTGAGGTCTCCCCAAACGACTCGTATCCGATCCATGAGGGGCGCCAGTTTCTTCTGGTTCTTCCGGCTTGGACGGGCGAGGACGGTGATGTCGAACCGTTCACTCCTTTTGACGAGTTCCTGCAGACCTGCCCAACCCATTGTCCCTGTCGCTCCAGTTAAGAAAATCTTTTTTTTCATCGATTTTTCCACATTTTAGAATAACGGATTGCTTTATTTCTTATCTTTGGAAAGTGAGCGATATGATGATTGCTCTGCGCAAAGTTAGTAATATTTTCCTTTGGGCAGGCGGATGTGTGCGGACATTTGAACGTGAATTGAAAAAAGATGCTGTGTAATATCTTTTTGAAAAAGTTTTTAACAAAAAAAATGTCTCCACATTTGTTGCAAATCATTAATATTTCGTACTTTTGTAGAGATGTGAATAAATTCTAACATATTTTAAACATTTTATTAACCATGCTACAGAACGTAATTGGAGAAAATTCCGGTAAGGTTTGGCGTTTGCTGAATGAAAAGGGAGAATTGACCTTTAACCAGATTAAGAAAGAACTGAAGTTGAAGAACGAGGAGATCTATCTCGCCTTGGGTTGGCTCTTCCGTGAGGATGTTATCTATTCTTGCGAGAAGGATGAAACTCTCTACTTTGGTTGCCGTTAATCTTACCTTGTTGATGGTGGGTTCACGAACCGATATGTTTATGAAACCCATTGTTTGACGAATTATTAACTCACTGTGAGTCTTCGGATTCACACAAGTCTTATTGTATTATGTGACAGCCCTTCGGGGAATGTATGAAAAAATTTAAAGGAAGGTTGCTCGCTGAAGCTTCCTTCCTTTTTTATGCTTGTTACCCATGCTATTTCCTAGGCTTGTGGCGGAACTTTCAGCTCCAGGATGTGCTGGATGCAAGGGGGCATCTCTTCCTTGAGGTGGGTGACGTAGATGAGCGTCTTCCCTGGTTGTTCACAAAAGCGTTCGATGATGTCTAGTGCGTGCCGTTTGTGCTGTGCGTCGAGTCCGTGCAGGGGTTCGTCGAGGATGAGCAGGTCCGGGTTCTTCACCATGGTGCGGGCGAGGAGCGTCAGACGTTGTTCGCCGCCGGATAGGCTGGTGTAGGAGCGCTCTTTCAGGTCTCCTATGTCGAACAGTTCCATCCACTCCTGTGATAGCTTGTATTCCTTCTCCGTGCATTGGCGGAAGAGACCGATGGTGTCGAAAAGTCCTGAGGCCACGATCTTTCCGCAGGTCTGGTCGCCTTGGAAGTAGAGGTGCATTTCGGAGGAGATGTACCCGATGTGGCGTTTGATGTCCCAGATGCTTTCCCCAGTCCCCCGTTTGCGGTCGAATAGGGTGATGTCCTGCGAATAGGCGTGCGGATTGTCCGCCGCCAGTAGGCTCAGGAGCGTGGACTTGCCGGAACCGTTGGGGCCTAATAGCGCCCACTTCTCACCCTTTCGGACGGTCCAGTTGAGCTTGTCGAAGACGATCTTTCCTGCGTAGTCGAGGTGGATATCCTTCATCTTCAGCACATAATCGTATCGGTCGTCCGTCGTGATCGGTGAGGCTGGCAGCTTCTCCACACTGGTCTGCTCGTAGGCGGGGAAGATTTCTTCCAACGCCTGAGGGGGTAGCTTGGTGCGCTCCCCTAGAACCGTGTAGCGGAGTTGCTTGGCTGTGAGTATGTGTGTGGCGGCCTGTGGTATCTCGTCAGGGGTCGGGACGATGAAGAGCATGGATTGTTGCTTGGAGAGCGATAGAAGGAAGTCGTCCAGTTCCTTCCTGGTCCGTGCGTCCAACCCGATGAAGGGGTTGTCGAAGATGATGAGCTCGGGTTTCTTGGCGAGGTATAGCGTGATCAGCACCCTGCGTAGTTCACCGGAGGAGAGCATGATGAGTCGCTTCTCCATGAGCGGGTGGATGTTCAGTTTGTCACACAATTGTTTCGTATGCTCAGGGTCTTTCCCTTCCCGGAGGATCAGTTCCCGCACGGTGGGTGTCCCTTCGTTCTCCATGGCGTGGAACCGTTGCTGGTAGTACATGCTTCTGTAATCGGCTAGGCTGTAGGCAGATTCGAAACATACTTTCCGTATGCGGTCGGTGGGGTATCTCTCCCCTTGGAACCCGTATTGGATGGTGCCTGAACGGGTGGCGTGTTTGCCTGCGATGAAATCGGCCAAGAGCGTTTTCCCTGACCCGTTCGGACCGATGATGCACCATTGTTCGCCCCTGCGGACGCTCCATTCGATGGGTTGGATCGGTGCCATCCCGTAGATGCGGGGGGTGGCTTGTCGAAGGGAAAAAAGTATCTCTTTTTCCATCTTCGCCTATCGTTTCATGGCTCTGTCCATCTGCCGCTTGTCATCCTTCTCCTTGAGGGATTCCCTCTTGTCGTACTCTTTCTTACCCTTCGCCACGGCGATTTCCAGCTTGGCGAGACCCTTCTCGTTGAGGAAGAGCTTGGTAGGTACGATGGTGAACCCGGTCTCCTTCGTCTGCCTGCGGATCTTGGAAAGCTCCTTTTTGTTCAGCAATAGCTTGCGGTCCCTGCGAGGCAGGTGGTTGTTGTAGGTGCCGTAGAAGTATTCGGATATGTTCATGCCCTTCACCCAAAGCTCTCCGTCGTTGAAGTAGCAGAAGGTGTCCACCAGGCTCGCTTTCCCTAGGCGTATGGACTTGATCTCCGTGCCCACCAGTACGATGCCGGCTTGGTATTTGTCTATCAACTCGTAGTCGAAGGTGGCCCGTTTGTTTTTGATGACTATGTCGTTCTTTAGTTTTTCCATAAGAATAATTGTCTAATTTTTCATGATGAACTTCATCAGATTTTCCATCGCCACGGGGGTGATGCAGATGATGAAGGCGGCATAGAGGGAGAACTTGGTGTATTTCTCTTTCTCAAGGGAAGGGAATACATACGGAATGCCGTACCAGATGATGTATATGAGATATAATAATGCCACGTATAGGAAGGCGAAAAGGGAGAAGAGCGTCGCTAATATCTTGATGAAGATATAGAACGATAGCGTGTGGGTCGCCAGCCTAGCGCAGGAGGTGTAGTCCGGCCGGTCGTGGAACAGTTTGGAGGTGAGTTTGCTGTTCAGGATGAGCACGGCGAGGTGGAAGCCTATGAAGATGGCGGAGATGCATGTCACGATCTCCTTGGAGCATATCTTCAGGATATGTTCCCATGTGATGGTGTCGTAAGCGTCTTTGGTGAAGCCGATGATGTTGCTGATCAGCGTGGCGATGATGACCATCTCCATGAGCGGAAGGATATAGGTGTTGCGTAGATCGCTGATGGAGGTTTTCTCCTCCGCGATCCTGCGCCATTCCCTTTGCGGGAAACGGACCAGCCTGTACAACCGTTGAAATATCTGTTTCATACCTTCCCTTGTCCTTCTTTTACGCGAATTTAACTATTTTCCCTCATATTCTCTTTCCGCTTGTCAAAAATGGTTGTGGCATTCTCTCTTTTTATCCTTTTAATTCTTACTTTTGTGTGGGGTTGGGCTTGCGGAGGACGATGGACGCCTTCTCTTCCCTCCTATGTTGTTTTTCTTGTAAAATAGTGGCTTTATGGCTTTGATTCATATACAAAACGCAGGCGTCGAGGCGACGGTTCTTTTGAATGTCGGTGGACGTATCGTCTCTTTCCATCGTGTGGGCAAACCGAACGTGTTGGAGTCTGATCCTTCGTTGTGGGATGAGTCCGAACGACTTCATCCTTCCCCTACCATGCTGGATTTCAGGGCTTACAACGGACACGAGGTGTGGGTGGGTCCGCAGAGCCAGTGGTGGCGGCAACAGGACCTCAATCGGGAGAAGTACGATTCGGACCTTTTCTGGCCGCCGGATTCCTACATTAGCTTCGGTGCGTACGAGGTGGTGGAGCAGTCCGCGCACTCCGTCACGATCGTGGGTGAGCCTTCTCCCCTCAGCGGGGTGCGGATGACGAAGCGGATGACGATAGAGGCGGATGGTTCCCTCTTCTTCGAGGTCTCTGCGCAGAATATTCGCCAAACACCTGTTTCATGGGATCTGTGGCTGATCACGAGGGTCAATGGTCATAACCCTAATTTCGTGCCGGTCTCTTCCGAGAAGGATGTATTCTTGGGCGAGCCTTCCCATCCGTACCAGGGACGGCCGACCTATAAGGTGGAGAATGGTTTCTTCTCCTTCACGCCCTTGGTAAACGACGGCAGGTTCGAGGAGTGCACCGGAAAGGCTTATATCAAGGCTTCCAAGCCAATGATCATCACGCATTGTGGCGATGAGTGCCTGACGCTGGAGTTCGAACACCATGACCCTGCCACGATACATCCTGAGCAGGCTGAGATCGAGCTTTATAATTTTGTGCATAAGGAGGCTGCTAAATCACTGCTGGAGTTGGAGTACCACTCTCCGTACGTGACGCTTCAGCCGGGCGAACGCATGAGCACGTGGTCACGGTGGCGGCTTTCGGCTTTGTGAAATTTACTATTTAGCTATTTACGATTTACTATTTGGTGATTGGGGATTTATTATTTAGCTATTTACGATTTACTATTTACGTGCAGGTATAAAAAAAAAGCGTCCGATTGATGTCGGACGCTCTCTTTTTCCCATGTTGGAATGATTATTTCTTCTCTTGCTCCTCAGAAGCCAATTCTGGGTCGATCAAGATTCTACCGCAGTACTCGCATACGATGATTTTCTTCCTGATACGGATATCCAATTGTCTTTGAGGCGGGATTTTGTTGAAGCAGCCTCCGCAAGCGTCACGCTCTACAGGAACGACAGCCAAACCGTTTCTCGCGTTCTTTCTGATTCTCTTGAAAGCGGTGAGCAATCTCTCTTCGATCTTGCTTTCGATCTCCTTCGCCTTGTCGCGGAGGTTCTCTTCTTCTTGCTTCGTCTCGGAGATCACTTCGTCCAACTCCTTCTTCTTCAATACGAGGTCCTCGTTTCTTTCCACGATGAGGTTCTTGGCCTTCTCCAACTCCTCTTTGCGGATGCCTGACAAGTTGATGGCTTCGTTGATTCTCTTCTCGCTCAACTCGATCTCCAATGTTTGGAACTCGATTTCCTTGGCGAGGTTCTCGTATTCACGGTTGTTGCGGACGTTGTCCTGTTGCTCTTTATACTTGGTGATGAGGGATTTGGACATCTCGATGTCGCTCTTCCTTCCTGTGATGGATGCTTCAATCTGACGGATTTCTTCGCTTAGGTTGGCGACACGGGTGTTCAATCCTGCGATCTCGTCTTCCAAGTCTTGTACTTCCAATGGAAGATCACCCCTTAATGTTTTGATCTTGTCAATTCCGGAACTAACCAATTGGAGGTCATAGAGAGCCTTCAGTTTCTCTTCTACCGTAATCTCTTTCGAATCTTTCTCTGACATACTTTATAAGTAATTTATCGGATTTGTTTTACTTTCTGATATATGGACTGCAAATTTAGGATTTATTTTTGAAATAATTTCATAAAAAATCTCTTTTGTGAATTGCTCAGACTCAAAATGTCCTATGTCTGCTAGGATGATGTGATCCTCCACGTCGAAAAACTGGTGGTATTTGATGTCCGCCGTCAGGTAGATGTCCGCCTTGCCTGCGATGGCTTTGCCGAGGAACTCCGATGCGGAGCCGCCGCACAAGGCCACTTTCTTCACCTTCGCACCCTCTTTGAGGTGGGTGTGTCGTAGGCTCCCCACTTCGAATGTCTCCTTCACCCTTTTGAGGAATGCCAGGGCATCCTCCTCGCGGGGTAGCGTGCCTATGATTCCCAGTCCGATGATTTTGTCGTCATGTTTCTCCTCATCGAGTGGACGGATATCCGTCAGCCCGATCTTCTCCGCCATCTTCGCGCTCACGCCTCCCGTGGTCTTGTCCATGCAGGTGTGGCTGGAGTAGATGGCGATGTCGTGCTTAATCGCCTTGATGATGCAGCGCTCGATGTAGTTGTTCCCGCATATCCTCTTGGGTCCCTTGAAGATGAGCGGGTGGTGGGATATGATGAGGTTGCAGCCCTTTTGGATGGCTTCGTCGATGACGGCCTCCGTGACGTCCAAGGTGATGAGTACGCCTGATACATCCTGCTTGGGGTCGCCCACCTGCATGCCGCAGTTGTCGTAGCTCTCCTGGTAGGCGAGGGGGGCGTATGCCTCAATGGCTGACGTTATCTCATTGACTTTCATGCTCTTTCTTCTTTTTCTTTAGGGTGATGATGGTGAACCTCGGAGAGATACCCAGTCGGGCAGGTATGCCTACGCAGCCCATTCCGCGGGAGACGTAGATATACTTGTCTTCTTCTTTGTAGAGTCCGTCCCAATATTTGATCATGAACATGGCGGGGGATATCCTGAACCATTTCGTTTCGATACCGATTTGCCCTCCGTGGGTATGTCCGCTCAGGGTTAGGGCGATGTCGGTCGTGTCCCTGACGCCCCTAGGCCATGTGGTAGGGTCGTGCGAGAGTAGTATTTTTGTCTTGATCCGTTCTGTCCCCTTGTAAGCCTTCGGGAAGTCTGCCTTGTTTTCCAATCGTCTGGATTCGCCCCAGTTCTCCACGCCTATGAAGACGATGGTGTCGTTCCCTCGGGTGATGAAGTGGTGGCTGTTCAGCAATAGCTTGAATCCGAAGTCCCTGATTTCCTGACGGATGGCTATCTCGTTCATCGAACGCAGGTCTTCGTCGTCCCAATCGTAGTAAGCGCCGTAGTCATGGTTGCCTAGGATGGCCAGTTTGGTGTCTGGACAATGCAATTTGTCGAACAGGTATTTCCATCCGTTGCACTCCGTGGCGAAGTTGTTGACCATATCTCCCGTGAAGACGATGATGTCCGGATGTTGTGCCTCCATGGAGTCGAAGACATACTCTAGACGTTTTTGAGAGTGGCCGAAACTGCCTAAGTGAAAGTCACTTGTGTGGAGGATTCGGTAGCCGTCGAACGAGTCGGGCAGGTCTTCTATCTCAACGGTCTCTTCTGTCTTGATGAAATGGAACCTCCCTATGTGTATGGCATATAGGATCGTGCAGAAGGTGAGTCCCGCCGCTATATATCCCAGGTGTTGTATTATCCTCCATCGCTTCTTGGTTAGGAAGAAGACCAAATCGAAGGTGCAGAAGACGACTTTGGTGGTATATACCAAGCCGAGGATGCAGACGAACATGGTCATCTTGAAGTGTGTCGTCGGCGAGAAGATATGGTTGATGTTGAAGAGTATGCCACACGATGTGATGAGGAAATAGGCGGATATGATCCAGTGCAGAACGGCAGTGGATTTGTTGACTCTGTTCCTCATGAACCGGCAGTATAGGTAAATGTCCGGTATGAGCACCATCGTGATGATTAATATGAGTGTTATCGGGTATACTTGCATGACTCTGACATCTACTGTTTTATTCGGTTCTTAATTCTAGCGCCACCACGTTTTCGACATGGTGGGTGTGAGGGAACATGTCCACGGGTTGCACCGCCGTCACCCTGTACTTGGCGTCCAATAGGTTGAGGTCCCTTGCCTGGGTGGCTGGGTTGCAGCTGACGTAGACGATTCTTTTAGGCTCCGCGGCGAGGATGGTCTCCACCACATCCGGGTGCATGCCGTCGCGCGGCGGGTCTGTGATGATCACGTCCGGGCGACCGTGCTCCGCGATGAAGTCGTTGGTCAGTATCGCCTTCATGTCGCCTGCGAAGAAGAGCGTGTTGTCGATGTTGTTGTTGGCGGCATTGACCTTGGCGTCTTCTATCGCCTCCGGGACGTATTCTATGCCGACCACCTTCTTGGCGTGCTTCGCCACGAAGCAGGCGATGGTGCCTGTGCCGGTGTAGAGGTCGTATACCAGTTCGTCTCCCTTGAGTTGGGCGAATTCCCTCGCCACTTTGTAGAGTTCGTAGGCCTGTTGGCTGTTGGTCTGGTAGAACGATTTCGGACCGATCTTGAACTTCAGTCCTTCCATCTCCTCGTAGATGCAGTCACGCCCCTTGTAGACGATGGTCTCCTGGTCTGTGATCGTGTCGTTGCACTTGCCGTTGATCACGTAGATGAGGGAGGTGATTTGAGGGAATTGCTCCACCAAATGGTTCAACAATCCTTCCCTGAGCTCCTTGTCTTCGTGGTAGAAGACGACGATCAGCATGATCTCTCCCGTGCTGGCGGTGCGTACGACGATGGTGCGCAGGAAGCCCTCCTTGTTCCTGAGGTCGAAGAAAGGCAGGTTGTGCGCATGGGCGTATGCTTTGATGCAGTCGCGTATCTGGTCGCACACCTCGTCCTGCAGGTGGCACTTGTCGATGTCCAACACCTTGTCGAACATCCCTGGGATGTGGAACCCGAGGGCGTCCATGTTATCGAACTTCTCGCCGGCGGCTACTTGCTCGTAGGTGAGCCACTTCTTGTTGGAGAAGGTGAATTCCAGCTTGTTGCGGTAGCGCTGTGTCTTGGCGGAACCTAATATGGGTTTGAGCGGCGGCAACTCGACCTTGCCTATCCTAGTGAGGTTGTTGAACACTTGGTCTTGCTTCGCCTTCAGCTGGTCTTCGTAGGGTAGGATCTGCCATTTGCAGCCTCCGCATATTCCGTAGTGGGAGCAGAATGCCTCCTCGCGCCTGTCGGAGTACTTGTGTATTTTCGTGACGCGACCCTCCATGTAACTGTTTTTTTTGCGGGTCACCTGTAGGTCCACGATATCGCCTGGGACGACAAACTGTGTGAAAACGACCATGTCGTTCACCCGCGCGATCGCTTTTCCTTCGTTGGCGACGCCCGTTATCTCAATGTTTTCCAGCAGAGGAAGCTCTTTTTTCCGTCCCATAATGTAATAGATGATATCGTGTGACTTTTAGTTTTGCAAATGTACTAATTTTTGGGGAAAAGGAATTCTGTTTCCCTCGTTTTTTCGAATGAGTTTGATAGTCTAACGCATTAATTTCGTATTTTTGTTCTTGTGTTTAATCGTGGCAGATATATACAGGTAGATTATGGATGACGAGAGAAAAAAAACATATAAGATTTCAACCATGATTCTCGATTCGTTGATATTGCTGGTGAAATGTATTGTCTCTTTGATGATATGTTTCATTTTGTTTGCCATATTGGATAACCGCATGGGAGATAGTTTTTTGATGCTCCTTTTTGGGTTCTCGCTATCATATGCCATTCATGAGTGGTTGTCCGAAGTCCGGTTCCTGAAGAGGTGGAGTTTCTTTGAACTGTTGTTTTATGTGATGATGTTTATCCTGTTGATTGGGTTACAAGACCGATCATTATGCGGTTATAATCTGGCCTACACCTGGGATTTCATTGCGAAAGGTTTTTCGGATAATCTGTTTGTAGCCATTGCCGTGCCTCTATTGATTGTCATTTCCGCCCTGTTGAGGTTGCGGAGGAGAAAACTGCGTTGGCAGGAATGGATCTCGTTCCCTACGACGTTTTTGCTGTTTTTGAGTGGGGGTAACGTGTTCCTTGTCTCTATTCTTTCCCTCTCTCTTATTGGCTATACGACGTATGATGGATATCGGCGGGACGATCCGTTGCAAATGAATGTGGGTCTCGGTGCTTATATCATTTGGATCACTATTGCTTTGATGGACTTTGATTCTTGGGAATGTCACGTTGAGGCATTCTCCGGATTGTACAAGTATGGAGTAATTTCCACTATTCAAGAAGTGTGTGCCGTGTTGGTGTTGATCAATTATATTCGCATGTCCATCCAACGGAAGAGGGCCTCTTTGCTCAAGGAACAGCCTGAGGTTGATCCTCCGACAGCATGATTTATCTATGATTTTACTCTTCCTCCTCAAGATTTGATTTGGAATACCCATCCTCCTCCGGGTTGAATTCGATGTACTCTCCCGTTTCACTGATCTTGTAGTAGCTGACGGTATCCGATCGGTTGATCGACTTCCCCTTCTGCTCTGTCTTCCTTTGCCTCTTTTGGAGTATCGGATAGTTGTCTATGTGCTTGGGAATAAGCGTGTATTGGTTGTTGTACATTACTCTTTCGCGTAGATAATCGTCATCATCATCATCTTCGTCCTCCTCCTCACTGTCCTTCGAATTGTATTTGGAGAAAATCTTGTCGTAAAAGAAAACGCCATAGCCATCTCCGTTGTCGTAATTCCTCACGTCGTTGAATATTATTTTTTTCTTGCATACGTCGTAAACACAGTACATGTAGGTGTAATGGTCGGAGACCATGCAGCTATAGTTCATGGCTAATAGAGGCTCCCCGTTTGATTTGAAGACTGCGTCACAGCTCTTAATGTCATGTTGGGGATATGCGGTGAGACTGCTGTCTTTCAGAATGAATTCGCCGTTCTCAATCGAGTAGTACAGGTGTCTGAAAGGGCTCTTGCCTCTATCGTTGAAGTCGTATATTAGGATCTTGTTTTTGTCATGTGTGTAAATGCGTACTGTTTTGGGATGGTCTACGTTTTTGTTTTTTGACCGGAATTCCAGGAAAGCATGGTCTCCTTTGTCGTCGGGGAAAGTGCCTTCTGGATCACGCTTCAATTGATTGATGACGGAAGTGTATAGTTTATTTCTGTTCAGGGTGCGTTTTACCCTTTGGGTTGCGCTCTTGTCCGGATCGCTTTTGTGGTAATTGCTGTGTTTGGCCACCACGACGGAATATATGCAGTGATCCAACAGATAGGGGTATGAGGCTTTCTCTTCTTTGACCTTCTGGTTGATCGCGAAATAATTAGCCCAATTGATGATCAGCAGTGCCAGTAATGGCAACATGGTGCAGATGATGATCGCTTTCTTATTCATATACACACGTTTTTAAGGTGTTATGACAATGGCTAACGAATCTATGAGGTCGAGATTTTTGTCTTTTCTCCTGATTTCGTCGTAATAGGAATTTACCCATGCGAATCTCCTGTCGAACACTTGTCCCCTGGTCCGTTGCTCCACGAACCTCCTGCAGCTATCGGGACCAGCCGTCTTGTATAGATGCTCTATTTTCTTCGCGATCCGGATGCATTCTTTTTGGTCTAGGTCTAAGTGATAACTGTGGACAAGATCATAAATGCCGGCGTTTTCATAAAAGGAACCATACTCCCGCATTTCATGGTATTCTTTCTCCCGGGAAGGTAACAAGTAGTTCTTTACCCATAGGGTGGGCATGATAAGTAGCGCATAGGCTAATATGAGGTATATTATTTTCCTCTTCATTGGATTGGTGAACATGTTAACGATTCCGATGGTTGCAAATATAGCGTATTTAGTCGTTGGAGAGATGCTTTTGTCTATTCGTTTTTTGATGGAATGACAATCTATTTCGGCAGAAAAACCACCTTCTTGGCAACTCCAATATATTTCCGTAATTCATTTATATCCTTTGCACCGAATTGAGCGTATGACCGTAATTCCCTGGATTTCGGATAAAAAATCTTCTTCAAGTTGCAATGAGAAAACGCACTGGTATTAATGGACTTGACGTGCGTCGGGATGGTGAAACTCTCTCCGCTTCTCATCGGCGGATATTTCAGTAACGCTTTCTTGTCTTTGGTATATAAGATGCCGCCAATGCTGCAGTAATCCTTGTTCTCTGGGTCCACAATGATTTCCTTTAGTTTCTCACAGCTGATGGCGGCGTACTCTGAGGTGCATATGTCATGTACACTGGTGACGCTCTTCGATATGTATAGTTTTTCCAGTTCGGGAAGGGTTAGCATCGAGATGTCTATATAGCCATCCGGTATGACCAATATTTTCGGGGATGATGTTTTTATTTTGAGGAAAGATGGATATTCGTTCGGAATGTATACCGATTTGACTTTGTGTTTTTCCCCTTTGATAGTTACTTCCGTAGGAAGGACGATGGAGTCTTGCGCCGTCTCAAACCCGTACACAAATACATCGCACACCACTTTCCCTCTGATTTCATACGCGTAGTGTATGCCATCCACCGTGACGCAATGTGGGTGTTCGCTATGGCAGGACATCGCATCGGTGACGTATAGAAGCATAAGGATAAGCGGGGTGATCAGTTTCTTCATGGTCGTTCTTATGTCTTGAATTTTATTGGTTGCGATTTGTGCAAATATAATGTTTTTGTTTTATTTGTGTGTCGGATGTTTTGTACATTTGTTCTTATAATCGAATTGTATTGTCATGCGAATTAATAGTGTTTTGTCTTTTCTTCTGGCGCTTGTGCTTCTGTGTGGATGTGAGGAGGCTAAATGTCCCCGATGTGGACAGCCCATGAGTGACGGTAAATGTGGTAATTGCGTGGTGTCGACGGACTCGATAGGCGTGGATGATATTTTGGATGATGACGAGAAGGCTCGCAAAGAATCGGAAAGGATACTGGCGCACTCTTTGTATGTGCAAGGTGCTCTGCTCGCGGATACTTCTGATGATTATGTTATCAGGGATGAAGCGATTCCCTTTTTGTTGAAATCCGCCCGAATGGGTTGTGACTCGGCTCGGTGCCTTTTGGGAGTGACCCTATTGCATCTTGAGGAAGAACATATAGATATAGACAATGCGGTATATGACTCTGTCATCTGTTGGTTGAAAATGGCGGCGGAAAATGGGAACGTCGATGCTCTATACTATGTCGGGGAGTGTTATTGGTATGGATTGAGTAGTGTGGATAAGGATTCTGAGGAAGCTTTCAAGTGGTATCAGAAAGCCGCATTGCGAGAGAACATGAAAGCGCAATTTGCTCTTGGCCGTATGTACCAATCAGGCGATGGGGTGGGGAAGGATGAAAAGGAGGCGGTCAAATGGTTTAGGAAGTCGGCTGAGCATGGGTTCGATGAGGCGCAATGTAGGTTGGCCATATGTTATGAGTCAGGCGAAGGGGTAGAGCCGGATGGAACCGAGGCTTTCAAGTGGTATAGGAAAGCCGCTGAGCAAGGGATTGTCAGTTCGCAATGTAAGGTTGCCCGATGTTATGAGTTGGGCATATGGGTGGAGAAGAATGAAAACGAGGCTTTCAAGTGGTATAGGAAAGCTGCTGAGCAATATAATACCGAAGCGCAATGGGAAGTCGCCTCCTGTTATCTGGCAGGGAAATGGGGTGCCGAGAAGGATACTATAGAGGCTTTGAAATGGTTATATCAGGCTGCGGAAAGTAACCATATCGATGCGATAAAACAACTTGCGGCGTGTTGTGTGGAAAGTAAAAGCGTGGTGATAGATTCGAGTATATGTTCCGTGCCGGAAAATAGGGCTAAAGAGAATGCTGATAGCCTGAATCAATTAGGTGTCAAATATGAGAGCCGAGGCGATTTTTCGGAAGCGTATTATTATTATAAATTGGCTGCGGAGAAAGGAATGCCAAAATCGCAGAATAGTTTGGCCCAATGCTATTTGCGGAAACAACCTGCTAGAGCCATTTATCTGCAGAAAGCTTTCATCTGGTTTACGTCGTCGGCGAATTTAGGGGATGTGCTAGGCCAATACAACCTGGGCTTGTGCTATTACTTTGGCACTGGCACGGATATCAATTACGAGAAGGCGGTCAAGTGGTTTGGGAAAAGCGCCGAGCAAGGATACGTGGATGCGCAGTATAATCTCGGCGTTTGTTATTCGAAAGGACAGGGCGTCCCTAGTAGTTGTGTGGAAGCTTACAAGTGGTACAAAAAGGCGGCGGATGGAGGTCATGCCGACGCTATCAGAATCGTTGGCATGATGAAAAATAGTTCTTGTCCGCTATATAATTTTAGATGGTAAAAAAATAGGGCTGACTCCTTCATGGAACCAGCCCTTGGATTTGGCTTTTCTTTTGCCGAAAATAATTTTTTACTTACAGATTTCATCCATGTACGCCGTGATGGTCTTCACGTAGTTGGCGTACTCTTCCGTGTTGAATACCCACTCCCCGCGAGGCTTGGTCTCCTCGCCCGTGTAGTGGATGTCGATCTCCTTGAAGATGCGGCATGGATTGGCCTGCAGGATGAAGACTTTGTTACTGAGGTAGCAAACCTCTTCGATGCTGTGGGAGACATTGATGATGGTCGGGTCCATCTTCATCTCGTAGAATATCTTGAGGATGATGTTCTGTACTTCACGCTTCATCTTGATGTCCAACGCACCCGTCGCCTCGTCGAAGAGGATGATCTGGGACTCGCATGCGAGGCATCTGGCGATGGCGACCCTTTGTTGCTGGCCACCACTCAGTTTGGCTGGGTACTTGTCCATATGGTCCTCCAGACCCACCCGTCTCAGGAGGTCTTTGGCCTTCGCCTCCGCGGTTGCCTTGTCCACGCCCTTGACGAGCATAGGCAACATCACGTTTTGCAGGACGGTGTACCATTCGAAGTTACTGTATGTTTGGAACACCATAGGGAAGTTGTGGTTCTCCGACAATTTCTCGCCGTAGATTTCCACCGTTCCTTCGTTGAACTTGTTGAGACCTGCTATCACTTTGAGCATCTGTGATTTGCCGCAGCCTGACGCACCCATGATGGAGACGAGCTGTCCCCTGCCGGGAAGGTCAGGTATGGTGAGGTTGAAGTTCTCGAACAAACGGTATTCGTTCTTCTCTCCTTTGTTGAAGATGTGGGTGATGTTCCTGAGTCGGATGACATCTACCTCACCGTCGCCTCTCGGGCTTTGGCTTCTCTTCGGACTCTCTGTCTGACGAGGCTCCTCTGTCTGGCGATACTCCTCCGTTTGGCGAGGCTCCTCTTTGGGGCGATTATCCCTCATGAGGGCGTCGATGTTGATATCCGTATTGGTCTCGGTTTCGGTCTGCTCCTCCCTGATGTCGTTTGCCGGGTTCTCTTCGTCCCTGCTGTGCTTCATTAAGCTGTCAATGTCTATATTTCTGTCCATAACGTTATCTGTTTTAGAGCACACCATTAGGCGCGGCGGTGTTTGAAAATAATTGGTTCACACTTCTTGAAGATAAAGTCCTGTATGATGCCTATCGCGATGATGATCAGCAGCAGGGCATATACGCAGTCCATGGAGCTCTGGCGCGTCATCGTGGTGATGCAGGCACCGATACCGCCCTCGCGGTTGATGTTCTCCGCTATGGTCACGTAGGTGTATGAGATGGCTACGAGTCCGCGGATGTCGCTATAGACGCTGGACATCACATAAGGGAAGTATACGTGGCGGAACATCTGCCAATTGGTCATGCCGATCGTCTTGGCGGTCTGTAGATAGACGTTATCCTTTGGATTGTTCGGGTTCTGCAGGTCCAGCACCTTCTGCGTCACCACTGGTAGGATGTAGATCAAGATACCCAAGGCGAGGAAGCTGGCCTTCATGTTGAATCCGAGACCGAAGATGGCCACCATGATACCGCTGACCGCCGGCAAAGGCAGGAAGCGGATGGCCTCGAACGGTTTCTGGAACATGGAGCGTAGGATAGGGTAGATGCCTATCAGGAAGCCCATAGGGATGGCGATCACCAAGGCGATGACGTAGCCGGCGAGGTTGAGCCCTACGGTGTAGCCTATGTTGCCGAAGAGGTTGCGCTCCGAGATCAGTTTAGGGATGGCCCGGAGGACATCCAACGGGTTGGGAAGGATTTTTGGGGAGATCCATCCCGTGATGGTGACGATGTACCAGATGACAAGTAGCACGATTCCTCCCACTATGCCAGTTATCATCGAGTCTCTGGTGGATAAATTTCCTCCGAATTTAAATAGTTCTTTCATCTGTCATTGAAAATAAAAAAAGTATAGGCGGACACACTGCCACCTATACTTTTATGGTTATTGTAATCTTATTGGGCGATCAATTGCAGGTCAGTCGTACGGTAGCTCTCGTTGGACTCCTTGACACCGTCCTCGATGGCGTGCTTAGGACCATTACCGACTACAACGAACCTGTTACGGTTGATCTTATACTCGTTGGTGAGGTAGTCAACCACGGCTTGCGCTCTCTTCTTGGAAAGGGAGACGTTGGAGTTGTAGTTACCCGTGGCGTCCGTGTTACCCTCGATACGGATACGAGTGTTGGCGTAGCTCTGCACGATATCCACGAACTCGCGGTCGATTGTGGCGCGCGCCTCGTTGTCGAGGGTGAATCCGTTGACAGGGAAGTTGATTGTCACCTTCTTGTTGGAGAAAGCTTTTACCGTATCCTCTTTCACGGTAGGAGCTGTGAATGTCTTCTCTGCTGTACCCACTGATTTCTTTTGCTCAGGCGTCAGGGAGTTCTTCTCGTTCACCAACTCCACGATATCCGTGTAGGCCGCCTTTGACCAAGGCAGTACGGACTTGCAGAGACCTAGACCTGAGTATATGCGAGACATCTTGGAGTAGATGCGCTCACCCGTCATGCCGGTGTAGTCTGAGTTGAGACCCATCCAGTTCATTTGGTCCTCCATGGATGCGTAGTTGATGGTGGAGCTGGAGGCGAGGGCGAATTCCACGTCCGTCTCAAACTCTTTCGCGAATACTTGCGCAGCCTCGTTGAAGGCGGTCTTGTTGTTGGTTACCTCCGCATTGGCGGCGAGGATGGCCTCCACGATCTTAGCGGCGAGGTCTTTGTTCTTCTCCAACCACTCTTTCTTGGCGATGAGACCGTCAGAGACGAGCATGTTGGATTGTGCGGTAGAGGTGAGCAAGTGCGCACCCTTGAAAGCGTTGATGCAGTCCACGTCATCCGGGCTCCAAACAGCGGCGCAATCCACTTGTTTAGCCTTGAAGGCTTGGGCGGCGTCCACACCGGAGGATACCTTGACAGGGATGATGTCGTCCATTGTCAGACTAGAGGTCTCGAGGGCGTTGATGAGCAATGTGTGGGAGGCGGTACCCTCCGCGTATGCTACACGTTTGCCTTTCAAGTCGCTGATTTGGTTGATGGTGGCGTTGGCCACCAAAGCGTCCGCACCTGCGCTGAAGTTCAGGAGCATGAAGTACTTCATGTCGGTCATGGTACCGCTTGAACTCATCTCCACAGGGAGTGCGTCCAATGTGCAGTATTCGATCTGTGCGTCATCGTTCTTCAAAGCGGAACGAGCGGCGTCGAAGTCGTCCATCACGATGACCTTCAGTTTGAGTCCGTACTTCTTGGCGAAGTAGGAGTCGTCCTTCGGTTCCAATCCTCCGTTACCCCATACGATCGGAGCGAAGCCCGTGTAAGGGTTCACCACCAATGTGGCGTCGTATTTGGATTTCTTCGTCAATGATCCCAGTGAGGGAAGTGACGGAGCCTCCTTGCTGTTGTTCTCCGTGCAACCGCTCATGATGCCGGAGAAGTATAGGATGGCACATACGACAGCGGTTATGGCACCGATGATGGTAAATCTTCCTAAGAATGTTAGTCTGCTGAAAAAACTCATAATCGTTTAGTTGTTTAAAGTTATTGTTCCTTTGTCGTTAATTAACACCATTTGTTCACCTCAACCTTCTCTTTCTCCTTCACAGTGCCGAAGCTGCTGTTGTCGATCTTTGATTCCTCGCTGAAGGAAGAGAACGAATCCTTCTGACCGTATTTCTTGAGGATCTCCTCCACGCGGTCTTCGTTGACGGCCGATTCGAGGTTGTAGTTCTCGAGCACGCCGTCGGAGTCGTTGATGAAGCCTTCCATCTCAGCCACGCTGGAGTTGATGGTGTTGGTGATGTGTTCGATGGCCATCTCCTCCTCGAGGCTTTGGGAGTCTCCGCGCATGATGCTGGAGATGGTCTTCAGGGCGCTGCGTTGCTCTTTGGCGGACTCGTAGGCGTCCTTCGTCCTCTTCAACTCGAGTGATGAGCGCTCCACCTTCGCTTCGGCGATTGTCTCGAGGCGTTCCATCACTTCTTGGTACCTCTTAGAGGTCTCGATGCGTTTCTTCTGGCTCTCGATGATGCCGTCCAATTGGGCGATGTCGTTGCTCAGGTTGCTGATACTCATCTGGATCTTCAGCTTCTCGTTGGAGGTCAGGTTGCTGGCGCCCGCCAACTGCTCTTTCCTCTTTTTCAGTTTGCGGATGTTATCCTCTTGCTGTGATTGGTAGGAGTCCAGCTTGCTGTTCATGCTGACGAGTATCGTGCGCAGTTTGGTGACATTCTCGTGCACGGTGCTTAGTTTGTCCTTCATCTTGCGGATGGAGTTCTCCAGGATGGAGATAGGGTCTATCTTTACGAACATGCCGACGATCTTGCGGTTGATGTGGAGCCAGAAGAGGGAAATCCACTTCCATGTGTTCTTGTTGAACAAGACCGCCAAGATGCCCACGATGGCGACGATCTCCAGGATGAGGACGAGCGTGTTGGCCGCTGCTGCCACCAGGAACGGAAGCGCTTTGGTGAAGAGGTATCCTAACCCTAGCGCGGCGCCTACCGCTGTGATTTTAGCGAACGTTCCGCCCGGACGTTTGAACATTTCTTTGAGTGACACAGGCGTGCTGTTCTGATCGCCTGTGTTGTTTGAACCGAATAAATTGCTATCCATCTTATTATTTTGTTTTTATATTATTTTAATTGTTAGGTGATTATTGGTCTACGTTGATGTTCGACATCTCCTCGCGGTCGGTCATGAGGTCGCAGATGACACTGTTGGCGGAGTTGATGAATACCTGTTCGTCGTGCGCGATCTCCTTGGTGGCCGCGGTGATTTCCGCTTTCAGCTTCTCGATCTCATTGGTCAGTTCTTTGTTCTTTTTCTGCAACTCGATGAGCTGTTGCTCGATATGATTGTTCTCCTTGACCATGTTGTCGAGGTTCTTTTGCTGCGTGCCGATGGTCTGCTTGCGCTTGGCGGCGTATTGGTTCCTGCCGCTCTCGATCTCCTCGTTGACAAAGCTGATGTAGGTGTCGATCGATTTCAGCAACTTCTCCTTCGTGAAGTCCGGGTATTGCGCCTTCAACATCTTGAAGGCAGCCTCGTAGCGCTTCTCTTGGGAGAGCCCCATGGACTCCAGGGAGGCTGAATAGCTCTTCAGCTCCAGCATGTCCGGACCAGGAAGGTTCCTCTTGATCAATGTTTCCCACAATCTCTTTTTCTTCACGTTGTTCACTTCCGTGATCGGGGAGGCGTTATCCTCTGCCACTGGGTCCCGTTGCGGAATGATGTTGTCCATGTTGATCTGCTCCACAGGACTTTGCGGCTCCGGCTCCGGTTGTGGCTGCGGTTGGTATGAAACAGGGTCTTCCCTGCGTGTCTCCCTCGTAGGTCTATCGTTGGCCGTGTTGTTGTTCTCCGGCTTCTTCTTCGGAGTGTTCTCCGGCCTGATGAATAGGTCTTTCAGACTCATAATCGTATATTTTATATTTTTTTATTCTTTCCTCTAATATAACTGTTTTTGCTCAGATTTTCAAGCGCGGAATGCTTAAAAAATCTTAAGGCGGGTCCTGAAATCCGTTACACGTTTTTTTGCGACGCCCTTGCCTTTTTTTGTTACTAAAACAGTGAGTTTATGAATTCACTTTGTAGTATATATACTTGTATGGGCAAAGATAATCAATATTTATGTTATATGACGGAGATAGTATGCAAAAAATGTGTTTTTTCGTGTGACATTTTCCACGAATTTTGCGTTGATGGACTTTTAAATGGGTGTTTTTTCTCTTTTTTAGGGCCGTCGTGGACTTTTGACGGGGTGTTTTGTCCGCCGATGTTGAAAAAATATGTAGGTGATTTCGTTTTTTTTAGTTTCCTTTGCAATAATTTTGTGAAAGAGTAGTTATGTTTTTGGAGGCTTTCCTTGGATGACTAAGTCTCCTTGTATCGTAAAAATAATTTTGATCAGATTAGATATTTATATCAAATGGGAAAATTAAATCTTCGTGCGGTCCTTCTTTCCGCAGCTTTGTGTTCGAGTCTTACCGCTGGTGCTTATTCGGTAACTGATGAAGGTGGGGCAACGTATAACCCTTTACAGACGGCTGTTCCGTCTTTGTCCATCGCACCTGACGCGATAGGTGGTGGTATGGGTGATGTGGGTGCGGCGACAAAACCGGACAATATGTCTCAGTATTGGAACCCTGCCAAGTATGTGCATGCTGAGAGTAAGGGCGGTTTTTCCTTCTCATATACACCTTGGCTGCGTTCGATCGTCAACGATATTTATTTGGCTTATCTCTGTGGCTACTACAAGCCTACCGATAGGACGTCCGTGGGCGCTTCCTTCCGTTATTTCTCCATGGGTGAGATCCATTTGACGGGACAACCGACTTGGAACAATGAGCCTATCGATCAGGGTACCGCTAAACCATATGAGTTTGCCGTGGATGGTAGCTTCTCTATGTTGCTCTCTGAATATTGGTCGGCGGGTGTCGCTCTCCGCTTCATCTATTCCGACTTGTTCAATGGGGCTATCGATGAGGATGAGTACTCTTCCGATGGTGCGGTTGGTGCGGATATTGCGTTTTCTTACCGCCGCCCGTTACAAATCGGCTCCAATACCTCTTATGTGGGTGTGGGTATGTCTATCTCTAATATCGGTAATAAAGTGTCGTATGATAACGGACAAACCCATCAATTCATCCCTACGAACTTCAGGTTGGGTACTTCCTTCGATTACGCGTTCGATGAGTTCAATAGACTGCAGCTCGCTGTCGATATGAATAAATTGTTGGTGCCTACCCCTTATGGTAATTCTGACCAATATGAATCCGAGGAGGAGTTCAAAAAGGCGGTGAATGACTACGAGACGACGTCGTCCATTGGTGGTATCTTCAAGTCTTTGGGTGACGCCCCTGATGGTTTCAAGGAGGAACTTAGGGAAATCAATTTCTCTGTGGGTCTGGAATATTCCTACAACAATAAATTCATGGTGAGGGGTGGTTACTTCAACGAGAACAAGTACAAGGGTAACCGTAAGTACTTCACCGTGGGCGCAGGATTCAACCTCAGTATTTTCCAACTGAGTGCGGCTTATGTGATCACTACCGCTCAGACTAATCCGTTGGACAAAACTTTGCGTTTCTCCCTTGGCTTCGACATGGGTGGCCTGAGGAATATCTTCGGCGTGAATGCTGACAACGGGGTTCCCGATGTCGAATGATGAGAGTCTTCCTCTTAGGATACAATAGGAAAGTGCGGTTTCATGCCGCACTTTTTTTGTGCATATGTTTCGTTTTCTCTCTTCGGAAGAGATGCCGTTTCACTTTCTTTCGTAATTTCGCGGTCTAATTTGTATGGTTGAATGGATTGCCCGAAAGATAGATTGTTCACGATGAGCTTCGTCTGCTCCTGCAGCGCGAATTTCCTCCTCTTCTTCTCCTTCTACCTGATCATGCCTATCTTAGCCATGTATCTGATAGAGGTCTTCTCCGTGCCTGAGTCTACGGTGGGGGCGGTCCTTTCCTGCTACACGCTGGCTTGCCTGTTCGTCCGTCCCTTCTCGGGTTATCTGGTGGACACTTTCCAGCGCAAACCGCTCTATCTGATGGCCCTCTCGGTCTTTGTCCTCCTCTTCGCGGGGTACCCTTGCGTGAAGACGGTCTTCCTCTTCGCCTTGCTCCGCGTGATGCACGGACTGGCCTTTGGCATGGTCTCCATATCGAGCAATACGATCGTGATCGACATCATGCCTTCCAGCCGCAGAGGCGAGGGCTTGGGTTACTTCGGACTCTCCAACAACTTCGCCATGGCTACGGGCCCGATGGTGGGTATGTGGCTCTTGGACCATTATAGCTACGAGACGATCTTCTACTCCTCCTTCTGCGTGAGCCTCTGCTCCTTCCTGATCGGTAGCCTGATCAAGACGAAGTACCGCCCGAAGTCGGACGTGAAGGAGAAGCTCTCGTTGGACCGTTTTTTCCTGAAGAAGGGTGTGCCTGCGGGCATCAATCTTTTCTTCCTCGCCATCCCTTATGGGGTCATGACCTCCTTCATCGCCTTGTACGCGAAGGAGCTCTCCGTCGAGGGGAATCCCTCCTTCTTCTACCTCTTCCTGGCTTCAGGCATCGCCTTGTCGCGTATCTTTTCGGGCAAGTTGGTGGATAGGGGTAAGATGTTGCTCATGATCAAGGTGGGTATCGCCGCTGGCGGATTCGCCTACCTCTTGCTGGGTGCCTTGCCTTATTTGGGCATTCCGGCGGACTATATGCGTGCGACCTTCTTCTTTGTCGCGCTCTTGATCGGTATGGGTTACGGGACGATCTTCCCTGCCATGAACTCCCTGTTCGTCGCGCTCGCACCGAACAACAAACGTGGTACGGCTACCTCCACCTACCTCACTTCGTGGGATATCGGGATCGGTGTGGGGCTGTTCGGGGGCGGCTGCCTGAGCGAATGGACCTCTTTCTCCACCACCTTCTGCGTCGGTGGATTGCTGGACATGGTCGCCCTGACACTCTTCGCCTCCTTCACGGCCTCGCATTTCCTGCGTAACCGTGTGCGTGAGGCTTGATGGCTTCCCTCGTTTTGATTATCTTTGGACGTTGATATGAACTTAAGAATAGCTCGTTATGGCTTATGATATGCTGACGATACTGGGACCGACCGCAAGTGGGAAGACCACCTTGGCGGCTCACTTGGCCCGCCGCTTGGGGGCTGAGATCATCAGTGCGGACTCCCGCCAGATCTACCGTGGCATGGACATCGGCACGGGGAAGGACCTCTCCGACTATGTGGTCGATGGTGTCTCCATCCCTTACCACCTGATCGACATCGCCGACCCGGGGTACAAGTACAATCTTTTCGAGTACCAGCGTGATTTCCTGTCCGCATACCAGGATATCAAGGGGAGGGGAGTATTCCCTATTCTCTGTGGGGGAACCGGTCTCTACATCGAGTCGGTCCTCAAAGCCTATAAGATGATGCCTGTGCCTCAGAACGAGGAGCTAAGGCAGTCGCTGGAGGGTAAATCGTTGGAGGAGCTGACGGCTATCCTGTCCACCTACAAGACGTTGCACAACACGACCGACGTGGACACCGCCAAGCGTGCGATACGTGCCATAGAGATCTGCGAGTATTATCGTAGCCATCCGCAGGACTTTGTCGATTTCCCAGACATCAATTGCCTTGTCGTGGGGGTGGATATCGCGCGTGACCTGCGTCGTGAGAAGATCTCCAAACGGTTGCGGGCTAGGCTGGACGAGGGCATGGTGGACGAGGTGCGTCGCATCTTGGATTCAGGTGTCTCCTCGGAGGATATGATCTACTATGGTTTGGAATATAAATACCTGACGAACTATGTGATTGGTAACCTCACGTATGAGCAGATGGTCTCCGAGCTGGAGATCGCCATCCATCAGTTCGCGAAACGGCAGATGACCTGGTTCAGGGGAATGGAGCGCCGTGGTTTCACTATCCATTGGGTGGACGCATGCTTGCCGATGGATGAGAAGGTGGAGGTTATCTGCAAGTTGTTGCAGGCTTAGTATATCTTCTATAAACAGTTATATGCCACTCAATAGTGATATTGATATTGGTATTGCGAAAAATAATCCTATCATTATGTAATTCAATCGATTACATTTCTTCAGTAAATCATTATATCCGTTTTTGGATCGTTTCATTGTAGAGACGCACGGCCGTGCGCCTATACAATTATCAATTATCAATTATCAATTATCAATTTTCAATTTCTTATATCCTATGCATCGATCGTACCCGATGGAATAATCGTGAAAATACACAAAAATCTCGTATTCATTCTCCGTTTGATAAAAACTGCCGTCAATGCTGATCTCATCAATAGTTTTGAAATCGGCTGACGCTTTTACATATTTATAACTGTAATATCCTTGTTTCAACAATATAGTCGCTTCGTATTGCTGTTTTTCTTCGTTGTAGGTCATCTTGTTTTCATCGGTGAGTTTCCAATTGTTGAAACCGCCGAACACGTACACGTCTAGCGTATCATATAAATTTCGGTGATATTTGAGTGTGAATTTCACTTTGGCATAGTCGGCGCTTGCACCTTCGTAAATGCCTGGATTATTATCGTCCTGAATAAGGAACTTTCCATTAAGGTCGGTGGTGGAAGTGTAGGCGGCGTGCCAGTCATTGTCGGGATGGAGAAGAACGGTATATTTTCCATCTTTTTTGCCGATAAACTCAACTGGAGCAGTTGCTATCCGTAAATTTTTGAAGTTAAAATTGTGAAACTCGTTGCCCCCTTGAAAAATAGCGTTTCTATTGTCGTTGAACACCAATGTGCCATCGCCCGAAACATGATTTGGTTTGATTCCGCTGATCGTTTTGTCCCAACGGCCATTTTGTTGATACACAACGAATAAATCCTTGTTGAACGTCGATAAATCAAATCTGTGTGGAATGATTTTCATCGTAATCTGTTGCGAATCGTCCATATACTGCACAAGATTTGGACGGATTACATCCGCTTGGATTTCAACAAGTTGTTCGGTTACAACAAACCGTTTTTGAAAAAGTATGATTTCATCGTCTTCTACAACCTGCAAAATGTAGTTTCCCGACAGCAGAAACTTGAAATTCGGCACCTGAGACCCGGAGACAGGGAAAGCTCTGCTATAGTTCACATACGGCACGGTCGTGCTGTACGAATGTTCGGCAGCGTCGCCGTCAAACAAGAAATCTTCGTCTTTTATTTTTATATATTCCGATTCAACGAGATTGGATTTCCGCCAGTTACGGTCACAGTGGATGATGCGGAAACTGAGAGAACGAATGCCATCTCCCAAAATGTCAAAATCTAACTCCAAGCCTTTATTTTCGCCAACTAAGGGAATCACAGGTGTGCTGAGCGAATCACCCTTTGCAGGTCCGATAGCAATTGACCATGCGGAAATTCTCGTTTTCTCAACTGGCCGAAATCTGACAGATTTTATTTTCGCATCTCCAGGATTAACATACTGGTCGTACATAATCTGCGACCAAGCGCAAATACTTGATACTAACGTTATTATTATTGTAAGGACGAAACGCATATGTTTTAAGAAATAAAAATCGACAATTATTTGTTTTAAGTACTATAATTCTCTTTATGTTAAAAACAGAAGAGGATGATTAAAAATGAAAAAAAGTTTTCGCATATGTTTGTGTTATCGAATTGATTTACCTACAAAAATAAAATTATTTTGTCGGATGAAGAAAAATTAGGGCTCAACTTTATGTTTGCACCAGCTAACGTTGGCAACAGACATCCATTTGATTATAAGTGTTTCGTAGACTTTGTCTATGGGAAACTTGTTGCAGACAAGGGGTATATAAGCAACCTGTTTTAACGCCTTTTTGTTGACGGAATACAGCTGATAAGAAAGCTAAAGAACAATATGAAGGGTGCGTTAATGAGTTACAATAATATCATACAGCCCATTTCCCTCTACTAATACAGACAATCTTTCCTCACCATTCTCATCATATAAGACATAACGATTCGGCATTGACAAATCCACACATTCATTTATAAAATCAGCAAGCAAAGACAAATTCAAATTTTCGAAAGAAGAGACAAAAGAATTAGAATCCGCCCTTGGGGAAAAAGAAAAACCATGAGTTCCTCTTTCATATTCAAATTGTCCATCATATTTTCCTTCTTTTCTTTTCACTAATACATAGGAAGCCCTGGAAGAACAAGAGACCTGACAATCCCACTCATCCAAGAAAAACTCATCGTGATGAAAATCATAGTTTCCATCAAAAAAATATAAATTTCCATTCTCACAATTGCGACACTTCTCCAAAAAAGCGGACAATTTCTCTTTACTATCATTCATTTCAACGAAACGGAACAAATACAAATCCTCAGCGCAAATATTAGAATTTCGCATATTTTCAATCACTTGAAATCTATGGCAAAAAGAAGAAACCGTATTAAGTGACAAATAATTGAAAGATACTATTATAAAAAAAAGAGATAAAACATATAACAAGAAAGAAACAACTATCCGCAATGGCACCTGAACTTCTTTCGAACATTTCTCCTTCAACAATATGCACAATACATATACTGAAATCACCTCTAAGGCACATTTGGACAAAATAACAAAGAAAACGAAATTAGGAATTAAAACAAGGAAAGACAAAATCATAGACCAATAGAATAATTTCTTATACTCATTCATTTGTCTCAACACCCAAGAGAAAAAGAAACCCATAAAAGAAAAGAAGACAACATCCCTACCAAAGAAAGAATGCATGTCAATATACGTTTCTTCCTTTAAAAAGAAAAGCAGCAAAAAAGTTGTCACACAAAAACACACTATTTTTCTCATAGGCAAATCAACATTCGATAGTAATGCAATAAGAATTGCATTGACGAATAGAAACACGCCTGACAAGTGACACAAATTCAAGTATAACTCAACAAAAACCATCTTCTACTTTTTTAGTATAACATAACATTTATATTTTATTTGAGTCTTAAACGGAGAACATCCATAATGTTGTTGCAACCAAAAGAATGCATTCATACAAGCCATCCAATGTTTAATGCCAGGATTACAAATATCCCCAAAATCAGAACCATACCAATCCGATATTGTAATATCCGTCTCCAACAAATAGTAATTATGTTTTCGAATTGATTTACCTTCAAAAATAGAATTATTTTGCCGGATGAAGAAAAATTAGGGCGGTATAATACTGCCTATTTTTAGAACCAGTTGCTAAATAAGAAAATAAAACTTAGATTGGCAGGCATGGAAAGTAAAAGAGGAAATTTCACAGCAGAGTTCAATGCTCAAGTTGCCATCGAGGCATTGAAGGGTCAAGAGACATTGGCACAGTTGTCAGAGAGGTCTCAAACCTATCTTCCTTCTAAATGTCTTTTTTTGAGGAAACAACATAGTCCATTTAGCCATATTAATCACGCCTCACATCTTTTATGAATTTATAAATACGCTGAATCATATTTACTCGGCCAAACAAAGAACAGACAAAACAATATTTACCCAAATATATTATTATCGCAAAAAGAATAGTAGGGAATTGTAAAATATAACGGTTAATAAAATCCCATTCGTCCATGTTCATTGCTGAATTCTTCCAACTCGGAGTACTCCAATGAAGAATTTCTAATTGACAAGCGACACCAAAGGGAAATAACAAAACCACAATCAACAGCTTGGTTATAATCGACAAAATATGCCTTAGTTTACTCTGAGTTTTACCTATAAAATGCAAAAGGGGAAGGAACAATCCTACCATGACAAATTGAATAAAAACGAAAAATCCAGTTAAAAACATTTCAATATCATTTCCTTTAACTGAAACTTGACATGAAATCAAAAAAAGCATCAAAGATTCCACACATGATTCTATAAACAAATTAATCGCAATTTTTATCATTTCATCTTCACTTTAAAAAGAATAACTTTGTTTTCTATCTCACTATTTTTCATGTCACTCTTCACCTTTGTTTGTCTCTCAAATATATTAAAATAATACACATGCCCTTCCACCATAGCGTGATTTTTTGCGGATGCCCCATCTGCCCGTATTTTGATTGTTTTTTCCTGTCAACCTCCCTTTTTTGTCGCTTTGCCCCGATAATTTTGTATTTTTCTAAAAATACCCCCTAATTTTTAGGGGTACAATCTAAAAATTATGTAATTTTGCGCAACATTCCTATGCTGACGAGGGGGTGTTTCGTGAATTTATAGTCTTATTAAAAAATATCTTGTATGGCGATAATGAGATTCAACGCATTGAAGGAGTTGCAAAGCAGGCGACCATTGCCGGTGCATATACCATCGGACAAGCTGTCTGACTATTTCGCGATCAATGTGTTTACGAAGGAGAAGATGCGCGAGTATCTTTCCAAGGATGCATTTAATGCTTTTATTGCGGCGGTAGACCGTGGTGTGTTGTTCGACAGGAACGTGGCGGACCAGATCGCGACGGGTATGCGTAAGTGGGCGAGTGAACGTGGGGCTACCCATTACACGCACTGGTTCCAGCCCTTGACGGACGGTACGGCCGAGAAGCATGACGGGTTCATCGATTTCGACGAGAACGGTGACATCATCGAACGCTTCTCCGGTAAGTTGTTGATCCAGCAGGAGCCTGACGCCTCTTCCTTCCCTAACGGAGGTATCCGCAACACCTTCGAGGCGCGCGGCTATACGGCTTGGGATCTCTCTTCGCCTGCTTTCGTGGTGGGCTCCACGCTCTGTATCCCGACCATCTTCATCTCCTACACGGGTGAGGCGCTGGATTACAAGACGCCTTTGCTGAAGGCTATTTCTGCGGTCGATAAGGCTGCGGTGGCGGTCTGCCAATATTTCGATAAGAATGTGACGAAGGTGAATACGAACTTGGGCTGGGAACAGGAGTATTTCTTGGTGGACTCGGCCCTTTACAATGCGCGTCCAGACTTGTGCATGACGGGTAGAACCCTTATGGGACATGCCTCTGCCAAGGACCAGCAGTTGGACGACCACTATTTCGGTTCCATCCCGGAGCGTGTCACCTCCTTCATGCGCGAAGTGGAGGTGGAGGCGCACAAGCTGGGCATTCCTTTGAAAACCAGACATAACGAGGTGGCTCCTAACCAATTCGAGTTCGCCCCGATCTACGAGGAGGCGAACCTGGCGAACGACCACAACCAGCTGATCATGGACGTGATGAAACGTATCGCCCGCAAGCACCATTTCCAGGTTTTGCTGCATGAGAAGCCTTTCGCAAGCGTGAATGGTTCCGGCAAGCACAATAACTGGTCTTTGACGACGGACACGGGCATCAACCTGCTCTCTCCTGCTAAGAACCCTAAGGGGAACATGTTGTTCCTCACCTTCCTTGTGAATGTGATGACGGCTGTCTACAAGCATCAGGACCTGCTGCGCGCCTCCATCATGAGCGCTGGCAACACCTACCGATTGGGCGCCAACGAGGCACCTCCTGCCATCCTCTCCGTCTTCTTGGGACGTACGCTCTCCAAGATGTTGGACGACTTGGCCACCCAAGTGGGTGACAACAAGATGACGCCGGAGGAGAAGACCGCCCTGAAGTTGGGTATCGCGCGTATTCCGGACATCATGCTGGATACCACCGACCGTAACCGAACCTCTCCGTTCGCCTTCACGGGTAACCGTTTCGAGTTCCGCGCTGTCGGCTCGTCCGCTAACTGTGCGGCCTCCATCATCGCCTTGGATGCGACCGTCGCCCACCAACTGAACGAGTTCCGTGCGGAGGTGGATGACCTGATCAACGCAGGGAAGGGTAAGGACGAGGCGATCTTCCAAGTCCTGAAGAAACTGATCATAGAGTCCAAACCGGTGCGTTTCGAGGGAGACGGCTATTCCGAGGAGTGGAAGGCGGAGGCCAAGAAACGTGGACTCACCAACATCACCAGTGCCCCTGAGGCCATCAGCAAGTACTTGGACAAATCTTCCCTTGACGTGCTGATCGGTGAGAATGTCTTCAATGAGGTGGAACTGAAGGGACGTGTCGAGGTGGAGTACGAGAAGTTCTCGAAGAAGGTGCAGATCGAATCCCGCATCTTGGGCGACATCGCCATCAATCATATCGTGCCTACCGCGGTAGCTTACCAGAACCGTCTGATCGAAAACCTCTGCGGCTTGAAGCAATTGTTCGATGCGAAGGAGTACGATGTTCTTTCGGAGGATAGGAAAGACCTGATACGTGAGATTTCCAGCCATGTCACCGCCATCAAGAAGCTGGTGAAGCGTATGACGGAGGAGCGTCATACCGCCAACACGGCGAAGAACGAGCATGAGACCGCGGTGGTGTACGACAGTGTGGTACGCCCGACGATGGAGGAGATCCGCTCCCACATCGATGACCTCGAATTGGTGATCGACGATGACTTCTGGCCGATGCCGAAGTACCGTGAACTGTTATTCTCTTGATAGGTCCTTTGGGGTAAAATAGAAGACGGGGAAGCGGTCGTGATTGATCTCTTCCCCGTCTTTCCTTTCCCGGGATGATACGATTGGCGTCGTCACCCCGAAGAGTTATCTTAAGGAGTCTGCTGGACTTTCGTTTTGTTAGCCTCCTGATGGGTTAGTCCCACCAGAAATACCAGAATTTGGAGCCCTTTAGTGTGCTGGCAAGATTCTGCACCGTTTCGCAACCTTGGGTGACGATGTCTGAGCAAAATCCGAACTGCTGGAGTGCGAGGGCCTTCGCCTCTTCTTCATCTTCCACAGGTTGTTTCACATGGAATTGCAGAATGTCGCCGGACATGAAGCAAGGGACCGCTCCGAACTTTTCAAACCAATATTTCGCGATGCTTCGGTGTTCCAACGGCTCAGGGCTCTCAACGCCTCCGAATGGCAGGTAGCAGAATACATCGTAGACTGATTGCACAGGTACATCGACGAAGCATAGGATGTTGTCGCTTTTGTTTAATATGAGAGATTTTAAAGCTTCACATTCATCCGATTTCTTTCCCCATGCGATTATATCGTTGTCCCAATCCATATCACCCTCCGAAATGTAGATTTCCTTTATCTCCTCGAAACGGTTCTCGATTATGGACTCCGCATCCTCGAGAGGCGTGTTCAGCTTGCTTTGAATGAAGTCGTCCATGTCAGACAGATGGTTTTCGTATTCTTCCAGTAGGTTGTCTATTATGATATTGTCCAGTTCCACCATGACACGGACGAACCCCGGATTAGGTTGCTCTGTCATGCGCAGGTATAAGTTGGTCAGTTGAGCTTCTGTGATCTTGTCACAGTTGACTATTCGGACGATCTTACATCCAGTCTTTTCGATGATGTTGATGGCTTTCCCTGCCTCGTCGCTCACCTTGATCTCCGCATTCGCGAATGGATCGTCCATCGGCTTTTCAGATTCCTGTGCCTCCTTGGTGTTTTCTGGGGCCGTTTCCTGGCTCTTCTCTTTTCCATCCTCGGCGGTTTGCTTTAGCTTGGTCTGGAGATAAGCGGCGGCGATGGGTGCCAATACTGCGACTGATAATTTGATTACGTTTTTTATCGTTTTGCGGTTCAGTATGCTCATGTTGTTTCTTGATATATGATTTGACTTGTTATTACTCCTCGCTCTCCTCGTCGACGGTGACGTAGCACTTGGCGGATATGTTTCCTGCGGAGGCGACGATGGCAGTCTCGCCCTCAGCCATGGCAATGATGGTGCCGTCCGATGAGACCGTGGCCACAGCGTTGTTTTCGGAGCTCCATGAAATGCTGAATCTCTCGCTCGACTCCTCAGGGTAAATGGCTGCGTTGAGTTTCTTCTTGTCGCCCACCTTCATGTTCAATTCGTCCTTGTTCAGGCGTATTTCACTCACTTTGGCGAGGTCGTTGGTCTTGACGATGAAGCTATCCACCACATAAACGCTATTGCCTCTCCATGGCAGGGTGTGGAAGTACTCCTTGTAGTAGAGGTCCACGGTGCGGTCGCCCATTTCCATGAGCTTCATCGCCACGTTTTCGTCCTCGATGGAGAATATGAATTCGTTGGACTGGATGGTTCCGCCGTTGGCAGGTGCGCTTTTCAGTCCGTTTTGGATGATTTTACCCTCATAGGTTTTGAAGATATAACCCTTCTTCACCACGTAGTTCAGTTCACCGCTTTTAACGCCCTCGCCGAAAACGTAGTAGTAACGGAAGTAGACGAATGCGCCTAGTCCTAGAATCACACAGAGGATGGTGATGATGACGATTTTGATTTTCATTGTCTTCTGTAATTATTCAAAAGTTTCAGAGTGTTGTTAATGATGTTTTCTACAAGTTGAATCTATTGTTTTTCTTGTATCCGATGACGACGCCCATGCCTAGCGTGACTTTCGTGTCGCGCACATAGCAAGGCACTTTATGTCCGTCCATGGATGCGTATCTCAGCGGTATGTGGTCGATGGCGGCGTACAGGTTGATAGGGCCCGCGTTGCCGTTCAGACCGATGCCGATGTTGTTCCATCCGTTGAAGAGGGTGTACGTGAACGTTCCGGAGAAATGTTCGATGGGGCGGAAGTTGGCGGAGAGGACGAGCTCTTCCCTTGTCGCCTTGCGGAGGATGTATGTCTTGGAAAGAGCGCCGACGCTGAACTTATCGTCCATGAACGCATACTCGCCCGCCAGGAGGAGTTTGGCGGATAACCAAGTGGTGTAGTTCTCCGGGTGCTCGTTTTTCTTCAACATGCGTTTGAAACGCCTTTTGTAGGGGCCCCACCATCCTTCTGCGGCGTTATCTTCGCTCACCTCGTATTCGATTCCTTTGTAGCTGAAGTATTCGCGTGGATTGAGTTCCTGCACATTCCCTGTCCAAGCGAGGAATCCGAGGTCCAGTATGCTGGCGGATATTTTCACCTCGGGGGTGACTTGGTAGTTGACGCCCGCATCGATGGCGAATCCGTGACCTTGCGCTTTGGTGATTTTCCCTCCGTTTGATTTGAGTCCGCTGACCCTGTCCGTCTCGGTGGTTGTGATTTCCATGGTTGGCGTGGTGATGCGCAGGTTGCCACTGCCTGATACTTGCCACTCATCTTCGCTCGCGCTCATGTGCAGGTTTCTGAGGTTGGAGCTCACGTTCGCATGTCCGATCAGGAACTTCGCTTTGGCGCCCCATGCCAGGTTTTCGTCGAGTTTCGAGGAGAAGCCTCCTGCTATCTCGGTGTAGAGGGAGCCTGACACGGCCATCTTGTCGACGCACAGATCGAACGTCTCACCGTTCTCCATGCCGACGAAGAAGAATTCGAAGAACTCCTTGGGTATGGATATGGCGGATTCCATCTTGTTGCTGACGGTTAGGGTGACGAACATCTTGTCGTTGATGCGGTATCCGGCGTCGAACAGGTCTATCCTGTAGGAGGCGTGCAGCTGCTCACGTCCGTGGATGGCGTCCAGGAACTCGTCTGCGGCCATGACGTTCTTGTCGCAGAAGAGCAGTGTCTTTTGTTCTCCGTCTATCTTCTTGCTTTTGAAGATGTCCGTCAGTGTGATGTCTGTGTTACCGCCTCCAACGGCCACGGTGGAGACTAAAGGCACTCCCACATATAGCTTCCCTTTCGGTTGGAAGGAAGGGTTCAGGTGGTGTTGACGGTAGTTCTGCTTGTCGAAGTAGAGCGTGTTGGAGATTTGTGCAGACAATGTGCAGCAAATCATACCGAATAGTAGAAGGGTTAATGTCTTTTTCATTGCGCACATTGTTTTAAAAATCGTATTCGTTAACTAAGATTCCTCCCTTGAAGAAGCAAGCGAGTTTCATCTTCATGGTGTTTTTGTCCGTTAGGATGGATTGCTCGTAATCGTCCATCGAGAATCTGTATTCCACGTTGATTTGGTCCACCAATCGCAGTGGTTCCATGAAGGATTTGTCGTAGGATATCTGGTGTTTCGTGACCTTGTTGTCTGAGACCGTATGGCTTGCCTCGTCGATGGATGCGGGTCCTGCAGTGAAGGTCTGCTCCTTGCGCAGTTCAGGTATTTCTTCCAATGTGTTGTTGATGGTGTCCTTGTGGAAGAAACTGACTTTGTAGTATATGCTCAGTGGCATGCCGTTCTCCACTTCGATCTTCAGGATGCATTGATCCAACTTGTCTATCGGATGACCTTCTCCCACCTTGTTGTCGAAGTGCAGTCCCGGGAAAGAATCCTTCTCTTCGATGTATGAACCTCTCTTGATCACGACGGGGAGTTTGACGTGTTTTCTTACCTCGTCGGTGATCTGGAATGTGGTGTCTGGTGTGATGATGACCCCTTGGCTGTTGTCATGCTTGACGACATCCTTGATGGTGGCGGTCACTTGCGCGACGGGAACGTCCAGGGCGGTCTGCATGTAGAGGCTGTCTGTGTCCAGCTTGTCCAAGTCCAAGTCTTCGACTGTGCAGGAAGGTTGTCCACAGAATGCGGCGAGGATTCCTAATGCGACGGGTAAAAGTTTGATTTTTCTCATATCTGCGCTTTTTTTATTTTAACAAAGGTAATTATTTTTCCGGATAAATAACCTATTCGGACATCCTATTTTATGTGCGCAAAAATTCTTTTCGTCTGTAAAGTTTTTGTATTTTTGTGAAAAATAATTTTCGGGGGAGGATGTTCCCCTTTTCATTTTAATGAGATATAAAAATGGATTTTACTGGTAGAATTATTGCTGTTTTGCCTAAGAGAACGGGAGAGGGCAGGAATGGTACTTGGATGAGCCAAGAGTATGTGATGGAGCATGATACGTCGAACGCCCAATATCCTCGTCGCATGTGTTTCAATGTTTGGGGCGAGCAGAAGATTAATGATTTTAATATTCAGGAGGGGCAATTCTACACGGTCAGTGTGGACATTGATTGCCGCGAGTGGCAAGGCCGTTGGTTCAATGATATCCGTGCTTGGAGGGTTACTCCTGCCGGTTCCCAGGCTTCGCAGCCAGTTCCTCCGGCTCAACCAGCCATGCCGGGCGGTATGCCGAATGTGCCTACGTTCGACGCTTCTTCTAATGCGTCTCAGGAGAACGAGGCGGATCAGCTTCCTTTCTAACGTATAGCGGGGGAACGTCTCTTCCGAGGACTAGGGTGGTGTTTCATCCGTTCTGTGGTGGATGACAGGTTTCCTTCTGGTTTTTGAAAAAGCAGAGGGATGTCACTGTGGAGTGGCATCCCTCTATTTTTTGTGGCAATCACTGCCTTGTCCGTTTACTTTCCGATGATGATGGCGGGCAGTTCGTTGGCTGAACCATCCTCGTTCACGATAGGGAAATCTCCCTTGTAGCACCAGTGGCAGTTGGCGATGTTGTATGTGTGGAAGATGTCGCAGATGTCCCTGTACCAACGCAGACGAACCTCTTTGTCCACATAGAATGGGTATACGCCGAACTCTCCGCAGTAGAGTTGCAGTCCGAGCGAATCAGCCTTGTCGATGGCAAGCTTCATTTGTTCGTACATGATCTCTTTGTTGTATTCTCCGTTCATTGAGGCGATCTTGTCCTTCTGCTCCTGCGTGAGGGAATCCAAAGCGAGGGAGTCCGTCACTTGGATGCCTGGGTAGTTGACCTTTCCCGCATAGAAAGCGTAGTCGGTCCAAGGAGCTTGATGGTGTGTTACCAAGCTAGGCTCGTAGAAGTGATAACTCAACATGATGTACTTGTCGTTTTCAGGCACGCGGAGCGAGTCGAACGTGGAAGGAATCTGCCAGCGGTTCGAACCGAAGATGATGGTTCTCTCCTTTTCGGTCTCACGGATGCCCTTCACCATTTTCTCCACCAATAGGTTCCAATCCTCGCAAGTCGGTGCGACAGGCTCGTTCATCAACTCGTAGGCCAGACGGTCGTTAGGGTATTGAGCCAGGTCTTTCTGCAGGTCTTTCCAGATGTTGACGATCTTCTCCTGCTCCTTAGGGTCTTGGAAGAGCGTATTTGGATGCCCGTTCTCGTTGTTGAAGTGGTGGGAACGCACGATGTGGAGGTCCACGACGATATTCATGCTATCCTCTAACGCCCAACCGATGGCGTTGTGCATCAAGGCGAATGTGCTTGAATCCCTGTTCATCTCCTCGTCATAGAGCTGTTCCTCGTCTACTGCTAGACGTACGAAATCGAAGCCCATGGCTGCGATGGAGTCGAAGTCCTTCTTCGTGATTTTGTTGGCCCTCACTTCCCCTCTGTCGCCGGACTGGGATAGCCAGTGACTGATGTTCACACCGTTGTGCAGATTAAGTGTCGCATACTGACATTTTGGCTCCTCACTCGGTTCCTGTGCCTTTTGCTCTGCTGGCTTGTTGCAGGATAGCAATGCGAGTGCTAGCGATGCAATGCTGATGATACGTGTTTTCATAAGATCGTATATCGTTTATTTGTAATATTTTATGGGTTTATGATAATCTGGTCAGAAATTATCCCTGTTAATGTCTATTTCGCTTTGACGATCAATGTCTCGGACTTGTTGCCCTCCGTTGAACTCAACGACTGGACGCTCTCGTAGGAGATCATCCATCCTGTCTTAGCGTCGAACACTGCGGTTTCTTTGGACTCCGCCGTTATTTTCTGCTCCTTGAACTCTTTGACCGCCATGTCGACTTTCTCCTTTATTTTAGGGTCGTCTGGCGAAACGCCCATCTCTTTTGCGATTCCGGTCGTGTATTTTTTCATCCATGCGGTCATGGCGTTGAGGCACTCTTTTTCTGGAAGCTTCGCAGTGGTGACGAATGTTATCTTACCTTTCTCCTTGCTCACTTTGGTGGAGGATTTCACATTCTCCAGGACTGTTGTGCACAAGGTGATGTTCGTGGTCCCTCTTTTATCCATCTTAGTGTCATATTCTTTCCCGAAGTATTTGTGCATGGCGAGGATCTCCTGCATGTTCATGTCCATGAAACTTTTTTCGTTGGGCGCTGTCATGCTTTTGAGCAATAAGGCCATAAGCCCGTTTAATTTCCCCGAAAAACTGTTGCTTGTGTCTTGTGGGGTGTCGAGGATTTTGCGGTATTCGTTGAAGTTGTCGACAGAGAGGATCTTTCCGTTGAGGGAGGTGGTGTAGATCGGAATGAATCGTTTTATTTTTTCGTACGTCTCTTGTCCGATCATTGCTTTCGCCATCTCTTCCATCCCTGTGAAGTCTTGCTCGTTGGTATAGGTACAGGAGATCTTGTATTTCGACGATGTTTTTTCCAATACATTAATAGCGACGTCTGAACTGCTCGTTTTCGCAGTGTCTGTGTAATGCTCCAAGGCGTAGCTCTTTGTCTCACCTACCTTCCACGAGGGTTTCAAGGTGATTTTCTCTGCGAATGCTGTAGCTACTATGGTCAGGAAACATACGCAGGTTAACAATGCTTTTCTGCTCATGATTTGATGTTGTTTTGAATTTACTATGATATTACAAATATAGATATTTATTTTCTATCCGCTACATACTTGGGTGAAAAACGGGTGCTAATTCTATTGATCATCCGGGTATGGGAAATGTTCAGTTATTGCCCCCCGTATATTTTTATTATTTTTGCGACCTGAAATTGTCTTAAACATCAGGTATTATGTCTTTGAAGTTCGTTTTGCTGTCGCCAATCCTTTTGGCATTGGTTCTGTTGCTTTCCGTTCATTTGTTGTGGGGTGTCACGTGGCTGCTTAGCAAGTGTTTCCACTTCTCTGTCTCCTATTCCCCTTGGAAATGGACAGCCATCGGATTGGTCTTGGTGTCGTGGATCTTCCTGGCCTACGGCTATTTCTTCGGCCGCTTCAGGTTGGATGTCAATAGGGTGGATTTCTCCCATGCTGATGTACCTTCCGCCTTTGACGGCTATCGTATCGTCCATATATCAGACCTGCATCTCTCCACTTTTAACGATAGGCCGAAGGCCTTGGAGCGTATTGTGGATAGTGTGAATGCGCAACACCCTGATTTGATTTGCTTTACGGGTGATTTGGTGACGATAGGCAGGGAGGAGGCTGAACCTTTCACGGCTATGTTGAAGAATATGAAGGCGAAGGATGGAGTGATGGCGGTGTTGGGCAACCATGATTTCCTGATTTATCGTCGGGATTTCGTGAACAATGCCGCTCGGATGCGGGCGGTTGAGGATCTGGCGGATTATATGCGTGGCGAACTTGGTTGGCAACTGTTGCGCAATGACAATAGAATGATTGTGAGGGGAAATGATACTTTGTGTGTGTTGGGTGTCGATAACCATTCCTGCTCCGATCAGGGTTTTCACACCGTCGCGTATGGTGTGTTGTCCAAGGCTAGGTATGGCGCTACGGGCTTCCAGGTCCTTCTGACCCATGATCCAACCCATTGGAGGGCTGAGGTGTTGCCTCAAACGGATATTCCTCTTACGCTTTCCGGTCATACGCACGATGCGCAGATAAAAATCTTCGGATGGTCTCCTGCCTCCCGTATGTTCCCTGAACATGCGGGCATGTACACGGTCATGGGAAATCATGTGCCGCAGTCATTGTATGTGAATGTGGGAATAGGGTGTACCTTCCCCGCACGTGTCGGTGTGGATGAAGAGATCACGGTGATTGAGCTGAGGGGAGTTGAGAATTAAGAGTTAAGAGTTAAGAATTAAGAGTTAAGAATTAAGAGTTAAGAATTAAGAGTTAAGAGTTAAGAGTTTAGTTTTAGGGGTGGAAGTTCTGAATGCTTGGGAGGAGAAATGAAGAAGGGAGGCATCCGACGATGTCTCCCTTCTTATATGATCAGGGTGGATCTTGTTTATTTCCCACCGATTTTGAGTTCCTCTTCGCCCTCTTCTTCTTCGTCGATGGTTGCGTCGTTTGTCGGGGATGCGCCTCCGTCCACGAGGTCCAATTCCACACGCCTGTTCTGTTCGCGTCCTTCTGGAGTGTCGTTGGAAGCGATAGGCTCTGTTTCACCCTTGCTTACGCAACCGATACGGTTCCTTGGAATGTTCTTCCTCACGAGTGCGTTCTTGAACGCTTCCGCACGGTGTTGGCCATTCACGATATTCTTGGCCGGTGTGCTGGAATTGTCGGTATGACCTGTGATGATGATCTTCGCCTCAGGGTTCGCATCCAGATACTTGCGTATGGTGATGAAGTATTGGTCTGCCTCTTTCGGGAAGAGAGGAGCGGCGTTGACGTTCGCGTACTTGGCTGCGCTCTTGATAGCCTTCAGTGCTTCTATGGCTTCTTTCCTGAGGGCCTCATCGACGGTTGTCGGTTCGGAGCTCTTGTTCTCCTGTGGCTTGGTCTGGTTTTTATTGACAGGTTCAGTCTTGCGTCCTTTCTCCTCAGCCTTGGCTGCGCGTTTGGCGGCTGCCGCTTCCGCTTCGCTTCTCACGCGTTCGTCCAGAACTTTGTTGACCTCGCTGATTTCCTTCTCCGTATCGTGGAATGAGATGTAAAATCCCACCTTCAAGCCAGCCTCGATCGGGGTGATTTTGGTGACTTGGTTGCTGGAGTATAGTCCGACGTACTTGTGCTCCTGCGCATCATAGATAGGAGTTTCTTCCCCTTTGCAAGCGTTGAGTAAGCCGTAGCTGCCATATAGACCAATGTAGAGAGCGCATTGGTCGGTCAGTTTCTTAAGTATGCCAAGGTCTGCTATCGCATTCACGCCCAAACCATATTTAATCTTTCCTTTCTCCTCATCCTCGGCCTTGTGTTCGCCTACATCATCATGACCCTTCAATTTGTCCATCACGATTCCTGTCTGTTCGAAAAGGATGGCGTTCGTGTATTTTCCCTCGTCCGGTTTGTATTTGCCTGCGAAAGGAAGGGAGAGGGAAGCACCGACGGCGGCATGGAAGCTGCATGGTTTGGTGGCTCCTGTCGAAATCACCAATTGGACAGGCAGCTCGAGGGCCATCATGCTCTCTTTTTCATGCCAATCCTTGAATTCGGAGGTGTATTGGGCTTTTTGCCCATTCTCTGATTTGTAATCTTTTATGACCTCCTTGCAATTGCTTGTTGTGGCCGAATTCCTCAGCGTCATTTTCAGACCAGTGCCAAAACCCACCACTTTCGGGACGAACTCGTATCTAGCCTCGAACATTCCTCCGTAGCCTTTCTCCCAGTGTCCGTAGAGAGGGTCGCTTATCATGGTGTGCAAACCTCCTCCCAGGTTGAAATTCAGGTGATGATTCAAGAAATACTGAGGGGCGGTCTCCTCGACGATTGTCTCCTCGACGGCAGTCTCTTCTACGGTTGTGGAGTCCGCACTTGCCTCTTGGGCAGTGACGACCACGGCAGGCGTTAGAATCATCCAAAGTATTATTATCGCTCTTTTCATGTGCTGACTTTTTTACTAGCTGTTATTGTTTTAATACCTTAACCTTCACGTCATCGATTGTAATGATGAATAGACCGGATACCAATCCGAATTTATCGGCTGGTAGAGTCAATTCGTCTCCTTCGAATGTTGTTGGTCCGTAGATAGGTGTGCCGAACTCATTTCCCACGGTTAAAGTATGCTCCGTGTTCGTGAAGTTATGCAACTTGATGGTTGCAGAGCCCTCGTTGCGGATAGGGTTTGGCATCACAGTGATTTCCTTGTACTTGTTGAGCGGGTTGTACCAGTTGTTTCTGGTGCAGGTCCGTAGCTCTTTGTCGGTCCCTTCGTTGATGATCACGTAGTAGGTGCCGGAGAGTCCGCCATCTTCCTGGTAGTACGGCAATGTTGCTCCTACAACCTTTTCGCCGTTGTGGTACCATTGGAAGGTCTCGAACTTTTTCGTGTCGTCCTTGATGACACTGACCACATCCCTATAGATCGCGATGGTGTAGTCCTGGCTGAGGTTGACGTTGATGTAAACTCTGACTGGTCTGGACAGGGCGGAGTCTTCGTTCCTGAACACTACGTCAGCCGCATATTTGCCTTCGACGCATGCGTTTGGAATCTGCACGTCGATTTGATTGTCGCCAGGTACTGTGGTCCAATCTTTGTCCGAGAAGCCTTGTGCTTTGGCGGAGTCGGAGAAGGTGAGCATGAAGTCAGTGGCTACTCCATCCTTGATTGTATAGCCGATCTTTCCGTTGTCTCCTTGGCAATATCCTTCCGCGTTCACCGAGAAGAATTGTCCGTTTGCCAGAGCTTCGAGGCTAACCAGTTTCTTGAGTGCGATGTTATTCTTAGTGTCGCATCGTGTGCAAGTGAAGGTCTTTACACCCTCCTCAGTCTCGGTCGGCTCTTTGGTGATGGCACCCTTGTCGAAGTCATGTCCGAGGGCAGGCGTTCTGACCGTGTCTTTCTTCGCATCGCAACGTGAGCAATGTTTGGTGTTGATGCCTTCCGTCGTGCAGGTTGCCGGGGCGTCGACAGTCTCTGTTTTCGCGAAGTCGTGCCCCAATGTGTCGATCGGCGCCTCGTTCTTCGCATCGCAAGCGGTGCAGGAGAAGGTGATTTTACCTTGAGCGGTGCAGGTTGCCGCCAATGTGGTGTCGCCTGTGTTCCAGCTATGGCCTTTGGCGGCGATAGTGTTCTTGCTTCTGCTCAGTTCCGCTTGGCAGACTGTGCAATAGATAGCATCTTCGTAAGAGCCTCCCTGTGTGCAGGTGGCTGGTTGTTCATGCTCTCTGACAGGCTCTCCGCCGATGTGTCCTGGGGCTTTGATCACGGTGATGTCAGTCTTCACATCGCAGCGTATGCAGTGTCTCGACTTGTTTCCGTCGCTGGTGCAGGTGGCTTTTATGTCCACAGTGAATGTGTCTGCGTATTGGTGTCCCAATGCGCTGATTTCTCTGGTCTCCGTGACATGACATACCCTGCAGACGTGGCTGATGATACCCTTTCCGATGCAGGTTGGCTCCACCGTGTTGATCTCAGGGTTCCATTGGTGACCCAGTGCGTCGATGACGATGTGTTCTCTGCTGAGTTCTGTCTTGCAGACAGCGCAGTATACGACCGTGTCGCGGGAGCCCGCTTTCGTGCATGTCGCCGCCGTGTCGTTCTCTACGACTTTAGCCGATGCCAAGTGTCCTGTCGCGCGTATCGTGTCTTCATATCCGTGTATGTCGCAACGGATGCAATGCTTGGATTGGAGTCCGTCGGTGAGACAGGTGACAGGTTTGTCTATGGTGTATGTGTCTGCGTAGGTATGTCCTAATGCGCTTACGCTTTTCGTGTCGACAGCTCCGCAGACGGTGCAAGTGAATGTCTTGATTCCACCTTCCGTGCAGGTTGGTGCCACCACATCCGTTCCATCGTCCCATTGGTGACCTGTGGCAGGTTCCGCGACGCCGGTGGTGCGGCTGAGTTCTATGCCACAGAACTTACATTTGATAACCTCCGTGTAGGTGCCAGGCTCAAGGCAGTTGGCTGGTTTGTAGTCCTCCTTGATAGGCTCTCCGGGTTGGTGGTCTGTCGCTGGCATCATCACGGTGTCTTTCCGTTCTTCGCAACGGATGCAGTGTCTGGATTTCTGTCCGCCGGCTTGGCAGGTAGGCTCCACATCCACGGTGAAGGTGTCCGCGAAGGCGTGTCCCAATGCTTCGATTTCCTTGTCCTCTTTGGCTTGGCAGCGATCGCAGACCTTGGTGATGTGGCCTCCCTTGGTGCAGGTAGGCGCTTCGATCGTGTCGCTTTCGGTCCATTGGTGACCCAATGGGGAGATTTCCCGCTTGTCGAACTTGGCGTCGCATCCCGTGCGTGTGCAGTGTCTTGATTCGCTTCCCAGTTCGAGGCAGGTGGCCGGAACGTCAACCGTATACTCCTCTGCGAAGAGGTGACCCATGGCCTTTACTGTATCCTTCGCGATGTTCTTGCATATCTTGCAGGTGTAGAGGACGATTCCTGGTTCTGTGCAGGTCGGTTGTACGAAGTACTCTTCCGTGCCTTCGTAGTCATGTCCTTTCGCGAAGTCGATTTTGTGGTTTGATCTAAGTAGGATGCCGCATCTGTCGCAATAGATGTTCTCGTCGTGTGATCCGTCTTCTGTGCAAGTCGCTTCCGTGACGTTCTCCCATCTTACCGAGCTTTCCAGGTGTCCTGGGCTTGGAATGACGGTCTTTCCGGTCATGGCATCGCAACGGGAGCAGTGTTTTGATTTGCTTCCTCCCATGGTGCAGGTCGGTGCGATATCGATGGTGTAGTCGTTCTGCCAATCGTGGCCCAACTTGTTGATTGTGCTGTCGATGGAGGTGCCGCACACTTCGCATTTGAATTTTGTCAATCCGTTCTCCGTGCAGGTGGCTGCTTTCACCACTTCATACGCTTTCAGGATGTGCGTGCCTTTAGGAATTGTGGTGATCTCGATCTTCTCCACACATCTGCTGCAGTGCTTGGATTTCAATCCTTCTTCCATACAGGTCGGTATCCTATCCACGGTGAATGTGTCAGCGAATTCATGTCCGAGGGCTTCGATCACTCTCGTCTCTATTAAGCCACACATCGCGCATCTGTATTTGGCTTGTCCCGCTTTCGTGCAGGATGGCTCTATTTGTATGCTGTCCAGTTCCATCTGATGTCCTGTAGGAGCGATTTCTGTCACTTCGTTGATGGCTGTGCAACTGTCGTGTACGCAGTGCTTGGATTTTGAGCCCTTCGTCTCGCACTTCGGCTCCACGTCGATGGTGAATTCGCTGCTGAACAAGTGGCCCAGGGAGTCCACCTCCTCTTTCTTCGTGGTGAGGCACACGCTGCAGGTGATGGTCTTTTCACCCTTTGTGGTGCACTTCGGTTGGATGGTCAGGGTGGTGTCGCTCCAGTTATGTCCTGCGGATTCGATGACGGAGATGTCTGTCCGTTCCGTGCAGCCGGTGCGTTGGCAGTGACGTGATTTCTCACCGTTTTCCGTGCAAGTGGCTGGAGTGTCGACGCTGAAGTCTTCGGAGAAGTCATGTCCTAATGCTGCGGTCGTGTCGGTTCTTGTCGTGTCGCCTCTGACGCATGTATAGTTCGTCAGACCGGTCTTTGTACAGGTCGGTTCCAAGGTGATCACTCCTTCACCCCAAGTATGTCCTAATGCTTCGATTGTCTCGATCTCTTCCCTTGCGTCACAGCGGGTGCAATGTTTGGAGCGTTCGCCGTCGGTTTTGCATGTCGCGGGGATGTCGATTGTGAATTCCTCCTCGAAGTTGTGTCCTAACATTTTCACGGTTGCATTTTCTGCCACCTTTCCGCACTTGGTACATCTGCGGTTTACGACTCCATCGGTTGTGCAGGTCGCTTCTACAATGACGGAGTCTATTTCCCAGACATGTCCGCCATTCGCCTCGATTTCCACCGTGTCTATGCTGACGAGGCAACCCTCATGCACGCAGTGTCTTGATTTGTATCCTATCTGTGTGCAGTTCGGTTCTAGGTCAACCGTGTATTCGGTGGAGAATTCGTGTCCGATAGCAAGGATGGAGGTGATTTCACGCTTCTCCTCGCAGCGGGTGCAATGTTTGGATTTGCTTCCTTCCTCTGTGCATTTAGGTTCCACGTCGACCGCGAAGGTGTCCGCGAAGTTATGACCTAAAGCGTCGACACTATCGGTTTTAGTCGTCTCGCAGTGTAGGCATTTGATTGTTTCCGCACCCTTCACGACACATCCTGGTTCTTGGACCATGGTCGTGTCCCTTCCCCAAACGTGAGGCAACATGATGTCGATGATCGTGTCGGACGTGATGCTGTAGTCGCATATCCGGCAGTCGTATTTCATCACGTGTGAACCATTCGCTGTGCAGGTTGGCTCAGCTGTTGTGACGTATGTCGTGTCGAACTGGTGCGCAGTGATGGTGTAGGTCGCGTTTATGGTGGTCACATCGTAGTTCGGGTTAGGATTTTCCCCTACTATTTCTATGTTGATGTCGTATACGCCAGCGGTGTCTCCCGGTGTGCGACTGATGGTGATGCCATTCAATGACTCACCTGGCACTTCGCCTGTCGTGTTGTATGTGAGTTCTATAGGGGCTTGTCCTTCGTGTGCTATGACCGGGTTGGCGGAGACTGTGGCTTCTCTTTTCCCGATGAGGACTATACCGTCGATGATAGTGTCCGCAAATCCCTTTTGGGAGGCTTTCACCCTGATTAAGTATTCTCCGGCATTGGTGTATGAAGGTATTTCTGTTAAGTTGAACTCTCCGTCGCCCTCCGCATAACTCAATGTGCAGCCGGAAGCATCGCCCTCGGTGGTGACGTTTAAGGTGTGTGCCCAACCATCGTATACTGGATAGACGCTTTCGACGCTGACACCCGTCAATTGAGGTTTGCCTACCAATTTCACGTCGAAACTGGTGGAACTGCTCTCCCCGTATGGGAAATTGAGAGCGAGTATGCCTCCTGAATAATCTTCCGGCGCGATGAGTTTGAGGTTGTCCAGAATGACGTGTACCGTGTCGATGTCATTCAGCATGCTATTGATTGCGATGGAGGCTTCTGAGGTGTTGACATTGTTGTCTATATCACCCACCTCTATCTTGCTGTTTTCTCCAAGGATGTATACTGCGTTATGGTCGGAATTTTCTAACGCCATGATGATGTTGGGCAACCCCAATATGTAGTATTCGCCAATGTTGATTTGATTGACATCCAGGGTCAAATCATATTTGAGCTGATACGTTTTTGTCGTATCGATTATTGCCCCTGTGGTGAGTAAATTGGTCTCGTCATTTGGATCTGTCAAGGTGATGTTTTGTCCCGTGATGATAGTGTTGAATGACTCTGCGTATGTGCAGTTTAGCACACACCACAACGGGAGAAGAATTAATGCCGTGAGTCTAAAAAATCTTTTCATGTCGTTTTTTTTTGTTCCAATTTCCTAATATAAGAAAAAAAATTGAATCTGCCTTCTGTCTGCCTGATTATTTGTCTTTTAAATTTATACTTCCGTAAGCTTCATATACATACCTAATCTTCCTTACCAAGTTGCAGAGTTCCCTTTTCTTTCGAGTCGCAAAATTACTCTTTTTTTGATAAATTATGGTTTCTTGACATGGAAATTAGTTGCCCGAAATGTTAAATGATATGAAAAACCGTTTAATCCCCGTGTGGATGGATGAGGTGTTGGATAGGGGGGATCTCCCTATCAGGTAGATGTCTGGATGCGGGTGGGGGAAAACGAAAGAAGAGGGGAGCCTTCCATGACCCTCCTCTTCTTCTCTTTTCGTATGATAATCCTTACAAAGGTATGTTCCCGTGCTTCTTGGCAGGATTGGACCGTATCTTGGTGTGGGTCATATCCAATGCCTGGATCAACTTCTCCCTCGTCTGTGAAGGGAGGATGATTTCGTCCACATAGCCCAACTCGGCTGCTCTGTAAGGGTTGGAGAATTTCTCCTCGTACTCCTTGCGCGCCTTGGCTCTCTCTTCCTCTGTGGTATCCTTGTAGAGGATGTTCACTGCGCCCTCTTGTCCCATCACTGCGATTTCCGCGTTAGGGTATGCGAAGTTGACGTCAGCGCCTGTGTGCTTGCTGGACATGACGATGTAGGCACCTCCGTAGGCTTTACGCGTGATGACCGTGATCTTCGGAACTGTCGCCTCCACGTATGCGTAGACGATCTTCGCGCCGTGGCGGATGATTCCACCATGCTCTTGCGTGCAGCCAGGCAAGAATCCTGGCACGTCCACGAAGGATACGATAGGAATGCTGAAGCAGTCGCAGAAACGGATGAAACGTGCGGACTTGTCTGCCGTGTCGATGTCGAGCACACCTGCGTTGTAGGCAGGTTCATTGGCTACGATACCGATGACCTTACCCTCGATGTGGGCGAACCCGATGAGGATGTTCGGTGCGAAGTTCTCCATGATCTCGAAGAAGTATCCTCCGTCCACGACAGCCTCGATGAGTTGTTTCATGCTATATGGCTTGCTTGGGTCTTCAGGGATGAAGGTGTCCAAGTCGATTCCGTTCGGGTTGACCATGGAGTTGATGCCCGCCCTCGGCACATCGTCCATGTTGTTGGATGGCAGGTAGCCTAGAAGCTCGCGTACCATCATGAGGGTCTCCTCCTCCGTCTCTCCCATGAAGTGGCATACACCGCTCTTGGAGGCGTGTGTGCTGGCACCGCCCAGTTCCTCTTTGTCCACTGATTCGTGGGTGACGGTCTTCACGACCTCCGGACCCGTGACGAACATATGGCTATGTTCCTTCACCATGAAGATGAAGTCAGTCAGGGCAGGGGAGTAACATGCGCCGCCGGCGCAAGGGCCGAGGATGACAGATATCTGCGGGATGACGCCCGATGAGATGGTGTTCTGGTAGAAGATGTCGCCATAGCCTGCGAGGCTGGATACACCCTCTTGGATCCTGGCGCCTCCCGAGTCGTTCAGCGCGATGATAGGCGCACCCATCTTCAGGGCCAGTTTCTGTATTTTGACGATTTTGTTCGCGTTGGTGCGGCTCAGTGAACCACCCAATACGGTGAAGTCATATGCGTAGATGTAGACCAGACGTCCGTCGATCTTTCCGTATCCGATGATGACGCCGTCGCCCGGCATTTGTTTGTTCTCCAATCCGAAGTTGTGGCATTGGTGCGTCACGAACTTGTCCATCTCCACGAATGTTCCTTTGTCGAGGAGCATCGCTATGCGCTCGCGTGCGGTGTTTTTGCCCGCTTTATGTTGCTTTTCTATGCGTGCGGCATCTCCCGCTTCCGCTTTCCTATCAAGTTCAATGAATTTTTTGATGGCCGATTCCATATCTTTCAATCTTTCTTTTTTGGATTAATTGTTCGGTTCAGTTGCCAACGGTCTTAGCTCGATGAGCGTCTGGTTGCCGGCGATGTTCTCGCCTTCCTGCACGTTTATCTTCCTGATCACGCAGTCGTTGACTACTTTGTATTCACTTTGCATCTTCATCGCTTCGACGATGATGACCGGTGTTCCTGCCTTCACTTTGTCGCCCTCTTTCACGAGGATCTTGACCACTTTGCCAGGCATTGGGGTGAATACCCTGTCCTGTTTGAAGTTGGCGTTGTTCTTCTTCGAGAAGTGTTGGTAGTTGTTCAAAATCTCGACATTGAAGGCCTTGAACGCTACGCTGACGGTATACTCCCTGCCGTTTTCCGACGGCTTCAGTTCCGCATTGTATGACCTGCCGTTCTCAGCGATGATGGAGCAGAGGCCGTTTTCCGCCATCACAATGTCCAAGTGATAAATTTTATCGTCAACAGAGATGTCCACCTTGTTCTCGTCTTGGCTCAAGAGAGAAATCTCTTTTGTTTTGTTTCCGATCTTTATTTTCATATTGTGAAATTTAGTCTGTAAATGGTTTTAGGAAAGTTAATCGTAGTTACGCATGTTGTTGCGTCTGCCGAATTCTTTCCATCGGCTGATCTGCCTGTTGTCCGACGTGGTCGAGGTGCTAGGCCTGTCTTGGTTCACCATGTAGTCGAAGTAGGCTGCGATGGCTGCGATGTCCTCGTCGGTATGGATCTCCTCGTCGTCTCCGTCCATGTTGTCCAGAGAGACGTTCTCCATGCGTTGTTTGTTCTCTTCGAGGAAAGCTGTGGTGTAGTGTCCTTTCACGAAATCAGGCACTTCGAGGATCTTCCTCAAGTAGCTGATGTTTGTCTTCACACCTGTGATCTTGTATTCGTAGAGCACGCGGCGCATGCGCTCGATGGCGTAGGTTCTGTTGGCGGCCCATACGACCAGCTTGCTGATCATGGCGTCGTAGTGCATCGGGATCTCATATCCCTCGTAGCAGAAGCTGTCCACGCGTACGCCGATACCTTGAGGTTCCGTGATCAGTTTGATGATGCCTGGGGTAGGAGTGAAGTTGTTCTCCGCGTCCTCCGCGCAGATACGGCACTCGATGGCGTGCCCGCGTTGCGACAAATCCTCTTGTTTGAAGCGGAGAGGCTTGCCGTTCGCCACGTTGATCTGCTCCTTCACCAGGTCCACGCCTAACACTTCCTCCGTGATAGGGTGCTCCACCTGTAGGCGGGTGTTCATCTCGAGGAAGTAGTAGTTGAGCTTGTCGTCCACCATGAATTCGATGGTTCCCGCACCCTCGTAGTTCACCGCCTTGGCGGCCTTGACGGCGATCTCACCCATCTTTTTCCTCACTTCGTCCGTCATGATTGGGGAAGGAGTCTCCTCGATGACTTTTTGGTTCTTTCGTTGGATAGAGCACTCACGTTCGAAGAGATGCACCACGTTTCCGTGCTGGTCCGCCAACACCTGGAATTCGATGTGGTGTGGATGTTCGATGAGTTTCTCCATATATACGATGCCGTTCGCGAATGACGCTTTGGCTTCCGATATGGCGCTGTTGTATGCGTTCTCGAGCTCGTCCAAGGTGCGGACGATGCGTATTCCTTTACCTCCGCCGCCTGCGGTTGCCTTGATCATGACAGGCAATCCGATCTCTTTCGCAGCTTTCAAGGCGTCCTCGTAGGTGTCCAAAGACTCCTCGTTGCCGGGTACGATAGGTACACCCGCCGCCTTCATGATTCTTCTTGCGGAGATTTTGTCACCCATCGATTCGATTGCTTCGAATGGGGCTCCGATGAAGATGATTCCCTCCTCTTTGCAACGTTTCGCGAAATTCGCGTTCTCGGAGAGGAATCCGTATCCTGGGTGGATGGCATCCGCTTTGGTTTTTTTCGCAGCCTCGATTATTTTGTCCACGTTCAAATAACTCTCCGTTGACGGCGCTGGACCGATGCATACGGCTTCATCCGCGAAAAAGACGTGTCTCGATGTTCTGTCGGCTTCCGAGTAGACCGCCACGGTCTTGATGGACATCTCCTTGCAGGAGCGCATTACCCTCATGGCGATTTCACCTCTGTTGGCCACTAGAATTTTTGTTATCATATCTTCACAAACATTTTGGGCTATGTCGGGTCAACCCGTTTTCGCCCTATTCTAATTGGTTGATTAAATAAAGTCCCTTTTATTTAATAGGTGTCCACCTCATGCGACACCTCTCAATGGTTGGTTACACTAAAATTTAAATCACCGCAAAGTTATGTTTTTTTTCTGATTGATTCAATAAAAATATGCTTATATGGGTGCAAAATGTTTGTTTTTATGTTAAATATTTCAGATTATAGTCTGTATAACATAGTTTTTTAGATTTGTTCAAAAAAAAACGTTTTTTCAAGTTCCACGTAAAATGAATTTATATACATTTGCAGGTCATTTGGGGAAGGGTGATGAATTCCCCTGATTATTGATTTATTGGTACGAAATTAATTTTTGTCTAAAATATTTATGGAAACGAAAAAAATCATTGGATTTGCCGCGTCGATAATCTTGACGTTGTTGGTGTGGTTGCTTCCGACCAGTGCGTTTGGCGTGGAAGGTTTGACCGTCGTGGAGCAGAGAGTTATTGCTATTTTTGTCTTGGCGGCTGTGATGTGGATTATGGAACCTATTCCTATTTGGGGTACTTCCGTCGTGGTGATGGTGTTGATGCTGTTGGCCACTTCCAATAGTATGTTGGGCTTTTTCCATGATAGTTACGGTGATATAGAGGATTTGGATAATTTGCATAGACTGGCTGGCCTCTTCGGTGTGTCGGCTGACAATGACGTCCTTCTGAAAGAGGCTGTGAAGAAGGCCATGGAGAAGGGTGTCCTGTACGGGGGCGAATTGCTCCCTACTTTGTCTGCCAAGTCGATCATGGCAGCTTTCGCGGATCCTACGGTGATGCTTTTCATGGGCGGTTTCGTCTTGGCGATCGCCGCGACTAAATATAAATTGGATGCTACGTTGGCAAGGTCCATCCTGAAGCCTTTCGGTACGAAGCCGAAGTTCGTCATGCTTGGTTTCTTGCTCGTTACCGCGCTTCTTTCCATGTTCATGAGTAATACGGCTACGGCTGCCATGATGATCGCCATCCTGACGCCTGTGTTGGCCACGATGCCGGACACTGACAAGAAGGGCCGCGTCGGTTTGGCGCTGGCTATCCCGGTGGCTGCTAATATCGGTGGAATCGGTTCCCCTATCGGTACTCCTCCGAACGTTGTGGCTGTGGGTTGGTTGGAGAAGATCGGTGTGAATATCAGTTTCGGTACATGGATGCTGGTGATGGTTCCTGTTGCCGCATTGATCCTTTTCTGCGCTTGGATGCTTCTTTGCAGGTTGTTCCCTGTAAAGCAGGAGAGCATCGAGGTGAAGTTGGAAGGTGAAGTGGACAAGAGCCCTAAGGCGATCATCGTTTATGTCACTTTCGCGGTGACCATCCTGTTGTGGGTGTTCGGTAAGGAATTGCTCGGTGTGAACGCGAATGTCGTGGCGCTGATTCCTTTCGCAGTATTCTGTATCACGGGCGTGTTTGAGAAGAAAGATTTGGCGAAGATCGATTGGGACGTGCTTTGGCTGGTGGCCGGAGGTTTCGCTTTGGGCGTTGGCTTGGAAGGCAAGATCGGTCCTGATGGCATGACGATGTCTAAGCATATTGTGGGTTCTATTCCGTTCGATACTTGGTCGATCCTGGCCTTGATCATTGGTTCGGGTATTCTCTGCTTGGTGATGTCGACCTTCATGTCCAACTCGGCTACGGCAGCTTTGTTGATCCCTATCTTCTGTGCTTTGGCACAAGATCCTGCCATGGCAGAGAAGTTGGCTCCTTATGGTGGCGCGACCACGTTGATCGTGGGTCTTGCGCTCTCCGCTTCGTTCGCCATGTCTTTGCCTATCTCCACTCCTCCGAACGCGATCGCTTACTCGAAGGGATTCATCAAGCAGAGCGAGATGGCATTGGTGGGTATCGTGGTCGGAATCATCAGCCTTGTCATAGGTTATTTCGTGTTGTTCAACTTCGGTACATTGTTGAAATAACGGATGTCTTTTCTTGAAAATAAATAGTAAATCATACTGCGAGTTATGGCGCTTTCCCGCCATGACTCGTAGTCTTTTTCTTAATTAATCAAAAAAAATGAAACGTTTATTCGTCGTGGCGGCCATGCTCTTGTCAGTGAACGCGATGTTCGCGCAAGATACGATTGTCGCTCAAGTAGTTTCGGAGAGTGAGCTCTCCGGTCAGCCTAAGAATGGTGGTAAGGTTGCGTTGAAGCCTTATGGATTCGTGCGTGACTATCTGTATTATGACTCTCGTCAGACCTTCAATACCAATTCGGGTCTCTTCGTGCAGATCCCGAAGGATGAGTTGTACGATCCGACTGATTCCTCGTATGACTTGAATGGTGAGTCGGAGTCGAACTTCCTCGCCATCACCACCCGTCTTGGTTTGAACATGTCGGGCGTACGTGCGTTGAATGCTGATGTTACCGCTAAGATCGAGGCCGATTTCTGTGGTTTTACGGGTAATAACTTCATGATCCGTCTCCGTCAGGCTTACTATAAGATGCAGTGGAGAAATAAGAAGCACTCCTTGTTGATGGGTCAGGCATGGCATCCTATGACGGGTGACCTCCCTGAGGTGTTGGCCTTGGCGTCCGGTTCTCCGTTCCAGCCGTTCAGCCGTTCTCCTCAGTTGCGTTATGACTTCAAGTTGGCGAACGTGAACTTCACGTATGCGGCTTTGTGGCAGTTCCAGTACAAGACCACAGGTCCTACCGGATATGATCCTAAGTTCAACAAGATCCCTGAGATGTTCTTGGGCTTCGACTATTCCATCAATGGATTCAAGATCGGTTATGGCTTGGATATCCTTTCCGTTGTTCCTCGTACGACCGCCACGGTTAAGTATGAAGTGGCTGTGAGGGATGAGTTTGGCAATCCTGTCATCGAGAATGACCAACTGAAGTTAGAGACTAAAGAGAAGAAGGTTAGAGTGGACGAACGATTGACGACTTTCTCTCCGATGTTGTATTTGAACTATTCGAAGAATAAGTTCTCCTTGAAGGCCAAGGGGCTTCTGGCTGAGAACACCTCTCATTTGAGCATGTACAACGGTTTCGGTGTTTCCGATATCGATGACGAATACAACCAGGAGTACACGCCTATACGCTCTCTCACTGGTTGGGTGGATTTGTGCTACGGCAGCAAGTTGAAGGCTAATCTCTTCGGCGGATTCTCCAAGAATCTGGGCTCGAAGGACGAGTTGGCCGAGGGCAATCAGATCTTCGCCCGCAACTCTGTGAAGAACATCGACTACATGTGGCGTATCTGCCCTGCCATTTCCTATACGATTAGTGGTGTGACATTCGGTTTGGAATATGAGCTCACGAATGTCGGATATGGTGACGAGGTCAACTCTTGGGCGGATGTGGAAGCTACCCGCGACGTGTTCAACAATAGGCTCTGCGCCATGCTGAAATACGCTTGGTGATAGGCCTTGTCTTCCCGATGAAAGATTAGGGTGCGGAATCATTTCCGCACCCTTTTTTTGTCCAAAAACTGTCTGTTTTGTGAATGCGCGTGTGTCCGGTTGGTTTTCGTTTTGGGAAACTTTTTACGCTTTGTATTTTGCCTAAAAACATTTAATGGATTGGTTATTAGATATTTAAAAATTGACATATTTCAATATGCGGATAACTTTGCGTATAACATGTATTGTAAAGTTGTCCGAAATGGTGAACCTTAGCGGGAATCGGATGTGTAGACGTGTTAATAACTTTTTATGCTCCAATCTGGACGAGATGATGTATTATTATATATATTTGTGTGTGCAGACAAGGGAGTTGGACTGTTCTTTTTAGGTGAGTGATTTGGACTTGGGCGGACATAAAAAACCTGAATTGTCCGTGGCCGTATGGCCTTCCCCTTACAGCGGGTTATCGGTCGGGAAGAGACCGGAGGATGCATGGGTCGGATCGTAGGACCAGCCTAGGAGGATTTTGGTGATATACTTGAGCCGGGAAAGATGGGAGCGTTTGTGATTGAATTATGATGTAAGTCGTTCAGTTTAATGTACGGTATGTTTTTCGCTTCGCCTTCTGCCAGGTTGTCATAGAGGAACCATAACAAACCATAATCGTGTGTATGTAATATAAAAAAATAAATAATGAGCGGTAATATTTTCATCGTTAAGCGAGATGGCGCTGTAGAACCTTTTTCCATCGATAAGATAAAGAACGCCATATCACGCGCGTTCCTTTCAGTAGGTAGTTTTGCCACGCAGGAGATCTTGACCCAGATTCTCAGCAGGGTAAGCATCCACAACGGAATGAGTGTGGAGGAGATCCAGAACCAGGTAGAGGTGGCTCTGATGTCGGAGAAATACTACATGGTGGCGAAGTCATACATCCTCTATCGCCAGCAGCACTTGGAGGATCGTGAGGTACGCAACAAGCTGAAGTTCCTCATCGACTACTGTAACGCCACGAACTCGGCTACGGGTAGCAAATACGATGCGAACGCTAACGTGGAGAACAAGAACATCGCCACGCTGATCGGTGAGTTGCCTAAGTCCAACTTCATCCGCTTGAACCGCCGTCTTCTGACCGACCGTCTGAAGGAGATGTACGGGAAGGAGATCTCGGATAAATATCTGCAGTTGTTGAACACCCACTTTATCTATAAAAACGACGAGACGAGCTTGGCGAATTACTGCGCAAGTATCACGATGTACCCTTGGCTCATCGGTGGTACGCTCTCCATCGGCGGCAATTCCAAGCAACCGTCCAACCTGAAGTCCTTCTGTGGTGGGTTCGTGAACATGGTCTTCATGGTATCCAGCATGTTGAGCGGTGCGTGCGCCACCCCTGAGTTCCTGATGTACATGAACTATTTCATTGGGAAAGAGTATGGCAAGGATTACTACAAGGATCCTGAGCGTGTGGTGGACCTCTCCGTCCGTCAACGTTCTTTGGACAAGGTAATCACGGACTGCTTCGAGCAGATCGTCTACTCCATCAACCAGCCGACCGGAGCACGTAACTTCCAAGCGGTGTTCTGGAACATCTCCTATTATGACAAATACTATTTCAACAGTTTGTTCGAGAACTTCATCTTCCCGGATGGCTCCAAGCCGGAGTGGGAGTCGCTTAGCTGGTTGCAGAAGCGTTTCATGAAATGGTTCAACAAGGAGCGCACGAAGACTCCTTTGACCTTCCCTGTCGAGACGATGGCTTTGCTCACGGAGAACGGTGAGGTGAAGGACGAGGAGTGGGGTGACTTCACCGCCGAGATGTACGCCGAGGGTCATTCCTTCTTCACGTACATCAGCGACAATGCGGACTCTTTGAGTAGCTGTTGCCGTTTGAGGAACGAAATACAGGACAATGGCTTCAGCTACACGTTGGGTGCCGGTGGTGTCTCCACGGGTTCGAAGAGCGTCTTGACGGTCAACCTGAACCGTTGCATCCAGTATGCGGTGAAGAACGGTATGCCTTACCTCTCGTACTTGGAGGAGGTGGTCGACCTCGTGCATAAGGTGCAGCTCGCCTACAACGAGAACTTGAAGGACTTCCAGAAACGTGGTTTGCTCCCGTTGTTCGACGCAGGTTACATCAACATGTCCCGTCAATACCTCACCATCGGTGTGAACGGTTTGGTGGAGGCCGCGGAGTTCCTCGGTATCGAGATCAAGGATAATCCGGACTATGTGAAGTTCGTGCAGAACGTACTGGGTTTGGTGGAGCAATACAACAAGAAGTACAGAACCAAGGAGGTGATGTTCAACTGCGAAATGATCCCTGCGGAGAACGTGGGTGTGAAGCATGCCAAGTGGGACCGCGAGGATGGTTACATCGTGCCTCGTGACTGCTACAACAGCTACTTCTACGTGGTGGAGGACACTTCGTTGAACGTGGTGGATAAGTTCAAGCTCCACGGAAAGAAGTACATCGAGCACCTGACGGGAGGTTCCGCATTGCACATGAACCTCGAGGAGCATCTCTCCAAGCAACAGTACAGGCAGTTATTGCGTGTGGCTGCGGATGAGGGTTGCAACTACTTCACGTTCAACATCCCGAACACCATTTGCAACGATTGCGGAAACATCGACAAGAGATATCTGAAGGAGTGCCCGGCTTGCCATAGCAAGAATGTGGATTACCTGACGCGTGTGATCGGTTACATGAAGCGTGTCAGCAACTTCTCCGAGCCTCGTCAGGAAGAGGCCGCACGCCGTTTCTATGCTAAATACTAATTTTTCTTTGGGGATATGCTGAAGTACGTCGATTACGATGTGGTGTTCCAGGAGATACCCGACGAGGTGACGCTCGCCATCAACCTCTCCAACTGCCCGAACCATTGCGTGGGCTGCCATAGCCCGCAGCTGATGCGCAACATCGGGAAGGACCTGACGGAGGATGAATTGCATGGTCTGCTCGGCGTGTATGGAAGGAACATCACTTGTGTCTGCTTCATGGGGGGCGATGCGGACCCCGTCGGAGTAGCGCATCTGGCAAATTATTTGAAGAAAAACTCGCAGAAAAAACTTAAGGTGGGTTGGTATTCCGGCAAGAACAAGTTGCCGGACCAATTCCCTTTGGCTGACTTCGATTATGTGAAGGTCGGCCGCTACATGGCGGAGTTTGGCCCGCTGAAGTCTCCTACGACCAACCAACGGCTCTATAAGGTGGTGGAGGGTTGCAAGCTCCAAAACATTACGGATAGGTTCTGGAAGAAAAAAGTGGGGTAGCCTTGCGCTACCGTGAAACGGATCGAATCCTGATCCATCAAAGAATTATGTTTTTATGGGGAAGACAGTGATGAAAATAGTTGGGGCGTTATTGTCCCTTTCAATACTGGCCTTTCTTGTTTTATATGCTACCGGACGTTTGGGTGAAAGTGAGAAGGTCGTTGACACCCAACCCGATGGGGAATATGATGCTCAGACTTCTCTGCCTGATTCCTTAGAAAATGATTCTGATTATAACGAGCCGAATTACGGTCCTGACTGTTATTGTTGTGTCTCATCCGAACAGCATAGGATAGCGGATAGTATATTCGCCGCGTTAATCGCTCGATTGGAAAATAATCCAAGTGACGAATTCAAGGATGATAGCGCTGTGATGCTGGAAAAACATCACGATGAGTATCTCCTCTTGTGCCGATATGGATTCGATTCCGAATGGGCTTATGGATATGTGAGATATAAGGTCTGCGACAATAAGTTTGTGCTGAAAGACAGCTCGTGTATCATTGCTCATTATAATGATCTTGATTATGTCGATGAAAAAGTTGTATACGCCCCTTATGGTGAACCATCGTTTATGTGGTTTTTCAAGGAAAATGGCGACCCTTTGTTATTCGATGCGCGTAAGTCGGAGTCTTTCTTCGTATATAGACTCGTCGTTCTTGATTTGAAGGATAAAAACCAACTGTATAGTGATTTTTTGGTATGGAGTGAATATGAACATTCCGCTGAACCTTTGCTTGCGGATGTCCTTTTGGTCGACACATTGAATTACTCCGAGGGCTGTCCTAATTTCATCATCAAAACCCATGATTATAATGAGGAAACCTTGGCTGTTTATCGATGTCAGAGTTCTTCCCTTGAAAACGGATTAACATTAAAAAAGTATGTCGAAATCAGTAGTGAAACCACTCATGCTGAGACGGATGAATGATGGGTATCCTTCAGAATGCGGCTGCGGGTAACGTTTGTCGGTCTTTTTATTTATTATTGCCATGGAAAAGTATGAATTGACCAAACAAAATATGTTGGAGCACTGGGATGGGAAAGGGATGTCAATGTCCCATTTCCCCCAGGATGTCATGTTCCGTGGACAATGGAGAAGTTATCAGCAAAGGGTGCTGGACGGACTGGGCAATTATCTCTTGGACGATTGTCTGCACATCGTGGCGCCTCCCGGATCGGGCAAGACCGTCCTGGGCTTGGAGGTGGCGCTCCGCCTGAACCGTCCGACCGTAGTGTTCGCTCCTACGATCGTTGTACGCGACCAATGGGTGCAACGCTTCTGCGAACTCTTCCTGCAGAACACCGGGAGGCCTGACTGGATCTCCGTGGACCTCCGCCATCCGGGCTTCCTTACCGTGGTCACGTACCAGGCTTTGTATGCCGTGGTGACGGGTGGTGAAAAAAGCAAGGAACTCTATGCCTATGGTTCTGAGGACGAAACACTTACGGAGGAGGACTTCTGTGTCGACGTGCCGGTTTCAGTCACTGAACTAGCGGAGCGACTCAGCCATGTGGGCACGATCGTCTTGGACGAGGCCCACCACCTCAAGAAGGAGTGGGCGAGGACCCTGTTGTCGTTGAAGTCCGCACTGAAGGTGAAGACCGTCGCGTTGACGGCCACGCCTCCGTTTGATGTCACTCCGTCCGAGTGGCGTCGTTATATTGCCTTGAATGGTGAGATCGACATGGAGATCTCCGTGCCGGAACTGGTGCGGGAGAGGGAGTTGTGCCCCCATCAGGATTTGCTCCTGCTCTCCATGCCTATGGAGGATGAGTTGCAGACCATCGCCTCCCATCGTGAGAAGGCCGCCCATGCCTATGACGAGATGATGGACGACCCGTTGGTGCTGAAGGAGATGCTGGCCCATCCGTATGTGGCGGCCACCAAGGCGAATTGGGAAGCGATATGCAAGGACATGGTCCATTTCTGCGCATTGCTCTCCTTCCTGAAGGCGAAAGAGGTGACGTTACCCGATGAACTCATGGAGGTGATGAAAAAGAACCTTTTGCGGAGGAAGGATGATTCGAAGAAAAAGAAGAAGAACCAACCGGTGGAGGTGGATCTTTCCATCTTGCCGCCTTTCAACATCGACCAAGCGGATATCCTGTTGGCCTCCTATCTGAACGAGGAGGATCAGAACGAATGGCCTCGTGACCCCGCGCATCTGCGTGCGTTGCGTGACCGGCTGAAGGTGAAGGGGCTGCTGGCGGATGGTTTGCCCGACCTCTCGTTACGGAGTTGGGTGGGGGAGAAACTGCTGTATTCGAAAGGGAAGATGGACAGTATCACCTGGATCGTGGAGACGGAGTATGCCTCCCTGCAACATAGCCTGCGCATGGTGATCCTCTCCGATTTCATACGGAAGGAGTATATGCCCAATAGTCCGGAGAACAATCTCCCCTTGGACAAGTTTGGTGTCATGCCTATCTTCGAGAAGCTGCGTCGACGCTCCTCCCACGATGTCTTGCTGGGGGTGTTGACGGGCTCTGTCATCATATTGCCACGCTCCTCGATGCCTCTTTTGCGGGAGCTTGCGGTCGGGAAGGGTCTGCCGGAGGAAGCGCTTCAGGTTACACCTTTGCCCTACGACGAAGCCTATGTGCGGGTCTCCTTTGAGAACGAGGGCCAGCTCCGTTGTGTGGTCGGTATCGTCACGGAACTCTTCGAGAAGGGCGGTGTGGAGGTGCTTGTCGGCACGAAATCCCTCTTGGGGGAGGGGTGGGATGCGCCATTCGTCAACTCGTTGGTGATGGCCAGCCTGTCAGGCTCCTATGTGGGGTCGAACCAGATGCGCGGGCGGGCGATCCGATGCTCCGCCTCCGATGCGAACAAGACGAGCAACATCTGGCATTTGGCCTGTGTGGACCCTTATGGAAAGATGGGAGGGGAAGACTTGGCGTTGATGAGGCGTCGTTTCCGTTCCTTCGTAGGAGTCTCGTCGACGGAGGAACCCCTTATCGAGAGCGGTATCGAGCGGCTATCCTTACCCTCCTCGTTCCTGCCGACGGAGGTGGAGAAATACAATGCCCGTGTGATGGAGGAAGCTTGTCAGAGAGAAGCGTTGAGCGAGAAGTGGGGCGTGGCGTTGGGTAAGGGCGAGGAGTTCGTCGAGATGGTGCGAGTGCCCTATCCGGAGGAGAACTTTAACTATGGGCGTTTCATGACGACAACCCGTTGGCTCTCAATAGCTGATCTATTCTCACAATGGGTTGGATTAGTTGTCCTTATTGTATGCATTGTAGCTCTGCTTTGTGTTGTGAAAATACCCTATGTTTTCTGTTGGATAGCAGGCGCTATCGCCCTTCTGGTGAGTCATGCTAAGATTAGGTCGGTGTGTAAAAAACGTATACTCAGGCATGGGAACCTCAATTTGTTATTTAGTTCGATGGCGTGGTCTTTGCTCTACACAATGAGGAAGCATGGCTTGCTGGAGCCCCCCGATGTCACCCTTTATGAACATTTGGATCAGAACGGAAATTTCGAGTGTTGTTTGAGGAACGCCTCCATGTCGGATCAGAAGAAGTTCACCCAGGCTTTCGAGGAGGCTGTGTCGAACACGGGTAACGCCCGCTATTATATCGTCCCTAGTGGAGATTCCGTTGTTCGCGGGGATTATGAACGGATATGTTATGCCGTTCCGGAAGTGTTCGGGCAGAAGGAGATGGCCTCCGAATACCTCAATCAGTTGAAGGAGGATTTGGGACCGCTGAAGTTGGTCTATTCACGCAATAAGGAGGGTGTGGAGTTGGACGCGACCTCCCGTTTCGAGCTGATGCGGAAGAAATACGGGGATGGGGCTTCGGCGTGTGGACATTGGATTTGATTGTCCCCTCAACCTTTCTTTTCGATGAAAAATAATGTTTTTTCCTTGAAATGAGCCTAGAGGGGTGTGGCTCATCCAAAAAATATATATAAATTTGCGGAGAAATTTTCGATGACGTGTATTAGGTTTTCAAGCGTGTCGATCGGAATTGTTATTTGAAGAAATAGTGTTTCTTATAGCATATTTATGGATTACTTGCCATTATTAGTTCTTGCGGGGTCTGTGGCATTGCTCATGTACGGTATGAAAGTGATGAGCGAGGGACTACAGAAGATGGCCGGCAGCAAGTTGCGCCAAGTCCTCGGCAAGATGACAACCAACCGTTTCACGGGTCTTTTGACGGGTGCGTTCATAACGACATCTATCCAGTCTTCCACCGCCACAACTGTCATGACTGTCAGTTTCGTGAGTGCAGGTTTGCTCACGCTGACGCAGGCGATCTCGGTCATCATGGGTGCCAACATCGGTACGACCGCCACCGCTTGGATCATGGTCTTGGGAGGAAGTGGCAATTACATGCAGTATGTGGTCTATGCGGCCATTGTGGTGGGTATCGCCTGCATCTACTCCAATAAGCGGAGGAACTTAGGCGAGTTCATCATGGGCCTCGCGTTGTTGCTCCTCGGACTGACGACGCTGAGTGCGAACGCTAAGGGCATGCACCTCGACCAAAACGTGGCGGTGCAGGAGTTTTTCGGGAAATTAAGCAGCTGGGGGTACGGTTCGTATCTCCTTTTTTTATTCATCGGAGGCGTGCTCACCTGCTCCGTGCAGAGTTCCGCCGCCATCATGGCCATCACCATGACGCTCTGTTCGGCGGGCGTTTTGGACATCTACATGGGTATCGCCTTGGTGATGGGTGAGAACATCGGTACGACGGTCACCTCCAATGTGGTGGCGCTCTCGGCTTCCACGCAGGCTAGACGTGCCGCCATGGCGCACATGGTCTTCAACGTGTTCGGTGTGATCTGGATCTTCTCCATCTTCCCTTATTTCGTGGATTTCGTCTGCTGGCTGGTGGGTTGCGACCCTCATTCGCAAACGCAGGATAAGTCTATCCTGACGGTCGTGCTGGCCGCCTTCCATACCTCCTTTAACGTATGTAACGTGTTGATATTGATATGGTTCATCAAGCCGCTGGAACGTTTGGTGTGCAAGATCATCGCCCCGAAGGCGAACACGGAGGAGGACGAGTCCCGCCTCACCTACATCGGTGGCGGTCTGCTCTCCACGGCCGAGCTCTCCATTTTGGAGGCCAAGAAGGAGGTGAATGTCTTCGCCACCCGTTGCCACAAGATGTTCCGTTTCGTGCCGGAGCTTTTGCATACGGAGAAGGGCGAGGATTTCAATAAGCTCTTCACACGCATCGAGAAGTACGAGAACATCACGGACAACATGGAGGTGCAGATCGCGGACTACCTGAACAAGGTCTCCGAGGGACGTTTGAGTGCGGAGAGTAAGACGGAGATCCAGCACATGATGAAGCAGGTGTCGGAGTTGGAGAGTATCGGTGACAGTTGCTACAACCTGGCGCGCACCATCCGCCGCAGGAGGCAGAACTCGCCGAACGAAGATTTCACGGAGAAACAGTATGAGCATGTGCATAATATGTTCGAACTTGTGGATCAGTCCCTGACGCAGATGGAGCACATCGTGAAGTCGCCGGACGCTAGCGTGGCGGATGTGAACAAGTCTATGAATGTTGAGAATGAAATCAATAACTACCGCAAGCAACTGAAGAACCAGAATGTGGATGACATCAATAACCGCTTGTACAACTACCAACTGGGTGTTTACTATATGGACTTGATCTCCGAGTGTGAGAAGTTGGGCGACTACGTGGTGAATGTGATCGAGTGTACTGGTTTGCTAAAAAAGTAGTACGTAGATGACGGTGTCCGAGCGGTATGCGAAGGTGCTCGCATGGTTTCAGGCGAACATGGGGGATGCGGAGAGCGAGCTGAACTTCCGGAATCCCTATGAATTACTGGTGGCGGTGATGCTTTCCGCCCAGTGCACGGACAAGCGCGTGAACATGGTCACTCCCGCTTTCTTTGAACGATTCCCGGATGCTTTCGCCTTGTCGGAAGGCACGTTCGACGAGGTGCTGACGTTGGTGAAGAGCATATCGTACCCTAATTCCAAGGCAGAACATATTTTAGCGATGGGCAAGATGGTCGTCTCCGATTTCAAGGGGGAGATTCCCTGCACGATGGAGGAGCTGACCCGTCTGCCGGGTGTGGGGCGGAAGACGGCCAATGTGATGTTGACCGTAGCCTTCGGTCAGCCCGCCATGCCCGTTGATACGCACGTCTTCCGCGTCTCCAACCGTATCGGACTGACGAACCAATCTAAGACGCCTGAGCAGACCGAGAAGATCCTTGTGAAGCATATTCCTCATGACATATTAGGCAACGCCCATCATTGGCTGCTGTTGCACGGACGGTATGTCTGTACGGCCAAGAACCCTAAGTGCGCTGAGTGTGGAATCAGGGAGTGGTGTAAGAATAAAGGGAAATATTCCTGAAAAAAATAAACCCAGCGACCGAGGAGGTGCTGGGTTTTTATTTGTCGTGAAATCTTTAATATTATCCCAAATAAGACTTCAGCAATTTGCTTCTTGAATTTTGTCTGAGGCGGCGGATAGCCTTCTCCTTGATTTGGCGGACACGCTCGCGGGTCAGACCGAAGTTCTCGCCGATCTCCTCGAGGGTCATTTCCTGGTAACCGATACCGAAGAACATCTTGATGATCTCGCTCTCCCTTTCCGTGAGGGTAGAGAGGGCTCTGTCGATCTCTCTGGACAAAGACTCGTTGATGAGGGTTTTGTCGGCGATAGGTGAGTCATCGTTCACCAGCACGTCCAAGAGGCTGTTGTCCTCGCCCTCCACAAATGGAGCGTCCACGGAGATGTGACGACCGGAGATCTTCATCGCGTCGGAGATCTTGTCCACCGGCATGTCCAGCAATCCGGCCACCTCTTCGGTGGAAGGTCTTCTCTCGTTCTCCTGCTCGAATTGTGAGAGCGCCTTGTTGATTTTGTTCAGGGAGCCCACTTGGTTAAGAGGCAAGCGGACGATTCTGGACTGTTCAGCCAAAGCTTGGAGGATGGATTGGCGAATCCACCACACGGCGTAAGAGATGAACTTGAAACCCCTTGTCTCGTCGAATTTCTCGGCGGCTTTGATCAACCCCAGGTTACCCTCGTTGATGAGGTCAGGCAAACTCAATCCTTGGTTTTGGTACTGCTTAGCAACAGAAACCACGAAACGGAGGTTGGCGCGTGTCAGTTTCTCCAATGCGCGGCGGTCACCCTTCTTGATCCTTTGCGCTAACTCGACTTCCTCCTCGACGGTAATCAGGTCTTCACGTCCGATTTCCTGAAGGTACTTGTCCAGGGAGGCACTCTCTCTGTTCGTGATCGATTTTGTAATCTTTAACTGTCTCATTTAGTTTTTCTCCTCACTTAAATGAAAATTTCGGAACGCAAAGATACGAAAAAAAATGGATTGTTCATCTTTTGGAGGAGAAAATTTGGGAGGATTGTGTGTGATGTATTTATTATTTGACGATTTACGATTTTGGGGATTAAGATTCGTGGTGGAATGAGCTGCCTTCGGTTTATCTGTCGGTTTCTTTTATGATTTTCTCGAAATATGGGGCAGTGGCGCATAGGGGGATATAAAATTACACTTTTATGAGGGAATAATTTTAAAAAACTACATTTTTATGAGGGAATAATTTTAAAAATATACACTTTTATGAGGGAATGAATGGGACGAGGCGGATGACGGTTGGTTTTTCTTTGTCTCTGAACCATCACCCCATAAATCCACCACTCCCAAATGGTTGGAATTACCCAGTGCGGCAAGTGGGACCCCCCCCTATGTTTTTGTGCGGGAACGATTGGTTTTTTCAAAAAAATAGTCTATTTTTGTACGATGTTCATAAACTCGATTGGACATGATTGCTGGTGATTCGTGTTTACATTATGGGGAATGAATTTGAATAGGGTAGGATAACACAATCTGGTAGAGTCACCAAGGGGTAATTAATGCGCAATTTGTGTTTTGACTTCGATTGGGAATAAACTTATGTGTTTTTAATATTGGTTGTTTATGAGGAAAATTTCACTTCAAGCAAGGTCAATCATTAGAAGAACTATCGTCTCTTTGTTGTCGTCTATGGGTTTTATCACCGTGCATGGACAAGCGACGGGGAAAGATGTGGATAGGAGTAGCCGTATAAATGACTTTGAAACTGTGGAGGAGTATAATCCTGAAAGAGATTTAATTGCGCTTTATGGATGTCCTTCCGCGGATTTCAGGTTCAGAGGTAATGTCACGGACAAGTACGGCAACCCGCTGAAAGATGTGAGTGTGCAAGTCACTCATTGCAAGAACGGCGCATTCACGCCTGTGATGACGGACGAGGATGGAAAGTTCGAGATTGAATACAGAACATCTCCTTGGTGCGATATTAGTATATCGGCTACGAATGATATCTCATCCGCTTGTGACACTATCCTGGAAGAACAATACGAAAAAGAGTTCGTTATGCCTGAGAATCCGGACGGTGATCCGTTTTACTGTGGCGTATATGATAAAGACATGACCATCGTCCTTGGGGATGAGGGAGAGACTGGCCACATCATATTCGGTCGCCCGACGGGTGTGGAGGATGGAGTGGCGGAGAAGATCCTTCTGTTCTCTAATCCGGTGGAGAATTATTTGTGGTTCAACTTGACAGGTGTGGAAAGCGCCAATGTCACCATCTATAATCTGAGCGGCGAACAGGTGTTGACCGCCTCTGTCCCGAACGGAGAGAGCCTTTACGTGGGCAATCTGAAGAGCGGAAATTACTTGTTGACCGTCGTCTCAGGAGATAAGAAACTGGCTGCCCGTTTCTTGAAGAAATAGTGCGGCACATCTCCTTTTGAGAGCTTATTTTGTATGTTTAATAAAACGTCGAATTATTAGCACGTACCATCGCATCAGTCACCCGAACCTTTGGATGACTGATGTTTTTTTGCCATGAAGGCAGTCGGGTGGGTGATTGATTAAATAAAAAAGAGAGGATATGGATAATCCGAAAAAGATTCCGTTGAAGAAGAGGCTCGCTCTCAGGTTGTTCGATATGTATCGGCACAGTGTGGCGAAGGATCATAAGCTGTCCTATATTTTCTGGGAATGTACGCTGCGCTGCACGTTGAACTGTCTGCATTGCGGCAGTGATTGCCGGCAGATGTCCGACGTCAAAGACATGCCGGTGGAGGATTTCCTCAAGGCCATCAAGCAGATCGTCCCCATTGTCGAGCCTAACCATACCCAGATCGTCTTCACGGGCGGGGAGGCTCTCGCCCGCAGGGACCTGGAACAGGCCGGATTGGAGTTGTACAAGCTCGGTTTCCCTTGGGGCATCGTCACCAACGGCTATCTGCTGACGGAAGAACGGCTGGAATCCCTGCTCCGGGCGGGTATGCGCTCGTGCACGGTCAGCCTTGACGGACTGAAGGATTCGCACAACTGGCTGCGGCAAAACGACCTCTCGTTCGAACGTGCCGTCAACGCCATCAGAATGCTTCCGCGGACGGACCTCAAGTTTGATGTGCTGACGTGCGTCAACAACCGGAACTTCGATGAACTACCCCAGATCAGGCAGTTGCTGATCGATTGTGGCGTGAGGGAATGGCGAATCGCGACGATCTTCCCTATCGGTCGGGCAGCGGATAATCCGGGGCTGCAGTTGCCTGACGATAAGTTCAAGGCGGTCTTCGATTTTATCGAGGAGACGAGGAAGGAGGGGAAGATACGGACCAACTACGGTTGCGAAGGCTTCCTGGGCGATTACGAAAGCCGTGTCAGAGACAACCTGTTCTTCTGCCGGGCCGGAATCAATATAGGCTCCATCCTTGTGGATGGAAGCATATCCGCCTGCCCTGACCTGAGGGACCGTTTCATCCAAGGGAACATCTATACGGACAATTTCGCGGAGGTGTGGCAAAACCGATACCAGATCATGAGAGACCGTTCCTGGACCAAGACAGGTATCTGCAAGGATTGTGAGTTCTTCAGCCATTGCGAAGGGAACGGCCTGCATCTTCGGAACACGGAGAACAACGAGGTCGCTTTTTGCCACCTGAAACGGATGACGGGAGGAAAGTAGTTCGTCTATTCCTTCATGGAAGCCTAAAAAAATAAATAGCCCAAGGCATAACGCCCTGGGCTATTCACATCACGTTGTTTTGATATTGTAGTTTAAAAAGCCATTATGGTCGCTTAGTTCATATCCACCGCATAGTAGACCACCTTTCCGTTCGGGAGGATACCGGAGATGAAGAGCGCCTTCTCCTCTTGTTTGGAGATGTTGCTGACGATTCTATCCACGTCCGCTTGGCTGTTCACGTCCAGGTTGTTGATCCTCACGATGATGTAGCCGTTCGGGATGCCCGCGCGGTTGAATTTGCCGCCTCTCATCACCTTGGAGACCTCCAGTCCGTTGCTGAGTCCGTATTGCTGCAGCTTCTGTTTGCTTAGTGGGGTGAGGGTGGCGCCTAAAGCGTTGGCGGATACCTGTTTGATCATCTCCGTGTCACCGTTCACGTTCTTGAGGGTCACTGTAGCCTTCTTGGACTTGTTGTCCCTGAGGTAGATGACCTCCACCTTGTCGCCCGGTCTGAATCGGCTGATCTGGTCTTGCGTTTCCGAAACGCTCTTCACCTTGTTGCCGTTGACGTGGGTGATGATATCCCCCTTCTTGATGCCAGCCTCCTCAGCCGCGCTGTTCTCGCTGACGGCGGCCACGTAGGCGCCCTCCAGTACCTCTAAGCCCTTCTCCTTGGCGAATTCAGCGTTGATGTCTTGGATCTGCACACCGAGGAGCGCCCGTTGCACGGTGCCGAACTCCTTCAGGTCGGCCACCACCTTGCTCATGATGCTGGTAGGGATGGCGAAGGAGTAGCCCGAGTAGGAGCCGGTCTGGGAGGCGATGGCCGCGTTGATGCCGACCAGCTCGCCACGTGTGTTCACCAAGGCGCCGCCACTGTTGCCCGGGTTGACCGCCGCATCCGTCTGGATGAACGATTCGATCTTCATGTCGGAGGTGAGGATGTTGATGTTACGCGCCTTGGCGCTGACGATACCGGCGGTGACGGTGGAGGTCAGGTTGAACGGGTTGCCAACCGCCAAGACCCATTCGCCCACCTTCAGGTCGTCCGAGTTGCCCACGGTGAGGGTAGGGAGGTCCTTCGCGTCTATCTTCAGCAAGGCGAGGTCCGTGTTCGGGTCCGTGCCCACGATGGTAGCCTTGAACTCACGCTTGTCGTTGAGGACGACCGTCACGTTGTCCGAGCCGTCCACCACGTGGTTGTTGGTCACGATGTAGCCATCCTGTGAGAGGATGACGCCCGAGCCCGAGCCCATCTGGTGTTGCCGAGGCTGTTGGCGTTGGTTGCCGCGTTCGCCGAAGAAGAACTCCAGGAACGGGTCGTAGTTGTAGCTGGTTTGTTTGGTCTCGATGACGGTCATCACGTGGACCACGGCGTTGACGGAAGTCTCGGCTGCCTCGGTGAAGTCCACCATGCCCCCCTTGTTGTAGGAAGCGTGTTGTGCGGGTGTCTGTTTTTCCACGATGATGGTCTCCTGCGGACCGAACTTCTTGTAGCAGAAGCAGGATACTCCTGCGCTTAGAGCGGCCACCGCCAGTGCGGTGCCAATGGTTTTCATGTGTTTCATATCCTTCGTCATATTTATGTTTTTAATAATTCAAGTAACAGGAACGAACCGTCGCGTTCCTATCAGATAACGTGCAAATATTGTGCAATTTTATGTGCGTGGAACTCGATTTAAACTGATTTAACATCAGGCCTTTGTTTTTAACGTTTGATGATGAATAAATCTGTATAAAATGTGAAAAATTGTCAGTGCGAAAGGAAAAAAATGCTTACTTTTGCGGAGTAGAGTAGGAGGGTTTGTCGCTGGCGGCAACGTCAGAGGAAAGTCCGGGCAACAGAGGGCGCCGCGCTTCCTAACGGAAAGTCGTTCGTGAGGGCGAACTATCGCAGAAGAGAATGACCGCCTGCTTGCAGGTAAGGGTGAGAAGGTGGGGTAAGAGCCCACCAGTCCCGCTGGTGACAGTGGGAGCTGTGCGAGTCGCGGGTTGTAAGATCGAATATACCGACGCATGTAGGGCTGCCCGTCCGATGTCGGGGGGTAGATTGCTTGAGGCTTATGGTGACATAAGTCCTAGATTAATGACAAACGCCCGTCCGCGGGTACAGAACTCGGCTTATACGCCTACTCTCTTTTTTTTGTGTAACGCCACGATGTGACGATTTGTCAGTCTCTGTGACGGATTTCCATCGTGAATAGATAGCTAATTACGTATGAAAAAAATCATACGGTTTATTGTGGAGCAGGTGAAGTTCGTCACCATTGATATTTGGCGGACCACCATACACGACGAGCAGGGCAAGCGAGGTTACCTTATGCTCTTCGCGAAGACGCTCGTTCTCTCCATACAGAATTTCATCAAAGGGAAGATGCCGGTCCGCGCCTCCGCGTTGACCTACTACTCCGTCTTTGCCCTGGTGCCGTTGCTCGCCTTCGTGTTCGGCATGGCGAGGGGCTTCGGGCTCGACACGTATGTGGTCGATATGTTGCACAACCGCTACGCCTCCCACCAGGAGCTGGTGCAGGTGGTGCTGAACTTTGTGGAGAACTATCTGAACAATGCCACGGGCGGCGCCTTCGTCGGCATCGGTATCTGCGTGTTGCTGTGGTCCGTCATGAAGGTCTTTTCGCAGATTGAGATGTCGTTCAACGAGATATGGTACATCACCAAGAACAGGAATTATATCCGTCGTTTCACCGACTACATCTCCCTGCTGTTGGTCATCCCGATCTTCGTATTGGTCTCCAATGGTATTTCGTTCTATTTCAACCATGCGATAGGTGTCTTTGATGGTTCGTATATCATCTCGCCGACGCTGAAGGTCGTGTTGGCCGTGATGCCTTATTTGGTGTCGTGGGTGGTCTTCACGATGATCTATGTGGTGATGCCTAACACGAAGGTGAGGTTCACCGCGGCCATGGTGGCTGGTGCCTTTTCCTGCATCACCTTCTTCGCGTTCAAGTGGGTCTACGTCTATTTGCAGACGATGATGACCTCCTACAACGCCGTGTATGGTGGTTTGGCGGCCATACCGTTCGCCTTGTTGTTCATCCAGACGACGTGGATGATCGTGCTCTTCGGGGCGGAGATCTCCTTCGCCTTGCAGAATGTCCGTAACTTCGAGTTCGAGAAGGATGTGAAGACGATAAGCCACCGCTATTACGAGTTCGTGCTTTTGTCCGTCACCAAGATCGTGGCGAAACGGTTCCGGGACGGTGAGGCGCCTATGACATTGAATGAGATGTCCGATAAATACCGTATTCCTTTGCGCTTGGCCTCCGTCATCGTGCGTCGGTTGTGCAAGGCGGGAATCCTTACGGAGGTGCGGATAGACGAGCGGGACGCATACATGCCGGCCATGGATGTCAATCGTATCACGGTCGCCACGTTCTTCGACATGGTGGACCGGGCTGGGCAGGAGACCTTCAAGTTGGAGCAGCTCGATGAGTTCGCTTCCGTGTGGGAATATACCCTGAACATACGTGAGTCGTTGATGAGCGTCTCGGGCGATAAATTGGTGATGGATCTATGATGGGACGTTTAATGGTTACAAGGATCGGTGAAGTGGGGAAGAGGTTGGTCGCAGCCTCCGCCGTATGTGTGTTGCCCCTCCTCTCATCGTGTGATGTGAAAGAAAATAAAACAGAGATGATAGATAATATTTTTTTGAAGACGGAGTATGGTACTCCGCATGAGACCTTTCCTTTCGACAAGGTCAATCTGGATGATTATTTACCTGCGGTGAAAGAGGCGATTCGGCTCCATGACGAGGAGATCGACGCTATCGTGAAGAACCCCGAGGCGCCTACGTTCGAGAACACGATCGTGGCGTTGGAGCGCTCCGGCGCGTTCCTGAACCGTATCCAATATGTTTTCTACAATCTGTTGGAGGCCGAGACCTGCGCCAAGATGGACAGTCTCTCCGAGGAGATCTCTCCGTTGGAGACGGAGCACTCCAACAACGTGACGTTGAACGCTGCGCTGTTCGAGCGGGTCAAGGCTGTTTACCAGCAAAAGGATTCGCTTGGTCTGACGGCGGAGCAGCAGATGTTGCTGACGAAGACCTATGAATCGTTCGAGAAGAACGGCGCGACGCTTTCGGAGGAGGGCAAGGAGAAGTTCCGCGAGCTCAGCAAGCGCTTGTCCCTCCTGACGCTGAAGTATGGGCAGAACGTCTTGAACGCCACGAACGCCTATAAACTGACCATCACTGATTCTGCAGATTTGGCGGGCTTGCCTCCTGCCATCGTTGAGGCTGCGGCGAAGAAGGCGAAGGACAGTGACGTGACGGGTTGGATCTTCGACCTGACCTACCCAAGCTACGCCCCTTTCATGAAGTATGCCGAGAACCGTGCGTTGCGCAAGAAGCTCTACATGGCCTACAACACCAAAGCCACGGAGGGTGATTTGGACAACCGTCAGGTGGTGAAGGATATCGTGAACGCACGCCTGGAATTGGCGAACCTGATGGGCTACGAGGACTATGCGGCTCGTGTGTTGCGCTACCGTATGGCGGAGAACAAGGAGAACGTCTACAAACTGCTGAATGACCTTTTGGAGGCCTATAAGCCTACGGCGAAGGCGGAGATAGCTGAGGTGCAGGCCTATGCCAAAGCGCATGGCGCCGACTTCGAGATCATGCCTTGGGACTGGTCCTTCTACTCAGAGAAACTACGTGACGAGAAATATAGCATCAACGACGAACTGCTCCGCCCATACTTCGAGCTGGAGCATGTGAAGAAGGGTGTGTTCGGCTTGGCCACCAAGCTCTACGGCCTGACCTTCAAGAAGAATGAGAGCATCCCTGTCTACCATGAGGAGGTGGAGGCCTTCGATGTCTATGACAAGGACGGATCCTTCTTGGCGGTGCTCTATACCGACTTCCATCCGCGTGACGGAAAGCGGGGAGGCGCATGGATGACGGAGTTCCTCTGCCAGCATGTGGACGAGAAGGGCGTGGATGTGCGTCCGCATATCTCCATCGTCATGAACTTCACCCGTCCGACCGATTCGTTGCCTTCTCTGCTCACGTTCGACGAGTTGACCACCTTCATCCATGAGTTCGGGCACTCCATCCATGGCATGGTCTCCAAGTGCCACTACGAGAGCCTGGCGGGCACGAACGTATACCGTGACTTCGTGGAGCTGCCATCCCAGATGATGGAGAACTGGGCGTTCGAGAAGGAGTATCTGGACGGTTTCGCCGTGCATTACAAGACCGGTGAGCCTATCCCTGCCGAGCTGATCGAACGGATCAGGAAGGCCGCCAACTTCAACATAGGCTACGCCACGTTGCGTCAGCTGAGCTTCGGCTTGTTGGATATGGGATGGCATACAATTCAGAAGCCTTTCGACGGAGATGTGAAACAATTTGAGAACGAGGCGTGGAGCGCGGCGCAGACGCTTCCTTCGGTGGAGGGCACGCTGATGAGCACGCAGTTCAACCATATCTTCTCGGGAGGATATTCCGCCGGCTATTACAGCTACAAATGGGCGGAGGTGTTGGATGCGGACGCCTTCTCGGTGTTCCAGGAGCACGGCATATTCGACCAAGAGACGGCGGGACGCTTCCGTCATGAGGTGTTGGAGAAGGGAGGCAGCGAGCATCCGATGACTCTCTACAAACGATTCAGGGGGCAAGAGCCTACGATATTACCATTGTTGAAGAGACATGGGGTACGTTGAAAAAGATAAGTAATTAATTATTAAAGCATAAAAAATGGGACTGTCTGAAGTACTAAAAGCGAGAAAGAAGAAGAAAGAGGAGTTCGTCAAAGAGAAGGTGCAGAACTTCATCACGTTGATCAACGTCTACATACAAGCATCTTCCGCCGCCACATTGGGCATCATGAACCTGCAGCAACTGCCTCAGTTGAAGGTGTTGAAGCAGAAGTTCAAGATCCCTACGGAGGGTCGTCTTGGCATTGCGGAGAAGAAGTTCGTCGCCACGAAGATGAAGGAGGAGTATAAGTTGTCGGACTCATTCTTCGCGGAGATAGACAACTCGATCAAGAGGTGTTGTAAGAAGGTGATGGACCTGCAGCCATACGGTATCTGGTTCCAGACCCTGATGCAGGAGATTATGACAGCGGTTTCGTTGGACGTGCAAGTGGGTCTGCGTCTGCCGTTGTTCCTGCGTAAGTGGATGAAGTCCATGATCGACGAGTCGGTGCATAAGATCGTTACTTCAAGTGACTTCAAGAATCCGGATGTGATCAAGTCGGCCGTTAATGTACGTGCCTACAAGGAGAAGCTCCATTTGTCGGAAGACTGGCTCTCCACCGTATGCTATGTGTATATCATATTGGCTAGAGGTTCTAAAATGAAATGATAATGAGAGGGTTATGACGGACGATCGCATGCAGTTGATGGAGACATATGACCTGCTTCCACAGGAGCGGGAGGAGTTGTCACGCCTGTTCGCTTCAGGCCATCCTTTGATGAAAAGGGGATGTGACATCGTCCGCATCATCAAGGTGGAGGTGGATTTGGGCAAGGTGCCGGTGGTCGGTGTCCTGCTCTACGAGGCTGTGCTTGCCGAGCTGACCACCCCAGAGACCATCCAGACCCTATTCGGCGAGCAGGTCGCCGCGTTCGTCAACTCGTTGCTCAAGGTAGGGGAGTTGTACAGGAACCATCCCCCGGTGGAGTCGGATGCCTTCAGGCGTCTGTTGCTCTCCATGGCGGAGGATATCCGTGTGGTTATCGTGCTGATTTGTAGTCAATTATACCAAATCCGTAATTTGGAATCCTATGATGCGGAGAGTCGGGACCGCATCGCCAAGGAGGCGTCGTTCCTCTATTCACCGTTGGCGCACCGTTTGGGCCTCTACAAGGTGAAGTCGGAGTTGGAGGACCTCTCCCTGAAGCAAACCAATCCCGTCATCTACGAGGAGATCGTCAACAAGCTTCACGACACGAAGCAACAGCGCGACGCCTATATCAAGGCCTTCATCGAACCGGTGCAGAAACGGTTGGAGGAGGCTGGCTTCACCTTCACGATGAAGGGGCGCACGAAGTCGGTCTATTCGATTTGGAACAAAATAAAGAAACAGAATACTGTCTTTGAGAATATCTACGACATCTTCGCCATCCGTATCATCCTAGACACTCCGTTGGAGAAGGAGAAGGCGGCCTGCTGGCAGGTCTACTCCATCGTCACGGACATGTACCAGCCTAACCCGAAACGCTTGCGTGATTGGCTATCTATACCAAAATCAAATGGTTATGAGTCATTGCACACCACCGTGATGGGTCCGGAGGGCAAGTGGGTGGAGGTGCAGATACGCACGCAGCGGATGGATGAGATCGCCGAGAAGGGATTCGCCGCCCATTTCAAGTACAAGGGAGTGAAGGGGGAGGCCCTCTTCGACGAATGGCTCGCCAATGTGCGTGACCTGCTGCAGAACCCGAGTGCGGAGGGGATGGCCTACATGGACGATTTCAAGCTGGACCTCTACGATAAGGAGGTCTTCGTCTTCACGCCAAGCGGTGAACTGAAGCAGTTGCCTAAGGGCGCCACGTTGTTGGACTTCGCCTTCATGATCCATACCGGCTTGGGCGCCAAGTGTATCGGTGGTAGGGTGAACGGTAAGAACGTGCCGATCCGTTACCAGCTGCATAGCGGTGACCAGGTGGAGATCATGACCTCGGCGAACCAAACGCCCCACGAGGAGTGGCTGGAGATCGTGCAGACGACCAAGGCGAGGACCCGTATCAAGCGTATCCTCAAGGAAAAGGAGTCAGCCGATGTGGAGTTCGGCAAGGAGCTGTTCAAGCGCAGGCTGAAGAACTGGAAGCTCGAGTACGACGAGCGGGTGGCCGCCAAACTGGCGAAGAAGCTGGGGTGCGCCACGATACAGATCTTCTATCAACGCTTGGCGGACGACAGCATCGATTTCTCCAAGATCAAGGACCTCTATGTGGCTTGCTCCACGGAGAACAAGCCGGACGAGGTGCGCAGTGCGGACGGTTTCGAGCATGTGCCTACGATCCTGCCCGGTGCGGAGAAGGAGGATGTCTTGGTGATAGACGACCATCTGCAGGGCATACTCTACACGCTCTCGAAGTGTTGCAACCCGATCTATGGCGACGACATCTTCGGGTTCGTCTCCGTGAAGGGAACCATCAAGATACACAAGAAGGATTGTCCGAACGCGCCGCAGATGCTCTCCCGCTTCGGCTACCGATTCATCAAGGCAAGGTGGGCCGGCAAGTCAGGCACGCAGTACAACTGCACCCTGCATGTCACCGGTACGGACGATATAGGCATCGTCACGAACATCTCCTCGTTGATACAAAAGGAGACGAACGTGTCGTTACGGGCCATGTCCGTGGATTCTTCGGACGGACTCTTCCGCGGCACGTTGACCATCACGGTGTCCGACACCCATGTGTTGGAGGATGTGATCAAGAAGATCAAGGCGATCAGAGGCGTGAAGAGCGTGGAGCGTTAGGTTAATTAATTGAATATAAAAGTAATAGATATATAATTATGTTTTCAGGAATAGTAGAGACGGCGGCCAAGGTGGTCGCATTACGGAAAGATCAGGAGAATCTGCACATCACGATGACCTGTCCTTTCGTGTCTGAATTGAAGATAGACCAGAGCGTGGCGCATAACGGTGTGTGCCTGACGGTGGTGGAGAAGACGGCCGACACCTATACGGTGACCGCCATCCAGGAGACGCTTCGTCGCTCGAACCTAGGCCTCCTCAAGGAGGGTAGCCTCGTCAATCTGGAGCGTAGCATGGTGATGAACGGACGGTTGGACGGACACATCGTGCAGGGACATGTGGACCAAGTGGCGAAGTGCATCGGCAAGAAATCCGAGGAGGGCAGTTGGTATTTCACCTTCCAATACGACATGGACGCCGAGATGGCCAAGAAGGGCTATGTGACGGTCGAGAAGGGTTCCGTGACGGTGAACGGAGTCAGCCTGACGGTCTGTGACTCCAAGAAGGACGGGTTCTCCGTGGCCATCATTCCGTACACCTACGAGCACACGAACTTCTGCCAGATCGAGGTGGGAAGCGTCGTGAACATCGAGTTCGACATCGTGGGCAAGTACATCAGCCGCATGCTGGAGTTCCGCGGATGACGCATTCGGGGCGGGAACGTTTGTCTTTCCATCCGAAAAACATTAATTTTGTGGTTAGATTTATTCTTTACTAATTGGATATTAAAGGAAACTAGATAATGAAACAATTGTTATTGGCTGATGAGGCCATTGCCCAAGGGGCGATTGATGGTGGACTTTCAGGTGTTTACGCATATCCAGGAACACCTTCCACCGAGATCACGGAGTATATCCAGAACTCCAAGCAAGCGAAGGAACGTAATATCCACAGCCATTGGTCGTCCAATGAGAAGACAGCCATGGAGGCTGCGTTAGGCATGTCGTATGGCGGCAAGCGTTCGCTGGTTTGCATGAAGCACGTGGGTATGAACGTGGCGGCGGACTGTTTCGTGAACACCGCCATCACGGGTGTGAATGGTGGTATGATGGTGTTGGCGGCGGACGATCCGTCCATGCACTCCTCACAGAACGAGCAGGACTCCCGCTTCTATGGCAACTTCGCCATGATCCCTATCTTGGAGCCCTCCAATCAGCAAGAGGCATACGATATGGCCTACAACGGTTTTGATCTCTCCGAGAAGTTGGGCTACCCTGTCCTGATGCGCATCGTCACCCGTTTGGCGCACTCCCGCTCAGGCGTGGAGCGCAGGGAGGTAAGACCGGAGAACGGTAACAGCGTACCGGCGGACCCACGTCAGTTCGTGTTGTTGCCAGCCATCGCGCGTCGTCGTTACCAACACTTGTTGGACATGCAGGGCGAGATATTGTCCGCTTCCGAGAACTCACCATACAACCGTTATATCGACGGCAACAACAAGAAGATCGGTGTGGTGGCCTGCGGAATCGGTATCAACTACTTGAACGAGGTTTACCCTGAGGGTTGCGAATACCCTGTTGTCAAGGTTTCCCAATACCCGTTGCCTAAGAAGATGATCGACAAGCTGGCTTCAGAGTGTGAGTCCCTCTTGGTGATCGAGGACGGTTATCCGTTCGTGGAGAACCAGTTGAAGGGCTTCTTCGAGACGAAGAAGGTGATGGGCCGCTTGGACGGCACGTTGCCGCGCACGGGCGAGTTGGATCCGGACAGCGTGGGCAAGGCCTTCGGAAGAGAGCATAAGTCTGTTTACAGCATACCATCCGTCGTGAAGATGCGTCCACCGCAGATGTGCCAGGGATGTGGCCACCGTGACATGTACGAGGCCCTGAACGAGGTGCTCCGCGGCTATGAGCACAGCAAGGTGTTCGGCGACATCGGTTGCTACACGTTGGGTGCGTTGCCTCCATACCAGGCGATCAACTCATGCGTGGACATGGGCGCCTCCATCACCATGGCGAAGGGTGCGGCGGATGCAGGCATCTACCCGGCTGTGGCAGTGATCGGAGACTCCACCTTCACGCACTCAGGTATGACCGGTCTTTTGGATGCGGTGGATGAGAACGCTAACATCACGGTTGTGATTTCAGACAATGAGACGACCGCCATGACGGGTGGTCAGGATTCCCAGGGTACGGGTAAGATCGAGAGCATCTGCCTCGGCTTGGGCGTGGATCCTGCGCACCTCCGCGTGTTCGTTCCGTTGAAGAAGAACTATGACGAGATGATAAAGATCATCAAGGAGGAGGTCGATTACAAGGGACTCTCCGTCATCATCCCTCGTCGTGAGTGCATCCAGACGCTCACGCGCAAGATGAAGGCCAAGAAGAAATAGTATCATAGCGAGGGGGAATGCAGGTTTGCGGGCATTCCCCCTTTCGTTTCAATTATACCTGTTTATTAAAATTTTAAAACTGAGAAATTATGCCTGATTTGAGAAACATTCTGTTTTTGGACATTGAGACGGCCCCTATGACGGCCACGTTGAGTGAATTGGACCCCGCTTTGGCGCATCTGTGGGAAGAAAAAGTGGAGCAGATGAGGCGACGGGTGCCCGAGCGTTACACGGAAGATTGCACGGCCGAGAGCATGTACCATGAGGCGGGTATCTTCGCTGAATTCGGACGTGTGGTATGTATCTCCGTAGGGTTCGTCTACGAGGAGGAGGGAGCGCTCCTTTTCAGGGAGAAATCCTTCTACGGGGAGGATGAGCGGCAGTTGTTGCTCGACTTCGCCGACCTGCTGAACCACTCCTACCAGACACCGAGCCATTACCTTTGCGGACACAACGCGAAGGAGTTCGATTTCCCCTTCATCGCCCGTCGGATGTTGATCCATGGTATTCCATTGCCTGAGATATTGGATGTTGCGGGTAGGAAGCCGTGGGAGGTCCGCCTGCTTGACACGATGGATATGTGGAAATTCGGGGACTACAAGCATTACACTTCGCTGAAGCTCCTATGCGCCGTGTTGGGCATCCCCACACCGAAGGATGATATCGACGGCAGCCAGGTGGCGGGTGTCTTTTACGAGGAGCGTGACCTGAAGCGCATCGCGGTCTATTGCGAGAAGGATGTGCTGGCGACGGCGAGGGCGTTTTTGAGGATGAGAGGAGAGAAGAGAATTTTGAATTTTGAATTTTGAATTATGAATTGCCATTCGGTTCAATGTAGAGGCGCACGGCCGTGCGTCTCTACAATTTTGAATTTTGAATTATGAATTTTGAATGACCATTCGGTTGAATGGCCATCCGGTTCATTGGCGTCCCGGAGGGGCAAAACATATCCTAGCCTGTCGATATGTATGGTGTGGATGGATGTCGCACAATCCTTCCCCATTATTCCTTCGGTGACCAAAAGAATCGTAAACAAGGTTTCCACATCTTTTGGCTTCCTTGGGCCATCACCAAAATCCGAACCCATTTCTTCCATCTTTTCTCTTGTAGGCACATGAATGTTTTATTGACAATCTGATCATCGGTGCATACATCGGTCAATGTGCCTCCCATTCTGTCGTCATCCCACCAACTGCTCTGTAGTATCTTCAATTTCCGTCCGTCATCAGCTATGGCGACTAACTTCAGTTTGTCATCCTTCTTGATATCTGGCAAAGGACCGATGGAATCGATTTTTATCAGCGAGTCGTTGATTGATAGGTAGATAGTCATGGAAGGTGATAGGTTCAGCGTGATGTCCGAAACCAGTTCGCCATCCTGTGTGGTTGTCCGTAGATGCGCTTCGTCGTCCTTGGAATCCGACACTATGTCTATGCTCGTCAGATAGGCGATGCCCTCTTTTTGGTCGACGGAGTAGCGGGCGATTGTACAACCTTCGCAGTTGAAGAAACGTTTTTGGCGGTCTACTGTTTCGATTTCCAACTTGCTGTCGTTTATGCGTTTGAATCGGCGTCCGAAGGAATACTTGTGGACGATAGAAATCGTGTTGAATTTCAAGTGGGTGGTATCCTGATTTACCCGCAAAACATCTATTGTATCCATTGGACCATTCTCCTTCTTTTTCTCCCCGTACAATTCGTTGTTGGCGGGGGAGGCGACGCAGGTATCGCTTGGGTATGGTGCGTTGGGCAGGCTGATGCAGTCTTCAAACATGTTGTAATAGCATTGCTCGGGTAATGTCGTGGCGGGTAGTTCGGGGGCTTGGGTCAGTCGTATGCATTTTCTGAACATTCTTTCGTAGCATCCCTTTGCCAATGTTGTGGCGGGCAGTTCGGGAGCTTCCAACAATCGTATGCAACCGTTGAACATAAATGCGTAACATATATCCTTCAAACGGGTGGCGGGTAGTTCGGGTGCTTTTTTTAGGCTCTCGCATCCTGAAAACATGCCGGCATAACATTCTTCGGATAATTGCGTTGCGGGTAGTTTGGGTGCTTCCATCAATCGTATGCACCCTATGAACATTCCAGCGTAGCATTTCCTTGCCAATGTTGTGGCGGGTAATTCGGGTGCTTTCTTTAGATTTTTACATCCTGAAAACATGCAGGAGTAACAGTATTTGTCCAATTGTGTTGCGGGCAGTTTTGGTGCGTGAGTTAGATTTTTGCATCCTGAGAACATGCCGAAGTAGCAGTATTTGGATAATGTGGTGGCAGGCAGTTCGGGAACTTTCGATAGGCTGACGCAGCCCTTGAATAAATGTGGGAAACAATTATCATTGGGTATGACCACGCTTTCGCCCACGTTGTCGATGAGGCTCATCACGCTACCGCTGGCGGCGATGCGGCCGGTCATGACGAAGTGGGTGTATGCTATGTATGCTGCGATAGTATCTGTTTTGTAAAAACCTTTCGGGTTGTATCCTCTCAGCAATGCTTTGTCACCCTTGCGTTTCAGGCGGATGAGCGTGTCGGTCGGGAGTGCCGTCCATGATTTCCCTCTGTCCAGGGAGTATTGCACGTCTGGGGTATTATTCTTGCGTAATGTATCGATCGAGGTACTGTCTGCTTCGCTCGGGTAGTAGTTATCTTGGATTTTGATGCCGAACGCCGAGCTGTCCGCCTCCGCCGTGAAGGTGAGGTAGTTGGCGGCGTGGAGGGCGCTCGTGGCGCACAAGAGGATGAGTGTGAGGAGTTTTTTTATCATATATTCAATTGTTGATTTTACAAATATAATTTTTTTGTGCAATAAAATGAATGGGGGGATCATCCGTTTTGAGAATGTCCTATCGTAGAGACGCACGGCCGTGCGTCTCTACATGCGCAACCTACGGTCTATGCGCACACCCTCCTCAATCATGAATCGCGTGCATTTAAATCGTAAATTGTAAATTGTTAAATCGTAAATCTGTCAAGGCCCTTCAGGCCTATAATGCATAGTCCTCGATGAATTTCCTAACCCAGGGCGTTGCCCCGGGCTATATCTGTTAAGGCCCTTCAGGCCTATGCGCAACCTCCCTCAATCATGAATCGCGTGCATCTAAATCGTAAATTGTCAAATCGTAAATTTGTTTGGGCCTTTCAGGCCTATAAGGCGCTGTTCCAGACGAATTCCGAATTCTTAACGCTTAACTCTTAATTCTTAATTCTTAATTATCGTCCATCCTTCCGGTATTCTGCTCTCTCCGAACTCCTTCGGCAACCCTTTCGGGCAGATGAAGGTGCCGTTGGGGGCGACGCCGGAGAGCCAACCTTGGGTGAATTGATAGAAAAACTCATCGTCTCTTTCTTTGTATTTGAATGTTACATGTATGGATACCTGTTTTACCCATTTTGTGAAATTGACCGTGATCTTGGATATTTTAGAGCAATCCATAAACATCTCCTCGTAACAGTTTTCACTCACGTGGGGGGTGAGTAGTTTAGGTGTCTCTGTTAGGTTGGCGCATCCCTGGAACATTCTGGCGTAGCAGTTTTCGTCTAGGAAAAAGGCGGGCAGTTGGGGCGCTTCTTTCAGGTTGGTGCACTTGCAGAACATCTCTTCGTAACAGTTGCTTCTCAGTAATGTGGCGGGCAATTCCGGAGCTTGTGTCAGGTTCTCGCAGGCGTAGAATAGTCGATAGAAACAAAAACGCGAGGGGATTTTCCGGCTTCCCCTTTCTCCGTGGATCAGGCTCATCACGTTACCGCTGGCTGCTATCGCTCCACTTTGTATGATGAAGCTTGTGTACCTTTGCTCATTTTCCGAGAATCCGTTGAGGTTGTATCCTCTCAGCAAGGCCTTGCCGCCTTTGTGCTCCAGATGGATGATCGTGTCGTAGGGCATATTTGTCCATGTGTTCCCTTCGTCCAGGGAGTATTGTATGTGGGGGTTGTTCCATCCTTCGTTGCGGATACCGAACGATGAACCATCCTCCTCGGCCGTGAAGGTGAGGGGGGTGACGACTTGATCGTTGATGTCGTCCGGGGATGGGGGTATGAAGAGTTTGGCGCACATAGACTTTGTGAATTATGAATTATAAATTATGAATTATGAATGGCCATCCGGTTCATAGTTCTCCTCGGGAGGGGTTATTGATCCTCATTTCTGCTGACGGGTAGCAGGTATGCTTTCCATTTGTCCCCCTTCCCGTTCCCGAAGACGATGGATAGCCCGAAATTAGTCCTTGGACGCGCTATGATCTCTTTTATGTCGGCAGTTTTGATTTGGGAGCCATTCGTGTAAGACTTCATGATGTTGCCCATCGAACCGTAATCGACTATCAAGTGCTCTTCCACTTCCATCTTCTTGCCGTTCTCAGTGATGACCACAATGTTCACGACATCCTCTTCCTTGAAGTCAGGCCATCCCGTGGAGGAACTTATTCCTACCATGTCGTTGTTGATTTGCAGGAAAAAATTCACCTTGGGTGATAGGATGAGTTCTATTTGCGACAATGGTGCGCCGTTCTGATTGGTGGCGGTCAAATATACCTTCTGATCGGTGGGGCGAACCGCTATGTCGAGGCTTTTCAGATAGCTGCGATTCCCGTTCAGCCATCCGAGTTCGTATTTCGTGATGTTATGGCCCTCGCAGGTTAGGAATCGGTCTTCGAATTTTGTGGAGGGAAGCTTTAGGACGTTGTCGCTCACCCGTTTGAACATGATGCCTGAGAAGGAATATCGCTGGCTCAAGTTCACGTGGATCGTATCGTTGTCGCTGCGGAGGATGTGCAGGGTGGTCTTTTGCACATTGGTGGACGCACTCCCTTCCTTTGTCTTTCCCGTTTGCGCTGTCACATTGAGGCATAGTATAAATACCGTTATCAGTGATAAGAATCTCTTCATGGCGTTAATTTTTGTCGTAAATCGGTTAAAGATAATAATAAATATAGACAAAACATTGGGGAAAATCTTTTTTCGTCATGATATGCATGGCGATTTCCCCATGTGTCAGACCTTTACCGCGCAACCTGATTTATTCTGATCCTATATTCTGATTCATCCGTTATCATGAAGTGTCACCGCAATGAGAAACTCCTTTCCCTCCCTGTCTTGAAGTTGAATGTATAATAATATTTTGGGGATGGGATTTCTTTGTGACAAATGGTGCAGGGTGTCTATATGCCATCCTTCAATATGTTTTCCTCCTGTGCCTATATTTGGCGCTTTCTTGTCTTGATAATCTATACATTTCGCTAGCACACGTAACGGTTGGCCGTCCTTGGGGTCAATGGCGATGATGCTTATTTCATCCTCAGCGTTGAGGGAGGACAGGTTCAGGTCGGGGCCTATTTTCACCAAGACATCTTCTATGTTTAGGTACAAGGTCAGAGGGGGTGTCTGCCTTAGATGGGTCTTGCTCAATAACTTCCCCCTGTGGGTAGTCCTCGTCAGATGTAATTCATGGTTGTCCGACTGGGGCGATAGATGTAGCTCCAGTTGATCCCAAGGTCCCCATTTCGAGAAGGAATAGCGGGCAATTGATCCACCCTCACATTTCAGGAAGTGGGTCGAATTATCTTTTAATTTGATTTTCAGGAGGCTATCGTTCTCTTGCTCAATTTCTTGGATGTCGGGATAATCCCAGTCATAGTATGCGGTGGTCGTGTCTCCATTGATGCGGAAAGACCATATTGTGTCATTTGTAACCTTCCTTTTGAGATTCGCCCTCAGCCTTCCAAGTTTTTTTCTCACAGGTTCGTAATATACACCGTTGTAATATTTGAACCATTTCCTCTTGGGCAGTTTGGCCAGTTGCTGTATGGTGCTGTGAGGGCAGCTGTCGAACATTCTGTAGTAGCACCGTTCCTCCAGTTCCCTGGTAGGCAGTTTTGGTGCTTGTGTGAGGTTGGTGCAACCTTTGAACATCTCTGCGTAGCATTCCCTTGCCAGTGTTGTGGCGGGTAGTTCGGGTGCCTGCGTGAGACTGGTGCACCCCCTGAACATTTCCTTATAGCAAGACCAGTCCAGTTGGGTGGCGGGCAATTGTGGTGCCTGCGTGAGGCTAGTGCACCCGCTGAACATTTCACGGTAGCAATCGGGTCCCAAGGTGGTGGCGGGCAGTTGTGGTGCCTGCGTGAGGCTGGTGCACCCTTTGAACATTTCAGGGTAGCAATTGCCATCCAATGTGGTGGCAGGTAGTTGTGGCGCTTTTGTGAGGCTGGTGCATCCGCTGAACATGCCAAAGTAGCACTCGTCAGTCGGTGTGCTGGCGGGTAGTTCGGGCGCTTGTGTGAGGTTGGTGCAATTCTTAAACATATGCATGTAGCATGCCACACTTAACTCTGTGGCGGGTAGTTCGGGCGCCTGCGTGAGGCTGGTGCACTCGTCGAACATTTTGAAGTAACAGCATCGAGCCATCTTCGTGGCGGGTAGTTGTGGTGCCTGCGTGAGGCTGGTGCACCCGTTGAACATTTTTTCGTAGCATTTCCTTGCCAGTGTTGTGGCGGGTAGTTCGGGTGCCTGTATGAGGCTAGTGCATCCTCTGAACATCCCGCTGTAGCAATAGTCTTCCAACTGTGTGGCGGGCAATTGTGGTGCCTGCGTGAGGTTGGTGCACCCGTGGAACATTCCCTCATAGCAAGTCGAGGCCAGTTGGGTGGCGGGCAATTGCGGTGCTTTTGTGAGGCTGGTACATTCGATGAACATCCCGAGGTAGCAATAATCTGCCATCTTCGTGGCGGGTAGTTGCGGTGCCTGTGTGAGGCTGATGCATCCGCTGAACATCTTATAGTAGCAATTGTCTTCCAACTCTGTGGCGGGCAATTGTGGTGCCTGCGTGAGGCTGGTGCAATTCTTAAACATATGCATGTAGCATGCCACACTTAACTTTGTGGCGGGTAGTTCGGGTGCTTTTGTGAGGCTGGTGCACCCGCTGAACATCCTGCTGTAGCAAGATGTGTCCATCTTAGTGGCGGGCAATTGTGGTGCCTGCGTGAGACTGGTGCACCCGTAGAACATCCTATAGTAGCAATATTTAGCTAGTTGGGTGGCGGGCAGTTGTGGCGCTTTTGTGAGATTGGTGCATTTCCGGAACATTTCACGGTAGCAATTGTCTTCCAACTCTGTGGCGGGCAGTTGCGGTGCTTGTGTGAGGCTTCCGCACTTGCTGAATAATTTATAGAAGCAGTAATCGTTCGGTATGACCGTTGTTTCACCCTTTCCGTCGATGAGGCTCATGATGCTACCGCTGGCGGCGATGCGGCCGGTCGTGATGAATCTCGTGAGGGATATCTCGCCCAACGAGTCTGGTCCGTTGGGGGAAGAAAAGCCTTCGGGGTTCAGACCCTTCAGCAACGCTTTGTCACCCATCTTTGCCAGGAGGATGAGGGTGTCGCTTGGGAGTGCTTCCCATGTTTCCCCTCCGTCCAGGGAGTATTGCATGTCTGGATGGTTCCCTTCTTCGTTGATGATGCCGAACGCTGAATTGTCCGCCTCCGCCGTGAAGGTGAGGTAGTTGGCGGCATGCAGGGCGCTGGTGGTGCACACGCACAAGAGTAGAAGTAAGAGAAATTTTTTTGTCATATATTCAATTGTTGATTGTACAAATATAAAATTTTTTGCAATAAAAATTAATGGGGGCGTGCCATGTGAATTTTGAATTATGAATGCCCGTTCGGTTCATCGTAGAGACGCACGTCTATCGTAGAGACGCACGGCCGTGCGTCTCTACATGCGCAACCTGCGGTCTATGCGCACACCCTCCTCAATCATGAATCGCATGCATCTAAATCGTAAATTGTCAAATCGTAAATCTGTTAAGGCCTTTCAGGCCTATAATGTACCGTATCCGATGAATTTCCTAACCCAGGGCGATGCCCCGGGCTATATCTGTTTGGGCCTTTCAGGTTTATGCGTACAACCCCTTCGATTATGAATCGTGTGCATTTAAATCGTAAATTGTAAATCGTCAAATCGTAAATTTGTTTGGGCTTTTCAGGCCTATAATGTACCGTATCCGATGAATTTCCGAACCCAGGGCGTTGCCCCGGGCTATATCTGTTAAGGCCCTTCAGACCTATG
>JAFZPM010000028.1 GCA_017550335.1 Paludibacteraceae bacterium
CCGTTCTTGTCGAGGGCGCGGAAGGCGATGCTGTGCAGACCCGGGGCAAGATTGGAGAAGTCTATGTCCATGTCTACGATGCCTTCTGCGTCGAACGGTCCGGACACACGTCCTGCGAAGTTCTTGTCGATCCAGTACTCGTACTTGTCGAGTATGTTCTCCTGCACGGATTCCGCCTGCGGGATGAGGAAGTGCTTCATCACAACAGCGCTCCATCGCCCGTCGTCTGTGCCGGCGCGTATCGCCAGACGGTGTAGGCCTGGCGAAAGGCTGGACAGATCCAACTGGGCGTCCCAAGAACCCTCCGTCAGTTCTGTTATGGTTTGTCGACTGTCAAACCGCTGGTCAAGCCAGTATTCATACTTTGTGACGGGCTCACTCGCCGTCGCAAGGATGCAACAGAGCAATGCCAGCAAGGACAGTCCTATGTGTTTCGTTCTGTTCATTGTCTGTCTCTGTTAAGTGGTTACTCGGTTACTGGTCTCGCCTCAGCCTTGACGGTCACGTGCAGCTTGCCGCCGACTGTCTTGTTGCCGATCTTGCTGCTGATGATGCGTGGGGTGGAAGGGATCTTATCCCATGGGTAGTCTCCTCCTGCAGGTCCTACTGCGGTGCCGTCATCTGATACGTATACGTCAGGGTTGGCAATCTCCCATCTCCTTGGTATTTGGGTGCCCTCTAGTGTATAACTGAGATTCCTTTGTCCATCGGCAAAGATGGAACTTAGATAGTCACCCCAATCGGAATAGTCGGTGTAGCAGTTGACCAATGTGTTTTGACTGTCGTTGGATAGCCCTCTTTGATATCCGACGCAGTTGACGGCGGTCGCTCCTAAATCAAGCCAGTTGTTAATGATGGAATTTTTAAAGAGATATGGTCCATGGCTATAGTCGCCATAAGACAATACGCAATGATCGACCAAAACTGCACTTTTTGTGTCAAACCATTGTACTCGATGTGTTACATAACAATTTTGGACAATAAAACCTGTCGCGATGGAACTGTTCCCATGAATGTTTCCGTTTATGAAACATTGGCGGAGAATGGTGGCATCCGAGTTGCTTCTCATGTTAAAGGTACCCATGCGGCACTTGACGAATTTGGTGCCTTGGATAAGCGTGTCGGTCTCCAATTTGTTGATGTTCACCTCTCCGTTGATCCAAACTCCTTCCATGTAGAAGTAGTCAGGGTGTTGTCCATCCAAACCATCCATCGTGACTCCTCCCGCTAAGAAGCTGCGGGCAACTCCGGTCAGCGTGTCGTCCTCATAGCCTGCTCCGTAGATTTTGACGGCTTTGTTGAAGTTGTCTGGTGTACTGAATGTTCCCGATGAGAGGGTGATGATATTCCCGTTTTCGGCATCCTCCAACGCCTGTTTCAAGGCATCCGTGCCGTAATAGACTGAGGTGGATTCTCCTCTTTGAAGCGTGGCGGATATCGCCTCACTTACTACCTGTGCAAAACTTGTTGCAGTCATGAACAATGCGACTGCCATTGAGAATAAATGTTTCATGGTCGTAGAATTTAGGTTAATATATTTGTTTCTTAATTCACTAACATTTTAATATGGCTATTCCTGGAATTTCATGACATACCGTACACATCATACACTCCATACACACCATTGACATACCTCTTTTCGTTTAGTTCTTTTCATCTAATGATCAGTCTATTAACACTGCTCTCTTTCTGCTGGTAGAACTTATGCAAACGAATTCATTCCATATCACCTCGAAAGGCTATATTACAAGTATAGTGATTTGTTTTTGAAATAGCAAGGAAACGGTTCTTTATTATATTGATGAATGTTAAGCGTTGTTTCTTGGCTAGGTTTTATACGATCATTTTTCTTTTAGTTATGGTATATGTTCGGGTGCGGATCATCCCGACCCGCACCCGAGCATTGGAAATTTATTTATTGACACATGTATTCAAATAATCTTCGAACGCTTTGTTGCGGGCCTCGTCCCTGTTTTCTTGGTTGACTTTGGCCGCAAATTTCGCCAGCTTGTTCAATTTGCTTCCTTGCTTGCTGGATACATTCGTGTATTTGTCGTTCTTCCAGTTCTCGACAATCTGTGGGCAACGTTGCGCATAAAATTCTTCCGGCTTTTGGTCTTCGATAAGAATCACTTTGTCTGTTTGTGGATTGTATATCGCATAGTGCGACCGGGTGAATGGTTGCAACTCTTCTACGGTCGGAGAGCCGGATACGTTCGCCTTGAACGGGAAATAGTATTCGCAAGCATATTCTCCGTTGGGAAGTTCTTGGTTAAACTTCACGAAGGAGTCTCCATTGTAGGTGAAGTTGCCGCACTTGACGTATTTGGTCCTGAAGATAAGGTTCTGGCCCGTGTAGTCGTAGATATATCCTTTTATGTCCTTCGGCGTATATTTCTTGAACATGGAGAGCTTGATCTTCTCTGAATTGAAGTCTGCCTCGCTGATGAACTTGATCTTACATCCCCATTCCGTATCTGGAACAACAATGGTTAAGATCGCAGGTTGTTCTGGATTATAGCCTAAGTCGCGAAGGGTAGGGGTGTGCATCGCCCTTAGGAATCCTAACAACGTGTCTCCCTCTTTGGTGATGATCTTGGATGGAACGACGTTCTCTTTCCTGATCTTCTTTAATTGCTCTTCTGTGAAATCTTGCGCATAGATTGTTGTGGCGAAAAATATTGCGCTTAAAAAGAATAATACTTTCTTCATCTTTTTTCTGATAGGTTCTGATGTTATGTGTTTCTCATGTGGACCGGCAGAACCAGTTAACCGGTTGGTATGAGTCTGATATTGTTTAATACAAATATAATAAAAAGGTTGATTTTTCATCTTGTTGAAAAAAAGAAAACGATGGATTCCTTGGACAACGAATCCATCGATTGTGCGTATGAGGGTTTCCCCCCTCAAATTTTAATTTGTTATTTCTCTTGTCGTTCTACCCCTTTCGATAGCGGTAGACGATATTCTTCCCTTCGCCCACTTGCTCGAATAGTTTGTCGGTGCGTTCCGGTGCGACGGTCCCTTCCTTGAGTTGGAGACCTGCTACGACCTCTACGTGCATCTCGTCCCATTGCCCGCTCTCGATGAATGATCGCAGGGTGGCGCTTCCTCCTTCGACGATGAGGGATTGTAGATTCCTCTTATATAATTCGTGCAGTAGGGTAGTGACGGGTAGTTTACCTTCCTCGAATGGTGCGTTGACGAATTCCGTGTTCGGTGCGCTGAAGGTTGGTTTCGCTTCCGTGAAAACGAGGGTCGGCGCTTCTCCATTGTATAAGTTGTAGTCGCTTGGCACGCTCAACTTCCTGTCTATGAGGATGCGTGTTGGGTTGTTGCCTGACACGTGGCGGACCGTCAGCGAGGGATTGTCCAACAATGCGGTGCGTGTCCCTACAAGGATGGCGGCCTCGTTCGCCCTTAGTTGGTGTGAGATCCGTTGCGTCGTTTCGTTGGAGAAATGGTAGGCGGGCTCTCCGTTTCCTCTGGGCTGGTCCATGAACCCGTCTTCGCTCTGCGCCCATTTCAGGATGACGAACGGGCGTTTCTTTTCGTGGAAGGTGAAGAAGCGGCGGTTGACGAGCCATCCCTCCTCTTCCAGCAGACCGGTACGTACTTTCACGCCTCCCTCTTGCAGCATCCGTATTCCCCTTCCGCTTACCTCCGGGAAAGGATCCTTGTTCGATATCACCACTTCCGGTATGCCTTTCTCTAGGATCAGTTTGGCGCATGGAGGAGTTTTCCCGTAGTGGGAGCATGGCTCTAGGCTTACGTAGATGGTGGACTTTTTCAGCAGAGTGGGGTCTTGTACCGACGCGATCGCATTCACTTCGGCGTGCGGACCTCCCCATTTCATGTGGTATCCCTCTCCGATGATCTTCCCTTGGTGGACGATGACTGCCCCCACCATCGGGTTGGGCGCCACGTCTCCGATGCCTTTCTGCGCTAGCTCGAAGCATCTGCGCATATATTGTTCGTCTTCCATTCTCTATTTTTTTTTGTAAAGATACTCTTTTTGGAAACTGTTTGGGCGGTTTCTCCTTGAATATCCTTGTTGTTATGTTAATTTCTTATTTTTAATACACTGTAAATGAATTATTTGTAAAATATTTGTCGTGTACTTTGTGTAAAATTTTTCAGTTAATAATATTTTGTGTATTTTTGTCATAAATATTCAACGTGTATGATAGGAGCGATTATTGGGGATATCGTAGGCAGTGTCTATGAGTTCCAAAACACAAGGGATTATGATTTTGAGATGTTTCCGAAGGGTGCGTCTTATACGGACGACTCCATTTGCACGATAGCTGTTGCGGACGCCATCCTTAGGGGAATCCCGTATCGTGACAGTCTGATTGAATGGTGCAGGAAGTATCCTCATCCGAAAGGTGCGTATGGAGGATCTTTCGTGAAGTGGATTCATTCCGAGGACCCCCAGCCGTATGGTTCGTACGGCAATGGTTCGGCGATGCGTGTCGCTGCGGTAGGGTGGGCTTTCGACGAATCCTCCCTTGTGATGGAAGAGGCGAAACGGTCTGCGGAGTGTAGCCATTCGCACGAGGAGGGCATCAAGGGGGCGCAGGCGATCGCTTTGGCGATTCACCATCTTGCTCATCTTCAGGGCGAAAAGGGAGAAGTGTTGGCTATTTGCAAACGGTTCTATGGCGAGGATTATGAGACTCGATTGCCGAAGGCGGGGCAATGGAACGAGACTTGTCAGGGTTGCGTGCCACTTGCGTTGCATCTTTTCCTTCAGTCGGACAGTTTTGAGGATGCGCTGAGAAGAGCGGTGTCGTACGGGGGAGATTCTGACACGATGGGTGCGATTGTAGGCGCTGTGGCAGAAGCTTATTATGGGATTCCTAAGGATATGTTGGATGTTGCCCTCGCATATCTCCCGCAGGATTTGCTCGGTGTGGTACAACGTTTTGTGGAATTATATGTGCGCAAGGGGTAGGCGATATTTTTTTGTTTGCAGGGGAAAATGAGGCGAGTAACCCTTCTTTGATATGACTCGAGGGCATGTCCGTGACATTTTTTTTGCCGAAATTTCTGTTTTCGTGCATATTTCTGCAAATAAATGATAAAAATTGGAACCATTTTTCTTGGGAGTGAGGTGTGATAGAATGGTTTTTCCTCCCGAGATGCTATAATGTGTGCTTTTGATTCATAAAAATTCAATTCTGATTTTCAGTTAGTTGGAAAATATTTCATCTTTTTTGCGAAAAAAGTTGCTGAAATATTTTGTTTGTATTCTGTTTGGTACTACTTTTGCACCCGCTTTCGAGGAACAACGATGGCAAACGAAAAAAGCCAAGAGGGCTTGAAAAAAAATATGTTAAAAGTTTTGGAGGATAAAAAGAAAATGTTTTACCTTTGCATCCGCAAAACAAAAAAACGACCCACTGAAGTGATGGGGAACTATCTATAAGAGAGATCTTTGAGGAAATGGCGATAGACGAAAAGGAAAGACAGGAAAAGCATTACAAGTAAGTCAATTTCAACCTACGGATGTCCTAGAGCTAAAATAAAAAACAATTCATACAACGGAGAGTTTGATCCTGGCTCAGGATGAACGCTAGCGACAGGCCGAACACATGCAAGTCGAGGGGTAACAGGGAGCTTGCTCCGCTGACGACCGGCGCACGGGTGAGTAACGCGTATGCAACCTGCCCGCGGGATCGGGATAGCCCCCCGAAAGGGGGATTAACACCGGATGCGGCTGATTGGGGGCATCCCCGACCAGCCAAATGCGAAGCTCGCGGATGGGCATGCGTCCGATTAGCTAGTTGGGGGGGTAACGGCCCACCAAGGCGACGATCGGTAG
>JAFZPM010000029.1 GCA_017550335.1 Paludibacteraceae bacterium
ATGTGGTGTCATTTCAGGCCGTGGGGATATGCGAGTGTAGAATGTCGGCACGTTCAGTAATTAAAGAGACGCCCCTAAAATTCTTAATTCTTAATTCTTAATTCTCTACATTCCCTTCTCCAATCGTATAAGGTCATACGCCTCCATGACCTGTCGGAACTGGTCAGCCGAGATCTTACGGTCCATGTCGGTCGCGTCGCTCGGCAGGCGGTCGGGGTGGTACTTCTTGGCCAATAGGCGGAAGGCCGCTTTGATCTCCGGTTCGGTGGCGGTGGTGAGGAGGCCCAATTGGTTGTAGGCCTGCGTCAGCTTATAGCCGAAGGTGGAGGATTTCTTGGTCTGATCCTGCTGTTGGTTTTGTTGCTGCTTCTGTTGTTGTCCTTGTGAGCGATTATTCTCCTGCCGCTTCGATTGTTCCCTATCGGTTTTCCTCTTCTCGGATTTTTTCTTGCCACTAGAAGATTTCTTTTGGGAGGAGGAAGGGTTCCACCCCATCTGCGTATACCTCTGTTCCAGGTTCGTCCAATCCACCTTTTGGATCTTCAGCTTCTGTGCGATTCCCCGAAGGATCTCCCATTCCGACTCAATCACGCCATCGGTGGTGTAGGCCACCTGCAGGAGCGCCTTCATCAGGTCCATGACAGCCGTGTAGTAGATGCCGGACGCCAGGATATTGTCGCAACAAATGCTATACCGTAACATTTTCGGGCAGGTGTTATAGAATTTGAGCCGCCGCATACAATCACTGACCGAGACATGTTCGGCACCCGAAATGGGATCACTATCCAGTCCATCAGGGTAAAGCCGCAAGATCCGATTTAATGCGGGGTGTTTCTCAAAGTATAGTTGCGCCACGTCCAACTCCTCGTCATCCGCCCCGCCATCCTTCCGCATCACCCAGGAGAAGAGGGCAACGACGGATATGGCGGACGTATATAGATTCCTTTTGACGGATTCATCATAGATAACCTCTCCATGTAGAATGGTATTCGCTTGGAATATCCTGTTTCTCGCGTTTTTGCCACCCCCCGTCATTATGGGTTCGTTCCCAGACCGTTGGTTTGATTTGCGGTTGTTTTGCGACGATTGGTACGAATTGTAATACGAAGCCTTCTTTTTTTGTTTCGTGTAGTTATTTGATCTGCCCGCATTGCTATAACTATTAGCGGAGCCGTACGAGTTGGATGTTCCCGAAGATTCCTCTTCCTGGTTATCTTTCCTCTTGTCGACAAAAAAGCGGAGAGCGAAAGCTATTCCGAAAGGGAGCGTAAAGAACGCCAAGACGTAAATCAATATAAGAGTTGTTTCCGACATATCAATTTAAATTGTCATAATACAATTGTAATCACAAAATTAAGCAAACAAAAGCGCATCCCCAAAGGCACACATGCGATTGTTGACCACATCCACCTCACAAAACCGATTATGCGAAAAACACCGTTTCCATCGATGAAATGACAACCTATGGGGATATACAAATGAAGAATGTCGGCACGTTCAGCAACGTAAATTGTTTAATCAATGAGATGCTCCCCCCAATTCAAAATTGACTACGTCGAACTAACGTTTCAAAATTCAAAATTCAAAATTCTTAATTACCCCAGGGCGATGCCCCGGGCTATATATGTATTGGCCTTTCAGGCCGTGGGGATACGCAAGTGTGGAATGTCAGCACATTCAGCAACGTAAATCACATCCCGTCAACTCTTAATTCATAATTCTTAATTCATAATTCTCTACATTCCCCTTCCCAACCGTATATAGTCATACGCCTCCTTGATTTGACGGAACTGATCAGCCGAGATCTTACGGTCCATGTCGGTAGCATCAGGCGAGAGGCGGTCAGGGTGATACTTCTTGGCCAGCTTACGGTAAGCGCTCTTGATCTCCGCTTCGGTGGCGGTGGTGAGAAGGCCCAGCTGGTTGTAGGCTTGCGTCAACTTATAGCCGTAGCTGGCGGATTTCTTCGGCTCCTCCTGTTGTTGCTTCTCCTCCTGTTTCTGATATTTTTCCCCGAATCCATCGTTGTTTTTGTACGTATGGGAAGAAGATTCCTTCCCTTTCGAGGAATAACTATATTGGCTATATTTTGTCCGGTTTGTACCCTTCGCCGAATCCGCACGATCTCTCTTTTCGGAATCCGCGCGATAGAAGCCATACTTCTCCGACAATTCGTTCCAATCCTCCCGCCTGATCTTCAATTCAAGGGCGATCCCATAGAGGATCTCCCTCTCGGTGTTGATCACACCATCGCTGGAATAGGCCACCTGGAACAACGCATTCAGCAGGTCCAGCGCCGCCTCGTAATAAATGCCGGCCTTTATGATGTTTTCGCAGCATTGCTTGTAGTGCGACAGATTGGCACATGAGTTGTAGTATTTCAGCATCTCCTCGCAGCGGCGGCGTGTGTCATGGGGCTGACCGGCAATGGGATCCTCCTTTCTCTGGCTATGGTACGAAAAGAATATATTATATCGCTTGTGCGTATTCAGGTAGAGATTCGCCACCTTCAATTCACGTTCGTCCACCACACCGTCCCTTTTGATCACCATGGAAAATAGGGCAATAACGGAAAGTGTCGCCGCATAATAAATTTCATTAGTGATAGGAAACGCATAAATATTATTATCTATATTAAAATTATATTCACCGAGATTAAAAATCTTTTTCTCCCTGTTTTTGCGTACGGTTGGGTTGACTGAAGGAGGAATAGGTTCTGTATAGTTATAATATATCCTATTATGCCGTCCCCACTTCTTATTAATACCCATGACGAGTAAGGTAGGTATGGCTAAAAGAACGATATATTTTATTATTTCTAACATCGGCTTGGAAAAATAATTAGCAGTGATAAACAACGCAAATATATACAATTGCGGAATCACCACAAAGCAGGGAAGTGATAACGGAACTGATTTTGGAGAACGAACGTCTCTCGATTTCCAAAATGCGTCAAAAAGATTCAGGAATAGGTGCAAAGACAAAATCAGGTAGCTTTCACCATAGTATGAATGCAAATCTGCTCATTAATTAACAACCGACATTGCAAAGATAGGTGAAGCCGTCTATCCGGGCATAGAAAATCAAATCAAAAATTTGTACATTATTGTCATTAGAGGGATAGACTTTTTCATAGAATTGGGTGAAATTTTGGGCGGAATAGCCAATCCATCGCATTTTTCGGCGACTTCCTATAAGGACTCTTCCGACGACCGTTCCCTTTGTGAAAAAATGCAGCCGCAATAATTTTGCCGGTAGAGGTCATACTCTTTGGACAATTGGATGGAGCGTTGGTAGCCTCCCCGCTTCTTGAAGTCGGATGGAAGGAAGCTGACTCCGTATTTTTCGCCCATTTCATCGCCGATTTCGTTCAGTCTCGCAGCATCCTTGAGGGGACTGATCGTCAAGGTGGTGGTGAAGTAGTCGAACCCTTTTTCTTTCGATAGAATGGCGGTTTTTTGCAGTCTGAGCCGGAAACACTCCGTGCAGCGCAAGCCCCCTTCGGGTTCCTGCTCCAATCCTTTCGTCACGGCGTAGAACTCCTTCGGGTCGTACCTCCCTTCGATGAAGGAGACGGGGTGGCGGGTAGGCATTTGGCTGATGAGCCTTTTCTGCTCCTCCACGCGCTTGGAGAACTCCTCTTCGGGGTAGATGTTCGGATTGTAGTAGAAAACGGTGATCTCGAAGTATTGGGAGAGATACTCGATCGTGTAGCTGCTGCAGGGTGCGCAGCAACTATGCAACAACAACGAAGGCACGCGCCCTTCTCGGACGCATGCCTCTATGATTTGGTCTAACTGCTTCTGGTAATTGGTTAAATTACCTCTATGCCCATTTTCTCGCATAGCTGTAAGCTCATTTCCTTCAGTTTGAACTTCTGTATCTTGCCGGAGCCCGTCAGCGGGAACTGGTCGATGAAGAAAACATATTTAGGGATCTTGTAGCGGGCGATCTTCCCTTTGCAGAAGTCGCGCACATCCTCCGGATCCATCTTCGCGCCCTCCTGCAGGATGATGAAGGCGCCCACTTCCTCTCCGTATTTCTTCGACGGTACGGCAGCCACCTGCACATCCTTGATGCCCGGCATGTGGTAGAGGAACTCCTCGATTTCACGCGGATAAACGTTCTCTCCGCCACGGATGATCATATCCTTGATACGTCCCGTGATGCGGTAGTAGCCGTTCTCGTCCTTCACACCCAAATCTCCGGAGTGGAGGAATCCGTTCTTATCGATCACCTCGGCCGTAGCCTCAGGGTTCTTGTAGTAGCCTTTCATGACGTTGAATCCCTTGCAGCACATCTCACCTTGTACGCCTACAGGGCACTCCTCGCCCGTCTCAGGGTCGATCACCTTCACCTCGACGAACGGATAGTCTCGTCCCACCGTCGTGCAACGCAATTCGAAGCTGTCGTCGAGATTGGTCTGCGTCATACCTGGGGAACTCTCCGTCAAACCGTAGACGCTCGTGATGGTCATGAACATCTTCTCGCTCACCTGCTTCATCAGCTCCACAGGGCAGAGCGAGCCCGCCATGATACCCGTACGCAACGAACTCATGTCGAACATGCTGAACATCGCATGGTTCAATTCGGCGATGAACATGGTCGGCACGCCGTACAAAGCCGTGCAACGCTCTTTGTGGACGGATGCCAGCACCACCAACGGGTCGAACTTCTCCACCATCACCTGGGTACAACCATGCGTGAGGCAGTTCATCGTGGCCAACACCACACCGAAGCAGTGGAACAAAGGCACACAGACGCAAAGCTTGTCATCCTGCGTGAAGCGCATGTTCTCTCCGGTGAAGAAACCATCGTTGGAGATGTTATAGTGCGTCAGCATGACACCCTTCGGGAAACCCGTCGTGCCGGAGGTATATTGCATGTTCACCACATCGTGGCAAGTGACGTTCTTCTTCATCTCGTTGAGCTGCTCGTCGTCGATGTTCTTTCCGAGCAACAGCAACTCAGCCGTGTTGTACATTCCCCTATACTTCTCCTGGCCGATGTACACGACGTTCTTCATGTAAGGGAAACGCTTGCTGTTCAGGTGGCCGCGCTCGCAGTTCTTCAGTTCCGGCAACATCTTGTAGGTCATGTCGACGTAGTCACACTCCCATGTTCCGTTCGTGATGCAGAGCGTATGCATATCGGAGTTCTCGCAGAGATACTCCAACTCGTTTTGCTTGTAGTTGGTGTTCACGGTGACGAGCACCGCACCGATCTTCGCGGTGGCGTAGAGGAAGGTGAGCCAATCCGGCACGTTCGTCGCCCAGATACCCACGTTACTGCCCTTCTTCACACCGATGGAGATCAGTCCTTTCGCCAAGTTGTCCACACGTTCGTTGAAGACCTTCCATGTGAAACGGAGGTCACGGTCCGAATAGACGATATATTCCTTATCTGGGGTTTTCTCCGCCCAATACTCGAGCCATTGCCCCAATGTCCTTTCTGATAATTGCTGCATAGCTGTAAAGAATTAGAATGGAGTATATACGACAGCGAGGATTTTGGCGGACTTTCCGACTGCGCCATGAACGTGGTGTTCCACGATGGAATCGTAGAAAATGCTGTCGCCCACCTTCAGGTTATACTTTTCCTTGCCATACTCGATTTCGACCTCACCCTCCATGACGTAGATGAACTCCTCACCCTCGTGTGCGGAGAGTTTGAAGTTTTTCTCCTCGGAAGGTTGGATGTCGATGATGAAAGGCTCCATGTGCCTTCCCGCCTTCTGTTTGGCGAGGGAGTGATACTCCATGTGCTTCCTTGCGTCAGTAGCGCCGTTGGAGAAGCTGATGCTACTGTTACGCTCCTCAGCGCGGCAAACCACAGGTCCTAGTTCGTCATTATCGTCCAAGAAAGTACCCAATCGCACACCCAACGCTCTCGCAATCTTGATCAACGGACCCAAAGAGGGCAAGTATTGATCATTCTCGATTGAGATGATTTGGTCTGTGGAAAGACCACTGCGTTCGGAGATCTCCTCGATGGAGATGTTCTTGGATTCCCTAATCCCTTTGATTTTGGAACCTACGATAGTGTTACTATTGGACATAAAATTAAATGATAAAAAACACAATACTCTTAATCGTCGCGAAATTATAAAATATTCAGTAATATACGCTATATCTCGGTCAAATTATCAGTACACAAAAAGACTTAAATCTTTCCGTAGCAAATAGCGGCATTACTACCGCCAAAGCCCGATATGAGTTTCAGGAAACAATCTTTATCCGTACGGGTCAGATGGTCGCAGACGGTCATCGGTTGCGCCACGCCATATTTATCGTAGCCCAGGGTCGGCAAAACACAACCATCCGACAAGGCCGAGATGGAGAGGATGCACTCCAATAGTCCGGCGGCACCCAACGTATGTCCATAGTATCCCTTCAAGCTGAAGGTAGGCACCTCACTCAGACCCGCGCGGCTGATGGCCCACGACTCCATATCATCGTTGTAGCGGGTAGCGGTGCCATGTGCGCATATGAAGGCTATATCATCCTTATCCACCCCCTTCGTGGCCATCATGGTGGCGTTGTAGAGTCCTTCACCCGTACGGGAAGGTCCCGAAATATGGTTGGCGTCGTTACGGTTGCCACCTCCCCGCCAAACAAAGCTGTTCGACAGCAACGAAGAGGAATCCATCACCTGCTCGAAGACCATTGTGGCGGCCGCTTCACCGAGATTCAATCCTTCCCTGTCCTCATCAAACGGCTTGCACCGCGTGGCGGAGAGCGCCTTGAACGATTGGAACCCTGAGACAACAAACTTGCCCAATATGTCTCCTCCCACCACCACAGCGTAGCGATAACCGCGCATGCGCATCAGATCGAAGGCCAACAACTGCGCCGCCACGCCCGATATGCAGGCATTGCTCACCACGACCACCTCGTTCGGGTTGCCGAAGTAGTTGCCCAATATCTGCGCCGAACGCCATAGGTGTACCCTATCCGGCTCGAACCGCCCCGCATCCTCCAACAACGACACGTTCCCCTTCGTGGTGGAGAGGACGAAGAGCACCTCCGGACTCCGCGGATCAATGCCAGCCGCCTCCACCGCACGTTTAGCGGAAAGGAGAATGATTTGCTCAAAACGGGTAAGACGGATCAAGGGCGCCACTTCGCGCTCCACCAGTTCATCGATCAACGACCAGTCAAGCAACGAGCCGAAGAACGGTTCAGGCAGATCGAACACAAACTTATGGCGTTTCCCCATGGAGACACCGGATTTCACATTCGCGTAATTCTCCCTCGTCGTGACACCCAGCGGAGAGATGATATTGTCAGATAACACCTGTATCATGGTAATCGGAAATTCATTGTTCAGTAGGAATTTGATCCGTCAGGACGACACGCATTTCGCCTTGCGCCATAAGTGCCCCTTCGGAATAGACTTTCGCGACATATATGGAGACGGAGAAAATCGGTTCGCCTTGTTCCTCCACCGTCGTCTCAAGATGCGCCCCAATCTTAGGTAAGAAGTTGATTTCCACGTTCTTCACCGAGGCGACCACCCCGATACGGATCGGAAGATGGCGGGAAAGGTAACCGATATGGGTCGCGCAAGTCTGGGCGATATTCTCCAAGACTCCCCCCTCACTCAAGCGGCCATCCCGCACCATAGGATGGTCCGCTGGAACGGCAAAGTTGGTGCAGCAGAAATGCTGATTGCATTCCAAGAGCCTATCAACCAGCAGGAAAGGCGCCCGTTGCGGCAAAAAATCGGAGGCATCCAGCGGGTTCATTTCCTTACGGGTTTACAGACGACAAGGCTATGACCCATTCCCAACCCATCGTGGATAGCCTCCACTTCAAGGCCCGCCTCATTGACGCAACGGATCATATCCTTGGAATAATACATTTTACTGTTGCCGTTCGCCATGGCGGTGAAATAGAGGCTGATCTGCGCGAGGCAGTACGAAGCGGTCTCGAACCGTTGCCTATCCCAGAAGGTCTCCATGATAAAGAGACGGGCATTGTTGTCCATCGAAGCGGCGGCCCGGCGCAGGATGCTGGTCACCTCGGTCTCGCTGAAGCAATCGAGGAATTGGCTCATCCAAACAGCGTCGAATCCTGTAGGGAAAGGCACCTGCTCGTCCAGAAGGTTCGCCCCATGTCCATGGATCCTATCCGCCCCCGGCTTACCCTTCGTCTGGGCACGCATCATCTCCAGTTGTTGCGGGAGATCCATGATGGTCACCTCGGCCTCCGCGGAGTGGGTGACGCAACGCATGGCGAAACGTCCTGTGTTCCCCCCGACATCCAGCAGTCGCCTGCGATGTCCGTCAAAGACGATGTTCAGCGCCTCGTCGAACGAGCAGTCCGAATAGTAATGGTCGAAACCGAACCAGCTCTTCTGCACCTGCTTAGGCAGTTGGGAGAGTCCCTCATAGATCGTAGGCCATTCACCAAAGACCTTCAAGCCCTCCGGTTTGCCATTGAGGATGGACTCCTCTAGATGGAATAGCCCCAGATAGTTCACATCATGGTTGAAATCCATGTTGACGCGCACCATGTCGTCGTGCAACAAGAACCAGCCCGCCTTCGCCAAGCGGAAACGGCCCTCCTTCAGGATGACGGTTCCGATCGTCAGGGAAGACTCCAGCAGACACTGGGCTCCATACTTGGATAGATGAGCCTGCTCCGCCACCTCGTCCAACGTCAGACCATCCTTGTTGTCGTCCAACAGTTGGAAGATGCCGAACTTAACCATAAGGCGGGAAACCTGAAAGACAACCGGACCCGCCGCGATCTCCTGTGCGAGCCGTTGGGCCTGCAACGCCGAGAAACGTTCCTTCCCATAGATTTCCTTTTGAGGAGATTGTAATTCCATATGATACGATTTATGAGTTCCAATACTGATAAAAGTTAAACCACTGCAACGGGTAGCGTCGGACAAGCGACTCCAGCTCCGTCACGAACTGCCGGGCGAGGAAATTCGCCTGCTCCGCGGAGTTGCCGGCATCAGGAGAGGGTTGCAACAGTTTGGCGTATCCGTAATACCTTGAGCGGCTCTCCTTCACGATGAACAACGTGACCACCGGCACATTCAGTTGCGCCGCCAAGCGGAAGGTTCCCACCGGGAAGTCCGCCTCGCCATCCAGGAAGTTCAAAGAGATCTTCTTGTTTCCGCCCAGGAAACGGTCGCAAGGGATAGTGACCACCTCGCCCTCCTCCAAAGCGTTCTTGATGGCGAAAAGGTGCGACATATCCTCCGACACGGGTATGAGATGGATATTCATCTTGCCGAAAGCCTGGTCGCGTCGGTTCTGGAACCCCCCACGCTCACCGCCGAAGATGATTCCGTTCATGCGTTTCTTATCCTGATGGATGGAGAGGCCAGCCATTTCCAAGTTACCGAAATGGGCACTGGCGATGATGAAGCCACTCTCACCATTCAAGAGTTCATCCACGACATCCTCGCCCTGCATCCGCACCTCGAATTGGGAGGAATAGCCAGCTAGGATAGCGAACTTGTCCAGCACCACTTCGCCGAAAAGGAGATGGTTGCGGCACGTGGCGACGAAAGACCTCCACTTGGAATAATGGAGCCGGTCATGGAAATAGGAGAAGATGGCATGGTAACCTTTCCGGGCAAAGATCAGGTAGAAAGGGATGACCAGATAGAGCACGGGGTAGAGCCATACGACCCGCACCCGTCCGAGGACCATCAGCAGGAAATTTTGGCCGAACCAGCCGCCACCCGTCTTGCCCTTCCAACTTTTATTCCCCATCCGGCACAGGAGCATTAGATTCGACGCAATCCTGAAGCAGTTCGCGCATCTCCTTGAACATGCGTTCGCAGTGGCACATCTCACGGGAGAGGAACGGATAGAACTCGGGCCATTGTTCCCTGCGGTGTATATCGAGCCCGCCGAGATGCCTGTAGATCCGGGAGACCATCGTCCCGCATGGTTTCTCGAACTGCTCCTGCCACTCCGCGTCGGCGAAGTATTGATCCACCACCACCTTGTACTTCTTCATCAGCTCGAACATTTCGAGACGCTTACTCAGTTTCGGGTGATTCAGTTCGAAGATGACATACGCACCGTCACGCGCGGCGTCGAACTTCAACTCCACACCCTTGATTTTAGTATTGTATAAAATCCACTTACGCTTACGGAACTTGAAGCGGGGAAGCTCGGCGCAGAAAGCGTCAAAGCCCGTCCAGAAATCACGTTTCAGTGTTTTAACCTCTTCCCTCGTGTACATGAGTAAACAATTTTAACGCAAAAATACGATTTCCCACTGAAAAACAAAAAAGCGCACGGAGACGATTTAAGTCCGCACGCCCACATAGATTGTTTAAAGTTTAAAAGTCTCACTTAACGCCCGACCGTATCCTACTAAGTGTCTCCGGAGTGATTCCCAAATAGGAGGCCACATAGATGGATGGCACCCTCAGAACCAGATTCGGCTTCTCATTCAGCAGGATCTGATACCGTTCCTTGGCCGATTTGAATATAGTATCCGAAATCCTCTTCTTCTTCAATACCAGGACAAGCTCTGTCATAAGCCTGAAAAAACGGCGGATCTCCATGTTAGTATTGCACAACTCCTCGCACTCCAAGCGAGGGAACAGATAAAGGGTCGAAGGCTCCAACATCTGAATGAAGCGACGGCTTGGCGACTGGTTAAAGAAGCTATCATAGTCGAGGAATCCGTCTCCCTCGAGGGCAAGCTGTTCGGTAATCTCCTTGTCATGTTGCAGATAATACATACGGACCAAACCTTCCGAGACATAACCCCAATAACGGCTCACATCACCCTCGATCTGCAGGAATTCGCCCTTGTTAAGTCTGATTATGCGCGTATAAGACTTGATCAGCTCTTTAGACTCATCGGAAAGGTTTACATCGATATTGTCTCCAAAAACTTTCTTTAAGAAGTCGTAAAAAAATACTTTTTCCAAACTTTCCATATCACATACATTTTTTCATTTCTGTACAAACGTAACAAAAGTATTGCAAATCGCAAACATTTTTTTTGATTATTTTTAACAAATAACCAAAGACATAATATTTTCAACGATTACCAACGGCCCGACGGCCCGTCTCCGCCTCGACCAGGCCCCTCTGGACGTCCGCCTCCGAAACCTGGTCCGGGCGCATCACCAGGGGCCATGCGGCGTGACCTATTCGGGCGAGGTTCATCCAAACCGGGTTCATCCTCCACCTTGGAGGCTTTAGAACCTAACGTGTTGAATTTATAGGAGAATTGGAAGATGAAATAATTGCCCAATGTATTGGACTCCGTCTCGACGATGGAACTCTCGCTGATCCTGCGGGTAAGGTTGCTCTGCTGCCCCAAGATGTCGAACACTTTCAGTTTGAAGGCACCGGCGTTGTTCTTCAGGAAATTCTTGGTGAGGGCCGCATTCCACAAGATAGCGTCCTTGTCGAACAGGTCGCTGTATCCGCTATAATAATGATAATCGATATCGGAAGAGAGGATCATCCGCCACGGCAGGTTCACCTCCACGCTCAGACCGGACCCCAGTTCCTCACTCTCCGTCGTACTGTTCTGGTAACGTCCCGTCGCGTACAGATAGGTACTGAACCTATCGTTCTTATACCCCAATTGGTACTTGCCGAACAAGTCGAGCATGCCTAAGGTGCGCCTCATCCCATCATCCTCGAAAGAGACCTCCCGGCTATAGCCGACCTTCGTGTTCCCGGAGAAAAGGAAGTTGCGATGCTTGCGGAAAGGCGTGCTGTTGGAGAACTGCGCATTGAGGTCCCAGTTTCCGTTCACGTTCGCGCGGTGGTACTCCTGCGCACCGGTGGTCTCATCATACAAGATGATGTTAGTGATCGCATTCACCACATTGCGGAAGGTCACATTCGCCATGATGCTGCTCTGCTTCTCCTGATTATAATTCTTGAACCTAGCCGAAATCGTATTCGTATACGAAGGCTTCAAGTCCGGGTTACCATAACGCAGGTTCAGCGGGTCGCTCTCGTCGATCACGCGCTGCAAGTCCTCCACGTTCGGGGCGGAACTCTGTCCGTTGTAGCGGAGCATCAAGTTCTTTTGCTTGCTGAACCTATACATATAACGCAAGCTAGGCGAGAAGTTGAGCACTGTCTGCCTTGTATCCTTCCCCTTGTTCGCGCCCAAGAGATTCTCCGTCGAGGAGATCTGTGGTTGCAACGCGAAACCGACGTTATAGTTCATCTTGGTGCTTCTGCCTTGGAAACCCACCTCGGCGCGATGGGTGTTATAGCTGTTCTTCACCGAGCTACTGAGAGAGTCGAGCATGGTGGAGAGTTCGTTCGCGTCATACACATACGAGCGAGAGTCGGAACCACGATGTTGGAAACGGTACTTGAATGTCAGGTAATGTTTCGGGAAGAGCGGCTCGGTATAGGAAGCCTCAGCGGAATAGTTGAAGCCATTTTTCCGTTTGTCCGTCCAACGGTCCGTCAGCAGGGAGGAGTCCACCGATGCGTCCATGTCAGCTTCATCGTCATAGAAGCGGAAGTCCGTACGGGTCATGGAGCTTTGCTCGGAAGGAACATGGTTATATCCCGAACTGAGATTCAAACCGATGTTTCGCCCTTTATCGTTCAGTTTACGGACAAAGCGCAACGAGCCGTTCAAATTCAGGTTATCGCCACTATTCCTACGGGAAGACTCCTTGGAATAGTTCAATTTATGGGCGTTATTGTAATTCGATGAAAAGCTTTCGGACTTGCCCCAGTTATGAGAATAGCTCACATTCGGTCTGAAGACGATATTGGTCATGGAGTCAGGTGTCCATTTGAAGCGGAAGCTACTCGAAAGGTTATCCGTATGTTTCAGCGACAGATCGTTCTCGTCGGCGTAAGTCGTACCGCTACGGCGGAAAGTCTCCCGGTAAGTGCTCTTCTCCACATCATTTTTGACATGGCGGTACTGCACGTTGCCACCGTAATCATAGTGTTCGTTCTTTTCCTTGGCGAAAGTAGCTCCGATGGTAGTGGCGGTATTGATGCCGTTATCCTGCGAAGAGGCCCTGTCGCTATTGCTATCATAGCCATTCTTATTCGTGTTGTTAGAGGAAGCCACCAGGGAGAAGTTGGAGTTGTCGGTGAACTTGCTGACGTTCCCGCCCAGCTCATAGCGCAGGTCAGGGTCATCCACGCGCAAGTCGGAGCCCAGTCCACCGAATACATTTCCGATCCAGCCATCCTTCATGCCCTTCTTCACGGTAAGGTCGAGCACCATCTCGTCCTCATCATCCTCCACACCCGTCAGCTGAGCCGATTCGCTCTTCTTCTCGTAAGCCTTCACATCCTTCACCATATTGGCGGGGAGGTTTTTCAGGGAAACCTTAGGGTCATCGGAGAAGAACTCCTTACCATCCACAAGTATTTTCTTCACCTCTTTGCCATTGACGACCAGCTTGCCGTCGTTGGTCAACTCCGCACCCGGCAATTTTTTAACGAGGTCCTCGAGGATGGCGCCATCCGCCACACGGAAAGAAGAAGCGTTGTAGACCAGCGTATCCTCCTTCACCAAAAGAGGCGTCACGTTCGCCAAGACAGACACCTCCTCGATGAGTTGCTCATCCACCTTCAATGGGACCTTTCCCAAATCGACCGAACTACTGTCCGCCTCCACCTTGACCTTACGGTAGCGGTCCAGATACCCCATATAGGTGGCACGCAACAGATAATCCCCCTTCGCCACATCATCGAAGGAGAATGCGCCATCCTCACCTGTCATGATAGCGCTCACCGAAGAACTATCCGAAGGAAGAAGGAGTTCCACATTCGCATATGGAAGCGACGTTTTAGCCACCCGATCCACCACCACACCCGAAAGATTAGCGGTGAAACCAGAAAATGGCAATGAAACGAAAGCGAGAATCAAAAATAGGCGACCGACAACAGCTCTCATAATCAATATTTTTTACATTATCTAATTTAATATCCAAATATACATTTCATACAAAAACAGGCAAATATACGACTTTCACCGAGGAATTTGCGTTTTTTAAGGAATAAGTTCATTTTTCTTTGCTCATGAATCAGATTTGATTAATTTTGCGGAGATTAACACGACGATTTTTTCATGAAAAACAGGGGATAAGAGATCCCTAGATTAGATTGATTGGATAGAAGATTCTAGAAGTATTAAAAAACAGAGTATTAATCATTATACACTTATTCAGTATGAAAAAGAAAATTTTTACACTTATCACCAGCATGGCATTATGTTCCATGGGCCTGACAGCTCAGGATATTGCCACATGGGAAAACTTCTGCAAATCGGCGATAACTTTCACCTTCGACGATGGCGCCAACGAAGCTCAATCCCACCAATGGGGTGCCCAACAATTGGACAAACACGGATTCAAAGCGACCTTCTACGTGGTAACGAACTGGACAAACGGGCAATGGGGAACATATAAAACCTTGGCTCAAAACGGACACGAGATCGGTAGCCACACGGACTCTCACAGCACTAGTTCAGGTGAATTGTCCTCTTCCAAGAGCACAATCGAACGAGAGATCGGACAACCATGTCTGACCATCGCCTACCCGAACTGTAACGAGATCAGCAACACGCTGAACTACTACCTCGGCGGACGTATGTGTGGTGGACAGACCAACAGCAAATCCCCAGGAAACTTGGCACAATTCGACAGCCAAATGTGTGGTAGCACGAATGGTTCCGTCAATAGCACAAGTCAATTCACCAGCAGGTGCTCAGGTGCCAACGGAGGATGGATGGTGTTCCTGATCCACGGTTTCCAAGGATTGGCTGGCAACGGCAGTTATTCTCCGACAGACCAAAGCGCTTTCTCAGGTGCGTTGGATTGGTTGGACCAGAACAAGAAAGATTATTGGGTATGTACAGCACGTGACGCCATCATGTACCTCAAGGAACGTGATGCCGCTTCTTTCAAGAAGGTATCAAGCGACGCATCGAGCGAGACATACTCCCTCACGCTTAACTCAAGCCTTACCCAAAACAAACTCTGCAATTGGGACTACCCATTGTCATTACGTGTGCCAATGCAGAGCGGTTGGTCCAACATGACGGTAAAACAGAGCGACAAGGAACTTGAATTCGAGGAGAAGGATGGCTATGTATACTTCAAGGCTATTCCAGGTGGTGGTGACATCGTGGTTGGCTCCGGCAGACCAGCCGTGCCAGAACCAGAGTTCACGCTCACCGTTTCAGCCGCTGAGAAATATTGCAAGGACTCCACTTACTCCATCTCCTGGACTTTGGACGGTGATGTGGATGGCAGAACCTACTCTTTGAACTTCGGTTCAGGCTCCTCTTCCACTGAGGTTACCATTTCTGACGTCAGCGCTTCTTCCGAGTGGGAGAACAACGGTACTCCATACTGGACGGTAGATAAGATCCTGAGCGATGACGGAAACCACGGAGGCAACAGCCGATGGGGAACCATGACGGGTAGTGACGAGTGGGTCGTTTTCGAATTCGACAAGACTCAAACCGTCGGAGGCATCAAGATCGACGAGTGCACCGAGTATAGCCTCATCTCAAGCTTCGAGGTACAATACGATGAGAACGGATCATGGAAAACCGCTTACGTCGGTAAGACAGTCGGTCATGACTTTAAGGCTACATTCGATCCTGTATCAACCAAAAAGATGAGACTCTTCATCAAATCCACAAACGACGGCGACGGATGTAACATCAACTACGTGGAGTTCACCGGCGTGGCTGGATATGTGATCAAGGATGGCATCAACGCTGCGGGTAACGTTACCTGGAAACCAAAAGCAGCTGGAACGGGCGATATCACCATCACTAACTCAAGAGGTACGGTCTTGGCTAAGAAAGCATCCGTCAAAGTTGAGAACTGCGGTGGTTCATCCGAAGGTGGTGAAGGCAACGAAGGCGGTGAAGGCAACGAAGGCGGACACACTGGAGAAGCCATTGATCCATGCGAGCAGAAGACCAAACAATCCGGCAACGCTTTGACATTGACCAGCAACGGCGTCAAAGAAGTCGGAAACGGTTACAACGTCGAGATGTGGAACGAGAAAGGAAATGGTTCAGTAACTTGCTTCGGTGGAGACGCCGAGTGTGCATTCAAGGCTAGCTGGAACAACTCCGGTGACTACCTCGCCCGCGTCGGATACTACGACGGAAGCAAATCGAAGAAATACTCCGACATCAAACCGATCGTCGCTGGTTATAACTACACGAGATCAGGTAATGCGGGAGGCTATTCCTACCTCGGTGTCTATGGTTGGACAACGGATCCATTGATCGAGTACTACATCGTGGACGACTCCTACAACGGAATGGGTACCCCTTACGGATCGAACAGAGTTGGTCAGTATACTGTGGACGGAGCCACCTACACATTGTACAAGGGTATGCGTTACAACGCAGCTAATATCACTGGTAGAGACTGCGACTTCCCTCAGGTGTTCGCCGTAAGATCGAGCGCACGTCAGTGCGGTACCATCAGCGTTTCCGAGCACTTCGAGAACTGGGAGAAGAATGGTATCGACATGAGCGGTGGTCTCTATGACTGTAAGATCGTATGCGAGGCTGGTGGTGGATCAGGTTCCATCGAATACACCTACGCTTCCATGTGCTGGAAAGGCTGCAAGGGTAAAGGTAGCATCTGCCAAGAGCCAACCTCAGTAGAGGTGTTTAATAGCGAAGAGGATGGTATCGTCTTGATGCCTAACCCTGCCGAGAACTACTTCATCGTGAAGAGCGACAAGGCGATCGAGCGCATCGAGTTGATCAACGTATTCGGTCAGATCGTTTACAGCAAGAGCAACAGCGACAAGGTTGAGTTCAACTTGCCTGCCGGCACATACGTGGTGAAGATCGCTACGGAGGACGGCGCTGTCTCAGCTAAGAGATTGATCGTAAAATAAGCAGGAACATACGTACGGCGACGTACGGACTAAAAATAAAAAGGGAAGGTCATCACGACTTTCCCTTTTTTCGTTATCTTTGGGCAAAAACTATAATATAATAAGATGAAGAGATTCAGCGTATTATTCACGACATTGATTTGCTACCTCTCCCTCTCCGCCCAGACAATGCTCAGGGTACACCAAGGGGAAAAGACGGAATCGACGGACATCACCCTCACGGATAGCATCAAGCTCCAAGAGGACAACCTCAAGATGATGGGCAATGGAGACATCCTCCACGCCTACCCGCTCTCGGAGGTGGACAGCGTGACATTCTTCACGTTTGAGGAGGTGGAGGAGACCCGATGGGTCGGCGGCGACATCTCCATGCTCCCCCGCTACGAAGGCCACGGCAACCCCTACTACGACATCAACGGCAACCGTGTGAAACCGCTGGAGTTCTTCAAGCAACTCGGTTGGAACGCCATGCGTGTGAGACTCTTCGTGGAGCCATCCAAGGCATCGAGGGAAGACATCGGCAGCGGTGTGGTGCAGGACCTGCCTTTCGTCATCCAACTGGGCAGGCAGATCAAGGAGGCCGGCTTCAAGTTCATGCTGGATTTCCACTACTCCGACTCATGGGCGGACCCCGGCAAGCAGACGACGCCTTCTTCCTGGCGCAACGCCAACGCATACGCCCTGAACGATACGCTGTACGACTACACCAAGAGGTGCCTCGTGGCCCTGAAGAACCAAGGCGCGGAGCCGGACTTCATCCAGATAGGCAATGAGATCTCCTACGGAATGCTATGGAACACGGGAAAGGTGAACCCAAGCAGCGACCAGAACTGGAACGTATTCTCCCAGTTCCTCCAAAACGCTTCCAAGGCCTGCAGGGAAGTATGCCCGAAGGCGAAGATCATCATCCACATAGAGCGTTCGGGACAACCCGACGTGAGCTACAACTACTTCAAGCGCATCAAAGACCACAACGTGGATTATGACATCATCGGACTGAGCTATTACCCCTTCTGGCACAATGACCTCTCCGTCCTGGCCAACACGCTCAACCGACTGAAGCAGAGCTTCCCGGACAAGAGGGTGCAGATCGTGGAGACCGCCTACTACTACCAATGGTTCCCGAACGATGGCATCAGCTACGACTTCCGGAACAAATGGCCAGCCACCCCCGAAGGGCAACGTAAGTTCACGGAAGACCTCATCATAGAACTGAAGAAGCATGACAACGTGGACGGACTCTATTGGTGGTTCCCTGAGGAAAACGGCAACGGCGTCATCGACAACTGGATCAACCGGGGACTCTTCGACGACAACAACGGCAAGGCCCTGCCCGCCATCTATGAGTTGGGGAAGTTCAAGTAAACCGAATCGAAAGAGAGATAAACTGAACTGATCATACAACTGAATCTTTCCGTTTTAGAAAACCAAACAAGCATGAACAGATATATTGTTTTCATATTATTGTTTTGTTTCCTGCAGGCAAAGGCGGAAGCGATCAGTTTCAATTACGACTCGAAGCGGGATTCCTTGACTTTTACAGGAGAGGGGACTCTTGAACAAAAGCATGTGAAACAAGCCCTGGCGAAATATCCACGCACAAAGATTGTCTATGTGGGAGGAAATGTGTCCAGTATTGGATCCGAGGCGTTTAAGGCATGTAATAAGTTAAAAACCATTATTTTTTCTCCTTCTGTTAAAGAGAGTGGATATCATGCCATTTGCGATTGTGAAATGTTGTCTAATGTGGTCCTTCCCGACAATTGGGGGAGAATTAACTGTTTCTTGGTTAATTGTCCTAACATAGAATCTTTTGTCATTCCTGATTCTGTAAGGATGATAAAAAAATTATCGGCAGGTTGTTCTTTTAAGTCACTATATATAGGAAAAAATGTCCAAAGAATTGAGGGAGATTTTGGTGTAGACTCAAAAATTCTCTCCTCCGTTACAGTCTCTCCCGACAACCAATACTTTTCCTCGCAGGACGGTGTCCTTTATTATTACCCGGATGCATTGAATTGTTGTGAGCAAAACCCTAATGAGCCAGATTGGTGCTTTGGAGCGTGTGACTGGTGGAAACGAGATTCTAGTAGTACACCGGAATTGCTAATATATCCTCCAGAGAAGAGAGATACGGTGTTTTTCTTTAATTATCCGACAATAGGTGGTATAAGCAATAAATATCTAAGGGAGATACGTTTGGGCAGTGCGGTCCGTAGATGGAATGTGGGTATTGTGCCTTCTGTGTCCCGTTTCGTGGTGGATGATGCGAACAACTTTTTTTCTGTATCGGAGGATGTCCTTTTTGATAAGGCAGGCAAATGCTTGGTTGCTTATCCGTCAGCTAAAAAAGGAAATAGATATGTGATTCCATCTTGTGTGGAGAAGCTTGGGTCGTATGCGTTTGTGAATTGTCAATTCGATACGTTTGTTTGTCCAGCATCAGTTAAGATTGTTCATAGAGCTGCTATCTGTTATTGTGAGAAACTTCGCTGTGTGGAAATGCACTGGCAGAATCCGAATGAGGTCTCATTTGATTCACACCCATTCGACGTAATAAACACCTCTGAAGTCACGTTAAAAGTACCAAAGGGCACAAAGAATCTCTACATTGAATTGTTTAATAAGAAAATGGGCTATCAATTCAAGGTGGAGGAGTAAGAAAACGTTAATAAGATGGGGAAGGCGAAAGGAATCATGCTTTTAGCATTTGTGTTAGTCTGTTTGCTAAACAAATGCTCTGTCGGATGTCTTTTGGGGAAATATGATAAGACATTCAATGGAGACTTTACATTTGAAGCAGTTGATGCTAATGGTTTATATGATAGGGGAATATATTATTTGAACTGGCTTAGACATAAGGATGATGTTCAAGAATATGTGCGTAATTCAGATAGTAACCATTTCTTTGATCTTGATCCAAGTATTTGCTATATGAGAAATGGTCTTGAGTATTTAGAATATAAAACAGACTCCGTGAAAGTTGACAGTATGTTGATCGTATTACTTAATTTCAGAGATAAAAATGGCGTTATTCAAGGTAATGACATACATCGAGCAACAATTTCACATATAATATGTACGCATAGAAAACATTTGCTACCCTATATCCAACAATTGAGAGATTCATTTGACAGCTACCCGTCTGATATGAAATTCATTACAAACAGATCTGATGGGGGCACGGTGTGGAATGTAAATTTGAAAGGTAAAATTGAGAACTCGATAGAGGGGTGGTGAATCAAATAATACTGCCTGATTTTAGAATCATTTGCCAAATTAAGGGAATTGTTCGGTTCACGAAAAAGTTATATCTTTGTTCGGTTGACTAAAAAGAAAAACATGTGCATGCCTGGAACAGCGTCTCCCAATATGGACCGTGCTGAGTACGAAACGGGTCTTTCCTGAGAAACGCATGCTGGATATACTGAGGGAATGTGACATAATGGAGGAAAAGTGATGATAGCGCATTTAAAGTTTTTAAGCCTGCCAGCTATGGCTATTATGATCCTAAGTCTAAATAGTGGATGCGGTAATAATATGCCTCAAAAGAATGATCAAGTTGAGAATGTTTCACAGGAGGAGATGGAGGCTGTCGGTGATTCTTTTACCCTAAAAATGGATGAAGAGACATTCTGTGACGAGGATGTCTGTCTTCTTTGGCTTAGTGATTCCGTAGCTGGTTGTTTAAAGGGGATGCGGGCGCCTGTGTTGAAAATAGAATCTGCGGATGGCACTAAAATTGCCAAAGGAATCTCTGGGGCATGTTCTGAACCCCCAAGTGATTGTGATTATTTCTATTACTATGATTATGATGAACGGGTTGTGCTGTCAGGCATGTATGACAGGACAGAGAAAAGTCTCCATCTAAAAAAAATCAATGAAAGATCGCGCAAGGAACTGGAAGCATGCAAAAATTCTTTTACCCTGAAATTACAAGATTATGAAATCACAAAGAGTGTTGATTTTCATTATGCTCTTAGACTAAGTGATTCCGTGGTTAGTTGTTTAAAGAAAATGCGGGTCCCAGTGTTGAAAATAGAATTTGCGGATGGCACTAAAATTGCCAAAGGAATGCATGTTCTCGCTTCTGGAATCCCATATGGTTGTGACCTAGTCTATTCGTATTCCGGTCTCGAGGATGAATGGATATGGATAATGGATTCAATGTTTGTTTTGTGGGACTACAATAGATGGGCGGAATACCATAGGATGGAGTATCGTAAAAACAATATCGACGTGGCAGATTCCATAAAGGGAGATTAGTGCAACCATGTCCCACAAACAATTAGGGTGTGCCAATACCCAACGGTTTCGACACACCCTTTTTCTTATTCCCCCATCAGGAATTAGTCAGCCATCATTTGAACTTGGAGATGATCCACAGCAAAAGGAATGAACCAACAGTGGCGGTCACGATTTGTCCGATGATACCGACAGACTCGAATCCCAAGAGCCCGAACAGCCACCCGCCCAAGATACCACCGATGATACCGACGATCATATTGACCAATAAACCCTTGCTGTCGCCGGAAAACAATTTACTTCCCAAGAATCCAGCCAACGCTCCGATAGCGAGAAAAATTAAAATGTCCATATTTCTATAATTTAGTTAATAGTGATTCATCCATAACAATCAGACACAAACAAAATTATAAAAATTATTTACAAACGACTCAATGACAACATAATTTTTCAAATAGAGGTTATTCCGATAATTTTTTTACCTACCTTTGTGGTAAGACAAACAATAAAGAAATATTATAGAAATGGACAAAATCAGTTACGCGTTAGGCATAAGCATGGCGGGGAATCTCCAAAATGCAGGATTCAAGGATTTGAACATAGAAGAGTTGACAAGAGGAATCTCCGACATCATCAACGGGAAGAAACCAGACATGACGCCAGAAGAGGCTCAGCAACTTCTGAACCAACATTTTGCGAAGCTACAGGAAGCGGTAGACAAGAAGAACAAGGAAATCGGAGAAGGTTTCTTGGCTGAGAACGGGAAGCAGGAGGGTGTCATCACGACAGCCAGTGGTCTCCAATACATCATCATACAAGAGGGCAATGGTCCTAAGCCAAAAGAGACGGACACCGTACGTTGCCACTATGAGGGTCGCCTCATCGACGGAACCGTGTTCGATAGCTCCTATCGCCGTAACCAACCTGCCGAATTCCCGGTTAGTCAAGTCATCGCAGGATGGGTGGAGGCATTGCAGCTGATGTCTGTCGGCTCGAAATGGAGACTTTTCATCCCATCTGACCTCGCATACGGGGAGCATGGCGCAGGAGATGTCATCAGACCTCATTCCGCCCTCATATTTGACGTTGAGCTGCTTCAAATCGTCTAAGGAATATTATCAGGAATATAAACGGGGGCTCGAAAGGCCTTGAAACCATTTTTAGAGCCCATCTAATATCAACCATATGAAAAAGATAATATTAACAGCGGCACTGATCGCGGCATGCACCGCCTTCACCGCAGGAGCGAAAGGGAAAGCTTCCAAAGCGCCAGTGCTCAAAACCGCAAAGGACTCCACCAGCTACGCATTCGGTTTGGAGTTTGCCAAGAGCATTAACAACACTTTGGAGAACTTGCCGGGCAAACCCTATGATAAGGATTTGCTATTGGATGCACTGACAAAGATGATCAAGAACGACACGCTGACCTTGGCATTCCCTGAGCAGAAAGCGAACGAAATCATCCAAAGGAACTTGAAGCAAGCGCAAGAGGCTGAGAACCAAAAGCGTATAGATGAGCAGAAGCAATTTTTCGCTAACAACAAGAAGCGTCCAGGCGTCATCGAAACCCCATCAGGCCTCCAATACGAGATCTTGAAAATGGGTGACGGAGCCAAACCAAACTCCGTGAACAGCAGGGTGAAGGTCCACTATGCCGGATCACTCATGGACGGGAAGGAATTCGACAGCTCCTACAAACGTGGAGAACCAGCCGAGTTCGAGTTGAAGAGTGTGATCAAGGGTTGGACGGAAGGTTTGCAACTGATGCCAGTAGGCTCCAAGTTCAAATTCTACATCCCATCCGACCTGGGTTACGGAGAGCACGGACAAGGTCCTATCCCGGCATTCTCCGCCCTCATCTTCGAGGTGGAACTATTGGACGTGGCCAACCCGGACCAGTCGGTCATCAAGGGTGAGAAGTACCAATTCCAACAATATCAACGTCAACAATAAGAATAATTTTCAAGAATAATAAAATGAAAAAAGTATTAATTCCAGTTCTCGCACTGATGGCGGGGGCAACATTGTTATCCTCCTGCAACAACACAAAGAAATCCGCCAAGATGGAGGATTACATGGATACGGTTAGTTATGCGCAAGGTTTGGTCGGTGGTACCGAATACAGCAAATACCTGAACGACCCTGAAATCAGCGGCAACTTGGAAGTCTTCAAACAAGCCTTCGATCTTGGATTCAACAACGATTCGTCGAAATTCGCCATGACAAGGGAAGAGGCCTACAAAATCATACAAGAATACAACATAAAGCTTCGCGAGGAGGCACAAAAGAAGATGGAGGAGGAACGGAAAGCCGCCAGCGCACTCATGAAGATCAAGTCCGCGGAAGCCATCGAGAAATACAAAGACGAGCCAGGCGTGAAAACGACTGAAAGCGGATTGATGTACAGGGTCATCAAGGCTGGCAATGGAGCCATCCCTACGGATAACGACATCGTGGAGGTGAACTACGAGGGCAAGCTAGTGGACGGTACGAAATTCGACAGTTCCTACGATCGTAAACAATCCGTCAAGTTCCCTGTGAACGGTGTGATCAAGGGTTGGACGGAAGCGTTGAAGATGATGCCGGTAGGCTCCACTTGGGAGTTGATGATCCCTGCCGAATTGGCATACGGTGAGGATGGCGCAGGAAGAGCGATCCCTGGCAACGCCGCATTGATATTCAAGGTTGATTTGCTTGGCAAGGAAGCCGCACCAGCACGCAAATAAGCACTCACGGGAAGAGTATTCTTCTGGTGAAACCGAAAAGCAAGAGGGAGGAAATCCGCACGGGTCTCCTCCCTCATTTTATTCATTGACCTATCTACCTACACCTCCTCAGCGTCACTTCCCCATACCCAATACCAACTTCACACATTTATCTCCCCGCTTGAGCAGATAGATCCCACGAGGCAAGTCTGCCGTAGCCGTAAAGGCATCCTCCGCGACACCCGAACGGACCCATACCCCGTTCATTGTATAGAGCGTATAGGTACTCTCCGCCCCGGATTCCTCACGAAGCGGATTCTCGTCGATTCCTGTGACAATATCATAGTCTCCCTTCTCTTGCCTAAAGGATGTGAAGTGAATGCGATACTCATTCATATTGCTGTAATCCATGTCTCCACCGATGACCACGACAGAGAGTGTCAGACTCTCCTCGTCGAAAAACTCATAGACATCCGCCAGGTTGTTCGTCGTGTAGGAGAACGCCTTCTCGCCATAAGCCAGATCCACCGTATACTCATACACGTCCTTGTCGAACCAATCGACCAGTTCGCCCTCGTACATCACAGCGGTGATCTGCGCGCCGTATGAGAACTGCTGCGTGAAGGAGAAGGTATAGACATGGAAATTGTCCGGCGCAATCGCCAAGTTACCGCCCTCCACCGTGATGGTGAGCTTATTCTCCTGGACATCGAACGACTCCGTGACCGTGGTCAGGGAATCCGCCTCGTAGCGCAGGGTAATGTCCGCATAGGAGCCCTCCACCTCGTAGGAATAGGTCTCTTTGGAGAATCCCTCCATGGCGACTCCATTCAGGCTTACGGCCAATAACTCGGAGTTATAGACGTTGTGGTCGTTGAACTGGATCCTGTACTCATGGTGGTTGGTGGTATCCAAAGCGAAATCGCCCGATTTAACGCGTATGGTGAGCATATAAGTGCTTCTGTCGTATGAGATAGCGTACGAAGCGAAATCGTCCGTTAAAACGCCTAAATCGATCTTGTAATAGACCGCATCCACCTGATAGTCGAACTTGTTTGGCGCAAAACCTTCCAACGTGTGTCCATCCACACTCAAATCGCTCAACAGGGAAGTGTAGGGCGCATGGAACTTAACCGTATAGGTGTGCGTGTTGGCCTTGTTCAAATCTATATCGCCGCCCTTCACTGTGATCGTGAGGGTGTTGGTCGATGCGTCAAACGTGTCGGTCGCCGTGGCATACTCATCCGCCTCATAGCGGATGTCGGAGCGCGCATACACATCATCCATCTCATAGTCGAAGAGCGTCGGGGAGAAAGTCGGAAGGCTCTTGCCATGGTCGGTCAACGAAGAGAGGTAGGAGGTGTACGGCATGTGGTAACGGACCGTATAGAGGTGACGGTTGTTCGGGAAGAGGATGGAATCCTTTCCGGTTACCCTAATCGTCAGAGTGGACTCACCTTCATCGTAGGATGCGGAGGTGACCGCCGTGCTGTCCGCCTGCCACTCCGTTTGGGAGAAGGCATAGGTGACATCCACCATATATGCGTAGAGATCCTTGTCAAACCCTGCGATCGTTTTCCCGTCCACCGTTAGATCCGTCAACTGGCAAGGAACCGAGAACTGGATATGGTAGAGATGCTCGTTCTGAGGATTGGTAGCATAATCAGCGCCACGCACCGTCACCGTCAGCACATTATGCGACGGGTCATACACCTCTGAAGCTATCGCTCCCGTAGAGAGTCCATACTCCACCTTGGCGGAGGCATATGTCGATGGATAGAGATAATCGAACTTCAGGGAGGAGAAGGAATCCACATCCGCACCGTTCACCTTCAGGCTTGTCAACAATGATTCGAACGGAGCGTGGAAGGTTACCGTGTAGGTATGCACATTCGTCGGGTTCGTCGCCACGTCCCCTCCCGAAACCTTCAGCGTCAGCACGTTCGTGGTGGCGTCGAAGCTCTTCTCCACCGTCGCCTCAGCGGATTGCGTGTAGGTCACCTGCGAAGTGGCATAGGCCGCATCGCTCACCGTGTATTTCAGCGTACTGCTGCTGAAGTTCGCCACGCTCGTACCATTCACCTTCAGGCTTGTCAGCAATGATTCGAACGAGGTATGGAAAGAGATTGTGTAGGTATGCACATTCGTCGGGTTCGTCGCCACGTCCCCACCCGACACCTTCAGTGTCAGCACATTCGTGGTGGCGTCGAAGCTCTTCTCCACCGTCGCCTCTGCGGATTGCGTGTAGGTCACCTGCGAGGTGGCGTAGGCCGCATCGCTCACCGTGTATTTC
>JAFZPM010000030.1 GCA_017550335.1 Paludibacteraceae bacterium
AACAGGGGTTACCCCTTATTTATGATGTTGTCGCCCCTTTAGGGCTTAGGTATGCGCATTGTATGGAATATGCACGCCCATTGCAACACACGGGAACCCCGATGGGGTGACCATAATACAGGCACGGGTGTTAACCCGTGTGTGCACAGCGTAAATACGGTCCAGAACCCCGAAGGGGTGGCACGAATCCATGGGCGCCCACACGTTCCCCCTTTGCACCATTTTCCTGACGTCAGGGAAATGGTTCCATCAGTGGGAAATCATCGATTGGGAATCGATTACAAGAATCTATTGGACAATCAAACAGGGTTTTGCTGAATCTGACAGGCGATTATAATCTCAGACATTTGGCGACAGATGTTCGTCATTATTTCGAAAATTCACCATCATCACTTGAAGTGCTTATTTTCAAGGGTAACAAAAAAATATCCATAACCCGCAACATTGCCGAAAGCAGCGGATTCCTAAAAATGTTACTAAAAGCATTCAGATAAAAAGCCACAACTGAAACGTTGTGGCTTTTTTATATTGGGTAGTGACGTATACGGCTTGCCCTCACGGGATTCTGCCCGGATAGCCAGGGCTCTCACCCAGACATTGCAAATATACATTCTTTAAATCTAAAAAACAACATTCCAAGCGATGTCCGTGTAAATAAAAAAGTTCATCCTCTCCACCCCAAAATTCTCTCAAAAAATTTTATATTTGCATCTGCCGTGTGTGCCTTCGTTGGTACCCACGGCACTACATACTAAAAGGCGTTACTAACGCTTTGTTTTTGGAGTTTCGAAACTACCACAAATCGAATATACAGACAAAAACAAAAGCAGAGGTATGCCACGGGAGTGTCGTTTTGATACATTCCGCTGTGTGCAGAGGGCATGTTGTGCCCTTATGCACACTATGCGGTTGTGCTTAATTATACCACTCCATACGTGGATGCATTCTGTTCCGTATTTCTGTATAAGGTTGTGGTAGACCTCGAAATTCAGACGGGCAGAAGTTAAGCATCCACGTTCTTTTTTTATGTAAGTAAGGGGAAAAGAATGACCAATCATTTGGATGCTTAATGGTGTAATATAAACTTAAAAACTATAAAAAACAGAACTAATAGACTTGTAAATACGAAACTCATTTCGCTTCTCTGACAACATAGAACTGGAAATCCTTATTACGCTAGAAGCAGAAAAGACAAATGACTTCGCATACTATGCGTAGGGGATTTGTCATGCTTTTTCTGCAGCGTTTCCAGTCGCTTATGTTGTAAGCACGACAGCCCCTACGTTTCTTCCCAAGTGTAGGGGCTGTTGAGTAAAAATGGAATGAAACTAAGAGTATTTGAAGGATTTGCAGGATATGGTGGTGGCTCATTCGGTTTGAAACGTTTGAAAGAAAAAATGCCAGAAATCGAATATGAAGTTGTTGGCTATTCCGAGTTTGATAAATATGCATCAGCTCTTTTTGATGCAAATCATAAAGACAAAGACGGGAATCCTCTAAAGAACTGGGGGGATATCACAAAAATTGACCCCAATGAATTGCCAGATTTTGACATGTTCATGGGAGGATTTCCATGTCAACCATTTTCATCGGCTGGCATGCAGATGGGAACTGAAGACCCCTATGGAAGAGGCGCAATGCTAGGACACATCATCCGTATATGCAAGGTGAAGAAACCCAAATACTTGTTTTTAGAAAATGTCAAAGGGTTCACACATGGTAAATTTCAACCTATTCACGACCAACTCATTAAAGATTTAAGAGTAATGGGATATGGTGAAGAACCTCTAGCAAAAGCAGTCCTAAACTCAAAAGATTATGGCATTCCTCAAAACAGAGAAAGATTATGGATGTTTGCCCAAATGGGTGGTTTGCCAGAAGGATTCAATCTAAATCCCACAAAAATAGAAACTGACGTAAGGATTGGCGACTTTTTAGATTATAATCCAGAACCCAGTTTGTATCTATCTCAAGCTCAGATAGAGCATCTAAAAGTAAAGCATAATATAGACTCCTTTATCGTCGAAACCCCCTTATGCTTTGATGTTTATAATAAGAAAATTAAACGAGATGGATTCTGCATAACCATTACTCAACCTGAGCATAATAGTCTTCGTGTAGTGGAAGTTCCAAAAATAAACAAACAAGAAATTGTCAGAAAATTATCCGTACATGAGCAATTCCGATTGATGGGGTTTCGAATTTCCAGAGACCTATCAGAATGTGAGATTGATTTTAATGGGCAATCATACTCTCAATTGTCTAAACGTGCCGGCAATGGTTGGGATGTAAATTTAGTCGGCATTTTGTTAAATCATATTTTCAGTCAGTTACTATGATACTAAACTTGGGTTCTTTAGCATTTAACGCCAACATTGCAGCTGGAGGAGGAACCCCTGCATGGGGTACAGAATTAGGGCAAGGAGAAGGTTATAAGTTTATGTTCGAAGACATGTCTGATTTCTTCACAGGAATGGTATATTCATCCGTTGCAGACATAGAAAACGTAACTTGTCCATTAGGCAAAGGAGGCAATGCAAGAAATGATTTTGAATTTGTCATAGCAAGCCATTTTAAGAAGATATACGTAAACAATCAGAATGTTCCTAATGCACAATTCATTTTACTTGTCATAAAAAAACTTGTAGGAGATCATCATGTTGGAAGAAGGACGATCAAATACAATCCTCGAATGACCTACCGAGGAAAAGAAATAAATGATGATTGTTACAAAAAGATAGCAAACACTCTTGGCTTAAATAATGATTCAGCATGGTTTGTTCATGAAATAAATATTCTCAACCAAGATGAATTACATTTCACCGCATACATGTTGGGGGAACAAACCATGACATATTCATCTACCGAAGAAAGGAAAAATGCTTTTTTAAGCAAACTTCCCAAAGATGGCAAGAAAATATATGTTGGAGAAAGCAACTCACATAAGGCATCTCTTCAGCAAATCTACTACGGCGCCCCTGGCACAGGCAAGAGCCACACCATCAAAGACCAGACCGCTGAAGCCAACAAAAGTGGGCATGTCATCCGCACAACATTCCACCCAGACAGTGATTACTCTACATTCGTGGGATGTTACAAACCGACAACTATAGAAGTTCCCATGCGAGATGTGACAGGGAAAGTAATCAGGGAAAATGGAGAAGATGTGACGGAAACCCGTATCGTCTACGAATTTGTGAGACAAGCCTTCCTTGAAGCATATGTCAATGCTTGGAAACTATATGCGGAGGCGCAAGAGGGAGAGCAGCCGCAAACTCAATACCTTATCATCGAGGAAATCAACCGTGGCAACTGCGCCCAAATCTTCGGAGACCTTTTCCAACTCCTCGACCGCAACGGAACTGGCTTCTCGGATTATCCGATCAAGGCAGATAATGACCTAAAGAAGCAACTGGCAAAGGCTTTCAAGGGATTGTCCATCATAAAGAAAGAAGAAATCAACGCCCAATATAACGGCAAAGATGTTGTCGAGAAAGTGCTTAACGGGGAAGAACTGTTGTTGCCAAACAACCTCTACATCTGGGCAACCATGAACACCAGCGACCAAAGCCTCTTTCCGATTGACAGCGCATTCAAGCGCCGTTGGGACTGGAAGTACGTGCCAATATCAAACGCTGAGAAGAACTGGAGTATCGAGGTCAACGGCAAACAATACGATTGGTGGGACTTCCTGGAAAAGATTAACGAGAAGATAGGCGAAGCCACTAACTCAGAAGACAAAAAGCTCGGCTACTTCTTTTGCAAAGCCGACCCAGAAGGTATTATCAGCGCAGAGAAATTTGCGGGCAAGGTTATCTTCTATCTTTGGAACGACGTGTTCAAAGATTTTATCGAAGAGGCAGGTGACATGTTCAACGATACAGATGGAGCAAAACTTTCCTTCCAAAAATTCTATACCGTTGTGGACAATGAAACCAAAGTTGTGGAAGCGAAGGTGGAAAAACTATTAACGAACCTTGGTGTTAACGTAGTAGGCGACGGAACAAAGACGACAGAAGAAGAAACACCCATCTTAGACGAAGACGGAAATGACACAAACGCCACAAGTAAACGTAATTTCGATTACACTAAATATTCTGTCAATGGAGAAGGAAGATACCCTAAAACCACAGTCGCACAACATGCCATCCAAGAATATGTCTCCATGCACCCTAACATGAGTCCAGAAGATGTAGTAAAGACATGGACTGCATTAAATGTGGCAGTCTCCAATTTGGTTGAAACCGAACAAATGTATAGAGAGAGAACTTCAGGGTCAACAGATAAAAACCTCAGTACTAGATACAAAACAATTCAAATGTCAAATGGAGAAATCCTTTATGTGTCCAACCAATATAATGTGGGGAACATTACTGAACTCATGAACGAGGTTAATAAGCAAAATTGGGGCATTACGATTGAAAAGATTGACGAGCAAGCATGAGAATACTCATCGAAGAATATCAGTACGACGCCGCCAAAGTGAAAGACGTTTTGCATGGCATTGACGCCTTGGAAAACGTAGAGGGGAAAGTATCCATTCACTATGTGGGGTATTATTACAATGCCCTATTAAAAGACTGCGTGTTTATTCTCCCGAAAGTATTGCTTAAAGATGTAAACAAAGATGTAAACAGGAAGGAACTGGCATTTGGCAAATATAAACCAGAAGAAATTGTCTGGATAGACAAGCCCTTGGAGAAAGGAATTCCCGAGAAAGATTTTCTATACAAATTTGCCGTTTGGATATACCGTGCCATCGTGGTCTACAAAAACGACAAGAGAAACCAGACCAGCATTGTCTATCACTCGAAGAAAGCAGAGATTGGCAAAGGGAATCGACGCATGAGCAACACCTACCTCGACATCCTGCTGCAACTGCTTCAATTCAACCACGACAACCAGAACTTCTTTCTGTTCATCGTCAAAAACATGCACTCCGGTTATAACAAAATAAACTGGACACGCACCATCAGCCAAAAGAAAGCATTCATACAGAACGGAGACCCGATTTACCTAAATCCAGTAAATAAGAAACGACAAATCAACTTCGACGAAGAACTATTGGTCATCTTCTTCTCCATTCTAAACTACATAGGCGATACGTATGGATTCCCCAAAGAGATCAGATTCCAGTTCCAACTTATTACAGGCGCACAGTTTAAAACATACATCAAGGGATATGGAGTGACCCGCCTGCGCCAAATCAAATACAAGTACTTTTCTGACAAGGCATTGGAGTTGTGGAACCTTTGCTACGCTTTCTTCGACGAAACCAGACAGGTATCCATCAATACCGAAAAGAAGGAATATCTGTTGGCAAAGAACTTCAATATCGTATTCGAAGCTATCATCGATGAGCTAATAGGTGACAAAATACTACCAGACAACATGAAAAAGGAACAGGAAGACGGTAAAATCATAGACCACCTGTTCACCGCCCAAAGCCTGATAGAAAACGAAAGCACACACAGACAAACCTACTACATCGGTGATTCGAAATATTATAAAATGGGACACGATATAGCCAAGGGATCCATTTACAAACAATATACCTACGCAAGAAACGTCATCCAATGGAATCTGGACATCTTCAACGATGGGAAGAAGCCGACATCGGGGGTAAAACTACGAGACGACGTAACGGAAGGATATAATATCATTCCCAACTTTTTCCTCTCCGCAAAGATTGACGAAACTCTGAGTTATGAGAATGATGGCATCGAAAAGACCGACAGGAGTAAGAACCACCATCGCAAAGAACAGTTTAAAAATAGGCTTTTCGACAGAGACACGCTCTTGCTTTTCCATTACGATGTGAACTTCCTCTATGTTTTGTCCCTTTACGCAAGGAACAATGCATTGAAGAAAAAAGACTGGAAATGTAAAATAAGGGATAAATTCCGCAATGAAATACAAGAATGGCTACAGAAGGATTTCGACTTCTATGCCATGACACCACGTGAAGGTGTTAATGCCGAAGAATTTCTGAAAAACAATTTTCAACAGTTGTTGGGCAAGGTTTTCACCCCCTACAAAACGGAGGAACCGCAACCGTATTATTCGCTTGCTCTCGATAAAGGCGAAGAATTCACCAATGAGAACGAACTGCTGCTGACACTGTTGAAACCTGCATTTTACTGCAAGAAATGCGCCTTGGGGAAGAACCCTGCTGATCTACTGCCGAAAGTGGCTCAAAACGCAGGAAAAGAGGAAATCTCCCCGTCTTTTTTCACAGTCCACCATATAGAGCGTTACCTGAACCAGCATTTCCTCATTGGTTGTTATCATTCAGAAGAACAGTTGGAATGGATCATAGGTAAAAACGACAAAGGCACAAATCTATATAATGTACGTCTAAAACGGAGAGGTGCAGAAGAGCGTGATGGTGCGTTATCTCCTTCTTTCCTTGATGGAATAGATGTGAAGTTTGTCATCCTTTATAAGTTCGGAGAGGAAAGCAAAAACGACTATCGGGTTTTCCATGTTCACCACCATGCCACCATGAACGAGGAACGTATGCGTAAGTCTGGATACCCAAATCCTCAAGGCAACTATTTTTGCTTTGTATTTGATGAGGAGGTTCAACTCTCAAAAGGAATCAACATCTCCAAAATCATATCCATCGCACAATCCACCAAAGACTATGTAAACGGAGAACCAATATTCCTGACCGGCAAAGAACTACTTGAAATACATTCGAACATTTAAACTCTGTGAAGGATTCTCCTAAACATTTCGTACCTTTGGCATATTCTTAACGAGCAGATTCACAAAACATAAATTAGATCTATGAAGTATAAATTGTTTTTACCCTTAATGGCTGCTGCCTTATGCGGTCAGATGTTCATTTCGTGCAGTAAGACGGGTCCTGTATCGACAGAACCAATCAAAGATTCCACGATGACTAACCTTGACATCTACTTCGACTCCATCGCACCTCGCTGCATGGGTTCCATACTGATCACCCAAGGCGATTCCATGATTTACGAAAGGAGTATGGGCTATGCCGATATCGAAACCCAAGCGCCTATCACAGACACTACCCTCTTCAAAATCGGTTCCATCACGAAATCATTCACCGCCTTGCTCTCGCTTAAGGCGGTCGAGGCGGGCAAACTCTCGCTGGACGACAAACTTAGCAAGTTCTTCCCGAACGTGAATATTCCCAACGCCGACAGCATCACCATCTTCCACCTGCTTCACCACAGAAGCGGTATCCAAGACTATATGAACGATACAGAAGGTGCTGTATTCGAATACATCTACCAACCACAGACAAAGGAGCAGATGCTGGAGAGATTCTCCCAACTCAAAACCAACTTTGAACCCAATAAGGCATTTAGATATTGCAACACCGGATATGTGTTGCTGGCTTACATCCTCGAACAAGTGAATGACAAAAGCTATGCGGAACTGGTGAAGGAGCAGATCGCAGAGCCTCTCGGACTGACACATACATTCAGTCTGTCAGACTCCATCAGCACTCAATCATACAGATACGATGGGAAATGGGAAACTGGACAATCATTCCAGCCATCGGTCTTTCTTGGCTCCGCAAATATCGTTTCTAATACGAGAGAGTTACGCAAATACGCTTATGCGCTCGGTTCAGGATTCTTCGGGAAGGAGATCCTCGCACAAATGACCGATTTCATCGATGGATATGGAATGGGATTGTATGGCACACCAAGCAAAGATGGTAAAATACGTTTTTCCCATGAAGGAGCAATAGAAGGATTCTACTCCTGTATGAAGTATGACGACGGACAGGTCACCGTCACCTTGTTCAACGGAACCGGCATCAACAATTCCACCATACAATGGTACATCAGTGCCATCCAAAAGGGAGAAGAGGTATCCATCCCCAGCCTGCATTTTATAACACTAGATAGCCTGCAGATAAACGAGTATGTCGGTGAATTTCTTTGCGACACGCTCCCATTAAACCTGACCAATAACGGTAAACATCTTATGACCGAATCGTTAGGCGGTCCGTGGCCGATAAAATTCGAAGCAAGTACCAAGGATTTCTTTCGGTGTCTTCAATTCGATATAGACATGACCTATAACGCCACCAGGGATTCGATCCGATTCCGCATGGGGGGAGATAATATGGTTTTTGTGAAAAAGAAGTGAACCCATCTAACCAAATGGTCCACGACGAGTGGAAAGGTTATCCCTCACCCCATCACCGTAGCCACCACCCGTCTAGCACCTCCATAGTTGCGGAACTCGCAGAGGTAGATGCCTTGCCACGTGCCGAGGTTCAGGTGGCCGTGCGTGATGGGGATGTTGAGGCTCACGCCGAACATGCTGCACTTGGCGTGCGCCGGCATGTCGTCCGCCCCTTCGAGCGTGTGGTCGTAGTAGGGGGCGTTCTCCGGAACCAGGTGGTTGAGGATCTGCTCCATGTCGCCCCGCACGTCCGGGTCGGCGTTCTCGTTGATCGAGAGGGCACATGACGTGTGCTTCACGAAGAGGTTCAGCAAACCCGTCTCAGGCAGATGTCCCGAAAGATGTTGCAACACCTCTTGGGTGATCAGATGACAGCCGCGACGCTTCTCCGACAATGTGAATTCAAATTGTTGTGTCATTATTTTATTTCTTTTGCGAACATGTTATCAAGGGTGTTTTGCGGAAACGGACATGGTTCATGGCGTTCCTTGGCGAGTTGGAACTGCTTGCACGCATTCCGCACCGAATCCTCCTCAAAACAGCGAAACAGCGTCTCCTTCAGGCTGTCGAGGTGCGGCACGTCAGTTTCCGCGAACTTGCCGTAGTGGCCATAACTGGTCGTTTTTTCGGGCAAAATGCCGTGGTAATAATACGACCATACGAGGAACCGCATACACACATCGGGAGTCATTACAATTTCGTCCATGGGAGACTGTTTTTATTTTAACTTTTTCGGTAATTTTTTATATACTTCGTCGTAGGCATGGTCAACAAGAGAGCGAATGAGCGTGTCGTCAGCGTCTCGGTTGAACCAAACCTGATTCCAGAATTTCTTGTTCCAGTGAAACGCACCTTCGATGCTGTTATATTGTTCCCGAAGTTCAATGGCTTTTTCCGGGTTGCACTTCATGGTGGCGAGGTCGGGTCTGTCCATTGCGACGCAGGCAAAAATCTTCCCGTGGAGTCGGAACACCAGCACGTTCTCGTCAAATGGCATGTCTTCGGTCACGTTGGGTAACGATAGACAGTATTCCCGGAATTCTTCAATATTCATAATCTATATCTTATTCATTTGAGCCGTAGCTTCGCACCCGTGCGGAACGTCACCTTCCTGTTCATCTTCTTCAAATCACCCACCCGAATGCCATACTTCTGGGAGATGGAGTGCCACGTGTCCCCCTTCGCGACCTGATGCACCGAGGTCTTGGAGGAGACCTTCTTCTTCGGCTGGAAGAAAACATACTCGCCCGGTTTCAAGACATAATTGGAAGGGAAATCATTATACGACTTCAGTTTGTCCACTGAGACCCCCGCCCGTTTGGAGAGGCCATAGAAGGTGTCGCCCTGCTTCACGCGGACGCATTTCAAGCCGTTTATACGCTCGAAACCGCCATCCGCCGAGGGTTTATCCGGCCCCTTCGGAGAAACGTCCTTAGAGGGCTTCTTTTCGGGTTGCTTGCGCGGCTCGGTTTTCTTCTTTGTCGGGGAATCGTTCCGCATCTCATCGAGGGAGAGGAACCGCTCCGGGTTACGGTCGTAGATATCCAGATAGTTCTGTTCGATGACCTCGATCAACAGGGCCGGGTATTTGGGGTTCGTCGCATACCCCGCCTTCTTGAGGCCTTTTGCCCAACCCTTGTAGTCGGTGATCCTCAACTTGAAGAGGTCCGCATAGTGGGGCCGTTGGAGGAAGAGGGAATGGTCGCGGAAAGACTGCTCGGGGTTCGCGTAGACACGGAAGCACTCATGCCTACGGTCATCGTCCTGATGATACTTCTTCCCCTTGTAATCATCCGTGCACTTGATGCCGAAATGGTTATTGGCGGAGACGGCCAAGGGGCTCCGACCGCTACCCGACTCCAAGATGCCCTGCGCCAAGGTGATGCTCGCCGGGATCTGATAGAGATACATTTCCCGGATGGCTGTCTTATGGAACCGTTCGATGTACTCGATGGTTTCCGCGGAGCGATAAGAGACCTGGGCGGGAAGCGAGATACCGCAGCAGAGGAAAAGGATAGTGATCAAGAAACGGCCATTCATGAAAAGAAATCTTTAAAACAAACGAAGTGGAGACGTTCAGCGAGCGTCTCCACATATATCATCGTGAAATACCACAATCATCACTTAGAGCGGATCAACGTGAAGTGTCCCGTGAACTGCTTCCGTAGCTCAGGCACATTGATCAGATACCAGTAGTCCGTCGAAGGGAGCGGGTGACCATTGTATGTACCATCCCAATCGGAGGTGTCGCCCTCCAAGACAGCCACCACCTTACCCGAACGGTCGTAGATGGTCACCTTGGTGTTAGGATAAGCGTCCATGATGTTCGAGAGATCCCATGAGTCATTCACGCCATCGTCACTTGGTGAGAAATAGTCAGGGATGACAACCGGAGGAGCCATGACGACAAATACCGTCACGCCTTCGCAACCCAGTTCGTCACGCACCCACGCCGTGTGAGGATAGTCATACGTGAGGTTCTCATAAACATCCTGCATACTCCAGTCGTTGTTATCCAACTTGAACTCATATTGGCCAGAACGACCTACCGGCACGATCTTGCGCGAGTTGATGGACAAGGAGTCGATAAGGATCTCAGGAGTAGGAACGACAGTGACGTTCTGGGTAGCCACAGCGTCACCACAGAACTTGGAAGAAACCACGAAGGTATACTTGCCGGATTCAGGTTCCATCCTGATGGTCAGTTTCTGCGTATGGGCGATCGTATCTCCCGTCGGGCTGATCCAATGGTAAGAGTCGATATCGTCCCCGCTGACCGTCGGAGCGAAGCTAATGCCATTGCCGCTACATACGACGATGTCATCCTCCATCTCGATGGACGGGTTCTCCCTCACGGTGACAGGGATGCTATCCTTCTGCGGACAGAGACCATCCTGCGTGATGGTGAACGCATATTTGGTCGCCTCGGTAGGACGGACGGTCAAGGTGTTGCTCTTCGTGCCATCCTCCCAAGTCACCACAGCTTCAGGAGCATCCTCGACCTCCACGGAGAGCGTGACCTCCTCACCCGAACATGAAACGACATCGGAGGAAGTGGTATAATTGACCTTGGAGATAACAGAGACAGGGACCGTATCACTGTATGCCACCTGATCGCCATAGGTAACCATCGCGAAATAGGAGGTATTGGTTTCAGGATAATGGGTCAGCTCCATGCCCTTGATCTGAAGCGATCCACAGTTGCCGGACTCATCGCACGAATACCATACAACCGAATATTTTTCAGGATGCAACAGATGTCCCGTGCCTGTCGTATCAGCCGTCAAAGAAGCGGCCTCGTTCAAACAGATCTTAGGGGTAGACGTGGAGACGGAAACCATCACCTTGGCATCCACCACAAGCCTCAACTGCGTCTCACGATCGCAATAGCCTTCGGCGGAGACAGTCACGTCGAACAATTCATCCGAGAACACCTGATCAATCAGGTAAGGGTTACCCTCACCCTCATTCTCGCTACCCTTCCAAGCTACCACAGCATCGGAAGGAACAAGGTCTTTCAATTCGAGGGATGCGGAGCCACCGTTCGCGGCCACCACCTCGGTCGGCTCGGAGAAGGAGACAAACGGCTTCACCGTCAGGGTAGCGGAGGTGACACCATCCAAGCTCTTCGCCAGACAGATGCCATTGCTTACCTCGAAAGTGTATTCACCGCCATCCTGCGCCTTCACATTAGGAATCTCCAATGTGGCGAGTCCGGCATATTCGGTCAATTCCTCTCCATTCTTGAACCACTTGATGTAAGAGCCCTCCATCTTTTCGTCATACCCGTTGAGGACGAGATGACCCGAAGCGGAGGTGTTCTCGCAGACAGCAGTATCCAGTTTAGCGAAGTCGGTGGACAACGACAACGGATAGATCTCCACCACCATCGTATCCGAGGTCTCACACTCGTTCACGAATGAGAGGATGTATGTCTTGGTCTGATCAGGGCGGACCGTCGTGGAGATATCCGACGCCAAGAGGTCCCCGTCATAGGTAGTCCACTTGAAGTCCTCGCCTTCGTGGGTGGCACCGAGTTTGATATCCTCATCGCCACAAGTGCGGTATCTCTTCGTCTCGACTCCGTTGGCGGTGAGCGAGCCCGTAAGCACACCCCTACCCACCGTCACAGTCACGGTAGTGTCATACTCGCAAAGACCTGCGTTCATCACCAAGTCGAAAGAGTATACCTTGCCATATTCACCTGTTTCATCCTTCACCTTCAGGGTCGGTTCGTCGCTCGAAGCGTCGCCTCTCCAGAAGATATCGACCGCGCTGCCCTCACTCTTAGCGGAAGCCACCAACTCGGTCTCGCCATAAGGGCATATGCTTGGGGAAGCGACCAACTGGATGTCGGTGATCTGGTCTATCAGCACCTCCACCGAAGCGAAGTCCGCCGATTCACATTGGAGTCCGGCGGCAGGCTCATACGATGCCTTCGCATAGTAGATGCCAGACTTGTCGGCCATAGGTTTCGATCCGGAGATCAAATCCTTGTTGGAGTCATAGAAGCTATATGCCACGGTCAATCCGTTGGATTCTTTGAACGCAGTGTTCAACTCATACGAAGCGTCGCACAACTTGATGCTTTGCGGTTCAGCCACCAACTGAGGCAGGTCGTAAACCTTCACCACGGCGACAGCCTTGCCGCCCTCGGTTCCCTGCTCATCGACCTGAGAGACGTAGTATTTCGTCTCGCCCGCCACAGAGACATCCGGCACAGGAGCACCGTTCAGTTTTCCGCCCTCGGCGTCATACCAAACCAGTGTCCAGTTCGTCGCGCTACCGTTGCTGCCCGGAGTCGCCTCAAGAGCCTTCACATCCGTGGCATTCAAACAATAGGCGACATCCGCCACCGTAGGCATCGGGGAACCGCTCACCAGAACCGTCACCTCCTGCAATGCGGACTCACAGCCCTCGGCGTTCGTCGCCTTCACATAATAGGTGTAGGAGCCGTTGCCGCCACCTGCAGGCACGGCAGGGACAGGTTCGGAGGAGAGTTCCTTCTTATCCTCGTCATACCAAGTGTATGTGATTCCGCTCTCCTTCTCCAGCACCGCCGCGTCATAAGCGGTCAGTGACTTATCGAAGACACCAGCGGCGGTCGTGTCGTTCACCAGGTAGGTGACTTTGAACGTACCATTCAACACCGGCGTAGGGGAAACCGTCACATTGATCTTACCCGAACCCGAGCAAGAGCCTTGGGTCACCTTCACCTCGTACTCACCCGACTCGGTGACATTAAGAGTGGAAAGTGACGATCCGTCCGTCCATTCGTACGTATCGTAGCTGCTGGAAGCATCGAGCACCAATGGGAGGTCGCCCTCGCAGATGGTGGTGTCCGCACCCAAGTCCACCTTCAGTTCGTCCGCCACGGTGATGGTAGCGGAAGCCTTCGATTCACAACCATCCGGAGTGGTAACCACCACGGAGTATTTGCCAGGCTGGTCGGTGACCAATTCGTTCTTAGAGGAACCATCGTTCCAGAGATATGTATACGTCAGGTCGGTACCAGCGGTCAACGTGCCCGCCTGGCCCGAACAGATGGTAAGGTCAGAGAGTTTCACCACAGCGGTATCAGCCACCGTGTAGGTGAGGTGGAAGGTGTCGCTGACACAGCCATCCTCCGAAGAGAGCACATATGCCTTATCGAAATCACCTACCGCATCCGTCGACACTTCAGGGAAGACGATAGGCACGCCACCGCGGTCACCAATCCAATTATAGTTAACACCACTCGGTCTATTGTCGATGGTGGTTATCATCTCCGTGTATTTAGCGTTATCGGCCGGCAAGGTGCCGACACAGAGCGTGCCGAGAGGGAAGTCCTGACCCACCGGTCGTTCATTCACCGTCAAAGAGATCTTCTTGCTCTCCAGGAAGCAAGTAGGGTCAGACGGGCTGCTCACCTTCACATGGTATTCACCAGCCTTCTTCACATAGATCTCTCCCTTATAGGAAGCCTTGCCCAGGGAAACATTATCCAAGAAGAACTCGTACATGAACCGTGAACCATCCTTGCCATCGTCACCATATCCCACGAGGAGAACCGAATCACCTTCGCATATCCTGTCAACACCGTCGTTAAATTCGATGCTTGCCCTGATGAGCTCGCATTCCTTGCCACACTCGATCGTGTTGAGCACCTTGAGGGTATCCTGTCCGAAGACAGTGGCGATACCCATATTGTTGATATACTTGCCACACGTGATCACCTTCGCATCGAAAGTCTTGACGATGGAGTCGCCCGGTGCGAGCGCCGTAGACACGGAGGTAGCCTCAACCGGCCACTTGATCTCATGGTTGGAGGCGTTATATGTTCCACCACCCGAGATGGAGGAGATATCACCCAACTCAGACGGAAGCTTATCCGACAGTTCGATGTTGAATCCGTAATCCAAGTCGGTCGTGAAGGTGGTCAGCTGGGTATTGGAGTTTCCGTTGCTGTTCACATACATACCCCAATAACCAGGGCCCTTGGACGTCAATCCGGACCAGTCCTTCAAGACGTTCGTCCATTCGTCCTCGAAATCATTCACATACATGTAGAGGTGATCCCCCTCCAGCACGAACTTGAAAGTCGGAGATTCGCTATTGCCAGGGAACTGCGTGGCATCCGCCCAGGTGAGACCCTCGGACGCGATCATGTTGCCATCGTTGTAGAGGCGGTAGCCGAAGTTGTTCTTACCATCCTGGTTGACCAGCAACTGCATGCACACACCCTTGAATCCACTCTGGCCAGGCGTTCCGCTCACATAACGGAACACGATAAACAGGGACTGCGTGGACGAAGGGGAACCGCCGATGGTAGCGTATACGGAGCCATCCGTTCCGTAAGCGTATTCAGGAGCGAAGAAGTACGGAGTGCCGTTGCCGTTGGTGCTCAGCTTCAGACCGCTGGTACCCACAGCCGGGAGCGTTCCGTTCCCCAACTTGATCCACCCGTCGGTGGACTTGCAGGAGGACTCCAGATGCGTACCCTCCGTATTCACGAACTTCAACTGATAAGAGACCGTCTCGTCCTCTTCCACCCTCTTCCTGTCCGAAGTCTTGAAGAGAGAGGTCTGCGGCTCGATTTGTGGAGGCAGTTCCGTGCAAGTGGTCATCAGTTCCACTTGGCTGGAGTCAGGGGAATCCGTGTCGGACCAGATCCAAGCGACGTTCTCGTAATAAGCGTCATCCGCCGTAGGGCAACCCAAGTCACGGGCTTTGCAACGATAAACCAGTTTATCGGCCTCGCCCACCAACATCTCAGGCACGGTCCAGTAGACAACACCCGTATATCCCTTGCCCTTCGGATCGGAGCAAGGCGTATATTTAGCTTTTATCTTCTCGCCAGCATCATTCTTCAATGCGGTACTGTCAATCCAGCCCACCCATTCCAACTCATACGGGATGGTATCAACCACCGTCACATTGTAAGCCTCTTTCCCTGGGAGAGGACCCGTACCTTGAATACGGCGCCATGTATAACCGTCGAACTCCTCCACGAGCACACGCTCGTAGTTCTTCACCTTTGTCGGGCTACATACGTGGCGGGCGTAATTGGTTATCTCATAGCCCGGTTTCTCATAATTAGCCCAACATGGGGAAATCAGCGTGAAGGTCGTACCCTGTCCGTCCAATGGTTCTCCGCCCACCTTCTCGTCGTACGACCAGTCGTCCGTCACACGGTTACTCAAGTCCTGGTTCGGGTTAGAAGCCAAACGGGCGCGGATAAATCCAGGGCCCCACACACCCTTATGCAACAGGTATTGGGAATCCAACTTGTCATACACATGCGTGGAAGGAGCCATCAGGACATCCGCGAAACGGATCATCAGACGCTGGTTCCACTTACCGAACTGATCCTCACCCTGAGGAATCTTCTGGTAAGAGAACGTGATCGGACCCGTCGACGGATTATATCCATACTTGTCCAAGTCGTTCTGGTTGTCCACGACAAATGTCCAACCGGTCGTGTTCCTCGTCGCGTCATACAGACCGATGGCGGCCGCATCATACATGAAGTAGGAAACACGATAGTTACCCATATTGATATACGACTCATAAGCGTCGTTCCAGAATCGGTACAAAGAATAGAACTGGTAGGTAGGGCTCGGGGAGTGCGTACCGTACGAAATCCGCACATTGTCACGTCCACCATTCAGCCAAGAGCTCTCGCCCTCCGATTTGTTCTCGAACTCCACGGTGAAGGTAACCACGTCATTAGGGTTCAAAGCGTTCCTATTGGCGGTCTTCTTGATGGAGAGGGAACGATTGGCCAAGATATCCACGCAGTTGCGCTCCATCGTATAAGTGGCGTGGTTAGGGAACTCGTTGCTCTCCCACTCGTCACAGTTCGAAGCCGTCAGCTTGCTCGTCAGGCAGATTCTCGGATTCAGTGTATCCGCAACATTCACGGTGAACGCCACAGAGTCCATCGTAGCCGCCAAGCCACCCGTCTTAAAGCCCTTGATGGAGCCGATGTTCCATGAGATCGAGTGGTCTGACGAATTATAGACACCGCCCTTGGTCGCACTGACGAACGTGTAGTTCGGGTCCAGCTTCGTGGTGATCTTCACCCCTTCCGCATCCAACGTACCGTAGTTACGGTATTGGACGCCGTACGTCACATTATCGCCCTGATAAGCGTATGTCTTATCCACCGACATATAGACCTTGGCGTTCGCGATCGGCTTCATGTCCTCAGGCGCCGCCAAGTTACCGGAGCACACCAGCATACCCAATGTCCTGAACCAGCCATGGAAATATTTCGGGGTACTACCTATGTAACGCTCCTCAGGGTCCAACTTAGCCGCCGTGTTGTTACCGTCCCACATGATCTCGCATTGGCGGTAGATATCAGCCACCAGCTCCAAGTCCTCGGAGATGACAGCCGCAGGCGAGCCGGCGCCCACAGAATAGTTCGTATGATAAGCCGACGTGATATCACCCGTCGGGGTCCACTGCTGCGGTATCTGGGAGACACCGAACCAGGAAGGCTGACCTGGGTCAGGTGAGGCACCCATCTTAGAGCAGAGGAGGGTTCCCGCCTTCGACGGGTTCTTCAGCAATTCCGCATGACGGACACCCATGTCGCGTTCGGAGGTGTTCGTCCCATCGATCACCTGGTGGGTTTTCGGGTCCCAATCATAGTCCGCATCCCCATGCCACAGATAGTCGATCAGATGTCTCCAAGCGTAACGGAAGTCCTCGCCATCCACGTAAACACCAAAGGTCGGCTGACCATCCGTTTGCATATCTACCCGACCGATCGAGGCATAAAGTCCCTGGTCGTAAGCCTGTTTATTCAGCCAGTTACCCGAGGCCGCCGCCCGTTTGAACTGATGGATCTCCCATTCCGCCCGGTCCTTGTTCTTCTCATCCGTACCGTCGCCGTTCTTCAACCAGCGCCAGAATTCCTCGAAGTAGGAAGGAGCGTCATAGTCTATATAGTTTCCACCATAGATTCCATACAGGTTCGGTCCGACGTTGTTCGGACCATTCACACCCGGATAGCGGGCATTCGCCTCGTCGGTGAAACGCCAGCGGGTAAGCTCACCCCAGGAATTACCCCTCTTCTCATAACCATCTATACCGATGACACCGCACAACATACCGGTCAGCGCGCCGCTTCCCTTGTCCCATTGTCCCAAGGTATCCACCAATGCGCCGATCACGCGTTGCGCCTCATATTTCAAGGAGATCGGATTGCCCTCGCTATCCTTGATCACCTGTCCGTCCTGCATCAACCACTCTCCCCACTGCTTGTAGGCGACCAGCATCGCCATGGCGATATCCACGTCACCATCCGTGGCGGAATGGCTATCCGAACCATATGCCGCATCGAAGGTCTTATCCTTCCACGCAGCCAGATAAGGGCCCGCGAAATCATTAGCGTTCGTACCCCTTGTCCGTCCATCCCGGAAACGCTTCACGCCCGAGAAACGGATGTCATGCACCCACATGTAGAGACCGTTGAAGGTCTTTTGGTCGGCGAAGATAGCGGCCGCCAGCATAGCGTAGCCATCACCCTCCGACACGAAGGTTCCGTAATTGCCCGCGACATCATCCCTATTGAATGATATATACTTGACACCACAATAGGTACCCTCATAGCGGCAACGGTGCATCATGATCTCATAAGCCTCGCGACCCGCCTTCTCCATATCGGCATGGGTCACACCCTCGGCATTGTACTTCGCCAAGGACTTTCCACCACCCTTGTATTCCAAGAACTGAGGATATGGATAATTCGGGTTTCCAGAGTTGATGTTTATGTCTATAAACACAGACGGGTCATAGGTGAGCGCCTGAGCGAACACACCCGATACACACCCGAACAATACGGCTAAAGCTGTAATAACTGGTCTAACTATATGTTTCATAACCTAATATTTCTCTTTAGTGTAAATATACTATACCCAAAATAGCCCCCAAATATACATAAAATTATCAAAAAGGTGCATATGGAAGGGGAGGAAAATGGATTTGGAGGAAAATTCCGGCTTTCATCGCGCTGACGTCAATTGACTCCCATGCGCCATCGTCCCTTAACTTTTAACGCTCAACTCACAACCCAGTCCCTCCCCATGATTTTCACAAACATTAACGATAAAAAAAGAAAAAGTTCCTTGAAAAGATATTATCTTTGCCAGATATACGGGCGGTTATACGCCTAAACAAAATTTGTGGTCATTGCGAAGAGGTGACTCTGGCAATGTAAGTATATGATTGATTGGAACATACAACAGTGTAAGATAGAGAAACATTAATTAATTTAATAACATAAGATGGAAAGAAGTATTTTATTCAAAACGATGGTGGTAGCCACATTGGCGTTACCGACCATGATGGGTTCATGTAAGAAAGACGAAAAGGCGGATGCGCCAGCCAAGCCAGCCGTGAAGGTAGAGAGCTTGACATTGAACATTCACGACACGACTATTTTCGCGGGCGACAACTTCATGCTTACCGCTACGGTATTGCCAGCCAACGCAGTGCAGGACGTGGAATGGAGCAGCCTAGACGACACCATCGCCTCTGTCCTCTCCACGGGCAAGGTATACAGTGACCAGAATGCGGGCTCGACCTACATCTTCGCCACCTCAAAAGATGGCATCCACAAGGACTCTTGTAAGGTGACCGTCATCAAGAATATCGATTTCAAGGACGCTAAATTGTTGAACGTTTTGAAAAACAACACTAGCATCAACACGGACGGTGACGACGGCATCTCCCGCAAAGAGGCTGAATTGGTGAAATCATTGAAGATCGCCGACAAGGGCATCACCTCGTTCGACGAAATATATTATTTCTACAATGTGGAAGAACTTTTCTGCGACGACAACAATCTCACCAAACTTGATTTATCAAAATTGAAAAACCTCAAAAAATTATATTGTTCAAACAACCAACTTGCCAAGCTCGATATTTCTCAAAACACAGCGTTGACCACGCTTATTTGCAACAAAAATAGTATCGACACATTGGATATCAGGGGGAACAATAACCTCACGGATCTTTTCTGTGGAAATCAAGCAAACGGCAACTTGAAATTGGAGCTCACCATTGACCAATTCAACTCCGTATGGAAAGAAAACGGAACTGACTCAGACAACCAAAATGTTGATATGGTGATGAACTTCTTTGAAGGCGCAACGATTAAATCCAGCAAATTAGACAAGGAGCTGAAGGATGGGGATTCAACATCATTTAAAGCATCTAAAGGAGAATTCACATTCCGTCTCTTCGACAGCGAAAATAATGAGTTGTCCTTCTACGACCCAAGTGTTTTGAGACAAATCGTTTGGACCAGCTCCAACGAGAGCGTGGCTACCATCTCAGCAGAATACGAGGACGCAGAAAATGCGAACACTGCGATAATGACCGTAACGGCTGTCGCTGCTGGTAACACCGTCATCAAGGGTACCGTAAACGACGAGTACACGATTTCCTTCAACTTGGAAGTGAAATAAATCATATCATTGATAATCAAAAATATCCCTCACTCACACAGATGAGGGATATTTTTTTTACACATTTCGACATGGTTTGGCATGGTTTTTGTAGTAATATATTAATAATTAACATTCAAATAACAATTAATCAGTAAGAAAATGAAAAGTACATTCTTGAAAGCCTTGTTTGCGCCAGCCTTGATTTTACCAGTGGTTTTCGTGGCATGCCATGATGAGGACAAGATAGAGGTGAGCGGAGTGAAACTAAACACAACGTACAACACCATCAGTCTAGGAGATAACCTCACCCTAAAAGCCAACATATATCCGGAAAACGCTGACAACAAAAGCGTCAAATGGCAATGCGACGAGACTTACCTCCACAACAATGGTTCCGGCAACTTCCTCGGCATAAAAGCCGGAGTGACCACCATATACGTCATCACCAACGACGGCGGATTCAAAGACTCCTGCAAGGTCATCATCACGGAACTCCCACTAGAGAATCCGACCAAGAACATCGACATCAAAGACGAAAAACTGAGGGAACTACTGGTCAACGACAGATCCATCAACACCGATGGCGACGAGGGAATATCCCGTGCGGAAGCGACACTCGTAAAATCACTGGATATATCCGGACAAGGCATCTCCTCCTTCGATGAACTCAATAACTTCATCTTCCTAGAGGAACTGAACTGCAGCAACAACTCCATCACCTCCCTCGATTTATCCAAACTAAAAAATCTCAGGGTGTTACGTTGCTCAAACACTCAGCTCACCCAACTCGACATTTCCCAAAACACGGAGTTGAGCACTCTCGTCTGCAATAAAAACAGCATCGACACGCTGGATATCAGGAACAACAAAAAACTCGAGGATCTCTTCTGTGGAAGCCAAACAAACACATTGAACCTGGAACTCACTGTCAACCAATTCAACACAGTATGGGAAAAGAACGGAAGCGATGCGGACAAAAACAACGTGAAGATTTTAATGAACATCTTCGAGAACGCCAGCATCAAAACCGACATCCTCTCAGCCCCGCTGAAAAACGGAGGGTCAATGACAGTCAACCCGACCAATACCCACTTCAACTTCAGCATCCTCGACAATGAGGGGAAGGAACTGTCCTTCTTCGACAAAACCATTCTCCAAAAAATCGTTTGGACCAGCTCCGACGAGAGGGTGATCGCAATCCACACGCAAGAAGAACAGGAGGGTAACATGAACTCCTTATCGCTCAGCGCATGGATCAAAGCATACGGTACAGCCATCATCAAAGGCACCTTCAACGACGAATATTCCATCTCATTCACTGTCAATGTGGAATAGACGTGCTTCGCAAGCAACAGAAATCCCCCTCTCCATACGAAGAGGGGGATTTTTCATATAACCCGCAATTGAATCCGTCGAGCTGACGTTTCAAAATTCATAATTCTTAATTCATAATTCTTAATTAACTCCACCCTTCCGTGTCCGCATCTTCCGGTGCGAAATAGCCATCGATGCCGTAGTCGATACCCGCCTTATGGGCTTGGCTCAGCTGGTATTTCCGCTTGATGCGGTAGGTTCGACCGTCCTTCACGAAGTAAGCGCCGGTCTGGTGAAACCGGAAAGCCACCCGCTTCTCCACGCACTGACGTCTCAGGTCGAGCACCCAATCATAGTGACACGGACGGGCATTCACACCCGATTCGCCCCCCACCGAGACCTCCTCGATCGACGGGTTCAGGTAGGGAGATAAATCAATCCGCTCCAGCAAAGGCGCCGCCGTGATGATCCTATGCTTGATGGGGGCAGCGAGGAAGATGGGCAGACGGTAGTCCGCCATCGCCTGGTTCTCTACCGTGCAACCGATCAGCACATTATCGTAGCCGTCGCCCCAGTCGTCGGGAATGCACTCCGCAAAGCGGTCTATGCGTTTGGTGAAGAAATAGAACATGCAGTCGCTCCTCTCACGCATCATGCGCCAACAGTCTGGCCGCCATTCGTCAGCGTCCTTCAGGAAGAAGTCGGAGGTGAAACAGGTGAAGACCACCTTGCCCGGCGACAGTTTGTACGATTTGTCACGCTTACGCTTGACGGGGAAGTCGAACGCAGCCGTTTTCCGTGCGATATTGCTTCCTATCTCGCTCCCGTACATCTCGTCCTGCCGATAGACGTAGCAGAACTTACAGCCCGCACTGAGCTTCGTACAGCCGTGCCACGGGTTCCAGTCGGCATATGTGCTCCACGATTCAGACACACTCCTTCACCATCTCGGTAAAAATGATGGCGAGGTTTTCCTGCGCCAGCAACGTGTTCCGTTGCACCTCCTCGTGCGTCACATTGCTCAGGTTCGCGTCGACACCCACATTGGAGATCACGGAAACGCCAAAGACGGACATGCCCGCATGGTTCGCCACGATGACCTCAGGGACGGTGGACATGCCACAGGAATCGCCCCCTATGATCCTGAAGTAGCGGTACTCGGCCAAGGTCTCGAATGTAGGTCCCTGCGTGCCCACATAGACACCGAACTTCAATGGGATGCCGAACTTCTTGCCAACCTTCTCCGCCTTTGCGAGCAACGCCTTGTCATACGCATTGCTCATGTCAGGGAAACGGGTGCCCAGCTCCTCGATGTTCGGTCCGTGCAACGGATGCTCCGGGAAGAGGTTGATGTGATCCTTGATGATCATGATGTCGCCCGGCACGTATTCGGGATTCAACCCACCGGCGGCGTTGGAGACCATCAACGTCTTGATGCCGAACTCCTTCATCACACGCACAGGGAAAGTGATTTCCTGCATGGTGTAGCCCTCGTAGTAATGAAGCCGTCCCTGCATAGCCATCACGGGCACACCCGCCACATAGCCGAAAATCAGTTTGCCGGAATGGCCCTGCACCGTACTCGTCTTAAAACCGGGGATATCGGAATAAGGGATCGTGTCCGTCACGACAATGCGCTCCGCGAAACTACCCAAACCCGTGCCCAACACAATCGCTACCGTGGGACGCAAAGCGGTCCGCTTCCTCAAATAATCACCTGAGGCTTTTATCTCTTTCAACAAATCCATATCATTCAAAAATAAAATAAACAATCAATTTTTCTTATGCAGCAAATCCATAAAGCTCTCCGCAAAAAGCGCGTCGTCCCCCCGCATGAAGTCGATGGAGAGCGGGAGGTAGTAGATCTTAGACTTCAGCGCATTCGGGAAATCAGGGTGGTCCATCAGGCGCACCGCATCCTTCTCCGTCGTGATGATATACCGTTTCTGGGACTCCAACGAATCGAACTGCTTCTCTATCTTCTTCAGGTCGGACGCGGAGAACGCATGGTGGTCGCCGAACGAGCAGGCGGATACCTCGGAGACGTTGCTCTTCAGATACTCCACGAAAGGCGTCGGGGAGGCGATGCCCGTAAGAGCCAGGACACCACCATCGGAAAGATCGGCGAGCGTCACGTTTTTCTTCGATTTGCCGGACTTTGAGGAGGGGAACAACGGTTGGAGTTCACCATAAGCCAATCGCGTGAAACAGAGCGTCTGATACGGGTATGGATTGAGGTGCTTGCGGAAAAGCCGCATATCCATCGGAGTGATGGAGTCAGGGCACTTGGTCACCACAATGATATCCGCACGTTTCATGGAACGTTTCGGCTCCCGCATCATGCCGACGGGGAGAAGATGGTCCTCCGCAATGTTGCGGTTATAATCAACCAGCAGGATAGAGACCTTCGGATGCACGTAGCGATGCTGGAACGCATCATCCAAGAGAATCAGTTCCGGAGATTCCCCCTCCATCTTCATGAGCGATTTGATGCCCCGCCTACGATCCGCGTCGACGGCGACCGTCACATCCGGGAACTTCCGTTTTATCTGGAAAGGCTCATCGCCTATCGTATCGGGCGTATCCTTCTCCTTGGCGATCCTGAACCCCGAGGTGCTACGTTTATATCCACGACTGAGGACACCCAAGCGGTACTGCTCTTTCAGCCGACGGATAAGGTACTCCGTGAAAGGAGTCTTCCCCGTGCCGCCCACCGTGATATTTCCAACGGAGACAATCGGCAGATCGAACTTCTCGGAAGTGAGGATACCACGGTCGAAAAGCCAATTACGCACACACACGCATAGCCCGTAGACCATCGAGAATGGCCACAATAGGATTTTCAGTATGAGTGGTTTGTTTTTCATTGTGTACGTAATTTAAGGAGAAAAAGCCCTTCCGCACACAAATGGATTGGAAGCTATCTCAACTCAATGGTATATGGCATAATCGCTTGGAACCTTTCCAAGTTCCGTATTTTTTCAAAAATATATCTTTCTTTCGAAAAAACCTCGTTTTCTTTCAATTTTTCATAGCCAATAGAAGGTATTTCTTGCAATTTCTGGAAAAAATCTTTCTTTTCAGGGTATTCGACAACGGAATAGTCGGTCAACTTAGCCATTGCGGCAGCCGAATCGATGGCGCAGTGTAACCCGCCAGCATAGTCAACCAAACCAATTTTCAAGGCATCGACACCAGACCATACACGACCTTCGGCGTACTCTTTCACCTGTTCCACCTCCATGCCGCGGCCCTCGGCGCAACGTTGCAGGAACGTATCATAGAAATCATCGACGGAACGTTGCATGGCAGTCCGCTCGGCGGTAGTCAACGGACGGAAGATATTCTCCATGACATCCGCGTTCTTGTTGGTTTTAACAGTCTCATAGTGCACACCGATCTTGTTCGACAACTCCTGTGCGTTAGGCAAGAGGGCGATCACGCCGATGGAACCTGTGATAGTATTCTTATCCGAGAATATGCGCGATGCGTTGGAGGAGATGTAATAGCCTCCCGAAGCCGCATAATCACCCATGCTGGCGATGATAGGCTTGCTCTTCTTCGCCTCCATTATGGCATGGCAAATCTGGTCCGAACCATAAGCGCTGCCTCCAGGCGAATTAACGCGCAACACGATCGCCTTCACCGTGCTATCCTTCTTCAGTTTCTGCAACTGCTTCACCGTTTCGGAAGAACTGATACCATCGGTGTCACCATTGTCGATCTCTCCGCTTAGATACAAGACAGCCACCTTATCCGAAGTCATTTCTTCCATCTTATTCGTCACAAGATCCGCCACATAGTCTTTGACCGAAACGGTAGGCAAATCCTCGGTCGAGTCAACGCCCATCTTTGTGCGGATGAGCGACTCGAACTGATCGTTGAAGAGGAGACCGTCGACGAATCCCTGCTCCAACACGAAAGAGGAGGAACGCAAAGGAATCATGCTATCCGCCAAGGCTAACAACCTATCCTTCTCGATCGACCGGCTGATGGAAATAGAGTCCACGATACTGTTCCAAATAGAGGACAGCAATTCGTCCATTTGCTCACGGTTCTCGCTGCTCATCGAATCGTTGACATACGATTCAGCGTATGATTTGTAGGAGCCCGCCTTCACGACCTGCATCTCCACACCGATCTTCGTCAAGAAATCCTTGCAAAAGAGGGAAGAGGAGGATATGCCCGTGAAATCGAGTGATCCGCGAGGGTTCATGTAAAGGGAATCCGCCACGGACGCCACGTAGTAGGCGCCTTGCGTATACAAGCCAGAGTAGGCGTAAATGAATTTGCCACTGGATTTGAAGTCGACGAGTGCGTCGCGGATCTCCTCCAAGGTGGCGTACCCGGTTTGCAACACATTAGTCTTTAGGTATATGCCCTTGATTCGGTCGTCTTTCTTCGCCTCCTGGATCGCATAGCGGATATCACTCAGACCCGTTTGACCCGCTTGGGAAGGAAACAGGTTAACGTAGACATCATCATCATCCCTGTCTACGATCTCGCCATCAAGGGAAACAAGCAAAACAGAGGAGTCTTTAATTTCAGAGGAAGAGTCGGAGCACACAGCTATCACGACAACAACCATGAACAGAAGGAAAAATGCCAGTATAACGCCCAGGCATGAGGCAAAGATAGTTTTTATGAATTTCTTCATTTTTTAACGAAAGCCGTATAGATAGACATCAATATAAACAGAATGATAATCAAAGGGATTGCAGCCATTTGGAAAATAGCGGCCAACACGACAGACGAAATAATCAAGATGAAACGGATCTTGTTGTCCGCCCACTTCAGGTTCTTGAACTTCAAAGAGAACATCGGAAGCTCGCATACCAACAAGTAAGAGAACAAGAAGACCAAACAAATAATCACAACAGGAGAGGAGACGATGTCGTAAATGACCTCCATGTTGAACCAACCCGGAACGGGAGCGATCGGATCCGAAAGGGCCGCAAGCGAAGACATGAACATAGCATTCGCCGGCGTAGGGAGCCCAATGAACGAGGAGGTCTGACGCTCGTCGACATTGAACTTAGCCAACCTCAGGCCCGAGAAAATAGCCAATAAGAAAGCCAGATATGGCAGATAAGAGGCATCCCCCATGATACTACGGAGCAGGTTATAAATGATAGCAGCCGGAGCCAAGCCGAAACTGACGGCATCGGACAGAGAGTCCAACTCCTTTCCAATATCGGATTTCACATTCAGAAGGCGAGCGACCATGCCATCGAAGAAATCAAACACAGCAGCCAACAGGATATAAATCGCCGACCAAATAAAATTACCTTGGAACGCCATCACCACCGCAATGCACCCACAGGCCATATTCATGCATGTGATGGTATTGGGAATATGCTTCTTTATACTCATTTCGTATTCAATTTCGCGATAACCGTTTGGTTACCAACAACTTTTTGCTTTAAGTTCACTAAAATCTCAGCGTCCTTCGGCAGGAATATGTCCACACGCGAGCCGAATTTGATGAAACCCATCTGCTGATTGATATGGCACTCATCACCCACCTTCGCATAAGTGACGATCCTACGCGCCAAAGCGCCCGCCACCTGACGGAAAAGGACCTTCGTCTCATTCACCGTCTCCACGACAACCGTGGAGCGCTCGTTCTCCGTGCTCGACTTAGGAAGATTAGCCTTCCAGAACAGGCCATCGTTATGAGTGTAGTACAAAATCTTACCATTCACAGGATACCAATTCGCATGGACATTGAAGACGCTCATGAAGATGGATACTTGGATGCGTTCATCCTTCAGATATTCACCCTCCACAGTAGGCTCGATAACCACTACGGTTCCGTCTGCCGGCGCCATTACTAACCCTGTGCTGTCCCCCTCGTAAACCCTGTTCGGGTTACGGAAAAAATTCAAGAAAAAAAGAAACACCAAAAGGCTAAATATGCAGAACCCTACCACAAACGTCGGATAGGAAGCGTAGCAACACCAGCCAACCACGGCATCCACCACTAAAATGACGGCCAGCAACTTTGTTAATATTCCCTTTCCCTCTTTATGTATTCTCATTTTAAAAATCGTAATTGCAATGCAAAGTTAATATTTTTTGTTTATTCCAATCATTTTAACACAAATATGACTACAGAATTAGTGAAAAAATCACAAAAAGAACAGGAGCAGCCAACAATGCGCTATCGAATCGGTCCAAAAGACCACCATGTCCCGGAATCAGATTGCCCGAATCCTTCACCTTCAGACTACGCTTGAACATGGACTCCACCAAATCGCCGAACACGCCAAAGACGAAGACGCACACTGAAAGGGTAATCCACAGCCCGACATGCAGCGTAGGCACACTTTCCGTGTAATGGAATATCAGACCAGAAATGATGGCGAATAGTAATCCTCCGCAGAAGCCCTCCCATGTCTTCTTAGGCGATATACGCTCAAACATCTTATGCTTACCACACATGCGTCCCACCAAATACGCTCCCGTATCCGAAGCCCAAATGATCACGAAAAAGGCAAGCAGCAACACCTTCGAATGCTCGGACGCCCCCTCCACGATGCAGAACAAGGTAAACGGAAGGGCCACATAGAAATGGCCAAGCACGGAGACCCCCAAATTCAGGATAGGATTACTCTTCTTCCTGAACAACTCGAACACAAAGATCGTGGCGACACACAAAATGTAGACAGAATACAAAGCGGGGGACTTATGGAGGAAGGTGACACAGAAAGCGATCACAAAAAGCAATGCGCCTCCTATGACAGACATCCATTTATCCACACACACGCCTTCACACTTGTCCGTCAGTGCATAAAATTCATGTAACGACAGAACGGTTATCAAGAGGAAAACCGCCCCAAAAACATACGATGACATCCATATCGATGCAACCATGATCGCAACAAAAGCGATTCCTGAGATGAGTCTTAACACTAAATTATTCACTTCCTTACACTTTTACTTGTTTACTATCATTCACCATCGTTTTCCGATGTACTATCCTCTCCCTCCTCGGAAGATTTCCTCTTCCGTCGTGACCTTTTTTTCTTGGCAGGCTGCTCCTCCTCACTCACGGCATCCTGATCCCCAGAAGCATCCGAGGCTTCCACCTTAGGTGTTTCGTTCTTTTCCGGAGCGGCGGACTCACTTGCCTGAGCGGCCGAATCTTCCGTCTCCTCAGCCTCCTTCGATTTGCGCCTCCTGCTTCGGCGGGACTCCTTCGGAGCCTCCACATTCTCCTCCGGCTGGACCTCAGGTTCTGTAGGGCTAGGAGCTGTCGCCTCCTGCTTCGGAGGAGTAGGCGACTCCGTCTTCTTCGGGGTTCCCGCATTCAAGTTGTCCAAAATAGATGGCCGAGACGATGATATCGGCACGGAAGGTGTGGACAAAGACGATGGCTTCTTAACAGACTTGCCAGTCTTTCCATCCTTGCGTTGCGCCTCCAACATCTTGATGAACTTGCCTATGTCATTGAGCGACACAGGTTCTGACGGCGCGACAGGAAGCACCTCAGCCTTCGGCGCATCCGTCTCTTCCTCCGCCAACAGAGTCGAATCCGTCGCGGTGGAATCCGCCATGGCGTCACCGAACAACATATCGTCCAACATCTGATGCAGGCTATCCTTCTCGGAGCCCTCCATCGCCAGCTCGTTCGTAAGCATCGCCAGACTGTCTTGGATACGTTGCAGGCTATCCTGTTCCAAAATCTTCGTACGGACAGCGTTCAAAGAATCCGCCAAATGCTTCTCCTGCATCTGCAGCGAATCCGGCTTAATCAGCAAGGAATCATACTGCGAAGCATCCAATTCCTCGATGACCCTTCTACGGTTAGACGTGTAGAACTTGATGTTACCCAAGGAACCACCACCCTCGTCGTTGATCTTAGTAGGCAATATCTTCGACAATATCCTATCTTGTCTACGGTTCTTGTATTTAATCTTAATCTCACCCGTGGCCAAGTACTCAAGGTTCAGATCGGTGATCACCGAATCCAGATACTCCACAACCGGATAGTTAGGCAAGAAGCCCGCAATCGAATCCGCCACCTTGTTGAAGTCCGTATGACGGTACTTGGACCTTCCGACCAACTGCATCACATACTTGGCGACGATACGGGTCGAGTCGACCATGTCATAGAATTTCTTCTTATGGAAATACCTATGGTCGAAATAATGCAGGAAGAAGTCATACTCGTACCTGAACTCGAACTTATCCCTGACGTAGTACACATCATTCAGATAACGGCAGTTAGGGATCTTGATCTTGCGAAGGATGACATCACCCTTGCGGTTCTTGTTCTTCTCAAGTTCCTTGATATCCCGGACGTTCTGCAACTCCTCCTCCAATTCGGCGATCTGCTGCTGCAACAGCACGGAGTCGATCATGGAAGTGACGAGGGTCGCCTCCTCTTCCTCATCCACAGCAAAGGAATCAATATTCGCCATGTAAGTGGAATCCAACTCACCGCTGGCGAAGGCGAAGGAGTTCTCGTCATCCAAGGCCACCTCTTCCTCCTTCTGCTTCGGTTCGACGCGTTCACGCACATCAGGCGGCAGATCCGAGTTATCACGTTTGCCCGTGGCGATGTCGAAGTCTCCGTCCGCCAACAGCATCGAATCCCTCATATTCTGCTCCTCGAGTTTACGTTTCTTCTCCTGGATACGCTTCAAGGCCTTCTGTTGCTTCTTCGTCAACGCCACCGCCTCGTCTTGCGCATCCTCCTTGGCGAAACGCTCCAAGTCAGCATTCTCTTGTTCTGCCAACTTGGCCGAGTCACGCGCTATCTCGTTACGCATCTTCTCGCGCATCTTCTCCTCCTTGCGTCTCGCCTTGTCCTCCGCGTTCAGTTTCTTTTCCTTGGCGGCGACGATCTTCTTGGCGAGTTTCATCGTTTCTTTCTCGATCTTCTCGCGTTGGGCCTGGAGTTCCTTCTTCTTTTTCTCCTCCAGTTTATTCTCCCGTTCAAGGCGTTCCTGTTCCTCTTTCAGCTCCTGCTGTCTCTGCTGGTACTCCTTCAGTTTCTCCTCGTCGTTTCTCAACTGGTTCTTTTCGGACTCACGTTCACGCGCCTCCTTCTCCCGTGCGATCTGGAGTTCCATCATCTCTTTCTTCTTCTCGCGCAAAGCTGCGGCACGTTCTTTCTCCGCCTGTTTCCGCTCCAACTCCTTCTGGCGTTGAGCCTGACGCAGAGCGACCTGTTTCCGCTTCTCTTCCTGGCGCTTCTGCTTCATACGTTCAGCCAACGCCTTCTCCTTATTCTTGGTCAGCTCCTCACGCGCCTTCTCACGTTCACGCATCTGCTGTATGAACTCGCGATGGCGTTGTTGGGCCTCACGTTCCCTCCGTTTCCGCTCGATCTCCTGCTGCTTAGCCTTTTCCTTGGCCGCGCGTTTACGCTCACGTTGCTGTCGTTGCTTCTCTTGTCTCTGTTCCTTCTGCTCACGCTGTTTCTGCATGCGCTCATCCTGCAGTTGTTTCTGTTTCTCCACCCACTGTTCATGCTCGGCGCGCTTCTGCATGGAAGCCTCCTGTCTTTTACGGACAGCCTCCTCACGTTTTGCGGCTTGTTCCTCACGGCGGCGGCGCATTTCTTCCTTTCTCGTCTCCTGTGCGATTCTTTCCCTCTCGCGCTCCTCTTGTTGCTTTTTAGCGCGCATTTGACGTTCCTCGGAAACGCGCTGCATCTCCGCCTCATGCTCCGCCTCGCGGCGCTTCCGTTCAGCCTCCGCCTGCTTGCGTTGCTCGTCCTGTTGCTGCTTATGCTGCGCCCACATCTCACGCTCGTTCTGCTTCTGCTGAGCCTCACGTTTGCGCTGTTCTTCACGGGTCTCACGCTGCTTGGCGATGATGGCCTCGTATTCCTTTTGCCTGCGCTCGTTCTCCTGTTTTTCCCGTTGCCGGGCCGCTTCGATCTCCGCCTTCTTCTTGTTCCACAGCTCCGTGTAGCGCTGCTTCATCTCGTTCTCCTGGCGGATACGCATTTCACGCGCTTGGCGCTCCAACTCGACGGCCTGTAGGTAATCCGCCAAGCGGGCCTCCCTTTCCTCAGCCTCTTTGTCCTTATTTTGGGATAACTCGCTCTTTTTCTGTTGCCACTGCTGCATCTGCTGGTTTCTTCTTTCCGCATCCTTCTGTTTCTGGAGTTCCCGGCGAAGTTTTTCCCTCTCCGAAGCGGCCACATATTCCTGTTGACGTTTCTCGGCGGCAGCCTCGTCACGCTTGCGGGCGGCATCCAGTTCCTTCTGTTTCTCCGCCCAACGCTCCTTGTCGTGCTGTTTCATCTCCGCCTCACGACGAAGGCGCAACTCCCTCGCCTGCCTCTCTTGCTCGACTATCTGCTCATACTCCTTGAGTTTCTTCGCCTCGTTGGCCTTCTCCTCCGCCTTGCGGGCATCCACCTGTGCCTTGACTTTCTTCCACTCCTCCTTTTGGCGTTGCTTCTCTTCCCGCTCCGCCTGACGCTTCGCGGCTTGCTCCTCCTTCACTCTCTCATTAGCCGCTTTTGCCTCTTCGAGACGTTTCTCCCTTTCATGCAACTCCTGTTGACGCCTCGCAGCTTGCTCCTCCTTCACCCTTTCGGCTCTGGCGCGTTGTTCCTCGCGAATGCGTTCCGAGTCTGTTTGAGCGTACATACTGACGGCTAAAACAGTCGAAGTTAACAATATGGCTAATAATCTCTTCAAATCTTTCTATTCAATTGCACAAATATTCATCCAAGTCACTACTCAACAAAGCATACTTACGAATTTACAAAGATATTAAAAAAAGAGTTGAATTTCAAAAAGGATTTTTTGGGGCGAAAAAAGATGCACGAACTGCCAATAAATTAGGTTTTTAGCGAAGAATATACCCTAAAAAAGATAATACAAATCTATACATTCTTTTTGGATTCCACCCATAAAATGTCCGTTTTCATCAAGCATAATGCATATAACGCTCTATTTTAAACCATTAGAATTACCCAGACAATCAGAACAAGGCAAAAAAAACATGGCTGCCTTTCGACAGCCATGTCCATTCATGAAAAACAGCCACATTATTACATCATATAGTCTGCTCGATATTCCATACGAATGCACGAACACCCACCTCCTCGTTGCGGAGGTCCAGTTTGTGCACCGTCTCCAAGAGTGTCGGAACCTGCTCGTCATCCACAACCGTGATGATGGCAGAGTTCATCTCAGGCCAAGTGTGTGTGCCCCTACGAGGCTCACCGCTCTTGGATCCGCGCCCTTGCACCTGCTCGAAAAAGGTGAAGCCACGAATACCCAACTTATCCAACATATATTCGACACGCTCCGTGTTCGCCTGATTGAATACTATCATTACAGATTTCATACTTCAGCCTTTTTATTTAGTTATTATTTTCACCTTCAACTACCTCCATTTTGCTTCCGTGCGTATTGATATCCATGAAGATATATTGCGAACGGATCTCAGCCTCCTTGTCTCGTTCCCCATGCTTGGACATGATACCGTACAAGACAGGGACAACCACCAAGGTGACGACTGTGGAGACGATCAAACCACCGATCACGACAATACCCATCGGCACCCACATCTCCGAACCGTCGGAAGTGGCCAACGCCATAGGCAACATACCCAAGATGGTGGTCAAGGCCGTCATCAACACAGGACGGAGACGAGACTGTCCGGAAAGGGCGATCGCCTCGTTCAACTCGTGGCCACGGTCGCGCATCAAGTTGATGTAGTCCACCAACACGATACCGTTCTTCACCACGATACCGACCAGCATGACACAACCCAACGCTCCGATCATATCCAAGGAGGTGCCGGTGATGAACAATGCCCAAATGACTCCCGAGAAGGCGAATGGCACCGCCATCATGATAATGAACGGCTTCGCATACGACTCGAACTGTGAGGCCATCACCACATACACGAGGATCACAATGATCAACAACAAAAGACCCATGTTCTGGAATGACTCCTGTTGGTCTTCGTATGAACCTCCGAGGATGACGGAGACTCCTGTTGGCTTCTCGATCTCAGGCAATACCCTTTCAACCTCGGCGGCCAACTCACCCAATGAGGTCTCGAACGGAGTCACCTCCACCTTCAAGTAACGTTGACGGCTCTTACGCGTGATCTCCGGCGGTCCCCAATATTCCTGAATGGAAACGAGCTCGCTCAACTTCACATTGCCACCTGCCGTAGGGATGGACAAATCCTCGATGGCATCGATGGAGCTGCGGTTCTCCTCCTTCAAGCGGACGAGGATATTGTACTCGTCTCCATCCTCTTTCAGATAGCCACAAGCCATACCGTTGACACGGTTGCGGACAAACGAAGCCACAGCGGAAGAGCTTAATCCATGGCGGGAGGCCTTCACCTTGTCCACCACGATCTTCAACTCCGGACGGTCATCGTCGCGGCTGATATCCACGTTACGTGCCGTAGGGATCTTCGACTCGATCAACTTCTTCACCTGTGCGGCATAAGCACTCGTCACGTCGAAGTCATAACCATAGATCTCCACGTCAACCGTGCTCTGTCCGCCCATACCTCCTCCAGAGGACATGGCCACCTTGAAATCGGAGACCTCCGGATAGGAGGCGATCTCCTTACGAAGCACCTCGGCGATCTCCGTGATGGAACGCTTACGGGTATATTTCTTATCCGCATTGAAACGCATCTGGATCGTGTTATTTCTTGTGGATGAGAAGAGGGCGGAAAGACCGGCATCCTCATTGGAACCACAAGTCGTGGAGATGTTCTTCGTCTCCGGAACCAACTGGACGAATCGTCTCTCCAGCATACGGGCGAACTTAGCGGTCTCCTCCACACGGGTACCCTGCAACAGTTCCACATTGATGGTCAGACGACCATTATCCGGCGTAGCCATGAAGTCGGTTCCGATGTAGCCTGTCAACGCAGGAACAAGCGAGATAGCGAAGAACGCCACAATGCCCAGCATCGTCAGCTTCTTGTGAGTCAAACACCAACGCAACAAGTTCGCATAGGCGGCATCCAGCTTATCCAAGAATCTCACCACCGTATTTTCGTACGAAAGCTTCTTCGTATCCTTCTTCTCGACGATCAAGTTGCCATCTCTATCCACCTTAACGGTCTTCGCCTTCAGCAATTTGGAGCAGAGCATCGGCACAAGGGAGATTGCCACCAAAGTGGAGGTACAGCAGACGATCGTCACGATCCAACCCAACTCCTTGAACAAGATACCGGCGATACCCGTCAACATGGTCAACGGCACGAACACGGCACAGATCACCAACGTCGTGGCGATCACGGACACCCACACCTCATTCGTCGCATAGATAGCCGCCTCACGAGGATTGGACCCTCGCTCAATGTGCGTGGTGATGTTCTCCAAGACCACAATGGCATCGTCCACCACCATACCCACGGCAATGGAGAGGGAACAGAGGGAGATGATGTTCAACGAACTGTCAACACCCAACAAGTAAAGGAAAGCGACCAACAGGGAGATCGGAATAGTCAATCCGACGATTACACTGGCGCGCCACTTGCCCAGGAAGAAGAGCACCACGAGGACCACGAAGAAGACCGCATAGAGCACAGCCTCCTTCAAGGAGTCGATGGCACTGACGATATCCGTGGAGGAGTCGTAGATCTCATTGATCTTCACATCCGCAGGAAGGGATGCCTTGATCTTATCCAACTCCTTATGAATGTCACGGCAAATCTGCACCGTGTTTCCACCCGTCTGCTTCGAAATGATCAGACGGACAGCCTCCTGGCCGATATCACCGCCCCTGGAGGTCATCTTCTCATCCAGGCACAAGTCCTTGATGGTATCACGCACCGTCGCGATGTCACGCACGTAAATCTGCTTGCCATCCGGCATGGTAGCCACCACGATGTCCTTTATCTCGGAGCTTTCGAGGTATTCGCTACGCACCTGCAACGCATATTGCTCCTTCTTCATCTTCACGTTACCGGAAGAGAGGTTCAGGTTGTTAGCGGCAACCGCATTACCAACCGTCTCCAGCGAGATGCCATAAGCATCCAACTGTTTTTGGTCGATTTCAACGTAGACATAACGGTCCGGCTCACCGGACATCGTCACGTTACCCACACCGTCTACACGGTTCAATTGAGGGATAACGATGTCGTTCATGATCTTCTCCAAGCCCGGATAACTCTCGCCCGCCTGCACGGCGAACTGGATAATCGGCATGGAAGAACTATTAAACTTGATAATCAAAGGGTTGGAACATCCGCTTGGCAGATTATCCTTCGTCATGTCCACATACGAACGGATATCATTGACGACGTCATCCAGCTCTTCGCCCCATTCAAACTCCAAAGCGACCAATGAAAGGTTATCCTTGGAGGTGGAGGTCAACTCATCCAGACCATCCACAGAGTTCAAACTATTCTCCAGGTACTTCGTCACGTTGGTCTCCACCTCACTGGCGTTGGCGCCCGGATAGGAGGTCATGACGGCGATATACGGAGGCTCGATCTCCGGGAACTGGTCGATAGGCAACTTCAGATAGGCGAAGATACCCATCAACATGACGGCCACGAAAATCAGGATAGAGGTGACCGGTTTGTTAATCGCAGTTTTATATATACTCATCTTTATTTTTTTTATTGGAATTCAATCTCTTATCGTCAACATCACTTTGCCGGAGCAGTGGCAGGAGCAGCGGAGATAACCTTACTGCTATCAACCACCTCAGCTTCGCTTCCACCGTTTGATTTAATGGCAGCCTCCTCCTCGTAGTTGCCATCCATCACTTGCAACTCGATACCGTCGATCAGGCGGGCTTGACCTTGGGTCACAACCTGACCACCCTCCACAACTTCGTCGGAGATCACCTCAACAAAGCGGTTGAAACGTTGTCCAGCCTCTACCGTCACACGTTTCGCGAAACCGTTCTCGTTCAAGAAGAGATAACGCTCGTTGGAACCCGTCAGCTTCAAGACAGACTGGTAAGGAACGGCCAACACCTTCACCTTGCCCACATTGACAGCAGTATGCACATACATACCAGGACGGAGCTTCATGCTGCCGTTCGGAATCTTCACCTTGCACTGGAAAGTGTGGGTAGCCGCATCGACCGTAGGATAGATCGTCTCGATGACAGCAGGGAACTTCGTGTCAGGGTAGATGTCGGAAATGATGTTCAGCTTCATACCCGCCTTGATTTTAGGGAAGTAAGCCTCAGGCACATCGATGATCGCCTTCAGCATATTCAGTTGCACCACCGTCAAAATCGGTCTTGCGCCATTGAAGAGCTCACCGCTCTCGTAGTTCCTTGCGGAAACGACGCCAGGGAAAGTAGCCTTGAAGAAGGTGTTGTTCTGCAAGAACTCCACCTGTTGCTTAGCCTGCTCGTAGCCCATCTTCGTCTTGTCATATGTTTGTTGGGTCACGTTACCACCCGCCAGCAAAGCGTCCATACGCTTCATCTCGGTCTCGAGATTCGCGAGGTTCAGTTTCGCCTGGATCAACTGGTTCTGATCCATACGGACCAACAAATCGCCGGTAGAGACATGGTCGCCCACATCCTTGAAACGTTTTTCGATGATACCCGTCAACGAAGGAGAAACATTCATTGTCTCATACCCTTCGAGCACAGCGGTACACTCCACATCACGTTCGATTTCCTGTTTTACGACAGGCTCGACACGAACCTTTTCCACTCTCGGTCCCTCGGACTCAGTGGCCTCGCCCGCTTTCTTCTTGTCACTCTTGCCGCAACCAGCGGTCAAACCGACCAAAGCCAAAGCCATCACGGAGACCCAGCCCCATCTTACTACTTTCTTCATCTGTATATTTGTTTTTAATTATTATCGTAATTATCTATTCAAAAGATTCCTCAACTCCACGTGAGCGTTCACCATATCCAACAAAGCGTTGATGTAGGTGTTCTGCGCATTCACCAACTCCGTACTGGAGGTAGTCAACTGCATACTTGAGATCGTGCCATATTTGAACTTCTCCGTGTTGCTCTTGAAGACACGCTGCATCACACCGATATTGTTGGATTGGATCTCGAAGTTCTCATAGGCAGAGGTAAGGTTATATCTCAACTGTCTCGCCTGGATGCCGAGTTGTTGCTCCGTGTCCTCCATTTCGTTCCGAGCCTTCTCGTAGTCCAATTTCGCGCTCTTCACATCCGCCCAACGGCTGCCGGAAGAGAAGATAGGCACATTCAGCTTAAAGCCCACCGTATGCGGAGGAACCATGTTCATACCTTTGTCACCAGGGAAGGCCTTGCTGGAGTAGTTGTAGAAAAGAGATAAGTTCGGCACGTAGGCCATCTTACTCAATGTGACCTGTTTGTCAGACAATTCCAAGCTCTTCCATTTCAGTAAATAATCAAAGTTCCGGGAAAGCGACAGATCCTCACCCATCAAGGAGAGGATGGTCTCAGGATTCACCACATCGTCCAAGGTCTGCGTCAGGACAATCTCCGCATCAGGGCTCGCACCCGTCATCAAACGGATCGTATTGTACAAGACCTCGATGCCGCGGCTAGTCTGGTTCAAGGCACTGTTCATGGAAGAGACCTGCACCGCGATCTGGTCCGCGTCGTTCTGCTCAGCGGCACCCGCCTTCACAGCGTTCATGGTCATCTTATGCAGATTATCCAAGTTCTCAAGGTTCCGGGTAAGAAGTTCCCTCGTCTTCTCCAATGCGAGGATATTCACGTACGACTTCTCCACGTTCGCCGTGACGACCTGATCCGTTTTACCCGTTCCGATCTGTGAAAGTTCCTCGGCGATTTTGGAGACCTTCACGCCAACGATCTGCGAACCACTCACCGTAGCCGTCGCCGTGATACCGAATTCGAAATAAGCGGGATTAGAAATCGGGAATTCCATCTCGCCACTTTTCATCGTACTTTTCTTGTCAAAGAAATAATTATATCCCACATTCCCGCTCACCTGTGGCAACATGCTGGCGATCGCCTTCCAACGGGCCGCCTCCGCCTTTTGCACGTCGTATGAAGCGTTCTTTATCGATCTGTTATGCGCCAACGCATACTTCTTCGCCTCGTCCAAGGTGAACGACAACTTGGAGTCGTCTTGGATGACAGCCGACGAATCCGAGGACTGCGCGAATGCGGGAACGCCCAACGTCAAAGCCACTGCCAACAGGCACTCAACTTTACCAAAATTTCTTTTCATCATATCTATGTTACATTAACTCATTATTCATTCTATCAAACCTCCTCATAACCACCCAGAAGATTCTTAATGATAGACAACCCGCTCTCCGTCGCGACGCCACGGAAATAGATGTTGCTGAGGATACGGAACACCTCCGTCGCAGGCGTAAGGGTGAAATCGTATGCGTCAGGATCCTGTATGGATTTCATCATCTCATAATAGACCTCCGCCAAAACCACCGGTGAGAAAGAGCTGTTGATATGGCCTTCCCGCTGTGACTTCTCTATCAGTTCCTGGAAATTGGCGGTCATCGACTTCTTGTTCATCTTCACCTCCTTGACAAGGTCAGGAAACATCGCCTTGGCATCGGAGAAGAAATTCGAATTGATGGTTCTGAACATTGAGACATTGTACCGGAACATCTCCAACAAATAGGAGAATGTGTTCTCCGTCGTCTGGCGAATCTCCTCCCGTTTTTTGTCATAATCCTCCTTGAAACATGCGAGGCAGTCAGAAACCAACGCCTCCTTGTCGGCGAAATGCTCGTATATCGTTCGCTTAGAAACGGACAATGAGGTGGCGATCTTATCCATCGTCACCGATTTAATTCCTTGTGCCTGAAATAATTTCAACGCACCACATATAATCTTGTCCCGGTTTTCCGTGTTCATAATTAACAACATTTCTGGTAGGGCGCTTCACGCCTCGCATCAACGCTCTCAATATTCCGGCACAAAATTAGTCGAAAACTTTTTAAACGAAAATAGTTTTTTGGGTTTTTATATTATTTAACATATTTTTTAACACATGATACGATGCGGCACGCAGGGCGACACTTTTCACAAATTCATCTTTTCATCGTACCCAACACAGCCCATAACGAGTCAACAGTATAATTTTTATAGATCCTCATGCTTCTCCGCCCATATCCTAGCGGCGGAAGCCACGATCTCCACGCAAGGACGCTTTGCGTAATAAGCGGCGGTGCGAGCCTCCGGTTGCGGGGTCTCCTTCAGGTTCTTGTCCAGTCCGAGCAGATCACGGCACTTCAGGAAGCCATTGGCCTGCTTGAAATCCTCCGCCAACTCCTGGACGATACGGTAGTTCTCCCCCTTCGCATCCGCATTCTTAGGGTCGGTCGAACCATACTTCAGTCCGGCCAAAAGGAAGATGCCGCAAGCCGCACCGCAAGTCTCGCGCATACGACCGATACCGCCACCGAAAGAGGCGGACACCTTCAATGCCTGCTCCTCCGTCAATCCATACAGATCGGCGAAAGCGGCCACCACAGACTGAGAACAATTGAAACCACTCTTAAAAAGCTCCTTCGCACGCGCGATTCTTTCTTCCTTATCCATATTCCTTTTATTTTATATAAAATCCGACATTAAAACCTAGGGGAAACCCTTTCCGGCGCTTATCTCTCCCGTCCATCGACACCCTAAAAAACGCTTCGGAAATCGGTGAAAATCAATCATCAAGAAAAATTTCGCCAAAATATTTTTTCATCGAAATACATCAAAAAGATACGCCCCAGTAAGGTTGTGGAAAAACTCCACAGAGAGAAAAACATCGAGAGAAGACGGAATCATAAACATCTATCTCTCAATACATTACGAAAAAAGGAGAAACCATGTTTCTCCTCGTCTGTGGACCCAACAGGGCTTGAACCTGTGACCCCCTGATTATGAGTCAGGTGCTACTAACCAACTGAGCTATGGGTCCTGCTTGCAATTAACCAAAAATTGTTACCTTTGCAAAACGAAGGCAAAAGTAGTATTTTGTCTCCAAAGTACAAAATATTCGAATAAAAAAAGAAGCAAGATGGAATTGATAGAGGAGACGGGATTAGCAAGTAAGGAAGGGCTTGCGCTCACAATCGGATTCTTTGACGGAGTCCACCATGGACATCTGTTTTTAGCGAAGCAATTGGCCAAAGTAGCGAAAAGCGAAGGGCTAAAGTCTGCGATTCTGACCTTCTGGCCACATCCAAGGATCATCCTCCACGAGGCCTATCAGCCGAAATTGCTGAACACCCACGAGGAGAAGCTGGAATTGCTGAAGCAACTGCCTGTGGACTACTGCATCCAGATGGAATTCACCACGGAGGTCTCCAACCTCAGCGCCCACGACTTCATGGAGAAAGTGCTCAAGAACCGTCTCAACGTGAAGCACCTCCTCATCGGATACGACCATCGCTTCGGAAAGAACAGGGAAGAAGGCTACGACGACTACTGCACATACGGGGAAGAACTCGGCATGAAGGTCACGAGAGCCGAACCTTACGAAGAGAACGATTTCACCATCAGCTCCTCCTTCATCCGCAACCTGCTTGGGGTAGGCGACATCGAGTTGGCCAACCGTTACCTCGGCTACAACTACAATATCTCGGGAACGGTCATCCACGGCAAGCAGAACGGCAGGAAACTGGGCTTCCCGACCGCCAACATCGAGCCGGAGATCGAGAACAAATGCATCCCTTGCTTCGGCGTCTTCGCCGTGAAGGTCACCGTGAGGGGTGAGACCCACAAGGGCGTGGCCTGCATCGGCACCCGACCAACCTACGGGGGAGGTGAGGTATCCATCGAGGTCAACATATTCGACTTTGACGAAGACATCTACGGAGAGCGCATCAACATGCAGTTCCTCCACAAAATACGCGCACAGAACAAATTCTGCACGGAGGACGACCTACGCGCCGCCATCGGTGAAGACCGGATAAAGGCGGAGCAAATGATGGCGAACGAATAACCCGACCATACAATAATCCGGGGGACACTCCGTTCCCCTCATAGAAGTATCATCAACAGAAAAGGAGATTATGGTCGTCACTTTCATCGTACCGCCCGCATTGGACGGGGAAATGCCCGCCGAGCGTACCGCCGGCTGCACACACCTCGTCTACCCGATGCCCAACATTTACGAGCTCATCGTCGCGGCCGTATTGGAAAGAGACGGGCACGACGTGCGGCGTGAGGACTTCGTGATGGAAGAGAAGGGCGAAAAAGAGCTGTCCGACTTCCTACGGAACGACCGCAGCGACATCTACGCTTTTTGGTGCGTGAACCTATCCCTAGAGACAGACCGGAGGTGCATCCAAATGATCAGGGAGAACCATCCCGACGCTTGGGTCATCACCATGGGTCCCGGCGTGACCTACTACACGGACAAACTGCTCTTGGACGACCATGTCATCATCGTCCGCGGAGAGCCCGAGCTGACGACCTCCGAGGCGGTGCGGACCATCGAACAAGGAGGCGACCTCTCGCAGGTGAATGGTCTCACGTGGCTGCAAGACGGCAAGGTGACGCACAACCCGACGCGCGAGTTGCTACGGGACCTGGACGAGTTGCCATTCCCCGCACGGCACTTCATCGAGCAATATACCTTCACCAACCCGAAGCTGAAGAAGCACCCCTACACGACGGTGCTCACCAGCCGCAACTGCCCTTTCCATTGCATCTACTGCGTGCCTAGCTCGCTGACCTTCGCAAGGGAAATAGAGAACAAACGGGTGACGGGGAAGAAACCATTCATATCCTTCCGTTCCGTCGAGAACGTCATCGAGGAGATCGAAATGCTCGTCAGCCAAGGCTACAAGGCCATCTGCTTCATCGACGACAACTTCATCACGACAGCCAAGCGGCTGCGCCCTATCTGCGAATGTCTGAAGAAGCACCAACTCAGTTGGGGATGCCAAGCGCGCGTGGACGCCATCACGGAGGAAACAGCGCAACTCCTGGCGGAGGCCCAGTGCCAATTCGTCGACCTCGGCGTGGAAAGCTTCAACGACGATATCCTCCAATACATCAAGAAGGGGATCACCTCCCAACAGATTTACGAAGGCATTCAGCTCCTGAAGAAATACGATGTGCCGGTGAAACTGAACATCCTCATCGGCACGAGTCCGCTCGAGACGAAGAAGACCATCAAGGAGACGCTCAAGAAGGCCAAAGAACTGAAGGTATCCCAAGTGATGTTCAACATCGTGGCGCCTTTCCCGGGCACCGAATTCTACGAACTGGCGAAACAAAACAACTGGATCAAGGGGGGAGAGTACGTCCCGACCGACGTGCAGCACAAATCCATCATCAACTACCCTAACCTATCCAGCGAGGAGATGGAGAAGATGTTGTTCTGGAACAACGTGAAGTTCTTCATCCGTCCATCCTTCATATTCAATCACATAAAGAAATTCAACTCCTGGTCGGACTTCCGCATCGCAGCCACCGCACTAAGGAGAAAATTATTCCACAAATGACCCAAAAATCACTCTCCGTCATACTCCTGACATGGAACTCGGAAAAAGATGTCGAGCCATGCATCGCATCCATACTGGAAGCCACGAAGGAGATCCAGACCGAAATCATCGTAGTGGACAACGGTTCGCAAGACAACACCCTCCAACTACTCGACTCATTCAAGGGAAGCATCACAATCCACCCTTTGCCGGAGAATAAAGGGGTCGCACCCGCACGTAACATAGGGATGATGCTATCCCACAATGACGTCATCTGGATCCTGGACATCGACACCATCGTGAACAAAGAGGCGGCGGAAGGAATGTTCAACTATATCACGGAGCACGACGAGTGCGGACTCTGCGCCTGCAAACTGACCGACGTGAACGGAATACCCCAAGAGAGCTGCAGAAAACTCCCTTGGCCGAAATACAAACTGATGAACATCCTCGCGACAAGGAAATTCCTACCCAAAGGGCTCGGGGAATGGATCAACGAGAAAAACGAGCAACAATTCTACCACAAGGAATTGTCGATGGAATCGCCCTTTTCCGTGGAATACACCATCGGGGCTTGCCAGATGTTCAGAAGGGAAATCCTCGATGAAATCGGCTATTTGGACGAAAAGATATTCTACGGGCCGGAAGATGCGGACTTCTGCCAAAGAATCGCACGGGTCGGAAAAGAAATCACCATCCTACCCCAGTTCCGGATCATCCATCATTACAACCGAGCATCCCAAAAGAAGCTCCTCTCCGCGGCGACCTACAAACACGTCAAAGGTTTGATCCATTATTACGTCAAACAGATAGGATAATCCAAAAATTCACCCATTCCGCCACAAAAAGTGAGTTGACATACCCCGAGGAACCCAAGGAAATTGGGGCATTCAATCGCCTATAAGCCAACAACATAGATGAAACTTTATATATAACAGAAAAATTGAATAATAATAATAAATGAATTTCAGTGGATTTTTTCCACAAGAATATTTGCACAGTCTGTGGAATTATTCTACATTTGCAACGTGTTAAGGGAATAAATGATTTGGGGAAAAGTATAATGGTTTTCAAACACAAAAGCAAATAACAAAAAAGACTTCAATATTCAATCATATACACATCATATACATAAGATTATAAAAGTTAATAGTAGAGTTCCATTCGTCGTGAGATGAGTGGAATTTTTTTTGCACTTAGGCAAGCGCCCCTCCCGCATCAACGTATTGTCTTTCAATGAGGAAGCATACGAGAGTCATACGGTATGACACCCGATTCGCCGACAACGAGGAGCCGTCGCACACTTGGGGAGAGCACAGCAACAGCATCTCCCATGGAACGTCCCCCACGTCAAGCCGTCTTTGAAGGAAACCGATTTCCCACCCCATACGGTTATGATTTATAATCAAATACAATATTTAATAACAAGAAATAAGATTTCTACAGACACATGTATTTTACCATATGAAAATTTGCAATTAAAATATTATTTAGTACCTTTGTGTTACTGATAGATATTTAAATAACTTTAAGAAAAACCACGAAACGAATGCGACACGTTGGGAAACGAGTCGCATTCATTTTTTTTATCCGTTCACATACACAGACGCCTAAGAATTCCAAGGAGAGGACGGTGCGCAAACGGCCGGAAATAACCGGGACATCCACCTCCGAAACAGGGAATGAGAGCTAGCGGAAGGGTTTCGCGCATACAAGCAGACGCCACAGCCCTCCTTTTAAAAAGATTTCAAGCATTGTGAACGGAAAATATCGAAAATATATAGTATATTCGTAGTCCCATTTTAGGGAAGCAGGGAAAACAATATTCGAAACTGAAAATGGCAAACATCTCAGCGGTCATCATCACTCGGAACGAAGAGAAGAAAATCGAACGTTGCATACGCTCAATTGGGGCGATTGCCGACGAGACGATCGTTGTGGACTCCTTCTCCACCGATAGGACGGAGGAGATCTGCAGGGGATTGGGCTGCAAGTTCGTGCAGCACGAGTTCTCCGGCTACGGTCCGCAGAAACGTTTCGCCGTCAGTCTCGCCAGCCACGACTGGATCCTCAGTCTCGATGCGGACGAGGAGCTATCGCCCGAGCTCGCCGAAGCGATTCTTGCGCTGAAGCAGGAGGGTCTCGGGGAAGCCACCACCGCCTACGCCCTGAAAAGGAGGAACTACTACTGCAAGAAACTGATCCGTTTCTACGAAGGAGGATATGAGAGCAAAGTACGCCTCTTCAACCGCACCCGCGCCAACTGGAGCGAAAAACTGGTGCACGAGGAGATCGACTGCCAGTCGCTCAACCGCATCATACGCATCAACGGCGACCTGAAGCACCACACCTACGACAGTGTGGAACAACATGTCAAAAAAACGGAGGAGTACGGTAAATTGGGCGCCTTGGAGGTGAAGATGAGCGGCAAACGCTATAGCAAACCCGTCATCATACTCAAAGCCATCTACCGTTTCTTCATCAACTACATCATCAAGCTGGGATTCCTGGATGGCTATTACGGCTTCAAACTATGCCAGATGGGTGCCTGGTATGTTTACCTAAAATACATGGGAGGAAGGGAGAAATGAAGCTTGTCCTCAACGACAAATACGCTCACTTACGAACCTTCATCGAGAGTCTGCCCGACATCTTCGACGAGGAGGGCGAATCGATCTTCCTGGCAAGGAACGAAATCAAATTATACGAGGTGGAGGGCCTCACCCTGAACGTCAAATCATACAAGGTGCCGATTCTCATCAACCGCATCGCCTACACCTTTTTCAGACCATCCAAGGCCTCCCGCGCCTACGAGCATGCGCTCACCCTCCTTTCGAAGGGGTTCCAGACGCCGGATCCCGTCGCCTACATCGAGACGAAAAAGAACGGTCTGCTCCACAGAAGCTTCTTCATCAGCCTGCATACCCCCATGGACGGTCACATGAGGCTCTTCAACGACGAGGACAAGGATAATGTGGGGAAGGAGGATCTGATCAAGGCTTTCGCGGAATTCACCGCCCGACTTCACGAAGCGGACATCCTGCATTGCGATTATTCTCCGGGAAACATATTGCGCGAAAAAGTCGATGAAATGGGGAAAATATCTTATCATTTCTCCCTCGTGGACATCAACCGGATGCAGTTCCGCCCAGTCAGCGTCGAGATGGGCTGCAAGAACTTCAGTAGGATGCGCGGCAACGACGAGTTCTTCCGCCTATGCGCCACCTACTATGCGAAGGAACGCGGAGCGGACGTGGAGCAATGCGTCGAGGCCTTCCTACGGCACAAATACGAGGACAGAGAGAAACGCACGCGCAAAGAGAAATTCAAGAAGTTCACCCGAAAGATCTTCAACCGCAAATAAGAGGCGCAACCCGCATGAAGTTCATCCACACATCGGACTGGCATATCGGGCAGGATTTCTACCGATATGACCGTGAGGAGGAGCACCGCAGCTTCTTCCAACAATTGTGTGCCATCGTGGAGAGGGAGCAACCCGACGCACTGCTGGTCAGCGGAGACATCTACCACACCGCCGTCCCTTCCGCCGCGGCGCAGAAACTCTACACCGACAGCATGGTGGCCATCCACAAAGCGTGCCCATCCATGTCCATCATCGTCACCGCCGGCAACCATGACAGCTACTCCCGACTGGAGTCGGCCGACGAGCTCTGGCAACTGGCGAACGTGAAGGTGATCGGTCATGCAGAGAAAGATGAAAACAACGAATCCATCGAAAAAAAACATATCATTCCCATCCAAGGGAAAGGCGGAGCAACCATCGCCTACGTCATCGCCATCCCCCATATCAGGGAGAGCCAAATGGGACTGTTCAACACGACGCAGGAAATCGTCCGAGAAAAGAACAAACAGGATGTGCCTGTCATCATGATGGGGCACCTCACCCTCTGCGGGGCGGACACCAGAGGGCACGACGAGCAATCGGTGGGTGGCATGGATTACGTGGAGATCAACACGCTAGGGGATTACTACGATTACTTCGCCTTGGGACATATCCACCACCCGCAATTCATCAAAGGGGATGAGAAGGCGAGGTACAGCGGTAGCCCGATCCAAGTCAACTTCGACGAGATGTACCCGCACTCGGTCTCCGTGGTGGAGATCAACCGACACGGCGAGAAGGCTTCCGTCAAGGAGGTCACCATCCAGAACGACCATCGGTTTTTAACGATTCCATCGGAACCTTTGCCCTTCGAGGAGGCGTTCAAGGCCTTCGCCGAAACCCCTGTCGACCCCTCTTCCTACGTCTGCCTCAACGTGGAGGTGGAGGAGTATGTGCCTTCGGACGCGGAGACGAGGATAGAGCAACTGCTCCAACTGAAAAAGTGCCGGTTCTGCAAGATAAAGACAACAAGGAAGGCAAGGAAACACCCGTCAGCCGCCCACATCATCGACTCCTACGAAATCACAAGCATGGAGCCCGCCGAACTCGCCAACACCTACTACCAGGAGGTCTACGGCAGGGAGTTGGACGAAGAGATGACGACGATGATCCGGGAGATCACGGAGGGACTCCGTAGAAAGGAGCGGGAGGAGGCATGAAGTACCTATCGTTACATATAAAAAACATCGCATCCATCGAGAAAGCGGACATCTATTTCGACCGGGAGCCCTTCTCGGGAAACCCTATATTCCTCATCTGCGGAGAGACAGGTTCCGGCAAGAGCACGATACTGGACGCCATCTGTCTGGCCCTCTACGCCAACACGCCAAGGATCAACAACAGCGCGACCGTCAAAGAGAAGGAGGAGAACGAGGTGATGGGCTTCAAGGACATCAGACAGATGATGCGACGGGGAGCAAAAGAGGGCTCCGCCGAACTACACTTCATCGGAAACGATGAACAGACCTACACCGCACTTTGGACGGTACGGCAGAAAAGAACCGGCAATGTGGAGGACAGCCGTAGCCTGGAATGTCCGGTGAAAGGACTATATTTGACAAAAAAGAGGGAGATCGACGCCGAAATCGAACGATGCGTGGGAATGAAGTACGAACAGTTCTGCCGCACCTCCCTACTGGCCCAAGGCGAGTTCACCAAGTTCCTCTCCAGCAACGAGAAGGAGAAGTCCGATATATTGGAAAAACTGACAGGCACGGAGATCTACTCCCAAGTAGGCATCGCCATCTTCGAGAAAGCGAAGGCGGTCAAGGAGGCTTGCGCCAACGAGGAGAAGAAGATAGAGGGGTTCGAGATCCTCACAGAGGAGGAGACCCGCCAAAAGAAAGAGGAACTGAAGATCCTGAACGACCGTCAAGCGATGGTCCAAAAAGGGAAACGCCAAGCGGAAGGGATTAGAGAGTGGTTGACGACGGAGAAGAAGCTGCAACAGGATCTCGCCACCGCCACCCAAAACCGCCAACAACTGGAGGAAGAGATAAAAAAGCCCGATTTCATCCGACAAAAAAGGAATATCGAAGAGTGGAGCGCCACCATCGAAGTGCGCAACGAAATGCTCAACCTGAAGAACCGTGAGGCGGAGAGAATCACCCTGTCGGAGAAGGAGGCGAACATCCGAAAAGAGTTCCGAAGGATCAGCGGCGGCATCACCTGGGCGAAGGAGAGACTCAACGAGAAGAGGATCCTCGACCAAAAACTGACAAAGGAGTTGGAAGGGCAGAAAGAGGAGGCGGAGATGTATGAGGCCTTCCCTTCCATCCAAGAGAACCTGAACGGATACCTGAGCGAACGGAAAGAGGCGGAGAAGTCCCGCAGCGAAGCGAAGAGGATCGAGACGGAGGAGTTGCCCAATATCCAGAAAAAAATCGATGAAATCGCAAAAATAAAACAGGAGTGCGACGAAAAAGAGCAGCAGAAGCAAGCCGAACTGACCGCCAAACAGGATGAGTTGAAAGGCAAAGACCTCAACCTGCTGAACGAGGAGATCACCCGTCTGCAACAACTCGACAACGAATGGAGACTCCAACAGAAGGAGGAGACGCGGCTCAACGCACAACAGGAGAAGCTGACCGTCCTGACCGGAGAGGAAAAGAGTCTCACCCAAAGAGTACCCGACGAGAAGAAGAAGTACGAGGATTGGAAGGAGGAAGAGCAGAAACACGCCAAGAGCCTGCAAACCCTACGATTGGCCGTGGGAGACGCCATCAAGGAGATACGCCACTCGCTGAAGGTCGGGGACGAATGCCCGATATGCGGGAAAAAGATCGATTCCATCGTGAAAGAGAGTGAACTGGAAGCCGCCATCGCCCCTTACGAAAAGGAGCTGGAGGAGATCCGCAAATCCAAGGAAAATGCGTTGAAATCACTGACCGACTGCGAAAAGCGGATCGAGCTGATCCTCCAGGAGAAGAAGAACCTCACAGAGGAGATCCGCAAAATCGAGGAGGAGACAAAGCAAAGAGGGGCAACGATACAGCAATTGTGCCAGAGCCTGTCTATTCCCCAAGATAAACTAAAAATCGGCGAATCCATCGCAGAAAAGAAGAGGATAAAAGAGCAAGAGCGGGAGGCCATCCTCAACACGCAAAAGGTCATCGGCGAGCTGCAGAAGGAGAAGGACACCATCGTCCAATCCCGCAACAAAGCCCAAGAGGCGCTCAACGAGGCGGAGAAGCGGGCAAGCGTCGCCAAAGAGCGGATCACAGAGAGCCTAAGCATCGCTAAAACCCACGATGAAAACGCTAAAAAAAGATACGAAACCGCCGCGAAGAAGATCAAGCGGGAGGATTGGGGAACGGACATCCCAGCCTTCCTCGTCTCCTTGGAGCAGGAGGTGAAAGCATACAAGGAACGTTGCCAGACAAAGGAGCGGCTCATCCTTGAGATCAGCCAATGGGAGAATGCCCTCGACACCATCGAAGAAGACCAGAAATGGATCCTGCAGACATTCCCCGATTGGGAGAGCGATGGCGTCTCCACCCGAATCGATCAACTCACCCAGCTCACCTCCCAGTTGGCGAAAGAGTGTTCATCGCTCCAAAGCGACCTGAGGAAAAACCAGGAGGAGAGAAACCAGTTGACACAAAAAATAGACGATTTCATCCGAGAAAACAGCACCTTCACGCAGGAGCGCCTCACCGAATTGCAGCAGATCACCAAGGAGAGATTTGAGGAGGAGAAGCGGGCAATCGAGGAGAAGGGAAGGCAAATCGACATGGCGGAGGGTGAGATCAAGAGCCTCAACAAAAGAATCGAGGAGACGAAGGCGGAAAAACCCGAAGGGATAACGTCCGAGACCACCCTTGCATCCGTTACGGAGAAAATCGGGCAGGCTGATGCGGAGATGAAGGAAATCATCGAATCCATCGCAAAAATAGAGCTCGACTTCAAGCGGAGCGAGGAGAACATACGGAAGGTGGCGGAGGTCAGGAAGAACGTCGAAAAACTCCGGGAGGAGTGGAGCAAATGGGACATCCTCAACCAGCACTTCGGAAGCAGTGACGGAAAGGCCTTCCGCCTCATCGCGCAAAGCTACGTGCTCCGCCAACTGCTGAACAACGCCAACGCCTTCCTGATGAAACTGAACGACCGCTACGAACTGAGCTGCAACAGCCGAAGCCTCGGCATTTGGGTGCGCGACCTCTACATGGGCGGCAACGTGCGCCCCTGCAACACGCTGTCGGGAGGCGAGAGCTTCATCATCTCCCTCGCCCTGGCCTTAGGCCTCTCCACGCTCAACAAAAGCAGGCTGACCACCGACATCATCTTCATCGACGAGGGATTCGGCACCCTCAGCGCAGACTACCTGGACGCCGTGATGAACATGCTGGAGAAGCTCCATAACCTCGGTGGCAAGAAGGTCGGCATCATCTCGCACGTGGAGATCCTGAAGGAGCGCATACCGACCCAGATACGGGTCAGCAAGAGAGGGATCAATGGGTGCAGCGAGGTTCAGGTGAAAGGATAACACATCAAATCCATCCAACCAATCTTTTCGTCCCTTTTCCCGGCCATATCAGGCAAGGGGAACAGTAATTTTCATCGACCCATTGAAGGAATTTACGTTAATTCGTTCAATGCAACTGAAGGAATTTACGTTAATTCGTTCAGTGAGACTGAAGGAATTTACATTAATTCGTTCAATGCAACTGAATGAATTTACATTTTATTTGGATAACACGCTAATTATCTTTATATTTGCAGGTAAATCGTAACAACGGGGAAAGTATGGCAATAGAAAGAACACTAAAACATCAAATAGCAGCAAGGATCAAGCCACAAAAAGTGATGCTAATATTTGGGGCTCGGCGTGTTGGGAAGACGCTGCTGCTACGCGAGATCCTTGACGAGTTCAAGGGGAAGAAACTTCTATTGAATGGAGAAAGCGCCGACACGGCACGTATGATCGCGGACAAATCCATAAGCAACTACAAACGTTTGTTTGCGGGAATAGACTTGTTGGCAATCGACGAGGCGCAACATATCCCCGACATTGGGATGAAACTAAAATTAATGGTTGATGAAATACCAGGCTTGGCGATAATCGCGACGGGGTCCTCCTCATTTGACCTTCAGAATCAAGCGGGAGAACCATTAGTTGGACGATGCACACGTTTTTTCCTGACCCCGTTTTCTTTCAAAGAGTTGAGCGACCATCATTCCGTATTTGAGACCGTATCGAACATAGACAGACACTTAATATACGGATGTTATCCGGAACTAATCAGCATAGAGTCGTCAAAAGAGCAAGCTCGTTATCTTACGGAGATTGTGGACTCCTATCTATTACGGGACATTCTCGCCGTCGATGGAATAAAGAACGCACAGAAGATGCACGATCTATTGCGATTGATAGCATATCAAGTCGGCAGTGAAGTATCCATTGACGAACTGGGCAAACAGTTGGGCATTAGCCGCAACACAACTGAGCGTTATCTCGATCTGTTGCAGAAAGTGTTCGTGTTGTACCGATTGGGAGGATATTCCAATAATCTCCGCAAAGAGGTCACCAAATCATCCAAATGGTATTTTCAAGACAACGGCATCCGCAACGCTGTGTTGAATGATTTCCGCCCGCTCGCCGACAGATCGAGCGAAGAGAGAGGCGCATTGTGGGAAAATTTCATCATCAGTGAGCGGATGAAGATGAAACACAACAACTTAGCGAGCACCAACATGTTTTTCTGGCGAACATACGACCAGCAGGAGATTGACCTGATAGAAGAGAATAACAACAACCTTACCGCATTCGAAATGAAAGCCGGGAAGAAGAACCCTAAGGCTCCCAAAGCGTTTGCAGACGCATATCCTAACGCGAAATTCAACGTGGTGAACAAGGAGAATTTTTGGGAGTATTTGGGGGTATGAATGCGAATGATTGAACGGCGCATGGCGGGTGTCATACGATTCATTTAATCATCAGCCTTCCCCGCATATATGTTCATGAGTTCAGCAACAATTGCCTTAGTGCGACACTCTTGGGTGTTCCCCTTTGCAAGTTCGATAAAATTAATGAAATCGGACTCTTTCGTGACCACACAACATCCAATAAGCATTCCATCCTCGGAAATGGCATGGAACTGACGGAACGGGCCACAGTATTCCGACCATGTACCGTCATTGTAATTATTCACTCGGTCTGTTATTTTGCCGTCTTCAACCACACAATAAAGCTTGTATATGTTTATTGGGGTGTTCTCCTTGATATTCGTGATTTCACAAGGCTTGAGAGCCGCCTCGTTTTTCATCTTTGAGGATCTCAACTTGCCATCCGCAAAGCTATACGCAAAGTAGATGTTTTTTTTATTGCAATCGAACTGACCGTTCCATCCTCTGCTAAGTCTGAGAGAGATACCATCGGGGAAAAATGTTCCGCATTTCCCCAAAGTGATATGGTTTATTATCTGTCCTTCCTCCGGGATGTCCAGCACATCGGCAAATTCCTTATGCGTCTCGTCGTCAAGATCTTGCTCGGGCACAAATCTCTGCGCATTGTTGAAGTCGATCATCAGCTCCTCATCCTTCAACTCGCCCTTAAATAATACATCCATATCATAGGGCTTGTCTGAGATCGCGTCCCATTTAAGCAACGGTTCTTCCGAACATTGACCGGACGGCAGGTCCCGCAAATGGTCAATGAAGGCGTAGCCGGCAAACTCAACATCCATGTCCATCGGATATTTCTCCGAGGGGCATATCTCTTTCCATTTACCTTCAAAACTTATCCATGCCACTCTACTCTGTTCCACATCGATGAACATCTTACACGTACATTCTTCTCCCGAGTACGCTCCCTGTATGTATGAATTCTTCTTCCACCCCAAAGTCGCTCCGCACATCAGTTTGAACGATGCTGGATCCTTACCGGTATCCATAGGTTTGTCAAGGAAGAAATGAAGTATTCTTTCGTGAGAAAAATAGCAACGTGAATAGGCATCAAAGTTGACGGCAACCGTATTATGGTCTGTCAGGTACAGAAAAAACCTTGTGAATTCGCAGAATGCTTTCTCCGACTGGTTTTTAGCGATTCCATAACCTGACGGGCAAATGAATTCTGAGTCTCTGTCGCTCCATACGCAGAAGCGTTTGTCGAAAGCAGTCAGATATTCCAGATTCAGATGGCTCCGCATCAGGAGGGCAGGCAGCGTAAGCTCACAATCGAAGGCGGCCAAATCCTCTTTGTCGCTAAGTTCCTCCAATATTTCCAAAAATCTGTACGGTATGCCAAAAACATTGTTTTTTATACGCCAGTCGCAGAACACATCCACTTTGCGTTTTAGTCCCGTTTTCGAATGGACGATAACCGGGAAAGTCGGGGTGTCGTTGTCCTTCTCAATGCTATTGGGGACATCCGTCGGGAGCGAACCGACCATGTATAGTTGGCAATAATTTGTGCGTCTTGCAAATGGCTGTATACGCGAAAGCCGTGCCGCAATCCCATCGAACATCTCCTTGTTGTAATAGCAATCGCCCGATATAACAATCACATTACAGCCTTTGATCTTCCACATCGCCGAGAGGAACTGGTCTGCCGTGCCCTTTTGGTCAGGGGATACACTTACGACACTCACGGGGATTTTGTGCTTTTTATTGACACGAGCCAAATTTACCTTCTTTTCATCGCGATGAACGACGACAACCGCCTCTCTGCAACCAGCTTCCGCGGCGAACATAATCGAATAATCCATCAGCAACGACTTCTCGGAACCGATCGGATACCAAGCTCTTTCCCGGCAGTGGGAGGTCAATATCAACAGAACGGTGTCTATATATGCGGAGGGCGTTTCTTCGGATTCCTTTCTATTGGGACATGCTATCGGTTTAAACATCTTTTATTCACAGAATTCTTTCTATCATTGTACATGGAGTTATTTCAATATTGCAAACATAGTGATTTTACAAGATAATCTAAAGTATAACTTTAGTTTATCATACAACTGTGTACATCATAGACTATCGAAATAGCGTTGCATCTCTTCGGGAGAGCTACATGAAATGGTCTCACCATTAGCATACTCGCGACGAGCCTTATTGATCGAACGGCGCATGGCGGGCGTAATGGTCTTATCATCATTGAGGGTGGCCACCCGTACCGAGGTCACACCACGTATCAGCTTCAAAGCCTTTTTGATGTCGGCTATGAGTGCATCGTCTTCCAAAGTGAACTATGACCAATTTTCCATCCACCACCACTAAAAATTATGCAATTCTTTTATTAAATTTGCAAGGCATCATGCGCCCTTCAAAAAGGGGAACATGGTTGTGACATAGTAAAATTCAATTAATAGCGTCGCTATTTATTCTGGAAACGCTTCAAAGCTTGGCCGCATAGAAGATTGAGAACAGAATGATAAACAGCAACGCCCGCGGTTTGCGTGGGTGATGCATTATCTGTTCTCATGGGTCTGGCCAAGCACCCGAAGCGTAGGTAAGCATTTGCCCACGCATCGTGTGTTTAATCAGACCCTTTTCGTTTGCACGACTTAATAGACGTACGCTCTAACCCCCATCAGGGGAAAGAGCACAATAAGCAATTGAATCTGGTATTATCTTCTCCGTAAAATCTTTACGGCAGTGTGGGGATGGTGTGTCTTCACGTCAATGCCAGTGGTATGGATGGAATGCTCTTCTTCCTGATGCAAAAGAGCATTTTTATGAGCATTCATGACATCCTCGCAAAATTCAGACAGGAGACTGTCACTGAGCGCCAAAAAGGCGATGTTTTTGAAAAACTAATGCAGCGTTGGCTGCTATCTGATCCTTCTTATTCCAATTTGTTTACAAAAGTTTGGATGTGGAAAGATTCTCCATGTACTGAGAGTTTAGGAAAACAAGATTTGGGTATCGATTTAGTTGCATTAGACGACAATGGTGGTTACTGGGCTATACAATGCAAATGCTATGACGATAAAACAGTTATTCAGAAAGCGGCAGTAGATTCCTTTTTAGCTAATAGTTCACGTCAATTCAATATAGACAATCAAACATATTCATTCGCTGGTAGACTTTGGATTTCTACTACAAATAAATTTGGGAAAAATGCAGAGCAATCTTTAGAGAATCAAAACCCGCCAGTCAACAAAGTAAGTCTAAACACTTTAAATGATTCACAAGTGGATTGGGAGTTGTTGTTGAATGGAAAGAACGGAACCGATGCACTTCGTAAAAAGGCCACACCCAGGGATTATCAATTGCCTATCATTGATGCTGCACTAGATCATTTCAGTCAGAACGAGAGAGGAACATTAGTAATGGCATGCGGAACAGGAAAAACTCTAACCTCAATGTTTATAGCTCAACAAATGCTTAAAAACAAGGGGTTGGTTTTGTTTTTGGCTCCATCAATAGCATTGGTTGCACAATCTCTCAATAGTTGGTTCGCAAATTCGGAGAAACCTATCAAAGCAGTTTGTGTATGCTCAGACAGTAGTGCTGGGTCTATTGAGTATAATGAAGAGGAAGACCACATGGTAGAATCCTTAACAGACTTGCCAATACGTTCATGCACTAATCCTAAGGCAATCATAGATGAAATCGAGAGATATAAGAATCATGATGGTTTACTTATTTGTTTCTCCACTTACCAGAGTATTGATGTCGTAAAAACAGCGCAAAGCACGTTGATGGAGAAAAGCGGAGGGGAATTTGGAGAATTTGATCTAATCATCTGTGACGAGGCTCATAGAACTGCGTCTGTAAAAATAAGCGGGAAAAATGAGACAGATTTCACAAAAGTACATAATGGAAATTATGTCAAAGCCAAGCATAGAATGTATATGACCGCTACTCCGAAGATATACAACGAAGCAAGTAAAAACAAAGCAGACTTGAACGATGATCTTCTTTTCTCCATGGATAAGGAGGAGTATTTTGGAAAGCATTTCTATAATCTTGATTTCGGCACAGCTGTAGATAAAGGGCTACTGACTGATTATAAGGTTTTAGTCCTTACCATAGATGAAAAAAATGCCAATTCTGAGTTTCTTAATGCTTATAAGAGATATGTGGATCAACATAATCAAGAAACTCCCGATAAAGAACATATACATCATATAACTCCAGAACAGCAAGCGATGATTATAGGTTCAGTAAGTGCTATGAGTAAGCAATTGCTGTACGCCAACAAGGATGACTTTGCTGAAGATGAAAATATAGGCAAACCAATGCATACAGCCATTGCCTTCTGCGATAACGTAAGACGCTATAAAAAAACAAAAGAAGGGGTTTATGTGGCGGAAGAAATATCACAGGCTTTTGAGGATGTTACTGCTGTTTACAAAAAAGTTTTTGAGGGGGATGAGGATTCAAAAGAATTCTTGGAGAAGCTTGTTGATGTGAAATCCACTATGGTAAGCGGTGATATGCCGACTAATGAAAGGAACGAAAACTTGAACATACTTCGTGAATCTTTTGATCCTTATGAGAAGCGCAGTAACATCGTGTGCAATGTTAACTGTCTTAGTGAGGGTGTGGATGTCCCTGCTCTGGATGCCGCAATTTTCTTGGCTTCTAAGAAGTCCATGATAACCATTGTCCAATCCGTAGGGCGTGTCATGCGAAAATTCGAGGGCAAAAAGTACGGATATATCATAGTTCCTGTGGTGATTCCTATAGGTGCCGACCCTGTCAAGGAGATGGACAAAAACGAGCGTTACAAGTTAGTGTGGAACATCTTGAATGCGATGCGCTCTCATGACGAACGTTTGGCGGCAGAACTTAGCAACCACAATTACACTCATGTGAAAATCGTATCGCCTCGTCCCCCAAGAGGAGGAAATAGTGGAACTGGCGGTGGCAGACCTACTGGAGGCGGAGGAAAAACTGAGGGACCAATCCTCTTCCCTGAAGAGTTAGAGTTCGTTGATAAACTTTACGCCCGTATGGTGGATAAGGTAGGTGATCGTCTTTATTGGGATAAGTGGTCTACAAAAGTTGGAGACATCGCCCAAAACTTTATCGCCAGACTTAATGAGTTGGTGGAGAACGGCAAATATGTTAAAGAGGTTGATCATTTTGTATCTGACTTACAGAAAAACATCAACCCTTCAATTGACAGAGAACAAGCCATCACGTTCCTTGCCCAGCAATTGATTACGAAACCAGTGTTCGATGCGTTATTCCCAGATTATCAATTCGCTAAGAACAATACAGTCAGCAAGAGTATCCAAAGTGTCTTGGATGTGATTCAAGACGAAGCCTTCGTATCGGATAGGAATGTGTTGGAAACTTTCTACAACAATGTTTCCCAAGTTTGTGGAACATTACGAACTATCGATGAGAAGCAAGATACAATTAAAACGTTGTATGAGAAGTTCTTTAAGAAAGCCTTTCCTCGGATTGTAGAACAATTGGGAATAATATATACGCCCGTCGATTGTGTCAACTTTATCATCAAGAGCGTAGATGATGTTTTGAAAAAAGAATTCAAAGTGTCACTAAAAGACAGAGGGGTGAATATTCTTGATCCATTTACTGGAACTGGTACATTTATCACCCAAACATTGAACTATCTGAAAAATCATGGCATAACTGACGAAGATTTAAGATATAAGTACCTCAACGAGATACACTGTAACGAAATCGTCCTGCTCTCTTATTACATCGCCGATGTGAATATTGAAAGCGTATACAATGACATCGTTTCTGAAAAAGGGTATCTTCCGTACAACAACATTTGCTTGACTGACACATTCCAATTAACTGAAAGTAAACAATATAAATTCAAAGGTGAAGGTTATTATTTCATCGAGAACACGAAACAAATAGAACAACAAAAAAAGACTCCGATTAAGGTTATCATAGCCAATCCTCCATATTCAATAGGGCAAAAATCTGCCGATGACATGGCTGCGAACTTACATTACGAGGATTTGGAGAGTAGGATTGAGCAAACCTATGCCAAGAGATCCTCCGCTAATCTCCAAAAGTCCATCTATGATAGTTACATCAAAGCTTTCAGATGGGCTTCTGACCGTATTCATGAGAATGGAGAAACGGGAGGTGTTGTGGCATTCATAAGTAATGGTTCTTGGCTAGATGGTAATGCATTGGATGGTTTTAGAAAGTGTATCGAGGAAGAGTTCAGCGATATATATGTGTTCAATCTTCGAGGCAATCAGAGAACAAGCGGCGAATTGAGTCGTAAAGAGGGAGGTAAAATATTCGGAAGCGGAAGTAGGACTCCTGTTTCCATTACCATTCTTGTCGATAACCCACATAAGTCTCCAGAAAGATTTGCTGTTTGGAAGAAGCTTAAAGATGCAGAGATAGAATTCAAACAATGTATTTTAACGGATGAAGAGAAAAAGTTGATGAAAGCTGATATCCATTATCTTGATATTGGCGATTATCTGACGCAACAACAGAAACTTGATAAAATCAAGAAGATTGGATCCGTTCTATCAAAAGACTTTGGAAAAGGAAGAATCTCTCCAAACGAACATGGAGATTGGATTTCCATGAGAAATGATGCGTTCAAAGAACTAATTCCGATTAATCCAGAGAAAAACTTTGAAGAAAAGTCGAAAACATTCTTTACATCTCAAGCCATTGGAGTAGCTACCAATCGAGATGCGTGGACATACAATTACTCCAAAGATGCATTGAAACAGGGAATAGACAAATTCATTGCTTTCTATGATAATCAGAGGAAGAATTATGCTTTAAAATCAAAAACCAATCCAACACTTAAAGTTGAAGATTTTATTGATACCGACAAGACTCAGATATCTTGGACTGTAAATATGAAGAAGTATTGTGAAAAGAACATAGAACTGTCTTATAGCAATACTGATTTTATTGAAGGATCATATCGTCCTTTCCAAAAAATGAGCCTATGTTACAATCAGTATATGATAGAACGTCCAGGACAATGGGGAAAACTCTTTCCGACTCCAAACCATGGAAATGTGGCAATTATTTTAAGCGGCATATCTGCTTCAAAACCATTTGCATGTTTAGCCACAAATCATATACCATGCCTTGATTCTATTGAAAAAGGTCAGTGTTTCCCTCTTTATTGGTATGAATCAACGGAGGATTTCAATAAACGTACTAAGAAGAAGGAAAATCCAGGAATGAAATCATTATTTGATGATGACGATATGTATGATTATAAAAGAATAGGCTTCGATGAGTATGGATATCTTCGTCATGATGGAATCTCTGATTATATTCTCAAAGAATTCAGAACTCGTTACGGTTTAAGTGCTAAATCTACGGACATTACCAAGGAAGATATATTCTACTATGTGTATGGACTTCTTCATAGTGAGGATTATAGGACAACTTTTGAAGCTGATTTGAAGAAAATGTTGCCAAGGATTCCGATTGTCGAAAGTGCAAAAGAGTTCAAAGCATTTATGGAAGCAGGACGAAAACTAGCTGAATTACATCTGAATTATGAGGAGGTGGAACCATGCCCGGGCGTGACCGTCGAAGAGAGTGGCACCAAGCAAGACGAATATGCATATTACACTGTGGAAAAGATGCGTTTCCCATCAGGCGTGAAGGCCAAAGAGAAACCAAGCACCATACATTACAACGGACACATCGTGGTGAGAGGCATTCCACAGGTGGCTTACGACTACGTGGTGAACGGCAAGTCGGCCATCGAATGGATCATGGAGCGCTATCAAGTCACTATCGACAAAGATAGCCAGATAAAGAACGACCCGAACGACTGGAGCCGAGAGCACAATAAACCTCGCTACATCCTCGACCTGCTACTGAGCGTCATCAACGTGAGTGTGCAGACGGTGGCAATCGTGAAGAGCCTGCCATCGCTCAACTTAGGCGTAGCACAGAGCACCGCCACGCAACCAGCAACAGAGGCACCAGCAATGACAGAAATTTTGGAAGATGTAGCAGAAGAAGATAAATTTGTACAATTCTTGCCATTCTACAACCTGAAGGCAGCCTGCGGTGCGTTCGAAGCAAACGAGTTGCCAACGCAGACTGGTTGGATAGACATCTCAACAAGCGGAGTCCACCCAAGGGGAGACAAGAACTATTTCATTTGCCAAGCCAAAGGCAACTCCATGCAACCGAGAATCGAGGATGGCGATTGGGTCATCTGCCGCTTCTACACACCAGACAACGGAGGTAGCCGTAACGGTAAGATGGTGATTGCGCAAATCAGCGAATATGACGGTGACTATGATGGCAAATACACCCTCAAAGAGTATCACAGCGAAAAGAACGCTGACGGCAGCCGCAAATCCATCACCCTCCGTCCGCTCAACAAAGCCTACTCCCCTATTGAACTACACGAAGAGGACGATGTGAAGGTGGTGGCTGTGGTAGAGGCGGTAATGAGAGGAATTTAAAGGCAGGCCGAATGGGGGCCATCACCAGCAAAATCAGACCGCAACTACATCAAGGCGGGAAATCACGAAGTAGACATAAGACCCGACCACCCTATCGTCATGGGTCAGGGCTCCCAAATCAAGGCGGAGGTCTCCGCAATCAACGACCACCGGATTGACGCCTATGACCTTCCCATAGCAACAATAGGAAGTTCTATCGTTGACCATAGGAACCAACTTCTGCTCCTCATCCCTATTGTATGAGAACATCGTTTCGAATGTAATATCCTCAATATAAACAAAATCAATACCGACACATGCCGCCTCCCCTTCCGCGAAATCGCAAGGATGACAGAATGCCCAATAACTACCCTTCCCCACCTCAAAGCACACATCCGCCTCTCGGGTCTCCTGGTCCAACCAGTCGATTCGCTTGATGATTACCGGTATCCTTTCCATTCGCTTGTCGAGTCAGATTACAATGCGGTTTAATTGGATTGTGACTTCCAAAATTCGCTGCGTTCATCGCGCTTCTCGTTTCCAGCAAGAAGATATTCGCCCAAAGAATCCGCAAGGAATTCCAGCTCTTCATATCCTTCCGCGAACTGATATACTTTCCCATCAGATTTCTGCACTGCGACCGCGTCATCTATTCCGAGATTTTCAATCACATAACAATCCTTTGGGAAATTGGGATATAGTTCACGCATCTCTTGCGTCTGGTCTACCGTAGAGCAATTCCATTCATCGTCTATGCCACATAACTCCATGCTACCCACAGATATCGAGCCAAACTTTTGAGTGTATTCCACGAAATCCTTTGCGAATTTAACACCCAACGTCTCCGCAGCTTCAACAATCTTTGAAGGGTCAACCTCTCCCACGGAATATAATTCGTCATTTTCGCCTAACGAATTAATCACATCAATGATATTCTGTTTCATCTTGTTGATTGTTTAATATTATATCACTATTATCACAAATATATGAACAGATTTCGACACTTCAAAATTCTTCCAGATGGGCGTTTCACAACCATCCCATCCTAAGCCTAAAACAACTCCCCGGCCCATAAGGCTTTCAGGAAATCGGTGGCATATAAAACGCTGATGCCGTCTTCTGTCGCACGACTGATTTTATCAAGTCCCACGACAATTAGCTTCGCGTCGGGATATTCGTCCCGAAAACTTCGCAACCCCTTTAGATGTCTGTTCTGTATTTCCTCGGACGATTTAATCTCTATGGCGAACAATATATCTGATGAGTATTCATCTGAAACGACAACATCCACCTCAATGCCCGATGCGGTGCGCCAATAGCTGAGTACGACATGTTTTTGCCTATAATCAACGTATGCCACAAGTTCCTGAACGATAAAGTGTTCGAACGCATGACCGAAGTCAGCGGAACCAGGAAGGAGATTCCCCCTATGCGTGAGATAATTGACGATACCCACATCGAAATAATAGAACTTGGGAGCCTTTATGACTCTACGCTGCCGAACCTTGGTATACGCAGGGAGCATGAATCCGACAAGCGTCTCCTCCAATATCGAAAAATATTCCTTGACCGTCACAGCGCTCACTCCGCAGTCTGACGCAATGTTGTTATAATTCACCATCTCACCATCGGACAAGGCGGCAACCTCGAGAAAACGGGTGAATGAGGACAAATTGCGGCTCAATGCCTCGGCCATGATCTCCTGTTGCAGGTAATCGCCAACGTATGCCTGTAACCTCTTGGTGGCATTCTCCGTCAGATAATGGCGGGGAAGCATACCGTTATTGCAGGCCTTGATCAGATTGAAATCAGGGATTTCTGCGCTAACCAATGGCAAGAGCCTGCATCGCAACGCCCTGCCACCCAGCAGATTTGTTCCGTAACGCTTGAGTTTCCTTGCGCTGGAACCACTGAGAATGAAATGGATATCCTTCCTGACGATAAGCCACTGCACCTCATTGAGTAAATCCGGGAGTTTCTGCACCTCGTCTATGATAACAATGTCGCCGGGCTGTTTGCTTTGCAGGTCTTCCCGCAAAAGGGAAGGATTACGCCGCAACCGCTCAAAAGTGTCGAGACGCAGCAAATCAATGTACGTCGCATCAGGGAAAAGATTGACAAGCAAAGTACTTTTCCCTGTTTGTCTGGCACCCCATAGGAACACGCTATCGGTTTGAACATCCTCTATTTTCAGAATCCTTTCTATCATTGCTCATAACGTTATTTCAACATTGCAAACATAGTAATTTTTTATGATAATCCAAAGTGCAACTTTATTTTATCATGATAATCTAAAGTACAAGTTTACTTTATCATGCTTTTTACCTACTATAAAACATTTCACGATGGAAACGCCCCAAAAGACACGAAATCACCGCAAAGAAGATCAAACGGGAGCAGTGGGAGACGGACATACCCGCTTTCCTCGATTCCCTGGAGCAGGGTTTGCCATCGCATATCCCAACGCGAAATTCAACGTGATGAACAAGGAGAATTTTGGGGAATATGTTGGGGTGCCATAGAGACGCACGGCCGTGCGTCTCTACAAACCTCCTATAAACCTTAACATTTCGCTCTTTTTTTACTATATTTGCGGAAAACAAAGAATAAAAACGACATACTATGTTAGATAACGAAAACCGCTTATACATAGCGCATTCGGACCATCCGCTCTACATCGAGCCTAAGATGGCGAACAGACACGGCCTCATCGCAGGCGCAACCGGAACAGGAAAGACAGTTTCCCTCCAAGTATTGGCAGAATCATTCAGTGATTTGGGTGTCCCTTGCTTCATGGCCGACATGAAGGGCGACCTCTCGGGCGTCTACAAAGAGGGTACCCTGACCAAGTTCATCGAGAAGAGACAAAACGAGTTCGGCGTCACGTTCGACTTCCAACCCTACCCTGTCCAGTTCTTCGACGTCTACGGGGAGCAAGGTGTGCCGATGAGGGTGACCATCAAGAACTTCGGCGTACTGCTATTCTCCCGCATCATGTCGCTCACCGACACGCAGGAGGGCGTGCTGGCCGCTGTCTTCCGCATCTGCGAGGATAGGAACATGCCGCTGGACGACCTGAAGGACCTCCGCGCCGCGCTCAACTACATAGGGCAGAACGCCAAGGAGTTCCAAACGGAATACGGAAACATATCCTCCATCTCCGTGGGCGCCATCCAACGAAACCTGTTGGCGCTGGAGGAGCAGGGCGGCGACCTCTTCTTCGGTCTTCCTGAATTCAAGATCGAGGACTTCTTTGTCACAGAGAGAATGCACGACACCAAGAAGGGTATGCTCAACATCCTCGCGGCGGATAAGCTCTACCACAACCCAAGGCTCTACTCCGCCTTCCTGATGTGGCTCCTGACCTCCATCTACAACGAGTTGCCTGAGGTGGGAGACCTGGACAAGCCTAAGTTCATCTTCTTCTTCGACGAGGCGCACCTGCTGTTCGACGACGCCTCCAAGGCATTGCTGACGCAGATAGAGAAGATCGTCCGACTGATCCGTTCAAAGGGAGTCGGCGTCTACTTCATCACCCAAAACCCGATGGATATTCCGGAAAACGTTTTGGGTCAATTGGGTAACAAGATACAACACGCCCTCCGCGCCTTCACTCCTAAGGACCAGAAGGCTGTCAAGGCTGTGGCGCAATCTTTCCGCACCAACGAATCCTTCGACACGGAGAAGGCGTTGCTTGAATTGGAGACGGGAGAGGCCCTGATCTCCTTCCTCGACGAGAAAGGAGCCCCTAACGTGGTGGAAAGGGCGAAGATGCTCTGCCCGCAGGGCCAAATCGGACCTATCACCGAGGAGGAGAGGAAGAAGGCCATCAAGGAATCCGGTCTCGAGAAATCGTACCGCGAGACGGAAGACCGCCGCTCCGCCTACGAAATACTGATCGACGACGCGAAGAAGATGGAAGAGCAGAAATCCAAAGAGATAGCCGCCAAAGAGGAGGAGAGCAAGAAAAAGGAGAAGGAGAAGGAGGATGCGAAAGCCCAAAAAGCATCTAAAAAGAGGAACAAGGCTATCTGGAAATGGATCGTCACGAACATATTGAAACCACTAGGGAAAGCCTTGGTCAGGAACATAACGAAGAAACGTTAACACAACCATTCGATATGGGAGGAAAATAATATGCGGAAAGTCATTTTAAACCTTATCCTATCCGTTACACTTTGCATGTCCGCCATGGCGCAGGAGAACAAAGCCATCGAGGAGTTCGTCAACTCCGACAACCTCATACAGGCGGGCATAGGTTTTTTGGTGAAGGATATCACCAACGGTCGGGTCGTGGCGAGCTACCAGGAGATGACGGACAGGAACCCTGCCTCCGTCACCAAGATCATCACGACGGCCGCCGCCATGGAGATGCTTTCCGACACCTTCCGTTTCAAGACGAACATCGAATACTGCGGCACAATCGTCGATTCGACGCTTCACGGCGACCTCTACATCCGTGGTGGAGGCGACCCCACGTTAGGCTCCGCCTATGCGCCAAGCGCAGGCGATTTCTACGCCGAGGCACTGCTTGCCCTGCAACAGAAGGGCATCAAACGGATCACGGGACATGTGGTGGGCGACGCCTCCGTCTTCAGGGAGGACGGCGCACCGTTCCATTGGCTGGTGGAGGACATCGGTTCCTCCTACTCGCCGACCCCCTCCGGCCTCAACATCCATGATAACCTGCTGGGCATCGTGCTGTCGTCCGACTCCTGCGGAATCTCCTACACGAGTTGCACGCCCTCTACGGGACTTTTACAGCCCAAGATAGAGATGACCCAGACCGGGAAGGAAAAAGCGTGGAGAATGACGAAAACGGACTTCTCCTGGGCTCCCACGTTCAGGGGCAACCTGCCGGTCGGCACGAAACAGTTCCTCAAAACGGAGATGCCAGAGCCTGCCCTCTTCTTGGCCGACTCCCTCCGCAACCTGCTGATCAGCGCAGGCATCACGGTCGATTCTCTCGCCACCACGGTCAGATGGTACAAGCGGGACTCGATCCGCGACACGCTCTTCGTGCATAAGTCCGCCACGCTGAAGGAGATCGAGCGGGTCACCAACCACAAGAGCAACAACCTCTATGCGGAGAGCATCTTCCTCATCCTATCCAAGCAGAAGGACAGCCTCGCGCCCTGCGTGGGATGGCGGTCCGCCAGTGTGATATCCAAGTATTGGTCGGGGCTGGGCATCGAGACCAAACGGATCTTCCAGGTGGACGGTTCGGGCCTATCGATGAAGAACGCCCTCTCTCCCAAGTTCATGGTGGACGTGCTCTCCTACATGCATAACCAGAGCACCTATTCGAAATCCTTCCTCCAGACACTACCCACAGCCGGCAGGAACGGCACTGTGGCGGGTTTCATGAAGGGTACCGCCCTGGAAGGCAAGGCGTTCGTCAAGAGCGGTAGCATGGAGCGCGTGCAGAACTACGCCGGCTACATCAACGCCAACAACAAATGGTACGCCTTCAGCATCATGGTCTCCAACTTCACCGGGCAGCGGAAACCGATGGTGCAACAAATCGCCAAGATGATCAATGCGGTGATCGCGGCGGATAAGGGGAAATAGGATTCTAATCTTTAATCATCCATCCACTCCCTGACACCTGTTTCACAGGAATCGCCAAGGATTCAATTATGGCGTTGGTTGCGTCGATGAAACTCCTATGGACCTTCGGACTGTCAACCATCAAAATTCAAAACCAAAGCGTTCCTTGAGCGAATTAGCTTCAGACACAAGATGCCCATATTCACTCCAAGAATCGTCATTGGGGGTTAGATGAATCAACCAATAGTCATATGAAGAACGGAGACATTGACGTAATTTCTCAGAACCAATAAACTGTTTTTTATAAACGCCTTCATGACAATCACGAAGAAGGAAAAACACACATATTAACACATTTATTATCAAGTCATAACTATGGAATTTCCCATTGTAATAGTCTTTCCCCATACAATAAACCAGTTGGTCGTCGAATCTGCGAAACATTTCAACTTCCCCCTGCCGTTTTTCTGCTTCCACAAAATAAAAATACGTCGTTCCTGGGGAATGCGCATGATTATACTCTCTTCCGCTATCCACAAAATATCTGTCAATAGCGCACCAATATTCATATATTTGGCCATGAGACTTGGCATATTCATATATATTCTCTTCCATCAATACTTTAATATTGGGTTTATATTCTATTCTTTTTTGCGAGGATAAAGTTCCAATAGTTCCAAATTTAGCACATTTTTTGAATAACCATGCGGGACATGCGCCCCGCAGGGGCAAAAGAATGATAGGGAATCCCCATAAACAACTCGCATCCATGCGCACTGCTGTTTATGACGGTTTGCCTTCTCGAATTTGGAGTCGCCCAAATTCCGCAAGGTGGCACAGGCTCATGCGAGACTATGGTACCATATTCATCTCGTACGTTTTCTTATGTTTCTTACACCACTGTTGTATTTCTTTTCCCTTTTTTTCATCTATCAATTCGTAATATCCAGGGACATACGGGAAATCCTTTATTATATCTTTTAGAATTAGAATGGAAAGTTTGGAAAGAGGGCAATAATCCACATTCCCTCCTCCATCATCCCCATAATACACTAACTGATTGTTGTTATTTATCACATAACCCATCAACAAGTCAGCGTATCTTCTATCAGCCACATCACGGGTTTCCGTAATTGTCATACAAAAGTCCAAATCCAAATTCCCTTTGTGTTTTACCGCTTCGGTTAAATACTTATATCTTTGCTCCAATATATCTTTATTACCACATCTTATCAGCGCATTTTCCATCGTTAAATCATAGATGAATGATTTGCTATGCCTTTTTTCTTTGTATATGCATAATAATGAATCACAATATACAGGATCACCTATCTTGAAAAAAATCCGAATAGTCCAAAAATCATAGTTTGTTCTCAAATTAGATAGTAAAACCTCTTTTAAAGATGAATCATATAAATTCACATTCACGTATTTACATAAACATTCCGATGGGAAATCACGGGCTTCCAAAGTTCTCATTAATGAATCTTTCAATACGATTAATCCTTTCTTCTGGCACTCCTCACTGTCACACTGCTTTATATTGTCAATCCAAGAATCAATAGTCGTTTGAGAATAAGCGCTGGCAGAAAGGCTCATAGCCATAATTGCCACAAATAAAAGTTTGCGAATTTCCATGCCCATAATGTCATTTGTTTAGTCGTTGAATATGTGGATCCGTAATATCAAAGTCCGCGACCGTGCATAGCCTCACACCAAGAAAACACGTCCGAATCATCGTCAGGCAAGACAACCCACGTTTCCAGCTCACCTGTGATTGGGTTCAGCCTGCATAAATGAGGGTCTGCGGTAAATAGCCATAATATTATCAATCTATTTGACTCGTTTTCGCCAATCCTCCAAACTTTGTGTTTTGACGAATTCGTTTTCTTCATCGTACAAGCACTCTAATCTTGAAGAATGGATATATCCTCCTTCGATTATCTTCCCATCCTTGTCCGCTGTGAAATCTATCTTAATCCATCCATTTGCCAGATATTTTCCCCAAACCATATCCCCGTCGTTAATTGTTCTAACAATAGCAGATTTGCTATCCGCCTTTTCCCTAATGTTAGAGAATCCATCTTTGTCATGAACCACAAATGGAATTTTTACACGTGCTTTAGAGTTCTCACCTTCAAACATATAGTTCATATATTTTCCTGTTGGCACTTTGTTGAAATTCCCTATTTCATCCCAAGATTTCAATACCTCATAATGTCCATATTTATTCAACACTGACAATTTATAAGTTCCACCCCCTTCCGTTACCGCAATATCCTTCGCAAGAATAAGTTTGTTCGGTAAATATGCGACTTCACTTTTGGAGTAATCAACGAGTCGTTTCATGTTTTTCTCTGAATTAAATGGGAAGAGAGGACAAGTCATTACATAATAATCAAGATGCTGATATGAAATTATATTCCCTTCATGGTCAAACGTTATAGCATAATAATAGATGTTTTGTGTCACAACCGCTCGCCAAAAATATACAACGTAGTATTTATTGTTAAAAATAGATTTTGCGGAAGCATATAACGACGGTACAAATGCATCTTCATATGATGATGTTGATGTTTCTGTTCTATAGTAACTAGTAGAAACGTTATTCTCGTTGTGAAAGAAAATGTTATCAGGCTCAATTTTCGTTCTCTTTTTGCCGACCAGCACATAACTGCTATCATTCAAGGCATTCCGCAACATATAATTATATCGGTTGTTGATGGTATCCTTATACTGAAACCCATGTACAAGGCATTCGGTATTGACATTGTCGATTTCGTATTTTGTTATGCCATGCCAATAGGGGAGTTGCCCGTATTCAATAGTTGGCAAGCTGTTGATGAACCTGGTAAATTCCTGCTTGTTTTGTGATTTTGCGCTGACGCAGCAAAGGCAGGATATAATCAATAAGATATTAATTGTTTTCATGGCGAAATTCTGTAAAATTCTTTTATCCTTTTTTATGCGATAAATTCACTTTAGAGACTTGATCGTTTTCTTCCTCCCAGAGGAAGCCTCTTTCCAAGAACCAGTGATTTTTAGAGCTGATTTGCTGATGTTTAATTCAATCTCGTCTTCACTATCTTCCGGGCTCATCATAAGAGAGATATATCCGAGGATAAAACTATCTTCCCCCCACTCGAGAAGGAAGCCCATTCCCTTCTTTATCCACATAGTACCATCGCCCATCGATTCGTACGGCGACCAATCCGTCACTGAAATAATCCACATTGGTTTTATAAAAATCATCGTACTTCGAGATGACAGTTTCTTCTATGACAAAAGGAACGATTACTTTTTCCCGAACGATGTCAATGACACCCCATTTGCCTGAGGCTTCGCGCACAACGACTGCGTCTGGATCATAGCCAGCATACAGAGAATTCAAAACCATCGAATTGTATTCGTCTCGTCCTATGCCATATGGAGATGTCCCTTTCATTTCATTGAAATTATATTCAGGAAACATTTTTTCCCCTTTTGTATTGTAAAAGCATATGTTTTTATTTTCTCCTTCTTTTTTGTAATAATAGTTGCCGCAGTAAACTCCTGGATTATCCTCAACCACATTAAAATCCATATCAAGAATCTTACTTTCGAGACCTCGGGCATTGACGTAAAAATGGTCTTTGCCAAGTTTGATGTCGAGGCAATTATATTCTTTCGAAAGTTTTCCTGATTTATGCATGATTATGAGTTTCTCACCTTGCTTTTTTTCGGATGATTTCAGCAAAATATAATCATCGTTCAATCTTTTTTTGAATTCATAGTTTGCTGGAAATTTTGCGAATCCCTTAACTTTTTGTGGTTTGCTCACTTTTTCCCCTTTTGAGTCGACCGTAAACAGATAGGATCCATTTTTCCATATTTCAAAAGCTTCTGTTCCGTTTGCCATTGAAGCCTCGAATATATTATCACAATCGAACTCGAACATTTTTTTTAGGTCTTTGCCCATCATGCCCTCCTTCCCATCTGTCTTTTTGTATCTGATGTATTTGCTTTCGCATAAAGTATAGTAAATGGATTGGAACTCGGCGGCGTGGACGATAGATCCTTTTGAGGACATTATACCGAATGCGTAGGTCTTAGCATCTTGGAAAATTATGTATTCACAATCAGCAGTTATGGGGCGGAAATCGGCATAGTTTTCACTGAGAGGAACGACCACTTGCCCGGATGCATTCAAAAGGCCTATTTTCCTATCGCCGAGTTCCTCATCATCAACCGTAACAATATAGAACATTTCTTTCGCCTTTATTGGCATTATTGATCGGTAAAGCGTGTCTATCAATAATTTCCCATTATGATACAGCCTCGGTTTCTCTTTGAGATATATAACATATTCGTTGTAGTCGAAATAGGGGGATAAGTATACAGCTGTTGGAGGGGCTAAAGGTTCCCCATACTTGTTGCAATATAATTCAAGTTTTGATGCTGTGTCTATCAATCTCACGCCACAATATCCATCTTCCCTGTCAGGGTCATTGTAAACATGTTGGGTCATGTTGTAATATTTATCATATTTACAAGGGACTAAAAAGTCTCCTTTTTTATTGATGATTCCCCACTTCCCATCTTTCCGGACCTTTGCCGCACCATGGCAAAATGGACCACAATAATCCATTCCTGATATCTTGTTGTTGAGAGCTGTGAGATCTGTGTTTTCTGATCCGAACAATGCCAATGGTGTGTATACCACCATTACTATGACAAAAAATAAACTACGCATAATTATATGTCGATTAATGTTTTGTAATATAATTCCCGTTATGTCAGAACGCAATGCAAAAGGCACAAGCAGAAAAACAAAGAGACATCGAGGAAGCCACAACAAATGGTCTGTAAAATCACCAAAAGAGGAGGTTGAAGCCCACAAAGATTCTGTGGCAAGAGTTACGGCTATGCTCCCCTGGGATAAAGTCAGTCAAGTCCTTCGTGAACCGATAACCCAAATAAAGGAACAATAAATTAACATCAACACCGGCATTCAGTCCCAACTGGAAACGTTTTGCGTTCAAATCATCGAAATAATCAATGCGTCCATAGCCATCGGCATGCGACTTGGCGATCATGTTCAATCGGGCATCAATCCCCATATAAGGGTCTATAGAGCATCCAACATCGCCAAAACAAATGCCTAAATTCAACGGCATAGAGACAGAGGAAAAGCGGTCGGCACACTCAACCTCCTGAAGATCCAGACATTTTTCAGCATGCGACGCCATATAATCCAGTTGTATACCGCCTTGCATCATCAGCCCAAACCGATCAAAATAAAAGCGGTCGGGAAGATATATGAACGTACCACCTATGGTCACACCATAAGCAGGCGCATTCAGGTAACCTGCCGTTGACCGCAGACCGCCAACAACAACACGTGCATACGGAGAATCAAAGTCATAGTGGCCAAAAGCATCGAAGCTAAGGAGAAAAAGCAAAGCACCGACAAATGCTTTTTTATACATGCGTCTCAAGACCTCCTTTTTACCGGACAGAAAAAAACATGGAATTTTATTTGACATAAAAATCGGTTTTAAATTTAATTAAAAACTTATTCGAAAGGGTTCTAAGCGACTTTTTAGTTAGTGTATTTTGATTTAAGCGACACCATTCCCTATCTCACCACACACAACACGATCCAAGTTACCATTATCTGGAAGAAATGGAACAACTGATCCGCCAACAAACTCACATCCAGCTTATTCGCTTTCCTATTGTCCATGATCGCATGAAGAATCCCATTGATCAGAAAGGCGATTAACAGCATCGTTCCGGGAACATCCGGGGCAAAGAATATCAAGGGGAGCAGAATCCATCCCGACCATGAGAAACTATGGACGACTAAACCCACATAGTAATCACGTTTATACAACTCATTATCCGTCTGAGACATCCACCACGATTTCTGCTTGAGCTTACTTAAACACGCAAGCTGTAACACAAAGTCATCTAGCACATGACAGATAAACATTAATATCAAAAGTCTAAATTCATCCATATTTTTTTTTTACAAATTTAATACAATCTATAAATTTAACTAGCTCTTTCTCTTGATAAAACACTAGGCCATATTCTTATGTTAAAAGCGCAAGCATGATTGTCTTTCTTCATATCATTTTCAGTCATCGTCTTTCTGAAAAACCGAAATCAGTACCACCCGTCGAATCTGCCCAAACGAATATATAATCGGGGACTCCATCAGAGAAACTTATCGTAGTAGATATGTTAGTTATCTTATCAGTCATCACTATACCGCAATCACACAATGTGATATTATATTCATTGTCAAGTCCGAAATAAGACCCCAATTTAACGCCATCACTAAAAACCGTCAATTTATCAGTCAAATGCAAGGACTCTTCATACCGACCCCAAAATAGCCTCTCATTTAATATATCATATCTTGTATCACATCCTTCTAATGCGCCGATGTATCTGACTTCAAATCTCCATATCCCTTCTCTCTCATGTTCGTACGACAATGAAAAGGAAGGCACAGAATCTTTACATTGCAACGCCATCTTTTCCAGGAACTCCAACGAATCGTCAAACGATGATCGGGTATTTGCCTCTTCTTTTTTAGAACAAGCTGAACACAGCGCAAGGAGAACGATCACTAACAAATATCTTAAGCATTTATTTTTCCCCATAGGTCTCACTTTTAGTGTTTTTAAGCGATATATATTCTTTTATGTCGAAAAACTCAAAACAAATCTGTCCCAGCCCTTCAGGCTGGCATGGAATCTACGCTCCTTACCCCAAGGCGTTGCCGTTGGGCTATATCTGTTGCAGCCTTTCAGGCTGATTGGCACGAGCAAGTATTGCACCATCCTTCCATATTGTCAGTTCCCCGAGCCTGAAAGGCTCATATAGATATAGACTATGGCACCGCCATAGGTTAGGCACATCCCGCCACGCTCCCGAGCCTGAAAGGCTCGAACAAAAACGAAATACAACACACTATTCTTTTTTAAATCGTATCTCGTTTACTATCTGATACCCAACAATAAAACAAGCCGTCCCTCCGACCAACGCATAAGCATCCGCAACAGCAGCATCTCCCGGTCCAAGGCATTCCTTTGTCACCTCCAACACAAAAGAGACAAGGAAACGGATAAGCAGAGCAGCTACAATTGTCGGAATCAGCAGAAACACCATTTTGCTAATCTGCTCTTCAATGTTATTATGCTGAACCATACAGGAACATACGACAACGCAGATTAGATAACACGGTAGGATCCAATGACTATCAACGACAAAATCGAGGAAGAGCAAAGCTATCACAACAAGTCCAGTTATTACCGAAGCAATAATTCCATATTTGAGAGATGTAAATTTGGAGACCACTATCCGCACCATCATAGTGACCAATAAACCAACAGTCATCAAACAATCCTTCGTCTGTGTCGTCCATTCTCCCTCAGTTTCGTAAAAAGGTCCATATTTATACAAATATCCTAAGAAAAAGATAGACATAAGGATCTCCACAGGACATTGAATCAGAAGTTTGTATATTTTATTCATATCGTTATTTCACTTTTTTGGGGATAAAGATATAATTTATATGCTAATAACTCATATGTCATGGCAATTATTCAACAGGCATTTGAGCCTTCGTTTTCTTTATAATGTTTTTCCCATACACCAAGTATACATCGTCACATATTTCTCTATATTCCATCTGTACAAGATAATCATTTCTGAGTGTCTCCTCATCGTCTATAAAGGCACGACACGAAACATTAATATCTCTAAAGTGGAAGTAACATTTATCAGATTTCCATGACTGTCCACGACAAGATTTATCTATACTAAAGCATTCAATTTTTTTATCGTCGGAATTTAAATAATAGTAATATAGGCAACAAGAGGATAACGACAATAGGAAGAATATTGCATACACCACAATTGCCATCACATTTATGATCTTATTTTCGAAAAACAGCAACGCAACCATAATAAAAGGGACAACCACCACACATAAATCCACCCAACTACACGTCAATACTCTGTCACATGACCAGAAAATATAAATAAAAACATATCCGGCCAACCACTTCGCTATTTTACCTTTATTTATTGCATTAATTTGATCCACAATGAATTACATTTAATACTAGGGGTTAAGTAATCTAAATTCCTTTATGCTAATAACCAAAGAAACCAACTACGTTTTCTCTTACTGAAGGTCATCTGCACATTATCATCTCAAAAAGGTATTGTTCCTTCTCCCTGATACTCCCTTAGCTGCCTAAATAGAATATCAAAAACCCGAAATTTTACCATAGAGACCGTATCTGCAGGATTGGCAGTTATCAGTCTTTTCTTTGAGTCTATATATACATAATCGGAATTTAGCGTATAAGAATGGAAAAACACGCTTTTCGCAGCAGTATCGCACACGCCCCAAAAACATCGGCCGATACTTTTGTTTCTAATACTTATTGTATCATATTCCATCATATACAATCCTCTTGATCCAGCATCATCCTTTATAAGCGTCACCTTACCTGCCAGATAAAAATCTGTCGCATTCATATATTCCTGAATGTCTTCAGACGTTATTACAACCGTCGTCATAATGCCACGGATAACACATATGACAAGAAGCCAAACGAACAGAGCCCATAAACACTTTAATGCTATTGATTTCAATATTTTTTTCTCCATAAAACATAAAATTATACATTTTATTTTTAAGTAATATGAATTCCTTTATGCCAAAAATTACGATAGAACAAAAAATTGGTTGCTAATGGTGGGCACGTACATTCAAATGCGAAGTGCAAAAATATCACAAAGAATTAAAGAAGACGAGAGAAGGGGGAAGGAAATTTAATTTTTCTCTTGGTCTGCGGTTTAACTTGTACTGAACGGACTTGATAAAATCGTCAGAGAGGATGTC
>JAFZPM010000031.1 GCA_017550335.1 Paludibacteraceae bacterium
CGTATAGTGTAATTCAGTCGTATAGTAATGGACGACGGTTGGTGACAATTCAAACTCTCGTTCCACTAAGATCTTACCGCTGAAATTGTCATAAACGGTCAACTTTAAAGTCCGCGCCTTCTTGTCGATACCCGACACCACGCAACAAAATATAGACATTCCGTCTCCATCAAGATACAATTGATTCGGAACAATAGGCTTATAAACTCTATATTTTTTTAAATATGATGGGCACGTGGAGTCTAGATTATTATTATAGACTGACAACGAATTGATTCCAAAAAAGGAAAGGCGTCCAATGCTCGACTCAATCCTCATGTGAGGTTTCATGGAATACTTCTTCGAGACGAGGAAGGAGTTCTCACCCTCAGGCTTCACCCCTAAGACAGCCGCGAAATTCCTTTGTATCAATGATTTATCATCCATCAAATCGTATGGAGAGAAGACGACCGACCCGGAATCCTTGACGACCCAAAGCGTCCTTTTCAGGGGCTTACCGGTTTGGGCCACCGCCGAAAACGAGGCGAGCGCCAAGAGGAATATCAGAGATGACCAAAGAGTTTTCATAAGATGTTTCTTTAAATTCGGACTATTGTTTGCGAATATATCACTTCCTATGCACAATCGCAAATCAAAACCACAATCGTTCAAACAGAAAGGGGAAGGACAACGCATATGCGCTCTCCTTCCCCTCCCAACGAGTTCTCAACAACTCCTACCTCTTAATTCTTAACTCTTAATTCTTAACTCCCCCTGCGTACTCACCCGCCTTCGCCAGCGCCTCGTTGATGTTGGAGCAGATATTCTCCTCTCCGATCAACTGGTCGAACTTAGCCTTCAGCAACATGGAGCGCACATGCTTGTTGACGCCTGAGAGCACCACCTTGATGTTCGCGCGCTGCGACTGCATACAGAGGTTCTCCAAGTTGTGCAGACCGGTCGAATCCATGAAAGGAACCTTACGCATACGGATGACGCGCACCTTAGGGGCGTCCGCCACCTCGCTCATGATCTCGTCGAACTTGTTGGCGATACCGAAGAAGTATGGACCATCGATCTCATAAACACCAACACCCTCAGGGATGATAAGTTTCTCCTCATGCACCGTCACGTCCAGATTGTCGCCCGGATCGATTTCGTCACGGAAGACACGGATGATGGAGGACTCGTTCACGCGACGGATGAAGAGCACCACCGCCAAAAGCAAACCGATCTCTATCGCTACCGTCAAGTCGAACACCACCGTGAGGATGAAGGTCACGATCAACACGGAGAAATCGGACTTCGGGCTCTTGGACAAAGAGACGAAGGCGCGCCAACCGCTCATATTATAGGAAACGACAATCAGCACACCCGCCAAACAAGGCATAGGGATATAGCCGACCAGCCTGCCCAACGCCAACAAAACCAGCAGCAGGACCAAGGCATGCACAATACCCGCGACCGGCGTACGTCCACCGTTGTTGATGTTCGTCATCGTACGGGCGATGGCGCCAGTGGCAGGAATACCACCGAAGAAAGGGACCACCACGTTAGCGATACCCTGACCGATCAACTCCGTGTTGGAGTTGTGCTTGTCACCCGTCACACCATCCGCCACCATGGCGGAGAGCAACGACTCGATGGCGCCCAACATCGCGATCGTGAACGCGGCAGGGAACAACCTGCGGATAACGCTCAGATAAGTTTCGTCCGCCGCGAGCGTCATGTCCGGCACGTGCGGCATCGGAATGCCGGAAGGCAACTCGTACAGGTCGCCGATGGTCTGGATGGAAGTCACCCCGCAGAACTCACGCAGGAGATAAACAGCCACCGTCATCACCACGATAGCCACCAACGAACCAGGCACCTTCTTCGAAATCTTCGGAGTGAGGATGATGATGAGCAAGCTCAACAGACCCACACCCAACGCCCAGAAGTTAACGTGGCTGAAGTTCTTGAAATAACAAATCCATTTATGTATGAAGTCAGCCGGCACATCCTTGATGCCCAAGCCGAACAGATCGTTCATCTGCGTGGAGAAGATCGTCAGCGCGATACCGCCCGTGAAACCCACAATCACAGGGTAAGGGACGAACTTGATGACGTTACCCAGGTGGAAGAAACCCATGAAGATCAGCAGGACACCCGCCATGATCGTGGCGATGGTCAGACCACCCAAGCCATATTGCTGGATGATGCCATAGACGATCACGATGAACGCACCCGTCGGTCCACCGATCTGCACCTTCGTGCCGCCGAAAAAAGAAACCAGGAAACCCGCGATGATCGCAGTGAGCAAACCCTCGGTCGGACCCACGCCCGAAGCGATTCCAAACGCGATAGCCAAAGGAATGGCGACGATACCCACAATGATACCCGCCATCAAATCTGTCATGAAACGTTCCTTACTATAATCCTTAAGACAACTAAACAACCTCGGAGCAAAGACGTCCGATAGTGATGCTTTCATAATAACGCAATGTTAAATTTTATAAATTTAAAAAAATGAGTCGCGAAGTTAGTCATTTTTTCAATCACAAAAACAAAAATGCGGCTCAAAATATGTTATTTAACATTGTTTAATGATATATGGAGCACGTCGGTTTCATTTACCGCACCAAACATGTAGTATTTACTATTTATCCATTTACCATTTACTATTTACTTAGCGCTGATGCGATGATTTCGCCTCAAACTCCATGAACTCTTTGCTCCGTGAGGAATTTAGCCTACATCTCGAACTGCAGCGGGAGCAACGAGGCGATGCTTTTCAGCCGATAGATTTTCCGCTCGCCATAGAGGAGCACGGAGATAGGCTTCCCGAAACGGTTCTCCGTCTCCAGCAGAGACTGCCGGCACGCCCCGCACGGCGTGATCGGGGAAGGGAGGAAACCCTCCGCGTTACGGGCGGCGATCGCCAGCAAACGAACGGGCTGGTCAGGGTAAGTGGCGTTGGCGTAGTAGAGAGCAGTACGCTCGGCGCACAATCCGCATGGATAGGAGACATTCTCCTGGTTGCTTCCACGCACCACCTCCCCGTTCTCCAACAACAGCGCGGCACCCACCGCAAACTTGGAATAAGGGGAATAGGAGCCCTCCGTGGCCCTCTTCGCCTCATCGACCAACCGGCGCTCTCGCTCGCTCAACTCATCCCATGAAAGCACCTCCACCCTACAGATTATTTCCTTCGTATCCATGACAAAAAATTTTTCTATTGTATCAAAATCATATATCTTTGTAAAAATAATAAAAAAAGGAAGAATGAGAAAAATTTCGGTCACAATCATCACGCTCTTAGCATACGCATGCGTCCTTTCCGCAGCGCCGAAAAAACTACAGGTCAACGTCGACTACATCAACAGATACTCACAGATAGCCATAGAGAAGATGCGGGAACACCGCATACCCGCCAGCATCACCCTCGCCCAGGGCATCCTCGAATCGGGCGCCGGGCAAAGCGAGTTGGCCAAGAAAAGCAACAACCACTTCGGCATCAAGTGCCACGACGATTGGAAGGGCGAAAGGGTCTACCATGACGACGACCAGAAGCAGGAGTGCTTCCGCAAATACAGCAAGCCGGAACTCTCCTACGAAGACCACTCCCAATTCCTCAAGAAGAAGAGATACGAGTCGCTCTACTCCCTCAACGTCACCGACTACAAGGGTTGGGCGAAGGGACTGAAGGCGTGCGGCTACGCGACCGCCAAGGACTACGCCGACCGCCTCATCGAACTCATCGAGACATACGAGCTGCAACAATACGACCAAATAGCCTTGGGCAACATGCCAAAGGACGTGATCAACCCAGCCCAACCGGGCGGCGAAGGCGAGAGCGCACCGATCGCCACGGAGGTCAAATACCTCAAGGAGAGCAGCATGGGCGAGATCCCTGTGTGCGACACACACAGCGTCTACAAGGAGGGCAAGAGGGAGTACGTCACCGCCAGACGAGGCGACTCCTACGAGTCCATCGCGGACGAGTTCGACCTGCGCAGATGGCAGATCCGCCGCTACAACAAACTCAGAAGGGGAGACAACTCCCAACCCGCCACAGGCGACACCGTATACATCAGCAGATAAAGGGTATTACAAATGGATAACGAATTCAATTACGATAGCATACGCCCCTATAGGGACGACGAGGCGAAGGAAGCCATCAATCGGATGACCAGCGAGAAGGAAGTCTACGCCGTGGCGCAGGCCATCTTCCCTAACCGCAAACCGGAGGAGGTCATCCAATGGATACGCAGTTTCCAAACCATACATGACTTTCAGAGCAAACTCATCGCGCCTTTCATCCTTGGCTCGCTGGACGCCACCGGCAGCACCTACCACCTTCGCGGGACGGAGAACATCATGAAGGATAAGCAACACCTCTTCATCTCCAACCACCGCGACATCATCATGGACGCCGGCATCCTCAACTCGCTCATGGACAAGCACGGATACGTCACGACGGAGAACGCCATCGGCGACAACCTCTGCGCCCGCCCATGGATCACCGACGCATTGAAGCTGAACAAAAGCTTCCTCGTGCGCCGAAGCGGCACGAAGCGTGAGCTCTTCGACGCCTTCCGCACCCTATCGCACTACATCCGTGAGTCCATCACCTCCAACCGCACCTCCATCTGGATCGCACAGCGGGAAGGACGCACGAAAGACTCGGACGACCGCACACAGGAGAGCCTCCTCAAGATGTTCTCCATCAGCGCGCAAGGCAGCATCAAACAGAGCTTCATCGACCTCAACATCACGCCAATCAGCTTCACCTACAAATATGACTCCTGCGATTACCTGAAAGCCAAGGAGTTCCAACAGAAGAGAGACGACGCCGACTTCAAGAAGAGACCGGAAGACGACATCGAGAACATGCGGGTGGGCATGGTCGGCTTCAAGGGCGACGTCAACATACAAATCACCCCAAGCATCTCGCCCGACATCGATAAGCTCGTGGACGAGGCGGACGACCGACAGACCGTCATCGACAAGGTGACGCAGATCATCGACCGGAAGATACACCAGAACTACCGCATATACCCTCACAACTACGTGGCGATGGACAACCTATACCACACCACGGAGAACCTGGGCAAGCATTACACCCCAGAGGAGAAAAAGGAGTTCGAGGCCTACGTGGACAAACAAATCGGGAAAATAAACTTACCTAATAAAGACATCCCTTACCTGCAGGAACGATTCTGGACCATGTACGGGAATCCGCTCATCAACCAGATCGCCGCCCTAAAGGGGTGAGAGAAAAACAAAAAATAACATCATGGAAAATTTACCTAACCGTTTGAGTCTAAAAGAGCTGGCGATCGACGACCGCCCGCGCGAAAAAATGTTGCAGAAAGGAGCAGGGGCGCTTTCCAACGCCGAACTGCTCGCCATACTCATCGGCAGCGGCAACAACAAGGAGACCGCCGTCGAACTGTCGCAACGCATCCTGACGGACAACCGCAACAACCTCGCCGAACTCAGCACGAAAGACCTTCCCCAACTGATGACCTACCGTGGCATCGGAGAGGCCAAGGCCATCACCATCGCCGCAGCCATGGAGATCGGCAGGCGACGCAGCGTGGAGAAAGCGTTGGAGAAGCCCTCCATCAAAACGAGCGAAGACGCCTACAGCATCCTCAAGACATACATGGAGGACCTCAGCCACGAAGAGGTGTGGGTGCTCTACCTCAACCAAGCCAACAAGGTCATATCCAGCAAGAAAATCAGTTCAGGCGGCGTCGCACTCGCCATCATGGATGTGAGGCTCATCATGAAAGAGGCGCTCAACCTACTCGCCTCCTCCATCATCCTCAGCCACAACCACCCCTCCGGCGCCATCACCCCCAGCGAGCATGACAAGAAAAGCACGCAACGGATCAAGGAGGCCTGCAACATATTCGAAATCAGCCTACTGGACCACATCATCGTGGGGAAAGGCACCTTCTTCAGTTTCAACGACAATTGCATCCTATAAAAAACACAGATATGATAACCATCTTTACCGAACATACCTCACCGCGCCTCGCCTACATCTGCGAGCACCTCTTCAAGACCGTCCTAGGCCACGAACTGCGCATCACCACGGACGCAAGCGAGAAAGCGGACATCCGCTATGCGAACACGCCCCAGGAGGGCACACTCACCATACGCCCCAACGGACTATTGTTCGAGGAGGATATCCACAAACAAACCATCGAGGGAATCACATGGGAAGGCCTCCCCGCCTTCTTCGCGACCGACGGGGAGATCCCTTTCGACCTCTTCTCCGCCGCCTTCTACCTGCTGACCCGCTACGAGGAATACACCTCCGAACTCAGCGACAAACATGGTCGGTTCACCGTACAGGAGAGCGCATCCTTCAAGCTGCACTTCCTCGAGGAACCGCTCATCGACCTCTGGGCGAATAAACTGGCGGAACGGCTGCCCCAACTCGGCGAGCCGGAGAACCCGCCGCACTTCACCTACCTCCCCACCATCGACGTGGACAATGTCTTCGCCTTCCGCAACCACGGACTCACCCAAACCCTTTTCTTCCTGATGAAAGACGCATTGAAGGGAAGAAGGAAACGGGCGAAGCTGAGACTGAAGGTAGTCCTCCGCAAAAAGGAAGACCCCTATTTCAACTTGGAAGAGGTGGCGAAGATGCACCAAGGGTTGCCACAGAAGCCCCATTTCTTCTACCATTGCGGATGCTTCGGCGAGAAGGACAAGGGGGTCATCTACCCAAGCCGACGCTACAAAGCCGTCAGACAAGCGTTAGACAATATCGTCGTCTCAGGACTTCACCCCTCCTACAACGCCTCCAAACAGCTGTGGAGACTACGGATGGAGAACAACGCCCTGAAAAAATGCCTAGGGAAAGAGACCCTGCACAACCGCTTCCACTACCTGCGGTTCACCCTTCCCGACACCTACGAGACGCTCATCGAGGAGGGATTCACCACCGACTGGTCGCTCTGCTACTCCAACAACCCAGGCTTCAGGGCAAGCACCTCCTTCCCGTTCCAATTCTTCAACCTAAAGACGAACGAGGTCCGTCCGCTGACCCTCTACCCCACCGTCGTCATGGACAAAAGCCTGCGCAACAACCTGCACCTTTCACTGGAGGAGAGCAAACAATACATCCTCAACCTGAGCGATAAGGTGAAGTCCGTCAATGGCACCTTCATCACCCTCTTCCATAACGAGCACCTGACCGACGAACTGGATTGGGAGGGTTGGAAAGGACTATGCCAAGAGATCATAGACGCACATAAGGAGTAAGGATACAGGAGATCAGTTCAAACAAAATCATAGTCCGAGGAGAGGTTTTTTGTGAAAAAGGCACCTCCCCTTTCCCAGTCTCCCAAAGAAGAAAATCTAGCGGGCGGGCGTAAGAATCAGACGCAACAAACAGGAGGATACGCCCATGTAAAACATAACGTTTAATCCTCAAATCTATTTCCATCATATAATTAAAAAATGTGAAACCGCACCCCCTCTAGGAGATTTTTCATGCCGAGAAAGTGTGAAATGAAAAAAATGCACTATATTTGCGGAGATATGGTGTAACGATTGAATTAGGAAAAACTCATAAACCAAAGGAGACGGGAGAGAGTCATCCTAACGAAACAAGCACTCATCGATTGGCAACAAATATTTATTAGATAACTATCATACTTAATAATCAAAAAACATAGAACCATGAAGAAAAATTTCAGCAAAAAGTTATTTTTCACATTGTTGGGAATGGGAGCGTCATTAGCGACCATGGCTCAGACAGTGGTCGTCGAGGCGGAGGAATTTGACGATGTCAAGTACAAGTACTCCAAGGCCAAATCGGAGCAGAACGGTTCCGGAGCAAACCTTTGCTACTTCGACGAGGAGGGAGAAATCGTAACGTACGAAATAGACGTACCTAAAGCCGGTTTCTACCAAGTGACAGTCAAGTACATCGCACAGGTGGACTCGAAAATCAAGATCAGGATGGACAACGGATCAGAGTGTTTCATCAACCTGCAAGGAAACTATGCGGACGGTGAGAACTGGTGGAACCCAAGTTTGGCGAACTACTGGTCGAACGACCCAAGCGAGAGCGCTGCTATCTACATGGAAGAGGGTACTCACGAGTTTGAACTCATAAAGGAGACTTATGGTTCCACCAACGTCGACAAATTCGAGTTCGCATTGACAGACATCACTGACAACGTGGTTACAAAGATCAAGACAGAGCCTAGCAAGTTGACCATGACTCCTTACACGCAGACTTACCTCCACGTGGTAGGATACAACGAGGCTGGTCAAAAGATCGCCATGCCTATCACTTGGCCAAGCAATGTACCTGACGGACTCTACACCGCCGGAGACAAACCTGGCACAGAGGAGGTTTCCATCAAGATGGGAGAATTCACAGACAACGTCAGCATCAAGGTGGAAGAGGTTAAGAAACGCAGAGAGTTCGTCGTTTCCAAGCACGGAGACTTGAACACAAGCAAAGGCTACGTAGGAGACGCTAGCGGAAACAAGGTTTGCCTCGCTGGTATAAGCTACTTCTGGAGCCACGCCGCCGACAGATGGTGGTGCAAAGAGAACGTGGACTTCTTGGTGGACAAGTACAACATGCAGGTTCTTCGTTTGCCGGTTTCCATCGCTCCATGCGCCAATGGTGGTAAAAACTCATGTAACATGAGCAGATTGGGAGACATGGGTGGAGAAGGTGTTCAGAACATGAACTGCTACGTGCCAGCTCCTATGAGCGTTAAACAGAAGGTGGACGAGGTTGTGAAAGCCTGCATCGAGAATGATATCTACGTCATCATCGACTTCCACGAGCACAAAGCTCAGGATTGGGTTTCCACAGCACAAGAGTTCTTCACCTATTTCGCCAAGAAATGGGGAAAATACCCTAACGTCATGTACGAAATCTTCAACGAGCCTATCGACGCCAACAGTGTCGTTGTGGATTACGCAAAGAAAGTCATTCCTACCATTAGGGATGTTGACCCGGACAACGTCATCATCGTAGGTTCCACCCAATACTCCCGTGAACCACATAACGTGACAAGCGCAGGTCAAGGTCAAACCAACATCGCCTACACATGGCACGGCTACTCTCAGTACTCCCACGAATACGATTGGAACGAGCATGCAGACTGGAACGACGGAATACCTGTTGTTGTAACAGAGTGGGGTGTTAATGAGAGCGGTTCCGACAAGAGCAATGGCAATAACGGAAAAGGTATGCGTGAAATATTCAGAGACCACGGCGTCATCCACTGCTTCTGGTCAATGTCCAACAAAGACGGAGAGGACGAGAGATGGTCTATCCTCAAGAAGACATGCAGCAAGAAAGCCGATTGGTCTGACGGCGACATGAACAACAACGGAAAGACTCAGCTCCAAATGGTTGCAGGTTGGGTAAACTACAAGCCGACCGAAAGATCTGCAGAGGAGGAGAATTTCGAGGTTAGCATCTGCAAGGGAGACAAGGTATTCTTGCCTGTAGAGAAGATCTCAGTATCTTGTACCGCAACTGGTGGATCAGGAAACTACACCTACAAATGGGAGCAGACCAAGGGTGATGCTGCCACTATCGCTTCCCCAACTTCCGCTAAGACAGACATCACAGACCTGAAACCAGGCACCAACGTGTTCTCTGTAACAATCTCCGACGGAACTGAGACAGAAACCCTTTCTGTAACATTCCAAGTATTCAAGGAAGGTTATGTGGATCCAGGATTGATCGACGACGTAGCAGATGACGACCTCATCAGCCGTATCGGCGGTATCTGGACTGACTTCGACGACGCAACCGATTCAGGATCTTCAAAGGCAACCGTAACCGCATCGAAGGGTAGCATCAAGGTAGAAGCTAAGATGGGTGGAACAAACGGAAACGTTCCTCCTTATTGCGGTGTTGACCTCTACCTCGACAAGACATCCACTGCAAGCGCACCTGTTCCTTTCGACATCTCTGATTGTTCAACAATCACTTACAAATACAAAGGCTCAGCTCACTTCTTCAGAGCAGCGATGTCTAAGGTAAAGGACGGCAACTACCACTGCACTCAGATCGAAGGATCCAACGACTGGAAAGAGGTTTCAATCCCTGTCAGCTCATTGGCACAGGAGGATTGGGGTACTAAGGTATCATTCGATGCTAAGGATGTCACCAAGTTCAGCTGGATGGCGAAAGGCGGCGACAACTCCACCAAGACATTGGAGATCGACGACGTGACTTGCGTAGGCATGGAATTCGCTGAGAACTTGGAGACTGGCGTCGTAACTAGCGAAGCTATCAACAACACTTACCTCTACCCTAACCCATCTGAGGATGGCGATTGCGTATTGTTCGTCATGAACCGTTGCAAGGTAACCATTACAGATGTCGCAGGCAAGGTGGTTAAGGAGTTCACGGCAATCCCTAACTTCGCTAACCAATTCAGCATCAAAGAGAAGGGCGTTTACTTCGTGAACGCTGACGGCGACGTGCTGAAGTTGATCGTTAAGTAATCAGAGACTCACTGAGTTTCACATACTTTAAGGGGGGCTAATCATCCAACGGTGATTAGCCCCCCTCTCTATTGGGGAATATACACTTCGGGAAGGCACCTAGAACCTCAGTCCGAGGACAACCTCCGAATAGACGTCGCGATGTTCATAATCCTCCGTCGGAACCTTACTGCGATACTCACATTCCACGTTGAAACCCACATAGAAATGCGAAGTCACCTTAATGTCCATCGCCCCAAGGCAATCTATGACATAGTCGTCAAAGCCCTCCAGACTGGGCTGATAAAAGAGATACGATTTCAGCACGAGCACCTTCCCCACCTTCTGCTTCATCTTCGGTCGCAAAGAGAGTCGGTAGTTGCGGTTATCCAATTTATTCTCCTTCGGCGAGTAATCCACCCGATCAAACATGAACGCGCAACTGACGGAATAGTCGCATGTGTCCGGCTTGGAATAGATCCTGAGCTTCACGCCCGAAAGAGCGCTCACCTTGTAATCATAGCCCTTGTACCTGTTGGAAAGGAACTCCATCGCAATAAAAGGCGACCAACGGTCGTATTGGAAGAAATCGACCTTCGCACCACCCTTGACTCCCAGATTCGTCTCCTTGCCATTCTGCTTGCTGTAGACTAATTTATAACCGAAATCAAAGGAGAGAATGCTATCATTACGGGCAATGGCTCCCGCATTCTTCAAGTCGAGGTTTTGGACATTACCCGTATTGTAGGATGCACCCAACGACACATCGAATTTCCACCGCTTCGGCGTCTCTTTCTGCCCATAAGAAACAACAGGGCATAAGAACATAGCCATACCCAAAAGAATAAATGTTCTACGCATAAATCGAATTATATTTCAGGTTCGGGGAAGCATCTCCCGCCCCCTTTTAGAGGTCTCTCTTTCTAAGCGATCACAGGCGGATCATTCGATCATTCCCCTCTGCCTCAGGTAGAACATGATCAACTGGACGGTCTGCTCCACGCCTATGGAGGAGACATCGATGGAGAGTGTATAAGTGGCAGACTCTCCCCATGTCTTACTGGAGTAGAAATTATAATAGGCGGCACGTTTCTTATCCTGCATGCGCATCTTCGAAATGGCCTCCTCCTCCGTAAGCCCCGAGCGTTCACGGATCCGTTGGATCCTATCCTCGTCGGAGGAATGCAGGAAGACGCTGACGCAATTCGGATAATCCCTGAGCACATAGTCGGAACATCTACCCACGATGACGCAGGAATGCTTCTCCGCCACCTTGCGCACCACCTCCGACTGCATCTCGAAAAGGGTATCCTGGGAGAGATAGTTCTTGGACCCCATCCCATTCGTCACAAAACTCTCCATCCACTGCAACACATTACCGGCAAAGGAGGCGGACTTCTCATCGTTCTCCTCGAAGAAAACAGGAGCGAAGCCAAACTCCTTGGCGGCCTCCATGATGAGTTCCTTGTCATAATAGGCGATGCCAAGCTCCTTCGCCAACGCCTGTCCGACACGCCTTCCTCCGGCGCCGAACTGTCTTCCTATGCTAATGACGATGTTCTTATCCATATCTAATCCTCCCGTTCGATTATAGGGTTGTCTTTCAATCTACTGAACTTACGCATCTCAAGCTTCAGCAAGACGAATGCGATGATGCTGGAGAGCGCATCCGAAATAGGCATACAAGCCAACACGCTCTCTACGGTCTTGAAGTGCGCAGGAAGTATCAACAGCAAGGGAACAAGCAACAGCAGTTGCCTCGTCGAGGAGAGCACCACAGCCTTCGACGCCTTTCCGATAGACTGGAAGAAGTTGGAGGCTACCATCTGGAATCCCACGATAGGGAAAGCGGCGGCGCATATCCTCAAACCCCTGATGGACACCTCGATCAGTTCCTCGTCCGTGGTGAAGAGCCGAGCCACATAATAAGGGATGGTCTCCGAGACAATGAAAGCGAAGGAGGTCACCGCGGTGGCGGCAAAGACAGTCAGCTTCAGCACCTTGCGCACCCTGGAATAGATCTGTGCGCCGAAGTTGTATCCCGCGATAGGCTGCATACCCTGATTCAATCCCATGACGATCATGGCGAAGACCATCAGGACGCTATTGACGACACCCCCGTATGCTCCCACGGCAAGGTCACCACCATACTCCTTCAATGCCCTATTGATGAGTATGACAACCAGACATGCGCAAGCATTCAGCATGAAAGGAGCCATTCCGATGGATATGATACCCTTGATGATCCTTTTGTCGAAAGTGAATATGTCACGTCTCCAATACAATATGTTCGCCTTGTTGGAGAAATGCTTCATGATGATGACGAAAGCCACCGTCTGAGCGATTATCGTCGCACTCGCCGCACCTCTGATGCCTAACCCGAGTACGAAGATGAAGAGAGGAGCCAATACCAAATTGATGAGCACGGTCAGGAACGTCATGCGCATCGCCTTGGTGGGATGACCTGAGGCGCGCATCACACTATTAAGACCCAAATAGAGGTGGGTGATCACATTACCGATCAGGATGACCTGCATGAAGTCCTTCGCATAACTGATGGTGTTCTCACTCGCCCCGAAAAAGAAAAGGATCTCATCGAGGAATAGGAGACCCAAAGCCATGAATATGATACCGAGGACCACATTCAACAGGAAGACATTGCCCAACACCTTCTGTGCGCTATTGATGTCCTGTTGCCCCAATTTAATGGAAGTTAAGGTGGCTCCACCCGCACCGATCATCGCACCAAAAGCGGCGGAAAGGTTCATCACAGGCATAGTGATCGCCAATCCTGAAATAGCCAACGCGCTAACGCCCTGCCCGATGAAGGCACGGTCTATCACATTGTACAGCGCGGATGCCATCATCGCGGCGATGGCGGGACCGGAATAGCTGATCAACAATTGGCGCACGTTCTCCGTGCCTAATTCCTTGGGATTATTGGCCATGTGTCACTCCTGAATACCTGTGTCCTAGAAATTGATCGTCTTCTTATCCGTTGGGAAGGAATAAATATCCGCCTTGGCGTTCGTGAGGATATAAACGGCCGTGTTGCCATCGTTCTCGTCGTACATGGAACGCAGATTAGGATAAGCATCCAACATGGACTTCTTAGCCTCGACACGTTCGTCCTCCACCAAAGTGGCCTCCACCCTAATCCATTGTTTCCCGTTATAGGCGCAAAGCTCAGTTTTAGGGTTCTGTGCGATCTGTTTCGCCACGTTCTTCTTATGACCAGTCTGGATATAGAGCTTATCCTCGAAGATATGGATGGTACCGAAAGGTCGCACCCTAGGTTGGTCACCCTCAACCGTCGCGATGAAATAATACTCGCAACTTTTGATGAAGTTATACACCTCCTCCATTCCTTCTTTGTTGCTTGTTTGATAACTGGATGGTTCCATAGATTTTGGTTTTTCGCCACAGCATGCGCTCATTACGCTTGCCAGCACGATGGTGAATATTAGTTTTTTCATTCCGTTAATTTTTATTGCAAATTTAATACTTGAGAGGGATAAAAGCCCACTCCTATGACGTTTTTTTCATTGATGACAAAATTGGGCAGAGGTCTCAAAGAGAAGAGGAGGGCTCGAATCAAGTCCTCCTCTTCCACTTAAAGTATTAACTATTAATTATCTACGAATCAATGTGAAGTGACCCACATATTGCCTATTGATCTCCTCGATGTCGATCTGGTACCAATAGTCGGTGGTTGGCAAGTTCTCGCCATTGTACGTACCATCCCAGCCCCCAGTTTCCGAGCCGAAATACTGAGCCAGCAACTTACCGAATCGGTCATAGATGGAGACCACAGCGGCTGGATAGACCTCAGACAAGCCCGGGATAATCCAACGATCACTCGTACCATCACCATTAGGAGAGAAGTACTCTGGGATGACGATCTCCGGAGGATCCAAATGGAAGATCATGGAGGTCTCGCAATTATAGAAATCCTTCACGTGCATCGTATGTGTACCGAACGGGATGTGGTCGAAGTGGGTATTGTTGTCCACCGTGGCAGGGATGTTGTCGTACCAGATCGTGTACGGAGCGTTGCCCGCACCCGACTCCAGGGTGACTTCCCTACTATGATAGCCGACAGAGTCGATGGATGCGATCACAGGGAGGCTCTTCACCTCGATCGTGTAGCTCTCCTTCGTCGTACACATTCCCCTCGTCATGTCCGCATAGTAGACTGTGGAATGGCTCGGACGCAATGGCATGATGCGCTCGCCCACACCCAGCGTGTCGCCGTCGGAGGTGGTCCACAGGTAAGTCGTGGCGGCGTACTTCCGGGCATCCACGTACGACTCGTCGCCGTCGCAGATGACGCCCACGCCCTCCATCTCGCCAGTGATCGGTTCGTCCACC
>JAFZPM010000032.1 GCA_017550335.1 Paludibacteraceae bacterium
GAAATGGGGAGACCAAAAAACGTAATTTTTCACGAAATTAATCACATCAGGACTCGCCACCCCGTCACACTTGACAATTGCGGCAATGAGAGTGATAAACTTCAAGTTTTTTTCGGGATAAAAAATACGTAGATTGTGAATCTCTTCATCAAAAACATTCACAAAAAGAATCATAAAAGAAATAAATGGAATAATTCCGAAAATACAAATGGCGAATATCGCACCAATGATTTCCGGCGATATATTTGACAGTAAAATCATTCCCATAACCATTCATTTGAAATCAATTATTATTCAAAAATTCCATTCACTCGCTAAGCACGGTGTCTTTATTTATTTCACACGGGCCATTTCCATGGAAAGTAAAAACTCATAGGCCTCATGAATCGAGCGGAACCGTGCGGCCGCCTCCTCCTTCTCTTCTTCGGAGGCGTTAGCGGGGAGCGTGTCCGGGTGGTATTTCTTCGCCAATCTGCGGTAGGCGGATTTGATCTCCTGCTCGTCCGCCTTCTCCGTGATCTCCAGGAGTTGGAGAGCCTCCTTCGTGCGGGTATTGGTGACGTTCTTGAAACGGGTCTCATGCGCTTTCTGGCGGTCGTCTCTCCCCTCTTCCGAACCTTTATCCTTTTCAGTACGCTTCCGTTCCTCATCTTTCCGCTTCTTCTGCTGCTCGTCCATCATGTACTCGTACTTGTACAAGAACCCCGTTAAATCCCACGATTTGATGCAGAGATAGTACGCTATCTCACGTAACAGATCCACCTCCACATCACTCACACCATCCTGGGAATAAGCGATTTGGAACAAAGCATCCATGAATTCCATCCGTTCGGAGTACTTGCGGAAGAGTTTTGAGATTGCTTTGGAAGAGAGGTCGGAAACACTATATTTGGAGATAGAACCGTCTTTTTTCTTCCTGTTCAACACGAACAACGGAACGTTAGGCCATTCATAGCCTAGGAACTTGACATCCGAGGCGCTCAGTTCCTGTTCGAAATATTTGATGATATAAATTCCCCAACGAGGAGATGAATTGATATACGATTTGACAGCGGCAATCTCCTCCGCATCCGCTTTCCCATCACACTTGACAACCGAGACGAAGAGACGGATCAGACATGCCACATCATCCTCCATGGGATACTTATTACTCGCGTACAATATCCCCATGCCAACAGCCATAACCAAAGCGATCATGAAGAGCACAACAGCCAATACATCCATACGGGGGATAACGTTTTTAGATTAATACTCCATGAAATAGCCCCTCCATCGCAACAACATTTCACTCATACTGCGGGTCTATTTCACTTTTTCTTCTTCTCGAAGAGCCACTCCATGAAATCAGACGCGCTGGTGGCCATTTCCCAAGCGTCGTCATGCTTCGTGTCCTGGAACTCCACCAAGTCGGATCCATTGGAATTGGACTTGAGGACCGCCTCCAGGTCTCGCGCGTATTGGATCGGAACGATAGGATCCTCCACCCCATGGTAGAGGCGTACAGGGACTTTCTTCTTCTTCAGGCGGGAAGGCTCGATCACTCCCGAAACCGCGATCACGGCCGAATACATTTTAGGGTTGCGGGCAGCGAGGTCCAACACCCCGAACGCACCCATATCCTTGCCCACCAAATAGACGCGGGTAGCATCGATCTCATTCTCCTTCTTCAAGAAATGTTGGATCAGTTTCTCCACGATAATGCAGCTCTTCGTCTGCTCCGGGTTCTCACGCAACACGATGGAACCATCATCCAACTTGTCATATTTCGCCCAGAAATCATCCTTCGGGCACTGAGGCATGATGACCACCGCCGACTGGTAATTACGCGCCTCCTCGCTCATGTATAAGCTTGCGCCATATTTCAGCTGCATCAGATTGTCGTTGCCACGCTCCTCCTCACCGTGGAGATAGATGAAGAGAGGGAACTTCAATCCCTCGACGCCATACCCCTTCGGATAGAGGATACGGTAGCGAAGCGTGTCACCCTGATAGCGGTACTCCCTCGCATAGAAATAATCTGAGGCATACTCATTATCCTCTGCCTGGACATTATAGAACAGGGACATCAGAAGTCCCAATAGTAAAAACCGAAACTTTGCCATGTTAATCATACTTATTTCGCAAAGATAATGCACTCTAACTTTTTTATGGCCGTTAATCGTAAAAAAATATGCGAAGCCACGTTTTTTGTGCGTCGGATTTCCGATGCGGTGGGTATTTGGCAATGCTTGTTTTAACGCATAAATTTTAACCCTTAACTCATAATTCTTAATTCTTAATTTTATTTTAATAGAGAATATTTTTATAAATTCGCGGTTCAGTAATGAAAGGGAGGCGGAGTCGCCGCTCGAAAAAATTATTAGTAGTAATGAACATTTCGTACAATTGGTTAAAGAAGTATATCAATCTTGATATAGAGCCGGAAGAGGTCTCAAAGGTTTTAACCTCGATAGGTCTTGAGGTCGGTGGCGTTGAAGAGGTACAATCCATCAAGGGAGGATTGGAAGGATTAGTAGTTGGTGAAGTATTGGAATGCGTGGCGCATCCGGACTCCGACCACCTTCATGTTACGAAAGTCAACATTGGTCAGGGCGAGCCCCTGCAGATCGTGTGCGGCGCCGCTAACTGCCGTACAGGGATCAAAACCATCGTCGCCACCCTCGGCACGAAGTTGTACGAAGGCGACAAATGTTCCACCATCACTAAATTCAAGCTCCGTGGCGTAGAATCCTACGGAATGCTCTGCGCCGAGGACGAGATCGGTGTCGGAACCAGCCATGCGGGCATCATCGAATTGCCGACGGACGTGCCAGTGGGCACATTGGCCAAGACATATTACGGCATCGAGACCGACTATGTGATCGAGGTGGACATCACCCCTAACCGTATCGACGCGACCTCCCATTACGGTGTGGCGCGCGACCTCGCGGCATACTTCCAATACCATCAGCCAGGCAAGTATAAGCTCAGCAAACCAGACGTATCCGCCTTCAAGGTGGACGACAATAGCTGTCCGGTGAAAGTGGACGTGGAGAACACAGCCGCTTGTACCCGCTACTCCGGCGTTGCCATCACTGGCATCACGGTGAAGGAGTCCCCTAAATGGATGCAGAATGCGCTGAAGACCATCGGACTTAGACCGATCAATAACGTGGTGGATGCCACCAACTATCTGCTGCACGCCCTTGGTCAGCCGCTCCATGCCTTCGATTTGGACAAGATGGCAGGCAAGCATATCATCGTGAAAACATTGCCCGACGGAACCAAGTTCACCACGCTCGATGGTGTGGAGAGGACATTGACATCCAATGACCTGATGATCTGCGACGAGAAAGGCGGTGCCTGTCTCGCCGGCGTGTTCGGAGGTTTGGACTCCGGCGTCACCGATTCCACCCGCAACGTATTCCTCGAGAGCGCATGCTTCAACCCTGTATACATCAGGAAGACAGCCCGCAGATTCGGACTCAACACCGATGCGTCGTTCCGCTACGAGAGAGGTTGCGACCCTAACAACACGCTTTACATCCTGAAGTGCGCCGCGCTCCTCATCAAGGAGTTGGCGGGCGGTAACATATCAAGCGAAGTGCATGACATCTACCCTACCCCAGTGGCGCCATTCCCTGTGGATATCACCTACAATAAGATCAACACCCTCATCGGCAAGGAGATCAAGAAGGAAGAGGTGAAGACCATCCTTTCCGGCCTTGAGATAGAGATCAAGAAAGAGGACGAGAACGGGCTTTCACTCGCCGTGCCTACCTATAGGGTCGATGTGACAAGGGATGTGGACGTGATCGAAGACTTGCTTCGTATCTACGGCTACGACAATGTGCAGGAGGGCTTATCCCTCAACTCGTCCATCGCCTATTCGCCACGTCCGAACAGCCTGAAACTCCAGAACCTCATCTCCGAGCAACTGACGGGCTGCGGATTCAACGAGATACTCAACAACTCGCTCACGAAGATCTCCTACTACGCCGAATCGGAGAAATATCCTCTCAAGAACGGCGTGATGGTGATGAACCCATTGAGCGCAGACTTGGGCTGCATGAGGCAGACACTGTTGTTCGGCGGATTGGAAAGTGTAGCCTACAACGCGAACAGGAAGAACGCTGACATCAAGTTCTATGAGTTCGGTAACTGCTACCACAAGAACCCTGAGAAGGAATCCACGGAGGAGGCTCCGTTGAAGCCATACTCGGAGGAACTCCACCTCGGCATCTGGCTGAGCGGTAACAAGACCACCCAAAGCTGGGTATTGAAGCAAGAGAAAGCCTCCTTCTACCAGTTGAGGGCATATGTCGAGAACATATTCGCAAGGCTCGGATTCGAGAAGAAGGGGCTGGTTTATGGTGGGTACGATGACGAATTCATCTCGGAAGGAATGACCATCATGACCCATGCGGGCAAACTGCTCGCCACGTTGGGAGTCGTATCCAAGAAGGCGCTGAACATCTTCGGATTGGAGAACAATGTATACTACGCCGATCTGGAGTGGAACAAAATCCTATCCGAGTTGAAGAACCACAAGGTCACCTACAAGGAGATCTCCAAGTTCCCGGAAGTGAAGAGGGATTTGGCGTTGTTGATCAACAAATCGACCACTTTCGAGGATATCGCCAAGGTAGCCATGGAGACGGAGAAGAAATTCATCAAGAACATCTATCTCTTCGACGTGTACGAGGGAAAGAACCTCGAGGCAGGCAAGAAATCGTATGCGGTCAGCTTCATCCTGCAAGACGAGGCGAAGACGATGAAGGATGGACAAATCGACGCCATCATGAACAAATTGATGAAGAATTTCGAGGAAAAATTAGGTGCGAAAATCCGTTAATCAATCGGACAAATGATAAATTCGGGAAGGGGACTCCTACTTGGAATCCCCTTTTTTACTGACTTTCGCCAGCAATATTCGAATGAAAAACAATCATAGCGGATTTTGGTTTGTTGGATTAGAAAAAATCATTACCTTTGCACCCTGATTTACAAAAGAATTATAATTAAAATAAACAATATGAATATCGCTAGAAAAGACATCGACGCTACGAACGCGATCATCACAATGCAAGTTGTGAAGGCTGATTACCAAGAAGCGGTGGAGAAGACGCTCCGCAAATACAAACAAAGAGCTAACGTGCCAGGATTCCGTCCGGGAAATGTTCCGATGACGATGGTAAAGAAGCTGTACGGTAAGGCTGCCATGGCAGATGAGATCAACAACATCATTTCCGAGAAGTTGATGGATTACATCAAGGAGAACAACATCGAGATCCTCGGCCAGCCACTTCCTAACAAGACAGAGCAGAAAGAGATCGATTTCAGCAAGGAGGAAGATTTCGAGTTCAAGTTTGACATAGCGATAGCACCTGAGAACAAACTGGTTTTGAGTGACAAGATCAGTGCTCCATACTACGAGATCGAGGTCAGCGACGACATGGTGAACAACGCTGTGAAGTCATACCAAGACCGTTTCGGCTCTTACGACGAGGCTACGGATGTAATTGAGTCCGACGTGGTGAAGGGCGACATCGTGGAGATGCGCACCAAGACGAAGGAGAAGGAAGACGGCATCAAGGTGGAAGAGGCTGTTCTTTGCCCTAAATACATGAAGGATGCGGACCAAAAGGCCCTTTTCGTAGGCGCTAAAGTTGGAGCATCCGTTTCATTCAACCCTAAGAAGGCGTTCGAGAACGAAGGCGAGATCGCTTCCCTCTTGAAGATCAAGAGAGAAGAGGTTGCCAATGTGGATTCAGATTTCAAGTTCACCATCAAAAGCGTGACTCGCTTCAAGGCTGCCGAGTTGAACCAAGAGTTGTTCGACAAGGCTCTCGGTACGGGTGTTGTGAAGAGCGAGGAGGAGTTCAAGGCACGTCTGTCTGAGGATGTTAAGAAGACCCTCATCGCGGACAGCGACTACAAGTTGTTGCTCGACTCACAGAAGATATTGGCCAAGGAGGCATTCGGTGACGCGACATTCCCAGACGCATTCCTGAAGCGTTGGGTCGCTGAAACCAACGAGAAGATCAGCGCGGAAGATTTGGAGACTCAATATCCGATGATGTTGGACGACTTGAAATGGCAGTTGGCTAAGAACAAGATCGCCACGGACAATCAGATCAAGATCGAGGAAGGCGACATGATGGAGTTCGCCAAGAAGACCGCCCAAGCGCAATTCGCTCAATATGGCATGTCGACTGTTCCAACCGATGTTTTGGAGAACTACGCGAAGGAGATGTTGAAGAAGAAAGAGTCCATCCAGCAGATCGCGGAGCGCGTCATGGAGGAGAAAGTGATGAACATTGTGAAGTCCAAGATCAAATTGGATGTGAAGAAAGTTTCGCTTGAGGAGTTCAATAAACTCTTTTCTGAGCAAGGGAAATAACAATTTACAATAAAAAATCAATCCCGACAACAAAAATTGCCGGGATTTTTTTTGGTTTTAAATAAAAAAGTTTTATTAATTTAGTAAACAAAATAGAAGCATAACCAGACAGTTTAATATTTAACGAAATGATGGAAAAAAATGATTTCAGGAAATATGCGGTGGGTCATCTAGGAATGAACGGTTTAGCCCTAGACCAATACACCTCCCGCATATCCAACAGTTACATATCTCCCAGCATCTTGGAGGAGCGTCAATTGAATGTGACACAGATGGACGTCTTTTCAAGGCTGATGATGGACCGCATCATATTCCTCGGGACGGAGGTGGACGATTATTCCGCCAACGTGATCCAAGCGCAACTGCTTTATTTGGACTCGTCAGATCCGGGGAAAGACATCTCGATATACCTGAACACCCCTGGTGGCTCGGTATACGCAGGCCTAGGCATCTACGACACGATGCAGTACATCGGATGTGACGTAGCGACCATCTGCACCGGCATGGCGGCATCCATGGGTGCAGTACTATTGGTGGCGGGCACCAAAGGGAAGCGCTCCGCATTGAAGCATTCCCGCGTCATGATCCACCAACCCATGGGAGGAGCCCAGGGACAAGCGTCGGACATTGAGATCACGGCGAGAGAGATCCAGAAACTGAAGAAGGAGCTATACACAATCATAGCAGACCATTCTGGAAACCCGTACGAGAAGATATTTCAAGACTCCGACAGAGATTACTGGATGACAGCCGAAGAAGCGAAAGCGTACGGCATGATCGATGAAGTATTAGTGCGGAACAAATAAGCGGAAGAGGAAGAGATGGCAACGAACACGAGAAGCACCAACAGGTGCAGTTTCTGTGGCAGGTCACAGAAGGAAGTGAACATGCTGATCACGGGTCCTTCCGTCAACATCTGCGACGAATGCGTGAGAATGGCTTACGAGATAGTCGAAAGCAACAAGAAAGAGTCCGGAGGCAACTCCGACTTCGATGTGAAAGACCTTCCTAAGCCAATTGAGATAAAGCAGTTCCTCGACCAGTACGTCATCGGACAGGATGTGGCGAAGAAAACCCTTTCCGTAGCGGTCTACAACCATTACAAGAGGCTCATGCAGCCTAAGGACGACGAGGGTGTTGAGATTGAAAAATCTAACATCATCATGGTTGGAGCGACGGGAACGGGGAAGACTTTGCTTGCGAAGACCATCGCAAAACTTCTGAAGGTACCATTCGCAATCGTGGACGCCACTGTTTTGACGGAAGCGGGATATGTGGGCGAGGATATCGAGAGCATACTCACCCGATTGCTCCAAGCGTCGGACTACGACGTCAAGGCGGCCGAACGAGGCATCGTCTTCATCGATGAGATAGACAAGATCGCCCGCAAGGGAGACAATCCTTCCATCACGAGGGATGTGAGCGGAGAGGGTGTCCAGCAAGGTTTGCTCAAGTTATTGGAAGGATCCATTGTGAACGTGCCGCCGCAAGGAGGCCGCAAGCATCCGGACCAGAAGATGATACCGGTGGACACGAAAAACATCCTCTTCATCTGCGGAGGAGCGTTCGACGGCATAGAGCACAAGATAGCCCACAGGCTCAACACCAAGGTGGTGGGTTACGCCGCGGCGAAAAGGCAGGGAGTTGTGGACATGGAGAACATACTGCAGTACGTCTCCCCGCAAGACCTGAAATCCTTCGGTCTCATTCCGGAAATCATAGGCAGGTTGCCGTTGCTCTGTCACCTCAACCAACTGGACCGCCAGGCGTTGCGTTCCATCCTGACAGAGCCGAAGAACTCCATCATCAAACAATACGTCAAGATGTTTGATATGGACGACGTGAAGCTCACGTTCGACGAAGATGTGCTGGAATATATCGTGGACAAAGCGGTAGAGTTCAAGCTCGGGGCGAGAGGGCTCCGATCCATCGTGGAGACCATCATGTTGGACGTGATGTTCGAGATCCCCTCCTCTGGAAAGAAGAAGGTCAGCATCACCAAAGCGTACGCTGAATCGAAGATCCAGAGCGCCAATATAGAGAAATTGAGGGTGGCATGATAAAATTTAACATTTTTATGATGCCAATTAACGTACTGTAATATACATTTGCGCCTACAATTGCACGCCACCCTTGATATACGGGACAGACCTCTGTCCAAGGGTAGATTTTAACGATTAATTGTGTTCCGATTATGAAAGACAATGAATTGGCAAAACAACTGAAATTGCATTTTGGTTTTGATTCCTTCAAGGGGAACCAAGAGGCGATTATCACCAACCTTTTGGCGGGTAAGGACACCTTTGTCCTCATGCCGACGGGTGGCGGCAAGTCATTATGCTATCAGTTGCCGTCATTAATGATGGAAGGCACTGCAATTGTGATTTCTCCGCTCATCGCGCTGATGAAGAATCAAGTGGACGCGATGAGGAACTTCAGCGAAGAGGATGGCATCGCACATTTCATCAACTCGTCCCTCAACAAGGCGGCGATAGACAATGTGAAGACGGACATTCTGGAGGGTAGGACAAAATTACTATATGTGGCTCCGGAGTCGTTAACCAAGGAGGAGAACGTGGAATTCCTCAGGCAGGTGAAGATCTCTTTCTTCGCCATCGACGAGGCGCATTGCATCTCGGAATGGGGACACGACTTCAGACCGGAATATAGAAGAATCCGTCCGATAATCAATGAGATAGGGCAAAAGGTCGCCGTCATCGCATTGACAGCGACGGCCACCCCTAAGGTGCAACACGACATACAGAAAAGCCTCGGCATCACGGAAGCCACGGTGTTCAAATCGTCGTTCAACCGTCCGAACCTATACTACGAGGTGAGACCAAAGAGGGACGATATCGACAAGGAGATCATCAAGTTCATCCGAAGCCAGGAGGGCAAGTCAGGCATCATCTACTGCCTCAGCCGCAAAAAGGTGGAGGAGTTGGCGGAGACGCTGCGCGTGAACGGCATCAATGCCTTGGCATACCATGCGGGCATGGATAGCGCGACGCGTTCAGGCAACCAAGACTGCTTCCTGATGGAGAAGGTGCAGGTCATCGTGGCCACCATCGCATTCGGTATGGGTATCGATAAACCTGACGTGCGATTCGTCATCCATTACGACATACCGAAGAGCTTGGAAGGCTACTACCAAGAGACGGGAAGGGCCGGCCGTGACGGCGGTGAAGGCCGTTGCATCGCCTTCTACTCCAACAGCGACTTGCAGAAACTGGAGAAATTCATGCAAGGCAAGCCTATCGCAGAGCAGGAGATCGGCAAACAACTGCTCTTGGAGACGGCAGCTTATGCGGAAAGCGTAGTTTGTAGAAGAAAAGTATTATTACACTACTTCGGAGAGGAATACTCCGAGGAAAATTGTGGAAATTGTGATAATTGTTTAAATCCGAAAAAACAAGTGGAAGCGAAAGAGTTGCTATGTACCGTTCTGGAGACGATCATAGCGTTGAATGAAAAGTTTAAAACGGAGCATGTGATCGACGTCATTATGGGGAACGAGACGTCGGAAGTCAAATCCTATGGCCATGACGAAGAAATCGACACGTTTGGCGAAGGCAAGGATGAGAGTGAAAGAACGTGGCAGAATGTGATACAAAAAGCGATGATATGCGGTTATATCACAAAAGACATCGAGAACTACGGCATTCTGAAACTCACTCCTGAGGGGAAGGCATTCCTCAAAAAACCTAAATCGTTCGAAATCGTCAGCGAAGAGGAGGAGGAAGTGGAAGAGGTGGATATCCAACTGAAAGGTGGTGCCTCCTGTTGTGCGGATCCCGCCCTATTCTCCATGCTGAAGGACCTGCGCAAGAATCTATCCAAGAAATTGGGACTGCCACCATTCGTCATTTTCCAGGATCCTTCGTTAGAGGCGATGGCCACCACCTACCCTATCACCATCGAGGAGCTTCAAAACATCCCTGGTGTGGGCGCTGGTAAGGCGAAACGTTTCGGCGAGGAGTTTGTCCAACTCATCAAGAAACATGTCCAAGAGAATGAAATAGAACGTCCGGAGGACCTCCGCGTACGTTCCGTGGCCAATAAGTCTAAACTGAAGGTCTCCATCATCCAAGCCATAGACCGTAAAATCGCATTGGATGACATCGCGGAATCGAAAGGTCTGGACTTCGACGAACTGCTGGACGAAATCGAGGCCATCGTCAATTCCGGCACGAAAATCAACATCGACTACTTCCTCGTTCAGATTATGGATGAGGACCGTATCGAAGAGGTGTTCGACTACTTCAAGGAGGCGGAATCCGAAGATGTGGAGGACGCTCTGAAGGAACTGGGTGAAAATGATTACACGGAAGAGGAAATCAGACTCGTCAGGATTAAATTCATCTCCGAGATGGGTAATTAATCTATATTCTGACATAGATATCTAATGGGCAAGGGAATTCCGAATGATTCGGGATTCCCTTTTTAGACGCTAGCGTCTAAAATCTAAAATCTAAAGTCTAATTTTGCCGATTCCACAAAAATCACTAAGTTTGAAGTCTAGAAAACAGAAGAAATAACAAAGCAAAACTTATCATTATGTCAAGTGTGAAATACATCGGGGTGGATGACCCTGATATAGACTTGTTCGAAAGTCAATACATTGTTCCGGAAGGAATGTGCTACAACTCCTACCTTATTGAAGACCAGCAAATTGCCATTATGGACACGGTGGATACCCGCAAGACCAGCGAATGGTTGGAGAACGTCAAGAAAGCGTTGGCGCGAAGAACGCCCCAATACCTCATCGTGCAACACATGGAGCCTGACCACAGCGGTTCCATCGCCGCATTGGTGGAGGCATACCCTAACGTGACCATCGTGGCAAGCGCCAAAGCCATCCAATTCATGGGCCAGTTCTTCGAAGGAAAGAGCTTCACGACGAAGGCCGTGGGCGAAGGCGACACCCTTTCATTAGGCAACAACACGCTTCGCTTCTTCACCGCACCTATGGTACACTGGCCAGAGGTGATCGTTACCTATCTGGAGAGCGAGAAAACGCTCTTCTCGGCGGACGGATTCGGCAAGTTCGGCGTCTATGGCGCTGATCCGGACGATTGGGCATGCGAGGCCCGCAGGTATTACTTCAACATCTGCGGCAAATACGGAGCGCAAGTGGACGCCCTATTGCGCAAGGCATCCACGTTAGCCATCGAGAAGATTTGCCCGCTGCACGGACCAGTCCTTGAGAACGAGCTGTTGGCGGAGGCTATCCGTCTCTACTCCATCTGGTGCAAGTACGATGTGGAGACACCGGGAGGTGTGTTGGTCGCATACGCATCCATCCACGGAGGCACACGTGCGGCCGCAGAGGCGATCGCAGCCTCTCTAAGCGCAAAAGGAGCCACTAAGGTGGCCATCACCGACTTGAGCCGTGATGATGTCGCAGAGGCTGTGGAAGACGCGTTTAGGATGGAATCCATGGTATTGGCCTGTGCCACCTATGACGGAGGAATCTTCCCTCCTATGCACAACTTCCTGCACAAGCTCTCCATCAAAGGATACCAGCGTCGTCGTGTGGGTCTGATCGAGAACGGCACATGGGCACCTCAGGCGGCACGCATCATGCGTGAGATGTTGGAGAAGATGAAGGCTGTGGAGATCGTGGAGCCAGTCGTGACGATAAAGAGCCGCATGAAAGAGGCGGACAAACCACAGTTGGAAGCATTGGCGGACGCTATCGTGCGCAAATAAGCGAGAGAACATCTGACTAGATATGGCAAAACTTGAAACGATATTTGATCATAACCCGACCGACAAAGAGCTTATGCGGTGGGGAGGGAGAGAAAATTTTGACTATTTTAAAGATAGGGGATTCGATATTTTAGCTGACGCTGATACGAACTATTATATGATAGGTTTATTGTATAAGAGTCGTGGCGATGTTAAAATGGCCAAAAAGTATTTGTCTAAAATTAAGAGCAAAGGAATGCTGTCTACCTTAGTCGAAGACTTCTGAAACTATACGTCCAAGCCAGTGATAAAAACGCAAGGGCGAAGCGGAATGATATCTGCTTCGCCCTTGTCTATGTATAGAGAATATGAACTTATTGAGGATCAAGTTACTCCACTAGAGCTTTCACCGCCCGACCACCGATGCGGACCACATAGACACCCGCCATTTTCATAGGAATACGCACCTCGTCGCCCTTGCCGGTGCCCAACAGTACCCCCATTAAATCATACACGTAGACAGGCTCCTCAGCCCCATCGACACAGATGGTCTTGTCCACAGTATAGAGGGTGATATGTTCGCCTAAGACATCAGAGACACCGTCTGAAGGGAGGAATTGGATTTTGTAGACCGTTTTCAGTGTGGTATCACCCGTTTCGTAGCGTGCCGTTAGGGTAAGGACACCTGTCGTATTATCAAACGATTCCTTGACGCATTGTCCTCCAGACGTATAACGATCAATCTCATATTTAAAATTATCCGGAGAATATTCCTCATCTATTACATAATCAAATCTATCCGCCGAGAATTCAGGAATAGGTTTTTCGTTCATTGACATGGATTTAATGTATGGACGGAATAAAATACTATAACTCGAACTAACATTTTCATCTCCTTTAAGTTGGAGGTTAATAGTACATGTATGTAGTGAATCGGAGTATATCTTCTCATAAATAAAATGATTATCATATATATAATCAAGTATTGAATAATTGATAGCAGAACCAGGGGGATTTGTGCCAATAGGTTCGCCAATCGATTCATATTCATATTTGCGTGGAGAGAAATCTTTAATTTCCTTACGATTAACCTTTAGTTCCGTCAAAAAAACCGAATCGATTTTCCTCGTCAAAAAACTGTAAACATGGTAATTGGTGGAATCAAATTTGAAATCAGCCCCTATAACTTTAATTGATGCCACTCCTGTTAATCCATCATAAGAAGTTTCGACAACCGCCTCAGGAGATGTACTCCAACTGATTGACCTCAAATCCGACAAAGACATTTCAAACACGGAAGGCGATCGCAATAGATCCATTCTATCTTTAGAATAAAAGTCGTAATGGTAAAAACCCGAAAGATCATACAAGTATTTCCCCATCGAAAAAGAATCGATAATCATATTATCGATTTTAAGTTCTGTCAGATATGATTCTGGTTTCTTATGCTTTATTCGATAGACATGCTTATTGCTTGGATTACAGCCATAATCCGCACCAAACACCGTCAACGTCATTATATTTGTTTTGAGATCATAGGACTCGTTGACACTTGCGCCTTCACTTGTTGTGTAATTCGTATAATATCTATAGAAGTCTTTTGTGTAGAACAATGAGTCGGAAAAGTCATACTCATATTTATCATAGCTGAATGAATCGACAGATTGGAAGGTCGAGTTCACTTTAAATTCCAATGACAACAAATAGGACTCATATACATGGGGATATTCTCCATATAAGTACAAGGTACTATCCCGAACCGATCCATCCTTATAATAGGAAATGGATTTAACCAACCGATTCTGTTCATAATAATATTGTTCAGAATCCAAATATTTAGTACTCGTTGTTGAAATCAAGTTGCCATTCTGACCATAGGTATATTCGTAATAGTCATCATTATAATGATTATGATCATCATTTTCATATTCTATCAAAGACGTGAGATGTCCATAGGAGTCAAACAATTTTTCAATATTATAAAAATGTTCAACTTCCAGTGGGTGGCAACAGCCTTCCTTTTCAGTGCCATAGAATATATACCCCTTAATCTTGCTCAAATAACCATCAGGGGAAAAACAATAATAAACCGAGTCCCGATCTGCATTCTCAAATTGAACATCTATTCTTTTCAGCATGCCATTGGGATAAAATTGATAATTATACCTCGTCACTTCGTGATAATATTGTATATCTTCTAATATCGTGGTAAGGTCTGAAAAATCCTCTATTTCTCTCCATCTGTCGAAACGATCGAGATGCAAATACAGAAGTTGTTTTTGGAACGAGCCATTTTCATCAGTGACACGGCCTATATTGATACGATCATATCCTAAATTATTGTCATCATTAATCGTACGGAACGAAGTAACAATGCCATTTTTATCATAATGAATCTGATAGCACGGCGTAGTGTCTATCGTCATGTCTATATCCAACACAAAGGTGGTGTCCAATTTCTCCGCAGAAAGCGAAAACGGGCAACAAAGCCCCAATAACCCTAAAAGAAATCCCGCGACGCTCTTCTTCCCGAGAAGGCGACCGCCAATTATTGACAAGTGTTCCATAATAAAAAAATTAAATGTTCATATATTCATAAAATCACATACACACGCATCTCCACATATCACACATGTTCAAATATAAGAAATAGATCACAGAATTCAAAAAAACAGGCATAAAAAATTTTAATTTCCCACGGAGGTTTCATCTACCGCATTAGGCATATTGCAATTACTATTTACCATTTAATATTTATTATTCCAGAGGCACGAATGAATGCATCAGAAATTTTCAATCATTTCCCACTGTACTTTCCAGGGATACAAAATGCTCCACTCCATGGACGATTCCCTCTTCAATGAACGGATTCCACACATCCCCTAAGAACGCCACGCCACCGAATCCCCAACTCCGCACGAGCGGGAGACGCTCCACCGACATTCCGCCTAGGGCAATCACTTTGTCGTCGATGATTCCCTCCTCCTTTGCCTTGCGCAACATATCCGCCGAGAGGGATGGTCCGTATCCTTGCTTGGAGATGCTGTCGAAGATCGGACTGAGGAAGAGATAGTCGCATTGTGGCTTATGGGCGACCACCTCCTCCAAGCTATGGCAGGAGCGGGAGATATGCCCCTCCCACTTCTCTGGCGGATAGGGATTCCGCTGATTGAGATGCACCCCCTTCAACCCATATTGCTCCGCCAGTTCGAAATGGTCATGCAAAACGATACGTGGGTAGTATTGCGGCTCCACCTGCTTCAGAAAGGTCTCGTACGCACGCACATCCGCCTCCGGCTTGCGGAGATGAAGGTACTCCAATCCGTTCCTGAAGAGAGCGTCCACACACTGCGCTTCGCCTTGGAAAAACGTGGGATAGGTGATCACAATCAGTTTCATGCCTAAACGATATAATTATTTACAAATCAAACACATGGCTTTCCATCGTGTATAAATCGATGGTCCATAGACGATTGACCAAAGGGGTTCCGATTCCTGTGATCAGCTGTAACACTTGATTCGCCTCCACACTGCCCACAATCGCCGGGGTCACGCCAAACACCGCCTTCGAAGGCGTGTAGTCCTTCGTCTCCTCCTTCGGATAGAGGTCGGTGTAATACTTGGGACTCTTCCCCACCCCGAACACGCAGACTTGGCCCGCCAAGCCCTGTATCGAGCCATAGACGTACGGTTTTTTCTGCGCCCGGCAGACTGCGTCGATAACGTAGCGGGAGGCGAAATTATCGCAACCGTCCACCACCATGTCATAATCACGGATGATCTCCGCCGCATTCTCCTCCGTCAGGCGGCAAGCGTAAGGGACCAGCTTCACATCGCTGTTCTGGGAGGAAAGTCGCTTCACGGCGCATTCCACCTTGCTCAGCCCCACCTCCTCTTCCGTGTAGAGCACTTGTCGGTGGAGGTTCGTGACGCTCACCACATCATCGTCCATCAGTCCGATGGTACCCACACCCGCACCCGTCAGATAGGTGGCGATGGGAGAACCCAGGCCTCCCACACCCACGAGGAGGACACGCGCGTTGTGCAGTTTCACTTGCCCCGCTTCGCCCATCTCAGGCAAAAGCATCTGGCGGTGGTAGCGTTCTCTCCAGTCCATACTATCCCGCTTTGACGATTTTCAGTTCATCGAAGCTGCTGTCCCAATCCTTCCAGACCGGTTCCCTGCCCAGTTCCTTCAGGCGGGCGTTGATCTCCACTGCCGTACGGTCATCGTTCACATGGAACTGCTCCAACGCCTGCGGATAGGTGTAGTAACCGCCCGGCTCCGTCTTGCTCTCCGCACTCATGGTCGTGACGCCTAGGCAAGCCATATTGTCACGGATGATGGCAGGTTCACGGGTGGAGTAAGAGATGTCCACGTCGTGGTCGAAGATGCGCATGGCGAAGGTCACCTGCGCCAATTCCTTGTCGGACATGATCACATTCGGTTGGAATCCACCATTCTCGGCGGGGCGCATGCGTGGGAAGTTCACGCTGTATTTAGTCTTCCAATAGTGTTTCTGCAGGTAACGCAGATGGTAAGCCATCATGGTGATGTCGGTGCGCCACTCCTTCTCCAAGCCGATCAGGACACCCATACCGATGGAGTGTACACCCGCCTGGCCCATACGGTCGAAGCCGTTGCAGCGCCACTCGAACTTAGACTTCATGCCCTTCGGGTGGTAGATATTGTAGTTGGCCCGATGATAGGTCTCCTGGAAGCATATCACACCGTTCATGCCGTGTCGGGTCAGCTCCTCATACTCCTCCGTGCTCAGCGGCATCACCTCGATCTTCAGGTTGGAGAAATATTTCTTGGCGACGTCCAATGCCTTAGCGATGTAAGGAACACCCGCCTTGGCAGGGTTCTCACCCGTCACGATCAGCAGGTTCTCGAAAGGACCCAGCTTCTTGATCGCCTTGTATTCATCCTCACACTGATCGATGGTCAGGATGGTGCGCGCCATCGGGTTGCTGATGTGGAATCCGCAATAGACGCACGAGTTAGTGCATGAATTGGTGATATAGAGCGGAATGAACATCGATATGGTCTTGCCGAAGCGTTCTTCCGTATATTTCTTGCTGAGACGGGCCATCGTCTCCAAATAAGGCGCGGCGGCAGGCGAAATCATCGCCATGAAATCCTCCACGTCACAGTGTTCCTTCGACAAGGCGCGACGCACATCAGCATCCGTCTTCGACATGATCTTTGCGGTGGTCTCGTCCCAATCTATTTTAGCTAATTCGTCTGAAAACATCTCCTATGAGAATTTTGAATTTTGAGTTATGAATTATTTCTTTTTGAGGTCATGACTAAGTCTCATGGCGCAGAAGTTCGGTCCGCACATGGTGCAATATTCACCGTCCAGATGTTTCCCTTTGTGGAAATAAGACTGCGCACGCTCAGGGTCCAGCGACAAGTCGAACTGATCCTTCCAGCGGAAGTCGTAGCGAGCCTTGCTCAATGCGTTGTCACGCACCTGTGCGCCCGGGTGTCCCTTCGCGAGGTCAGCCGCATGAGCCGCGATTTTATAGGTCACCACGCCCACACGCACATCCTCCTTGTCCGGCAAGGCGAGATGCTCCTTCGGTGTCACGTAGCAAAGCATGGCCGTACCCAGCCAGCCGATTTGCGCCGCACCGATGGCGGAGGTGATATGGTCATAGCCCGGAGCGATGTCCGTCACCAAAGGACCGAGCGTGTAGAACGGTGCGTTGTGGCACTTCTCGATCTGGCGTTCCATGTTCTCCTTGATCTTGTGCATAGGCACGTGTCCAGGGCCCTCGATGAAGGCCTGCACGTTCTTGTCCCATGCGCGGAGCACCAACTCACCCAGCGTGTCCAGTTCGGCGAACTGTGCCTCGTCGTTCGCGTCTGCGGTGCAGCCAGGACGCAAGCCGTCGCCCAAGGAGACCGCCACGTCATATTGCGCCAGGATGTCACATATCTCATCGAAATGCTCGTAGAGGAAGCTCTCCTGGTCGTGCACCAAGCACCACTTGCTCATGATGCTACCGCCACGGCTGACGATGCCGCAAAGGCGCTTATCCGCCAAATGCACATTCTTCTTGCGGATACCCGCATGAATAGTGAAGTAGTCCACACCCTGCTCACACTGTTCGATGAGCGTATCCTTGTAGATCTCCCACGTGAGGTCCTCCACCTTGCCGTCCACCTTCTCCAACGCCTGGTAGATAGGCACCGTGCCCACCGGCACAGGGCAGTTGCGGATGATCCATTCGCGGGTCTCGTGGATATTAGCTCCCGTGGAGAGGTCCATCAGCGTGTCACCGCCCCACTTGCAGCTCCACACAGACTTCTCCACCTCCTCGTCGATGCTGGAGGTAGTGGCGGAGTTACCGATATTCGTATTGATCTTCACCAAGAAGTTCCGTCCGATGATCATCGGCTCAGACTCAGGGTGGTTGATATTCGCGGGAAGCACGGCACGGCCTGCGGCGATCTCGTCACGCACGAACTCAGGCGTGATGTGCGTCTCGATGCCCAACTCCTTGCAGTTCATGTTCTCACGGATGGATACATACTCCATCTCAGGCGTGATGATACCCGCCTTCGCGTAAGCCATTTGGGTGATGCATTTACCCTTCTTGGCACGGTAAGGCAGAGCGATGTGCTCGAAACGGAGGTGGTCGAGACTCTTGTCGTCACGGCGCATACGACCATATTCGGAGGTGATTTCAGGGAGTTGCTCCACATCGTCCCTACGGGTGATCCAAGGCTCACGCATGCGAGGCAAGCCCTTCTTCAGGTCAATTTCGATGTTCGGATCGCTGAACGGACCGCTCGTGTCATAGATCATGACCTTCGGGTTCTCGGTGTGCACCTTCTCTCCGTCCACGATACTCGTAGTAGGCACCTGCTCCACTTGGCGCATCCCGACACGGATGTCAGGGAACAATGTACCCTTCAAATAAACTTTTTCGGAACGTGGGAAAACTATTTTTTGGCTCATAATGATTAGTTTAAGAATGAAGTCAACGGCGAAGAAGCCTCCGCCACAAAATTATCCGCTTGCGTGCCCAGACCAGCCTCGTAAGCCATTCTGCCCGCCTCGACAGCCTGTTTGAAGGCGACAGCCATCGCCACAGGGTCACCCGCCACCGCGATCGCCGTGTTCACCAGGCAGGCGGATGCGCCCATCTCCATCGCCTCAGCCGCATGGCTTGGCGCACCGATACCAGCGTCCACCACAACAGGGACGTTCGCTTGTTCGATGATGATGCGGAGGAAATCCTTCGTGCGCAACCCCTTGTTCGTACCGATCGGTGCGCCCAAAGGCATCACGGTAGCGGCGCCCGCCTCCTCCAAACGCTTGCAGAGCGTAGGGTCAGCCTGGCAGTAAGGCAAAACGACGAAGCCCAGTTTCACCAGTTTCTCCGTAGCCTTCAGCGTCTCGATCGAGTCAGGCAACAGATAGCGAGGGTCCGGGTGGATCTCCAGCTTCAGCCAGTTCGTGCCGAAAGCCTCACGCGCCATCTGTGCGGCGAAAACCGCCTCTTCAGCGTCACGCACGCCCGACGTGTTAGGCAACAACTGTATGTTTTGGCTCACGATATGCTTCAACATATCATCCTCCTTGTCCTCCAACTCGATACGTTTCATGGCCACCGTCACCATCTCCGTTCCGGAAGCCTTGATGGAAGCCTCCATCAAGCGGTTAGAATCAAACTTACCCGTACCCAAGAATAGGCGGGAGTTGAACTCTTTTCCTGCGATTACTAATTTATCCATAAGTGTTATAATTAATTTTTATTCATTTATTCATTTCATCAAATCCATCAGTTTGCGCATCTCCTCGACCGGGTTTTGCGCCCTCAAGACCGTGCCCGACAAGGCTATGCCCGAGACGCCCGTCCGCAGTATCGCGGGGATATCATCCGCCTCGATGCCCCCGATGGCCACGATAGGCAGGCGGATATCCGCATCCCTCATCTTCTCCACGATAGAGGTGTAGCCCTCCAACCCCAGTACCGGGGAGAGGTTCTTCTTGGTGGTCGTGAACCGGAAGGGACCGCATCCGATGTAATCCGCACCCGACGAGGCATGCGACGAGACATCCTCGAAGGTGTTGGCGGTTCCACCGATGATAAAGCCGTCGCCCAAGATGCCACGGGCCTCCGCCACCGGCATATCCTTCTTGCCGAGGTGTACACCATCCGCCCCCACCCGCTTCACCATCTCCACATGGTCGTCGATGATGAAGGTGGCGTTCTTCTCCGCACAGAGTTTCTTCACCTCCAAGGCGATAGGCAGGATCTCCTCGTCCAAGGCATCCTTCATGCGCAGTTGCACCCAACGGCAACCGCCCTCCAAGGCCATGGTGATGGAGTCCAAGTAGGAGTATCGCTCCGTGAAGTGCGAGATGAACTGCATCCGCACATTCTCCTGTAACATTTCTTGCTTATTCATAGCGGTCAGATGAGTGGGTTAACCGCCGCAGGCAGCCTTGATGATGACGATCTGGGCCCCCTCCTTCAGCGGGGAATCCGCCCATTCCGCACGAGGGACGATCTTGTTATCAACCGCCACCGCCACCCCCTTCTCGGGCAGCGACAACTCGTTCGCCAACTCTAAAATCGTTTTGGATTCAGTGGAAGTCTCCTTCGAATTCACAAATACATTCATTTCTTATCCTCCATTAAGTTAGAACAGAAATAAATCACAAGGAGAAACCAAGATGGATACAATTGATTTTCAATCCCTACGGCAGCATGATCTGCATCAGGTCTGAGGGTATGATCTCAGCCAATCGTACGTTGGCACCCCTTTGATTTATCGTGTGCAAAGGTACGATTTTTAATTTTGAATTATGAATTTTGATTTGTGAATTTTAGTTGAAATTACAATTAATTCATTATTTTTGTAAAATATTTGTAAATAATGATAATAATAGACAATTAATCAACCACCAATCTCCATGGACTATGATAGGGATAGGGAAAGAGAAATGTAAATATCTACGGGAGATCAGGAAGCGGATCGCTAAGGAGAACAATATCCGATTAGTGACGGAGGAATGCACCTACAAGGGGGAGTGCACGGGCACTTGTCCGAGGTGTGAGGCGGAAGTGCGCTATCTGGAGTCGGAGCTTGACAAAAGGCAAAAGAAGGGCAAGATCGTCACCCTCGTCGGGCTATCACTCGCAGGAATAGCCTGCAGTTCTTTACTCGCCTCGTGTGTGCCGCCGGGAAAAGCCGACCAAAAAGATTACACCATCGCGGAAGATAGAGACTCTATCGGGGAAGGCATGAATGAAGGAGAAGTGCTACCCATCGACCTGTCAACCAATGCAGACAGCCTAGATGAGCTGGGAGATACAACCCTAGCTCCAAGAGCATGCAAAACACATGTGGAATAAGGGAAATAAACTTGCAACTATCACAAATTCAGAAAAGTATAATATCATTAATAAATAAAAACAAGATGAAAAAAGCATTAATTTTACTCTCCATCATGTTCGCCATGAATCTATATGCGGAAGGAGAGACGAGCGAGAACCCTAACCTCGAAAAGGGATTGAAACTAAGGATTGAAAGGCTCACATTCGGACCGATCTCAACCAAGAACCTGGATTTCGCGGAAGGAGACTACAGCGACAGTTTCTCGGACAAACTGGAGCTAGCCTTCGCCCATGGTTTTGGCGTCAACTTCGGATACCAACACAGCGAGCGGCTATACTATGGATTGGGCGTCGAATTCAGGCAAAGACTCAACGAAATCGATCTGACATACCTCACCCTTCCGATCTACGCTGAAATCCGGACATATATCCCCCAGGGGAAAGCGACTCCATACTTCGGGGCAAAGATCGGCTACGGAGTCAGTCTCAAGGGCAAAGAGAGCCAATACGGTGGCGTATACATGGCGGAAGACGGCATGTGGTATTACAAAGAATACAACAACAGTTACAAACTTCAGGGATTACACATCGAACCAGAGATCGGATTCCTCATCAGAAGATTAGGTTTAGGCCTTAGCATTCCGATATCAGAGAATTGCAGAACTACGGAAATCTTTTACAGCAAGAACAACAGCACTGAGACAAAAAAGGAAAAGAGCATGGATTTGGGTGTCCACCTGACGATATCCTTCAACTTCAATCTATAACAAACGGGGAAGGCGGTTCAGACGAATCGCCTTCCTGCTTATATAAATCCGCAAGAATGATTTCCATGAATTCATCACTGGGATTTTTGGATTCGAATTGTAATTATCAAACAAGAATATAATAATCACATAAAATAAACTATATTTGCGGATAGATACGGATTCATTTCTCAAGGGAATGAATCATTCAGAATCAGTAAAAAAAATATTTGCCATGTTAGGAAAAGAGAAATGTAAATATCTACGGGAGATCAGGAAGAAAATCGCTTTAGAGAACGATATCAGGTTAGTGACGGACGAATGCACCTACAAGGGCGAGTGCAAAGGCACCTGTCCGAAATGTGAGGCGGAGGTGCGCTATCTGGAGAATGAGCTCGAAAGGAAGAAAAAGATAGGCAAGATCATCACCATCGCGGGACTCTCGCTTGCCGGGTTAACAAGTGGCACATTGCTCGCTTCGTGTGAAGAAGAGGAAGGAGATGTGGAAGTTCGTACGGATGAAAAGGAACAGGAAAGAGACTCGCTTCTCTTCCATATCATCAACAAACTGAACCAGAATGACATTGTAGCGGATCCGATCGCACTTGACACCTTCGAGTATAAATACGCCAATTCCTTCTCGTTTGTCGTCACGGAACAGCGCGAAATAAAAGACATCAAGTTCCCCGTCGACAACGTCCCTTATAGCGAGGAGATCTCCAATCTGTTGATGAACATTTTCCAGAACGACATGGATAAATCAGACAAGCTAAGTGAGGATTGGAACATCCATATGGGTTTCCGCATAGAAGACAACAAGTTGGTATTCTATAATGAAGGAACGATTTAAAACAAAAAGGTCATGAAGAAAAGAATCCTAATCTTACTCTCCGCATTGTTTACGGTGAATGCGTATGCAGGAGAGGTATCTTCCGACTCCACATACTATCCCAACGGTTTTAAAATACAGATCGAAAGGTCCACGTGGGGCATAAATGTGGCAAAGAATTGGAGTTCAGACGATAGGTACATATCGTTTGCCAGCGGACTTTCCCTCAATTTCGGATATCAACAGAATGCGCATCTGTACTATGGATGCGGTGTGGGATATAGGCTCAAAAGCAATGATTTCTTTGACGATTTTTACCTTTCCGTACCTGTATACGGTGACATCCGTTTCTATGCGTCCGACAAAAAAGTTTCTCCCTACTTCGGATTAAAGGCGGGCTATTGTTTCGGCATAATCGGGGAAGAGAAAGAAGATTACGACGTATACCAAGACGGGGAGGAAGGATTGATATTCAACACATCCCAGTATCAATGCAGGATGAAAGGCCTCTATATACGTCCCGAGGTGGGTGTGAGAGTGAGGAAGGTGGGAATAGCCCTAGTCATCCCTATCGTTGAGAATGTCAGACAACAAACAAAACGCAATGACCAAAAAATAAAGTCGACGGAGGATAAGGAAACAAGCATGGACGTGGGAGTTAACCTGACGGTTTCCTACAATTTCTGCTTCTAGACACAAAAAAAGGCGATTCGAACGAACCGCCTTTTTTGTTTATATTGGGCTATGAATTATTCCGCGCTATTATCAACGATATCAGCGTCAGCGGCATTCTTCCTGATGGACTCGATACCATTCAAGCAGCTAGCCTTAGCCTTATAGCTCTCGCCTGTAGCGATGACCTCACCATTGCCTGCTTTCAAGCGGAAACGGAACTCACCCTTCTTGTCCTTGTAAACCTCGAACTTAGGGTTTTTCTCTGTAGCGAATCCCTCTACGGTTTGGTCCTCTACCTTAGCCACCTGACTGTTTTTCTGAACACTAGCGATACCTGACTTGCATGAAGACAAAGATGAATACACCTCAGATGTAGCGATAATCTCACCATTTCCTGCCTTCAAGTTGAACATCACACCATTTTTCGCCTTAGAAATTACAAACTTTCCCATATTACTTAATATTTTAAAAGTTAATATATTCAAACTCTTAGCGAATTTAAGAATAATAGTCGGATAAAAAAATATTTACACCATAAAAAAGAGTGAGAAAAGAATAAATCAAACAAATGCGGGGTTGTCAGGATGTGACAGCCCCGCAGTAATAGGTTTCCCAAGTTTATAAATTCACATCAATCCTTCATCATCACCCTAAAAGAGAGTCGCTCCGCCTCATTGCCGGCGACAACCACATACGTGCCCTTCGCCAGTCTTTTCTTCTCTCCTAGGCGAACGAGGCATGGAGAATCGCTGACTGCATGTCGCTCCAAGAGCTTGCCATTCAGGTCATATAGCTCGACACGGTTCGTTCCCTTGTCCGTAGCGGCGATGGAAAGCGTGATGCGACCCTTTGTCGCGGAAAGAATCTTCACCCACGCATCGGCAGGGAGTTTTCCTATCCCAGAGACTGTGCCCGTCGTGTCACCATCCAACTCAAACCAATCCACGTTCATCAGGAAAGTGCTCTCGCCCTTATAGGTGAAGGTCAGTTCCTGCACTCCTTGCTTCAGGTTCAAGGCGGACTCCGCCACGTACCAATCGTTCCAGCCATCCGTGCGATCGACGTCCACCGTAAGTACCCCCAACTCATTGCCCACGGAATCGTTCACGACAATGGTGCTTGGCTCGTCAGCCTCGGAGGCGACACTGGCCAGGAACTTGTATTGGCCCGTCTTCGGCACAAGGATCCAGTATTTCGACCAATCCCCGTCATTGATCCATCCTAAGTTAGGCACTCCATCCTTATCGGGCTCGATCTGCACACCAGACATGGAGGCATAATCTTCCGCCTCAATCCTTGCAGGGATCATCACGGGCTCAACGGGTTGGTTCATCAGTTTCAGGTTACCGTCGAAGAGGTAGGTCTTCCCCGCTTCCGTCGGCACAGAGACCTCATTCACTCCGCACACCACGTTCAACGTGCCTCCGCACAGCGACACGATGGAGAGCGCCGTCATCTTGCCATCCTGCCAAGCCAAGGAATCGACGAGGAATCCTCCGCGGGCACGTAGGCCATTCACATAGCCATTGGACCATTTATTGGGCAATGCGGGAAGGATCTGCAGCCTTCCGTTGTGGCTTTGGAGAAGCATTTCGTTGATGCCTGACACGGCGCCGAAGTTCCCATCGATCTGGAAAGGCGGATGGGCGTCGAACAGGTTATTGTACGTGCGGTCTGTGGTCAAGAGCATGCGGATCAGGTCATAGGCATGGTTACCGTCATGAAGGCGAGCCCAAAGGTTGATTTTCCATGCGAGGGACCAACCGGTGGCCAGGTCGCCACGTTGCTTGAGCGTCGTCTTGGCCGCCTCCGCCAATTCGGGTGTGGCGTCCGTCGTGATCTGTGCGCTCGGGAACATACCGTAGAGGTGTGAGACATGGCGGTGGTCGCTCCGAGGGTCATCCCAGTCTTCGAACCACTCCTGCAGCTGTCCATGTTGCCCAATCTGATGGGGAGGCAACCGTTTCACAGCCTGTCTCATCGCCCCGCGCATCTCTTCGTCCACGCCTAATATCTCGGAAGCCTCCGCCGTATAGTTCAGCACATCACGGATGATCTGCACGTCCATTGTAGGTGCGAAGCAAACGTTGTAAGGGCCATGGGTATTCTCAGGCGATGCGCTTGGAGCCGTGACGAGGTAGCCATGTCCGCTGACCGGCTCCTCCACCATGCTGTTCATGAAAAAGAGCGCGGCGCCTTTTATCGTCGGATAGACATCCGCCAGAAAGGCTTTGTCGGAAGGGTTGAAGAGGTAATGTTCCCACAGATGGGTGCTCAACCACCCTGCGCCGGAGGGCCACAAGCCCCATGCGCCATCGATCGGTGCGGAACGGTTCCAAAGGTCCGTGTTATGGTGTTCCACCCAACCCTCCGAAACGCCCCAATGCACCTTCGCGGTCTTCTCGCCTTGGGGCACCATGCTCTTCACCTTGTCGATCAGAGGGACGGCGCACTCGGGAAGGTTGGCGGATTCAGCCATCCAGTAGTTCATCTCCAAGTTGATGTTGGTCGTGTACTTGCTTCCCCAGATAGGGTTCGTATCCTTGTTCCAAATGCCTTGCAGATTGGCCGGTTGGCCGCCTGAGCGGGAAGAGGCGATGAGCAGGTAACGTCCGAATTGGTAATAGAGCTCGACGAAGTCCGGGTCGTCCGTCGTGTTGAAGTTCCGCACGCGCCACGTCGTGACGTTCGACGAGGAGGCGTCCGCTTCGCCCACGTTCAGGCGCACACGATTGAACAAGGCTTGATAATCGGCCAAATGGTCGGCCAGGATTTGCTCGTAGCTTTTCCCTGATACTTGGTTCATGATGCCTTCCGCCAGTGCGTTCGGGTCGCCGGAGACATCGTCGAAAGCCTTGAAATTGGTGGCCGTCGTCAGGATCAGGGTGGCGCTATTGGCATCCGTGACGCTTATCGTACCGTTCCGCACCGAGAAGGAGCCTCCATCCGTAGAGATCATCAGGCGGTTCTGGAACTGAATCGCATTGACCGTGACATTTTGGATCAACATATTCTCCGCATCCTTCATGTTGTTCGAGCGATGGGGAGTCGTCAGCGTCGCATTGAAGGAGACCTTACCACTCCGATTGGAGGAGAGGCGGACCACAATCACATGGTCAGGATAGCTTGCGAAATACTCACGGGTATACTCCACCCCATCATGCACGTATCGGGTCTTGGCGATCGCGGTGGACAGGTCCAACTCACGGTAGTAGTCCGTAGCGGACGCATGTGAGGTGCTGATTACTAGGTTACCAACCGGTTGGAAACTGGCTGGACCAGGACCGATCATATGGTCGTTCACGAGCGATTCCGCCGCCCCGTAATTGCCTGAGAACAAGGCGGAGCGCACATCGTTCAGGTAGTTGGCGGCACCCGATTTGTTGTTGTCACCCGGTCCGCCTGACCATACGGTGGACTCGTTCAGCCCGATGTAATCCTTCTCGACACCGCCGTAGATCAATCCGCCCATGTAGCCATTGCCTATCGGCAGCGCATCCGTGAAGGAGTCGCCCGCATCCTTATCGTACCACAGCGTCAGAGGCTTGGAGAAGGCCACACTCGTGCCGAGCACCAAGAGTATCAGGCAACATGCCCTTCTGAAAAAATATAATCCATCCATTTGAAGCATCATTTAGTTACCATTACACGGTGGGAGATTCCGTCCGCCAAGGAACAGACGACATAGACGCCAGAGAGCGAGACCACCTCCTTCGCCAAGGAGCGCACCTCCACCCCATTCGCAGCAACGAAGCTTGCCACAGGTCTGCCCATCAGGTCGTAGAGCGTGTAGCGGGTAGGCACGTTCGGGAAGTCTACGGAAATCTCCTCGCACCTTGTCAGCGTGATGTCCTGCTCGGCATCGCCCGTGTAGATATCCTCCGGATAGGCGAAGGCTTCGTCACCGATTTTCAGGTTGCCGAACCCTAAGTTGGCAAGGCGGGTCGGATCATTCAATTGCTGACGGATAGGTGAGAGACGGAACTTATGGCTATACTGATTTTTAGGGAAAAGCATATAGTCGTCCATCGGTTTCGCACCCCAGCTGTTCACACCGCCAAGGCCCATTTGATGCAGGTCTACGCGGAGGGTGATATCCTCGTCACGCTTCAGGTCCCAAGGCAGTTTCACGTCCGTCAACTGCTGCGGCGTATAGTGTTGCGCACTGAACTCCATGCGAGGGGAACCCACCACCATCAGGCCCACACCGTTTGCATTGGTCATCGTGGCCCACTTCACATCCGTGCGTTGGCCCGTCTCACCGATCTCCATGTAAGGGATCGTCATGGAGTCCGCAGTGGTCGCATAGACACCCATGAAGCTACCTCGGTTACGTCCGATGTAGTTCTCCTCCGGTCCACGGCCGTACCAGCGCACCCGCTCGAACCCGCCAGGCAGCGTGATGAGCGTACCCACGTTAGGAATCTCAGAAAGTGAACCGTCCGGGTAGAGGGTATAATCCACCAAGACATCACCGCTACCATAGATGGTGTAGGTCAGGTTCATGTGCGAAGAGCCAGCCTCAGGGAACTCCAATTGGAAGGAGACCTGCGTCTCACGGTCGGAAACCGTCTTCACATCGGCGCCCTTCACCGAGCGTTTTTGGCCCGCATAGCGCCAAGCGGAACAGCGTCTCTCCATGCCATTGCCCTTGTCATTATCGATAGGCGCACGCCAGAAATTAGGCACCGGACCATCCTTGATCAACGTCTCACCGTTCAATGAATAGTCACGGATGACACCATACGAGAGGTCTATGGTCACGCTGAAATCCTTTCCTGTGATCTTAACTGAATTATTCTCCTTCGACACCTCTTGAGCCTCCAACGAAGAGATGGCGATGCGTGGAGTGGTCTCGTCCCCTATCTTCATGCGGAACTGGTCCATGGCGATGCTATAGCCCTTCTTCTCCCAAGCGGTATTCTCCTTCAGGACAAAATCCAGATCCAAGTAATACTCGGAGCCCGGCTTGGTCCCCACCGCCGGCAAGTTCAGCGTCACACTCTTCTTGCCCAACGGAACGATGTCCAGATCAGAAGCGTCGATAGCTCCCTTGAAGATGACCTTACCATCCTCACGGATGCGCCAGACACCATCCACCACATCCTTGATATTCACGAAGTTAAATCTACTCTCGATGGACACCTTCCCCTTGGCGGCATCCTCCTCCTTGACGATGATGTTACGGTATTGGTACTTCACCTCATAGATTTCAGGCTGAGGGGTACGGTCAGGGAATACCAGACCATTGGCGCAGAAGTTATCATCGTTCGGCTGGTCGCCCCATAAGCCTCCGAAATTGAAATAGTTGGAGTTGCCGCGACGCAAGCCTTGGTCGATGAAGTCCCAGATGAACCCGCCAAAGGAGCGTGGGTTTGCGTAGAAAGCGTCCATATACTCCTGCAGATCGCCCACACTATTACCCATGGCATGCTCGTACTCGCAGAGCATGATCGGCTTGTTATTGTTATCATAACCCCAAATGGCACCTGGTCCGAAGTACATCCAGCTGTTCACGTCCGCATTGTCCCAGTCCCCCTCATAGTGCACCGGACGGGTCGGGTCGGCATAGTGCGCTTGGTCCAGCTCGGAGCGGAAGACGTTACCATTTCCCGCCTCATTGCCCAACGACCAGAGGCAGACGCATGGATGGTTCTTGTCACGTTGCACCATGGAGTTCATACGCTCCACGCAGGCTCCGCGCCAGTCGTCACTGCTCTTCGGCAGCTTGTCGTTGGCGCCATGCGACTCCACGTTCGCCTCGTCGATCACGTAGATACCATATTGGTCGCAGATATCATACATGCGAGGGTCGTTCGGGTAATGCGACATGCGCAACGCATTGATATTGAATCGTTTCATCAACTTCACATCCTCCTCCATCCGTTCGTAGGTCATCACACGTCCACGGTCAGGGTCAATCTCATGACGGTCCACTCCTCTGAACTTGATTGGCTGGCCATTGATCAGGAAGCGAGTGATACCGTCGCCTCCCTTCTTCAGCTCCACCTTGCGGAAGCCCGCCTTGTTGCTTTCATACTGCACCACCTTGCCAGCAGCATCCTTCAGGGCTAGGACCACCGTATAGAGGGAAGGGGTCTCGGCCGACCAGCGGTTAGGCGCTTTCACATCCACTTGGAAGGAGGCGTCCACCTCCCCACCATTCGGACGGATCTCCGCCAACTGCTTCGTGATAGGGGTGAAGACCTCCTTGCCCGCCGCATCATACAAGCCCAGTTCCACACTGTAGCCCTCCGCAAGTTCGCCGGAGAAATTATCCACCCAGACCGTCGTGTTGAAGTCACCGTCCACGTAATTATCCTGCAAAGAAGCGTTGATCTGAAAATCCTGTATCTGCACCTTAGGCGTGGCGTAGAGGTAGACATCACGGAAGATGCCCGAGAGGCGGATGAAGTCTTGGTCCTCCAGCCAGCTACCATCGCACCAGCGGAAGACCTGGACAGCGATATTGTTCTCCCCTGCCCTCAGCTTGTCCGTCACGTCGAATTCATGGTCGGTGAAGGAGTTCTCGCTATACCCCACATACTCGCCATTGATCCAAACGTAGTAGGCCGATTCCACGCCCTCGAAATGGAGACGGATGCGTTTGCCCGCCCATTTATCAGGCACTTCAAACGTGCGCTTGTAATGTCCCACAGGGTTGAAATTGGTTGGGGCATACGGAGGATTCAACCCATAGTCTGTCGCCACCCATGGATAGGTGACGTTCGTGTAGATAGGGCGGTCGTAGCCCAATGTCTGCCAAGAACTAGGCACGGAGATATTGTCCCATTTGGAAATGTCGTAACCCTCCTGAAAGAATTCGTTGTTCCTTTGCGAAGGCTTTTCCACGTGGTAAAACTTCCAAGTGCCGGATAAGGTCTGGTAACAGTCCGACGCACGCCTATCCCCCTTGATCGCATCCTGCAAAGAGCTGTAAGGCATGGAGGTCACGTGCGGTTTCAGGGTGTTGACACCATAAATCGTAGGCTTTCCGTTCCACTCATTGTCCTGGGCGGAAAGATTGAACGCTGCGGCAAACAAGGAAGCAGCGATGAAGGTTAATGGTAATCTATTCTTTTTCATAATACAATTATTACAATAGTCTGATAATCAAATATATCTATTTCAAAATATGCTTAAAGACTGATCCGTCGCAAGCACGGAGGAGGTATACGCCAGGCAGGTAGCCCGTCCTTTTCAGGGAGCGTTCAATGGAGGAAGGTGTACCTCCCTCCACACGAATCGTTCCGCAATAAAAACCCTTTATATCATAAACATATAACACTTGTTCTACACTCGATGCAAGGATTGACGGCAGGGAAGTAAGCTCCGAGCGACTCTTCGCAAAATGGATTCGATCGATGTTCGCATACGGACCTGTGATCATTAAACGCATGACATGGTCACCCTCTTGCAACAGGGATGTTTCGCCCTCTATCGTGGTATAATCGGTCCAGCTTTCCCCTTGCGGTATCTCCATGGTGTCCGTAATCGCCGCACCATCCAGGAAGAGGCGGAAGCCGGAATGCTCCAGTCCGGAAGCCACCCAAGCACGGAAGTAATAGGAGGAAGACTCCTTCACGTGTAGCGTATATTCGAGCCATTCGCCCGCAGCCGTGTAGCCTAAGGCATATCCATCCGGGTTGAGCGAATCACCGATGCCGACGATGTCCACACCATCCTCACGGTAAAAGCCCTCCTCGTTGATGTAGTCCGTATCATAGAATGAGACGCTTTGTCCGCCCAAGTCATAGTTCTCCATTTCGATGACACCAGGGATCGTCACGTCTGGGACGAAAGCAGTCTGGGCGACGATCTCCGAGAAATCGGGCAAGATGGAGACGACCACGGAGAATATGCCCTGATAATCCTTTTCGATGCCCGCATTGTTGATGACGGTCTGCGAATGTCCGTCGTTGTCGTGGCAATAGTTCGATCCAGCCTGGTTGGCCGCATTGCCGGAAGGAGCGCGGTCGTACACGTTATCGGAGACCTCGAAGCCGCTCGAACCCTCGTCCAAGTAGATCGGGAGCACCCAATAATCCGCCCATTGCGAAGCGGAGATGTCCGAGATGTAGTTGTGCTGGATCTGTCCGCCCGTCCCTTGGTTGGAGAGCGTGTAGATTGGTCCACAGTCCGCCAGCAGTTGGGAGACATGGTGGATTCTGTTCCAGTTGATGTGATTGTTGTTCATGGCGGTCTCCTTCTTCGTCCATCCGAAGCCGATCGAGATGCCTGAATAGTTCATGTAGGCTAGTTCATTGTGTTCGATGACGATATCCCTCGGGTAGCCCGCTCCGATGCCCACAGAGCCCTGCGACTCGGTGGTGACATGGTGGATATAGTTGTTCTTTATCGTATCGCGGGTGCATATCTCCGCACGGTCGGACGGGTTGTAGGCTTCGTGGATCTCCGTGTTGTCATCCTGCGAGAACTTGCCGATCATGATGCCGGCCGCACCTAAATCGGTGAATATATTGCCCTGTATCATATCATCGTTGGTGCCTGAAACAAAGTCCAAGCCCGTCATGGCCATTTGGGCGAATATGTTCTTCTCGATGCGGATATGGTGTGCGTTCTCCACCCTGACACCGGAAGCAGGACGCTTCAGGAGGAATTGGTTACTGCTCAATGGCTGTCCCGGATGTTCGTCGAGCACGTCGAGGTGGTAGAGTCCCGCCTGCAGGTCCATGTAGCCCTTCTCGCTCGGCAGGGTGAAGTTGGTATGGGCGAATGTGATGCCCTCGAAAGAGAGGTAGCCCACCTTGTTGGAGGTGCTTTCCCCTTGGATGGCGATCAATGTCTCCAAGCGTGGGGCGACCACCAGGCTCTTGGTCATATCCTCCCCTTCCCTCGCCTTGTAGTAGAGTACGTTCTCCGCCTCATCCAGGTACCATTCTCCCTCTTGATCGATAAACTCGTAGGCGTTCTCGAAGTAGAAGCATTGTTGGCGGGGCGGGTTGCTCATGAAGGCGGTACCTAACATCGGGTATTTGCGGCGCCAGATCATCGTGTGCTCAGGCTCCTGCACCTCTATCTTGCAGACATTGCCCTTGTTGGTGATCTTGCTCAGGCGCAGGATGGATTCCGCCCAGGCGATCATCAGGTGCATCTCCACCTTGTTCAGTTGGTTCCAATTCCCTACTTGGTCGCTGTAGACCTCAAAGCCCTTCCCTAGCGTGTCGACCTTCGCCAAGCGGAAGAAGTTATGGTCGCCGTTATCCTTCAGGTTCGGATAGCGGGCACGGATAGCCTTCTTACCGTTCACGTAGAGCTGGCGGAATCGGGCTTCCACGTTCGGTGCCGCCCAGATATTGTTGTCGGCGTCATGCAGGGTCCAGCCCTCGATAGGGATGCCACCCGTCACCAAAGGAGACTCGCCCGGATAGTTCCTATAACGTACATAATGTTCATCCTTTCCTCCATCCAGATTATTCAGTGTCAGCGTGCTGGTTAACTGATACGTGCCGCCACGCAAGCAGACGACAATGTCACCCGTCATGGTTTCGTTCAGTTTCCGCACCTCCTTTTGCGCCCTCGAGATTGTCTTGAACGGAGCCTCGAAAGAGCCATCGTTCGTGTCGGAGCCAGAAGGAGCGACGTAGAATGTAGCTTGATTACCAGATTCATCATACTGGTTAGATTCGCCTTGCGCCATCGATACGATAGGGGTAAAAGCCATCGCACCCAATATGGCCATTCGGGTGGACAAACATGCCAACCCATGCAGTAAACCTGCCTTCGTGAATTGTGTTTTCATTGCCTACAAATTATATAATACAGTGTCTATCAACAATATACAATGGTAACGACGCAGAACCTCAGACTTCATCAGCCCAAATTCTATTCTATCAATCAAAAGACATCTTATTCCAGATGCAAGGCTTGGTTGTGTTTCCCAATCTGTTCTCCCGATCTTCGCAAACCATCTAGGAGAATTAATGTCTGCTCGCTCATTTTTCCACAAACGTGGTTAACAATCCCTGCAAAGATAGTTTTTTTTCAACAAACGCAATCGATTTTGTGTTTTTATTTTTGGTTGGCATGGATATTGCAATGGTAGACTGACCTTGTTCGGTTGATGAATGGCACAATTTCTTTGTGACCGAAGGTAATACCACACACTACGCAATCGGCCCCATGCTGGTGTGCCGTCAGGGTTGCCATAAATTTGGGCATAGCACATTACAATTTTTTTAATTTCACCTTATATTTCTGAGGATTGACTCCATATTCCTCTATTCTGCTTTTATATTCCTCTGTACTTTTTTTATATATATCTTCTATATATTCCTCATATTCCTCTTTATATTCCTCACAGGGAAAGTCAAATCTCTTCACTTTCAAATCATGATCAGGTGGATAGGGTGTCTGATAATAGCCTTCCAATCCATCTTCCGTGACGTGATAGCAAAACAAGTCATAGCCACAATCCTTATAGCCTACCACATGACCGTCGGAGTATAAACTATCTATGTGTCTAATCCAAAATCGGCAGTCATACCAACATGAATCAGAACAGAGAAGAGAGTCCGGACTATTTTCCTTCCCTTCCGGAAAGTTCAGGAAGTGTACTTCTGTATTCCACCCAAATTTTCCTGTATTCTTAAAAAATAGTTGACCTCCATAATAATAGACAGGTTCATCACCAATCGTTCCCTCATATAGAAGAGAAAGGTTGGAGTGGTATTTTTCCAACCCCTCGCCTGTGATAAGCGCCGCACGTCCATAGTCGTTCAGTAACGGCTCAATGTCAGAGATGTTTATTTCATAATACGAATACCTATTAAACAACTTTCCAATAAACGTAAAACGGTATAATCGAACTATAATTTTATCCTGAGTAAACTCAAAATCAGAAAGATTTTCAAGGGAGTAGATTTCGTATCCAAATAGTTTACTTTGAAACAGACGATAGTTTTCTTCACTGAAAAAATCCTCCAAATTATACAAATCTCCCGTCTTTGGATTAAAATTGTAGTGATATTTTCTTTTTTCCCAATCAAGATAAGGTCTATTTACTATTTCAATACTAAGATTGCGCGAAAAACTGTTATCATAAAATTTCGTCGGCCCATGAAGGTGAGGGCGAAAACATCTCGCAATATGATCGATACCATCCACACAAGATCCATCGGGCCCATTGAAAACCACACCAAAATTATCTATTTGAAGTAGTACGTTCACCTTTCGCTCCACCTCCTTGTCCTCCATCTGTATATATGGAAACACACATTCAAACGTTTGATTATCATAAAGAATGTGCCTCTCAATCTTAAGGATTTCACATCCCTCGAACGGAGATTGCGTCGTATCTTCCTTCATTTTTTCATGCACCACATCTTTGACTTTATGGGATGCAGACCCTAGCAAATCCATCAATCCATCACAGATCTTGGAGCAACTTGAAAAAAAAGGTATAAATGCAATGATTAGAATTATTGTTCTTATCTTACTCATATTCTATTCTATATATGACTCATATTGTTCCGACTGTTTTCACAAAAATAACGCAAAAAAAACAACAAGCAAAAGGATTTGGGCAAATTTCAGGAACACCCATGGCGGATTCATTCAACAGATAGGGAACCTTCCATCCTAAGCAAAGCGATCTTATTATTGATTCCGCCTCCATAACCCGTGAGTTGCCCTCCGGCACCCATCACCCGATGGCAGGGAATGATTAGGCAGATGGGGTTCCACCCTACCGCACCGCCCACCGCCTGCGCCGACATCCTCTCCAACCCGTGCCCTTGCGCTATCCGCGTGGCTATCTCACCGTAAGTCATCGTTCCACCGAAAGGGATAGTGCACATGATCTCTGACACTTCCTGACGGAAAGGTGTCACGTTCTCCAGTTTGTACCGTGGCGTGAAATCGGGCTGATGCCCCGAGAAGTAGATGTCGAGCCAGCGCCGCGTCTCCCGAAAAATGGGCAAATCGACCTTCTCACCTTCCCGCAGGTGTTCCTCCGCCTTCTGTGAATCGATGAAATGGAGCCCCGTGAGGAGGTCACCGTCGGAGGCAAGCAGGAGGTTGTCGAAGGATGAAGGGGTGATATAGAGGGAGGTGTAGGGCATTTTCTGCTATATTGAGGATGGTTGTTTTAACTACTATTTTATTCCAGATTCAACGTGTTTATTAATGACTACAAAAATAATTTATTTGGGACAGATAAAAAATCATTCTAAAAACGTGGGGGCAAAAGATTTTTTGCCCCCACTACATTTGGTAAAAAACGATGGATTTTTGCCCCTACTTTTGGTCTTGCCTTGTATTTTGGATGATTTGTTGTTAATTTTGTTGTCAATTTTGTATGGGATCTGTTTGAAGAGATGTTTCTGACGAACAATCTTTCGGCAAACGTTTTTAATAGATTCTTGCGAATGCCGAAAAATAAGTTTTTAGAATCTACACAAACAATAAAAAAATGGCAAGGAGAATTTTTTTAGCATTGTCAATGTCTTGGTTTGCCCTGTTCGCTTCCGCATCCAACTACTTGACATTCACAGCAGAAGAGGATAACTCTTCGTTTTGTATAGATAATTATGGTAGCAATAATCCCAATGTGGAATATTCACTCGATGACGGGGAAACATGGACGCTATTGGAAGACGATTTCATGGGGAACAATAAGGTTATGTTGACAAACAAGGGTGACAAGGCATTGTTAAGAGGAAATAACCCGGATGGTTTTTCCAAATATAAAGACAAATACACCCATTTTAAAATGGAAGGTAAGATTGCAGCAAGTGGTAGTATTATGAGTTTAACAGACGGGATTGGAGAAAGCGAAACTATTCCTTCTGAATATTGTTTTTATAACCTTTTCTATTATTGTCCAAGCCTAACCCAAGCACCAGAACTGCCTGCTACGAAGTTGGCCACATATTGTTACTCCAAAATGTTTTCATATTGTGAAAATCTAACCCAAGCACCTGATCTGCCTGCTATGGAATTAGCTGATTCTTGTTACTATCAAATGTTTTCACATTGTGGAAATTTGGCCAAAGCACCTGAATTGCCAGCGACAGAATTGGCTGAAAGTTGTTATGAGTTTATGTTTTATATGTGTAGTCAGCTGACTCAAGCACCGGAACTGCCAGCAACAAAATTGGCTAAAAGTTGCTATGAAAACATGTTTAATTGGTGTAGTAAGCTAACTCAAGCTCCGAAATTGCCAGCAACAGAATTAGCTGTCGGTTGCTATTCTGGTATGTTTGTCGATTGCACAAGCCTGACCCAAGCACCAGAATTACCAGCAACAGTATTGGCTCCTAAATGTTATGGGAACATGTTTGATGGCTCAGGTCTAACTAAGGCACCAGCACTACCAGCAACAGAAATGGAAGAAAGATGTTATGAAGCAATGTTCGCACGTACAAACTTGACTCAAGCGCCAGAATTACCAGCCACAAAAATGGTTAAATATTGTTATACAAGAATGTTTGAAGTCTGTAAAAATCTGACTAAGGCACCAGAATTGCCAGCGATGGAATTAGCTGAAGGGTGTTATGAAGCAATGTTTAATAGTTGTACAAGTTTGACCCAAGCGCCAAAGTTGCCTGCAACAAAATTGGCTGATTATTATTGTTATCAAAGTATGTTCGCTTTTTGTTCAAATCTGACCGAAGCGCCGGAATTACCAGCGAAGGAATTGACTAATGAATGCTATTATGAGATGTTTCAGAATTGCGAGAATTTACAAAAGATTAAAGTCTATTTTACCGATTGGAAAACATCTTTAGGAACATTTTGGTGGGTATATCAAGTCGCACCTACAGGAACATTCTATTGTCCGAAGGGACTACCTTTAGAGTATGGGGAAGACCGTATTCCAGAAGGTTGGAATGTGGAATACATCGATGATGGAACAGATGTCGCAGAACACGTTTCAGACGCATCGTTTAAGGCTTGGGGCGCGGACGGGAAAATCACATACATCGGAGCCTCGTTGCCGGTTGAGATCTATGACCTCAGCGGTAGACTTGTGAAGAAGGTGAAAGAAGAATCACAGAGCGTGGTTATGCCTCAGCACGGCACTTACGTCGTTAAGACTGGAACCGTCAGCTTGAAAGTGGAGTTGTAATAATGCTATTGATATAAGAGAAAAGAGACGATACGTGGTGTCGTCTCTTTTTTTATAGTTCTTGAAGATTTTTCTCAACGCATCGACTAGACAGAAATAACACCAACCATCCAAAGTCCCCTCTTCGTCATTGCTCACAAATGATATGCACCAATGTTCAGGGATTCATCAGAAAAAACATGGTTTAATGCCATAATAAATCCATAATATGCGGGCAGGAGAGGATTGGGACCCACATCTCGAGATCGCCCAACAGCAAAAGGAGTGTGGAGAAGAATATGGCAGTACACGAATAGGTTTTGCCACTCTTCCGAATTAAAACAAATGGCAAGATGTTAAAAGCAATAGAACTCAGCATGGCCGCATAAAGGAAAGGGACCGATGGATCTGTCTCAGCAAAAAAGATATATAAAAGTAAACCAGCCAAGCACTAGGTTAACAATTGCAATCACGTATAACATAACTTTCTCTATTATGTCCACAAAATAAATCATTTCCCTTGACATGAAGAAACATGTATAGGGGGGGGTGAAATGAAAAAAAGTTAAAATAACAAATGTTTGTGAGTCCAATGCGTAAAATAAATACACAATGATTATCAATGATATTTTCACCAAATATAGTTTGACGAATTTTAAAAATGATTAATTTTGTCCGACACATTATCAATAATTCATGCTTTTTTACATCAGGTTGTAATTTATAAGTCCATGGCACACATTCACAGTCATTGCAAGTGGTACATCACTTTATTATTACTCATTTTCTCTCAAGTTCAAGGAATAGCCGCCGATATGCTTTGCTTCACGGCAGAAGCTGATAATTCCAAATTTTGGTATGAAACCAATGAATCTTATTTTTCCCATGACCCGGACCTGTGGTACTCCACAGACGAAGGTGCGACATGGGTCGAACTATCAGTGAATGATACCGTGACACTGGCGAATGCTGGGGATAAGGTCTATCTCAAAGGGAACAACCCGGATGGCTTTTCGGCTTCAGATGAATATAATATTGAGAACTCCATCAGTTCATTTAAGATGGAAGGTCTAATCGCGGCCAGCGGTAATATCTTGAGCCTCATTTATGGAGAAGACGAACCGGATCCGGAAGCATACTTACCATCGTATTGTTTCTCTAATTTGTTTGAAGGCTGCGAATCCCTGACGCAAGCACCAGAACTGCCTTCCACAAGATTAAGTTATCAGTGTTACGCATACATGTTTATGGGCTGCACCAACTTAAGAGAAGCACCTGATTTACCCGCTCGAGACATGGCTCGATGGTGTTATGCATCTATGTTCCAAGGCTGTACCAGTTTGACAAAGACACCTGAGATGGACATCTTCAGTGAGGCGAAATATTGCATGAGTGGCATGTTTTCCGGATGCACAAGCCTTGTCGAAGCCCCTATTACTCTTCCGAACGCCGGATACGATGGTTGTTATGAAGAAATGTTTGCCGGGTGTACTAGTCTAAAACAAACGCCAGAATTTTCCATCTCTCTATCAAGATATTATGCGAATTACGCCTATGCAGGCATGTTCGCAGGTTGTACAAGTCTGGATTCCTTGAAAATCAGAATAAGTTGCTATTGTTTAGACTTGTACCCTTCTTCTATTGATGGAATTTTTAGCGGCGTGGAAAAGGAAGGTGTTCTCTATACCCAATGTATAGACCCAACAGACACTGATTATTGCCTAGCTCAAGGCGAATACTACCTCTCGCCATCGGATCTAGTTCAAATTGTTAAGCCAAAGAACTTCCATGTTGTCAGTTCCCCGATAGTCATCTTCCTAAACCCTGACAAGACGGAGTTGAAGAGGGACACACTTCTTTGCGGGGAGATCCCCGATTATGGAGACGAGGAACCTTTTCTGGACGATGAGCATCAATTTGTGAAGTGGGACGAGGAATTTACTGAACTCACAGAGCCGAAATACTATTACTACACCGCCGAATACGAAAAAATTCCAGACCTCAGCAATTGCCTGCGCTTCACGGCGAAGACTGATGGTTCCACTTTCTCCATCAAGCATCACGAGGGGAATAATCCTGACATCCAATACTCCATCAACAATGGTAAGAAATGGAAAACATTAGGGGAAAACGACACGGTAGTGTTAGCCTTGGGCGACATCGTTTATCTACGGGGAAATAACCCGAACGGTTTCTCTACCGATAGCTCTCATTACAGCACGTTTGGAATGACCGGTTCAATCGCCGCCAGCGGTAGCGTCATGAGCTTGGTGGACAAGATAGGCGACACCACGGTGATACCAAGCATTTATTGTTTCACCAAATTATTCCAGGATTGCGAGGCGCTGACGGATGCCCCAGAGATGTCCGCACTGACGCTAAGCGAGTCTTGCTACGAATCGATGTTCTCCGGCTGCAAAAACCTGACGCAGGCGCCTACGTTACCAGCCACCAATTTGGAGAAGAAATGCTACCAAAGCATGTTCGAGGGATGCGCCGGACTTACAGCCACACCTGACTTGCCAGCCACCCGATTGGCATCCTCCTGTTACAACGCCATGTTCAGGAATTGCCAAAACATAAAAAACGGTCCAGCAATCCTACCAGCCACCGAATTGAAAGCACGATGCTATACAAACATGTTCTATGGTTGCGGATCACTTGCCAAGGCACCGGAACTGCCAGCCATGAAGTTGGCGGATTATTGCTACAACGGAATGTTCTCCCATTGTTCCTCCCTTGCCGAAGCGCCTCAGCTGCCCGCCACAGAACTGAAAACATCATGCTATGGGAATATGTTCTCGGCTTGCTCCAACTTATCCCAAGCGCCGGAACTGCCATGCCTCTCCTTGGCGGATAGCTGTTACCACGGCATGTTCAACCAGTGTGTGAGCTTGGAGGAGGCTCCCGAATTACTTGCCACCGAATTTGCTCCAGGGTGTTATAAACTCATGTTTGATGGGTGCACCAACCTGAGCCACATCAAGGTAGGCGTTATATCTTTAGACAATGGAATCGATGCCACGACAGATTGGGTCAAGGATGTGAACGGTCCTGGACTCTTCGACTTCCCTTGCGGCAGCACATACGACATACATGGAGCCTCTGAAGTGCCTACTCTCTTTGAAATCAGAGGCCGCTCCTACGCAATCGATTTTCCCCTCCAAGCGGACGATAGCTTCACATGGAAAGGCATCACCTACACGGAAAGCACCGCTTGGAACGACACGTTACAGACGGTCTATGGTTGCGACAGCATCATGCGATATCAACTTGAAATAAAGTATACCCCAATTATTGTAGACAGAGACCTCTCCGCCTGCGACTCGTTCGTGTTCAAGGGCATCACCTACCGTGAGAACAGCGTGTGGAACGATACGATAAGGGGTAATAACAGAGGCGATAGCATCACCATCTACCACCTGAACCTCCACAGCAGCGTGACGAAGGACACCTCCCTCGTGGCGGACGATAGCTTCACATGGAAGGGCATCACCTACACGGAGAGCACCGCTTGGAACGACACGTTGCAGACGGTCTATGGTTGCGACAGTATCATGCGATACCAACTTGAAATAAAACACACCCCAATTATTGTAGACAGAGACCTCGCAGCCTGCGACTCGTTCGTGTTCAAGGGCATCACCTACCGTGAGAACAGCGTGTGGAACGATACGATAAGGGGTAATAACAGAGGCGATAGCATCACCGTCTACCACCTGAACCTCCACAGCAGCGTGACGAAGGACACCTCCCTCGTGGCGGACGAGAGCTTCACATGGAAGGGCATCACCTACACGGAGAGCACCGCTTGGAACGACACGTTGCAGACGGTCTTCGGCTGCGACAGCATCGTCAGGTATCAGCTTGAAATAAAACATATTGGGCCTGCCATTATCGATGAGGAAATAGACATCTACGCCTGCGACTCATTCGTATTCAAGGGTATCACCTACCGTGAGAACAGCGAGTGGAACGACACGATAAGAGGTAACGAAGGCGACAGCATCATCGCCTACCACCTTTACCTCCATAGAAGCATAACGACAGACACCTTCATCGTGGCGGCTGAGGCCTTCCTCTGGAAGGACGTCATCTACACGGAGGACACCGTCTTGACCGACACGTTGCTGACGGTCTATGGTTGCAAAAATATCGTACACTACCATTTTAACGTATATCATATTGGTCCGCCTATCATCGGTTGTGACAGATTCATCTCCGCCTGCGACTCGTTCGTGTTCAAGGGTATCACCTACCGTGAGGACAGCGAATGGGAAGATTTGGCAAGCGGAGTCTGGGGCGACACCATGTACACCTACCACCTGAAACTCTATAATAGTGTGACAACGGACACCTTCATCGTGGCGGACGAGGCCTTTCTCTGGAAGGACGTCATCTACACGGAGAACGCCGACTGGAACGACACGTTGCAGACGGTCTATGGTTGCGACAGTATCGTACGATATCATCTTGAAGTAACGCATCTTGGCCCGCCTTTTATCGTCGTGGATAAAGAAGTCTTCGCTTGCGACTCGTTCATATTCAATGGCATCACCTACCGTGAAAACAGCGAATGGAGCGATACCTTAAAGGGCAAAATCAGAGGCGATAGCATCACGGTCTACCACCTGAACCTCCACAAGAGCGTGACGAAGGACACCTCCCTCGTGGCGTTCGAGAGCTTCACCTGGAAAGGCGTCACCTACACGGAGGACGCCGACTGGACCGACACGTTGCAGACGATCTATGGTTGCGACAGTATCGTACGATACCATCTTGAAGTAACGCATCTTGGTCCTCCTATCATCGCTGTAGACAGAGAAATATTCGCCTGTGACTCATTCGTATTCAAGGGTATCACCTACCATGAGGACAGCGAATGGGAGGACTTGACAAGTGGAAGCTGGGGCGACACCTTGTTCTCCTACCACCTGAACCTCCACAGAAGCGTGACGGTGGACACCTCCCTCGTGGCGTTCGAGAGCTTCACTTGGAAAGGCGTCACCTACACGGAAAGCACCGCTTGGAACGACACGTTGCAGACGGTCTATGGTTGCGATAGTATCGTGCGCTATCAGCTAGAGATAAAGCATATTGAACCTGCCATTATCGCCGTGGACAAAGAACTCTCCGCCTGCGACTCGTTTGTATTCAAGGGCATCACCTACCGTGAGGACAGCGAATGGAACGATACGATAAGGGGCAACGGAGAGGACTCCATCATCGTATATCACCTGAGCATCCATAGGAGCGTGACGGTGGACACCTCCCTCATGGCGGACGAGAGCTTCACTTGGAAGGGCGTCACCTACACGGAGAGCACCGCTTGGAACGACACATTGCAGACGGTCTATGGTTGCGATAGTATCGTGCGCTATCAGCTAGAGATAAAACATATTGAACCTGCCATTATCGCCGTGGACAAAGGACTCTCCGCCTGCGACTCATTCGTATTCAAGGGTATCACCTACCGTGAGGACAGAGAATGGAACGATACGATAAGGGGCAACGGAGGGGACTCCATCATCGTATATCACCTGAACATCCATAGGAGCATGACGGTGGACACTAGCTTCATAGCGGACGAGAGCTTCACTTGGAAGGGCGTCACCTACACGGAGAGCGCCGCTTGGAACGACACGTTGCAGACGGTCTTTGGATGCGATAGTATCGTGCGCTATCAGCTAGAGATAAAGCATATTGAACCTGCCATTATCGCCGTGGACAAAGAACTCTCCGCCTGCGACTCGTTCGTGTTCAAGGGCATCACCTACCGTGAGAACAGCGAGTGGAACGATACGATAAGGGGCAACGGAGGGGACTCCATCATCGTATATCACCTGAGCATCCATAGGAGCGTGACGGTGGACACTAGCTTCATAGCGGACGAGAGCTTCACTTGGAAGGGCGTCACCTACACGGAGAGCACCGCTTGGAACGACACATTGCAGACGGTCTTTGGATGCGATAGTATCGTGCGCTATCAGCTCACCGTGAACAAGAAGAGAGAACCACTCCTTCTGACGACAGAAGACAAAATGATCCTTGTCCTGCCAGGCTCCTCAAAAGAGATTGGCTATGAACTGACAGGCGGTGAAGGCACAAGATATGAGGTAAGCCACAAAGGGCAGTCCATCTGCTCGGGCGATATCACCAACGACAGCACTTTCATCCTGGATTGTCCGTCCGACATGAAGGAAGGAGCCTACACCGCTACCATAACGATTTACGACGACAAAGGAGAGAAGGCAGATTCGGAATTCGAGTTCAATGTGATGAGACCGGACGACAAAGGAAACAGTTTCTACGTGAAAGTATGGAACGACGTGATAATCTGTCGGAACAGCGGTGGACAATTCCTATCCTACCAATGGTACAAGAACGGACAGAAGTGCGAGGGAGACACCCTGCAGTACTTCAACGAACTCACCCTGCTCAACGGAGAATACATGGTCTATGTGAGCGATAAGAGTGGCAACAGCTATTTCATCGAGCCATGTATCTTCACCCCTACCCCAACGTCCTACTCCATCACCGCCATGCCTAGCGTGGTGCAGAAAGGTGTGAAATTCATAGTGAAAGTCACCGGTGTGGAAGCAGACGACCTGAAAAAAGCCCGTATCGTGGTATACAATACAAACGGTGTAGTGAGGGAGATTCTCAACGATGTAAAGGAAGAGAACACGATGTCCCTAGGCGCAGGGGAATACATCATCGTTCTGACCGTCCATGACGGCAACAATGCCAACTGCAAGGTGCTGGTAAAATAATGACATGTTAGAACCTCCAACGGACTCCACCCGCTCCGACGCATATCAACCTTGCCGTCTATGGGGGAGGAGGTTCACTTCCTCGGTGCGAAACAATTCAATTTGCTTCGTCCATTCAATCACAAATCCGCCCCCGAGAGAGGTTCACCCAATGACAGGGGAAATCTCACTCGGGGGCGGACTTCATCGCACAACTCACATGCGCCGATTCCTGCGACTAACCAATCAGTTTCGCACGCTCACCTTTGCGCCTTATTTCGCAGGCTCCCACTTGCACCGCACAGGCGAAACGATGGCACCCTCCTTCTTCAGTTCAGCGAAGATCTTATCAATCTCCTTACGGTCTGCATTCAATGCCTTGGTCACGTCTCCTGCCGACACGGGCTTGCCAGCCTCGCGCATGGCTTGTAATACTTTCTCTTTCATGATGTTAACTGTTATTGGTTAATATTTAATGAGTGACAAATTTATCGTCTCAGCTTCGATCCCTTATTTCCCGCAGAAGGTCTCCAAATCCTTCTTTGTCGCCCTGTTGAGCAGTTTACCAGGCTTGAATTGAACCTGCGGATAAGAGGCTTGCAAGTCTTTGCAGGCCTTGTCGATGGTGCTTCCGCCCGAAGTGGCAAAAGGAATCACCGTCTTTCCCTTGAAATCGTAGCTCTCCATGAAGGTGTTGATGATGGTCGGACAAGTATACCACCAGATAGGGAAACCGACGTAGATGGTCTGGTATTCGTCCATGTTCGCCAGCTTGTCCGTGATGGCAGGGCGGGAAGTCTTATCCGCCATCTCCACCGAAGAGCGGGAGTTCTTGTCGTGCCAATCGAGGTCGGCATCGGTGTAACGTTGTGCGGGCTTGATTTCGTGAAGGTCGGCTCCAGCCACCTCCGCCAGTTCCTTGGCCACTTTCTCGGTCACGCCCGAAGCCGAGAAGTAGGCTACTAATGTCTTGTTTGTCATTGCTTTGTTTTTTTGCTTGTCATTACCGTTTTGTGAGCAGGCACATATAGCCGCCGCAAAAATCAGGAAGGTGAAAAATAATATTCTTTTCATGGATATTCTGTTATATTCTTCTTTGATTTATATTTCACAAATTTATAAAATTGCTATGATTTCCATAACATTATAAAACTTTATTCGATGGTTTTCAACACCCTACAAGGATTCCCCACAGCCACCACATTCGCAGGAATGTCACGGGTAACAACACTTCCCGCGCCGATGACGCTACCCTGCCCGATGCTGACGCCCGCACAGATAGTAACATTGCCTGCGATCCAGCAGTTGTCGCCGATGGTGATAGCCTTCGCATATTCGCTGGTGGTCAGCGTGCCATCGGGTTTAGAATACTGGTTGCGTTCTTGCCAGCGCAACGGATGCATTGGTGTGAGGATCGACACATTAGGACCAAAGAATACATTTTTGCCGATGACGACTGGCGCACAGTCAAGGCACGTGAAGTTGAAGTTCGCATAGGTGTTTTCGCCGATTTGCGTGTTGACACCATAATCGAAGAAAATGGGTCCTTGCAAATAAACGCCCTTCCCGCAGTCAGTGAATAACTGGCTCAGAATATGGTCACGTTGGCGGTCAGTCTCGTCGAGCGAGTTGTAGGTGCGGCACAGCGAGTGTGCGGTGCGGCGAAGGCCTGTCAGTTCTGGATCTGACGGATCGTAGAATTCGCCAGCGAGCATTTTTTCTTTTTCAGTCATAACGCAGAGGTTAAAAAAATCATTTCAAATTCTCTTTGAAAAACGCTTCTATCTTATCATACGGAATCACACCCGCACGGTCGTCATAGAGGTCGGTATGGACTGCATTAGGGATAATCAATATCTCTTTTTTACCGTCAATCATGCTTTTCCCATCGCATTTTTTGCCTGTCATTTTCTCAAAGGCATATTCGCTGAAGTAACGGCTATGCGCTTTCTCCCCATGGATCAAAAGCACAGGCGTGGTGATTTCGTTGGCATAGCAAAGTAACGGTTGGTTGAGGAACGACTGGCAACCGATGACGTTCCATCCGTCATTAGAATTTCCACTCCGTTTATGATAGCCACGTGGCGTCTTATAGTAGTCGTAATAATCTTTCACAAACCACGGAGCGTCGTCAGGCAAAGGGTCTATGACACCGCCTGCACGTTTGTACGAGCCTGTTTTGTAGTCTATGGTACGTTGTGTGGCGATTGCTTTGCGTTTTTCCATACGTTGCGCAGGTGTGTTTTCACTCGCAAAATAGCCTTCAACGGTCACCTTGCTCATGTCATACATCGTGGAAGCCACCGTCGCCTTGATCCTCGGGTCGAGTGCCGCCGCATTGATGGACATACCGCCCCAACCGCAGATGCCGATGATGCCAATCTTCTCAGGGTCAACGTTTTCAAGGTTTGACAAGTAATCGACAGCTGCTAAAAAATCTTCGGTATTGATGTCAGGCGAAGCCATCCGTCGAGGTTCTCCCCCACTCTCTCCTGTGAACGAAGGATCGAAGGCAATCGTGAGGAACCCACGTTCCGCCATGTGTTGCGCATACAATCCGCTGGTCTGCTCTTTTACCGCACCGAACGGTCCCGAAACGGCGATTGCAGCCAATTTTCCTTGTGCGTTTTGGGGCACGTACATATCCGCCACCAATTCGATTCCGTAACGGTTGTGGAACGTGATTTTCTTATGTTCAACCTTGTCACTTTTAGGGAATACTTTGTCCCATTCCTGGGTAAGGGTTGTTTCCTGATTATTCATATTTGATTCTTGTTTTGGTTGCGAGCAGCCCATCAATACAGCCACACACGCACTGATTAACACTACATTTCTCATATTAAATCTATTTGTAATTATGCTTTATTAAATACTTACTTATCCGTTTTCATCCACTTTTCTCCATTTTGGATGAAAATCTGACCCTTCACGCAAAAATCGATCTTCCGTCCATACATATCGTACATTGCCCCATCGAATTTTCCATCATTTTCAATCTGCGGAACAGATGTGGATGAACTGTTCTGCAAGCCGGATTGTACAACCCATTCATTTAAAAGATTAGGCATGGATGCACGGTTGCCATTGTTAATCCACAACGAAGTGTTGTTGAAATTTCCATCAGGTATAAGCCGTTTAGCATCCTCCACGACCGATGATATGCCGCTGCTGGCACTCGATACGATCAAACTTATGTTTTTTCCTCCCATCTCGTCACCATTTTGGAACAGGAAGGATTGCATGGGTGCTGCCATATTACTCCACCAAAGCGGAGTGGCGATGATAATGTTGTCATATCTGCTGAAATCAATGTCTACGGGTTTGATGGCAGGGTAACTCTCCGCATCGTCGGGATTGTCGCGTATGGCTGATATCAAAGCACTTCCGATAGCATAGTTATCCGCTTCATACCTCAAACCCTCTTCCGCAGGCAGGATCTCCACAATGTCAACGTCCAAATGGTTCGACAATTCATTAACAATTGAACGGACATTATTTGTATAGCTATAATAAACCACCAGTGTATTTTGAGCGAACACACCGCTAATCATCAGCAATCCGGATAATAAAAAAAGAATTTTTCTCATGGCAATAACTGTTTTAAATTATAATCCAAAGATACACCAAGCACAGCTATGACTTGGTTGATGAATTATGGGGGAAATTACCAATATTTGGGATGTGATATAACGGGTGTTTCCTATACATAATGAGACTTTATGCCACACGATACTCCGTCGGCGTTTTCCCCGTTTTACGTTTGAAGAAGCGGACGAAGTGTTGCGGATAGCCGAAACCCAATCGATCACTTACTTGTGCAATGCTGAGGGATTGGCTATTAAGCAGTTCCTTGGCACGGAGAACAATTTTATCGGCGATAAAATCCTGTGCCGTTTTGCCAGTCTCCACCTTAACCAGTTCGCCGAAATATCCTGCCGTGAGATTGCATTTGTCCGCAAAATAGGCCACTGTCGGGATACCCTGTTTCTCTGCCTGATTGTCGAGATAATCAGTTAGCAGAGACTCAAACTTCTGAACCGTCACATGATTGATCTCCTCGCGGGTGATGAATTGTCGGTCATAGAACCGCAGGCAATAGTTCAGCAACAGTTCGATGTTCGAAACGATCAGTTCGCGGCTATGTTTGTCGATGGCGTGTTGGAGCTCCTGCTTGATCATATCCAGCACGCTACGGAAAATCTCTATTTCACCAACTGATAGGTGAAGCGCCTCGTTGCTTGAGTAGGAAAAGAACTCGTAGCGTGAGATCTGTCGTCCCAATTGGGTGCGAGCCAAGAAATCGGGATGGAAGAGCAAAGCGGTCCATTTCGGATTAGGCACGTCGGGATTCGGTTCCACATGGATGCTCTGTCCGGGTGCGAATGAAGTGACGGTCATCTCGTCGAAGTCATATTTTGTGCGTCCGTAGGAAAGTTTGCAACCCTTGTTTTCCTTCAGGAAGAGAGCATAGACACCGTAATGCACCACACACTCCTCAATGGGCAATTGCTTGTCGTAACGCACCACGCTCACAAGCGGATGCAATGTTTCAAATCCGTAATAGTCGTTGAATTGTTGTATCGAATCAAAATGTATCTCGTCCATTTGCTATCCTGTTTATTGGCAAATGTACATTTTTTAGGGTTATAGCAGGTATATGTTTTTCGGAAAGAGATACCTCTTTTCGGGAATTCTTTTCTTGCGAATGATTAATCATTATATTTGTGGTAAAGATCGATCGTTAGAAACATCAATATCAGACAGACAAAGCGATGCAAAACGGGAAAGAATACCCTGCGACTCACTCCATGTCAACCGCTTGGTACATGGTTGATGAGGACGGAAACGTTGGAATCATGGATTTCAATGAGAATGGACCAGTGCCTTGGTTGGCAAATCAACAGTTTGGTGCAGAAGATCTTGTATTTAGGTATCATGATTATGATAATGATACAACTTTAGGCATAAAGTTGTATGACGATCAAATAGATGATTTAATAGAAGATCCTCATAGTCCTGAAGAAGAGGAATATTGGTGTGACTGTGTCATTCAAATCGATTTAAAGCAGGAAAAGGAATTTCTCAAGCTAGCCCAAAATAAAGATTTCGAAATAGAGATGTGTATCTCCAAAATTAGAGGGTTGTACTTGATTGAAGCCGACACGAGCATTTGCATTGACAACGGCGAAAATCATGAAAAACGCACATCTCTTAATCTTATGATTGACAACAAAATGATAACGAAAGTATATCATATAAAAGATTTTTGGATGACTGATGATTGGAACAACGGGGAGGTCGTTCACACAAAGAACTTCTCCTCTGCCCCTTATTATCTATATCATCAACCATATTGGCCAGAATACCTTCCGAAATGCATGAACACGCCAAAAAATCCGGTGAAATTTGATCAATTGCCACCCGAACTGCAAAAGCTCACATTAAAAATTCCTGCCAAGTTCGGTGAGGACAAGACGTTTCAAATAGACAGATGGCATCCTTGCGACACACATGGTGATAACAATAATGTTTATTTCGAAGGATGCGAATATTCATTAGATTGGGGAATAGAAGCATACAGAAAAGATATTTTCATCACGCCTAACGATTTCATAAACTATTGCTCACAGAAGAAGGAATATGATTGTGTGGTATGTTCGTCTTGTTGCTATACATGCTCCATCGGTCGTTACACACATCAGCCTACCGTAATAGTTGTCAGGAATCTGTTCGATGCCAACATCTCCTCCTTGTACACTAGTAACATAATCTGGCATCATCACATCGGGTTGCCATATCTTCCGAAGATACCGATTCAAATACCCGTTGAGACACATGATAAGTCAGATAGCAAATACAAAACCAATATCAGTGCTGCGGAGATAAAGGAGCGGATTAATAAAAACTTGTTGAAAGAATTGTTTCAGAGAAATCACCAATGGTTGGAAGAAACAATCCTAAGATTCAATCCGCACGTGATCATATTGAGCGACCAAATCATAGATATCATCGGTTCTGTCTTTCAAATCGACCATGAACAAATTGAGATCGGAGGTCTGAGATTTCCTCTGTGCCTCATCTCCAAGGTGGAGGAAAACCGCTCAGAAATAGAACGATTAGCGCAACAGGCATATCGCGGGAAAAACATTCCTTATAGCATTCCCATGAAGGAGATGGAACAGATCAAGAAAAAATTAGGGATACTTGCTAATCAAAAAATAGGGCATGATTGAACTCCTCTCCATCGATTTATCCAATTATTGCAGCAAGCAGTGCCCGTTTTGCTACAACCACAGTTCACGCGAGGGCAACACACTTTGGAAGCCGCAGGAAGTCATCGATTTTGCAACCGACTGCATCCAAGGTGGAGGAGTGAAAGCCATCTCCTTAGGCGGAGGTGAACCCTTTGAATACGAAGGCATCTTTGCGGTGATCGAGGCGCTTTATCCATTGTGTTATCTCTCCGTCACATCCAATGGACTCCCGTTGGAAGACGATAAAGTATGGGAAAGGTTGTCCAATTGCAAGCCTGACAAGATCCATGTCACCATCCATCGTCCAGACAATCCGGCGGAAATCGAGAGAGTGGAGCCCCTACTCGCAAGAATCGCAGGCATAGGGATTAAACCAGGGGTAAATCTTTTGGTGGGTAAAGACAATTTAGAGAATGCAAGGAATGCCTACAAAAGGTTGCTGAAAATTTTAACATCAGAGCAGATCATCTTTGTCCCACAACGCTACGCGAACACTCCCTCCGCCAAAGAATTAGCCACCGTGGCAGGAGGGAAACCTTTCCAGAGTCCTTCCTGCTTACTGAGATGTACCCGTCCGCAGAATTTCTGCTCCGTTTCATGGGACAAGAAAGTAAATTCCTGCAGCTTCGCCAAAGGGAAAGAACCATTGAAAACACTGGATTACAACGGATTACGAACCGCCTTGAGCAAAATATCTTGGGTGAACGGTTCTTGCTTGCCGTGATAGGCTATTCTTGGATGTGTTGCGGGCGACGTTCTAGAGATCCCTCCCTATTTCTTCAACAAATCAGGTCGCAGCAGTTTGGTTCGTTCCACCGCCTGCTCGTACTCCCACTCCTTGATCTTCGCCTCGTTGCCGGAGAGAAGGATATCAGGCACTTTCCACCCCTTGTATTCCGCAGGGCGCGAATAGACCGGTGGAGCCAAGAGATCGTCCTGGAAACAATCCGACAGGGCGGATTGCTCGTCGCTCATCGCACCCGGGATCAACCTCACGATGGCGTCCGTCATGATGCAGGCCGCCAATTCGCCACCCGTCAGCACATAATCGCCCACGGAGACCTCCTTCGTGATCAGATGCTCACGGATACGGTGGTCAATGCCTTTGTAGTGGCCACAAAGGATAATGACATTGTTGAGGAGCGACATGGAGTTGACCATCTTCTGGTCGAACATCTCCCCGTCAGGCGAAGTGTAGATCACCTCGTCATAGTCTCGTTGCTCCTTCAGGTGGGTAATCAGACGGTCAATCGGTTCGATCTGCATCACCATGCCCGAACTGAACCCGAAGGCGTAATCATCGATTTTCCTATGCTTGTCGAGCGTATAGTCACGGATGTTATGCACGACGATCTCCGCCAAGCCCTTCGCCTGCGCTCTCTTCAGGATGGAATGGTTCAGCGGACTATCCAGCAACTCCGGCACGGCCGATAAGATATCGATTCTCATAACATCACTTCAATTTTCTTATGAAACGTTCTGCGTCCACCACGAAACGCTGGTGATCCGCCGAGCCGATCAGCTCTCCCTGTTCGTTCTTCGCCTCAATGGAATAGGCGATCCTGCGGCCATCGATCTCCGTGATCGTAGCCGTGAAGGTGATGCGGGCACCTACCAACGCCGCCTTGGTGTGCTTCGCATTGATCTCCGTACCCACCGTCTGGGAGCCTTCCGGAAGTGCGTCCGCCACCATTTTCAGCGCGGTGTTCTCCATGTAAGCGATCATGGCGGGCGTACCGAAAACCGGCAATCCGCCAGAGCCTAAAGCGACAGCGGTATCCTGCTCGCGAACAGATATCGTCTGGGAATAAGTTTGTCCTACCTGCATATCCGTAATCAATTAAAATTCAGAAGAGAAATGGAACCTGATCTTAGGGAAGTCCGTCTGCGCCATCTGGAGGATATAGCCTGAGTCGGCCAGGAAGACATCCCTATCCTCCATATCCTTGGCCATATACTGGTACTTACGCTTCTTGAAGGTATCCAACGCCTCGGCATCGTCGCTCTCGATCCAGCAAGCCTTGTAGAGGTTGATAGGCTCCCAGCGACACTTCGCGTTGTACTCATGCAGCAAGCGGTACTGGATGACCTCGAACTGGAGTTGTCCGACCGTACCGATGATCTTGCGTCCGTTGAACTGGTTGGTGAAGACTTGGGCAACGCCCTCGCCCATCAATTGTTCGATACCCTTCGCCAACTGTTTCGCCTTCATCGGGTCATCGTTCTCTATGTATTTGAACATCTCAGGCGAGAAGCTAGGCAATCCCTTGAAGTGGATGGTCTCGCCGGAGGTGAGCGTGTCGCCGATCTTGAACGTTCCGCCCGAGTCTGGAAGACCCACGATATCGCCTGGCCAAGCCTCGTCGACCGTCTCCTTCTTCTGCGCCATGAAGCAGGTCGGAGCGGAGAACTTCATCATCTTATCGAGGCGCACATGCTTATAGTTGACATTGCGCTCGAACTTGCCCGAGCATACCTTCACGAAAGCGATGCAGCTGCGGTGGTTCGGGTCCATGTTGGCATGGATCTTGAAGACGAAGCCCGAGAAGGCCGTCTCCTCTGGTTTCACCACACGCTCCTCCGTCTGGGTAGGCTGCGGTGTAGGTGCGATTTGGCAGAAGCAATCGAGCAACTCCTTCACACCGAAGTTGTTAAGCGCACTACCGAAGAAGACCGGCGCCACTTGACCCGCCAGATACTCATTCACATCGAGGTCCGAATAGACTCCATTGATGAGGTCGATATCCTCGCGTAGTTGTTGCGCGTCCTCCTCACCGATATGTTTCTCCAGCTCAGGGCTGTTGACGTCCTTGAATTCGATATTCTCTGTAACAACCTGTTTGCTAGGCGTATATAGATTCAGTTTTTGTTCATAGAGATTGTAAACGCCCTTGAACTTATCTCCTTGGTTGATAGGCCAAGAGAGCGGGCGAACACGGATATTCAGCTCCTTTTCGAGCTCGTCCATCAGGTCGAACGGGTTGTTACCGTTGCGGTCCATCTTATTGACGAAGACGATGACCGGCGTGTTACGCATACGGCAGACGTTCATGAGCTTACGGGTCTGCGCCTCGACACCCTTCGCGCAATCGACGACGATGATAACGCTATCGACAGCGGTCAGCGTACGGAACGTATCCTCCTGGAAGTCCTGGTGACCCGGCGTGTCAAGGATATTGATTTTGAAGCCATTGTAATCGAAAGCCATGACGGAAGTCGCCACGGAGATACCACGCTGCTTCTCGATCTCCATCCAATCGGACGTGGCAGTCTTTTTTATCTTATTGGATTTAACGGCCCCCGCGATATGGATAGCGCCACCAAATAGCAATAGTTTCTCCGTCAATGTAGTCTTACCGGCATCCGGGTGACTGATAATCGCAAAAGTACGTCTTCTTTTAATCTCTTCTGATAAGCCCATAATTTCATTATTCAATTATGGCGCGAAGTTAGCAAAAAAGCGCATATAATTCCACCACGAACACGCCATCTTTCTTTTTTGCGCCAAGAGGGGTTAAAGACAAGTCTGAGCGAAAGCTTTCTGCGGGTTTCGTGGGTCTACTTCTGTGCTGCAAGATAACGAGCAAACGGGTATGCAAGATGTCGTCCACCTCTCGCAAAGCACCCTTAGCAGGATTTATCATTTTGCTGACGTCAGCAAAATGATCCGACGCCAGTTATCCCTTATTATTCAGTAGTTTCTTCTCCTCTGTTGCCAAACGACGTTCTACTTTTTTCACATCCTCGGCAGGAGGAAGATTCTCTGGAATAATACTACGCTCAACAAGCATTTTCCTTACCGCAGCATTGTTGTCAACATGCTCTTGTGTAATAGGGACTTCTCCTTGAAGATCTTTGGTCTGTACGTTCACGCTGGTCATTTCTGTGGCGAAATCTTTGGCTTTAATGCTGATCGTAGGAAGGAAGTCGGCAAGCGGACGAGTCGAAGGAACACCCATTCTTTGCTTCATCATGTTTGTACTTAAGCGAAAAAGTGCCTGATCGCCCTTCGAACGGATAACCGCAAAAGTTTGGTCATTCACACCACGCTCGTATAAGATGCCAGAGAGTTTTTTCTCCGTTTCCTGCAACTTGGCACGTGCCTTAACTCTCTCAATTTCAGAAAGCCGCTTTTCTATCATCTCAGCCCGACGTGTCTGAACGGCGAAATAAGTCTGAGCGAAAGCTATCTGCGGTTTTCGTGGATCTCCATTCTGCGCCACAAGATAACAGGCATAACGGGTAAGCATGATGTCGTCCACCTCACGCAAAGCACCTTTTGCAAGATTTATCATTTTGCTGACGTCAGCAAAATGATCAGTCAACGACTGCCCCGCATTATTACAGGATTCTTTTGCTTTATCAATCACATGGATAAAATTGCGCCATTGGGTATAACCCAGCAGAGAACATAGATCTCTTGCACTCCAACACTCAGTCTCGTTAATCATACAGACCGCTTCTTCATAGCTTTTAAACAAAGCAAATATTTCTTCTTTTTTCATAAGTATAATATTTATATAATTGCCACAATATCAAAACAGACAGCCGAACATTCGGCAGACACAAAGATAGGGGAAATTACGGAATTTTACACATTTTTGCGAAAATCCTTTACCACAGAGCGAATTCGTTGTATATTTGATGAAGAAATCATAGAGGTACTAACAAACAAAAACATAACAATTCAAACATGTTAGCAAAAGGAACCAAAGCACCCTACTTCGAAGGGCAAGACGAGAACGGAAACACCGTGAAACTCACAGATTTCGCGGGAAAGAAACTGGTACTCTATTTCTACCCGAAGGACAGCACCCCGGGTTGCACGGCCGAGGCATGCGACTTGCGGGACAACTATGAGCGGTTCCTCTCCTTGGGCTACGAGGTCATCGGGGTCAGCCGGGACAGCGCCGCCTCCCACCAACGCTTCATCGCCAAGTACAGCCTACCCTTCCACCTCATCGCTGACACTGACCTTACCATCCTGAAAGCCTACGAGGCCTGGGGCGAGAAGAAAATGTACGGGAAGGTGACGGAAGGCACACTGCGAACCACCTACGTCATCGACGAGCAGGGCATCATCATCGACGCTATCGGCAAGGTAGATACCAAGAACCATACGGAACAAATATTATGAACTCTATTTTAGACCTATTTATTCAACCCCAAAACACATGGAACGAAGGGGAAGATCTCATCTTGAAGCCCAAAAAGTTCCCTCATCCGGAATATCTGGTCACTCTATTCATCGAGTTAATCATCGGTATCATTCTCGAAGTTTCATGTACTTCCGAAGAGAGATATAAGTACATCCTCATCTTTGGGACACTCTCCTTGCCTTTCCTTATCGCAACAGTGGTGTATTACTTGCGCAGTGCGAAAATACACCCCATCATCATCTCCGCGAATGGCATACAAACAAGCACATACGACATATGGGATTGGAATATAATAGACTACGCATGCATAGATAACAAAAACAAAAAGAGAGTTTTCAGCATCGAACTCACCCAGGATGGAGCGAAACATGAGGAGAATATCGATATAAATAAATACAAATACAGGAAAGACGACATCCACAAAGCGGTTAATTTCTGGAGTGGAAGACTGATTGGAGCGAATTGGAACAAATTCCGCGACCTGGTAATCGAGGAAAAAGGATTGTCGGACGAAGAGAAGATAGCTTTCATGAAAGAGTGCGAGAGATATGTCCCTCTATTCCTGAAAGAGAAGACATATACGCTTATAGTATGTGCGGTTGTGTTCATCATTCTTTTCCCTAACATCTACAAAATCATTGGTGCGGGATCAGAAACTTTGGGTTATTTCAAGGGGATTGCCCTCCTGTTTTTCGAAGTATCATTTATTTACACCATACTGGTAATCATTTGCAATTTCATGACGAAACATTTCCAGAAGAATCCATTGATCAGTTCCCTGTCGGAAGAGGAGTATAAAGACTTCGACAGGATCGCAAACAAAGAAACGAAATACTCCGATGAAGATAAGACAATTTGGAAATATGCGATCATATCCATTCTAATATCCATTTTCTGCCTATTCTGTTACATGATATTGCCTTAGATAATCAGTAAACTTTAATATAGGAAACGCCTGCATCTCACATCGGATGCAGGCGTTTTGTTTGGGGGTGGGTTTAAGCACAGCTGTTTAAGACACGAACTCATCATCTATTTATCTATCAAAATGTCACCTCAAAACATATTTTCAGCACAAAAAGTTACGAAAAACGACAAAACAAGATGCATATTGAGCCTATTTTACGTTAAACACAGAAATAATCCAACAAAACTCGCCATATTACTACTTACAATCAAACATAAAACAATATACATTCGCTTTCAATCAATAATAAAAACCATATATAAAACTTACAATCTATCATATTTCAAACAAAAACTATCATAAACAATCCAAAAAGTGTGCTATTGATGTCAAAATGTTATATATTTGCATTGTTTTAATAACAAAAAGACAGATAAAGAAGAAAACAAATGGACACATTGACAGAATACATAGAATTCACGAAGATGCAGGGAGCCGGAAACGACTACATCTATGTCAATACAATGGAGTATCCGATTGGAAATCCAGAGGAACTGTCCATCAAATGGAGCCGCGCACACTTTGGTATTGGTTCGGACGGTCTTGTCCTGATCGGACGCTCCGATGTGGCGGACTTTAGCATGAGAATCTTCAACGCGGACGGGTCTGAAGCGAAGATGTGCGGAAACGCTTCCCGCTGCGTCGGTAAATATGTATACGAGAAGGGCCTGACCCGCAAGACGGAGGTCACGCTGGAGACCCTCTCAGGCATCAAATACTTATCGTTGCACGTGAAGGACGGAAAGGTGCCATTCGTCACCGTCAACATGGGTAAGCCTATCCTTTCCAACAAAGCACAGGTGGATTCGCCGGACGGATCTCTCTTCGACGCACCGATAGAGGTGGCGGGGAAACAGTTCAGGGGAACGTTCGTCTCAATGGGCAATCCGCACTTCGTGATCTTCGTCTCCAGCCTAGACGATGTGGATCTCCCAACCGTCGGTCCGCTGATCGAACACCATCCCCTCTTCCCTGAACGGGTGAACGTGGAGTTCGTCGAGACGAAGGAGGACGGCAGCCTGCGCATGAGGGTGTGGGAAAGAGGATCCGGCATCACCATGGCCTGCGGCACCGGCGCCTGCGCTACCCTGACCGCCGCGGTGCTCAACAGGAAAAGCGTCCGTAAGAACATCGTGCGCATGGATGGCGGCGACCTCACCATCGAGTGGAACGAGAAGGACGAGCATATTTACATGACGGGAGAGGCCGTCAAGACATTTGAAGGGAAAATAGAAATATAAATACAAATAAAACATACAGAGAGGATTAAAGATATGGCTTTAGCGAACGAACATTTCATGAAGTTGCCGGACAATTATTTGTTTACGGATATCGCAAAGAAAGTGAACACGTTCAAGGTGGTGCATCCGAAGGCGGAGATCATCCGTCTGGGCATCGGGGATGTCACCCGGCCATTGCCTAAGGCGTCATTGGAAGCCATGCACAAGGCGGTGGACGAAATGGGGGATGCGAGCACATTCAGAGGATACGGACCGGAGCACGGTTATGACTTCCTCATCAACGCCATCATCAAAAACGATTACGAGCCAAGGGGCGTGAAGCTGGATGCGGACGAGGTCTTCATCAGCGACGGTAGCAAAAGCGACACGGGCAACATCGGAGATATTCTTCGCCATGACAACAGCATCGGAGTGACCGACCCGATCTACCCTGTCTACATCGACTCCAACGTCATGTGCGGACGGGCGGGCGTACTCGAGGATGGCAAATGGAGCAACGTGACCTACTTGCCAACCAACATGGAGAACAACTTCGTGCCGCAGATCCCGAACCACAGGGTGGACATCATCTACTTATGCTACCCTAACAACCCTACGGGAACGGTCCTCTCCGCCGAGGAGCTGAAGAAATGGGTCAACTACGCGTTGAAGAACGACGCCATCATCATGTACGACGCAGCCTACGAGGCATATATCCAGAACCCGGACATCCCCCACTCCATCTATGAGATACGGGGTGCGAAGAAGGTGGCGATCGAGTTCCGCAGCTTCTCCAAGACGGCTGGTTTCACCGGCGTGAGATGCGGATACACGGTGGTTCCGAAAGAGTTGACCGCCTCCACGCTCTCAGGCGAGCGCATCGCACTGAACAGGCTCTGGAACAGAAGGCAGTGCACCAAGTTCAACGGAACCTCCTACATCACGCAGCGTGGTGCGGAAGCCATCTACAGCCCGGAGGGAAAGAGTCAGGTGCGGGAGACCATCAACTACTACATGACCAACGCCAAGATCATGAAAGAGGGACTCACATCGCTCGGTTATCAGGTGTTCGGCGGAGAGAACGCGCCATACCTTTGGGTGAAGACGCCTAACGGAACCACCTCCTGGAAGTTCTTCGAGCAGATGCTCTACGAGGCCAATGTGGTAGGCACCCCAGGCGTGGGCTTCGGTCCGAGCGGCGAAGGCTACATCAGGCTGACCGCCTTCGGAGAACGCTCGAACTGCGAGGAGGCCATGCGTAGATTCAGGAAACTTTAAAAAGCGATAATCAATAGAAAGAAACAATTTAACAATAAAATTTTTTAGGCTATGTCAAGTTTAAGATTCAAAGTAGTAGGCGAAGCCTTCAGGAAAAAAGCCTTGGAGGTAGAGACACCGGCCGATAGACCGTCCGTCTATTTCGCGAAGTATGTCTTCAACAAGCAGAAGATGTTCAAATACCTTCCTGCTAAAGTGTATGCCAAGATGTGTGACGTGATCGACAACGGCGCACCGCTTGACCGTTCCGTGGCGGACGAAGTGGCTGCCGGCATGAAGAAATGGGCCATGGACCTTGGCGTAACACACTACACGCACTGGTTCCAGCCATTGACCGAAGGTACTGCGGAGAAGCATGACGGATTCGTGGAGCATGACGGCAAGGGCGGTATGATGGAGGAATTCGAGGGCAAGCTGCTCGTACAGCAGGAGCCAGACGCCTCTTCCTTCCCTAACGGTGGTATCCGTTCCACTTTCGAGGCCAGAGGATATTCCGCATGGGACCCAGCCTCTCCAGTCTTCGTGGTTGGCGACACCCTGATGATCCCTACCGTGTTCATCTCCTACACCGGTGAGGCGCTCGACTACAAGGCACCTTTGAAGAAGGCCCTCCGCGCCGTAGACAAAGCGACGACAGCCGTTGTGAAATACTTCAACCCAGAGGTGAAGAAAGTACAGGCGAACCTCGGTTGGGAGCAGGAGTACTTCCTCGTGGACGAGGGTTTGTATTCCGCACGTCCAGACTTGCTGATGACGGGAAGAACCCTCTTGGGTAGGGAGTCTGCCAAGAACCAGCAGATGGAAGACCACTACTTCGGCGCCATTCCTTCCAGGGTCGCAGCCTTCATGAGAGACTTGGAGATCCAGGCATTGGAATTGGGTATCCCTTGCAAGACCCGCCACAACGAGGTAGCACCGAACCAGTTCGAGTTGGCCCCAATCTTCGAGGAGTGTAACTTGGCGGTAGACCATAACATGCTCATCATGTCATTGATGAGGAAAGTGGCCCGCAAGCACGGATTCCGCGTGTTGCTGCACGAAAAACCATTCGCAGGCATCAACGGATCAGGTAAGCACAACAACTGGTCTTTGTCCACCGATACAGGCATCGTTCTCCACGCTCCTGGCAAGGACGCTGAGAGCACCCTTCGTTTCATCACCATCGTCGTGGAGACATTGATGGGTGTATATCGCCACAACGGATTGTTGAAGGCCTCCATCATGAGCGCCACCAACGCACACCGTTTGGGTGCGAACGAGGCACCGCCGGCAATCATCTCTTCCTTCCTCGGCAAGCAGTTGACCGACGCTTTGAACCAGATCGAGACATCAAAGAACGACCAACTGATCACACTCGCAGGCAAGAAGGGCTTGAAGCTGGATGTTCCATCCATCCCTGAGTTGCTGATCGATAACACAGACCGTAACCGTACCTCTCCGTTCGCCTTCACTGGTAACCGTTTCGAGTTCCGTGCGGTAGGTTCAGAGGCGAACTGCGCATCTGCCATGATCGCCCTCAACACGGCCGTAGCCGAGGCGATGACAAGCTTCAAGGAGCGTGTGGACGCATTGATCGCCAACGGAACACCTAAGTTCGCCGCCATCTTGGAGGTAGTTAGAGAGGATATCAAGACCTGCAAGCCTATCCGCTTCGACGGGAACGGATACTCCGACGAGTGGGTGGCTGAAGCTGAGAAGAGAGGCTTGGACGTAGAGAAGAGCTGCCCTGTCATCTTCGACCGCTACTTGGACAAGGCGTCCATCAACATGTTCGAGAAGATGAACGTCATGAACGCCAAGGAGTTGAAGGCCCGCAACGAAATCAAGTGGGATACCTACACGAAGAAGATACAGATCGAATCACGTATCTTAGGCGATTTGGCGCTCAACCAGATCCTCCCTGTAGCCACGAAGTACCAGAGCTCATTGGTAGACAACGTGATGAAGGTTGCCTCTGTCTTCCCTGCCGAGAAGGCGAAGAAGCTGAACGCCTACAACTTGTCGCTCATCGAGCAGATCGCCGACCACACCGCCAGCATCAACGAGAAGGTGGAGAAGATGATCGACGAGCGTAAGAAAGCGAACAAGATCGACAGCGAAAGGGAAAGAGCCATCGCTTACCACGACCATGTGGCACCGATGATCGAGGAGGTTCGCCGTCACATCGATAAGTTGGAGCTGATCGTAGACGACCAAATGTGGATCTTGCCTAAGTATAGAGAATTGTTGTTCTTGAGATAAGTTCTGACATAATAAATTCTGTGCATCCATGGGCGTAATGCCCTATAACATTCGTCAGTGTAGAGGGAAGGGCCGTGAGGGTTACCTTCCCTCTCCCTTTATGCTAATTAAGAATTATGAGTTATGAAACGTAGTTCGACGTAGTCAATTTTGACACGTTAGTTCGACGTAATCAATTTTAGGGGAGAGTATATTTTTATTTAGGGCGGATAATAGAGATGCTCAGTTCGTAGAGCAAATAAATAGGGAGTGTCACCAACAGGAGCGTGAAAGGATCACCGGTTGGGGTGATGACCGCCGCAAGAATAAGCAAAGCCGTAAAGACATGCTTTCTATACTTCCGCATTTGGTCCGCATCCAACACCCCCATCTTAGCGAGCAACCATGTGAGAACTGGTATCTCGAACGTTAAACCCATTAGCAATGAAAGGGTTATAAAAAGGGACATGTAGGAGGAGAGGCTGATTTGATTGACCACAAAATCCACCACCTGATATTCATACAGGAACCGAAAGGAGATTGGGAAGATCAGGAGGTAACAGACGCAGATGCCTGCTGTGAAGAGCAGGACTGAAGCGAGTGTCAGCGTCACGCCATACCGTCTCTCCTTTTCGTACAAGGCGGGGGCGATGAAGCCATACAACCAATAGAGGATAAAAGGGAAGGCAAAGATCACTCCGAACCACAGCGACACCTGCAGATGCGTCATGAACTGCGCGGTCAGTTCCGTGTTCAGGAAAGAGACCTGCACCTCCTCGGGGCACAATTCCCCCCACCCTGTCAGGTCCGCCAAGTGGCACAGACCACGGTAAAGCACGAAGTCATGATTCGTCGGGGCAAACAGGAGTAGGAAGATCCAATCCTTCAGGCAAAAAGCCACAACGGACCCGACCAACCATGCGCCAAGCGATTTGAGCAAGACAGAGCGCAACACATCCAGGTGATCCCAGAAAGAGACGTTTTGCCCAGGCATTACTCCTTATCCTCTTTCTGAGAGTTGATCTGTTCCGATTTGGTCGTGTTATCCGTATCCTCTTTACCGTTGACACCATCCTTGAAAGAGCGCACACCTTTTCCGAGTCCGCGCATCAATTCAGGGATTTTCTTGCCTCCGAAAAGCAAAAGAACGACCAAGACGATCAATATAATTTCCCAAGTTCCGAGCATATTCTTTTCAGCAGGTTCTAAGGTTTCATTATTTCAAACAACCGCAAGAACCCATTAAGTCGGTTGATGAATAATCATCCGTTCGGAATGATTCGTCAAAGTTATGAAATGCATTCGCCAAACGCAAACATTCCGGATCAGAGATTGAAGGAATTCACGTCCCTTGCCGTTTATCCCTGTTGCTTAAGATCTTCGATGAACCGATCGATACGCTGCATCTCCTTCGGAATATCAATGCGTTGTGGACAATGCGAGAGGCAATGGTTGCAACCGATACAATGGTCTGCCTGTCTGACACGAGGGACAGCACGGTCATAACCGATCAGCTTACGTCTGCGGGCCTTGCGAAATTCGCTTTCCATATCCCCCACCTGCTCCATGTCCATCTCTTCCGACAACCAATTGTTGTAGTACGTGAAGATCACCGGTATGTTCAAGCCATACGGGCAAGGCATGCAGTAGTTGCAGGCGGTGCAAGGGACAGTCTTCATCGTGCTGAGTTTATCGGCCAAGCGCATCAGCATAGCATCCTCCTCCGGCGTGATCGGACGCAACGGAGAGTAGGTGGCGCAATTCTCCTGGAGATGTTCCATGTAGGTCATGCCGCTGAGCACGGTGAGCACGCCCTTCGGAGTGCCCGCATAGCGGAAGGCCCATTCAGCAGGGGTAGCATCGATGTCCATCTGTTTCATCTCACGCAGTATGCTAGCGGGTTGTTTCGCCAAACGTCCACCGAGCAATGGCTCCATGATGGTAGCGGGGATGCCTCGCTTCTCCAATTCAGCGTAGAGGTAGGAAGCGTCCGTGTTGCGCGGATTCGTCTCGTCCGCATAGTTCCAATCGAGATAGTTGAGCTCAATCAAGACAAAGTCCCAATGGTACTTGCCCTCATCGTGCCAACGCAACAGCATGTCAAACACATGGATGTCCCCATGGTAAGAGAACCCGAGATTGCGGATCGTCCCCTTCTTTTTCTGGCCCACCAACCAATCGAGCAAGCCATTGTCCACATAGCGGGCGAAGAAGGCACCCATGCCATCCTTGTCGCCACCAGGCATTCCCGCACCGTGCAGCAAGAGATAGTCCAGGTATTCGGTCTTCAGGTTCTGCAACGAACGGGAGAACATTGCCTTGGACTCCTCCAACGACCATGTCTCAGGGGCGAAATTACTAAGCTTAGTAGAGATGAAATAGCTGTTCCTCGGGTGTCTGCTGAGCGCGATGCCCGTGGACTGCTCCGACATGCCTTGGCAATAGGCTGGAGATGTGTCGAAATAGTTCACACCATGCGCCAAGGCATAATCCACCATATCATTCACCGCCTGCTGGTCGATGGGTGAATCAGGGTTTTCACGGGCGGTACCACCAGCCTCGACGGGCAGACGCATCATGCCGAAGCCTAAAAGCGACACCTTATCGCCCGTGTTAGGGTTCGTGCGGAGTGTCATTTCGCCAGGTTCTCGTTGTGGCTTTGGGGCAATATTCGTAGCACCCTCCTCCGATTTCCGACATGCGGTAAGCAACGTGGAGGTCCCCACCACTGCCGCTAAAGTATGTTCAATAAATTCTCTACGATTCATAATCTATACAATTTCAATGGTTGGGGATTAACTGATATGATGTGATTGATTGCCCTCCACATAGATCGCGCTGAATGGGCGGGACGGACAAAGGTTTTCACATTTGCCACATCCGATGCATCGTTCCGCATCGATGGCAGGAACCTGCACATGACGACCATCCGCAGTGGTGTAGTCCACCATCTGGATCGCACCTGCAGGGCAATGACGGGCACATGCGCCGCAAGGATCGTTGTTGGAGACGGGTATGCAGTTCTTCTCAATCCATACCGCATGACCGACGTGGATGGCGGTCTTATCCTCACGAGTAATAGGCTTTATGGCTCCCGTCGGACAGACATTGGAGCATCGTGTACACTCAGGACGGCAATAGCCACGCTCGAACGACATCTCTGGCTGCATCAGCCGCAGAGGGTCCGAGGATGGACGCAACACATCGTTAGGGCAGGCACTGACGCACAATTGGCAGGCCGTGCAATGCTTCTGCATATTGCGGGCGGAGATGGAGCCGGGAGGTGTGATGGGAGTGACACGGTGAGGCGCTTGCTTGTCCTCTATCACCGCCAAGCCACCGTCCACCTTGATTTTCGCCTCCGCCATCGCCGCAGTACCGATCGCCACCGCCGCCCCTGTCAGGAACGCGCGGCGTGAGTTGTCAGTCTGTGATTCGACCTGTTTCGTCTGTTTGGGGGCAAACGGAGCCCTACGGTAGTGCAAAGCATCGAACTTACAGGTCGCCGTACAGTTGCCGCAAGTGACACAGCGGGAGTAGTCCACCGTACCCGCCTTGAAATCGATGGCGGACGCCTTGCAGTTCTTTTCGCATAGAGAACAGTTCCTGCACTTATCCTTATCGAACTGTATGCGGAAGAGGGAGAAACGTGCAAAGAAGCTGAGGATGGTGCCCACCGGACAAATAGTGTTGCAGTAGGTCCTACCATTTCGCCAAGCCAGAAAGCCCAGCAACAACAGAGAGCACAACGCCACGACAAAGGTCGTCACGCTCCGCATCCAGATCTGCACCTCGGTGAACATATAGCTGTCGGTCTCCCTAGCGGCCAACACATTGCCCAGCATATCGTAGAGCGGGCGGAATAGCGAGTTGATGATCCTACCGTAAGAGGAATAAGGCGCAAGCAGTGTCGTGACAGGGGCAAACCCGACGATCAGGCACACCACGAACAGGGCGAACACTGGATAACGCAACCATTTCTTTTCCGGAGAGTGGAAATAGCGGTTTTTCTTCTGTTTTTTCCCTAACCATGCGAATAGGTCTTGCATGACACCAAGCGGACAGATCACACTGCAATAGATTCTTCCGAAAACAAGGGTGAGAAGAACAAGTCCAATCACGACAAACACATTCAAGGCCAACAGGGCTGGAAGGAACTGAACCTTCGCCACCCATCCGAACCAGAGGTTGAAATTCCACCCCACACCGAGGAATAGAAGCGTCACCGCCAAGAAAAAGAAGAGAGCGGCGACAATACGAATCTTACGTAACATTTTACTTATTTTTTAGGCATGTTCTTTAATATCTCCACACACTCGCTGGCTGTTTGAGCCTCGTTCAGCTTAGAGTCGATCGGACATTGACCGGACTGGTCACGATTGAGAATCATCGGCACGACCTCATCCGCCACGATTTTGACATTATTCTGCTCCAACAGTTTTTTACCGTCTTCGCAGATTATATTCGTGCGCACCTCTTTCACACCGCCGACCACCATCAGGGCCGCAGCCGCTTTGCCGATGATCTTGTCGGCGCACACAGCACCCTTCAATCGGTTAGGCTCGTTTTGAATCAGTTCGAGAAGGTCTCGCACCCCACGCTGACCATGCTGGGTAGTGACGCCATGGTTGCGCACCAACAGACTGAGTTTATTGTCATTCAATGTCTTAAGCATCTCATCGGCATCTATGCTGACAAGTTTGTACTTACGTGAACCGAGTCCGATTTTCTCCGCATGTTCGATGGTATGGATACCATGGCGGGAGTTGATGCGTTCAATAAGGGCGGAGGCGTCGTCTTTTTCCCGCGAAGGATAATTGAACACCAAATCCACGCAAGCCTGGTCGAGCGCCACAGGGTCGAGGGAAGCGAGTATACCGATATTGTCCATTTCAGGGTCGGCAGGATGTGCGTCACAATCACAATCGACCGAAAGGTTATTCATCACATTGATATAGATGATCCGTTCTCCCTTGCCGAAGTAATTATGTACCGCCTGAGCCGCCGCAGCCATAGACTCCAGGAAACCATCCTGATTCTCCACGTGCGACCATAGCTCATCCACATTCTCCGTGTAACCCGCGGTGTGGATGTAGGCCTTACCCGCAGACGAAGCGACACCGATCGACTGGTTTTTCAGCACACCACCGAAACCGCCCATCGCATGACCTTTGAAGTGGGCAAGGTTGACCATGAAATCATAATTCTTCAGGTGCGTGCCGACACGGTCATAATGAATCCATGTGGAATCCACGACTGGAATGGTGAAGTCACCCTCCTCGTCCATGAGGTCCACTTTGGCGATATCCAGAAAGCCGTGCTCACGTATCGTCTGCCAATGTTTCTCAGGGTTGGCACGGCTGCCACCATAGGCGGTATTGCACTCCACCAACGTGCCGTTCACTCTATTCACCAATTGTTGGATAAGCTTAGGCTGCAGGAAATTATGGCCACCCGACTCACCCGTCGAGATCTTCACGGCCACCCTACCCGTCGCAGGTCTACCCAAGGCTTCATAGATGCGCACCAACGCCGCGGGTGATATCTCCTGCGTCATGTAGACGGTCGGCACATCTTCCCGCAATACATTGTTATCGTTATTCACGGAAGAAGACTCTTCCTGCTGATTGCTCTTACAGCCACATAGAGCGATCAAGCCAAAGATGAAAAAAAATAAACGTTTCATGTATATTAGATATTAAAATGTCCAATTAAAGCCAGCCATAACCGTCGTTTTAGGCATTGGGAAGCCAGCATTGATTTCATACTCCTGCCCAAGGAGATTATCCACCTTCACGTTCGTCCACAATTCACGCCAAACACGCACGGAGGCGTTGGCGTTCCAAAGCACGAAACCCTCCTTGACCGCAGGTGTCTCTTTTGTGGCGAGAGCCGTATAAAGTCCTGAGATACATTGCAATGAAGAGCCAACACGGAAACGGTCATGATGGTATCCGACCGACAAATTGAACTTATGTTCCGGTGCGGCGAGCGTTGGGTTCTCCATATGCAGGAAAGAGTAGTTCGTGCCGACGTGCAAGCCACGCCAGATGCGATAGTTCACCTCCGCCTCGAAACCAGTGTTTTTCAGCTCACCCGTGTTCACATTGAGCGGGCGTCCGTTGACCATCTGCGTCTCAATATTATCGTCAGAATGTAGATAGAAGACATTGAGACCCAAGCGCATACGCCTTTGAATCAAGTACTGACGGTATGAGAGTTCATAATTCCAAAGGCTAACAGGGTTCAACTCCTTGTTGGCCGGCTTGTACATATAGAGCTCCCGGATGGTAGGGTTTCGGTAGCCACGGCTGACGAGCGCCTTGATCTGTGCGTCACGGGACAAGATGAAGGAGAGACCCCCTTGTGGCGCATAGTTGAAGCCTGCTTCGGAGTGGTTCCCCAAACGGATGCCCGCATCGAGGGCAAGCCAAGAGACAATCTGCTGGTGAAAATCAACGTATCCAGCCACTTCAGACTGCTTCTTGTCGATGATATCCGTTTCATTACCGTTAGCGATTAGGCTATTCCATGCATGACCGCCAAAATATTGATAATCAAAACCAAACGTAGTACGATTACCCTTAAAGAACTTCAGCACCTGGTAAGCGCTCATACCCGTCATGAGATCCGTATGGTTGTAGACTTGCGTCGGGGCTGGAGCGCCATGAGCGTGGCCATCGTTGATCTCGTGCTTACCACCATTGTAGTAGAAACGCACAGCACCCGAGGTCGGGAAACGGCTCTGCGAATATTTATTTTCCAGAGAAACAGCCGCCATGCCACGAAGGATGTCGAACTGGCTCTCTTCGATAGGTGCGGAGACCGTTCCAGGGTTATGTGTGGAGAAATAGGCTATATTGCCCGATCCGCCGAGGCGCCAATGCTCGCTAAAGTCATACCCGAGACGCAGGAATCCGTTGTGCTCTTGGAACTCCATGTTAGGTCTGTGGCCATCCGTTCGACAATAGTTATATCCGGCAGCAGACGAGAACTTGCGTTTGCGGAATTGATTAGAGACACCCGCGTCAAAGGTTTTGTAGGAACCACCCTGCGCATGAACATTCGTTATGACCGTATCCTTTTCCAGTTGGTGCGTGATAATATTCACGACACCCCCCATGGCGTTACTTCCATAGTACATGGAAGCTGGACCGCGCACCACCTCCACACGTTCCGCAAGCATCGTTTGGTAGTTGTCGGCCACGGGATGACCGTACAATCCTGCGTATTGAGGCAATCCATCAATCAGGACCAGCACATCCGTATTAGGCGAACCACCGATACCACGCATTTTGATGCCACCGCTTCCGCCCGTGCTTACGCTGTAACCCAGCACACCACGTTGCGTGACAAACATGCCGGGCACATCCTGCGTAAGTGTAGGCAGTATATTCGGCTCACCACGTTCGGTCAATCGGTCTTCATTCACGACGCTCACCGTCATTGGCAGCAGACGTGAATTAGCCCCACTACGGGTACCGGTCACCACTATCTCGTCGATTACCGAGACCTGATTAATAGAATCTGTTGAAGGTGGAGAATTATCGTGTGAGTCCGCAAGAACCACACTTGGAACCATAGAAGCAAGCGAAATGATTGCAGCAGAAGAAGCCTTCAAGAACATTATACTTAATTATGAATTATAATTTGTTTTTATTGTGTGTGTGACATACAAAGGTAAACGATTTTTTGTGACATATACAAATTAAACAGGGAAAATCACACGTGGAAGATTCGACAGCGGAATGGAGCTAATGAAATGTTCGTTGGAATCATATTGTTCGGAAATTAGCCTGTATCGGCAAAAACGGAGTGTTCCTTGTGGGAGGAATGGTGATACAAGGAGGGGATTTCTTTACTATATTCACGCAATTTTATTATTTTTGTCGTGTGAACCACTGATTTATAATAATTCGCAGATATTCACGGCAGAGATGAGCAAGTACGAAATACCTTTCTTAACGGCATGTATCCACGCATTCGGACAGCGTTTTGCCATGACACGGCAAGCGGCGTTCCGTTATTTGCACCAATACAAAGGCTTGGCATTTCTGATTGAGTTCTACGACGTCGAGCACCTTCAATCGATGGACGAGACGATAGACGATCTGCTTGTCATCTGTCAAAAGAACGGAGGGACATTGGCATGAAACAGCCATCACACCACCAAATAGCGACATACTTGACCGACTATGCACTGAGCGAGTTGGTGAAGTACGTCATGGAGGATACGGGATGCTCCATTGAGGAGGCTATGGAACGGGTCTACAACTCCCCTATCATGCCAGCCTTGCAGGACGAGGAAAGTGAACTATACGTGCAAAGTCCTGCATATCTGTATGAGATGATGATGGGATTTGCATGACAAAGAATATCTGTACTACCTATAGTTGATGGAGTATATCCGCAACCTCCTTTTTAATCTCAAGCAATTTACTTTGTCACAATATCGTACAACGACTCATAATCCCTGACAACATCATAGATGTAGCCATTGTCGCTGATGGCTTTGAAATGACGACGGGCACACTCTATCTTACTTTCCTCAGAGCCTCGGAGCTGACTATTCCGCAAATCATTACCCTTAGATTCTGCCACAAAATAGACATGCTTGACACTCCCTTCTTTAAAGGCAACGGCCCAGTCGGGATTGTACTTGCCCATTGGCGTGTTGATATAGAATCCGTTTGGTAACTTCGTGTAAACCACCACATCATCTTCATGTTCCAGAGATTCTGCGAAGTTCTTCTCCGTACCCATGCTGTCCAACACCACAAGGTCATAAAGTGATTTGGTGGATTCAATAGCGTTGATGCCCAACTTTCCACGAAGCATATTCTCTGTGAAAATATCGGTTTCAAACCTGCCATTCAGTTTTTCATACTTGATACACTGTATAACAGCAAGAGCTTTGCAATCGTTGATTATCAATCCTGCCTTGATGATGAACTCTTCAGGATTCATCTTGAACAAACAGAAAGTTGTAGGCCTAATGCCTTTCAATATCTCCACGATAGTCTTTCGGGTCAGACCCGTTGCAGACACCAACTTGCCAATAAGGTCGTAGGTTACGCCCTTACCTATTGCCTCTGTCACACGAATGGTACGAGTGTTACCTTGAGTCATAGCCACACCCGCCTCGAGAGACTCCTTGTCACGCACACTATCAAGCGAACCGTTTTCAACAACAATACGTATCTCCGTCACCTTCAGATTGTCGTCCAATGCCTTGATGGATTTTTCCACAAGATCTGACGTGTCGAAGTCCACCTGATAGTAGGTGCGTTGGTTGATGCGCTTCCATAGATTTTGGAACTCCTTCTTGTCAAAGTTGTCCTTTTGGAATTTTGCAATCTTTGGTTTTCTTGCATCCTCCGGCTTAATAGACGATGAATCGAATACCGTATCGAGAGCTGCAATGATGCCGTCCTTCATATCATTCACTTTTCCAAAATCCAAAGCGCCATTTCGCTTGTCTTCAAAGTATTGTGCAGTCAATCCCCCATCGTCGTTGATGTAGTCTTTACGGACAAGCGCATTGTAAATAGCACGTGCCTGAGCAAGATCAAAGCGTCCATTGGTTCCATCAGCCTTGGTATACACCTTGCCCTCAAAAAGGTTTGGCGTGATGATGATAGGTCTATCGCCACATGCATCGGCCATCTCTGTCTGGAGTTTCTTTGCAAAATCATCATAGCTCTCGCTGGCGATAACCGTAAGGATATTAGTGTCAAACACGTGGTCGCCAAGCACGTCGGCATCCTGTCGTTCTCCGTTCTGATTTACGCACAGACGCATACCACGACCAACTTCCTGACGTTTCTTTGTCTCGTTGTCGGAGTTCTTCAACGTGCAGATCTGGAATACATTAGGGTTGTCCCAACCTTCCTTCAAAGCGGAGTGCGAGAAGATGAAACGTACAGGCTCATTCAGAGACAACAGGCGTTCTTTGTCCTTCATGATAAGGTCAAAGGCACGTTCCTCGTTTTCACCTTCCTTGTTGCCTGAATCAACGACTTTTCCTTTTTTGTCCATTGAGAAATAACCCTGATGCACTTTATCTGCAGCATTCCGAGGGTCAGAGAGATAACGCAGATAGGCTTCATCGCTGAAGGTTGGTTGCAATTCAGAACGCACATTGACGTATTCTTCCTCAAACATCTTTGCAAACTTTCCTTTGCTTTCTTCTCCCTCATACAAGCGGTAACTATCCACATGGTCGATGAAGAACAGACTAAGCACCTTAATCTTCTGGCCAAACAACTGACGCTCTCGCTCCAGATGGGTGCGGATAGTCTCACGTATCTGAATACGACGCAGGTAATCCTCGTTGACAGCACCTACTGCATCACCTTCATGCAGAACCAAGCCATTGAGAAAGCGGACTGTGCCTTCTAATCCGTCAATGCGTTCAACGATGAAGTTGTTCTTGTACTCGTTCAGTTCTCCGCTTTGGGCATATAAATCGAATTGTTCGCCAACCACTTTGCTTGTCTGCTTGGTGCCTGTTGCGGTCTTCACGTCATAGCTGATGCGAGCTTGAGGATTACCCTTACTGATGATAATCTCTTCCAGATACACGTAGCCGTTGGTTGCAGTCGAGCCAATCTGCTTGATACCCTTCACCTCAATCTTCTTGACAAGTTTCTGGTTATAGGCATCAATGGCATCCAAGCGGAACATCATGTTATAGATGTCATCCTTACGATGGGTAGCACTATAGAGCAATGTGAACAATGGCTTGAACTGTGCCAACCCCTTACGGGTCTTGTTGCCCTTATCCACACCCAACACACTTTGAGGCTCATCTATAATCATGATAGGGTGACACTGGCTGAGCACGTCAATAGGACGACGGCTAGCGAACTCATCACGCTTGTCAAAGATGATACGTGCCGCCTTGTCTGCCTTGCCACCAGTGCTTTTGTCTTCGTCAAATGAAGAGTTAAAGGCTTGGGTATTGATAATCATGACGTGCATACCTGCATCACAGGCAAAGGCTTCAATCTTCGAAAGTTGCTTGGAGTTATAGACGAAATACTGCATTCGCTTGCCGTTGTATTCCTGTGCGAAGTGCTCCTGCATACTCTCGAAACTCTTCAAAACACCTTCACGTATGGCAATGCTTGGCACCACCACAACGAACTTCGTCCAGCCATAACGCTCGTTCAGTTCATACATGGTCTTGATGTAGGTGTATGTCTTACCTGTACCCGTTTCCATTTCAATGGTGAAAGCCAAACCGATGCCCTGAATATCTTGAAGGTAGTCAACAGGCTTTAAGCCTTGTTCGGTCTGAACGGCACGTACATTCTCACAGACGGCTTCACGAGCGAGCACAACATTCTTATTGCCAAACCCCTCAACCGCAAAAAAGCCCTTATTCTTTCCCTGGTCAACGGTATGGTCGCTTTGACCATCGCTCTTAGGCTGACCTGTGAAAGCATTGGCAATAGAGCGGGCAGCTTCTGCCTGAAATCGTTGATGTTTATATCTTATCTGCATACGCTTAAATCACTCTGATGTTCTTAAACACTTCCTGATCGCTCCAATCAAGCAATTGTTTGAAGGTTTCGTAAATGTTAATCTTATCGGCATCCTGTTCGAAGCAACTGTCACGGAAAATGACACGCAAAGGTTGCTTTTCTGCCATTGCCTTTACAACATCATCTGTTACGTTTTCTGCAAAGCAAGCCACAAGGTCTCCATCATTTACAGTATAGATAGTCTTGCCATTCACCACCTCAGAAGTCATAGGTAATGAGAGCTGAACACCCCAACTGAGCATACAGCCAAACAATAGGTCAAGGTCTGTGCGGTCTCTCTTGATATTGTTTAAGAATAGGTCAAGCTGACCTTGATCCCATTCTTTTGGAGCGCGTTCTACATTCTCGTAATTACTTTCGTCAATGCGGAATACCCTGAAGCCTGTATCAAGGTCTTTTGCATCTGGATGTTCCTCTTTGATTTTCTTTCCTGCTCTACGGATGCGCTCCTTGCCGATTTCACAGATATTATTGAAACCTGCTTTATAGGCTTCGCTATCTCTTGAAGTTTCTTCTGGTAATTGCACCATAATGAACTTACGATTACCTTCATCTTCAGCATTGAGCTGCATGATAGCATGGGCGGTAGTTGCTGAACCAGAAAAAAAATCTAACACAATTTCATTTTCTGTGTAATTACTTTTTACAAAGTTATATATAAGGTTAATTGGCTTTGTATATTCAAAGTATTTTTTTTCAAACAATTCTTTAAACTCATTATCACTTTCTTGGTTGTCACCATATTCAGCAAGTAAAAGATCAGTAATCGATTTTCGATTCCCTTTTTCTTCTTCACTAACATCTCGTCGCAATCCTTTATTTGCTGTAATGAACAAAAGATCATTGTCTATATAAGCGTCTATCTTGTCTTGTGATACAGAAAATCTAGCAACAACATCGACCTCATTAGTTGTATACCCATTTTCATAGTGAACATCCTGAAGATATTCAACATCCATAGTTTTTATACGATAACGCCCTTTGGGGAGTATGCCATTATCTCCAAGCTTAACTCTTACATTTGATTTGAAGTGTCTTGTAGATTCAGCATTTGATATATTTATAACTTTTTTTGTTGCATCAGATAATGTCTCTGTAGATAATTTTTCTAGAGAATTAAAGACCTTAGCATAAACCAATACATACTCCATTACTTTTGCTGTATGTTTCGCAAGAAAAGAAGGTTGTTTCTTCTTCTTCCAATGTAACGTATCAATAAAGTTTTCGCGTCCAAATACTTCATCGCAGATTTTGGTCATGTTAGAAATTTCATTCTCATCAATAGATATGAATATAACACCATCTTCTTTCAATAACTTTTGAGCAATCATCAAACGTGAATACATCATTGAGCACCAATCCGAATGGTATCTACCATTTGAATCTGTGTTCTTGATATAGTGATTGCCAAGTTCATCTACATTTCCGGCAAATAAATCCTCCTCTACCTGAGTTCGAACGAAATCATCATGATATACAAAGTCATTACCTGTATTGTAAGGTGGATCAATATAAATCATCTTCACCTTACCAAGATAAGATTTCTGCAAGAGTTTGAGAACTTCAAGGTTATCTCCCTCAATATAAAGATTCTGGGTATTGTCCCAATCCACACTATCTTCCTTTACCGGACGGAGAGTCTTGTTGATAGGACGCAACACCTCTGCACGGGCAGCCTGCTTGCCTACCCAATTGAACTCGTATGCCTCAGGAGCATCTTCAACTGCATCATCGCCAAGCAGTTGGCGCAAAACATTAAAGTTAACGGCTCGTTTTACCCCCCCCGTTTATTATCTTGATTATCAGATACTTCCGTAAAACAAGAAGGACAAATCTGATATAGCGCATCAAGATTTATCTGCGCTCCATCAGCCGACTTCAATTCTAATCTTTCTGGTTTATCCATTTGTTGTATTTTTGTTTATTTATCTATTCCAAGTTAAAACCTTTCGTTCCTTTCTGCAAGGCAAAAAGTGCCTTTTGTCTTTCAATCTCGTTACGCAATTCTTCTTTGGTTGGCATATTGAGCAGATACTTCGACATGAAGATATTGTCTTCATCGGCAAGCATATAGCGTGCAATGTCTTCATCCGTCTCGGAGCAGAGTACAATGCCCAATGTAGGGTTGTCGGTTGTATCTTTCACCCTTTCGTCCCACATGCGCACATACATTTTCATCTGTCCAATATCCTGATGTGTCACTTGTCCAACCTTCAGGTCGATAAGCACAAAACACTTTAGTTTGAAATTGTAGAATACGAGGTCGATGAAGAAGTCATTTTTTTCCGTGCGAACGAGTTTCTGTCTTCCCACGAACGAGAATCCCTTTCCTAATTCAAGCAGAAAGTCCTCTAATTTCGAAAGGATGGCTTGTTCAAGTTCGCTCTCAAGGAAAGATGTAGTAGGCGTCATGCCTAAAAATTCGGCCACCACAGGATTTTTTATAAACTCAAGTTTATCTTCTTGAAGTGGTTTTGTGAGTTCCTTCATCTCAGTTTCCACAAGTTCCTTCTGCTGGGTTAGAAGCATACGTTCATAATACTGAGTAGCAATATTACGGTTGAGTGTGGCATAACTCCACATTTGTTCGGCAGCCTCACGCAAATACCAGTTTCTTGCAGTCTCGGACGGCACTTGCATAAGCCGTTTGTAATGCGACCATGTCAAAATTCGCCATGGTGTAGCGAATATTTCAGGAAAGGTTATATAGAACTGGCGCATATAGTACAATGAACCTGCGGAGAATCCTTTTCCGAACTCACCAGTAAGAGCTGCCGACAATTGTTTGATAAGCTGCTGTCCATATCCTGCACGGTTTTCACCTTGCTGTTCCTCCTCAACTATTCGTCGACCGATATTCCAATAAGCTTCTACCATTGCTTGGTTTACTGCAGCATACGCCTGACTACGAGCCTTATTTACAAGAGACCTGATGTCGGCAATGAATTCACCTCTTATGTTGATTATGTTGTTCGGCATTTCCTTATTCGCAATTTTCAGTTTTGTTTCAGTTTCTGTAAATCATTCTGCCATAAGGCAATCTGTTTCTTTATGTTTCTGGCATTACCGTTCAGCTCCATTTGACGGTTCAGCTGACGTTCATTGCATATTTGTTTTTGAAGTGTTTCCACCTCACGCCTTGCCTTGGCAATCTGCGCCTCAAGTTCTACTATGCGTTTGGTGTCCTCACTATTTGCTGTTCCAAAGCCTGAGACCTGACCTGCCATCGCTTCATAAATGGCATCCATCGTTCGCCCATCTATGGCAAGGTTTAGTTGCTCCCCCGTCAGCCATTCGGTGGTGAATGTCTTAACTATTTTGAATTGCCCTGCCTGCCCATCCTTCCACTCTTTGTAGTTGAGCAATACCTTGTACTGATTATCATATTCGAGGATGAACACCACATGGCGAGGCATATTCTGGTCGATAAAGAGAAACATATCATCTGGAAAGTCTCTGTCTTTCAGCACGACAGAGAATACGACTATCTCGTGAACGGTCTTGCCATCATCCACATTGAGAGTAGAAGGAGCAAGTTTGTAGAGCCAGTCTATACGAGCCACATCAACTATGAAGTGCTGCTTTATCTTGGCATTCACTTCCAGATGCTTGTAGAAAGCATTCTTGGGTACAGGCTTGCCGACCTTGGTGCTTGGGGGAAACTTCAGGTCAATCATAGACTATCGAATGATTAGGAATGTGATTAACTCAAAATCGTCCAGCCCTTTGATATCACCCAACAGGGCTGTAGTTTCACCCAGTGAAAAGAGACTGTCAATATCCGATTCTTCCTTGACTGTTATTATGCTGTCGATTGCGCCAGCAAGCAAGTCGCTGTAATGCTGCATACACCTGCCATCACAAGTTTCCTTGTTAATGATAGCACATAGGTTTTTGTCTGGCTTGTCCTGCCCCTTGCACACGTGACGCATCACGTCCAACAGTTTCTTGGGTTGTAGATGGTCGCAAATGACAGAACCATCATCGGCAACATATACCATGTAAAATGGATGAAGGAGATTCTTCTTATTGATATTGACACTTGTATTTCTGTTCTTCAGAATGTATATCACGCCAGGCTTAGCCAACTCTGTTGCGTGAACCACGGCATTCATACCATAAGGTGCGTGCTCAACATCTGGATTGTCTTTGATGTAACCGAGTAAGTCGAGACGGAACTCGTTAAGGCCCAAATCCATGATATTGATACCCGTGTCCATATCCTCGATGTCGATGACCTCTTCCTGCAGTTTCTTCAACTGGTTCTTGCGGTATTCGAGGTCGCCCTTCTCATTGGCAGAGAGCAGGTTGTCATCGCCAGTACTTGTCAAGACTGTTGCCTTCATACGGCTCTCCACACGTCCCTTCAGCTCGATGTACTTGTCAAGCTCGATGTCCGGCCAGTAGTTCACCAACTGAATGACATCATTCTTGCTTCCTATACGGTCAATACGTCCAAAACGCTGGATGATACGCACAGGATTCCAATGAATATCGTAGTTTATCAGATAGTCGCAATCCTGAAGATTCTGACCCTCGGAGATACAATCGGTAGCTATGAGCACATCAATCTCTTCTTGAATAGTCGGATAGATGGCCACTGCTTCCTTAGAGATAGGCGAGAAAAGGGTGAGCACTTTGTTGAAGTCCAGTTTTTCCTTCAACTTTAACGTGCTACGCGCTTCCACATCACCTGTAACCAATGCCACGTTCAGACCGCAATCCGTCTTGATACGGTCTGCCAACTGTTCATAGAGATAGGTCGCAGTATCGGCAAAGGCGGTGAAAATGAGAACTTTCTTGTTGCCTTCATTGACTACGTCTTCCTCCTTCGCACCTCGGCCATTCAAACAAGTTTGATGGCTCTCGGTTTGGCGTCGGTTGATGGGATTCTGGAATTTCTGTTTTAAGTCAGAGACAAGCGTCTGCAACTTGCTATCGTGTGCTGGAGTTATATCCTTCAACATCAAAAGGAGAAGTTTCAGAATCTCATAGTCGTGACGCAGATCATTCGACCAACGAACCACATCAATATCTTGGAGGTTTATCTTCGACTTCTTGCCGACGAAGGGGTCATATTCGCTGTCGTTGCTATCTAGGTCATCGGTAAATGTGGTAACGTCGATGTTGCCAACGCAGTTCTTTTCGATGGTGGTAAGCGTCTGTTCTATGTAATCACTTATTCTGCCCAGTGTAAGGCGGAAAGAATTAACACTACTCTCCAAGCGTTTCAGAAGGTTGGTAGCCATTAACTTACGCAATCCTTTCTCACGTCCGTCAATAGAGAGGCCTACAGCACCTTCGATATCAATCTCATACTCACCCTTCACGCTGTCGAAGATATACAACGAAGGCGTATAGATACTTAGGTTCAGTTCGTTGAGTTGTTCGGCAATATCGCTGAATGTTATACTATCATTCAGGTCAGTAAGTTTAGGACGACGTGATATTGGAGCCAAGCGAGTCGGGAATTTACCGATATCCTTGGTGTCATAATACTTGACGATATGACTACGGCTACGGGCAATGGTTACGGCATCGAGCAACTCGAAGAAGTCAAAACTGAGTTCTTCAAGCAAGCGTTCCGTTGTGCGATGTTCAGGTTCCAGCCTCGACCATCTGTTGTAAGCCAACTGGGCGTTGCGGAATATATCGTTAATGTTTCGGTCTATGTCCAGAGCCTCGTTGATAAGTTCGGCATGGCCCTCGTAGGCAAGTTGTAGCTGGTTCTTCAGGTCGTTGAAACGATTGTTGACAGGAGTGGCGCTAAGCATCAGCACCTTGGTCTTGACACCTGCACGGATAACGTTCTTCATCAACTTTTGATAGCGGTTCTCCTTGCGTGGCACGTCAAGTTCCATGTCGTCATCCAGTTCATCATCGTCAACGTTCCCTCCATTACGGAAATTGTGGCTCTCGTCTATGACTATAAGGTCATAGTTGCCCCAATTGACACGTTCAAGGTCGATACCTGCCGACATTCCATGCTCACGACTCAGGTCGCTATGAAAGAGTATGTCATAGCGCAAACGGTCAGCCACAAGCGGATTATTCTTGTAATTGGTCTTGAAGGTGCTCCAATTGTCATATAGTTTCTTGGGACAGAGTACAAGCACAGTCTTGTTACGATTCTCGTAATACTTGATTACACTCAGAGCTGTGAAAGTTTTACCCAGACCTACAGAGTCGGCAAGGATGCAACCGTTATATTTTTCAAGTTTATTGATGATAGCAAGTGCTGCATCTTTCTGGAAATTGTAGAGTTTGTTCCAGACAACGCTGTTTTTGAAGCCTGTAGCTTCATTAGGTAAAACGTCCTCGTTGATGTCGTCAAGAAACTCATTGAAGATGTTGTAGAGCGTAATGAAGTAGATGAACTCAGGAGCATTCTCGTTATATACCGTCTCGATATAGTCCAATACTTGTGTCGTTACATCCTTGAACTTATCGGAGTTTTGCCATTGTTCATTGAAAATCTTCAGGTATTCCTCGGCAAAAGGCGATGGCATGACATTCACCATGGAATAAACCGAGTTGCCACGTTCACAACCAAGTTCTGTTGTGGTGAATTCATTGAAAGGCACGTATGCGCTTGGCTTCTGGTTTTGGACATGGAGGAAGCCTCCCATTTCTTCCTGAGAAGCATTGGACTTGAATTTTACTTTTCTGCGAATCCAGTCAGCACACTCCTTGGCAATGGCTTTCTGTTCCAACTTATTGCGGAGTTTCACTTCAAAGTCAGAGCCGTACAAGTTACGTTCACGGTTGAGTTTCGGAATAAAAAACTCCCGTTTTTCTTTCTTTGCCTTATCTTTGATGAAAGTTGGTGAAGTAAAGATAAAACGCAACTCATCCACACTTTCCAGTTCTTCTTTCAAGGCTTCATATGCATAGATTGAGAAGGATGCTGCTGCAACAGACATTGTAGAGCCTTTAGATAACTTCGTCTTGAGGTCATCCATTACCCGCTCGGATATGTTATTTATAACTTTTGGAAGTTCCATCTGCGCAAAAACACGTTTTACAGTGCCTCGACAGGTGGCCTAACCCTTATTCACTGTGGAAAAATTAGAGCTTTTTTACAGAATGTTTTAGAGGACTTTGTCGAGTTATATCAGCCGGTTAGGAAAAGAAAAAGCGATTCTTCTCTTCCTAAGAGACGATATCTGCTTACAAAGGTACTAATTTTTAGAACCAATTTGAATTTAATTAAAAACTTTTTTAGAGGCTCCAAGAAACCTCTGAAAATATATACAAACAAATGATTGTCAGTATAATAGATTACAAAACACTCTTTTAGGGCTGGAAAATTTCAGAAGGCTGACCCATGATTACGAGTCCTATGCTGACACTTCCGTCACCATGGTGCAATTAGCCTTCTGTTCGCTAATGCTTAACAAAATTATTGGCTAAATTTAAACAATTTCTTACTATTTAGCTGTTTAAAAATTCCCATTTTTGACGCAGAAACCAGACTTCCCCAATAGGCAGGTCCATACTTTTCCCAGATTACACCTACCTCTGAAGCACATGCAACTCCCCGGCCAACCGCATGAAGACGTAGACCTTATCTTCCGTAAGAAGAGGGGGCTGGGTTGAATCCACACCTTCGTATGTGTCCAAAGTCATAATCTCATCTATCTTTAAGGTGTCCAGATCAACCACACCTATTGAGCAAGGAGATTTACTCCGGTTGTCAGTGAAATACAATTTATGACCGTATATGGCGGTCCTATCTGCGGATATTCTAGTCTTTGAGTCGAAAGAGTCACTTTTTATCTCGTGTGTCGTTAATGTGCCATCGACTGAATTTATTTTATTAATAAAGAGAGTGTCCAGGTGACTATATATAGTATATAACATATTATCAGGACCGACATTAAGAGAAGGATAAAATGACAAGTCCTTGATGTCCCACAACTTCTCACCGGTTAGAATGTTGTATCCTTCCACAGAATATAAAGAGTCAAAACTATCCTTAATACGCCGTTTTTTAACGACAACCACGCTGTCACCTGCCACTGTTACTCCTCTAAAGTTAATTGTCACGTCAGGTTCTTCTATCTGATATTTCCAGAGGAACTGAAAGTCCTTTGTATAGAACAACAAACTACGATTGCCGATTTCAGGGAAAATGTATATAGAGAGTCGCCTAATATATTGATGACGTAGAATTCTTTGTTCTGACTTTATTTCACACAAGGTCTCTTTACCATTCTCTATGATCGAATACCTCTGCAAATGAGCATCTTTGTCATATTCTGTGGAATAATACAGATTTTCGCTAAAGTATTGGAAATCTCCGTATCGGGGGCTGTCCTCGTTCCATTTGCCGTCTTTGTAAGTAAACTGTTTTTTGAAATGCTCTCTCTTTGTTAAGACATCGTTTTCACAAAAGACATCATCGTCAGGAGCAGCGTTCAAAGACAAATTTCCTATCTGTATGTTGTGAGCGGTCACTATGATTTCCTCACCCTTCCTAAGGTAGAAATCCTTCACTTTTCCTATCTTCTTTATGTATTTCATCGTATATTCTCCTTGAATAAAATAGTCGTTGATCTATCCTAGGTAAATTTACAAAAAATTTCACGGACGGACAAGCAACGAATCCTAAACCCATCTGGAGCGGAAATGAAATACCATCATCACTAAACACAACGGGCGGAACCAGGCCGCATCACTTCTCAGGCATGGACATCTGCCGACGGATCAGCTCCTTGAAAGAGATGATGCTCTCCACCCTATCCACCTCCAAGGTTTGGATACGTTCCCGCAGAACGGAGAGCAGATGTTGGTTGTTCAGGGCGTAGATCTTCACGAGAAGGTCGTACGAGCCTGTCGTGCAATGGCACTCCACCACCTCCGGAATCTTCCGCAACTCCGTCACAATCAGGTTCTCGTCCGCATGCTTCCTGAGCCTTAGCCCAATGAACGCACACGTTCCGTAGCCGATCTTCTCCGGATCCAGGACAAACTCAGACCCCTTGATCACGCCCAACTCGGTCAGACGTTGCACCCTTTGGTGGATGGCCGCACCCGAGACGTTGCAACTCCTCGCCACCTCCAGGAAAGGCAGACGAGCATTTTCCGCCACCATGGAGAGTATCTTATAATCCAATTCGTCCAAATCTTTCTTTTCCATAAGTATATTATATTAAATAGGTGATCCAATGCACATGCACAGTTCTTACGTATACAAATATACATAAATTTTCTATCTACACTAACATTTTGACAATAAAATCGCCTTACAAATATCTTTTTGCTCTAAAACGACGCCAATATTAGTTATCCATAAAAATTTTTGCAAAATTGAAAATTCTACGAATTAAAAGCAAATATAATATTTAACTTATAAATCGTAAGCAAGTTAATTAAATATTCTTCAAAGTCTCAAAAAGTGGTTTTTCATACATAATTTACACTAAAATATACAGACGTAAGCAACTATCATAACGAAAGTAATTTTTATTTTTGCATTACAATATGAAAGTAATTAATAATTATTATAAACAATATGTCAGACACTACACAAACAACGACGACCAAATGTCTTTACAGTAAAGAATACGAGCATGATGCATGCGGCGTAGGAATGATTGTAAACATTCAGGGCAACAAATCACATGAATTGGTGAGCAATGCGCTGAAGGTATTGGAGAACATGCGCCACCGTGGCGCTGAAGGAAGTGATGGTAAGACAGGAGACGGCGCAGGTATCCTCCTGCAGATACCTCACGAGTTCATCTTGCTACAGGGAATCCCTGTGCCGGAGAAGGGTAAGTATGGTACTGGACTGATATTCCTGCCGCAAGACCCTGCCCAGCAAGAGGAAATCATAAAGATCCTCCTGGAAGAGATCGAGCGTGAGAACCTCACCATGATGCACCTCCGCAATGTGCCAACCAACCCTGCCTGCTTGGGCGAGGGAGCCTTGTCCACAGAGCCTAGCATCAAACAGATCTTCATCACGGGTATTCCAGACAATGAGTTGCCGGATCTTGAACGTAAATTATATAAGATAAGAAAGAAGGTGGAGAATAGGGTCCACCACAAGGATTTCTACATCGTTTCCTTGTCAAGCAAGACCATCATATACAAGGGTATGCTTTCGTCCACACAGTTGAGGGAATACTTCCCTGACCTGTCCAACGAATACCTGACGAGCGGTATCGCTTTGGTGCACTCCCGATTCAGCACGAACACCTTCCCTACATGGAGCTTGGCGCAGCCTTTCCGTTTCTTGTGCCACAACGGTGAGATCAACACCATCCGAGGCAACCGCAACTGGATGAAGGCGAGGGAAAGCGTGCTCTCTTCCGAAACGTTGGGCAGCGTGGCTGAAATTTCGCCTATCGTGCAGCCTGATATGAGTGACTCCGCCTCTCTCGATAACGTGTTCGAGTTCTTCATCATGTCTGGTATGAGCCTGCCGCAAGCCATGGCGGTCCTCATCCCTGAGTCATTCAACGACAAGAACCCGATCAGCGAGAGCCTGAAGGCATTCTACGAGTACCACTCCATCCTGATGGAGCCATGGGATGGCCCTGCCGCCCTGCTCTTCAGCGACGGACGTTACGCGGGTGGTATGCTCGACAGAAACGGTCTGAGACCTTCCCGCTACCTCATCACGAACGACGGTATGATGTTGGTGGCATCCGAGGTGGGCGTCATGGACTTCGATCCGGCTCAAATCAAGCAGAAGGGTCGCCTTCAGCCTGGTAAGATCCTCATGGTCGACACGGAGGAAGGAAAGATATACTACGATGGAGAGTTGAAGGCTAACTTGGCCAGCGAACATCCATACAAACAGTGGTTGGACGCTAACTGCATCCGCTTGGAGAAACTGAAGAGCGGTAGGAAAGTGGCCAACAACGTGGAGAACTACGGACAGAAGTTGCGCAACTTCGGCTTCGGTCAGGAGGATATCGACAAGACCATCGTACCGATGTGTACGCAAGGTATGGAGCCTGTCGCTGCCATGGGTAACGATACTCCGTTGGCGGTTCTCTCCGACCGTCCGCAAATCTTCTTCAACTACTTCCGCCAGCAGTTCGCCCAGGTGACCAACCCGGCCATCGACCCTATCAGAGAGGAGTTGGTCATGTCACTGACCGAATACATCGGTGCGGTCGGCAAGAACATCTTGACGCCTGACGAGAGCAACTGCAAGATGGTGCGTCTGCCCCACCCGATCCTGACGAACACGCAGTTGGATATCCTCTGCAACATCCGTTACAAAGGTTTCAAGACCACTAAGCTGCCTCTCCTCTTCGATGCGAAGAAGGGCGAGCGCGGACTCCGGGAAGCGTTGGACAACCTCTGCAAAAAGGCGGAGGAGTCTGTCGACGACGGAATCAACTACATCATCCTGAGCGATAAGGACTTGGACCAGAAGAGTGCAGTCGTTCCTTCCCTGTTGGCCGTCAGCGCCGTACACCACCACTTGATCGGTGCGGGGAAACGTGTTCAGACCGCATTGATCGTGGAATCAGGAGAGATCAGGGAGGTGATGCACGCCGCTTTGCTGTTAGGCTACGGTGCATCCGCCATCTGCCCATACATGACCTTCGCAGTCATAGACGACCTCGTGAAGAAGGGCAAGATCCAAGAGGATTACGCCACGGCGGAGCACAACTACATCAAGGCAGTCTGCAAGGGTCTCTTCAAGATCATGTCCAAGATGGGTATCTCCACCATACGTTCCTACAGGGGCGCGAAGATATTCGAGAGCATCGGTTTGGGCGAGAGCCTGTTGAACCAATATTTCGGCACCAACATCTCCACCATCGGTGGTGTCGGCCTGAAACATATCGCCTTGGATGCTATCAAACTGCATCAGGAGGCCTTCGGCAAGGAGAACGACAACGTCCTTCTTCCGAACAACGGATTGTTCTCCTACAGGAAGGACGGTATTCCTCACGCATGGACGCCTGAGGTCATCGCGACATTACAGATCGCCACAAGAACGGGCGATTATAAGAAATACAAAGACTACACCCGACTGGTTGACTTCAAGGAGAAACCAATCTTCATCCGCGACTTCTTCGACTACAAGAAGGCGGCGAAGCCAATCCCTGTCGAGCAGGTTGAGTCGGTCGAGAGCATCGTGAAACACTTTGTGACGGGTGCCATGTCATTCGGAGCGCTCTCCGCTGAGGCGCACGAGGCCATCGCCATCGCCATGAACCAATTGGGTACGCGAAGCAACACCGGAGAAGGTGGTGAGGACAGCCACCGCTTCCATGCGACCACGCCAGAGGGTGTATCACTGAACTCAAAGACCAAGCAAGTGGCATCCGGACGTTTCGGTGTCACTGCGGAATATCTAGTCAATGCGGAGGAGATACAGATCAAGGTGGCGCAAGGCGCTAAGCCTGGTGAGGGTGGTCAGCTCCCTGGTTTCAAGGTGAATGAGATCATCGCGAAGACTCGACACTCCATCCCTGGCATCTCCCTCATTTCACCGCCGCCTCACCATGACATCTACTCTATCGAGGATTTGGCGCAATTGATCTTCGACCTGAAGAACATCAACCCACAGGCGGCAGTCTCCGTGAAGTTAGTATCCGAGAGCGGTGTGGGAACCATCGCGGCGGGTGTGGCCAAGGCCAAAGCGGACCTCATCGTCATCTCAGGTGCGGAGGGAGGAACCGGTGCATCACCAGCCTCTTCCATGCGTTTCGCGGGTATCTCTCCTGAGATTGGGTTGGCGGAGACGCAACAGACATTGGCGCTCAACGGTCTGCGTGCCCAGGTTCGTCTGCAAACGGACGGACAGCTCAAGACGGGACGTGACGTCATCCTCATGGCGATGTTGGGAGCCGACGAGTTCAGCTTCGGTACATTACCGCTGATCGTATTGGGTTGCGTGATGATGAGAAAATGTAACACGAACACCTGCCCTATGGGTGTCGCTACGCAAGACCCTAAGCTCCGTGAGCGTTTCCGCGGACACGCCAGCTACATCGTGAACTACTTCACGTTCCTGGCGCAGGAGGTAAGGGAATATTTGGCTGAGATGGGCTTCAAGAAGTTGGAGGACATCATCGGACGTACCGACCTGATCCTTCCGAAGGAGACCAAGGACGACTCCAAGTCATCCACGTTAGACTTCACCCGTCTCCTCACATCCGGCACGGGCAAGCTCCACTTCGACGGACGTCCGTTCAGCAAGGCGGAGAACCCTAAGGACGCAGAGATCATCCAACAGGCTAAATCGGCCATCGAGAACCAGCAGGAGATCACGCTGAACCTCAGCATACGGAACACCGACCGTGCCGCCGGCACGCAACTCTCAGGTCTCATCGCTTCCCGCTACGGAGGCGCAGGATTGCCAGACTCCACGATCAACGTGCAGTTCAAGGGATCCGCAGGACAGAGCTTCGGCGCCTTCCTGGCGAAGGGAATCAGCTTCAAGCTGGAAGGTGAAGCCAACGACTACTTCGGCAAGGGATTGTGCGGTGGTAAGATCGCCATCATGCCTCCTATCCGTAGCCGATTCAAGGCAGAGGAGAACATCATCGCGGGTAACACCGGTCTCTACGGTGCCACTTCAGGTGAACTCTACGTCAACGGTTGCGTCGGTGAGCGTTTCGGCGTAAGAAACTCAGGAGCCATCGCGGTCATCGAGGGTGCAGGCGACCACTGCTGCGAGTACATGACCGGTGGACGGGTTGTTGTCCTTGGAGAGACAGGACGTAACTTCGGTGCAGGAATGTCAGGCGGTGTAGCCTATGTTTGGGACAAGAACCACAACTTCGACTACTTCTGTAACATGGAGATGGTGGAGCTCGGTTTGGTGGAGGAAAGCGCTAACCGCAAGGAGTTGCGCGAGCTGATCCACAAGCACTGGCTCAACACAGGGTCCATCTTGGCCCGCACCATGCTCGACGACTGGAACCACTACGTGGAGGAGTTCATCCAAGTAGTTCCGATCGAATACAAGCACGTATTGCAGGAGGAGCAGTTGAAAAAGCTGCAAGACAAGATCGCAGACATTCAAAGAGATTATTAATCAAAGAGTAAAACACATGGAAGACGGTCAGCGCATTGTATGGGCGCCGTCTTCCCAACAGAAGATACATCATGGGAAATCCAAAAGCATTTCTAACGATTCCTCGCAAAGAAGCAGGACATCGTCCCATCCAAGACAGAATCCACGACTTCGCGGAAGTGGAACAGAAACTGAACATCAAGGACCGACAGCTACAAGCCTCCCGCTGCATGGATTGCGGTGTGCCATTCTGCCACTGGGCTTGTCCGCTCGGCAACAAACAACCTGAATGGCAGGACGCTCTCTACAAGGGAGAGTGGGAAACCGCCTATCAGCTATTGCATGAGACCAATGATTTTCCTGAGTTCACAGGAAGGATATGCCCCGCATTGTGCGAGAAGGCCTGCGTCCTCAACCTCTCCATGGGTGAGCCTACCACATGTAGGGAGAACGAATGCGCCATCATCGAGCACGCTTTTGCGGAGAACTACGTGACGATCGAGCACCCTACCCGCAACGGCAAGAAGGTGCTGGTGGTAGGTTCCGGTCCTGCCGGCTTGTCTACCGCCAACCAACTCAACAAGAGGGGTTACGAGGTGACCATCTACGAGAAGAACGAGGCTGCCGGCGGATTGCTCCGCTATGGTATCCCTAACTTCAAGCTCTCCAAGAACATCATCGATCGCCGTATCAAGGTGATGGAGGAGGAAGGCATCAAATTCGAATACAACAAGACGGTCGACGAGACGAAGCTTCCTGCCGGATTCGACGCTTACGTCATCTGCACAGGTACCCCTACGGCGCGTGACCTGAAGATCGAGGGAAGAGAGCTGAAAGGCGTATACCTCGCCCTGGAGATGCTTAGCCAGCAGAACAGAATCTTAGCAGGCAAGAAGTTCAAGGAGAGCGAATTGGTGAACGCGAAGGACAAGAAGGTATTGGTGATCGGTGGTGGTGATACGGGTTCAGACTGTATCGGAACCGCTCACCGTCAGGGTGCGAAGAGCGTTACCCAGATCGAGATCATGCCTAAGCCTCCTGTAGGCGAAAACCCTTCCACCCCATGGCCTTACTGGCCGGTGATCCTCAAGACCACTACCTCACACGAGGAAGGATGCGACCGTCGTTGGTTGCTCAACACCAACAAGTTCATCGGCAAGAACGGTGTGCTGACCGGTGCTGAAGTGGAGGAGGTCGAATGGGTACCTAATCCAGAGGGAGGCAGACCAATCATGAAACCAACCGGAAAGAAGGAGGTCATCGAGTGCGACATGGTATTATTGGCCATGGGATTCCTGAAACCGGAGCACCCGGGGTTGGCGGAGAACGTGTTCCTGGCGGGCGACGCGCAGAGCGGAGCGAGCCTTGTGGTACGCGCCATCGCAAGCGGTAGGAAAACCGCCGAGGCTGTCGACCAATACTTATCATCCAAATAATTGATCAACAAAAAAATACAATGATATGTGCGGCATAGTAGGAATATTCAACATCGAGGGGAGAACCCAAGAGATGCGTCCCAAAGCGCTTAGGATGTCACAGAAGATCAGACATCGGGGACCAGACTGGAGTGGTATCCACGTAGGGAAAAGTGCGATTCTGGCACACGAGCGCCTTTCCATCGTCGATCCGAAGAGTGGTAAACAACCGTTGTTCAGCAGCGACGGCAAACAAGTGCTTGCCGTCAATGGAGAGATATACAACCACAGGGACATACGCGCCCGCTACAACGGAAAGTACGAGTTTCAGACAGGTAGTGACTGCGAGGTGATCCTCCCACTCTACCGAGAGAAGGGCATCAATTTCCTCGAGGACCTGAGCGGTATCTTCGCTTTCGCCCTCTACGACGAGGAGAAGGACGAGTTCCTCATCGCACGTGACCCGATCGGTGTCATTCCTCTGTACATCGGCAAAGATGCGGACGGCACCGTCTATTGCGCCAGCGAGCTGAAGGCGCTGGAAGGTTTCTGCGAGAGCTACGAACCATTCCTGCCCGGACATTACTATTGGAGCAAGGAAGGCAAGATGACCCGTTGGTACAAGCGTGACTGGGAGAGCTATGAGGCCGTGAAAGACAACGAGGCAGACATCGCCACACTGCGCGACGCCTTGGAGAAGGCGGTCAAGAGACAACTCATGAGCGACGTGCCTTACGGTGTGTTGTTGTCCGGTGGACTCGACAGCTCCGTCATCTCAGCCATCGCGAAGAAATTCGCCAAGAACAGGGTCGAGACCGATGACCAGAAGGAGGCTTGGTGGCCACAGCTGCACTCGTTCGCCGTAGGACTCAAAGGTGCACCAGACTTGGCGAAGGCGAAGGAGGTGGCAGACCATATCGGTACGGTTCACCATGAAATCAACTATACGATCCAAGAGGGATTGGACGCTATACGTGACGTGATCTACCACATCGAGACCTATGATGTGACGACCGTCCGCGCATCCACGCCTATGTACCTGCTCGCCCGTGTCATCAGAAGCATGGGTATCAAGATGGTGTTGAGCGGCGAGGGTGCCGACGAGATCTTCGGAGGCTACCTCTACTTCCACAAGGCGCCATCATCGAAGGACTTCCACGAGGAGACCGTCCGCAAATTAGGCAAGCTCTACCTCTACGACTGTCTGAGAGCCAACAAATCATTAGCAGCATGGGGCGTGGAAGGCCGTGTGCCATTCCTCGATAAAGAGTTCCTCGACGTGGCCATGCGTCTGAACCCGCAAGCTAAGATGTGTGCGGGCAAGGAGATCGAGAAGAAGATCGTCCGCCTCGCCTGCGCCGACCTATTGCCGGAGAGCGTGGCATGGAGGCAGAAAGAGCAGTTCAGCGACGGTGTCGGCTACAGCTGGATCGACACGCTGAAGGCCATCACATCCGCCGCAGTGTCTGACGACGAGATGGCGCACGCCGCTGAGCGCTTCCCTATCAACACCCCATTGAACAAGGAGGAGTATTACTACCGCACCATCTTCGAGGAGCACTTCCCAAGCGAGAGTGCGGCGAAGAGCGTACCTCACGAGGCTTCCGTCGCTTGTTCCACCGCTATCGCCCTCGAATGGGACGCAGCCTGGAAACGCATGAACGAGCCAAGCGGTAGAGCCGTGAAGGGTGTGCATGAACAAGCCTATTAAGACCTGAAAAAGGTTTTTAGGAGCAAACAAACGATATCAAGTTCATTCTATAGATTCACTTTGAAGAGAGGAGCCATACTTTGCGATAAAGTATGGCTCCAAAATTTTTTGATTCATGGTCGATTAAACCAATAGAGGGGATCTTTATGGCTTAACTTCCTCACTCCGGCACATAAATAATCTCCCCGTTCTCCAATTGATAGGCGACGCCTACTTTCTTCCCTCTTTTGCCCTCAGATGGATCTGATTCATCGGTGGCGGTGTATCGGTTGATTTTGCCACCCTCCTTGGTGATGATCTCCATGTTCTCCTTCCCTGGATTTTTCACCATCGTATAATCCTCTTGGCTGAATATCTCCGTCATATTATACCTTGCGACCAAAGCGACCATCAAGGCTACGGCAAAGACCATAGCCACGTCGAAAAGATTGCTGACGACACTCATCGGATCGTCGTCTTCGCCTAGGCTCATTCTCCTTCGGTTATTTCTTCTCATGGCACTCTTCGATTAAGTCTGATAAATATTCCAGGTCGGACAAGTCTTGGGCATACCAGTTTTGCTTGAATTGTTTCGTGACATTTGACGGAATCATCAAAAAATAAATTCCCCCTAGAAGGGGGATGATATCACAAAAATGTGTACCTTTGCTATTATGAAGCATCTTGTAATTCGTAATCTAGGTCCACTGAAGGAAGCTGATATCGAGCTGAAGCGCATCAATGTCATTATCGGTCCGCAAAGTTCGGGCAAAAGTTGTGTGCTGAAGACTGCCTGCTATTGCACTTGGGTAGAGAAACGTATTGAGTTGACGCAGACCGCCGAATTCTTTGCGAAAGACAACAACTTTCTTAATGAACTGGAACGATTTCATAAGTTGAAAGGCTACATCAAAGACGATACATTTATCAGCTACGAATCCGACTACATGATGTTCTCTTATGACAATGCCACCAAAACATTCCTATTCAATTGGAAGAACGACCGATGGAATTATCGTCGCCCAAAAGTAACATATATCCCGGCAGAGCGCAATCTGGTCGCTGCAATTCCCAACTGGTTCGAGGTGAAGTTCGCAGATGATAACATCCGTGATTTTATGGCCGATTGGGAAACCGCACGTCAGTCCACAACCCATAACTTGCCTGTATTAAATCTTGGTGTGTTATATCACTATGATGCCAACACAAAATCCGACAAAGTACAGACAGCCGATGGCGTAACTCTCGATTTCACAAACACCTCGAGTGGACTCCAGTCGTTGATTCCAATGTTTGTGCATTTGAATTATTTATCAACTGTTCAGATTGGGAAAAGTGCGAATTCAAGCGTTACTGGAAGCAAAGAAATAAATGACTTGGACAAAATAGTCTATGATTATTTCTGCCCATTGCTTGGGAAAAAAGTTGTCGAAGATGTTGGGAAAATGCGTTCTTTTGTGTTGGAAATAAATGGGGAGGTGTATTCTTTGCAAAAATCAGACATAAAAAAGATGGAAGATATCATTTCGCAATATGTTGTCACTGATCATTGCGACATCTTCCTCGAAGAACCCGAGGCCAATCTTTTCCCTCCAACACAGTCTAGCGTAGTAGAGTGGTTGCTTGCCATGACAACAGGTGAACAATCCAACAATCTATTTGTCGCCACCCATAGCCCATATATACTAAACTCGTTTTTGGAGAAAAAAAATATCCCTATGACTCTTCTATATACGAGAATGTTGGATGGTCAAATGGTAATAAGGACCGCAACAGAGGAAGACATCCAAGGCATATACGATTTTGGTGTGGATGCCTTCTTTAATATAGAATCATTGGGATGATCGTATGGAGAAGAGAGATTGGCACATCGTACCTGAATGTTACATCGATACAAACCTTGTCGAATTTCTACTCGCATCCCATAGCGTGAACCATCAAAAGGGATGTAATAATGTAGCCAAAATGATGATGGAGTCGAGTCTGAAAGATCAATTCTCTATTGGCGTTATCGACAACGACAAACGACAACATTCATACGTGAGCATGTTTGATGAGATTGCACATTCAAAGCATATTTCATTACTGAAACATCGTGAACGTCCTCATTACCTTGTGCGAGTCACGCCTGCGATGGACCAGTTTATTATGGATTGCGCCGCAGAGCAAAACATCAATTTGCAAGACTATGAATTACCTTCTAAATTAGAAGAATTCACGAAAGTTACAAAGGATGTAAACGTCAAAAACGACCGTCGATTCAAATCTCTTTTCAAGGCACTTGATAGCTCTAAGGAGATGATATTGCTCCGCTCTGTGTTAAACTACCTGAACACCCATCAATACCAATGCAATATTGTAGAGCTTCAGAAATTATTCGAATAAATATAGATTTAACACGAATTCTACTATAGCTTATAAATAAGATGGCTCACTAGAATACTTGAAATGTTTTTATGAGAGAAGTTTTGTATGGCAATAGCTATAGCGAGAGAAATCTTGACTACTATAAGAAATTTTATCTCTTGTTCCCAAACATACAGATTGTGAACTCATGCGTTCACAATCTTGAATGGACCCATGTGCTTATGCAATGAGAAATTGCACGAATCCGTGCAATTTCTTACTAGGACGCACCTGCGCCATATTTTGTCTGTTTCAATTCCTCAAAATTGCGTGTAGTACTTGAAAAACACCTAAAAACTATACTTCACCTTTCCCCATACCTCCGAATTGTCCTTGTAGAGGGCGAACATTCCTGCGTCGGCACGGAACCAGTCATAGCCTAATGTGATGGCGATGTTCTTTGGATTGTGGTAACTGTCGATCATTTCCTTGAACTCGTTGACCACAGGAGCGACGATGGAGCAAAAAAGGTCATCTTTGCTCACATAGTAATTGTAGATATTACTCAACCCGACGCCTAATTTTTCTGCGATCTCGCGCATCGATGTTTTCGCAAAACCCTTTTTGAGAAAGATTTTCTTTGCCTCTTTCTCAACACACTTTCCTATGTCGTCTTTTTTCCTTTGCATCCGCTCTGAACGTTGTACGTTTTTGAACACTGCAAAAATGCGCCTTCGCGAAGGATTACGCAATCCCTAAAAATGGTTATTATTAAGAGAATAATGTCTTAAAAATAGCTGAATTATTTTTAAAATATACATATAATCTACTGATTATAATACACTTAAGGCCGATTTATATATTAAGCAGGTTTGAACATGCTTAATATATATAACAAGCAAAAAGCAACCCACAAAAAATCCCCACGATTCCAAAGAACCATGGGGATTGAACCAATCCGTCGCAAGCTACGGCTATTGAATCTTCACAGCCATAGCGCGGAGTTGCTGCCAACCGACATGGTCGGTCAGACGAATCATGAAATGATAGTCGCCAGGATCCACATCATCTGGAATCGGTATCTCAATCTGCGCTTCGTAAGTGCGGAGCCCCGAAGGGATCTCGTAGTCTTGGTTGAAGACCCATGCGTTCACAGCGGCCTTCTCCTCCTCCATCGGACACTCCACCGATGATGTGCCGTGCGTATGATGATCGAAATTGTTGTGGATCTCGATGTTGAATGAGCCCAGTTCCGTGTCATCGGTGAACACATAGTGGAACGGCATCACCTCTCCCCGCTTGAGGATATAACAATCGGAAGGCACAGCCTCAATACCCTCGTCGGAGATCACCGGATAGGTCATATCCTTGGAGGCCTCGTCGTCACCACCGCACGCGCCCAGCACGCACAGCAGCATAGTAATTGCCAAATAATGTTTCATCTTGCTATCTATTTATTAATCATTCATGTTCATGCTCGTGCTCATGTTCGTGCTCGTCGTCATCCTCCTCTTCCGAGATGGTCTTCACGTCAGTGGTGGAGCGTCCGTTAGCGTCGGTGACGGTCAGTTTCAGCTTGTCGCCTTCGACAACACCCGTGCCATCGATATCGACATGCACATGGAAGCCGTCGATGTTCAGCACACCGATGTACTTGCTGTCGGTCACAGGCTTGCTCACCTTAACCTGCCCATTTGAAGCGTCACAGACCTCGATGAGGATAACGGCGGTACGTCCCTCCGCCTTGACATCCGCCTTGACGCAGATCTCATCCCCCTCGATGTTCGCCTCGTCCAACGCTACCGTCGGAGCGGCTGGTTCATCGTCGTCGTCGCCACAAGATGAGAAACCCAAGGAAAGCACACACAGAAAAGCCATCATGAGGCTCATATATTTTATATTTTTCATATCGTTTTAAATTTTAAATGTTTGATAATTAAATAATTGATTAAAAATTCAGTCCCACCTTCATGGACAAGTTGCGCCCCGGCTCCGGCACGTCTATGAGGCGGTAGTAACTGGTGTGGTTGTAATAGCGGCGATTCAGCAGATTGTCCGCATGAAGCGTCACATTCAGCTTGCTTCGTCGCAAAGGGAAAGACTTGCCGGCGGAGAAATTAAGGGTCCAATAACCGTCTGTCGGTTTTTCAGGAGGTACAATCTCGTCTTGACGGCCCACCACGTGAGCCTTCAGACCAACGAACCCATCGCCTTTCCAATTGTATTTATAGGTCAATCCAGCGTCCGTGGACCATGGCGGGGTGAACGGCAGCGTATAGCCCTTCTTTTCCCCCGATTTCTGGCGGGCATGGAGGTATTCCCCTTGCAGGAGCGCCTCCCAATGTTTCGCGAAGGTGTAGAGCATCTGAGCCTCCCAACCCAACCGTAAGACGCGCGCCTGCGTATAGTTGTAGAGCTGAAGGCCCTCCACATAACGGGACGTCGGACTCAGGTAAATATAGTTGGAGAAATAGTTCAGGTAGGGATCCACCTGCACCACCAGCGCATCATTCGACCAAGAGAACCCCAGATCCAACTGATAGGACTTTTCAGGGTCCAGCTGCACGTTGCCGCGCTCATAGCGGAAGATATGGTAGTTGATACCGTTGGCGCCCAGCTCTTTCGGGATAGGCATACGGAACCCGCTACCCGCATTCGCCTTGAAGACCCAATGCCCCACGTTGTAGTTGGCCCCGAACGACCAGGAGAGGTTGTGGAACTTACGGGTCAGATCGGCAGAGCGCTCCAGGCAGACCATCTCCGAGCCGACCGGTGTAGGATACCAGTCTTGATAACCATGGATATGCGTCTTGGCGAAATCGAGACGTGCTCCCGCATTGAATATCAGGTTCTTGCGGAACTTGAAACGATCCAAGAGGAACATGCCCAAGCTATTGGTCTCGAAGTCAGGTATGATGAAGCCCCAACCGCCACGACGATTGTATTGGTACTCACCGTCCAGTCCGCCATGGAAGGCATGCTTGCCCAGATGATAACGGGCCTGGTAATTGCACGTGTAGGTGCTCTTGTTGAAACGACGCTCCAGGGAGTTGTCCGGCTTAGGCATATAGCCATGGCTGACAGGCTCGGAGAGCTCCTCCCTGAAATTGTTCTGGTAGGCCACGTTCACCTCCATAGACGTACGTCCACAATACCATGAGGTGTGGCTATGCGCCTTGAAGTGGTTCACCCACTGGTAAGGCAGGTCGACATCCCGGCGGGAGTGGTCATAATCTATGTTAGACAATCGCACCTCCAGGCCGTGCGCATTGGCGAAGAATCCGCTCTTCGCGTAAGCGTCCGACAAGCGGAGGCTCGTACGTACCTTCCGACCCAAATAGCCCAGCAGGAGGCTACCGTTCCGTTCGCAGCCCGCGGTGTTCCGCAACCGTCCGTCCTTCAGGCGAATCCAATAGGAGTAATATTGGATACTATCCGTCGGGACCTTATAATCGGCGTAATCGATCCATGTCGCATTGGCGCGGCAATACCACCTTTCGCCTCTCAAGCCAATCTTAGCCGAAGCACCGACCTGGCCGTTGTTCGTACGGCCGAACAATTGCACGGAACCCTCCACGGAGTCCTTAGGCATCTGGTCCGAGTGCAGGAGAAGAACGCCCCCGATCGCGTCACTACCGTAAAGGAGGGCGGCAGGTCCTTTGATGACACTCGCCCGGTCGACGGAGAACTGGTCGATCTCCAATCCATGATCATCGCCCCACTGCTGTCCCTCATGCTTGATACCATTCTCCGAAACGACCATGCGGTTGTAGCCCAGTCCACGGATGGCCGGTTTAGACTGTCCGGAACCGATTGTAATCGCTTTCACCCCCGGAATGCCTTCCATCGTCTGCATCAAGCTACCTGAAAAATTCAGTTGCAGATATTGCTGATCCACCTGAACAGATGTTTGGGAGGAACGCATTTGAGGATCAACGCTCTTACTGGCGCTTACGGTGACATCATCAAGTGTGACAGCAGTATCGGAGGGCGCCGCCATGCTTATCATGGCGCCCAACAATATTGAAATCATACTGAATCTCTGTTTGAATTAAACTAAAAATGTACCTCTCTGAATTCAAACAAAGGAAGGGGGACCGCGAGGTATTGGTAGGTTATAGACGTCAAGAACCAAGCTGTTCTGACGGTCAGTATATAAGATTTTAGTGATAGACGCGGAGAATGCGGAGATGCCGACAGCGGTGAGGAAAGACATCGTCAGGAACTGGCACAAGACGCAGGTATGCATGGAATCGCCCTGCGGCAGCAAGTGACCCGCGCAATTATGGCTGACGCACTCCTTGCAATCATGCTTCGCTATTTGCTCTTCGTGGTGGACGTGAAGAGAAGATATAAGCAGCACAGGCACAAATACAAGTAAAAGCGCCCATGATTTTAGATATGTCTTCTGTTTCAAATCCATATTGGCAAACAATTCATTGATGTCGCAAATATAATAAAAATATGCGGAAGCGGCAATTCCACGGAGATTTTCACTACACCCCCTTTGTGCGCTCCGTGCCACCTTTCCCAAAATTTATAGTTTTCAAAGAATACTCTTGGAGTATGATATTAGCCTCCTTCCCCTTGCTTTTTAAGTTGTTGCGGGTTATCCTCGAGTCTCAGCATGGTGGAGAGGAAGAAAATGAGGGAAATTAGCTGTTTTATGGGTGTCGTGATGAAATTTAATAATTATTTATATATCCTTCTTGATCATAGCAACGGTGATACTTTTGAATTAAATTATAAAGAGGTTGCAGACGTTTATCTAATGGGTTGTAATTCCTAAATTTATTATACTGTTCATTATATCGTTCCACACTTCCTTTTTGTATGCGTGATTCTATGTCATCGGGTTCAAAAAATGACGCACGTTCTTGAATGTGTTTGTAAAATTCTGATTCAAATATGTGCATTCCTGCTAAATCAAAATCACCGAAGTGTAAATACTGATTCGGAATCCGAATCAACCATTTAATTAAATCTTTTGATTGTGGGTAACGTGACACAAATAGTATTGATTTATTCGGAAATAAATGTTTCTGCTTGCGGACATGACGAAAGTTCTCCATATTCTCTATGCCTATAACCAACACATCGTCAGGTATAAAAAAACGTTCCCAATCTGCAATGAATAACATAGTGCCCTCTTCTGGAGAAATTGTAAGCTTATTATTCCCTATTTGCGCAGGAATGGGCGTATAACTATTAACCATAAATCCCGGGCAAGAGCGTATTTCTTTTGTTTTAGAATTGCCAGACATTGTAGCCAAATCTGCACGTGTTTCTGAAAATGGCAACTCTTCTTTGTTCCAATCAAAACTTCTTAATTCCTCAAAATGCTGCTCTAAAAACACACGTAAACCATCGGGCGACGGCGTATATAGAGTTTTGCGACTGCGTTGGGATTTAATGACAATCAGTTCCTCTTCAATGAGAGTTTTTCTTATTTCTGCATTTAATGCGGACCATGCCAAAGACTCTCCTTGCAACAAGGATTTTAAGTTATTTATTTGTTTTGCAGTCAGGCTCATTCGTTAATACTGTTTTTTAGTAACCGGGTAACTTGGGTCATTGATTTTGTGTCTTTTGACAGCATGTACGTGTATTTATAATCGTACGCATTCAATGATTCTGGCGAAGAGTTTACAAGATAGATATTCCGCTGGTTAGCAAACCGTAAAATACCACGCACATTATTAGAATGTAGCTTGCCGATTTCATCCATCATACAATGAATGATAAACTCCTGATTTTTGTTGCGCATCGCCTTATTTTTGAAGACGTTTATTAACATAATATTTATCATTGCCTTAACAAGGATATCAGTACCATCAGAACCAACATTGTTTATTCGCTCTACCCAGCCTGTATCTTGGTCATTCTCTTTTACACGGAATTGCAAGTTGAAAGTGTCAGATAATGTAAGTTGCTGTTTGTTGGGCTCTTTTTGTAATTGCTTCATAAATTGAATGAGATAATCAACCACTTTACGGTTAATCTCATCCCTCTCTTTATTCTTATCAGCATTAAATATGTTGACTTCACCCATCATAAGATTATTCTCGTCAGTAAAAGTCTTTATTTTTTGCAATAATCGCATCATACTATCATCGGATTGTTCAGCACGAAGTTCTATGCCTTTAATTACGCCTGCGAAATTCCTATCGACAAAATCTCGGTTAATCTCACGAATAACTTTTTCAATCTCTGATTGGTGATTCATTAGATTCCCGATTTCTCGTGATACACCTTGCAGAATATTTTGATAGTGTTCATTGGTACGTTTTTGGTACTCTTCAATTTTGTTGTTAACCACGAAATCCTGCAGACTCAAAGCAATATTAATAAAATCTTCATCTGCATTTGGCATCGTATTAAAACGGAAGGTGTTATCTGGTGCAAAATGAGTATTAAATAATCGCACATTACGCTTTAATTCATCTTGTTTTTCCCTTTTGTCGTTTATTGCACCTCGCAATTCTAGTATAACCATCTGGCAGGATTTGGTAGATGATATAGTTTTCTCATCTTGCAAGTATGATTCTGCGAGCAAGTGTTCTATATCAATTATTTGTCTGTATTCATCTAATCCATTTTGCCATTCTTTGATTTTTGAATCTTGTATACTTCTTTGTTCTTGAAGTTCATTGAGTTTGACGGTTATCTTTCTGATTTTTTCCTCATATTGTTTTTGCAGATTGTCAATCTTGTCTTCCAATGCCTTTTTCTCTTGTTTTATTGTATCTTCCTTGTCAAATAGTTCCTCCTTATCCTTTTGATAGGCGTAAATTGTTTTACGTTGTTTTTCTATTATATTCAACTGATTATCAATTTTATTAATTTCATCTTCCTGTTTTTTAATAGAAGAAGTGTCTGCTCCTTTGCCTTGTAATTCAGACTTTCGTTCACTTTCATATTTGCTTTTTTGCAAATTGTATCTTTCCTGTTTTTCTTTTAATTCAACGCCTTGATTTGTCCTAAACTCATCCAATTGTTTTTTCAACTCTCTGAGTTTGCTTTCGTAATTCGAATTTATCTGTTTCTTGTCTTTTTCCCACAAAGATCGTTTGACATCTTTATCTTTTTCGACTTGCGAGAGTTTCAAAATTATTTCATTAAGTACTTTTTGTTGTTCGTCAATCTTAATCTCTCTCTCTTCATTTTCTTTGCGTTCGAACGTTGCAATCTGCGTTTGTCTGTCTTTCCTTTGTTGTGGGATTAGGTCTAAGCGAACACTATAGTTGGTTATTTCTTGCTTCAGTGGTTTGATTTTGTCGGAAAGACGTTCGCTAATCTTTTGAATATTCTGCTCTTTGTTTTGCAATAACTCATTCCGTCGTCTTTTCATATCCGCAATTTGTTCGTCCAATTCTTTGCTTCGTTTGCGGTAATCATCAGGCGTGTGGTGCGTAGGTTCTATATGTGACAGGTCGATTTTAACGCCATACATAGAATCACCTTCTTCTATATTCACAGGAGATAATCCTTGTGCATAAAGTACCCGCTCCTCATCAACTACCCGACCTATATTATCTTCCCACTGCGGTTTGTTTTGTGCTAGCCATTCATATAATGAACCCTTATAGCGAGCCAACAAGGCATTAATATTGTCAAGTTCACTTTGCAGTTGCAGTTGATCGTTCTTTAACTGTTCATCTTGAAATTTATATTCGCTATTTGTCTTTTCTTCTTCCGTCAATGCATTTGCTCGCAAGCGTTCTATTTCATGTTCTTTTGTCTGCCTGTTGGCAAAAGCCTCTGTTTCTTCAATGTCAAATTGTCTCAACTCTTCGTGAAGGGCTGCTTTTTCTTGTGCATACGGTTGCCACAGTCGTAAGTCTTTCAACTTGTTTTCAGCCTTGTTTTTTTCGTCAATTATAGTTTCTTGGCGACTTTCTAATTCTTTTTGACTTTCAGTATATCGTTTTTCAGATTCATCTAATTGCATTTGCTTTTCTTTATCGAATTTGTCTCTTTGCCTTTGCTGTTCGTCGCGCAGTTTGTTAAGCAGCTCACTCTGTTGGTTTTTAAATTCATTAAAATTGTTTTCCAATGAACCAAATAAAAGTGTATATTTTGTTTTTATACCATCGAATTGCTTTGTCAAAGCGTCCAATACATCTTGTTGATGCTTGCGGTCGATTTGCAATTTAGGTTCCAACTGGTGCATACGAATCATTGCATTAATATCCATTTCTGCATAGCACTTGTGTTTTTCGCGAATCTCCTTAAGTTTACTATCTTTCGCACCAATATTTCTATCTAATAATTGTCTTTCTTTTTGAAAATCAGAATCTATTTCTTTCCTTTTCTTTTGTTCTGTTTGAATCTGTTCATCAGTGAGTTTTAAATCTTCCTGTACAACAGGCATTTGCTCTTTCGCTTGTTGTACAGCATAATTTAGCTCCCGAACCTCGCGGCATATTTGTTGCTCAAGAGCGACTGTTTCACGATATGTAGAAATAACTTGGTTAGCTTGACGACGTACTAAAATATCGCCATTCTTTTCTGGTTTGTACCAAATATGTATATCTTCGTATTCACGCTCAAAATCAGCCACCAAACTGCGGTAAACACTTAATTTGATTGCTTCTTCTGTGTCGCTGTCAGTCATTGATTCAATAATGGTTTTCTTCACAAACTCTGCATCCAACTTACTATTAAGAAACACATTCTGAATACTACGCGGTATGTTCTGATAATTGGTGCTTTCAACCAAAGCATACTTGGCAAATTTGTTCGCTCTGTCGTGAGCATTACCGAATATTATATCCCGATAATTTTGATAATTATCCACCAGATTACTTATGTCAACAATGCTGTTTCGTGTAATATTTTGTCGAATTTTAGTCCATTCGCTCAAAACCTCACCAGTTTCGCTGACAAACCAATCTTTATTGTATGGGGCATCAACAAAACGAAAAGCGGCACTACCCTGATGACGCATAGTAATTATTGTGTATGAACTAATGTCGTCTCGTTTAATCTCATAAACAATAAACGAATTGGAATTTTCAAAGTAAAACTGGTCAAACGAACATTGCCCCTGTTTTATTCCTAAATGCTGTTTGTCAGCATTATAGAAGAATAACAATGCTCGTAGCAGTGTACTCTTACCAACGCCTTGAGTCCCCGTAAAATGCACATTCCCGTCCAATTGTATTTCCGCATAACGGATGTGTGCACTATTGATAAATATGATTTTATTCAGGTATTTCATCTTCGTTATAAATCGTTAATAAGTTTACCAATTCTTCTGCATAACGAAAGGCCGACGTTACTTTATAGGTTGCGGTTTCTTCTTCTATCAATTCAGCAAATCCCATAGTGCTCAATTCTCCTATTAATTTATCTACCTTTTCGGGGAATGACATTTGTTGTGAAAAAAGGTGCCGTACTTTGTCTTTTAGGTCGGCATTTACGTCTATCTCATTCACAATCCGTGCTTTACTAAATTGGTAGCCAACAGAGAATGTTGAGTCAAAAGTTTTTAGAAAATCAAGATAGTCAATCCATTTGCAAAATGCAGTTAACCGTCTTTCTATATCAGCCTTACTCTCGTTGATTGTGGAAAAGTAAAAATATCCATTTCCACTTTCCAAACAGAACCCTATCTGCTTGAAAAACTCAACATATTCTTCGTAGTTTTCCTCAACATCCTGATACAAATGCTTAATGTCAGTTTTTGAACTATCTACTGCAAGGAAACCGCCACGAATCAGGCGTTCATATACTTTCTGTGTGTTATTTAGCATAAATCAAGGGGAATTCAAGGGTTTTATATGTGGCATATCGCTCTGTAATTTGGCACTCCTCAGGGTGCTGAACCGTTAGTTGGCAAAAAAGTACTGCGTGCTGGGCTAAAGTACGCTCTTGTTTGTAATCATACGACAGAATGAATGAAAACAAATCGTTGCTACCTGCTTTGAACGCATTCCAAACTTCTTGCGGATTTATCTCTGTAAGTGTGGAAGTGTTTTCTGCCAAATCATCTTTCGTCAGTGGCGGGGCTGGGGTGCGTGATTTACGAATAACGCCTTGCATTTTCCCAACCCTACGGATAATTACCGCCATATCATCACTGCTTTGAATCATATTGATCGACAACCTCATTTTGTTGTACTGTCTGTTCTCCATCCACAATGGACTCTTATCAGATATAACTTGAAGAATATTAGTATTCTCCTTAATGGTCAATTGGTCACGCAAGTATTTTAAATGTCTAATTTTCTTTAAAAATATATTTTGCTGTTCAATCAAGTGTAAATATTCAATAATCTGTTTTTCAACAGCATACAAATTATGATAGGCATCGTTAAAATCATTACGAACATCGACAATTGTGCGTGCCATATGCGGATCTGAAGTCAATAAAAAGAAGGCTTTATCAGTATCTATCAACTTCTCACATTCTTTTATTAGAGTTTCAATCCCAGTTTTTTTTTCATCAAGATTCTTAAGCTTTTGTTTTTTTATCTCGTAGTTGGGTTCTTGTTTATAAGTAGTATCCACATTGCGTTTGAGGTCAATCACATTTTTCAGTGTTCGTAATCCAGTATCACGTAACTTTTTTCGTATGGTATAAAGATATTGGCATTTACGTTTTTCGTTAGTTTCTTTAAGATAGTAAGTAATATTTTCTTTCAAGGAATCAATACATTCTTTTACGCTGGCAATGTTAATCTCCTCGTTTACATCTAGAACCTCCTCAAAGAACTTCTGATAAATATCCTCCAATTCAAGGAAACTGCCACTTTCGTGAATTACGCCATAATCAATAAGAAATTGTATTCGTTCTCGACGGTGTTCCACCAATTCCATCGCAAGGTCCATAGTGTAAACATGAGTCTTACGATCACCGAATATATCACGCAGTAGTTTCCTCTCCTTGTTCAGACAATTAACAAGGTCTTCAAGTGTCCGGAATTGAGAAAGAATTGTTGACATATTATGTAGCTATTTGATTACTTGGCGCTTTTTATACAAATATACAATTTTATATCTAAAAAATCCTTTAATACTTCTGTTTCCCCGGTATCACCCCTCTCACTCCTCCCTTAGGGTTCTCCACATCGCCTTTGTAGCGTGGAATCAGATGAATATGGACGTGAAAAACACTTTGTCCCGCAGCTTCGTTAACGTTGATGCCAACATTGAAACCATCGGGATGGAAACGATCCTCTAATATCTTTTTGCAGCGATTCGTTAATAGCCATAACGCTCGTTGCTCATGTGTGGTCAATTCAAAATAGTTGGACACATGACGCTTGGGAATTATCAGGGTGTGCCCTTGGCTCACAGGATATCCATCGAAAAAGGCTACGGCTGTCGCTGTTTCGCTCAAAATTTCCACTTTGGGGGTTAGACCGCAGAACGGACAGCCTTGTGATGGATCGTATTCCTTTTTGTAATCTGTTCTGTTGAAATGCCTATATTCGTAGATCTCACAGCTCTCATTTGAAAATAGACTCTTGTACGGCAATGTGACATTGCATTGGTACGTCGGTTGCTTATGGATGAAATGTGTGCGGAATCCTTCATGTTTCAAATCTCGTCGCACCGTGAAATAGGCAGTCCCTGTTGGCTTTAACAATTCCGAAACAGACATCAACACCTCCGCTTGCTCTTCGGGTTCAAGAACGTTCAGAACATAGTTGCAAATAATGGTGTCAAATCTCTGGGTGGGATATTCAGGACGATAGTAGTTGTCGTAACCTATAATGTTGTAGCCTTCCGCCTTTAACTGGTCTGTGTCAAAACCATACCCGCATCCAAAATCCAAGATCTCACCTTGCAAAAGGTTGTTTTGTCTTAACCATCGTGTGGGGAACGAAATCGTCGTCCGCTCCTTGGCTGTTAGGTGAGGGTTGTTTGTCTGTTTTTTCATGGTCGCCAAATTTTAAAACCCATGTTTTCCGCAATCTGTACCATGGGTGAGAACGTTTTTCTGAAAACATCGTAGAAATCAGTTTCTGAGAGATTCACCAAATCCGAAACCGAATCGTAAACAATCAGATAATCCTCAAAGATAGCATTATTCTGGTTCTTTTCATACATTACTTTCAACGCATTTTGCTGAAGCCTTGAAAATGGTTTCAGATAAATGTCCAGAGGGGGAATATTATTGCTTTTCGAGGAATTGATACTGGAATCTGCAGGGATTAGATTCCATAAAAGATTATGCGACACAAAACTCCATGGCACAAAATGATCCAAATCATAATTCTTCGCAACAATCGGTTTGCCTGTATAGATGCAATTCATGTGCCCGACGCTTTCGATGTAAGTGTCCCAGAACTTATGCTGCTTTGTCAATGATTCCCTTAAAATGGGTTTGATAAGCTTGGATGGGACATTTGGCACGTTCGGATTACGTTTCTGTAAAAACTCCGTGAGATTCCAAAACGCAAAATCACGTAGGATGGTGTAATTCTCCTTCAGATAATCAACCCAGGCTTCATTGATTACTATTTCGTCTCCATAAATAGCATATAGACAACCATTTTCGAATCTCTGCGATTTGGCCACCACATCCTCATCGTACGTGTATTTTATCCAAGGAGAGAGGAATCTGTATGGTACATTAAGAGAAAAGACTCTCAGAAATTTCTTCGTGCCATCAATATTATCCAATAACTGATTCTTGATTTTCTTTTTGTCTGAATCTATTGATATTTGGAACTCCTTCTGAATCTCTAACGAGTTGCTGAACAACGAATCCGACTTCCCAAACGACAGCTTGAAATAATGGATGGGGTACCATGATTCAGCTACCATTCCTGCAATGATTTCCCAGAAAGAGATCCTTGTTTTCCTCTCTTTCACCACAATATCCATCAATGCTACAAACCAATAGAACTTATACGTGGCTGTGGTGTTATTGAAGATTCCGGCAAGGGCGGAGATGGGGAGGTGTGGGTTCTGTGGTAATAACATATCTGTTTGTTAATTGAATTGCGTTTTACGTCCCCAAATATACCCTTTTTTCTTTAATAAAGAGAGAATTCATAATTTCACATTGAATCGTTCTCTTTCTGCTTCGGTTAGCGAATCCAAATTCTTTGCGACGAAATTATGCTTAACCATAAGCAGGAATTCAGAGTAAGACATTCCCGTCTTTTTAAGTATGACCTTAAAAAGTTCATCCTGACGTTTTTTCTCTTCCTTTGATAGCGCCATAACGTTTTGAACTATAGTTTGTTCACACAACCCAGCACGGCAAATATACAACAAACAAATGCATCAGCAATTTTTTATGGGAGACAACACCCCTTAATTTTTATTTATATGAAATGTCCGAATATTCTTTTTTCTTTCCCCGCTTCATTTGTGTGAGGGCATTACTTCTTCCACCGACCTTTTCTAAATAGCCACTCGACAATGCATACACTAAGTCCCCATCATTGACATCTACGTACTCATACCATCCATACTTCTTGTGTAGAAAGCATTTAAATTTCCAGGTCCCTATAACTTCACTTAGATAAGTTGAGCGACCATCATCTCCCAACAGTTCAAATCTAAGACTCATATATCCGCCTTCGTTCTTGTCGTGCCCAAAATCGACGATCGCCTTTGATATTTTAGATGGAGGGACACCGTAATCTTCTAGTATAAACTCTTTAGGGCACTCCCAAAAATAGTTATAAAGGGCGATGAATTTATCACTGTGAACAGTTATACTATCTTCTGTAATTTTAACAATTCTTTCGGAAATCGGGGATTCGGGCTCTTCATCTTCCTTTGAGCAAGACAAGAGAATCGGGAACACCCCAAAAATCGAAAAAAACAATACCTTGTTCATTATTCAAACTTTTAAGATGCAAATATAACATTTTTTCAAAACCATCAAAACATGCATCAAAAACTAACTTCCGCATACATACAAATGCGAAGTGAAAAAGACCATAAAGAACTCCATATTCGCAAACAATTTTTCCTCCCCACCTCATAAGTTCTTTGTCAGTCGGGTTATGATCGAATATTGTTTCTATTTTATTTTCCATAATTCTCCTTAGTTTAGCACACAATAAGCCTTGGAAAGTGATGAATTATTATGTGGCATCATCAACTTTATGTTAAAACACCCAAAGGCGCCCTGTCTCCAGTGCGCCTCCTTCAATATAATTGTACAGTAAGCCGTTAATCGTCAGTGTTAACGATAGTGCCCACCTCATGGAATCTCACGTGAGGCCTTGCGTATCCTCCTGCCCTGTTAAGTGTTATCACCACATTGTCGCCTTCCCACTGCCACTTGTAGAAAGCAAGGACCCATGGCTTCGGACCATCCTTCACGAGTTTGTATTTCTCGTTCATGCTCTTAACGAATTTCTTCATCTCCTTCGCCGCACTTCTACGCATTGCATGATTCTGCTGAACATCAACTAAATACACGATGCCATCCTTATCGTAATGAACGTATATGTCCGCACTCTCGAAGTCCATGAAAGAACTTTCCAACTTTACCTCGTCATGGTCCTGATACTCGAGTATTTTAGCCCCCTTTTGCGTAAGCTGTTGCACGAAATCCTTGTAGTTGATGCCAAGATCTATCCCCCAGAATTGCCCGTGCTTCTTCTCCTTCGCCTGTAAGGTCTCCGATGAGGTTATCAGTTGTGTTCTGCCACTCTTGAAGACAATTTTCGACACATTCTGCTTCTCTTCTACATTTACTGTCGATTCACCCTCATACGAGTACTCGATTTCGTTGGTCGTCACTTTCAACACATTGCAGCCGATCTTTTCACCGTTCGTATAAAAAATCGAGTCTACCTGTGCAATAAGTTTTCCAGGTATAGCCACCATCCCCAACGCCAAAGCTAATAAAATCTTTTTCATTTCCTTATAAATTAAATAGTTAAACAATTAAATTCACAAAATATTATCAAAAAAAATATAGTTCCGTTAATCAGCAGCCAAATTAATACTTATCAAATACTTCTCAAAAATTTTCTCACGTTTTTTCTTATAACACAACGCTTTACATGAAAATTTATAAAAACATAAAGAATCCCCCCAAAAAAACAAACGCCACCGCAAGGACAAGCCCCACGATGACGTTCATCAATAAACAACCAATCTATCTATATAACAATTTTTCTAAGAATCTCTCTCCTACTCTACCGTCACGGACTTCGCAAGGTTCCTTGGCTGGTCAACATCCAAGCCTTTCGCCACAGCCACGTAATAGCTGATCATCTGCAAAGGTATCACGCTGAGCAACGGTGCCAGACAAGCCAATGTGGATGGCACTTCCACCACATCGTCCACCATCTTGCTCACATGGTCGTCTCCCTCCGTCACCACGGCGATGATGTGGCCCTTGCGGGAAATCACCTCCTGCATGTTGCTGATGATCTTCGAGTATAACTGATGGTGTGTGGCGATGAAGACCACTGGCATCTCACTGTCCACCAAGGCGATCGGTCCATGCTTCATCTCCGCCGCAGGGTAACCCTCCGCATGGATGTAGGAGATCTCCTTCAACTTCAGCGCACCCTCCAAAGCCACCGGATAATTGTATCCACGACCTAAGTAGAGGAAGTTGCGGGCGAAGGTGAAACGGGACGCCATGCGCTCGATCTTATCGCTCTGCTTCAATATCTTCTCCATCTTGTCTGGGATGCGAACCAACTCCTCCAAGGTCTCTTCGTACTCCTGCTGGGAAACGGTTCCCTTCGCCATGCCCAATGCCAAGGCGATCATCGTCAAGACAGTCACCTGTCCCGTGAAGGCCTTCGTGCTGGCCACACCGATCTCCGGTCCGACGTGGATGTAGACTCCCGTGTCGGTGTTGCGGGCGATGCTACTACCTACCGCATTCACCACACCGAAGACCAAAGCGCCCTGCGAACGGGCCAACTCGATGGCCGCCAACGTGTCCGCCGTCTCTCCGCTCTGGCTGATGGCCAAGACTACGTCGTCATGCTCGATGACCGGCTCGCTGTACCTGAACTCGCTGGCGTAGGCCACCTCGACAGGGATGCGGCAGAAATGCTCGATCAACTGCTTACCGATCAAGCCCGCATGCCATGAAGTACCGCAGCTCACGATGATGATACGACGCGCGCGGAGCAACTCACGACGGTGCTCCGTCACCGCACTCAACACGACGGACAAATGTCCATCCTCACTATATGGGTTATTGATGACACGGCCGCACATGCAATCACGCAGGACTGCCGGCTGGTCAAATATCTCCTTCAACATGAAATGAGGGAACCCGCCCTTGTCCAACATGGACAAATCCAAGTCTACTTCCTTCACCTCCATATCGGCCTGCTCGCCTGTCAGCTTCCTCACGATCAACTCCTTGCCTCTCTCGCAGACTACCATCTCCTCGTCGTTCAGGTATACCATCTGCTTGGTGTACAAAGCGATCGGACTCGCATCGCTGGCGATGAAGAACTCGCTGTTGTCTGGCACGACGCCCACCACCATCGGACTACTCTTGCGGGCAGCCACCAATTGTTCAGGGTGACGACGGTCGATGACGCATATCGCATAGGCACCGATCACCTTGGTCAACGCCTTGCGCACGCTCGTGGCCAGGTCCTCGTTGCTCACGTTCATCGTGTACTCAATCAGTTGTACCAACACCTCCGTGTCCGTCTGGCTCTTGAAGACGAAGCCCTTCGCCTCCAACTGCGTGCGGAGCGCCACGTAGTTCTCGATGATACCATTGTGCACCAACGTCAGGTTACCGCTCTGGGATACGTGTGGATGGGCGTTCACTTCACTCGGCGCACCATGCGTCGCCCAACGCGTGTGGGCGATACCCAACGTACCGGAAACGTTCTGCTTATCCGCAATCGCCTCCAAATCAGACACTTTACCCTTGGCCTTGTAGATAGCCAATCCTTTAGGCTTGCCCTTGGAATCTTCGTTGATCAATGCGCATCCAGCACTGTCGTATCCTCTATATTCCAGCCTATGCAAACCGTCCATCAAAATCGGATAGGCATCCCTTGTTCCAATATATCCTACAATTCCACACATAATCGATGCTATTTAATTCTAATTATTAATTCAACAAACAGTGTCCACCATAAACTAAGAAAACCCACCAGCGGTCTCAATCAGAAGGCAGCCGATGGATTGATCCAAAAGACTCTCCAATCATCGTTTATCTGACAATAAACACCAAAATCTTCGCAAAATAAATCATTTTGAAAGCATTTTGCAATTAAAATCGGAAAAAAGTTAATGTACAAACAAAAATTTTTCACAAACGACACCCTAACGAAATGCTAAATATTTGATTAATATTTAGTTAGGTCAATCGGCAGAAAATCCTTTCATTCGAATCTTTTAGGGATGCGACGTACCATATCCAGATCGTCTATCTCCCCATCCATTTTCATCTTTTTTATTTCCAACGACTTATAGCCCTTCTTGCGCATAGCCTTTTCTATCCAAGGCTCAACGGGGCATTTGTCCTCCCAAAGCCCAACCCCTGCGTTACGGGCAGTGAGTTGCAGGGAATCCATCGTCGGATCATTGTTATAATGGGTATAGTGCCACGCATAGCCGGCTCGCACCATCTCATGGCTCATCTCCCGTCCGTCCGGCAGATAGGTGAACACCAGGAGGCGATCGTACGAATCAATGTCCAAGATATCGACGGTGACCTGCTTCTTCCATATCAGGGAGTCTAAGTAGTGCCTGCTCTTCCGGCTGAAATCCTGCCCGGACTCCGGCGCATCGATGGCATACATGCGGACCCGCCTCGGTTGTTGCTCTCCCTCCAGAAGGATCTCGTAGGTGTCTCCGTCACATACCTTGACCACCTTGCCCGCACGACGACCCTTCAGTTCCGTCGAAACCGTCAAGCTGTCTTGTCCCTCTCCCTGCGTTTGCCCAGACTCCTTCGTGCCCGGCGTACAAGCAAAGATGGACAGAGCCATGGTGAGGCATGCGATATATTTATTCAAAATAGACATTAGACCTTATCCAACTCTTAACTCTTAACTCTTAATTCTTAATTGTCATCGCAGTTCCGTCCACATTCAGCTCCCCCAACACCACTTCCGTCACGCAATTCACCAAAGCCTTATCGTAAGGGCGTTCCACCACCAAATAGTTCTCCGAGAATCCATGCATCAGGCCAGCCGTACGTTTCTCCTCCCACAAGACATGGGCGGTCTTGCCCACCTGCGAGCGGTAGAAGGCGAGCCGTTTCTCCTCAGAGAGCGCATGGAGCAATTCGCTGCGGCGCTTTTTCTCTTCAGGCCGTACCCTACCCGCGATCTTCAGCGCCTGCGTGTTCGGGCGCTCCGAGTAGGAGAAGACGTGCAGTTGGGTAACATCCAACGATTGCAGGAACTCGTATGAGGAGTTGAAATAGGCCTCCGTCTCACCATTGGTTCCGACGATCACGTCCACCCCGATGAAAGCGTCCGGCATCAGGGCTTTCACCTTCCGGATCTTCTCCGCGAAGAGGCTACGCTCGTAGTGGCGCTTCATGAGGTGCAGCACCTCGTCGCATCCAGACTGCAAAGGAATGTGGAAATGAGGCAGGAAACGTTTAGAACGGGCCGTGAACTCGATGATCTCGTCCGTCAGAAGGTCCGGCTCGATGGAGGAGATGCGGTAACGCTCGACGCCCTCCACACCGTCCAAAGCACGGATCAGGTCGAGGAAGGTCTCGCCCGTCGTCTTGCCGAAGTCACCGATGTTGACGCCAGAGATCACAATCTCCTTGGCCCCCTCACGGGCCGCCGCCTCCGCTTGTGCGATCGTCTCCGCAATGCTTCCGTTACGGCTCTTGCCACGGGCGATAGGCACCGTGCAATAGGAGCAGAAATTGTCACAGCCGTCCTGCACCTTCAGCCAATAGCGGGTGCGGTCTCCCCTCGTGCAGGAGGGAGAGAAGGTGGTGATTTCGCTCCGTTTTGTATGGCAGACCTGAGGTTCCGCCTTCTTTTCCAGATTATCGAGATGACGGATAATATCAAACTTATCCTGTGCGCCAAGCACGAGGTCCACCCCTTCGATCTTGGCGACCGCCTCGGGCTGCAACTGTGCGTAACAGCCCGTCACGATGATGTAGGCCCCCGGATGCTTCGTGATCATCTGCTTGATCGCCTGACGATCCTTGCGGTCCGCCACCTCGGTCACGGAACAGGTGTTGATGACGCACACATCCGCCACCTCGTCCCTGCCCGCCTTGCGGAAACCATGCTCAAGCAACATCTTGCCGATCGTGGTCGTCTCCGCAAAATTCAGTTTGCAGCCAAGCGTGTGGAAAGCCACCTTTTTATCCTTGAATATTGATTCGTCTATCATGCCAATCAACTAAAAATAAGTTTGAGACCCCATAAAAACAAAGAAGGATGTCATCCCGACATCCCATCTCTTAAAACCTTAAATCTAATACCATGAAAAACACAGTGCAAATGTACTGTCATTTTTTATGTTATGCAACATAATTATAAAATATTTTTCAACTTTAACTTTCTTTAAAAGAAAGAGGCATCCGTGAAAAATATTTTAACACAATATGTCAAGCCACAAGGTTTCTAATCCTCTGAATCAGAGTAGGATGCGAATAATGGAAGAAGACATACGCCTTATGCGGATTAAGGTTGCTGAGCGTGCTGACGGAGAGCTTCTTCAACGCTTCGCCCAACTCCTCGCCCAGACCGTTCTCCTTGGCGAAACTGTCCGCTTGGAACTCATTCCTCCTGGATATAACGTTCAGTCCCACGCCCAACAAAGTGGAGATAGGTGTATAGAGTATGCCGAACACGATCACACCGAGATGGAAGGATGGGTATTGGCTACCCAACGCCTCCGCCAGATGTACATTGCCCGTCTCCGGAGTGCCTAACGCCAAGGATAGGAGGAAGAGCATGAAACCTGTGTTGAGGATCGATATCAGCAACATCAGCAAGGTATGTTTATGCTTGTAATGGCCTATTTCATGCGCCAAGACCGCCACGATCTCCTCGGTGTTGAGCGTGTTCATCAACGTGTCGTAGAGCACGATACGTTTCTTCGAGCCCAAGCCCGTGAAGTAGGCGTTCGCCTTGGTCGACCGTTTCGAGCCGTCGATCACATAGAGGTCATCCAGCCCGAAATCCACCTTTTTGCAGAACTCCTGGATGGCGGTACGCAGCTCTCCATCTTCCAGAGGAGTCTGTTTGTTGAAGAGCGGCACGATCAGGTTGGAGTAGAACATCAGCATGAAGATGGAGATGCCGGACATCACCGCCCAAGCGATCAGCCAGAAGTAGGCGCCCGTCTCGTTGTAGATGAGCATGAGCAACGCCAACACACCGCCACCGAGCAACACGGTGAGCAACCAGCCCTTCACCGTATCCGCGGCGAAAAGGGCAGGCGTCATCTTATTGAAGCCGAAACGCTCCTCGATCTTGAAGGTATGGTAAATACCGAAAGGGATGTTCAGCACTTCGTTGGCGAAATAGAGGATGCCGAAGAAAATCAGCGCGATCACGATGGAGTTCTCCGAAAAGCCCCGCGCGATGTTGTCCACAAAGGCGAAACCGAAGAGGAAGAACATCAGCATCATGACGACGAAGGAGAAGAGTCCGGAGACCATGCCGAACTTCTTATTGGCCAGGAAATATTGTTGCTGCTTCTTGTACGCCTCCGCATCGTAAAGGTCTTTCACCTCGTCAGGAAGCGCCTCGCTCACCTGGCTATTGTTCAGGTAATCCAAGTACCACTCCAAGGCGAAGTCGAGCACCAGGATGGCTATGATAATCCAAAATAATGTCGTGTACATGGTATTAGGGAAGAAAATTTATTCTACATAGAGCACCAGTCCCTTGAGGTATTCCCCTTCAGGATGGTAGATGTTAATCGGGTGGTCCGCCGGTTGCGTCAGCTGATGCAGGATACGGACGTTGCGCCCGCTAATGGCCGCCGCACTGAAGACGGCGAGGCGGAACTGCTCCTTGTTCACCGCCTGCGAGCAGGAGAAGGTGAAGAGCACCCCACCCTTTTTGATCTTTTCGAACGCCTTCGCATTGAGCTTCTTATAGCCCTGGAGCGCATTGCGCAACACCTCCCTGTGCTTGGCGAAGGCAGGCGGATCCAAGACGATCAGGTCATACTTGTCCTTCTCCATGTCATCCAGGAACTTGAAGGCGTCTGTGGCGAAAGCCTCGTGACGGGGATCCCCCGGGAAATTCAGTTCGACATTCTTGTTCGTCAGGTCGATCGCCTTGGCGGAACTGTCCACGGAGTGCACCAGACGGGCGCCCCCACGCATCGCGTAGAACGAGAAGCCGCCCGTATAGCAGAACATGTTCAGCACGTTGCGGTCCTTCGCATATTTCTCCAACAGAGAACGGTTCTCACGCTGGTCCACGAAGAAACCCGTCTTCTGTCCGCGCAGCCAGTCCACATGGAACTTGAGGCCATACTCCATGGCGAGGCATTGGTCGTCGCACTCACCGATGAGGTAACCATTCTCGGAATCGACGTTCGCCTTGAACGGCAAGGTGGTCTCAGACTTGTAATAGACGTTCTCCACACGACCCTCCATCACCTTGACGATGGCCTGTGCCAGCTCCATCCGCACCGTATGCATACCGACGGAATGTGCCTGAAGCACAGCGGTCGGACCATAGACGTCCACCACGAGACCCGGCAGGCAGTCACCCTCACCATGCACCAAACGATAGGTGTTGTTGAAAGTGTTGTCGACCAATCCCAAGCGTTTCCTGAGCAGGAAAGCCTCGGAGATACGTTTCTCCCAGAACGCCTGGTCAGGATGTTCCCCCTCGAAGGAGAGGATACGCACAGCGATGGAGCCCACCTGGTAGTGACCAGTGGCGAGATATTCGTTGCCGGAGCTATAGACATCCACCACATCCCCCTCTTTCGGATTGCCCGTAACACGTTGGATGGCACCCGAGAAGACCCAAGGGTGGAAACGGAGAAGGGAATCCTCCTTCTTTGGCTTAAGAAATATTTTTGCGAAATCCATCTATCAAGAATTATTGGCGGCATCAAAACCCGCCCTGTTTTACTCTTTTGTCACACGGCGGATGCTCAGGACCCACCTTTATGCAAAGGTAAGAAAAAAAGCGAAACGAGAAGTCATCCGCGAGGGAGTTCCTCACTTGTTATTGAACTGATTCATGGTATTTTGCAAGCCAGCGAGGCAAAAGCTCTTGATGATCTCGCCCGCGATGGCGATGCGTTCCTCCAAACGAGGCTTCTGTTCATCCGTCCATTCGCCCAGCACATACTCGATCTGCATGCCCTTCGGGAAATCGTTTCCGATGCCGAAGCGTAGCCTTGAATAGGCGTTCGTGCCGATCATGGCCTCGATGCTTTTCAGTCCGTTATGGCCGCCCGCGCTACCATTCCCCTTCAAGCGCAGGGCGCCGAAAGGAAGGGAGAGGTCATCCACGATGATGAGCAGATGGTCCACGTCGATCTTCTCCTTGTCCAACCAATACCGGACAGCCCTACCGCTCTCGTTCATGTAGGTGTTAGGCTTGAGGAGGAAGAGTTCGGCGTTCTTGACGCGGCATGAGGCGGTCGCACCGTAGCGGTTGCCCGGGTCAAAAACAATATTGGACGCTTTAGCGAAAGCGTCCAATACCTTAAATCCTATGTTATGGCGGGTTTCGGCGTATTCCTCGCCGATGTTACCCAGACCAACAACCAGATACTTCATAAGATCGATTAACCGTTATTCCTAGAAGAACGTGTAGCCTTAACAGCAACGACAACGTTCACCTTACCGCTAAGGATAGTCAAGTTATCGAATGAAAGATCACGTACCTGGATAGTCTTGCCAAGACCCAAGTTCTCAACGTTAACAGTCAAGAATTCAGGGATATTGTTGTAGAGGCCAGACACCTTCAAAGTACGCATCTCTTGGCTCAACTTACCACCGAGGCGAACACCTTCAGCCAAACCTTGAACCTTAACAGGAACGTTCATCACAATTGGCTTGTCATCAACAACCTGCAAGAAGTCGATGTGCAAGATTTTGTCGTTTACTGGGTGGAATTGGATCTCCTTCAAGATAGCCTTGCAAGACTTTCCGTCGATATCCAAATTTACGAGGAAGATATCTGGGGAATAGATCAACTTGCGGACATCCTCAGTCTTCACTTGGAAATTCTTGTTCTCGCCAGCGCCGTAGATAACGCATGGGATCATACCTGTAGCACGGAGTGCCTTAACCTCTTTCTTGCCAACTGCAGTTCTGTTGGCGCCTTTCAACTCAAAAGTTTTCATTTTGTGTTACTCAAAATTAAGTTATACATTCATTCGTAATGGCTTAATTCCCCATCACACTCCTCGGATTGCACGAATCCTAAAAAGCACCGCGAATTTACAACATTTTTTTCTACGGGCAAAGGGGGAAACGCATTTTTTGCGTCGCGAGAGACAAAAGTGGTAAATAGGCCAATCATGACGAGGCGAAGCCCTTTTATTTAAACAACTCTGAATGGCTACCGATACGTTCCACATATATGGCGTCAGTATCTATCCAAATTAGAAGAAAATCATTTCCCACATGGCATTCCATGCAATCCTTGTATTTCCCTGTCAGCATATGAGCCCGATAACGTGCGTCCAAGATTCCCCCAGAGGCCAAGGTGCTAAGTACCACGAATAAATCGTGCATTTTCGCAAGATCATTACGATACTTCTTAAGATCCTTCTTGGCCTTTGTGGAATAACGAACTTCTTTCATTCCGCCTCGTCGATGCTATTGAGAAAATTTTCGAAACTACTCATATTGAGCGTTCCTGCATGTTTGCCGCTTTTGGATTCTTCTATGGCCTGCACAGTCTCATCATTGGGCGTGTTATACAACGCTTCAATCAAAAGGCTTTCCACATAGTTGTTCAAACTACGGTTGCATCGCTGTGCTTGTATTTTCAAATCAGCAAGGAGTTTTTCGCTTAGACGAAAAGCGGTCTGCTTTCTGACAATTACGGTTTCCATATCATGCAAATATTATATTTGTTATACAAGAGTTATATATGTGTTATATATAATATTGCAAATATATAACATATTCATATTTTCATCAAACACAATTGATTATTTTTTGATTGATGGAACGGGCAAACACTTCCCTACTCCCACACACTTAAATAATGCTCTATGTTTGGGTCATTTATTTACGAAAAGAGACCACAAATCATTGAAATTGAATGATATTACAAATTAATATGGAAGGACAGAAACAGGTGAACCCCCATATCCATACTCCGCAGTTTGCGTTTCTCCGTGCTCTTGGATTGGCTGTCATAGACATCCATCTCCCGGACATACTCCATCAGCGGGAAGCAGAATCCGACGCCTACCCTTCTGATGCGCACACCCAACTCGGGATTGAGGTAGAGACCCTTCAGTTTGTCTTGCCGCTCGAAATCCCTATGGAACCATTTGCCATCCGCTCGCTGATATAATTCGTAACCTTCACTATCGTGGTCTTTGAGACAAATGCCGGCACCCACCTTCAATCCGACATACGGAGAGACTTTGCGGTCGGAAAGGCTTAACCTGGCTTCCGCATAAATAGGCAAAGAGAGATGTGTGTAATCCAAATCGTTAAGCCGTTGCCTCAGTTCTATTCCTCCACCGTAATAGAGGTGTTCATTGCGTTGGACCCCGAAACCAAGCGCAAGTGTGTGGGAGAAGGTAATGTCTCTATCTTCATATACCCAAGTCTCGTACAAGGTGGGGCCCAATGTGGCACGATCTATCTTCAGTTTGAATCCATTAGGAAAATATGCGTTCTCGTTCGGCTCTTCGGCAAAGAGATTCATTGCGGGAAAAACGGATAGGAATATGATCAATAGTTTTCTCATCGTCTTAATTCAATCCATTTGATTAATATGCATATTTAAACACTATTTTCCCGTTTTCGGCATAGTAATTTATTCGGAAAAACCAATCTTCCTGCAAGGTGTTCAGTTCTTCCTGCGGAATACTCATCAACAAAGCGGTGATTTCCGACTGGTATGGGGAGTCCTCTTGTCGATCAAAAAACTGGATGGACGTGACTTCTCCTGTCTCAGTTACATTAAAACCGAAACAATGCCAATGCGACGAGGAGTCCCGTTCAGCAACAGAAATATTGCTTTGATTGAGCCTATCCAATATGTTCTGGTAAAGAGTGTTCCTTTCCGCTCTTTCCCGCAGGTTATCCTCTCCGAACGGGTAGTAGGGCATATCTCCATCCACAAATTCATCGCAGGACGCAAGCAAGCCACTACTAGCTACGCCCGCAAGAGTCAGTCCGGCAAGGGTGATGACTTTGCCCAAGTTCCGTCTCTTGTCGAGCACCTGCTCCAGATAGCGTACCTCCGCCTCACACTTCGGACAGGTACCTTTGCACTCTCCCTTGAAGGTGCACTCGCTCGTCACAAGTGCGATGTCGTTCTCCAAGGCAATTTTCTTTCTGATCTCACGCAAGTACTTGCATTTCTCTTTTCCAAACATAATTCAGACGAAATAATGATTCATATATAACAAAAACACTCAACAATTTTATCAACCGTCCGCCACAGCTATTGAACCATGACGGACGGGGTTTAATTATTTATCACTCACCCTTGTACGGATGCGCCTTGGCATATTCGTAGAAGTCCTCGTCTATCACATAGCGCATCTTGTAATAGTTGTCTCCGACTTCAATGGTGTCGTAGGAAGAAGGGGCTTCTAAATTATAATGCCAATCAACCGTATTTCCCTGATACTTAATGGTATCATCAATAACCAAGTATATATTTCCAAAAAACGGAGAACCTTTGGTATTTCTCACAAGACTATCTTTGTAATTTACAGGGAAACTATAATATCTGTCCTTTTCATAATTGTCTTTCATCACAATCAAGACAGAATGGTCTATATCATTTCTAATAATATAGTCGACATCAGGTCTATTATCAACGAAATAATCCACGTCTTTGTTTTTGTCGCAGCCATACAAAAATAGACCTAAAAATAACACAAAAGCGGAAGGACAAATAATCAAATGTTTCATAATACTATTTATAATATTTTTTAAACTGTGTGAAATAACTATCAAGACTTTCATTCCCTATTCGACCATGAGTCGCAAAATTTTCAAAATCATCGACACTTTGTATTTCATGTATGGAACGCTGGATTAAATGTAAAGAGAATCCCGTGACATTATCGTCAAGAGGACGATTCTCCTTCGCCTGATTTATATCATCTATCATATCAATCATTAACGGGCTGTATTTTATATTTCTTTTCCATCGCCTACCCTCTTCTTTACTTTTTGTGTATGGCCAATCCTGACATTCGATAAGACTTAAAAGATCATCATATGCTTTATTCGATGTTCTATCTATCGTTTTATATTCATCCTTCGTCAACACCCATTGCCCAGCCAATGCCAATGCCTCCCTGATGATAAGATCTGTTTGCACATACTTCGTAAACCCGACGAATAGGCAATGGGAAGCATGGGTCAACTCATGGAGAGTGGTGCTCAACACACTGCTGGCTGGTTTATAAACGCCTTTACCTTCTAAGCCATATATCTGTATCGCCGAAAGAGCCCCCTTAAAGAACTCAATGTTGACATAATAAGTAGTGCCATTTGGTGCATCTACGTCTTTGTCATCGTATTTAATTTTCAGGGCTTCATCCGGACGTTTTAATCCACAAGCATCACCATAGTAATATTTATACAAAGCCCGATGGATAGAGGCTAAATGCAATCTGGTCATATTACTTGTGTTAATATTCAAGTTCCAACGCGACTTTTGGTCTGGTCCATTACTATATGCTTGGGTAGCCCTATATCGGATGTCCCATTTTTCACATTCCCACTCAATACTATACTCCACGCTCGTGCGCTTGCTGCTGAACGAAACATTACCGTTCGCATCCGTGTAATGGTATGCTTTCAGGAAGGCGAAGTATCGGATACGCACCTTCACGCCCTGCAGCGGAATGTACTTGCCCATCAAGTCATCATACGCCTTGATGGTGGCGGATGGTGTCCACTTCGAACGCAGGGTGGCCTCGCCCACGTTGCCCGTCTGGATCAACGCCTCGTCCACCACGCTCTTCCACGACAAACCCGAGCCCTTCCCGGAACGGAGCTGCGCATCCCCGACAGAGATGTCCTCCCGCTCCAAGTCCTCGTCCAAGATATAAAGCTCGTCAAGCACTTCGTACATGATGCCAAGCCCCTTCAGATCGTAATCTGCCGGCACCACCGTGTACTGCCACGTGATGACGTCCGCCGGCAATGACGGATCATGGTAGGAATCCCCCTCTGTCAATTCATAGTCCAACGGATATGAATCGAAATCCAGTGTGGTGTCCGCCACCAAACGCTCGTACTGCGCCGTGTCCACCGGCAGAAAACGCACATACAAATGGGTGGGTTTCAAAACAGTTTGACTTCTCAGCCCCGACCGTGCCGACAACGAATCCACGGAACGTTGCATGTTACGCAACAGGAACGGACTCTCGACCTTGGCCCCAAGGCGAATCTCATTACTCCCGGTCTGTTGCTCTCTGACCGGCTCGTTCAACACTTCATCCTTCTCACAGGAAGATAACAGGAGGGCGAGTAGCAACCCACTCAAACAAAACAACTTGCGCAAACAAGACCTACTACTCTCTTTGATAGAAAACATAATCGTAAAAATTTATTTATTAAACATTAGATAACCTTATGCTTTTTCATGATGAAATATTAAAAAATAACCAACACTAATTACAAAATCACACGGCAAAGATATGACATATTTTAATTAAAAAACAATTTTTACCCTAAAATCTTACAAAATAAATGTACTTTTTACATAATAATAAGATAATGAAACAGATAGCACGGAAGATTTTTTGCAATATAAAATAGATAAAAAGATTTACGATTTGACAATTTACGATTTACTATTTTTTGTCCTGGCAGGTGTATTGGGTAAATTATTAAATAGTAAATAGCTAAATAGTAAATGGACAAATAGTAAATAAAAAATTCGCACTTAACTCATAACATATATGTTTTGAGAAGAGAAAAAAATTTCGCAAATTTGCGTGGATTTTTCCGAAAGGTGTGAAATTCATATTTTAATCTAAAAATAGTAATCATAATGGCAAAAAGTGCATTGCAAATCGCTAGAGCCGCTTACCAACCTAAATTGCCTAAGGCATTCAAAGGTGGCGTAGCGCTCAAAGAAGGTAAAGCAACTGAGTCTGTTGCGAACCAAGCTGAAATCAAAAAATTGTTCCCTAACACGTATGGAATGCCTATCGTTACGTTCGAGGCCGCAGCTACAAAGTTGGCTATGGGCGACTTCAACGTGGGTGTAATCCTTTCCGGTGGTCAAGCTCCTGGCGGTCACAACGTGATCTCCGGTTTGTTCGACGGTATCAAGGCGTTGAACCCTAAGGGTAAATTGTATGGCTTCTTGGGTGGTCCTAGCGGTTTGATCGATCACAAATACATCGAATTGACTGCTGACATCATCGACGACTACCGTAACACGGGTGGTTTCGACATCATCGGTTCAGGCCGTACCAAGTTGGAGGAGGAGTCTCAGTTCGACAGCGGTATCGAGATCTGCAACAAGTTGGGCATCAAGGCATTGGTGATCATCGGTGGTGATGACTCCAACACTAACGCTTGCGTCTTGGCTGAGTACTACTTGGCAAAGAAGGCCGGCATCCAGGTAATCGGTTGCCCTAAGACCATCGACGGTGACTTGAAGAACGACCAAATCGAGACTTCTTTCGGTTTCGACACGGCTTGTAAGGTTTACTCAGAGGTGATCGGTAACATCATGCGTGACGCTAACTCCGCTAAGAAATACTGGCACTTCATCAAGTTGATGGGTCGTTCAGCTTCCCACATCGCTTTGGAGTGCGGTTTGCAGACTCAACCAAACATCTGCATCGTTTCTGAGGAAGTAGAGGCTAAGAAGATGACTTTGGCTCAGATCGTCAACAACATCGCCGACACCGTAGCAGCACGCGCCGCTAAGGGTAACAACTTCGGTGTTGTGTTGATCCCTGAGGGCTTGATCGAGTTCATCCCTGAGATGAAGGTCTTGATCAAGGAGTTGAACGATTTGTTGGCTACCGAATCAGACGTCAAGACTGCTGTTTCCAAGCTTTCCGCTAACAGCAAATCCGTATACGAGAGCCTTCCTGAGGCCATCGCTAAGCAATTGACTTTGGAGCGTGACCCTCACGGTAACGTTCAGGTTTCTTTGATCGAAACGGAGAAATTGCTCATCGAGATGGTTAAGACTCGTTTGGCTGCCATGAAGGCTGAAGGCAAATACGTAGGCAAGTTCTCTGGCCTCGGACACTTCTTCGGCTACGAGGGTCGTTGCGCCGCTCCTTCTAACTTCGACGCTGACTACTGCTACTCTTTGGGTTACAACGCAGCTAACTTGATCGCTACTGGTAAGTCTGGTTACATGTCATTGATCAAGAACACCACGAAGCCAGCTGACCAATGGATCGCTGCCGGTGTGCCTATCACGATGATGATGAACATGGAGCAACGTAACGGTAAGCAAAAACCAGTTATCCGCAAGGCTTTGGTTGAATTGGACGGCGCTCCGTTCAAGGCTTTGGCCGCTAACCGCGAGAAATGGGCTATCGAGACTTCTTACGTTTACCCAGGCCCAATCCAATACTTCGGTCCTTCTGAGGTATGCGACCAACCAACTAAGACGTTGGCTTTGGAGCAAGCTTAATCGAACTATATTATACGAAAAAACGGGTGCGTGTGTACGTACCCGTTTTTTTTATACCTCTAATTTCATAAAAAAAACTTCGGGGCAATCGCTCCGAAGTTTTTGCGATATAGGCAAATTATCTTAGAAATATAAATGAACCCCAAACGCTGGGTTAACACCTACTGAAAAATTCACGTGATTCTCATAAACTTTAGGCAGACGATTCTCTTCCCCGATTACTATCACAGGTTTCTCCTTCATGATAAATCGAGAGAAAGATAAATCAAGCAAATTCACGGCAAATCCCCAACGCTCCACCGGACGGAATTCGAACTGAGCAAAATTAAGATGGAGTCGGAAACCATTATACGTCTGGGGTTCGGAGGAAAATTCACTCCTATATGTACTCTTTTGTCCAGTACCAAGATTTAGTTCATTAAATGAAACATAATCACGTCTTATATACTCACCTTTCATTCTTGATTGAGAATGTATATAGCAGGCACCAAGCTCCAGCACATAATAAAAATTATCCACCAACCTAATATATTTAGCGAAAGAAGGGCCAATCGCAAAATAAGTTTTTTTCGTATCGAAAATATAAGATGATTTATTGATAGCCCTTTCAAAATGATTCTTATCAACGCCAAAGGAGTAAAAAAATCCAAGTCTGAATTTATCGGCAACGAAATATTGGAATTCAGGAGAAACGCAAATACCCTTAGACGGATCATACTCATTTTGCTTCTCACCATCGTAATATATGCTAGAAGATGTTAATCCAACACCCACCATCGAACCAAGATACATATCGCCTTTTTGTTGTGCGTATGCACCGAATGAAACTGCACACAGCAGCATCGCAACGATTCTTTTCTTCATAATAACATGTATGTAATTTAAATTGTGCGACATCGATTTAAAAATAGATATGAACACCAAGAGCAGGATGGACCCCTATTGACAGTCCATTATTTTTCACACTTGGCGTATGGACATTCACCCCATTGACAACCTCATCCTTCTCCTTCCTGAAGAAGTGGGAATAGGTGAGGTCTATTAGATTCAAGGCAAATCCCCAGTGCTCTGCCGGGCGGAATTCCAATTGAAATAAACATATAGAGAAACTTAAGCCATCCATGGGCTGATCCTTGTACGAATAACCACCAAGTTCTTTCGCATCATCATCTAACGGCATGTTCTGATAAACATCAGAGACAAAGAGAAAATCATCATACTGTGGACTGTACATATACACGACATCCTCACTCGCCTTCATACGGATATAATTCAAATCCAATTCAGGCACATAATAGAATTTTTCCGCCAACTTGACATACCCCGCAAAGACAGGTCCCAAAGACCAATACTTGCCTTTCGAATCGCTACTCAAATACATGGAGCCCAATCCATATTCCCCATGTGCTTTTTCGATGCCAAAGGTGAAATCGAGACCTACCCTGAAACGATTGGCGACGAAATAATGGAATCCGGGAGCCACAAAGAAATTCACGTTCGGATCATTCTTCTCTTGCACCGGTTCGTCATAAGAAACATAGTCTGTTTCGCCATATTGTATGCTATAGGATAATAAATCCACACCACCATGGAAACTGGCGAACATGTCCCCTTTTTGTTGTGCGTATGCACCCAATGAAGCCGCACATAGCAGCATCGAGAAAATTCTTTTCTTCATAAAATATTATATAAAACCACAATCACGCTGCAAATGTAAACATATTCACCGACACTTCTATACAAATATCTAAGAAAAACAAAAATTCTCAACAAATAGACATGCAACCCATTAGACGGAGCATCCAACAAACAGTCGTCCCGCATCACCAAAACAGTAAATCGTCAATAATAAAATAGTAAATGAAAAATATCTAATGACACACAAAGCCTGCGTATCATTCCTTCGCATCTTCCTTCCTCAGACTCTTCCACAGCATGGTTCCCTTGGCGGTCAGCAAATAGCTTTGGCGCGGATGACGGGGCTTGTCGGGGTAACGCATAGAGACGAAGCCTTGGGCGATGGCGGGATTAAGGCTATATTCAAGGAAATTCGCCCTGTCTCTAAGCCCAACCATATCCATCATTTCCTTTACCGTATATTGTTTGTCACCCATCGCCTTCACTAACCTGATTATATTTTTATTATCCGTATAAAATAAACTTGTAGGGGTACTTGTGGGGGTACTTGTAGGGGTGCTTGTGGGTTGTCCATCAGAGACCAGTTCTACGCCAAGGTTCGGCTGCACACTCCATTCCTTCGGGGGATGTATATGCAAATAGCGGTTACGCAAGTCCCATTGCTCCCCTAATAACAGATTGCGGAAAAAACGTTCAAGATAGAGAGGAGTGTATTCGACACCCTTCACCACATTCCTGTAGTTGGCACGGACAAGGGCATTGCGGAAATACCACGAGTGTTGAGCAAACAAGTCATTAGCTACATAGAAGCCCAATGAACGCAGATACTGGATAGTGAAGACAGCCGTTGTTCGGGTATTGCCTTCCGGGAAGGGGTGAATCTGCCAAATACCTGAAACGAAGCGGGTTATTCGTGCAATCATATCGTCTGTAGACAAGCCGGAATAGCCTTTTTCCCGTTCCTGCTCGATGTCATAATCCAACGCACGGCGCAAATCTTCCCAATTCAGATAGCTTACCGTGTCGCCTTCCAAGACCCATTCTTTTTTTGTGATATCATACTTGCGCAACTCACCAGCATGTTTCATCACGCCATCAAATATCCTGCGATGCACAGAGATAAAACCATTCGTGTTAAAAGCGAATGTGGGTTGTGAAAACACCTTCATGATATTACTCGACACCCTATCCGCCTCCTCCATGTCGGCATCCCCTTCGTCATGGGTGGTCTTTGTGATATAATACTGATTGACAAGATGTTTGACCTCATCGATGGTGATCTCCCCCTCGATGTTCCTGCGAGCCGTCTCCTGCAAGAACTCGGACGTCTTCAGACCGTCCACCGCCTGCAGACCAATGGCCACACGCCACGCCTCGGCAAGCTCCCGCTTGGCGGGGTCACCCTGACGGATATACTCGTCGAAATTGATATATTGCGGTTTCTCAGCACTCATGTCTTAAAGCGAAGGCCTACGCACAGGCGAATCCAACCCGAAAAAACTCTTAATTCTTAACTCTTAACTCTTAATTCTTAACCGACTCTCATCCTCTCCGCAAATATACAAAAAAATTGCCGTTTTTTCTCCCCTTTCCCCACCATAAAAAGTCACCGCCACCCCGCCTTACCATGTGCGATTTTGCGGAAAACATATTATCTTTGCATATGTAGCGTTACTTTAAGATATGCAATTACCTACTCAATTCGAAGACTCGATGAAGGCTGCCTTGGGCGGCGAATATGACGCTTTCCGCGCGGCCTTGGATCAAGACCCGCAGGTGAGCATCCGCATCAACACAAGGAAGCTTTCCGCCCCGACGAAGGGTGCGGAGGTGCCTTGGTGCGCCACCGGCCAATACCTGGACAAACGTCCCTCCTTCACGCTGGACCCGCTGTTGCATGCGGGCTGCTACTACGTGCAGGAGGCAAGCTCCATGTTCGTCGAGCAGGTCTACCGCCAATTCATCGATACGGAGGCGCCCGTCGTGTTGGACCTCTGCGCCGCACCGGGTGGCAAATCGACCCACCTGGCTTCGCTCTTGGATGGCAAAGGTTGGCTGGTCTCCAATGAGGTGATGCGCAACCGTGTCAATATCCTGCGGGAAAACATCATCAAATGGGGCGCCCCGAACGTGACGGTCACGAACAACGACCCGGCTGACTTCGGCAAGCTCACGGGTCTCTTCGACCTGATCCTGGTGGATGCGCCTTGCTCGGGCGAGGGCATGTTCCGCAAGGACGAGCAAGCGGTGGAGGAATGGAACCCCGAGAACGTGCGCTTCTGCGCCGAGAGGCAACGGAGGATCCTCGCCGACATCTTCCCTGCCCTAGCGGAGGGTGGCATCCTGATCTTCAGCACCTGCACCTACAACGAGGAGGAGGATGAGCAGAACGTCCATTGGATCGCGGAGGAGCTGGGCGCAGAGATTCTCCGCATCGAGACCAACCCAGCCTGGAATGTGACGGAGACGGACGCCGGCTACCACTTCTACCCCCACAAGACCCGTGGTGAAGGGTTCTTCCTCTCTGCCCTGCGCAAGACGGAAGAGGAGTCTGCCTGCAAGCGGAAGAAGAAGAAAGAGGCCAAGGTCGCCCTACCCCCTTCCGCAAAAGAGTTGACGAACTGGCTGACCGAACCCGTGAAACTGACCGCCCACAACGACGTGGTCTATGCTATACCAGCAGACCAAGCGGACTTAGTGGATATGCTCTCCGAGCACCTGCGTGTGCTGCAGTCGGGCGTCGAGGTGGCTACCGTCAAGGGAAAGGATCTGATCCCCTCCCAGCACTTGGCGCTAGCCTGGACGTTGCAAAGCGGGGTATTCCCGACGGTGGACCTCTCTTGGCAGGAGGCGATCACCTACCTGAGAAAAGAGAACCTCACACTGCCGGCAGACGCTCCGAAAGGCTATCTCCTGCTCACCTACCGCTCCGTCCCGTTAGGCTGGGTAAAGAACTTAGGCAACCGTTGCAACAACCTACATACGCAGGAGTGGCGCATCCGCATGCAGGTGGACGGACTCGAATTCAATGATTTCTTGGAATTATGAAACTGACTTTCTTAGGAACAGGGACCTCGACAGGCGTCCCATATATAGGCTGTAAATGTGCGGTGTGCAACTCCTCCGACCCCAAGGACAACCGGTTGCGCTGCTCCGCCTTGCTGGAAACCGAAGGCAAGAAGATACTGCTGGACTGCGGTCCGGACTTCCGCCAGCAAGCCCTGCGGGCGGGTCTCACCCACCTCGACATCATCCTACTGACGCACAAGCACACCGATCACGTGGGCGGACTGGACGATCTGCGCCCCTTCGGACGGGTACCGATCTACGCCAACAAGTCCACCATCGCACACATTCGGGAGGCCTATTCCTACTGCTTCGACAACGATTACAAGGGAATCCCCCAACTTGAGCTGCACCAGATCCGCAACGAGAAGTTCACTGCCTGCGGATTAGAGATCACCCCCATATTAGCCTACCACTACAAGCTACCGAATTTCGGCTATCGGATAGGTAAGTTCGCCTATCTGACTGATTACAAAACGATTGAAGAAAAGGAAATAAAGAAATTGATGGGTCTGGATGTGCTGGTATTGGATGCGTTGCGCTACACGGAGCATTTCTCCCACGCCTCTGTCGGCGAGTCATTGGCGCTAGTGGAGCGCGTCAAGCCGAAAAGCGCCTACTTCGTCCATGCGAACCACGACATCGGGCTGCACGAAACCGTCGAGGCGTCCCTTCCCAAGAACGTCCACCTTGCCTATGATGGTCTAACGATTGAGTTTTAGGTAAATTTTTGCCACTATTTCACGATGAAGATGTCCTCGTTGTGACGCTTCATGTAGTACTGTTCCCTGGCATATTTTTCCAGGCTCGCCTTGTCCGTCTTCATCTCGTCCATCTTCTTCTCACACTCCGCGATACCCTTCTTGTTCATGTTGATTTCACTGGTCAACTCCCTGATCTTCAGATCATACTGCAGGTAATTCGACACGCTATTCTCATCGAGGAACGCCAGCCAAGCACAGCCCAAACAGAAGACCAGCAGGTATTTGCTGGAAAAAACCTTCTTGAGTACAAGGCCAATCTTTTTGAATATATCCTTTGCTGACATGCTGCTCCTCCATTTTTCCGCAAATGTATGTTTTAGTTTCCGCTTTTGAAAATTTTCAAATCATTTTTTGGTCAACAAATGCGGGATTTTTACAATTCACAAAAGACAATCGTCATCCTTTTTTATTGCGAAAAATTCCTATATTTGCTTATCACTGATTTTAACCCTTCTTATCACATGAAAAAGACATTCATCCTTCTAACGCTTTTTTGCATGGTCCATAGTGCTTTCGCCTGCGAATTCTGCATCATCGGGAACTGCCTGCACGGCTACGGACAAATGATGGACGAGGAAGACTTCCGCACATATCGCTACAATGGGAACGTACAAAAAGTACAGATGGTCCAAACATACACAAGGCAAGACGAACTTGGCAGGATGAAGATCGACACGACCATCAGCGTGACACTTTCCTATGACAAGGACAAGAAATGGATGTTGGTGGATGCGGCATGTGATGAATTTGAGCGTTATGAAAAGTACGAGAACATCAACGGGAAGAGAACGTTAGTGGCGAGGGGAAATCAATATTCCCTTCAGGAGTATATCTATTCATGGGACGGCAAACTATGCGCCTCCAAGCATCACAATGGCTCAGAATACACTAAAACGTACTACAACATCAACGGGAAGGATTCCCTCTCCATCATCTACGACAAGTGGAACAGAAGAAGGAAGAAAGGCGATCGCAATAGGCAATGGGACGTTTTAGTTCGTGGAATAATAGGCCACAAGTTCTTTTTTTACGACAAGAACGGAAACGACACAGCCATCGTATCCTATGACAAAGATTACAACGTCACACACCGCATCAGGAAGATCTATGATCCCCAAGGCCATCTGACGGAAATGTACGACAATGGTGTGCTGAAGGAATACCACCAATACGATTCGACGGGCAGACTTGTGGCGGATTCCACCCAAGGCGGACAGGAAAATTATGAATACGAGGAAATGGGCGAGGAAACAGAGTCCGCCGACTTGAAGGAGGATCTAGCGGACACGACCATCACCTGCACGACATACGATTCCGACGGGAAAGCACTCTCCCAGACCATTCATGTCAGATTCTGGGAGAAAACAAAGGCACGTTACACCTACAACAGGCGTGGACAACTGCTTTCCATCCAGACTAAGGATTGCCAAATCGCAGTGAATAAAGTAGTCGACAGGACAGAATGGGGATGGACACGGCGTCTCGAAGCCGACAAGATCACATACATATACGACAAGAAACGCCGCCTTGTATCGGAGGTTTACTCCTGTGGAAAGAATATTGTGCGCCAATTCACCTACTATTACGATGCGGACGGCCATTTGGTAGAGGGAATGATAGAGACCAACTACCCTACCGACGCATCCGAATCTGATGAAGAGGGAAAAGGGAAATACCCGGAAGCGAAGATTGTCACCATCCGATACGACGAAAAAGGGAACATGATCGAGGGAAGAAAGAAATTCAAGAAAAACGGTAAAATCGAGGAAGTGAAAGGCGGGTTGTTCTTTCGCTACACCTACTACGACGAGTAGAAATTCCCTTCCCGAAACAGCGTGTGCGACATCCATCCTCAAACATCATTTTTAACCTATACAGAAGTCATATGAAGGACATAATTTCGACCATCATATTTATCCTGACATCCACAGCCATCGCCAGCGCTTGCGGCCAATGCGTCGTAAAAGAACACATGAACGAATTTGGATTCGGGAATAATAACGACAGCCATAATGCACGTCAACATAAGGGGAAAGTGAAGATGGTCCATATGTCATATGGGGATGAAATTTGCTCATACCTATTTTTTGACAGAGACCAGAATTTAATGTTGGAGGATCACCGCATGGGGGAACAGAGTTACTACAAAAGATACCAAAAAGTCAATGGAAAGATAAAACTAGCAGAAAAAATAGAACGTAGTGGATCTTCATCAGAGTACATCTATTCAGAGGATGGCAAGCTCTTAACTTCCAGAGTTCAATCCGTCGCCGGAATAATAGAATACTTCTTTCTCGATAACGGGAAAGAATACCTCTCAAGGAAATCCGCCAGCCCTCTTCAAAACAAAAAAATCAGTTATAAGTACACCTACTACGACCAGAACGGGAACGACACTGCCATCGTCTCTTATGATAAAAATCACAACATCACACATCGCACCAGGAAGATATATAACCAGCAGGGACGTCTGACGGAGGTGTACGAGAATGACTCATTGACAGAACATTACAAACTCGATTCGACTGGCATACCAATAGCCGACTCTAGTAAGACGAACCGTAGTGTAAGTTCCAAATACGAGGAAGCGGGAGGGAAGGCAACGTATGAGTACGAAGACGGTACCCTATCTGGCAAGAACTGGGAAATATCCCGCGACCAGCAGGAAGAGATTCTCACGGAGATGGAGGGGGATAAGATTGATTCCGTCACGGGAAAGCTACGAATCGACACGACCGTCACCCGCACGACGTACGCTCCCGATGGCAGGGTCCTGCTCCGTAAGATATCTGTCAACTCCAAAGTGAAGTACATAGACCGTTACACCTACAACGGCAGAGGGCAATTGCTCTCCATCCAATCCAACGGTCGCCATAGGACGTCGGAACATGTGAAGGATTACATATGGGACACAGAGACCGACAAAGTGACCTATCAGTACGACGGGAAGCACCGCCTCATATCAGAGGTAACCACCTGCGGGAAACAAATCGTGAAACAAATCACCTACCGCTACGATGCCGCCAACCATCTGATTTCGAAAGTGACGAAAACACCCGATAAATATAACGATGAGGAAAAGTACAGACTTCCAGTGCCGGAGGTCGTCACCATCCTTTACGATAAGATAGGGAACCCAACGAAGAGAACTATCAGCTATAGGGAAAGATCAAAAAACATATTTGAAGAAACAATTTTCCTTCGCTACATCTACTACGATGAGTAGCCCCCCCTCCCAAAGCAGCGTGTGCGACATCCATCCTCAACCATCATTTTCAACCCATACAGAAGTCATATGAAGAACCTAATTTCGACCATCATATTTATCCTGACATCCACAACCATCGCCAACGCTTGCGGCCAATGCGCTATGGGATTTGAAATGCAAGCATTTGGACTCATAGAGAATCCCTACAAATATTATGAATTCAAATACAAGGGGAACGTGAAGATGATCTATATGTCACCGGACACAAGTTCTGAATTTTGCGCTTACCTGTTTTTTGACAGGAACAAAAATTTAATACTGGAGGATCTCCGTGGTGGGGAGATGAGTTATTACAAAAGATACCAAGAAGTCAATGGAAAGATAAAACTAGCAGAAGAAATACGTGGTGGATCTTCATCAGAATACATCTATTCGGAGGATGGCAAACTCTTAACTTCCAGATGTCAATCCGTCGTCAGAATAATAGAAAACTTCTTCCTCGACAACGGGAAAGAATACATCTCAAGAGAATCCGTCAATCCTCGTCTAACCCCCAAAAACACTTATAAATATACCTACTACGACCAGAACGGGAACGACACTGCCATCGTCTTTGAAGATAAAAATTACAACACCACACATCGCACCAGGAAGATATATAACCAGCAGGGACATCTGACGGAGGTGTACGAAAATGACTCGCTAACTGAGTATTACAAATTCGATTCGACTGGCTTACCGATAGCCGACTCTTGCAAGACGAACCATAGTGTAAGTTTCGAATACGAGGAAGCGGGAGGGAAGGCAACGTATGAGTACTATGAAGGTGCCCTATCGAACATCACGCGCTACGATACGAAAGGGAATGAGATTTACTTCAAGAACTCTTCCATAGAGCGTTTCACAAAATATGACGAAAAGCATAGAATAACAGAAGAAAAAGCGAACCACTACGGCAAGGATGGTTCTATCTATTCTACTGATATTGAAACAAGAAGATATAACGATTCCAGCGACGACAAAACAGAGTTGTTGCAAGAGTCCCGCATGGAATATAAAAAAGGCTCGTTGGTTAGCATTAAGAGCTGGGAAATATCCCGCGACCAGCAGGAAGAGATTCTCACGGAGATGGAGGGGGATAAAATTGATTCCGTCACGGGAAAGCTACGAATCGACACGACCGTCACCCGAACGACGTACGGTTCCGACGGCAAGGTCCTGCTCCGTAAGATATCGGTCAACTCCAAAGTGAAATACATAGACCGTTACACCTACAACGGCAGAGGACAATTGCTCTCCATCCAATCCAACGGCCGCCATAGAACGTCGGAACATGTGAAGGATTACATATGGGACACAGAGACCGACAAAGTGACCTATCAGTACGACGGGAAGCACCGCCTCATATCGGAGGTATCCACCTGCGGGAAGCAAATCGTGAGCCAAATCACCTACCGCGACGAGGCCGCCAACCTTCTGATTTCGAAAGTGACGAGAACACCCGATGAATATTACGATGAGGATGAAAACAAAATCCCAGTAACGAAGGTCGTCACCACCCTTTACGATAAGATCGGGAACCCAACAGAGAGTACAATCAACTATATGAAAGGTTCCAAAAAAATAGCTGAAGATAAATTTATCCTTCGCTACATCTACTACGACGACGAGGAATAAGGACTCAAAGCAAGGACTCCTTCTTGATATATTACAGATAATTCCTATATTTGCTTATCACTGATTTTAACCCTTCTTATCGCATGAAAAAGATATTCATCCTTCTAACATTTATCTGCATGGCCCATGCTGCTTTCGCCTGCATGTATTGTGCATTCGGCCGCGGAACTTTTGATTACAAGTACAAAGGGAATGTCATGTCGGCAGATGGTGTCACATACACCTCGAGATATCAGGAAGATAAAGAACTGACAGACACCCTCTATTTCTTCAGATCATATGACAAACAGCACAAATGCCTCGTATGGAGTGACAACAGAATATTTTTTTACAAATCTTTTGACAAACAGCACAATTTCGTATGGAGTGATGAGAATAAAGCAACAGATTTTATATTCTACAGGTTTGGTGTATTCAACGGAAAATGGAGACCTGTTGAAATGAGAGCTGACACGGACTTCAAAGAAGACAATGAGTACGTATACTCGGAGGATGGCAAGCTAATTGAGACTCGTCACTGGGACACGAAAACCTACTATAATTCAAACGAAAAGGAATACTGCAGCATAACCTACGGCCCCAACAATTTCATCTCAAAATACAAATATACCTACTATGACCAAAGAGGAAACGACACAGCCACAATCACCATCGACAGAATAAAAAATACCACCCATCGTACAAAAAAGATCTACAATTCAAAAGGTTATCTGACGGAGGTATATGAGAATGACTCATTGACTGAATATTGTAAATACGATTCGGCAGGCTTACCAATAGCCGACTCTTGCAAGATGAACCGCAATATAAGCTTCGAACGTGAAGAAGCGGGCTTGAAAACAATGTATGAGTACCACAACGGTACCCTATCAAGCATCACACGCTACGATGCGAAAGGAAATGAGATTTACAGCAGGTACTTCGTCAGTCAACAAAACGACGAAAATTTCATGAAATATGACGAGAATAATAAAATAACAGAATGCAAAACAAATTACTTTGACGAGAATGGTGCGATTTCGAAAGTACATATAGCATTGTACGAAAAGAGCGACAACATCGATCTCCCCGATGGCTACATGACCTATAGGCATGACACATTGATCGGCATCAACAGCACAAAGGTAACCTGCACGCCAAACGAAGAGATCATCACGGAGATTGTTGGGAAGGAGAAAGATGGGAAGTTTAACCCCGACACCACCATCACCCGCACCATCTTCGATTCCAAAGGCAATATATTAAGCAAGAAAGAATTTAAGAATTCCAAGCTGGTGAACCATATCAAATACACCTACAGCAAACAAAGGAAACTACTTTCCATACAATCAGAGGAGAGCCTCACAGAGCTTCCTGATGAATTCAACAAAGAAAACACATGGGAAGAAAGACTGACATACAACAAAATAGTATACAAATACGACAAACAAAACCATCTCCATTCGGTGACCGTACTGGATGGCAAAACCATTAAGCTCTCTGGTTATTACGCCAACGACCGCCTCGTCACCGTAAGGGAAACGACGGACAATGGCACCCAAATCCTAACGACATACACCTACGATTCGGTCGGCAATATTACCAAACAGACAAAAGATTCTTCAAAGGGAGTTAAGACGATAACAAAGACGACGTTCGTTTACTACGATGAGTAATCCTTCTCTTCACATGAAAAAGATATTCATTCTCCTAACGCTTATCTGCATGGCCCATACCGCCTTCGCCTGCATGTATTGTGCATTCGGCCGCGGAACTTTTGATTACAAGTACAAAGGGAATGTCATGTCGGCAGATGGTGTCACATACACTTCGAGACATCAGGAAGATAAAGAACGGACAGACACCTTCTATTTCTTCAGATCATATGACAAACAGCACAAATGCCTCGTATGGAGTTATAACAGCAAAACAGGATTCAGTTTCTATAGGTTCGGTGTATTCAATGGGAAATGGAGACCTGTAGAAATGAGGAATAACGACCTCGACAAAACAGGCGTGGAATACATATACTCGGAGGATGGCAAGCTAATTGAGTCCCATGACTGGGTTGACCGCGTCATATCGCCCAACCGTCTATCGAAGGATGGCAAGAAGCCTATTGAGACTCGCCAAGGCAGGAAAACCTATTATAATTCAGACGAAAAAAAATACTGCAGCATATCCTATAGCCGTCCCAATTTCATCTCAGAATACAAACACACCTACTATGACCAGAGAGGAAACGATACAGCCATTATCACTATCAACAGAATAAAAAACACCACCCATCGCACAAAAAAGATCTACAATCAAAAAGGTTATCTGACGGAGGTGTACGAAAATGACTCGTTGACTGAATATTATAAATATGATTCGGCAGGCTTACCGATAACCGACTCTTGCAAGATGAACCGCAATATAAGCTTCGAACGAGAGGAAGCGGGCTTGAAAACAATGTATGAGTACCACAACGGTACCCTATCGAGCATCACACGCTACGATGCGAAAGGAAATGAGATTTACAACAAGGACTTCGACGTATACGAAGAGAGTTTCATGAAATATGACGAAAATAATAAAATAACAGAATGCAAAAGAAAACACCTTGACGGATATGTATATATAGCAATATACGAAAAGAGCGACAACATCAATCGCCCTGATGGCTACATGAGCTACAGAAATGACACATTGATCGGCATCCACAGCAGAAAGGTAACCCGCACACCAAACGAAGAGATCATCACTATGATTTTTGGAGAAGAAGATGATGCAAATGGAAAGTTCGACCCCGACACCACCATCACCCGCACCACCTTCGATTCCAAGGGCAACATCTTAAACAAGAAAGAATTTAAGAATTCCAAGTTGGTGAACCATATCAAATACACCTACAGCAAACAAAAGAAACTACTTTCCATACAATCTGAGGAGAGCCTCACAGAGCTTCCCGAAGATTTTCCAAAAGAAACCGAATGGGATGACACACTGACATACAACAAAATAATATATAAATACGACAAGCAGAACCATCTCCAATCGGTGACCGTACTGGATGGTAATACCATTAAGATTACTGGTCAATACGTCAACGACCACCTCGTCTCTATAAAAGAAACGACGGATGAAGGTACCGAGATCATAGCAACATACACCTACGATTCTGTCGGCAATATTACCGAACGGACAAAAGAATCAGAGGGAGTTAAGACGATAACAAAGACGACGTTCGTTTATTATGATGAGTAGGGAAAGCGGGAACGACCGCACCCATCCACCTGCCTAGATCACAAGTCGAGGCAGGTGAAATCCTTCTTTCTTTTCTGAAAAACGTTCATAATGCGAGCCATTCAGGAGGAATTTTGTACTTTTGCGAAAAATCTAATGTTTTGAAATACCTGTAATGATGAATTCATCCTATCGTCCACGCAATCCCGGCCACGATTACTATGGCAAGGGTGTTTATCTCATCACGCTGGTGGTGAGAGGAAGGGAGCCACTACTTGCAACGTTCACGTCTGAGAATAGCTGTGAGAAACTTGTCCCGACAACGCTTGGGGAGGAACTGCTCCGTTTTTGGGGAGAGACCTCAGAGAGGCAAGCGGCGCATGGCAACCATGTGGTGACACACGCCTGCGTATGCATGCCCGACCATTTCCACGGGGTGATCGAGGTGCTGGAACCCATGCAGTGGAATCTGGGGGATATCATGCAGGCGTTCAAGGCGGCTTGCACTAGTAGGTGGAGAAAAATGAACGGGGTTGCGAATCGACCCATATTGGTCGATTCTGACACATATCCCGATTGGTTGCGAAAGAAAGCTCTAATCCACAAAGACGAAAGCGCTCTTATCAATAACCTCTCCAAAAAACAGCGGCAGGAATACTACGCCCTAGTAGGGCGTGAGCGCCGCCCCCTGTTCGACGACAACTACGACGACACGGTCTGCATCGACGAGCGGCACCGAGCCGCGATGATCGCCTATGTGCAGGACAACCCACGTCGCGCACTCTTGCGACGAGCCATGCCCGACGTGATGAGACGATGTCTTCATGTGCGGTTGGCGGGACGTAGCTATGGGGCATTTGGCAACCTCTTCCTGTTACGATGGGCCCGTAGGATACAGGTGCAGTGCCACCGCAAGCATCCCACGACCGGGCAACCCTACGAAGAGACGACCGACTATGCCCGCCAGCACGACCAATGGGTGGCAGCCATCCTTGAAGGCTCCACGGTGATTGTGACGCCAGGCATCTCCCGTGGCGAACTGCAGATGAAAAACGAATGCTTGGAGAAGGGTTACCCGCTCATCCACATACAGAAAGAACCCATCACTCCCTATTGGAAACCCGAGCGACAACGCTTCGACGCCTGCGCCAATGGCAGTCTGCTCATCCTTGCGCCTTGGGGACTCGACCAAATGCCGGATGTGGACGGTGTCCCTTCCAATAGCGATTACAGTTGTTTCCACAACATGAACCGCCTGGCAGAAGAGATCTGTTCGTTTATGGGAGAGGCTAAAATTATTAGGAGGTAAGAGAGAATAATTCTCCCTATATTAAAAAAATGGGTATATTTGGGGTACGTAAAACGCAATTCAATGATTTAACAATAAAATTCATCAAGACATCCATGAAACACCTATTCCTCCTCCTCATCCTCCTCTCCACCACAATAACCCTCGTGGGCAAACCGCACCAACTTAAAAGCAAAGGGAAGGAGGCTAACATCATACCCAAAGAGTGGACAATGATATGCGAGACGAAAGGAGACTTCAACAACGATGGATATAAGGATTGGGCCTTCGTAGCAATGTCTGATGATTCCACCGCCAATATGGAGGAATGTATTGGTAAGATGAAATGTTGGAGTCCTACCCTTGCCATCTATTTTGGCACAAAGAGAGGAAAATTCAAGCAATTCGCTTGTTGGGATACCATTATGTCGAGCGAGGAATATGCATCAATAGAACATAATATTAGTATCGACACGAATGAGGAAAACTATCTAGAATTAGGTTGTAGTACATGGCATGGGACAGGTACATGGAAAGTTCCTTGTGTCTCCTACACATTTCGGTTTCAAGACAACAAATTCCAACTGATTGAACGTGATGTTGCGGAGTACGACAGAGCGACTCTAAGAGCAGAGCGTTGGCACTATAATTATATCACAGGAGAAAACACGTATCAAATTGAATACTTAGGAGAAGACGAACCAAATAACCCAGATGATGAAGTGGATGACGAAGATGAGGAAACATTCGATGATGAACGTGGTGAAACAGACAATAACAAAGAGAATGACGAAAAGCCTAAATTGTTAATACTGGGCGAATTCGAGTTGTGGTGAATCATCCACGCAACAACTATTTCAACCATAATTTAGGAGCGAAAGCTAAAGCACAACTCCCATAATTCATCCGAATTCATACCCGACCAATCTCCACAACCGACTCCCCTCCCCCAACGAAAAAAGCGGACAGGGATATACCCCGCCCGCTTTCCTATATCGAATCCAATCCTAGGATTAGAGGTTCGCGTTGTATTTCTTCCAGTCAGCGACTGCAGGAAGAACGCCCATGCCGATCACCTCGTCACGCATCTTGCAAAGGTGCTCGTAAGAAGCGTCCAAAGCCTTCTTCTCATCAGCTGAGAGGTTAGCCTCCGTGTAAGAAACACCGTTCTCGTCGATGGTTGACTTCATGGCCATACATACGTTCTTGTAACCGTACATGCCGTCCTTTACGAAGCAGCCTGCAGGCAAAGTGAACTTCTTACCACCCATAGCAGCCTCGATCATCTCGATAGCCACGTATGCAGGGCTCAAGTTGGAAGAACGTCCACGAAGAGCGATGATGTTAGAACCGCCCTGGATAGTCTTTTGCTTGATCTCCTCGAACTTGTCAGCTGGGATGTTGTACTTAGAAAGAGGCTTGCCCATCACCATCACGTCTGAAGTTACAGGGACCATCTTCTCTCCGTGTCCACCCAACGTAGCGCAACCGCTAACCGCATACTGAGGGATGCCGAAGTACTTAGCCAACTCGCTCTGAAGACGAGTAGAGTCCAAACCAGCCAAAGTAGTCACTTGGTTAGGCTTCAAACCAGACTTAACCAATACAACCAAACCAGTCACGTCAGCTGGATTGAAGATAACGACGATGTGCTCGCACTTAGGGCAATATTTCTTTACGTTGTCACCGAAGTCAGCAGCGATCTGAGCGTTGCCCTTCAAAAGGTCCTCACGGGTCATACCCTCCTTACGAGGAGCACCACCTGAAGAGATGATGAAAGAAGCGCCAGTCAAAGCCTCCTCCACATTGTCAGTGAATGTGAAGTTAACGCCCTCGAAACCGCAGTGACGCATTTCCTCGTAAACACCCTCAAGACCCTTCAAATATGGATCGTAAAGTGTGATATTGTTTGTTAAACCCTTAACAGCGGCCAATTGAGCCATTGTAGAACCGATAGCACCAGCGGCACCAACGATAACCAATTTTTTGTTAGATAAGAAACTCATACTATAATTGTTTTTTAAAAGTATTTATCGCATTACAATTTTACGCAAAGTTAAAAAATAAATCACTTCGCGCATACATTGTGAAGGGGTAATATCTTACAATTTAAACAATTTTTTCAAATCATCCGTCTTATCGGTTTTCTCCCAAGTGAATAGCTCCACCTCCTTCGTGAAAGTTTTCCCTGAGCGGTCCGTGAAGGTCTTGGTCACCACCTGAGGCGTTCTACCCATGTGTCCGTACGAAGCGGTCTCCTCGTAGATCGGGTTGCGGAGCTTCAGACGGTCCTCGATGGCCTTCGGGCGCATGTCGAAGATCTTGCTCTCCGCGATCTTACGAGCGATCTCACCGTCGCTCAGCTTCACCTTCGCGGTGCCATACGTATTGACGAAGAGGTTCATCGGGTCGGCCACACCGATAGCGTAGGCCACCTGCACCAGCACCTCGTCCGCCACGCCAGCGGCAACCAGGTTCTTCGCCAGATGTCTAGCGGCATATGCGGCGGAACGGTCCACCTTGGAAGGGTCTTTTCCCGAGAAGGCGCCACCGCCATGGGCTCCCTTACCTCCGTAGGTATCCACGATGATCTTACGGCCCGTCAAACCGGTGTCTCCGTAAGGACCACCGATCACGAACTTGCCGGTAGGGTTCACCAACAGCTTATAATCGCCCTGCAAGAGGGATTTGTATTCGGCATGTTTGCTGACCAAGCGAGGGATCAGGATATTGCGCACATCCTCTTCGATCTTCTTCACCATCTCCTCGTCCGCCTTCAGCTGGTTCTTCTCGTCTGTGATGAACTCGTCATGCTGCGTGGAGATGACGATGGTGTCCACCCTTTTCGGCTTATTGTCGTCGCCATACTCGATGGTCACTTGAGATTTAGAATCCGGACGCAGGTAGGTCATCTCCTTCCCCTCACGGCGGATCTGGGAGAGTTCCCACAACAAGTTATGTGCCATATCCAGCGGAAGAGGCATCAGGCTCTTCGTCTCGTTACAAGCGTAACCGAACATCATGCCTTGGTCGCCGGCGCCCTGGTCCAACGGATTGGAGCGTTCCACACCACGGTTGATGTCAGGAGATTGTCCATGGAGAGCGTTCAGGATACCACAAGACTCGCTGTCGAACTTGTAATCGCTCTTCGTGTAGCCGATTTTACAGATGACACGACGGGCGATGTCCTGCTCGTTGATTTGTGCAGTCGTTTTCAACTCGCCGGCAAGGATCACTTGTCCGGTCGTAACTAATGTTTCGCAAGCAACTTTCGACTCAGGGTCTTGAGCCAAAATGTTGTCCAGAATAGCGTCGGAGATCTGGTCAGCGACTTTGTCTGGATGTCCTTCGGAAACGGATTCCGATGAAAAGAAATAAGCCATTACTTTAAGACTTTTAAGTTATGTATGTAAGGGGGATATAACAGATAGCTCACAATTATCATTTTAGCATTTTTTTCTGTGGTTGCAAGCAATCAAATCTATCCACCAAATGTTCTGCAAAATTAGGAATATTTTTCTTAATAAAAAATACACGGAAAAATTATTTATCAACAATCACGAAATGATAGACACAAGGACGCATTCGGCACATCCCTGCATCTATACGATTCATAATTTAGAAATAATACATCAGGATGGCCACCACCCTGTTGTTGGATATCTCATGCGAGTCATCTACCCTACCGTCCTTCAGATTCAGCTTACCGTAAGCAGCCGTAGTGCGTTCATACTCGACACCGAAAGACCAGTGCTTCAGATCGTAGCAGACCATCGGAGCGATGCGGTAGACGTAATCGAGGTTGTTGAAACCGAAGATGTACGTGGAAGACTCGTTCAACAACGGTTCATCCGTACCGAGGTTCTTCATATAGCCCAAGAAGAGGCCGAACTTCCATGTCCTACCATAGACCACATCCACCCATGAAGTGGAGTTCTTCACATTCGTCCAAGAGTACACGCCCCTCTTAGGATTGTCAGCCAAGCCGAATCCGCTAAGGAGCAGGAGGTGTGACATGTTACCACCATAGATGCTCTTCGCCTTCACCTGCAGCTTGCCGCTAGGCGAATGGTACTGCACGTAAGCGTCGAACGAGCAAGAGGCGATATGATCCTCCGCCGACACAGGGATCTCCTCGCCGGCATGTTGTACCTTCACGGTCTCAGGCATCGAAAGGCGCATCACATCCGCACCCAAGCCCAAGGTCCATCCGTCCTTTTTCCAGTCGTAACCGAGATAGAACTCCGGCATCTTACCCTTCGTCATGTAAGAGGTGGTACCCCCATTCGGACCCGTCGTAGTGTATTGGAACTGCCAGATCGCGGAAGTGAAGAGGCGGTTATGGGCATCCATCTGCCAATTCAGGCGGATCTGCGGGCTTCTGTTGAAAGGCTGGAACGGACTACCCGTCGCCAAGCTCTGGATATTAGGGACCACGTCACCGAACATCGGGTGCCATGTCTGACCCATGATCAAAGAGAGTTTCTGCCATTGGAGATCGAAATGCGCCTGACGCAGACGAACGATTGTCGGGCTCGAACCACATCCTGCGAAATCCCCCTCGACAACGCCCAACGTCTTGGCTTTCAAGAACTCAGGACCCGTCACACGCACACCGATACGGGTTGCGATGCTGAGGAAGTTGGTGGATGATTCACCATTCATATCCTGCCCCTCCTCATTGAAATCTTCGTCTTTCGGGATAATATAGAAGAGACCGTTCGCCGTCTCGAAATTGGTACGGGAATCGTAATAGAAATCATTTCTGAAGAAACCATAAGGCTTGAACTCGAAATGCTTGGTCTTCAACGCGACCCCCTCGTCGGTTTTCACAACCTCAACCTTCTTGGTCTTGGCATTTTCGGCCTTAATGCCTTCTGTGGCCGACACCTCCTGGGCAAATGCGCTTCCCAAAGAGACGACCAAGCACGCAACGCATGCGATTCCACGGAATGTAGCCATACAAAAAATATATCTTTCTTTTAAAACTGCGCGAAGATAGTAACAACAAATCACAAATCAGTCATTTAATAGATTTTTTTATTTACTATTTAGCTATTTACGATTTACCATTGGGATTTACTATTTGACTATTTACGATTTAGTATTCTAGGGGCAAAAAAAAACCGGAACCCATCCTAAGACGAATTCCGGTCCAACAAATATATGAACTTAACAAATTACACCTTTTTCGTCGCCTCATCGAGGAGTCTCACCTTCTCGACGATCGTCTCACGCTCACGTTTCAGCTTCTGGATCTTATTAGCCATATCCTTGATCAGGCTCTCCGCATTCTTGGAAGAGACGGAGAAGAATCCGATATTGTTCTCGTAAGTGGTGATGTCAGCCGTGAGGGCCTCGTATTGACGGAGCAAGCGTTTCCTTTCGGAGACGATCTTCTGCTCTCCCTTGCCCACCATGTCCTTAACATTCTCCTTGAAGACATCCAATTGGCGAGCCGACTTATCCACATTCAGCTTGTCGAACTTATCATCGATAGCGGCCTTGTAGGCGTTATAAATCTTATCCTTATCCTTGAAAGGCACGTGACCCACCGCATTCCACTCGGCGATCAACGATTTCAGTTCGTTGAACGAAGCGTCATGGTCATCACCGATCGATATGTTCTTGATTTTCTCGATGATCTCCTTCTTCTTCTTCAGGTTATCATCCTGCTCCACACGCTGGGACTTGAACTGTTCGCCCTTCTTAGCGAAGAAGTAGTCGCAAGCGGCGAGGAACCTCTTCCAAACCGCCTCGGACTGTTTCTTAGGCACTGCGCCGATCTTCTTCCAGTCCTGCTGCAACTTCACGAAGAGGTCTGACGTGGCTTTCCAATCCGTGCTATCCTTGTTCGCCTCCGCCTGTTCGCAGAGAGCGATTTTCTTCGCCAAGTTCTCGGAGAGTTGGTCCTTCACATTGCGGAAGTATTCGTTCTTCGTCTTGAAGAACTTATCGCAAGAGGCGCGGAAACGTTCGTAGATGGCCACGTTGTCCTTCTTAGGGGCGAAACCGATCTTCTTCCACTCCTCCTGCAGGGCGAGTATCTCGTTGGACTTATCCTGCCACTCCTTGAACGAGTTGATGGCGGAAAGGTCGATCGCCTCGATCTGCTCGCAGAGAGCGGTTTTTTTCGCTAGATTCTCCACCTCATTGGAGCGGAGTTGTTCGAAGTAGTCGTGGTGACGCTTGTTGATGACGGTCGAAGCCTCCTTGAAACGGTTCCATATCGGCTCGCGGTTCTCGCGTGACACCGGACCGATTTCGCGCCACTCATCGTGTAGCGCCTGCAGTTTCCTGAAAGCGGAAACGACCTCCTTCTCGTCGGCGAGGGCCTCCGCCTGTTCGCAAAGGGCCACCTTCATCTCCAAGTTCTTGCGGAAATCGTAGTCACGCAACTCGTTGTTTATCTTTAAGTTATCATAAAAACTCTCCACGCAGAGTTGGTAAGCGTTCCAAAGGGAGTTCACCTCGCTTTGCGGCACCGGACCGACAGCCTTCCAATCCTGTTGCAGTTTCTGGAAAGAAGGCACCTTCTTACCAAAATCCTCCTCGTTCTCGAGCAATTGCTTCAGTTCGTCCAAGATGCGTTTCTTTTCCTCCAAGTTCTTTTGCTTCTCGGCCTCCGCACGTTGGAATTCAGCCGTACGCTTATCCTTATAGTTTTGTAGGATTTCCTTCAGTTCCGTATCCAAAGGGTTTTCGGCAGGTTTGAAATCTTCAGGGAGTCCGCCTTCTTCAATGAAGCGTTGTTTCAGCTCCTCGTTCTTCGCGCGAAGTTTCTTATAGAAGTTGTATTTGATGGCATCCATTTTACTCCTTAGCGAGGAATAGGACTCAGGATTGCTCTTCATCAGCTCCTTTGCCTTCTCCACCAACTCACCTTCCGTCATACTTCCGAAATCCTCAAACTCAGGAGTTTCCTCCACAACAGCGGATTCGATCGCATCTTGCTCCGTAGAGACCTCATCAACAGAATCCACTCTCTCAGTAACGTCTTTCACGTTTTGTTCATTTACATCCATGGCTACCAATTTTAGGGAAGCAACTAAGCTTCACCCGATTAAACTTACAAATCAAGCATCCGTTCCTAGGCGGGGAAATCTCCGCACACCCATTTCCGAAGCGCTTGGCACTACAACTCACATCGAACTCTTCGACGCATATCGCAAATTTATGAAAACATTTATTTCACAACAAAACAAAAACACATAAAATCGCATAAAAATCGAACAAAAAGATAAAAATAGACTTTTCGCACCCATCTTCACACAAAAATCATTAATTTTGGAGCATGGAAATAGCTTTATACATAATAAGCGGGGTGCTCATACTTGGAGGATTGGTCGGTTGCATCCTACCCGCATTGCCTGGTCTGCCCGTAGCCTACGCAGGCATCCTTGTCCTACACTTCACCGATCGGGTACAGTTCACCACCGGCGAATTGATTTTCCTGACGACGATCATGATCGTGGCGCAAGTGCTGGACTATCTCCTGCCAGCCTGGCTCACAAAGAAGGTCGGTGGCAGCAAATTGGGCACCATAGGAAGCATCGTCGGGCTCATCGTCGGACTCTTCTTCCCACCCTTCGGACTCATCATCGGTCCGTTCCTCGGAGCAATAGCGGGAGAACTCCTGAACGGGGAAGGGACAAAGACCGCACTCAAGTCGGGAATGGGCTCCTTCCTAGGATTCATCCTGACCACTGGGCTGAAAATAGGCGTGTGCGGACTATACATTTGGTATTTCATCAAATCATTCATATAAAACAAGGCAAACATTTGACAAGCCAAACAAATTAAGTAAATTCGCGGAAAAGAGATATATAAGACAAATGGATCAGAAACAGACTGCAATTCTATTGGTCCACTGCCCCGACAAACAAGGCATTCTGGCGGCGGTGACCGATTTCATCAATGTGAACAAAGGAAACATCGTATATCTGGACCAACACGTGGACTATGTGCAGAACACCTTCTTCACGCGTATCGAGTTCGACCTCGCAAACTTCATCATCCCGAGAGAGAAGATCGAGGAGTATTTCAGGACGCTCTTCGCCAACAAGTACGAGATGGACTTCAAACTCTACTTCTCAGACGTGAAGCCTAAGATGGCCATCTTCGTCTCCAAGATGTCCCACTGCCTCTTCGACATTCTGTCCCGCTACTTCAACGGAGACCTGAACGTCGAGATCCCTTTCATCATCAGCAACCACCCGGACCTCGCCTGGATCGGAGAGAAGTTCGGCATTCCATTCCACGTCTTCCCTATCACGAAGGAGAACAAGGCGGAGCAGGAGGCGAAAGAGCTGGAATTGCTGGAAAAGGAACAAGTGGACTTCATCGTGCTCGCACGCTACATGCAGATCATCTCCGAGGACATGATCAAGGAATACCCGAACAAGATCATCAACATCCACCACTCCTTCCTCCCCGCCTTCGTGGGTGCGAAGCCTTACCATGCCGCCTACGAGCGTGGCGTGAAGATCATCGGAGCCACCAGCCACTACGTAACGAGCGAGTTGGACGCAGGTCCGATCATCGAGCAGGACGTTGCCCGCGTGACCCACAAGGACACCGTGCAATCCTTCATCCACAAGGGACAGGATTTGGAGAAGATCGTCCTCTCCAGGGCCGTGGAGAAACATATCGACAGGAAAGTGTTGGTCTACAAGAACAGGACCGTCGTCTTCAGTTAATTCCGACACAGTCCAAGCAACAAAAGGATGTGCCGTGCGCAACTCACATCGCGGCGCATCCTTTTGCTCTATCACGTCGCGGAGCACATGTCCACAACGGGCATCGCCACCAAAACAAACGGAAAGTACAGCAAACAAACAACAAAAAACAACCCATATGAACAAGAGTAGCAAATTTGGAACAACCGTCAGATTAGTCCTGTTAGGTTATTCAGCCTTAGCCATTTCGATGGCATCCTGCACCAATGGTCAAAAGTCCGGAAACAGATGGAATGAAGTGGTCGACACGGTCACATACAACAAAGCCCTGGAAAGCAACACTTCATCAAACAGCTTAGGATCAAACGCCAACGACGACATCAAGACACTTCCCATATACGGTAATATAGGACTGGACAGCGTCCTGATCCAGACACTGGGTCAGTCGCAGGAATACTCGAACAAGGAAGGAGTTTTCAAGATACAAGGGTTAAAGACAAGGAACGGACGATACGTCGTGAACTTCAGCAAAGACGGGTATTTCCCACTAGTCAAGTCAGAGGCCTACAACGAGACGGACAATATCCTAGTGAAGCTCCAGAAGATGGGCGACAGCGAAAGGACCGCCCACGTGGAATTCAATGCGACAGAGAGCAAGGTCCTGAACGTACAAGACATGATGATAAAAATACCTGCCAACTCATTAGGCACTATCCTTTCAAACGAAGAATACAACGGGAAAGTGACCGCAGACATCTATTACCTGTCACCCAATGACGCAGAGTTCGCCGAAAGGATGCCAGGCGGAGACCTAGCCGCCAGAAACGCGGCCGGGAAGGATGTGGATCTGCTTTCCTACGGTATGGTCAACCTCATACTAAAAGATTCTACGGGAACACCCATGGAATTCAAGAAAGACAGTGCGGCGACAGTGGTATTTCCTTTACCGAAAGGGATGGAAACAGATGTCAAATCCATGCCATTATGGCACTTCAACAATTCTACAGGATTATGGGACGAGCAGGGAATCGCCTACAGGCAAGGCGATCTCTTCGTGGGGAAGGTAGGCCATTTCTCATGGTGGAACCTCGATTCCCCTGAAGAAAGGGCCATTCTCAGAGGAAAAGTATGCGACAAAGAGGGAATCCCTTACTCAAAAGTCATGGTGATCCTATCCGACCAGAAAAAATGCGTCACGAACAACAAGGGAGAATTCACCTCATACATCCCCATCAACATAGACGTCAAAATCAAAGTGATAGTGAATGAAACGATACAGGAGGAGAAAGTCCGCACCAAGCAATGGGGAGACACGCTAAAGAAAGAGATTGTCATCAACGCACCTTCCATCAAAGTAAACGCCAAGAGCTGCCACATGTTCAAGCAACCCGTTTATAGCCTATTCTACGAATTCGAGACGGGTTCAGACACCTTGAGGACGGCCACCACCATAAAGAAAGATAATCCGGTCTTGATACCTTTCCCTAAGAGCACAAAAAGCGCCTCCATCATTCTACAAACGGATTTCGGCTACATAAAGAAAACTGTCGACACAAAAAACAAGGGCGTCTCAGTTTCCTTTGACCCATGCGAGGAGACAATCACACCAGGCATGTATTACAACTTCTCACAAAACAACATCGGGTTCATATGGATCATAGACCCTGACAAGAACGAGTTCGCCTACCCACTCACCATGAATGATTTGAAATTCAGTAAATCATTTTTTGTCACCGGCAGCGAACCCGAATACGACGACAAGCAAGTTCGGAAGGTATCCTTCAAGAACCTTATCGGAGAAGTCATTGTCGATTATGACCTAAACGAAAGCACCTACGGCGTTCGGAAACATATGAAATTCAATTGTATATACAGCAAGAAGGAATTTTTAAGTCTGCAGAAATTAGGTTGGTGTGGAGAATATCCGGAAGAGGGTTACCTTACCATCTATGACGCAGGATACAATAAACTGCTCGTGGTATTCGAAGGAAAGGGAGACTTCTTCCAATGCGACAGAGCGCTGACCGGCATATACTTCTCCATCTACATCAAGAAACACCCATCCTTAGGAGAGATGAGCGATTTGCCACCTGCGGGCGACACACCGTTATCACAGAAATAGGAGAATCAATCTTTTCCCATGGAGATAGACCCCGAACTTTCCGCCTACATCCGCACGCACCGCAGCGACGACGTGAGACAGTTAGCGCTCAGCGACCAAAAGAGACTGGGCGACTCGCTGAACTACGTGCTGAACCAAATCAGCGGATGGCAGAAGGCCAAGGAGAAGATTCCTTCGTGGAGCGAAATCGATGGCATCGTCTACCCTCCCCACCTCTCCATGGAGCAATGCTCGTCGGAGCGGACCGCAGCCTACAAGGCGACGCTCGTGCAAGGAGACACCTTCACCGACCTAACCGGCGGATTCGGGGTGGACTTCGCCTTCATCGCACGGAACTTCAGGCAGGCAACCATGGTCGAGCGGAACGCCGAACTATGTGAAATAGCGATGCACAACCTGCCCCTCCTAGGGCTTCCACACGCCAAGGTGATGAACGGTGACGGTATCGATCACCTCCGCCAAATGGAACCCATCGACGTCCTCTTCATCGATCCAGCCCGCAGGGACCAGCAAGGCAGGAAGACCGTCTCCATCGCGGATTGCGAGCCCAACCTGTTGGAAGTACTGGATACACTACGCACCCATGCGAAAAAGATATTGATCAAGTACTCGCCCATGCTGGATATCACATTGGCGGTCAAGGAGCTGAGGCAGGTGGAGAGCGTCCATGTCGTCTCGGTGGAGAACGAGTGCAAGGAGTTGCTCTTCCTGCTGAGCGAAGAGGCGACGGAGAACCCGCCATTCCACTGCGTGAACCTCACCAAGAAGGGAGATACCCGCTACACCTTCACCCCAGAGGAGGAACGCAACGCCACCATATGCCAAGCGGGGGAGATCGGAGCATACCTCTACGAGCCCTACAGCTCCCTGCTGAAGGCAGGAGCCTACAAATCCCTCTGCCAGCGCTTCTCCGTGGACAAGTTAGCCGTCAGCAGCCATCTATACACTTCCGACAATTTCATCGAAGCATTCCCCGGCAGGGCATTCCGCGTCATCGACACCTTCACGCTCAACAAGAAGGAGGTGAAAGAGCACTTACGAGGAATCACGAAAGCCAACATCGCCGTACGCAACTTCCCGCTAAGCGCCAATGAACTGCGCAATAAGCTAAAACTCAAAGAGGGGGGAGAACAATACCTTTTCGCCACCACGCACATGGAGAGGCGGGTGTTGATCCTATGCGAGAAAGCATAGAAAAAGCAGAATCATTAAAAGCCAAGGACACCCCAACCCATGGAGGGGAGAAAAGAGACAAACGCCTAAAAAACTTATTAGAAAAAAACAAAGATAAATATATATGCACAAAAATCTATTTCCTATATTTGCAGTATGAATGTTTCGTATGACTAAGGTATGGACCTGAAAGCGAATCTATCATACTTTATACTGACACACAATGAGAAGGAATTTGAAGGAAATCATTCTAATTGGAGCAATGACGATAATGGCATCGTGCGCTAACATAATCATAGATCCCATCGACAAGAGAGTGGATGAACTATACGGGCAGATGAGCCAAGAGGAACGTATCGCCCAGCTATGCGGCAAGATACACCTGGAGGCATTCTTCCACGAAGACGGCAGTCTCGACACCCTGAAGTGCGAGCGAGAGCTGAAGAACGGCATCGGTCATTTCTCCCAATACGCCGTCGGACAAAGGAAGAGTCCGGACGAGCTACGCGACATGGTGGCGAAAATGCAGGACTGGCTGATCCACAACACGCCCAACGGCATACCCGCCATCTTCCACGAGGAGGTGCTGAGCGGCATCGCCACCTACGACGCGACCATCTATCCGCAACAAATAGGGCTAGCCTGCTCCTTCAATCCGGAGCTGGCGGAAACCAAGACACGGCAAACAGCCAACAACTTCAGGAAGATCGGAGGGCGCATGGCGCTGTCACCTATGGTTGACGTAGTCCGCAACCCATCCTTCAACCGGTTGGAAGAGTCGTATGGAGAGGACGGTTACCTATCCGCAGCCATGGGTGTGGCCTTCGTGAAAGGACTACAAGGCGATGACCTGAAGACAGGCATCGCCGCCTGCAGCAAACACTTCCTCGGCTACGGGGGAGGATGCGATGCGCCCGAGAAGGAACTGATGGAGGATATCATCCTACCGCACGAAGCCATCATCCGTGAGGGGAAAAGCCAGTGCATCATGACAGGCTACCATCCTTTCCATGGAACGAAATGCGTGAGGAACGGTCTGTTACAGAAAAATATTCTACGCACTTACCTCCAATTTGAGGGTACCACCTTCAGCGACTACTGGTCTGTCGATCAATCGGACGAAAGCAAAGACACACTTATGAAGGCGGTCGAGGCCATCAACAACGGCAACGACGTGGACCTCCCGAACGGAGACTGCTACAAATTCCTACCCGAGGCGATGAAGAAAGGATTGGTAAGCGAGGAGACCCTCGAAGCGGCGGTCAAACGTGTACTGAAACTGAAAGCCAAACTGGGATTGCTGGACAAGGACGTGAAGCTCTATGAGGAGGGGCACATCGAGTTCGACACCCCGGAGGAGAGGGAAACCGCCTATCAGCTCGCCACGCAATCGGTCGTGCTCCTGAAGAACGACGGAACGCTTCCGCTCATCCGTCCTGAAAAGATATTCCTCACAGGCCCGAACGCACATAGCATGTGGGCGATGTTAGGCGATTACACCTACCACTCCATGCGCTACTTCTGGCAACTGAAGATAGAGGACGACATGCACCCGCACATCGTGAGCCTCAAGGAGGGAATGACCGCCAAACTGCCTCAGGAATGCACATTGGAATACAGCAGAGGATGCGACTGGACAGAGAAGGTGGAGACCATCATCGAAGAGGGAGGCGACTCACGGGCCGCCTACATGAGATCCATCCAGAACCGCCGCATCGACAGCGGGGAGAAAGCGGATAGCGCGACCGCCCTGAAGATGGCCGCCCAGAGCGACGTCATCATCGCCGCCATGGGTGAAAACGTCATCCTATGCGGGGAGAACAGAGACCGTACCTCCCTCCGCCTGCCAGGCGAGCAGGAGCAATACGTGGAAAAACTCATAGCGACAGGCAAACCCGTCGTGCTCATCCTATTCGGCGGACGTGCGCAGGTCATCTCCGGCATCGCTGACAAATGCGCCGCAGTGATACAAGCCTGGTACCCGGGCGAGGAGGGCGGCAACGCTTTGGCGGATATCCTCTACGGCAACGTCAACCCGTCAGGCAAGCTGAGCGTCAGCTACCCAGCGGAGGAACTACGCGAGTCCATCTGCTACAACTACGGAATCGAGAAAGACAAACGAATCGCCTATCCGTTCGGATTCGGACTCTCCTACACCACCTTCGAGTACTCCAACCTGATCATGGACTCCAACTTCCAAACAGCGGAGCCGGAGATCAATCTCAGCTTCGATGTGACCAACACCGGCAAGTATGAGGGCGATGAAGTGACACAAGTCTACCTCTCGCCTATACACATGCAATTACCTGCGAAAATCAAGCCTATACAACTAATAGGATTCAAACGTGTTTCCTTGAAACCAGGTGAGACGAAGAAGGTGGAATTCACCCTCAGCGCAGAACAATTCGGTTTTTACAACAAAGGGAGATGGTCCGTCAACGGAGGAAAGTACATCGTGAAAATAGGCACATCCAGCACAGACATCTGTCTGCAAAAGGAGGTCAATCTCGGAGGCGACCAACGCACTACCCTCCTCAGGAAAAAATACTTTGCGGAATAGACGACAAGACAAAGACTAACATCTAAAGTCTAATGCCTACAATTCATTCAACACATGAATCGTATGGCAAGCCATCAAGCCAGCCGTCTCGGTACGAAGACGGCTATTACCCAAGGATACAGGCACGAAACCATTCTCCATGGCCAAGCGGACCTCCTCTTCGCTGAAATCACCTTCCGGACCGATCATGATGATCACATCGGATGACTTCGTATAGACCTTGGCGAGAGACTTCTTGTCCTCCTCATAGCAATGGGCGATATACTTCTCCCCTTGGAAATCAGCATGTTCCTTGACAAACTGAACGAATGGGACCATTTCGTTCAAGGTAGGTAGCGTAGCCTTCTTAGACTGTTTCATAGCGGAGATCATAATCTTCTCCAGGCGGTCCGTCTTCAGCACCTTACGTTCCGAATGGTCGCACAACAGCGGGGTGACCTCACTCACGCCCACCTCCGTCACCTTTTCGGCGAACCACTCCATACGGTCCATGTTCTTCGTAGGAGCGATAGCGATATGGATATGACAAGGGAGCTCGTTGAACTCCTCCTTCTTCTCCAAGACACAAACCTCACACTTCTTATGGTTAGCGAAGGAAATCTCTGCCGTGTAGTAATTGCCACAGCCATCCACCAACTCCACGGAGTCGCCCTCCTTTAGGCGAAGAACCTTCACCGCATGTTGGGACTCCTCCTCCGAAAGGAAGTTGGATTTCTCTATATCAGGTGCGAAAAAAAACATATTCAAAAAATAAGTAGGGACACACCGAAACATGTCCCTACATTTGTATTCATCAAAATTCCAATCACTTATAAATCGCCTTCTTGCCTGCGAGCAGAGTGTTCTTCAGCAAGGAGCAGATTGTCATCGGGCCCACACCACCTGGAACCGGAGTGATATAGCTACACTTAGGAGCCACGTTCTCGAAATCGACGTCGCCCGTCAGTTTGAAGCCAGTCTTCGTGGTAGCGCAAGGCACACGCGTCGTACCCACATCGATCACGACAGCGCCCTCCTTCACCATGTCGGCGGTGAGGAACTTAGGGGAACCCATCGCGGCGATCAGGATATCAGCTTGGAGCGTCAACTCCTTCAGGTTCTTCGTGCGGCTATGGCAGATCGTCACGGTAGCGTCGCCCGGGTAAGCCTTCTGCATCATCAGGGAAGCCACCGGCTTGCCGACGATATTGCTACGACCGATCACCACGCAATGTTTACCCTTCGTGTCGATGTCATAACGCTTCAACAGTTCGAGGATACCCGCCGGTGTGGCGGAGACGAACGAAGGCAGTCCGATAGAGGTACGGCCCACGTTGATCGGATGGAAGCCATCCACATCCTTGCGGTAATCGATCGCCTCGATCACCTTCTGCTCAGAGATATGCTTAGGCAAAGGAAGCTGCACGATGAATCCGTCCACATCGTCATCATGGTTCAACACATCAATTTGTTTGAGGAGTTCCTCTTCCGTCACATCCGCCTCGAAACAGATCTTCGTGGATTTGAATCCGACCTGCTCACAAGACTTCACCTTGTGGGCGACGTATGTTTCACTACCTCCGTCATGACCGACAATGATAACAGCCAAATGAGGAGTCTTCTCTCCCCTAGCCTTTATGTCAGCCACCTCTTGCGCGATTTCCTGCTTGATTTGATCAGCAATCGCTTTTCCGTCAATCAGTTGCATAAAAATATATTAATTATCTACGTCCAATTTTAAATTTACCTCCCTGGTTCTGCGTGATGGCGCGCATCAGCTTGCGGGTCTCGTCGAACTGTTTGATGAGACGGTTCACCTCCTGGATATCGGTACCGCTACCCTTCGCGATTCGCATGCGGCGGGAGCTATCCAGAATCATAGGATTCGTACGCTCGCGAGGCGTCATGGAATAGATGATCGCCTCGACGCTCTTGAAGGCATTGTCATCGATATCCACATTCTTCAGCGCCTTGCCGACGCCTGGGATCATGGAAGCCAAGTCCTTCAGGTTACCCATCTTCTTCACCTGTTGGATCTGCGCCAAGAAGTCATTGAAGTCGAACTGGTTCTTCGAAATCTTCTTCTGCAGCTTACGCGCCTCGTTCTCATCGTATTGTTCCTGGGCACGCTCCACCAAAGAGACGATATCACCCATACCGAGGATACGGTCCGCCATACGCTCAGGGTGGAAGACATCGATCGCCTCCATCTTCTCACCCGTACCGATGAACTTGATAGGCTTATTCACCACGGAACGGATGGAGAGGGCGGCACCACCACGGGTATCACCATCCAACTTCGTGAGCACCACGCCGTCGAAGTCGAGGCGGTCGTTGAACTCCTTCGCCGTGTTGACAGCATCCTGACCCGTCATGGAATCCACGACGAAGAGGATCTCGTTCGGATTGATGGCAGCCTTGATGGCGGCGATCTCACTCATCATCTGCTCGTCGACCGCCAAACGTCCGGCCGTATCTATGATCACAACATCATGTCCCTTGGATTTCGCCTCCTGTATAGCGTTCTTGGCGATTGAGACAGGGTCCTTGCTCTCCAGTTCAGCGTAAACAGGCACACCGATCTGCTCTCCCAACACCTTCAACTGCTCGATGGCGGCAGGACGATAGACGTCGCAAGCCACCAAGAAAGGATTCTTAGACTTCTTCGTCTTGAGCATATTCGCCAGTTTACCGGAAAAGGTAGTCTTACCGGAACCCTGCAGACCAGACATCAAAATCACCGATGGTTTACCATCCAGATGAATATCCGTGGAGGTGCCACCCATCAGTTGCGCCAACTCGTCGTGCACGATCTTGACCATCAATTGGCTCGGCTTAACCGAGGTGAGCACATTCTGACCCAGCGCCTTCTCCTTCACGGTGTCGGTGAACGTCTTCGCCACCTTATAGTTCACGTCGGCGTTCAAGAGAGCCTTACGGACATCCTTCAACGTCTCCGCCACATTAACCTCTGTAATCTTACCTTCACCCTTCAGAATCTTGAAGGAACGTTCTAATCTTTCGCCTAAACTTTCGAACATAACCGATTATATATCAATATTTTAAATTATTTTTCCTTTAATTCCGGGATTTGGAAGGAAACGATTTCCTCCATCCACTTCTTTCTGTTCTTATCCACCGTCTTCGTAAAAGACTGCTCCTTCGTATCGTAATAGCGATGGCGGAAACGCAAAAGCACCACGCGGTCACCCACGCTCTTGTAGCGGCAGAAGTTCCACTCAAGCACGAAAGGCTTCCCCCCCTGCACATTTCCCTGCGTGTATTCCAGCCAGACCTCATCCGGGAACTTGCTCTCCAATTGGTTGAAACTGAACACGATGCTCTGTTCCTTCATGACAGCCAGATCCGCCATTTGGTTCTTCGCCTCATCCTCCTTCGTCTTGCCCTTGCCCGAGAGCTCCAGAACGACCTTCTTCTCGAACTTGGCCAAATTATCCTTCGGACGTATGAACTCCTCCAACACCCGTCCGTTCCTTGTCTTGGCGGACCACTTCAGTTGGTAGGACTCATCACCCAACGTGAGTTTTTGGAACCCGAAGAAATCCTTTTGGGCGAACGATGCGAACGAGACCAGCATCATGCCAATCCAAATAATCAATCGTTTCATGTTATCCATAGCCAAATTAATACCTATATTTGAACGCGTAAAGTTACTAATTTTATCAATAGGAAAGTAGATTATTCCGCCATCGAGGGAAAAAAAACAGACACGACCCCTCACAAACGACATTTCCCGAAAGTTCAGGAGGTCCCGCGAGCACAGAAGGAATGAGGGTCGTAGGAAGACCTTTCCCATTGGAAATCAACCGATAGCATAAGTTTCAAAAGGAAAAATAATGTATTTAAACCATAATAAAAAAAAATCATTACCTTTGCGTAATGTATAATGGTTGTGTGCTTCAATAAGGAAATGAGGAAATTACTGATAATATTATGCTTAGGGATTTGTTTCGTTTCATGCTCAAAAGCGCAAAACGGAAAAGAATCCACGATGAAAGAATACCAAGCAAAAGACATCACCAAACTCATCAATAAGGGGAAGGCTGTACTCTTCGTCAACGCCATCATCAAGGGGGACTTGGACTTCTCCGATATCGACGACAGGGAGATGACTGCCCCGAACTCCTTCGTCGCGCACGTGCCTAGCACCATCTACTTCCAAAGCTGCGTCTTTTTAGGCGACGTGAAGGGAAACGGATACAAAGAAATCAATGGCAAAAAGATACCCGTCAAAGTCCGATTCACCCGCGACGTGCAGTTCATGGATTGCGACTTCAGGAAAAATGTGGACTTCAACGACGCGGAATTCCAAGCAAGCGCCAACTTCAGCAAATCCGCATTCCGGGGAGAGACCCAGTTCAACAACATCCTCTGCATGGGGCATAAGAACCAGTGGTGGGAATTGGAGGCGGACTCCACCTTCATGATGTGCGGTTCCACCTTCCGGGGCGACCTCAACCTAATGGATGCGCAATTCAAGCAGGATGCATCCCTGCAAGGAATTAACGTCAACAACCTACAAATCAGCAATTTGAAAGCGGATGGAAGATTAGACCTCTCCAATGCCAACATCAACGGGTTCCTCCTCTTCAACTACGGGAACTGCGGAGACGACGTGCAGCTATCCTTCGGCAAGTTCGACGGACGGACGGACATCATCGGCACCACCTTCAACGGAAGATGTGAAATGGAAAGGTCCTTGTTCTACGGCGTAGTGAAACTGGACCGCACCGCCTTCAAAGGGGGACTCAACACGGAAGAGGCGCACTTCATCCTTACACCCAACACGGAGGAGACAAGCTTCGCCAACGACTCCATCCCCTCATTCATGGGATTTAAAATGAACCAATAGTATATTATTCACAACTTCAAAAATATTATCATTATGATGAAATTTTTCAGAAAGAAGATTGCCGTGATCGCATTATGCGTACCGACGTTCTTCATGGCTTCTTGTTCAGAAGAAGAGGCACAACAAATAATCGACACGATCGTAAGTATCTTCGCCTCCATGTTGGGCTACGACCCAGAGACAGAGAATTGGGAAGACACGGACGAAGAGTTGGACGGTGACGACGTGACCACCACCAAAAAGAGTTGGGAGCAATATTGCCCACCGGTAGGTAACCAAGGTCAATACGGAACCTGCGTGGCATGGGCCACCTCCTATGGTCTGAAGACCACCTTGAACATGATCGACGGCACATGGAACACTTCCAACAAGAACAGTGCATCATACCAATGCAGCCCGGTTGACTTGTGGCACACCATGCGTTCCAACTACAGTTCCGAGGTTAGCAACCAATGCGGCGGATCCAGCTTCGACCCTGCCTTCAAGGCTATGCAGACGAAAGGTGTGGCGACAATGTACGACGTACCTTTCAACAACCAAAAAATGACCTGCGACGGTGTGTCAGGAAAGGGAAAGACCAGCAATAAGATCAGCACCTACCGTACCGTAGCATACAGTGCGGACATGAGCTCAAACGGCCAAGCTTACGGTATGACCGTGGAGAACATCAAAGCGCACTTGGAGAAAGGTCCTCTCGTGATCGGCGCAAGATTGGGTGAGCGTTTCATGTCTTGGAACAGCAGCGCGGTCATCGAGTCTGACACGAAGGACTACCAAGGACAGCACGCATACCACGCCATGATGCTGGTCGGCTTCGACGACTCCAAGAAAGCGTTCAGGATCCAGAACTCCTGGGGTAAGAACGACTGGGGCGACAACGGTATGATCTGGGTAGGCTACAACTTCTTCGTGAAACAATTCTGCTTCGGTGTATGGAGCGCAAGCAACAGCTCCACCGCAGCCTCAGCGGCCCCTCGCAAATCAACAGGAAACGATATCAGCGTGAAGGTCATCTCCGACGTCGAGCAGAACATGGATGGTGAGAGAATCGTGAAGTACACCATCACCAACAACGGCACGAACGCTATCGACACGAAGGATTACTCCATCATCTATTTGCTCTTCCAATCAAGAGACCTCTCCAAGAAGCACATCCTCTTCAACAACGAGAAGAACGTAATCCTCGAGGCTGGACAAAGCGTGACCGTCGAGAAGAAATACAACATCCCTGGAGATGCGAAAGCGGGCAATTACTACACCGCACTCATCGCCAACCCTTACGACGAGGTGGATGATGACAACCAGACGAACAACTTCAGCTACGTGGCAGGCAAGGACTTGGCATCCTTCTACGTGACAGGTGGTAGATTGTTCAACAATTCCAACGGCACTTCAATCGTAAGTTCTATCATTGACAAGGACCACGCTAACGCTTACAGGAACAGTGAGGTTCAAAATTCTTTAATTAGAATGAAAAAAGCGAAATAAACCGTCTCTTTTCATTGATTATTAAACAACAGAAAGGGCGTTCGACTCGAGTTCGGACGCCCTTTGTTTTTAATGTTAGTTCGACGAAATCAATTACGAAACGTTAGTTCGACGAAGTCAATTATGAATTAAGAGAAATTCAGGTCGCTGAATCGTTTCTTTCCAAACAAGTAGACGGAGAAGACCAAACTACGGTTCAGCACTTCCGGGATATCCTTTAGCGTCTGGGCGGAGATGTTTTCCGCACGTTTCGCATCATATTGGTGGAAGATTCGGCGGAACTCACGACGAGCCCGATAGATGGCCTTGGCGTTCTTACAATCCCCCTTGAGGAGGTACTGGAATGCGGCCACGTAATCGAAAAAGAAACGTGCCAACAAGGTTCGTTTCAAGTATGCGTCAGGCACATTCTTGTATATCATCAGAAGATTATTCCTGAAATTGAGGAAGGTCTTACGAGGGTTATCCACATTCAACGTACCTCCCCCGAGATGGTACACGACGCTCTCCGGCACACAGACAATCCTACGTCCACGTGAGCGTAGCCGCCAGCAAAGGTCTATCTCCTCCATGTGTGCGAAGAATGAGCCATCCAAACCGCCGACGGAGAGGAAATCATCAGAGCGTATCATCAGAGCGGCGCCCGTCGCCCAAAAGAGATCCGCGACAGCGTCATATTGTCCATTGTCATGCTCCACATGACCGAAGAGCCTGCCTCGGCAGAAAGGGAAAGCGTACTTATCCAGGAACCCGCCACAGGCACCGGCATGCTCAAACTTATCCTTCTCCATGAAGGACCGTATCTTAGGCTGGCAAGCCGCCACATCCTGATGCTCGTCCATGTAAGCGATCAACGGGTTCAACCAGTTCTCCGTCACCTCGACATCCGAATTCAGCAGCAGGAAATACTCCGCGTCCAACTGAGCCAAGGAGCGGTTGTAGCCCTCCGCGAAACCGTAATTGTCATCCAACAAGACCAGCTGCACCGAAGGGAAGTTTTCCTTGACGAAAGCGACGGAATCATCCGTGGAGCCATTATCCGCCACGACGACCACCGCCCCCTCCAATTGGGAGAAGCTACAGACCGAAGGAAGGTATTTTTCCAACATCTTCCTCCCGTTCCAGTTCAGAATGACAATAGCGATCTTCTTCATTTCTGTACATTCCGCTTATGCTTCCAACGCCTATGGGACCACAGCCAACAAGTAGGATCGCGACGGATAGTCCGTTCGAAAAGCTCCACATACTTGTCCGTGATCTCGTTCTCCGCTGTCTTCTTGGCATCGTCCGTCAACGTGATGATGTCGCAAGTATAGTAGCCACGCTCGATCTTCTTCACGTCAAAATAGACCACCGCATAGCCGCCGGAGCGCGCGATACGTTCAGGTCCGTTCAGGAAAGGCGTGTCCTGGTTCAGGAACGTGTTCCAGTAATGGAGGTTGGAAGCGGAAGGCGTCTGGTCCGCTATAAAACCCAGTCCGAACGTCTTTCCCTCCCTCCGTATATTGACGATGGCACGGAGGGCATCGTTCTTAGGAATATTGACCGTGCCGAAGCGGGACCGCAACTTCAGGAAGAATTGGTCGAAATATTTATTATTCAAAGGACGGTACAATTCACCGCCCACGATACCGTCGTAGTTCATGTAGATGGAAGGGATCCACTCCCAGTTGCCGTAATGGCCCAACAAGATGACGACGCTCTTGCCGTTCTCGAAGAATTCACCCATCACCTCCGGGTTGGAGAACTGCATCCTATGACGCATCTCATCGTCCGATATATGCATCAGCTTGACCGTCTCCATCACGATGTCGGCGAAATGCAGATAGTACCCCTTCTCTATCTTCACGATCTCCGCCTCGGACAATTCAGGGAAGGAATTCACCAAATTGGTACGGACCACCGCCCGACGGTACCTCACCACGTAGTAAGCGAGGAAATAGATCAGGTACGAGAAGATATAGAGCACCTGCAATGGCAAAAAAGAGATCAGCCAAACGAAGACATAAAATATATAAAATAGAACTACCATTGCCATTCAAATATTTTGATGCGGGGCCATACGGAGAACGTCCGGTCCCGCTGTTCATTACTCAATTACGGAATCGTCAGGAGTCGCATTCATGATGGAATCGATATATTCCAGCAATTCCTCCTTTCCGAGTCCAGACTCCGACGAAGTGACGAAGATCGGCGGCAACTCCTCCCACTCCTCCTGCAGTTTACTCTTGTAAGCCTGCACATTGGCGACGAGCCTGCTTTTGGATAGTTTGTCAGCTTTTGTGAACACGATGGAGAAAGGCACACCGTTGGACCCTAGGAATTCGATGAACTCCAGATCATTCTTTTGGGGCTCATGGCGGCAATCGATCAAGACGAAGAGGTTGAACAATTCCTCACGCATAAGCACATAATCCTTGATCATCTTCTCGAGTTTATTCCTTCCCTCCATACCGATCTTCGCGAAGCCATAGCCCGGCAAATCGACAAGATACCAGTTATCATTCACAAGGAAATGATTGATAAGCAACGTCTTACCAGGCGTTGCGGAAGTTTTAGCCAAGTTCTTCTGATTCGTGATTTTATTGATGAGGGAAGACTTCCCGACATTGGACCTGCCAATGAAGGCGAATTCAGGGAGATGATGTTTAGGGCACTTCCTCCAATCCGAATTACTTTCGACAAAAACCGCTTTCTTGACTTCCATAGAGACGAAACAATTTAGTTAGCGATCAAACAAGGAAAAAATAGACGATGCTGACCACCGCGATGATCATCAGCAGGAGTCCCGCGCCCTTATTGATAACATAAAGGCCACGCATATTGAACCTATCCCTGAAATGGTTGACGATGCCGACGAGGATCGTCCACCACAGGCAAGCCCCCATCATGATGCAGAAGACACCCAGTAAGCTATCGAAGAGAGTTGTATCATCCGTGATATAGGAATATTTCGCGAACAAAGCGATGAAAAGGAAAACGACCAATGGGTTCGTCACCGTCAGCAGGAACGAGGAGATGAAGTCCTGCAAATAATTTTGGGTCCCCCCTCGCATTTTCTTCAATTTCGAGACAGGATTAGTCGCATAGGTATAGAGCCCGAAGAAAAAGACGATGATCGTACCTGCAATTTGCAGCCAAAAACGATGGGAATCGATGAAATCGACCACCATAGACATACTAAAAGCCGCAACTACCGCATACAACAAATCGGAGGCCGTAGCTCCGAGCGCAGTAGAAATGCCATGTCCCCGTCCACCATTCAAAGTGCGTTGTATACAAAGGATCCCGATAGGACCAACTGGAGCGGAGACAATGACACCAATAATCAAACCTTTTAGAATCATCGTCGAAATCATAGACGCAAATATCGACATTTTTTAAAAATAAACCAAGAGAATTCAGTTAGTTTACTTAAATTTGCATAGGAATAAGAAAAAAAGATAAGAATATGAAAAAAATTTTAATTGTAGAAGACGATTTAACCTTCTGTCTAATGTTACGGACATGGCTAGGGAAGCAAGGATTCGCCGTGGAAAGCGCACCTACCGTAGGCGATGCGAAACAGAAAATGGGTGCCACGAACTATGACATCATACTATCCGACCTGCGCCTGCCAGACGATGACGGAATCAACCTACTGAAATGGGCCAAGGATAGGAAAATAAGCACCCCATTCATCATACTCACCAGTTACGCCAAGATACAAAGCGCGGTCGAATGCATGAAGATCGGAGCCAAGGACTACATCCCGAAGCCGATCAAGCCGGAACTGCTGTTCGAGAAAATGGACGAGGTGCTGAAGCAGCAAGAAGCGGAAAAGAACAAAGCGAGCAAGAAGGGTTCCACCTACATCACGGGAAACAGTCTAGCCATCAAGAGACTTTTCGAGATGATCAACAGGGTAGCCGCCACGGAGATGACGGTGTTCATCTCAGGAGAGCCAGGCACAGGGAAAAAGCAAGTGGCGAAACTTATCCACGAAAAGAGTGCGAGGAAAGATAAACCGTTCATCATCGTCCACTGCGGAGAGATACCAAAGGAAGATTTCGAGAAGAGATTATTCGGCTTCATCAGTCCGCAAAAGGAAGAGCCGGGATTGCTCACCAGCGCGACGAACGGCGTCATCTTCTTCGAGAACGTGGACGAGATGCCGATCAAAGTACAGGAGCAGTTGCTCTTCAGTCTGAAAGTCAAGAGAATAAAAATGGTGGGAAGCAATGCGGAGAAGGAAATCAACGTCAGAGTGATCGCCTCCTCCAGCGAGAACATCTACAAACTCATCCGCGAGAACAAATTCTCGGAGGATTTCCACCGCTTCCTCAACGAGGTCTCCCTGCAGGTGCCTAGCCTAAGGGAAAGAAGCGAGGACATCGCGCTCTTCGCCGAAAGTTTCCTGGAAGAGGCCAACGAGGAGTTGGAGAAGAAGATCATCGGCTTCGACGAGGAGAGCATGCGCATCATGAACAAATGCCAATGGTCGGGCAACCTCCGTCAGATGAAGAGCGTCATCAAACGCGCCGCCATGCTTTGCGAGGAAAAATACATCAAGGCCAACCACTTACCTGACGAAATCATCGGCGAGACCGGCGACACCAGCGAGAACGCGGCGCTCCACAACGAGGAGTACGAGAAGCGCAAGATCATGAAAGCGCTCGAGGCTTGCAACAACAACAAGAGCAAAGCGGCCATCATGCTGAAGATCGACAGGAAAACGCTGTACAATAAGATGAAACACTACAACATGGAATAATGGGAAAGAAGAAGGAGAGAGCAACCATCATGAAGGTAGCCATCAGCTACCTGATTCTCATAGCGATAGGCGTGGGAAGCATCTATTTCGTCTACCGAAACACGGAAGCGATCACGGAAGAGATCGGACAACAGACCACCTATCAACAACAGGAGGAACTGGTGAACACCATTCTCACAGACCTCCTCAACGCGGAAAACCATATCGGCCCGATGATGGTTGACACTTCCGACTTCAACCTATACAAGGAGCAGATCAACCTGGCGGAAAACCATATGGACACGCTGAAGGGGCTTCTCTCGGACGCATTCCAGATCCAATCGCTGGACAGCGTGTCGAACCTCCTGAAACAGAAGGAGGAGAACCTGTGCGAACTGATCAAACTGACCAACAAGGACAACCTAGAGGAACTCTACAAAGCGAATATCCGGACCATGCTCATGGAGGATTCCCTTCGGAACTACGCCTCCAAGAACAAGAACGCCACGATGAAACAAGACACCATCATCAAGAAGCGGCACGCGAAAAAAAGGAACTTCTTCCACCGCCTGGCGGAAGCATTCTCCAGAAACGGAGGTCCTAACGACACTACCATCCGACTTCTTGGCACCGAACGTCAGTGGATGGACTCCCTCTCCATGTACTACAACCCGACCGACACCGCGCAGAGCATCCTGGATGACATCAAGGTGAAGATCCGCAACGAGAAATACAGGACGGACAAAGCCATCATGGCGCAAATCAACACCCTACGCAACAACAACAACAACATCACCATACAAGCGAAGTCCATACTCGGGAAAATCGAGTTCGACAACAGGGTGAACATGCAGAAGGCCAAGTCGCGCAGGAACGCCACACTCGCCCAAACGGCCGAGAAGCTACGCTACGTGACCGTGCTCTCCATCATCGTGATCCTCCTCTTCTGCTGGATCCTCTTCAACGACATGAGCCGTAGCCGGAAACTGAGGGAACAACTGGAGGAGAAAAACTTGAAGCAGGAAAGGATGATGATCAGCCTCACACACGACATGAAAGCTCCTATGGGTTCCGCCATCGGATACATGGAACTGATGGGAAACACCCCATTGTCCGAAAAGCAACAATACTATCTCGAAAACATGAGGAAATCGTCCAACCAGACGATCCAGCTCATCACCAACATCCTGGACAACAACAAGTTGGACAGCTCAAAAATGATGCTACAACCTACCCTCTTCTCCGTCAAAGACCTAATCGAAGAGGTTTACGCCAGCTTCGAACCTATCGCCCAGAAGAAAAACATCTCGCTGAAACACCAAGTCAGCGGATTCCCGGACAAAGTGACAGGCGATGTCACACGCATCCAACAGATCTGCAACAACTTGGTTTCCAACGCCATTAAATTCACCGAAGAAGGTGAAGTAAGCATCTCCGCCGACGTGGTGGAGGATGACGTATTCCACATCCTCACCATCAGCGTGGCCGACACAGGCATCGGAATCAGCGAGGAGGATATAGATGGCATCTTCGGCGAATACAAACGAATCATCCGTGACGGCCATGCGCCTCAAGAAGGTTCGGGTCTGGGATTGAGCATCGTCAGCAAATTGGTGGACCTCTACAACGGCGACATCGACGTGAAGAGCAAAATCGACGAAGGAACCACCATCACCGTCACCATCAAACTGCAGAAAGAGGAGGAGCCCGACACCACCGAAGCATTCGACGCTTTCCCTATCAACGTGCTCATACTGGACGATGACGACACTCAACTCACACTCGTCTCGGAAATTCTCACCCACGCCAACATCAATGTCTTCCCTCACAAAGACCCGGAGGATGCATTGAAAGAGATGGAAAGCCAAAACATCGACCTCATACTGACGGATATACAGATGCCTAGCATCAACGGATTCGAATTCGTCAAACTGATCCGACAGTCTCCTCACATCAGCCATTCGGACACATTGCCGATCATCGCGCTCTCCGCTAGAGCGGACATCTCCGAAGAGCACATCAAGGAACAAGGGTTCGACGGATTCATCTGCAAACCTTTCACCTCACAAGAGCTTATCGACACGATCCGCCTCCACACGAAGGGGGATAGCATCGCTTTGCCGGAAGGGGAAGGGAAAGTGGAAGAGCCGAGTGCGGACAACACTCCGTTCTACGGACTGCTCAGCTACGCTTGCGGTGACAAGGAATCCGAGGCGATGATCCTGGATTCGTTCATCAGGGAAAGCACATCCAACGTCAAAGAGTTGAAAAAAGCTTGGCTACTGAACGACACGAAGGAGATGCACCACTATGCGCACAAGATGCTCCCACTATTCCGCTCCTTGCAAAAGAAGGGTATCGTGGAGAAACTTACCGTCTTGGAACGGGAGGATAACTTCAAGAAGATGATTTCCAGAAAAGAGTTCCTGACCCTGACCAAAGAGGTCAAGATGACCTTGAATGAGGCTAGGGAGCTGATGGAAAGCTACAAGTGAATTTTGAATTAAGAATTTTGAATTAAGAATTCGAAGGCCTTAGAATAAGCAACAAAACAAGCAGGGGGCATATAACCCCCTGTTTTTGTATATACAATTGAATGATAAAAACATGACTCGGCCTAATACGGGCCGTTGAGTAAACCTGTTTTTGTATATACAATTGAATGATAAAAACATGTGGGAATGCCCCGAACTGGCATCAGACCTTCTCGATCAAAACGGTCGCATAGGCGGCGATACCCTCTTCCCTTCCGACGAAACCGAGGTGCTCGGTGGTGGTAGCCTTGACAGAGACGCAATCCGCATCCACACCCATCACCTCCGCCATGCACTCCGCCATTCTGTCGATGTGAGGTGACAGTTTAGGGAACTGGGCACATACGATAGAGTCCACATTGACGATGGCGAAACCATTTTCCTTCAACATGGCCACCACCTTCCGCAGCAATATCTTGCTATCCACATTCTTGAAATCGGCGGACGTGTCAGGGAAATGATAGCCAATGTCCCGCATATGCGCGGCGCCTAAAAGCGCATCACATACCGCATGGATCAACACGTCGGCATCGGAATGCCCCAACAACCCTTTTTCGCACGGAATCTGTATTCCTCCCAACCATAGCTCGCGATTCTCCGCGAACTGATGTACATCATATCCTTGTCCTACACGAATGTTCATAAATAATTGATTTGTCCTTTTCACAAAGTTAAAAAAAATTTTAAATTTGCATAAACACATAAAAGAAAACTGTATGAAAAAAATATTCTATTTTATCCTGATGGGAACGTTGTTCGCATCCTGCGCGTCGAAGAAGACACTCAACCAAACGTTATCAGACCTCACCAAGTGTGAACAAAGCAACAGGAACTGCTCGCAGGAGTTGGAGAACGCTCGCAAGCGCATCGCTTCCCTTCAAAGAGACTCTACCGCCGCACACAAGAAAATCGGATTAATGGCTGAGGATTCAGTGGCTAAATCCAAGGCATTGCACCAAATAGGACTGGAGAACAAAGACCTGAAGGCGCTCAACCAACAGCTCTCCGACCGTCTGACCAAGACCAGCGCCAGCAGCGACAAGGAGATCAAGAAACTCCTCGCCGACCTGCAGAAATCACAAGAGAAACTTCAAGCCAGAGAGGATGCCCTGAACAAATCCGAAAAGGACCTGAAGGATAAGGAGAAGAACCTCGCCGAACTCCAACGGATCGTCAGCCGCCAAGACAGCATGATGAAATCCTTGAAGAAAAAGGTTTCCGACGCCCTGAAAGGCTACGAAGGAAACGGTATCGAGGTGGTCAACAAGGACGGCAAGGTGTACGTCTCCCTCGATGAGAAACTGCTCTTCAAATCAGGCAAGTGGGACGTGGACGCTAAGGGTGCGAACGCTCTGAAGAAACTCTCCAACTTCATCGCGGAGAACAAAGACATCAATATCGTCATCGAAGGCCACACGGACGACGTGCCTTACAAGGGCAACGGCAACGTGGAGGACAACTGGGACTTGAGTGCGAAACGCGCCACTTCCATCGTGCGTATCCTCATCAGCAATAAGAACGTGAACCCTTCACAGATCTCCGCTACCGGCCGTGCGGAGTACATGCCTGTCGATAAGGCGAACACCCCAGAGGCACGCGCCAAGAACAGACGTACAGAGATCATCCTCAGCCCTAAGATGGATGAGTTGCTCAAGGCAATGTCCGGAGAGTAAAAAAGGATGAAACTCATCACTGAAATAACAATTAAACAAGAGGCGGACATCACCTACGAAAGCAGGGTCATGATGTTCGGCTCTTGCTTTTCTGAGAATATCGGAAACCGCCTGGAACAGCTGAAGTTCAACGTGTCGAACAACCCGCTCGGCATCCTCTTCAACCCCTGCTCCATCAAGGAGAGCATCAGGCGCATCGCGGAAAAGAGACTCTTCGTCTCCGACGACCTCTTCTGCCGAGACGGTGTCTGGAACTCTTTCCACCTGCACAGCAAATTCGCCCAACTGAGCGAAGAGGCCTTCCTGCAGAACGCCAACCGGCAAGTGGAAGCGGCACATCTCTTCCTGCAGAACGCCACGCATATCTTCATCACCTTAGGCACGGCTTGGATCTATGAGCTGTCCAACACCCGTCAAACCGTTGCGAATTGCCACAAAGAATCACAAGAAATGTTCATTCGCAGAAGAATTGGCATCGAAGAGTGCTCACAAGCCCTGCATGACACGGTGGCGACCATCCGCCAAGTCAACCCGAACACTTCCATTATATTCACCGTCAGTCCGATCCGCCACTGGAAGGATGGGGCGCACGACAACCAGATCAGCAAATCCACCCTACTCCTCACCACAGAGAAAATCCGCGAGGAAGAACCATCCGTCCACTATTTCCCTGCTTACGAAATAATGATGGACGAACTACGCGACTACCGTTTCTATGCGGAAGACATGATCCACCCTAACGATCTTGCCATCCAATACATCTGGGAGAAATTCACAAGCTACGCTTTCTCTCAGGAGACCCTCAACACCCTATCCCGCATCGAAAAGATCATCGCGGCAGTACACCACCGACCATTCAACCCGGAAAGCGAGGGGCATCGCAAATTCCAGGAGAGGATCCTTGCCGAAATGGAGGAGCTCCACCAAACGCATCCCTTCCTCAACTTCCAGAAGGAGAAAGAACAATTGATGCACCCTACCTCCGCATGACGATACGAAATTTGAGTCAACCGACATGAAAATCAACCGCTAAACCTTCTTACACATCTTCCCATAGCCTTCCAAATTTGTATTTTTACGCTAAAAGCATTCACTAATCTTCCAATCAGGCGCATAGGTGATGAAACATTCGGAGGAAAAACTACATTTGCAGATACAAACCAACAACCTATTGTCAATTATGAACAGGAAATTACTCACACAATCAGCCATGCTCTGTCTATTCTGCGCTTTGGCAGGAAACCTCAAGGCGGAGGCACTCTACGATTTCGAAGACGGGTCCATTCCTACCGGAGGATGGGGAACGGAGAAAACAATCGTCGCGAACCCTCACAAGTGCGGTAACACCAGCGACCATAGCCTCCTGATGGAGATCACGAACTATGGTGGCGTATCCTTCCCTTGCGGTGCGGAGATAGGCTCACAACTGCTGGCGGTGGACGTGTTTTCCACGGTAGACTGCAACATCAAGGCCTACTCGAACAAGAATGACGAGAACCTGTACCAAGCCACCAAGGGAGGCGTATGGAACACACTCTATTTCGACTTCACCAAGCACCAAAGCACATCGGACGAGATACTCATAGCCCTCGGTGGCGAAAGCGGCACGATATACATCGACAACATCCGTTTCACCTCCGACCAAAGCGACGCTGTACAATGCTCCGAGAAGAAATTGGACGAGAAGTGCAGCGCATCCATCCCTTACACCTACGGCACGCTCGCCATCGGTGGCGGTGGATTCGTATCGGGCATCATCGCTTCCGGCAAGTCCAAATACGCCCGCACAGACGTGGGTGGCGCCTACAAATGGAGAGCGGACAACTGCTCCTGGCAGCCTATCACCAACTTCATCTCCGAAGAGGACAAGGGACTGCTGAGCATCGAGGCCTTAGCCATCGACCCGCAGAACGAAAAGAATATCTACCTCTTGGGCGGTTGCCAATATTTCAGCAACCAGAAGACCGCCATCATGTACTCCAAGGATGGCGGGGAGAGCTTCGAGACGGTGGACGTGACCTCCCTCATCTTCGCCCATGGCAACGGACAGGGACGTAACTGCGGCGAACGCATCGCGGTGGACCCGAACAACAGCGACATCATATTCTGCGGCGGACGCGCCAACAACCCGCTCATCAAGAGCGAGGATGGCGGCAAGACGTGGAAAGCAATCACTTCACTCAATGACGTATACACCAAGAGTGTCAAATGGCCAAGCTGGGGCAGCAACAGCTACCCTACCACCCCTGATGAGAACGGCACCACCGCCATCGTGTTCGACGGCTCTTCCGTGAAGAACGGCAAGACGCAACGCATCTTCGTCGGCATATCACGCACTGGCGCATCCAACCTGTACGTTTCGGAGGATGGTGGCGCCTCATGGTCGGACATCGCCGCATTGCCTACACAATACATCCCTTGCAGGATGAAGATGGATGGCAACGGCAAATTGCTCATCGCCTACTCCAACGCCTGCGTGTCTGGCACGGCGGGCGCAGTCTTCCGCTATGACCCACAGACTAAAAAGGCGGAGGATATCTCACCAAGCAAGAACTACGGATTAGGCGACGTGGCAGTCTCCCCTTCCGACCCTAATAAGCTCGTCGTATCCACCAACAACACCTGGATCCCTCAGCAATGGGACAACGGTGCCAGCGCCAACGGAGACATCTACTGGACCTCCACCGACGGCGGAAAGAGCTGGCGTAGCCTGCAGAACAACATGAAGCTCACTAACAACAACGTGACATGGATCCCAGGCTACGCTATCCACTGGAGCGGCAGCCTATGCTTCGACCCGCAAGACGATAACATCCTATCCACCACCTCCGGCAACGGTATCTTCACCTGCGAGCACATCTGGTGCGAAGGCACACCTACCTTCCACTTCGACGTGAACGGACTGGAGGAGACGGTCGCACTGGACCTCGTCAGCGTACCGAACGGTGACCTGATGTCTGTGATCGGAGACTACACGGGCTTCATCCACGACGACATCCACCAGTTCGCCCCGATCCACGACCCGGCACCCGGCACGACAGGCGGTATCAACTACTACAGCAAAGACCCTAAGGTGATGATGCGTGTGGCCAATGCGGGCTTCTACTACACCACGAGCGGTCACAAGGGGTGGAAGGAGTGCGCCAAGACCGATTTCTCCTACCAAAACCCTTACTGCAACACCTGCGCGCCACAAGTCTCCAACGAGGGGAAATGCGCCATCACGAAACGTAACGGCTCCTACCGTTTCTTCATCATCCCGGGTCCGGGCACCAGCGGCATCTACTATTCAGACAACAATGGTTCCTCGTGGACCAAGATCAGCGGAACGGACGCCGCCACCCACATCCAAGTGGATCCTGAGAACGACGCCTACGTCTACGCTGGCGGGAAGAACGCCTTCTACCGTAGTACAGACTACGGAGAGACCTTCACCAAGGCTAGCCTCAACAACAACGAATACGGCAGGATAGCCATCATACCAGGCAAGGAGGGTCAACTCTATGCGCCAGGCGGTAGCAACGGACTCTACTTCTCCAACAACTACGGAGAGAGCTTCACCAAGATCGCCAACGTCAACAGTTGCGAGGCGGTCGGCACCGGCTTAGGCAAAGGAAGCGATTACACGCTCTACATCTGGGGCAACGTCAACAACTGCGGTGTGGGACTCTATCTCTCGGAAGACTACGGAAAGAGTTGGTTCCACATCAACGATGAGCAACACCAATTCGGTGGACCAGGCAACGGTCAGTTCGTGGTCGGTGACTGGAATACCTACGGCAGGTTCTACATGAGCACGGTAGGCTTAGGCATCGTCTATGGAGAAAGAACAGAGAACGCCACACCAAGCCAATGGAACTGCTACGTGGACAATACGAACTGCATGGTAGACTACACCTCAGTGGAGGAGACGAAGCAATCCGACAACATCGCCTACCCTAACCCGTTCAATGTCACCGTCACCATCAAGGGCAACGGTCAGTACCATGTCACGAACGCCTTGGGACAGACAGTGGAACATGGCACATTGTCAGAGGAGAAAGAGATGGGTTCAGACTGGTTACCAGGCCTTTACATCATCCAGACAGACCATGGTTACAGCAAGGTGGTAAAGGGAAAGCAGGAGTGACACATACCCCTTCGTTCGGACAGACAGAGGACAAAATGACAGAAGTTCATAATTCTTTATAGACAATTTGTCAGAATATAATGATTGGCAAACTATTTGATGTATATTTGATGTGAACATTAAAAACAACAGAGTTATGAACTTTAAGAATTATACGATCAAAAGTCAGGAGGCGATACAAGAGGCTGTGAACTACGCCAACAAGCGTAACCAGCAGGTTATCGAGCCTGTCCACCTGCTGAAGGGTATCCTGAAAGTGGGTGAAAACGTCACGAAGTTCGTATTCAACAAACTGAACGTAAACACCGAACAACTCAATGAGGTCGTCATCAAGATGATCTTGCGTCTACCTAAGGTAACGGGGAGCAACGAAGACACCTACTTGAGCAACAGTGCGAACGCAGTGTTGAAGAAGGCGGAGGAGATGTCGAAGGAAGAGGGTGACCAGTTCGTCTCCCTGGAATATATCTTGCTTGCACTGATCGCGGTGGATAGTCCCGCAGCAGCCCTGCTGAAGGACGCGGGCTTGAACTACCAAGCCATGAAGGATGCCATCGCCGAGCTGAGGCAAGGGAAGAAGGTGACGGACGAGTCTGCCGAGCAGACCTACGACGCCCTCAACAACTACGCGATCAACCTGAACGAGCGGGCGCAGGCCGGTAAGCTGGACCCTGTCATCGGAAGGGATGATGAAATCCGTAGGGTGCTACAAATCCTTAGCCGTAGGACAAAGAACAACCCTATCCTCATCGGTGAGCCTGGTACGGGTAAGACCGCCATCGCGGAGGGTCTGGCGCAACGAATCATGCGTGGCGACGTGCCGGAGAACCTGAAGACCAAGAAGATATACTCCTTGGACATGGGTGCCGTCATCGCGGGCGCGAAGTACAAAGGAGAATTCGAGGAGCGACTCAAATCGGTCGTCAACGAAGTGATCAAATCGGACGGAGAGATCATCCTCTTCATCGATGAGATCCACACCTTGGTAGGCGCAGGCAAGAGCGACGGCGCCATGGATGCGGCTAACATCCTGAAGCCGGCCCTCGCCAGAGGTGAGCTGAGAGCCATCGGCGCGACTACCCTCGACGAGTACCAGAAATATTTCGAGAAGGATAAAGCCTTGGAGCGTAGGTTCCAAATCGTCATGGTCAACGAGCCGGACGAGGCGACCACCATCTCCATCCTGCGTGGATTGAAGGAGCGTTACGAGAACCACCACAAGGTGCGTATCAAGGATAACGCCATCATCGCGGCGACCCGTCTCTCCAACCGTTACATCACGGACCGTTTCTTGCCAGACAAGGCCATCGACCTGATCGATGAGGCGGCCGCTAAGCTAAGGCTGGAGATAGACTCCGTACCAGAGGAGTTGGATAACAAGGCACGTGAGATCAAGCAATTGGAGATCGAGCGTGAGGCCATCAAGCGGGAAGACGACAAGGCTAAACTCAATAAGTTGGAGAAGGAGATCGCCAACCTGAAGGAGCAGATGCAGGACATCGGCGCCAAATGGACGGCTGAGAAAGAGCAGATCAACATCATCCAACAGAGCAAAATAGAGATCGAGCAACTGCGCTTCGAGGCAGAGAAGGCGGAGCGTGAAGGCAACTACGGACGTGTGGCGGAGATCCGTTACGGAAAGGTGAAAGAGGCTGAGAACCGTATCGCCGAGGCTCAGAAGAAGCTGGCCGACATCCAATGCGCCGATCCGCTCGTCAAGGAGGAGGTGGACGAGGAAGATATCGCCGAGGTAGTCTCCAAATGGACGGGCATCCCTGTCACCAAGATGATGCAGACCGAAAAGGATAAGTTGATGAACCTCGAGGAGGAACTCCACAAACGTATCGTCGGACAGGACGAGGCCATCAGAGCGGTCTCCGACGCCGTGAGACGAAGCAGGGCGGGTCTGCAAGACCCTAAGAAACCTATCGGCTCATTCATCTTCTTAGGTACGACGGGTGTTGGTAAGACCGAGCTGGCGAAAGCTTTGGCGGAACTGCTGTTCGACGACGAGAATATGATGACCCGTATAGACATGTCCGAATACCAGGAGAAGATATCCTCCACCCGACTCATCGGTTCACCTCCGGGATACGTCGGCTACGAGGAGGGCGGACAACTGACCGAGGCCATCCGTCGTAAACCATACTCGGTGGTCTTGTTCGATGAGATCGAGAAGGCGCACCCGGATGTCTTCAACACACTGCTTCAGGTGCTGGACGACGGACGATTGACCGACAACAAAGGCAGGGTCGTCAACTTCAAGAACACGATCATCATCATGACCTCCAACCTCGGTTCTTCCCTCATCGCGGAGAAGTTCGAGAACATAACGGACGAGAACAGGGAGAAGACCGTAGCGGAGGCCAAAGAGGAGGTGCTCGGCTTGCTGAAGGAGACCATCCGTCCAGAATTCCTCAACCGTATCGACGAAATCATCATGTTCTCCCCTCTTTCGAAGGATGACACCAAGGCGATTGTCGACATGCAGATCGCCAGTCTCCACAAGATGTTGAAGGAGAGCGATGTGGAGCTGAACGTGACGGAAGATGCGAGGGCATTGATCGCCCAAGAGGGTTACGATCCTCAGTTCGGCGCAAGGCCTATCAAGAGGACCATCCAAAGGTTGTTGTTGAACGAGCTCTCCAAGGCGCTCATCTCCCAATCGGTGAACCGTGACAAACCGATCGTGGTGGACAGGGACGGAGACCATCTGAAGTTCACCAACTAACCTGCGGGCAACGCTTCAAACCGCAAGAGTTTATGAATCAATAAGCGATACGCTTACCCGATACGAGGGTGCATGCATAGTTCATACAGAACGTGCCTGCACCCTTTTTTTGAATCCATAATAATAAAAAACATATATATTTGCGAATTGTATCTACAAACAGATAAAACAGAGTCGAATCATGTGCAGGAAATTCGTTTTATACTTGTTGGTGGTCTGTTGTCAGTCCGTTTTTGCCGAACCGATTAGTTTCAGTTACAACTCGGAGCGGGACTCCTTGACTTTTACGGGAGAGGGGAGCCTAGAACAGAAGCACGTGAAACAAGCGTTGGCGAAATACCCACGCACTAAGATCGTGTATGTGGGAGGCAATGTCGACCATGTCGGGGACAATGCATTCAATAATTGCAACAACTTAGAGACCATAATTTTCTCACCATCAGTCAGGCATAATGGAAACGCTCCGATTAGCAATTGCAAGAAGTTGTCCAAGGTGGTTCTTCCTGATAATTTTGAAAGAATATCCAATCTCTTGGTCAATTGTCCCAGCATAGAGTCTTTTGTCATTCCTGATTCTGTAAGGGAGATAGAAAAATCATCAACCGATTGCCCTTTTAAGACGCTGCATATAGGAAAAAACTTTCGTGCATTCCAAGGTTATTTCGGAAATCAATTCTATAAACACCTCTCCTCCATTACCGTCTCTCCCGAAAACAAATACTTTTCTTCGCAAGATGGTGTGCTCTATTATTATTCAGGTGCGTTAGGCTGTGATCGACACCCATATGAAAGTAGATCCAGCGATTGGTATGTTATGAATGATTTGAAACGAGATTCTAATAGTGTACTGGAATTATTAATATATCCTCCAGAGAAAAAGGACACGTTTTTTGAAATAAACACTGATTTTGATGTATTTGGAAACAAATATCTAAAAGAGTTGAAGATTGGTCATAGATTGAATAAGGAATTTTCTTTGGGACAGATAATTTCTTTGGGACGAATCGATAATTTGGAACGAATCTTGGTGGATTCTTCTAATACTAAATATCATTCGGAGAATGGCGTTCTATATGAGAAGGGAATGAACCGTTTGGTCCGTTACCCTACACGAGGGAAGCCTATATATGTGATTCCTGAAGGCGTTACCAGTATAGGAGATGCGACATTTAGTTCTTGTTCCATTGAGTGGCTCTCTATTCCTCCTTCCGTCAAGGAGATGGGAAATTTTGTCTTTTCCGATTGCAAAAAATTGAAGACCATCCAAATGAATTGGAAAAACTTGGATTCCCTTCGTTGCGACATACAAACTTTAAATGGCTATAATACATCAGGTGTGACGTTGAAAGTGCCCAAGGGAACAAAAGGCATGTATCACCAATTCTTCAATGTCAAGTTGAGATGTAAATTTACAATCATTGAAAACTGATGAGGAATATACACAGATTTAGAATACGATGCAAATAGACAAGCGTAAAATAGTTTCAGCGGCAAAAACATTGGTTGTGAGCGTGATCCAAATCATAACCTATGTGGCGATATGTGAATTCGCATTGTATATTTTGGGGAGATTATTCCCTAGAAGTGGAGATATAGGCTGGGGAATAATGTACAGATGTTCCTTCGCCCTAATTTCACTTCTTATCGTTGTTGGCAATTTTATCTCCGCAGGTTACTTCCGTAACAAGCTCAAGCCATCAATTATCGTCTCATGCACCTCCCTAATGATCTTTGTCCTTCCTCTTCTACCTGGTTATAGTTATACTCCCTATAGAACAAGTCTATTGCTCTTTTCCGCAATAGTGGCATTCTCTGTCAAGTATTTGGCAAGATTGAATACGAAACAAAGAATAGTAGTGACACTTTGTGCGACCCTGCTTCCCCTATCAATGATATGCATAATCTATTTCGTGCCATGCAATGTTGTTTGGGTCACCGGGGATGAAACGCTAAAGAAAGAGTTGAAGATCGATTTGTATCAGCAAACCGATTTGTGCTGCGGATATGAGAGGCGGGAAGTGTACACCGGTAATGGATCCATCTTCATGATACGTGAAGAATATGGCGAACATCGCTTTCTCATGAAACATGAATCATGTTATGAAACATACGGTTATTTCAAGATCAGAGCATGGTACGATATGTTCATACGCCTCCATTTTTATTCTTCTGGAGGCAAGACTTATTGCGATGTCTCTCACTGGACAGGATTGGAGAGATATCAGACAACTATATGTGTGGATGGCGACAGTAGTAAGCAAACACATCTTGACGAGTTCATTTGCGCAGAGTGAAGGGGAAAGATACCCTGCGATTTCTTGCCGATACAGGCAAATTTTTACTAAATTTATATCGGTTTTCAATATAAACTTGCCGATAGCATAAAACATTTTGACGATGGGAAAAACAACAGAACATTTCGGTGACTTATCTTTAATAGATGTCATCTACGCAGATGACAAAGAAGACAGTGCGGTTCTGGTCTTGGTTACCGCAGGACATATTGACGGCAGTAAAGAAACCCAAACTGACCTGCTTGACAAAATGGAAGGTTATCTCAAACATATTCAATCCGAGGAATTCAAGAAAGATTATCCTCAGAACAACGTATATATAGATATCTGTTTCAAGGAGATGCCTGATGTCCTTATCACAGATTTATTGTTTAAGTGTCAAAATTGGGTAAAAGAAAATGGAGCTACATTAAGAATTGAAATTGGTGATAGCTACGTACATTTCACCGATTAACAGATAAATTTCTAATTATGAGTGTATTTTCTCGTTTTATCGGCATAGTCAGATCGCTTAAAAAATCGAATGACACGATGTACAAAAGGTACTTTAAGGGGATGACGTTGAGTATTGATTCCAAATTTATTAGAATGGATACTGAATATGAGCTATATGATCACGGATGTCAGACAATAGCCGGTATCCCTGCATTCAGATTGCCTAGATATTGTAACGATGAAGACTTTTTGAATAGTTTGAAAATCTGTTATGAAAGCAGCGGTGGCATCTCCAATAAAGAGTATGACGATACTGGAGGTTGGGATGCTGTACAGAAGGAGCTGAAAATAAGAAGTCTAAAACAATATTATCTGTCTTCTGTCGGATTTTCCTTAAAATGGGAGCAAAAAGAAGACGCGAATGTTCACATAGACGTGTGGGTATCTGAAGGTAAAAGCTATCAAACTACATCTGGAGATAGTTTTTATCTGAAATATGATGAAAATTCCATTGATGAATTTGTTGTAAATCTTAGACGAATAATGGAAGAGATGTATGAAAAACATCAAGTGAAATCGAATAGTGAAATTCGCAGAATAGAAAATGAGACATCCCAAGCAGAAATTAAAAATGCGTTAAGAGAATTAAAAAAGTTATCCAATTCTTCCCAAAAGATCGCCTTGAAAAAATATGGATGGAACCATGACCGCGATAAAATATGGAAAGTTGAAGGTGGGTATTATTTTATTTTAGAACATTTGGATATAAGTTTTTCTGCGACTTTATATGTCAAGCCACTTTATATCGACAATTTATGGCTGAAAATTTTTGATGGCACAGAGGAAAACGAACCAATTTCTTCAGCATCAGTAGAAGGTGTCAGATTGATGGAGTTTCCTTTGTTTAAGGATATAAATGAGCGAAGTGATAATTGCAATTCCACGTACAGTTTGGATAAAATAAGGCACTATTCAGAAGAAGAGACGAGGAAAGTTTGGAACAGCACTTTCCAGCAACTTGAAGATGTTGTGAATCGTTTTCTTCAGGAAAATCCTGACCCAGACTCCTATTTCCCTGGAGAGGATGTTTGTAAGGAAGAATATACACTTTTGACTTATTTACACTCCGGAGACAAACAAAAAGTTCTGAAGACGATAGCGAAGTTTAGAGACAAAGACAAAAAAATATATTATATGTATGATAATCCTAAAGATTCCGGCATCCACGTCTATGACGCAATGGCAGGATGGCGGTTGGAGAACTATGACAAAATCGAAGCATGGTGCAAAAGAAATTAATATTCGCCAATTGGTTGGATTCCTGGAAATGATTTGCAGGATTTCATAGACAGACTTCCCGCAAGCGAGCATGATCAAAATTTATTCCACGAAAGGTTTGTAGACAAGTATTAGCGAACCATTCATTGTGAACAGAAATATAAAATTTCTATCTTTGCATAAAACAGGAAACGTATGGAGCAGACGCTGAAATATTTACCCATTGGCATTCAGAATTTTGAAAGCCTAATTGAGGATGGCTATTTGTATGTGGATTAATCTCTGAAATCATGTGGAAGGATCAAGGAACAACAGGGACTAAGGGTAGTGAGAATGGTGTCGTCCTAAGGGATGAGGAGTATAAAGAGCGGTGCCGTATCACCCTCGAACGGTGCGATAAATATGATGCCATCACTTGTGGCATATATGGCGCCATGTTTCACACCCTCTTTTGTCACGAAAAGGAATCGGAAGGAAAGTATGAAGCCATGAAGAAAGATTTGCAGGATTTCATAGACAGTCTTCCCGCAAGCGAGCATGATCAAAATTTATTCCACGAAAGGTTTGAGGACAAGTATTAGAGAACCATTCATTGTGAACAGAAATATAAAATTTCTATCTTTGCATAAACCAGGAAACGTATGGAGCAGACGCTGAAATATTTACCCATTGGCATTCAGAATTTTGAAAGCCTAATACAAGAAACTAATGGAGTATTTTAGAATATGAGCAAATTCGTAAGCATCTTTTTCATCAGCATAATGCACCTATGTGCATTCGCAGGGTGCAATTTCCCAAAACAAACAGTTGATTGCAGCCCGGCAATCACCCCGAAAACAGAACCATTGGCGGCAGCGCAGATAGGAGAGAAATGGGGCTACATAAATACGGCAGGTAAATTTGTTGTGGAACCGCAATTCGACGAGGCCCACGCCTTCAACGAATATGGTCTTGCACTTGTGAAAAATGACGGAATGACTGGATGGATAGACTGCACAGGGAAATTCATCATAGCGCCTAAGTTCATTGCCTACGTCGATGATTACGATAAACCATACGATTTTGCTCTGGGTCTCGCGCCTGTGGGAATTAAGGATGACACGAATTGCAAATATGGCTACATTGATACCACAGGGAAAATAGTCATCAAGCCTCAGTTTTACGAAGCACGCAGTTTCGCGGAGAATGGTCTCGCCGCAGTAAATGTCGGTGAAGGCGGAAACGGCAAATGGGGGTACATCGACGTCACGGGGAAATTCATCATAGAGCCTCAGTTTGAGTGGGCCGATGATTTCCAATATGGCATTGCGCGCGTGGAAGTGAATGACAAGTGGGGCTTTATCGATGCCTCAGGAAAGTTTGTGGGGGAACCGCAATTTGACAATGTGGAGTATTTTACCAAGGATGGTCTCGCACCTGTGAAATTAGGCGACAAATGGGGATACATGGACACCACAGGAAGAATTGTCGTCGAACCGCAATTCGACTATGCTGACGACTTTTCCTTCGGTCTTGCCAGAGTGATACTTGATGACGAAAGTCGCAAAAGCGGCTATATCAACACGTCAGGGAATATGGTGATCACTCCTCAGTTTGAACAGGCTGTATGTTTCAGGGAAAACGGACTTGCACCCATAAAGACGGAATCGAATGGGAAGTGGGGATTTATTGACAGAACAGGAAAGATCGTTATCGCTCCCCAATTTGATGACATGGGGTTTGACGGAGAGGGTCTCACCCCTGTAAAAATAGGCCAAAAGTGGGGCTATATGGACGCTACAGGCAAATTAGTGATTTCCCCGCAATTTGACGATGCCTACCATTTCAACGGGAAAGGTTTGGCTCCCGTGATGATTGGCGACTACGAGCACCGGAAATGGGGCTACATAGACACTACCGGCAAAATCGTCATCGAACCACAGTTAAAGGATGCTGACGTTTTCGAGTGATCAGAACCCTACCCTGTTACGCGTCGACGCCAACTTTCCTTCGAACTCCTTCTCCGCGCTGGCCGCCAAGAAATCCTCCTTGCACAGGATGAGTTTTTTAGCCCCGCTGAGCTGCGTTCTCATCGCCGCCTTGGACCATGTGCGCTCATAAAGGTTACGCACGAACCTGGCGTTCGCGAACTCCTCCGACTTGACATAAGCATCCGACAATCCCTCGAAATAGCTATCGGCGGAAGTCTTCAGGTCCTTATGGCACTCGAAATGCTTCTCCGCCATCAGCATGAAGATCTGGGACAACTGCTCTTTGGTGTAGGAAGGGAACTCGATCACGTAAGGCATCCTGCTCCGCAGACCAATATTTCCCTGCATCAGTCTCTCCATCTCAGCCTTATATCCAGCCATGACGACCACCAGGTTATCCCTATGGTTCTCCATCTCCGAGATGAGGGTAGTAAGGGCTTCTCTTCCATAATCGTTTTCAGACCCCACGCCTCCCCTGTAGAGGTCATAGGCCTCGTCGATGAAGAGGACCGAGCCATAGGCGTCACGACAGATCGCCGCGGTCTTAGGGGCAGTCTGACCGATATATTCCCCGCAGAAATCACGGGCGCCATATTCGAAGAAATAACCATTACTAAGCAGCTTATGCTCAGCGAAGACTCGTCCGACGATGCGCGCCACCGTCGTCTTACCCGTACCCGGCGCACCTACGAAACGCATGTGCATACACGGACGTTCCAGCTTATCGTTCTGAATAGAGACCTCCACCTGCGCCACAATCTCACGGATACGCTCGGTGATCTTCTCCATGCCTATCATTTCGGACAACTCGTCGAAGGCATCTTTCCCCTGGACACCGTATGTGACCGAAAGGGGCTTAATCTCCTCGCAACGTATGGTATCGTCGGAAGCGCCACGGTTCCGGGCATCCGCCTGATGCTTGAGCAATACCGTCTCGTCGAAGACCTTCTTGACGGTGCGTAGGCCGTAAAAGCGTCCGTCGCTCTTCTCCTCCCTGATCCGGGCGAAGAAAACCTCCCAGGCGTCCTCCTCCATCTCAAGGCGTAGCGGGTCGAGCATACGCTCCGCATACTGTCGGATCTCCTTGTCCGAGAAAGGCGGGATGGTGAATGTCTTGATGAAAAGGATATCGGAAAGCGAATCCTCTATCTTCTTGAGCTCATGAGGCTCTATGTAAGGGACACGGAAGACGAAATTGAAATTGCCAGAGACGTGTGAGATCTCCAAGAGTAGGTCTTTCAGCTCACGCTGCTTGGATTTGACCATGAACTCGCTGATGTCCAGGCAGACTAGTTTGTCATAATTCTCCTTGTCGTAAAGGATGTTCAACAAGTCTTTGACATTGATCTTCCGTCCCTGCGTCTCATCGGAGAGCACGAACTCGAAATAGAACTTCTTGGTGAAAACGCCCAGCTCCACCTCAAAAAGGGTGAGCAGGTTGATGACCCGCGTCAGGCCGCATCCGTCATTGACCGAGAAGAGATAATTCTGCGCCTTGAAACTGTCCAGCGAGTCCCTTTTGTGCATATCGGCGACGACAGGCACCGCTTCGTTGACGAACTGCTTGAAGGAGTCCCAGCCGATGAGGTTGTTGATGTTTTTGATGATATCGTCCAACTCCTCCTTGTTTTTGAAGACGCTATAGTCCACCTCGTCGTTCTCCTCCTCCTGCGGTTGCTCCCCTTCGCTTTTCAGGGAAACATGGACAGAAGATTTCTCCCCGAGTTTATAGCTTATCCGCTCCTCGTCTCCGCTCTCGTGAGTCATTGCGATTTGGGGGCAGACCTGCTCCATTTTCTTCACGATGGTATCAGCGGTCTCCTGCAAGTTCTTATCCGTCTGCACCTTGCAACAGATCAGCTGAGGTCCGCTCAGCACCGTCGTCACGCAGCTCTCTCCGAAACAAGACTCTATGAGGCAAGGGAGCAAAGAGCCATTCAATTCGGGATCATGGTCAAACAACCCATCCTTGACTTCTCCGATATCAAATATTACTTCATACGTGCAATTCATCTTCTTCGTTCTGTTTAGACAATCGTTCGGCAATAATCACCCAAAGTTATATTTTTCCACGCAAAAAAGCACGTGATTTCACGGAAATGCTACTCCAATCGTGGAATAATATTTTCAGAGAGCGCCACCGTCCCAAAAGGATCTGTATTCATGCTTCCGCAACCACCAATTCGACTTTAGCATTTTCAAAACACCAATCGACGTAACGGTCATCACTGGTCATCACAGTCATCGTCAAACATGATCCATCTCCATTCATACTCAGAATCATATCAACAACACCCATAAATCGATTTATGGAAGAAGACCATCTGCTTTCTTTTGACAATTTCCCCTTTGCAGAAGTCCAATCACAGATTGAGAGCGTGCAGTTTCTCTCGACAAAAGCATCAATATCCTTCGCATAATAGCCAGCAAAAGAGATCTCAAGTTTATTATTGTCGCTATCATACATAAACCTATAAGAATATAGGTCGTCAAAACTAAAATTCATAACCTCATCATCTAATTGGGATGGAAACATCAGAGCTTCTCAGGTCTAAGCGTACTCACAGTTATTCCCACTCGGAGTTAACCGTAATTTTAATATCTCCCTCCCTTGTTTTTATAATCATATAATCCCACTTTTCTTCTTTATAGACAGAATCTCCAGGGGCTATTATCCCTTCATATTTTCCGTTTATATGCCGATAAAGGAGATAGTGATCTTCAATGAAACGAACATAGAAAGTGCCGTGATCTGCTCTGAACGTCTCCGAGACCACACCATTTATAGGCATCGCAATAAACACTTCATCCGACAGAAAAGTTCCTTTGTGTTCTTTTGCATAATCAATTACCGCATAAGCGAAAAGCAAAAGACAGACGAAAGAGAACGCAATGAGAATCTTTATATGTTTCATATTTATCTTAATGGATTGGTGAGACCTGACAAAATCGGTATCAAAGATAAAATTTTAATTGACAAAACGGGTCAAAAGATTGTTTTTTTTACAAAATAAATGGCTGAATTCCTTGACGGAACCCAGCCAAAATATTTTCAGGGAACGTATCATATCCATCAACCGCTTTAACGGATTCTATCGCACGGAAATGTTTTGTCGACAAAATTGACGAATGCCTTGCTACCATCATTTGCCAATCTAAACGTTTCAACTATCCGCCAACTCAATCCGTCCTACTCAAACATTCCACGTCTTCCCCCCAAATTGTTGCGTTCAGATTTAACAACATCATTTCCTTCTCAAGTTCATGATAGAGGGGAGAATCGGGCGAGATACAATTCCGTATCAGTTCTTGAAAAGCTAATCCATGATATTTGAAATAGAACCCTTTATATGAAAATGTCCAAATATAACCATTCGGACCCACATAAGAATTATTGACTGCTGTAAAAATGTCTCCTTCACCGCTTATGAATTGGATTTCAATGAATTTAGCAAGTGGCAAATACTTTGTTGGAAGTGACGTCTTCCTCATCTTTTCCACCAAATTTGTCGCAGATAAGGACTTGCTAGAATAATAGGGGGAAGGAAGGTTATTTAATAACGAATCGAACCGCTGTATATCTTCCTCCTGAATGTTCATGCGGTCTAATGAGATTGAGTCTGTCGGGGTGTGTTTTACCTCATCCGCCAAGGATGTCCACCAAGAATAGGGAATGCAAACAGTATCCTTAGCCGACGACAGCCACATACTATCATGCAGATGTTCAACACGATAAAAGTCCATAAAAAAAACATACTCATAATCATAATCCTCTCTGTAGTATTCCCTAATGTTTATTTCGCAGGCTTGCGACATCATTAAGAATTCTTCAAACATATCCGCCAGGATAGTATCAGCACTTCTTCTTACCTTTCCCGAGACACATCTACTCTCTATAAAAGTCTCGGGCAAAATCCTTCCACAGAATGTGTTGAGTATAGTATAATCTTGATTCCCGTTTTCGTCATAAATACAAGATTGAGTGTGGTCGGGACAGTCCGGATCTTCTAGTATACAGTTATTTTGTATAGAGCGAAAGAAATACCCCAAACAAACACCTATGGCACAAAAAGCCAATGCGCAAAGCACATTAAACAATACTTTATTGGTTATCTTCATTACTATCAAATAAGATTTCTTATCTATTAGCATACTTCGCCATTGTCAGTGACAGAGCACTGACAAAACATCTCGGTATCAAAGATAAAAATTTAATTGACAAAACGGGTCAAAAGATTGTTTTTTTACATAATAAATGGCTGAATTCCTTGACGGAACCCAGCCAAACTATTTCATCGGTTATAACCCGAACCACCCTACTGCTTAGGCGACAGCACCTTGATCTCATACCCTATCCTACCGAACTCCTTCTCGTAGTCGGCCACAGAGGCTTTCTTCGTGTCGTACACGATGGTCACCGTCTGGTTAGGAACGGAGGTCTCGATCGACTTCGTGCCCTTCACGAAACGGACGTTGGACTTGATCTTATTCTCACACTTCATGCAGTGCATGACCGGTTGCGTCGTCACTACGAGCGTATCCAACCGAGCGCCTTTCGCTTCCTTCTCCGCACTCATGCCACTCAATGAGACAGAGAGGAGCATACCCAATAAAAAAATCTTTTTCATATCGTATTGAATTTAAATTTACTTCTTCTTTTTCAGGTGGAAACGCATGCCGACGTAGGCCATCGCACCATGGGTAGGGCCCCACACCTGCGTGGCGTCAAAAGCCTCGCTCCACGGGTTCTCCGCATGCTGTATCGGCTCGTCCATCCGATAGGCGGTCAGGTTCTCACCACCCGCATAGAGCGTGAAATAACGGAACTCCCTCGACACCTGCGCCTGCAACTGGAAGTAGGTGGGATAATCCGTCTGGTCGTAACGTTTCCCCTTGCCGTTGAGCTGACCCGTCACATCAAAACGCCAGATGTCTAGATTTGTCTTGTACGACAATGTCAGCAAACCCTTCATGCGGGGCGAGAAGGGTTGGATGCGCAACTCCCCGTCGTAGGTGGTCCGCACATCGTTGAACCTTCCGGCGACCATCACCTCCCATCGTCCGGCGAAAGGATAGGTGACATCCACCTGCACCGTGTGGCTGTAGCTGGAACCATCCAAGTTCTCGAAGCTGACGGTGTGCGCACCTCTCGCGCCATCCACATTGACTACCAACACATTCTGGAAATCCGTGTAGTAGTACTCCGCATTCACCTCCAAGTCCCTCTCATGGACCGGCAACAGGAGATGAGCGGAGACGCCCACATTCCACGCCTCCTCCTGCTTCAGACGCTCCGCGAAATAGAAGGTGCGTCCCGACGCCATCATCTGGGAATGCTCCGCCAAGGCGTGAGGCGTACGTCTACCCTTCCCCGCCGAAGTGCGTAGCGTGAGCTTGTCTGTAGGCGAATAACGCAAGTGTACCCTGGGTGTGAAGAAACCTCCGTAGCGGGAGGAATAGTCCCAGCGTCCGCCCAACATGGCCGTCAGCTTCTTCTTCAGCTTATAGGTATACTGCAGATACCCACCAGAGGAGGTCTCCCTATCCAATTCCTGACGGTTCAGGTACAAAGAGGAAGCCTCGTCATACAGATCATGGTTGAGCGAAAGTCCGGCCGCCAAGTTATGCGCATCCGTCAGATCCGACTCGTACATCAGCTGGGCGTAGCCATTCTTTTGCACCACATCATAGAACGAATGTCCGAAATCATTATCCGCATCATGCCAAGAGCCGTGCAGCATCAGAGCGACGGAGGCGTTTTTCTGATAATCAACGACATAAGCGTTTTTCCACTGAAACACGTAACGATTGGCCGTCACCCCCACCCGATAGAGCGGCACCGTCCGCTCATCCGACTCGACCATGCCACTGCTACGCTCGTCACGAAGCACGTGGAAAAGGATCTGGCTCTTCCACCGTTTCGCAAGGTATGACCACCGATGCATCAAATTATATTGACGCTGGCATGGAGAGTCCATGAAACCGTCCCCGTTGCCGTCATGCTTCATCCGCTGATCCTCGAAATGGAGCAGGAGGTTCGTGGACAAGCGGTCGTTCAAATGGATATTACCGTCCGCGTTCGCCTCATACTTCAGGTGCGAATTGAAGAACAGGTTCCCGTTGAATTCCTCCTCACCCTGCGGTTTCTTGTACTCGATATTGATCTGCCCCGTGGTGCTCTCGTAACCGTTCTTGACGCTCGAAGCCCCCTTGCTCACTTGGATGGACTGCATCCACGGACCCGGCACATAGCTCAGGCCATAAGGGATCGCAACCCCACGCAGGTTCGGCACGTTCTCCGTAAGCATCTGCACATACTTGCCGCTCAGACCCAAGAGCTTGATTTGCTTGGCTCCCGTAGCCGCATCGCTGTAGGAGACATCCACGGAAGGGTTCGAGGAAAAAGACTCCCCGAGGTTGCAGCAAGCGGCGCGGAACAACTTATCGGTTCCGATATGCTCGACATGGTTCACCTTGTTCATCCTCGTGTTGCCCGAAAACGCACTGACCTCCACTCCTTCCAAGTCGTCCGTCTCAACAGACAACGAATCCTGATCCTCACCCCACGTAACGGAGCAAGGCATCATAAGGAAGGATATAACACCTAAAAGACTTTTTACATCAAATATCTTATCCATAACTAACATCCGCCAAAGTTAATAAATTCACAAAAAAACTCCGCCATGGAACGCATCCGCATAGTTCTCTCAAGCCATTGATTTAGAATATAACAAAGAGCGAACCATTGAGCCAATGCTCGTCGTGCCTATCCGGTTGCGGAGAGATCATCGCACAAACCGAGTTGAATCCAATCTCCTTGGTGTATGCCACATCCTCCAATCGATTGCCCGAGACGTTCATATACCTCAAGCGCATTCCCAACCCGGCTTTTCTGAGATGATACACGTAGGTCAAGTCAGCCGCAAGCATATCATATTCTGCGGCATAATATGCGTAAGGAGCGAAACATGTCTGGAAGTCAAGATGTTGGATGCTTGTCGTCTTTATATCCACCTCATAGTCATGTTGTTTCACCATCTGATGGGCCCAATTCACACCCACAGACAATTCATGCTTAGGAGAGGACAATCTATAGTCGATGCGAGGAATAACACTGCAATTTCTATTGAAGACGGAGAAGCCATAGAACTTGTTCTTTTCGCCTCTATAGAAATAACCCATTCCACATTGGACGCCTAAGGTATTGTATTTACCGAACGAGACAGCATATCGCAGAGCGGTTAAGCCTTGCGACATCGAAAGGGTATAATATTGGTTCTCAGCGAATTCACCGCAAAGATACAAGCGTGCAGAGGGGGCCGGCAATCCCCATATAGGGGGAAAAGGAGCGATTCGTTTCATAAAAAATGATTAACCACAAATAGGGACAAACAAGAGGCAGGACGGGAGGGAAAAGGAAGAAAAAGCCGCTGATGGAAGACCACCAGCGGCTATAAGAACTCGTATGACAAAGCCGATCAATCCACCAACTTGTTCGTCTCCGTATCAGGGAAGACGACCGTAGGCTTGAACGTCTTAGCCTCTTCGAAATCCATCGTGGCGAACGTCATGATGATGACGACATCACCCTTCTGCGCCATGCGGGCAGCCGCGCCGTTCAGGCAGATCACGCCACTGCCGCGTTCGCCCTTGATGATATACGTCTCGAAGCGGGCACCATTATTGTTATTAACGACGAAGACCTTCTCGTTCTGGATCATATTAGCGGCATCCATCAGATCCTCGTCGATCGTGATGCTACCGATGTAATCCAGATTAGCCTCCGTCACCTTCACCCGGTGAATCTTAGATTTCAGAACCTCAACCAACATATCTTACTTCTTATACTGGATGTTATCAATTAGTCTAACCTCGCCGCAGTAAACCGTGATGCAACCCGTGATTTTATCAGCGTCCTTCCAAGACTTGACGCTCTGCATCGTCTCGGAGTTCACGATGTCATAATACTCCACGTTCAGGATGCTGTCCTTGTTGATCTCATCGATGACCCATTGCTTCACCTCCTCCAAGCTCTTGGAGGCAGCCATCTCGACGCTCTTGAACAAAGTTTGGGAGATACGCACGGCACGCTTCCTTTCATCCTTGGAGAGGCGCATGTTACGGCTGCTGAGCGCCATGCCATCCTTTTCGCGGACGATCGGGCAACCCACGATTTGGATAGGATATTTATAATCCTTCACCATCTTACGGATGATGGCCAACTGCTGGTAATCCTTCTCGCCGAAGTAAGCCTTACCCGGCTTCACGATATCGAAGAGGCGGCTGACCACCTGACCCACGCCGTTGAAGTGGCCAGGTCTGTGAACACCCTCCATCACCTTATCCAGCTGACCGAAATCGAAGACCCTCGTATCCGGCTTAGGGTAAATCTGCTTCACGGAAGGGGCGAACAAAATCGTGCACTTAGCGCCTGCCAGCAGAGCGGCATCCGCCTCCAACGTGCGCGGGTACTTCTCCAAATCGGTCTGGTTATTGAACTGAGTCGGGTTCACGAACACGCTCACGACACACACATCATTCTCTTCGACACACCTTTTCACCAAAGAGAGGTGACCCGCATGCAGGGCACCCATCGTAGGGACGAGACCAATGCTCTTGGATTCAGCGCGCAATTTCTGCAGCGCGTTCTCAAGTCCCTTTGTAGTCTTATATATCTTCATGACCAAATAAAATTTTTCAATCCCAAATTGGACCACAAAGGAAAGCAATAAATCGAAGAAATGAAAAGAAAGAAATGAAAATTTGGCTTTTAATCACAAATTTCCTACCTTTGCATAACGAGAATTGAGAAATTAAGATGGAGAGTGTGAAAGTTTTATACATCTCGCAAGAGATTACGCCGTATCTTCCGGAGACAGAAATCTCGGTGATAAGCAGGAAATTACCTCAGGCGATTCAGGAAAAGGGGAAGGAGATCCGCGCCTTCATGCCACGTTTCGGCAATGTGAACGAACGCAGGAACCAGCTCCATGAAGTGATTCGCCTATCGGGCATGAACATTATCATTGACGATACCGATCACCCGTTGATCATCAAGGTGGCATCCATCCAAGCGGCGAGGATGCAGGTCTACTTCATAGACAATGACGATTTCTTCCAAAGGAAATACACCATCTCGGACGAGAACGGGGAGTTCAACGACAACGAGGACCGTTCCATCTTCTTCGTCAGAGGAGTCTTGGAGACCGTGAAGAAGCTCCGCTGGACGCCGGATATCATCCATTGCCACGGCTGGATGACGGCGCTGACCCCGATCTACATCAAAAAAGCATTCAACACTGACCCATTCTTCAAAAACTCGAAAGTAGTCTACTCCGTCTATGCGGACGATTTCCAAAAACCATTCTCGGACAGGTTCGCCCAGAAACTGCAATTGGACGGCATCAACGAAGAGGACATCAAGGACATCCTGAACAAGAACGTATCCTACACGGACCTGACCAAATTCGCGATCGACTATTCGGACGCCACCATACTAGGCAGCGAGACCGTCAACAAGGATGTGCTGGCCCACATCGAACAGGCGGGTAAACCGTTCTTGCCATTCAAAGGGGCGGAGGATTACGTGGATGCATATAACGAATTCTACGACAGCATCTTATCCAAGTGATAATCTCTGGCGGAGAAGCTCCGCCATATTTAACAAAAACAGCACCAAACGATGGTTTTGAAATATAAGTTGCCATTCTATGCGATGTGCCTGGCAGGCATATTGATGAGTAGTTGTGAGGACGACAGCACAGTGGGTTCATCCATACAACCGGAAGAGGATCTGCTCACGGTCTACCACCACCACATTAACACAGAGACCCAAAGTGTCATCACGGACTCCGTCATCAGCAAGGCGGACTACCTGATCTTCGGAAGATATTCAGACGACTTGTTCGGAGAGATTCAAGCCGAATACATGACACAACTGGATGCACGCACGGGGGGAATCATCCTACCGGACACCACCATCGTGGACTATAGCTCCGCCACCACCGGCATATTGAACACCATACTTCAGGATCTCGATAGCCAATTCGGCAAAATCAAGGAGGTGAAGAACGCAAGGAATTTCACCATAGACTCAACCCTGTACATCATGCAGTACTCCTCCGGTTTCTGGGGTGACTCCACAACGTTGCAGTCCGTACAAGTATACGAGTTGAACAAGGAGATGAGCCAACCGAAGTACTACACCAACACGAAGGTCAGCGATTACTGCGACCAATCGATCCTATTGGGTGAGACCAACTACCAAATACAGAACGCAAGGGAGATAAGGGTGCCATTGTCCAACGACTTCGGCAAACGCATCTCATCCTACTACATGGAGAACAAAATAAACTCCCAAACGGATTTCAACAATCTCTTCAAAGGAGTCTATGTGAAGCATGCATTCAACGAAGGAACGATGCTCAAAGTAGACGTGTCAGGTATCCTGATATACTACCACTATGATGCGGACATCCGCACCACCATAGGCGGAAAGGATACGGTCATCACTTCGGAGAAACTCAAGGAGGCATACGGTACCAATCCATTGGTGACCTCCTACTTCCTGTCGGGCAACAAGACTGTGAAAAGGGCAAACCCTATCCAACATGAGGATTGGGACAACATGGTGCAGAAGATCCAGCTGAAGGATTCCGTCCAAACCTACATATACACACCGGTCGGCGTATACACGGAGGTGGAGATCCCTTACGAAGCCATCATGGACTCGATCAAAAGCAAGGTAGATGACACCACCAAAGTGATGTTCAACTCAATCCGCCTGATCTTCCACCGTAAGGATGTCAACAACAAATACCTCTACAACGGACAGATGATACTCATCGAGAAGGACAGCATAGAGAACTTCTTCTACAACAACAGGACGCCGGACGGACTATCCTCCTTCACCTGTACCATCGACAGCAAGACGAACTACTATGCGTTCAATATCACAAAGCCTACCCAAAACAAGTTGAGACAAGAGGGGATAAGCTATGCGAAGAAGCTGGTGCTCGTTCCTGTGATCAGGAACGCGGAAGGAAGCAACTATACCTACAAGCAACAACTCTGGATGACGGGTACCGCCATCCATGGATCCGCCGCGCCTGACACACTGAGACCATGCGTGGACGTCATCTACACCAAAAGAAACTAATACACGATGAAAGATCAGCAGAAAATCCAACTGGACGACATCGACATCCAAATCCTGAAGGTGTTGCAGAATAACTGCAAACTGACCACGAAGGAGTTGGCGGCGCACGTGCACCTATCGCCCACACCTGTATTCGAACGTGTCAAGAGGATGGAGAAGGAGGGAATCATCCGCCAATACTCGGCCATCCTGAACAACGAATTGCTGGACAACGGATTCTGCGTTTTCTGTAACATACGCCTCAAGAAACATAGCAAGGAATACATACTCCACTTCATCGACGCCATCCAAAAAATAGATGAAATCGTCGAATGCTACAACATATCAGGAGATTATGATTTCATGCTGAAGATATTCGTGAAGAACATGAACCACTACCAAGAGTTCGTGCAGAACGAATTGGGTGTCATAGAGAGTATCGGTAGCCTCCACAGCCTCTTCGTGCTGAAGGAGATGAAGCACACACACGGCATCAAACTACCCGATTAACCTACCGCACATGTCCGTGCTCCCAGCGGACATTATACCTGCCAGACTTCGCATCGATCACATACGTCACGTTGCACAGGTCCGCCACACTCCCCGCACCCGCGCCCGCGTCATTCCGCAGATATTTATCAGAGAAGGCTTTCGGCACATGGTTAATCTCAGGCAAAAGCACCACCCAAACAGGATAGTCCTGCAACTCGGAAGGCGGGAAGAAATCCACGATGACATGCTTGAACACATTACACGTGAAGTCACCGTTCACCCCAAGTGAATCTACATCTCCGACCGCAGACTCGCCCGTAGCCCTATTGTACCATCCTTCCTTCTCCAGAAAGGCGATCAACATGGAGGGATCCACCTTGCACCCTTTATAACCCTCGTTCCATTCCTCCCTCTGCAGCAAAACACCATTTTCGTCATACGTGCACATGGCACCGACAGGCACATCAAAAATGGCGCAATACGACATGAGAAGCGAACCGTCCTGACGATAAATATTCTCACGGAAGAGGAAATCCTTGGCAGGAAGGTAATTCACTTCATACAACGAGTAACGGATTTGTTTTGTGCCATCCTCAAGCATCACCCCATTCGAATCCGAGCCATTCACCCAATCAGGGTCCACCATGGATGCGCGGGAGACGAGGCTATCATAATTGACGCGTTCCGTCATGGCCTCGCCACGCCCAGTCCTCTCGTCCCGACGGTCTACACAAGACGCCACAAGAGTCAAGAGCAAAAGATATATTACGACCCTAAAATGCACCATGACAAAACATTTTAAAGGGAGCGGAACGCATAATCAACAAAAGCGTCATCCGCCACCACCCCGAGTTTTCCACAAAAATAATATGTTTTATCGATTCGCCAATGAACAGCGCGATAAAAAGTCCCGAGGTGATGCGGCGGTCTCGTTGACCACATTGGATATTTATGATTTGACTATTTACGATTTACTATTTCATAGGCACAGGAAGTCAAAACGCATTCTGCCTTGTCGCAAAGGAAATTATACATCAAGGAGGGTGTATTTATGCGTATTGGTTTTTAAGCACGGAAAAAAGGTTGAAGAGGGGAAAGAATGATGGATATTTACGATTTGACTATTTACAATTTACTATTTATCTTCCACCTGTCGCAAAGATATTTGTATGTCAAGGAGGTGTATTTATGCAGATTGGGTTTTAACCACGAGAAAAAATTGAGGGGAAGGAATGAAACAAAAATGGGAGGCTGCAACCAGTCTCCCATCCAGTAGCGGGGACGAGAATTGAACTCGTGACCTCCGGGTTATGAATCCGACGCTCTAACCAACTGAGCTACCCCGCCATCGTTTTTCAAACGCAGTGCAAAGGTACTGCTTTTTTCATATTTTCCAAACAAAACACGGAGAAAAAACTGAACAAAATCGCAGTGAATGTGAAGCGGAATGATATGTGCTTATGAAAGAGGATATTAGAGTTTATACTTTAGTTTTTGGAGGAAGAGAGAAAGGATTTATTATTTACCATTTACTATTTACTGTTTACTATTCTAGTAAATCGGGAAGAGGGATCGGGTTCTGTCTCGTTAAAAAGAAGTTTTCAGGTCACACTCCTAAAAACACATGAAATTAGGTTTGTGGAATAGACATAAAATTCGTATTTTTGCAATGTTTCCTGAAGTAACAAACATTAAATATGGAATAATGCAAAGACGCCTTACATTATATGTCATCATATGCATATGTATATTCATCCCCTACCACATGAAAGGGGAGACAATGCGTTTTTCCGCCCTGAAGACCCAAACAAACACGCCATATAGCAATATAAACGATTTATATTCTGACAGTTACGGTATAATTTGGCTAGCCACGGAGAATGGTCTGCTGCAATACAACGGATACGAATACATCAAATGTGAGCAGGACACTTCGGCGGAAGTCCACTACAACGACTTCCGTAAGCTATTCGAAGACTCACGGAAGAGGCTATGGGTCTGCACGGACAAAGGCCTAGCCATCTACGACAGACGGAACAAGCGATACAGGCACATCGACCTGCAAGTCTGCAACTCCTACGTGAGGGGCATCGAAGAGGACAAAGAGGGACACCTGTGGGTTCTGAGCCAATACGGACTCTTCGAGTTAGACCAAAACACGAAACTCCTACAACGCTACGAGCTGCCGGATGTCTTCACCTGCCTCGTCCGCAACCAAGAGACGCTATGGATCGGCTCCTACCAAAAGGGACTGTACACCTTCGACACCCACACGAAGGAGATCAGGCACGTCAGCATCCCCTATCCTAGTAGACAACATGACCCACGCATACACACGCTGACGTACGCCTCCGACGGACTACTATACATCGGAACCCGCAACGAGGGTCTCATCATCTACGACCCGATCAACAAAACGACACGTACCTACAATAAAGAGAACACGCCAGACCTCTTCATGAGCAATTTCGTGGCGAAGACATACGAAGACTCGCGGAAAAGGGTCTGGATCGGTTTCGTGAACGGCAACCTACTTGTCTACGACACTCAGGAGAAAGGTTTCTCGGACGGCCAAGTCATCCTTCCCTCCACCGTCGACAAGGTAACCATCAACAGCATCACGGAAGACAACCGACAAAACATCTGGATCGGCACGCACCACTACTGGCTATTCTTCTCCAACAACACCGCCAACAGCTTCGACTACTACAAGCACAGCAGCGAAGACCACAACAGCATCACAAACAACGCCGTGACCAGCTTCTGCGAAAACAATGGCACGATGATGATCGGAACAGACGGCGGCGGACTGAACACCCAAACGCTGCACACCAAACAGTTCACCAGCCAAAGGGAGTTCGGAAACATCATCCTCGACGTGAAGAAAGGCAAGGAAGACGAGTTCTGGTACGCCACATGGGGCAACAGCAACATCGGTGTCACGAAATACAACATCAAGACGGGACAGAAAAAAGTGTACTCCAAAGGGGAAGGGGACAACACGTTGCCAACCAACAACATACACCACATCCTAATCGAAGGAGACTCGATTTGGCTAACGACGGACGGTGCGGGCGTATGCCTCATCAACGACGCCACGGGAGAGGTGACCAGCAGACTCAACTGCCAATCCAGCATCTTCTCGGAAGAGAACCCGCAATGGGCCAACTACATCATGCGGGACAAAAAAGGAAGACTATGGGTCTGCACCAGCGACGGCGTCGTATGCCACCAGAACGGGCAGAGACACATATACACCCTGAACGAACAAAACGACGCGTTGGCGCAAAACGAGTCGAAGATGTGCATCTGCGACAGCAAAAACAGAATCTGGCTCATCACCACGACGGGCGGACTCAACCTCTTCGACGAAGAGAAACAGGCCTTCTCCTCCCAATTCGAGGAATACCACCTGCCGAAGACATTGAACGCCATCACGGAGGACAACCAAGGCAACCTCTGGATTACCGCCACGAACGAAATCATCCTGTTCAACCCCGACTCGAACACCGTCAGGCATTTTGACATGTCGGGCGACCTAGGCGGATACTCCTTCGCCGCCTGCGCCATCTACAAAGCAAAAGACGGAGAGATCTACGTCGGCAGCAACAACGGGTTCTTCTCCTTCCATCCGCAAGAGATCATCAGCAAGGGACAATACAAGCCTGTCGTCTACCTGAAAGACCTTTACGTGAACGGGCAGAGGGTGGAAAGCCAGCAAGGCACGACGCTCAACGAAGCCCTGGCCTTCGCAGACACCATACGGCTGAGCCATGACCAGAACCACTTCGGCATAGAGTACTTCGGTATAGACTACGGTCAGGCGGAGAACCTCACCTACTACTACACCATGGAGGGCTACAACAAGCAGTGGATGTTCGTCGGGAAGGAACGAAGAGCCTTCTTCACCAACTTCGACGCCGGCACCTACACCTTCCTCGTGAAAGCCTGCGAACAGAACGGGGACAGATGCTCCACCTCAAAGCCACTCACCATCATCATCGCTCCCGCATGGTGGCAAACATGGTGGTTCAGAGCCCTCTGCCTGCTAAGCGTCTTCCTCGTCTTCCACCTCGTCCTGAAACTGAGGGAAAAAAGGCTGAAGCAGAAGCAGGAAGTGCTGGAAAGGATCGTGGCCCAACGCACGGACGAGCTACGAACCAAGAACGAGAAAATCGAACAACAGAACAGGAAACTGGACGAGACGCTGAACCTCAAGGACCGCATCATGTCCATCATCGCGCATGACCTGCGCAACCCAATCACCGCCATCGTCGGCAACCTCTCCCTGCTCACCAACCCGAACAGACAGTACGATGACGAGGAACGGAACAAGAAGGTGCAGCAGACATTCAAGTCGGCCAAGAACCTACAAGACCAGATGGAGAACCTCTTGGAATGGGCCAGAATACAAAACAACACCATACTATTCTCTCCGTCAGACTATTACCTGGACGCACTCTCCAAGGAAAGCGTGACGTTACTGCAGAACCTACTCTCCGAAAAGGGGATTGAGGTGACCATACAAAACAACACGAACAATTCGTCGCACATAGACCAAAGAATGGTATCCTCCATCATACGCAACCTGCTCAGCAACGCCATCAAGTTCACTCCGCAGGGAGGTAAGATCAACATACGCATCAGCGACGAGCAAGGAAGCATCCTATGGTCCATCCAAGACAACGGAATAGGCATGGACGGAGAGCAAATCAGGAAGCTAAGCCAGGAAAACCACCTCAGCTCCACCTTCGGCACCAACAACGAAAAAGGCTCCGGTCTAGGGTTAATGATCTGCCACGAGTTCATCATACAAAACAACGGGCACTGGGAGATCGCCAGCCAAAAAGGGAAAGGCACCACCTTCACCATCCACTTCCCGAAAGGGGAACTCAAGCAACAGGAGGGATGTGCGAACACGACCCATACGATCACGCCGGACGTGGAAAAGAGCAGCACGAGCAAGCAATACAAGCTCCTCATCGTGGACGACAACGAAGAGATACGCACCTACCTCAACGAGCTCTTCTCGGACTGGTACGACGTACGATGCGCCAGCAACGGTGCTTCAGCCCTGGAGATCGCCACGGCGGAGATCCCCGACATCATCATATCGGACATCGTCATGCCTGAGATGGACGGAAAGACCCTCTGCCACCACATCAAGAACGAACCGCTCACGCAACATATCCCTGTCATCCTCCTCACCACCGAGGCGAGCGTAGACAACCAGATAGACGGTATCAACTACGGTGCGGACGACTACGTGACGAAACCATTCAACGAGAACATCCTCAAGGCGAAAGTATCCACCCTGCTCAAAAACAAGGAATTGCAAAGGGAACACATCAGGAAGAATATCCTCAACACACCGAAGCTAGAGATTCCGGAAAGCCAGGAAGACGCTTTCCTGCGCAAGATAAACCAAACCATCTCGGACAACATCTCAGACGGAAACCTCTCTGTCGAGTTCCTCGCCGAGAAGACTGCGTTGAGCCGCGTGCAGCTCTTCCGCAAGTTCAAAGCCATCACAGGCTGCTCCCCGTCCGAATACATCAAGGCGGTCAGGCTGCAACACGCCGCGGATATCCTGGCAAGCGGCAAGCACAACATCGCCGACGTCGCCTACAACGTGGGATTCTCCGACCCTAAATACTTCAGCAACTGCTTCTCGGAGAAGTACGGCATGACCCCTTCGCAGTACGTCAAGAGCCAAAACAAAGGGGAGTAAGAAGTTTCAAGCACCACCTACTCCCCCATAAAATTATCCGCGACAATATCACTCACGATAATACACACGCTTCACACGCTTGGAGATACCCGCCAGCACCTCGTATGAGATGGTGCCTAACGTATCCGCCACGCCTTGGATCGGGTGTCCCTTGCCGAAGAGGATGACCGAGTCGCCCTCCTTCACATTCGGCACGTCCGTCAGATCGATCATGCAGACATCCATGCAGACATTACCCACGATCGGAGCGAAACAGCCATTGACCAAGACCTTGCCGTTGCGGTTGCCCAGCTTACGGTTGAACCCATCCGCATAACCGATAGGGATGGCACCGATGATGGAATCGCGGGTCAACACCCCTTTGCGGCTATAACCGACCGTCTCGCTAGCCGGCACCTTACGTATCTGCAGGATATTCGTCTTCAGCGTGCAGACCTCCTCCAAACGGCTCGAATCCACCGCACTCATGCCATAGTGTCCGATGCCCAAGCGCACCATATCGAACTGATACTCGCTGAATCGTTCGATGCCAGCCGAGTTCAGGATATGAGCCATGATCTTATATGGGAAAGCTTGGAATATCTTATCCTTCATCTCCGTGAAGAGCGCGATCTGCTTCTTCGTATATTCATCGAACATCGCATCGTCCGAGCCGAACAGATGGGAGAAGACCGAGCGAGGCTTCACGCACTTCTGCGCCTTCAAGACCGTGATCAGTTCGTCCAGATCCTTCATCTCGAAGCCCAGCCGATGCATACCCGTATCCAGTTTCAGGTGGATAGGGTAATCCGTGATGCCTAGTTTGCTCGCCTCCGAAATCATACGATTCAGAAGGGAGAAGCTATATACTTCAGGCTCAAGGTTATATTCAAATATCTTATGGAAGCTATTCGGCTCAGGGTTCATCACCACAATAGGGATATGGATGCCCTCGCTACGCAGCACGGCGCCCTCGTCCGCCACCGCCACCGCCAGATAGTCGCAACCATTCTGCTGCAGGGTGCGGGCCACCTCGATGTCTCCGCTACCGTAGGCGTTCGCCTTCACCATGCTCATCATCTTCGTGCCCGGCTTCAGGAAAGAGCGGAAGTAGTTGAAGTTATTCACCAAAGCGGATAGATTCACCTCCAAGACGGTCTCATGCACCACCTTAGCCAGTTTGTCCGTGATCGTCTCGAAGCGGAACTTGCGGGAACCCTTCAGGAGAATCGCCTCATGCTCGAAGTTGAAAGAGTCGATATGATGCATGAAACTCTCCGTATCAGGGAAGAAAGACTTCTCCGGCACATCGAAGCACTTCTCATGCGCGGATATATCATGGCCGATACCGATGAAGCGCTCCACCTGCTTCTCCTCCACCAGGGCGGCGACGTCGCAATATAGTTCATCGATCTCCCTACCCGTCTGAAAGATATCGGAGAGGATCAACGTCTTACGCAACTTCTTAGAATCCGCCTGCTGCGAGAGGAAATCCAAGGCGATACCTAAAGCGTTGATGTCAGAGTTATAGCTATCATTGATCAGGAGACAATCCTTCTCACCGTCCTTCACCTCCATGCGCATAGCCACGGACTCCAGTTCGGACATGCGCTCGCTGACCTTCTTTGGATCGAAGCCCAAGGCGAACAAGACGCACACGCAATGCAGCGCGTTATCGAGGGAGGCGTAATCGGTGAAAGGCACGACGACTCCGTACTTCTTACCGTTGTAGAGGTAAGAGACGGATGTGGCATCCCGCTCGACCTTCTGTTCCAGTATCTGCACCGTGGCATCCTTTTGCTTGCCGAAAGTGATGAAACGGGCGTTCGGGTGCATCTGTTGCGCGCAGATATCCACAAGCTTATCATCCTTGCCATAGACAATCGTGCCGCATCCCTCGAAGAGTTTCATCTTCTCGATGCACTTCTGTTTGAGGGAGGAGAAGTTCTGTTGGTGCGCCTCGCCCAAATTGGTGAAGACACCGATGGAAGGTGCGACGATCGGCGCGAGGTTAGCCATCTCGCCCACTTGGGAAATACCCACCTCGAAGATGCCCAGCTGAGTCGACTCATCCATCTCCCAGACAGAGAGCGGCACACCGATCTGCGAGTTATAACTACGAGGCGAACGGGTGATCCGGTAATCCGCATGGAGAAGTTGGTACAACCACTCCTTCACGATGGTCTTTCCGTTGCTACCCGTAATACCGATCACAGGGACGTTGAAGCGGGACCTATGCACAGCGGTCAGGCGTTGCAAGGCAGCGACCGTATCCTTCACCACGACGAAGCAAGCGTCTGTGAACTGCCCATATTCCGAAGCGTCATGGGAGACCATGAAGCAACGCACATTGCGGCGATACAAATCCTCGATATAGTTATGTCCGTCGTCTCGGCTAGACTTGACAGCCACGAACAACGTGTCCTCCGGGAAAGAGAGCAAACGGCTGTCCAACAACAATCTGCACACACACGCATCAGGGTCGCCCATCAAACGACCACCGACCATCTCAGCGATTTCCGAAATCCTATACATAAAAATCTCCTTTCATTGCAGGTCCCGACGCAAGCAGGACCCATTCGATAAAAAACGAGACGCATCATGCGTCCCGTCCCATTATTCGTTATTCTTTATTCTCCTCACTACTATCCTTTTCGGACTTCCCTTTCGAAGAGTCGTCCATCTTCTCCCTCAGTTCGGGAGCCAGCATCTCCTCCATGGTCAGGCCCGTAGTCTTCTTCAGGTTGCTGATCAGGTACCACAAGGCGAACATCATCACCACGGTGGCAGGCAAAGCGTTCACCGGCAAGCTCAAGGCGGTCATCTTCGCCAACTCCTGCGTGAAAGCCTCCGTACCCGACGGGCTATGGATCACCACCTTGGCCAAGACGAAGTTCGTGATCGTGGAGACCAGGAAAGAGAGCGCCAAGAGGTAGGTGGAATTCACCAACACCCTATCGAACTCCTCCCTTTTATTCTTCTCGTCCAGGATGCGGTCCACCAACTGCACATCCATCAGATTATCATTGTACAACAGTTTACGGACCAACGGATAAGGCGTCTTCAGAGAGATGAGGATAGCCAGACCGATAAGGAAAGGGACCGAAGCCTCCTTGTAGGCGATCCACTCGCTCGGGAACTCGAACACACCGATGATGCCCGTCAGCAGGATGCTCACGAAGCCCACGATGGAGATGAAATTCGTATTATGTCTCTTCAGGAAATCATAGATGAAGTAGACGGTAGGGAAAGCCAAGGCGACGATAAGACCATAGACAGGGCCCAACTTGTCAGCGGATGTCAATTTAGACAAAACAATCACCGGAATGACAATATTGAACACGATACTGACAAACGGGTTCTCCTTCTCTTTCTTCTTGCTCGCCTCAACGTTTTCGTTAGCACTCATACCTTATCTTTTTTTAGGCAAATTTCGACAGAAAAATCGTATTTTGCAAAAAGGTAGGGCAGAAAGATGGCAGAAAGATAAGGCAGAAACATAAAAAGCGCACAAGAAGCGTATTTTTACAAAAAACGAACTAAATTTGCGAAACGGACAAGGAGGAAGACGCTATTTGATCAATAGCATATCGCCCAGGTACGACATATCATAGAATTAGCATGATCAATCAGGCTACAGTTATAATTAAATAATTAATATACAATATGTTAAAAACAATATCAGTGTTATTCTCGCAATTTTTGGCGACAATAGGGTTCGCCTCGTCAAGAGAACTTTTATGTTTCCAATCAGAGAGCGACAATGCGGTCGTCAGCGTAATCAGCCAAGGGGAAAGCCATCCCCAGATCCTCTATTCGGACGATAACAAGAAGACATGGAAAGAGCTGAGCAGCGGCGGAAAGATCACATTCAAGGGGACAGGAGAAAAGATATACCTCAAGGGAGACAATCCGCAAGGATTCTCCGTCGGGGAGAAAGACTACACGAAGTTCGTCATCGAAGGGAAGATATCCGCCTCAGGCAATATCATGAGCCTCGTCTACGGGAAGGGAAGCAGCAAGAAGATCCCCAACGATTATTGTTTCTACCAATTATTCGCCTATTGCCAAGGGCTCGTCAGCGCACCCGAGCTACCCTCGAAAGGGCTGACCAAGAGGTGCTATTCCAACATGTTCTGCGGGTGCAGCCAACTGAAAGAGGCGCCACAGCTACCCGCAAAGAAGATGGAAGAGGGGTGTTACCGAGGAATGTTCGAAGCCTGCAAAGGCATAGAGAAAGCCCCCGAGCTACCGGCGAAGAAGCTGATGGACAAATGCTACTCCAACATGTTCAGGGACTGCAAGGGGCTCATCAGCGCACCCGCACTACCCGCAAAAAAGCTATACGACTATTGCTACAGTTCCCTGTTCGCAGGTTGCGGTGCGCTCACCAACGCACCCGAGCTACCCGCCACCGAGCTGGCGAAAGGTTGCTACAACTCCATGTTCGAGAAATGCGTGGCCCTTCGTCATGCGCCCGAACTACCCGCCACGACGCTGAAGGAGAAGTGCTATTGGGGAATGTTCCTCTCCTGCGCACAACTCGCGGAAATGCCTAAGCTGCCTGCCACCATCATGGAGAGGGAGTGCTACGCCTGGATGTTCGCCAACTGCAGGAGTTTGGAGCGGACCCAACAACTGCCCGCCACGCAGATGTCCGAACTATGCTACGAGTCCATGTTCTGCAACTGCGCATCGCTGGCGGAAGCGCCTCAACTGCCAGCCACCGAGATGAAGGCGCATTGCTACGAGAAGATGTTCAAGGGTTGCCTGAATTTGAAGGAGACCCCAGACCTCCAAGCGACCACGCTGGCGAAGGGATGCTACCGGAGCATGTTCAGCGGGTGCGAGGGCCTGACAGAGGCGAAACCGTTACCCGCCGCCATATTAGCGGATGAATGCTATGCGGAGATGTTCAAGAACTGTAGCCAACTGAGACAAGCGCCACAGCTACCCGCTACCCAATTGGCCAAGAGCTGCTACGCCTGGATGTTCGCCAACTGCGGTCAGCTCAACCATGCGCCACAATTGCCGGCGACCATCTTGGCGGACAACTGCTACAACCTCATGTTCCTACTATGCGTGAACCTGGAGAAAGCGCCCGAATTGCCAGCGACCTCCTTGGCGGACAACTGCTACGCGGGCATGTTCAGCAAATGCGAAAAACTGGAAGAGGCGCCCGCACTACCTGCCGAGGAACTGGCGGAAAGGTGCTACAACGGAATGTTCAGCGAATGCGGCAAACTGAAGAAGGTGAGCGTCGGATTCAAGCGATGGGCAGGATACACACTGACTTGGCTGAACGACGTGGCGGAACAGGGCGTATTCATCTGCACGGAGTCATTGCCCGAAGAATACGGAGAAAATAGGATTCCCGAAGGTTGGAATGTGAAAAAGGAATTTGTAATTTCGCGTCCACAAAAATAAAAGAGTCAAGGAAATGATCAACATCTTAGCGATAGAGTCATCTTGCGACGACACATCAGCCGCCGTCATCAGCGACGGATACCTATTATCCAACGTGATAGCGAGCCAGAAAGTACACGAATCATACGGTGGCGTCGTACCCGAACTGGCCTCACGCGCCCATCAACAGAACATCATACCGGTCGTGTCGGAAGCCATCCGGCAATCCGGCATCCGAAAGGAGGACCTCAACGCCATCGCGTTCACCAGAGGTCCGGGACTGATGGGGTCGTTGCTCGTCGGAACCTCCTTCGCGAAAGGTTTTTCCCTGGCGCTAGACATACCGTTGGTCGACGTGAACCACCTGCAGGCGCACATCCTCGCACACTTCATCCAAACGAAGGACGAAGAGAAGGAACTGCCTAACTTCCCGTTCATCTGCCTGCTCGTTTCGGGAGGCAACTCTCAAATCGTCTTGGTGAAGAGCTACAAGGAGATGGAGATCATCGGACAGACCATCGACGACGCCGCAGGCGAGGCCTTCGACAAATGCGCCAAGGTCATGGGACTGCCCTACCCCGGAGGTCCCGTCATAGACCGTCTCGCCAAGGAGGGTGACCCGAAAGCGTTCACACTCCATAAGCCACAGATCCCTGACTTCAACTACAGTTTCAGCGGATTGAAGACCTCCTTCCTCTACCTGCTTCGGGACGAGATACAGAAGAACCCTAACTTCGTGCAGGAGCGTCAACAGGACCTATGCGCCGTGTTGCAGAGTACTGTCATCGACATCCTCATGGACAAGCTCAGGAAGGCAGTGAAAGCCTATGGCATCAAGGAAGTGGCTGTGGCGGGCGGAGTGTCAGCCAATTCGGGACTGCGCGCCGCATTCGAAGACCATGCGAGACGATACAAGTGGAAGATCCATATCCCTAAATTCTCCTACACGACAGACAACGGAGCCATGGTGGCGATCGCCGGATACTACAAATACCTGGACGGCGACTTCTGCGACATCAGTCTGCCACCGTTCTCAAAGGTAAACATGTAGAGAATTATGAATTTTGAATTATGAATTATGAAATGTTAGTTTGACGTAGTCAATCTTGAATAGGGGAGGCATCATTCGGAGAGTATTCTCTCGAAACCGACCAAGCGGTCATGGTCAGAGCCAAGAGGTCTATAGTAGACATATACCTGATACTCGTTCTCCGTTTCCCAGAAACTACCCTCGGCACGTGAATTCAGCCCTGAGGTGAGTCCCGCCGGCACGAAAAGATACTGGAAATTATAGCCACCATTCTTCAGCACAACGCTCAATTCATACTGGTGGCGATCATAGTTATAGACCATTTTATTCGATTCGTCCAAGCGTCCGTCGTTGAAGGCGCCAGAGACATAGAGTGCGCCATCCAGCCAAGGGTCTTCGAGGGGATAGGTGAAATGCACGACGGAATAATCCACCTCAGCATTGCTCCAAACATCCTGCTGGTGCACCAAGTACCCCCCGTTCACATCCTTCCTGAACACCGAAGTCTTCCCGTCCGACATCTCACCCGGACGCATCTCCACATGGTAGTACGGATTGTGGTAGGAGATACGCTCCACACAACCGCTGTAACGGAAACGGTGGGAGAAGTCGGCCACGTTGTACTGCACGCCCCCCTCGAACGAGAGGTTTCGCTCATCATCAAAGACCAGGGACTCCGGCTTCACATACGTGGGTTTCAAACCGTACACCTCATTGTCACGCCTGCCATTCTGACGGACGACCACCGTCAGTTCATCAGGCAATGCATTGAAATTGCCCTGATAAAAAAGTTCGAACGAGAGGTGCTGATACTCCTTGTTGACCCCGTAGATAGACCTGCCATCCACTTCCCCGACAATCTTCACCTTAGGATCCTGTTGGGAGAAGCAAGCCACGAGAAGGTTCGACGAAGGATCGTCCGTATCATAGACCTGAACGATGTAATTGCCCGAAAGCGTCAGCTTCACATCATCGTTCGGCAGTGTGAACTCATAGTGGGAATAATCGAACGTAGTGTTCATGGAGATATACGGATCCTCGATGACAACCTCGTTCAATCCCTCCATATACTCCATCTCCTCCAGATTGGAGAGCGTCCAGTCCGCATTGCAGTATCTGACCCTATAGGCGAGATGGCGGTACTTATGCGACATCCAGTCAAAGGCCACCGTCACATGGTCGTCCGAGCCCATACGGATCACAGGAAGGTCCAGTTGGTCTGCGTTCAAATAGACCTGAATCGTCTTGATGTCCGGCGTATATGCCTTGTTCACATACCGTTGCGAACAGACATTGGAGGTCCATAGAAAGAGACACAGGAGCAACAAGACCCTACCCAAAAGCCTTCCCGATCTTAAGCCATATATAAATACCTTATCACTCATTCGACAATATTTTTTTCGGAAGATAATCCAATTGAACATTCTCCATCGCATTCCACATACTACCCTTCACGTTCGGGTTCATCTCCGACAACCGATCCATCACCTCCTTCATGGTCTCACGATGGGAAGCCGTCTCGTACGGGCAAAGCGCCTTCTGCCTCACATATTGGTGCGCCTCCGCCAACTCAGCCAGTTCATGCTCCTCGATCAAGGCCATCGGACGGATGATGGTCATGTCGAACTTATCCATCTTCAGCAACGGAGGCATCGTACCGAACGAGCCTTGGAACGTGAGGTTCATCAACAGTGTGCGAAGGATGTCATCCTTATGATGCCCCAAGGCCATTTTCCTGCAACCCAGTTCCTTCGCCACATCGAAGAACCGTTTGCGGCGGCTCCACGAGCAGAGGAAGCAAGGGGTCTTGCGCCTATCGGTGGACATGTCAAAGGAGGTGACCGAATGGAGGAACGAAGCCCCACACCGCTCCGCGAAAGAACGGAGATACTCCATATCAGACTGGTACGGGATATTGCTCATCGAGACGTGCAGGGCGGTCATCGAGAAACCCACGTGACCCGTACGCTTGTATTGTCCCAAGAGCTCCAGCAGAGCCAGCGAGTCCTTCCCGCCGGAGAGACCCACCAGGATATGGTCACCCTCCTCAATCAAGCCATAGCGTTCAACCGCACACTTGAACTCCTTGAAAACCCTATGGAACAAACGTCCATCCTTCGTGTTAGACATAATCCAAGCCACTTTTTAATAACGCACAAAAGTAACAAAATAGTCTGTCCAAATAAAAAAACGAGCCATAAACGATGCACATTGGGAAAAATATCATCTAAAAACACTATTTTTGTAGAGCAAAAAAAAGAGTTATGATAACGAGGGATGACATCATGCAGATCGGGCAGATCGTGAAGACGCACGGGCTTCGGGGAGAACTGGCGTTCACCTACAAGACCGACATCTTCGACGAGGCGGAACCTCCCTGCCTCATCTGCGAGTTGGACGGCATATACGTGCCCTTCTTCGTCGACGAGATCCGCATCAAAAACGATGAGACCGCACTGGTGAAGTTCGAGGGGATCGACTCCGCCGAGGAGGCGCAGGAGCTGGTCAAGGCGCCCATCTTCATCGAGAAGAGGCATGTGCCGGAAGAGATCGGGCAGGACGAGGTGGAAGGCGTGGACTACTACATCGGCTTCAAGGTCTTCGACGAGAACGGGGCGGAGATCGGTGAGATAGAAGCTGTGGACGACACGTCCGAGAACGTGCTCTTCCTCGTGACCGATTCCCAAGGCGAAGAGTTTTACATCCCCGCCACCGACGAATACATCATTGAAATCGACGACGAGAAGAGGACGATGAGCATGGATTTGCCGGAGGGCCTGTTAGACTTAAACAAGTAAAAACGTAGGAAGCATGAAAGAGAACGAGATGATATTTGGCATACGCGCCATCATCGAAGCCATCCATTCGGACAAGCAGATCGACAAGATCATCATCAAGAACGATATGCAGAGCGAACTGGCCAAGGAGCTGCTCAACGCGGTGAAGGGCCACAACGCCATACAGATACAACGCGTGCCGCTCGAGAGGCTCAACCGTTACACGCACAAGAACCACCAGGGGGCCATCGCCTTCGTGAGCCAGACGGACTATCAGCTGGTGGCGGACCTCGTACCCTTCCTCTACGAGCAAGGGAAGGTGCCCTTCTTCGTCGTCCTGGACGGTGTGACGGACGTGCGCAACTTCGGCGCCATCGCCCGCACCTGCGAATGCGCAGGAGTCGATGCGATCATCATCCCCGTGAAGGGAGGCGCTTCCGTCAACGCGGACGCCATCAAGACCTCGGCGGGAGCGCTCCACACGTTGCCCGTCTGCAAGGAGAGCAGCCTGACATCCGCCCTCAAGTTCATGAAGAAATGCGGCATACGGATCATCGCCGCCAGCGAGAAAGGCACATTGCCCTACACGGAATCCAACATGAAGGACCCCGTCGCCATCGTCATGGGAGCGGAGGACAAGGGCGTTTCCCCTGAAGTGCTGCGCATCTGCGACGAGATGGTCAGCATACCTATCCTAGGCAAGATATCCTCCCTCAACGTCTCCGTGGCGGCCGGCGTGATGATCTATGAGGCGGTAAGGCAAAGAGGAGAAAAATAAATCAGGAAGCACAATGGACATCCTATACGAAGACAACCACATCATCATCGTGAACAAGAGCTGCACGGAGATCGTGCAGGGCGATAAGACGGGCGACACGCCCCTCTCGGAGATGGTGCAGGCATACCTCAAGGAGAAGTACGCCAAGCCTGGGAACGTCTTCATCGGTGTGACCCACCGCCTGGACCGGCCCGTCAGCGGAGTCGTCGTCTTCGCGAAGACATCCAAGGCGCTCAGCCGCCTGAACGAGATGTTCCGCACCCACGACCTCACCAAACGCTACTGGGCCATCGTCAAGAACCGTCCGCCCCAAGAGGAGGAACTGCTCACCCATTACCTCGTACGCAACGAGCGCATGAACAAGACCTTCGTGTACGACAAGCAGGTCAAGGATTCGAAACGATCCAAACTCAGCTATAAAATCATCGCCCAGTCGGACAAATACTATCTGCTGGAGATAGACCTCATGACGGGGCGCCACCACCAGATACGCGCCCAGCTGGCGCACATCGGATGCCCAATCCGCGGAGACCTCAAGTACGGGTTCGACCGTTCCAACAAGGACGGAGGCATCAGCCTGCATGCCCGCAACATACGGTTCATACACCCCGTGTCGAAGAAGGAGATAAACATCGTGGCACCCACGCCCGACGACACCCTCTGGAACACATTCGAAGAGATACTAAGCAAGCAAAGCGAGGAGGCCCCAGAGACCCCGCGGAGAGAAGACCATGAAGCATAGACTACTCGCCATATTACCCCTTTTCGCCACCTTCACCCTCCATGCGGAGATAAATGAAGAACGGCTGGCCGTGCTCTTCGACTCCCTGAAGAACTGCGAGGTGGATAGCATAAAAGACCAACTCAACAGAGAGGTGCAAGCCACATTAGGCGAAACGCTGAAAGACGAGAACTCCTTCACCTACCCGTTCGAGAAAATCGCCAACCTAGGCAAGATATACTCGGACGACAAGAAGGTGAGGATCTACACCTGGTCTTTCCCCTACACCGACCGTACCCACGGGTACGGAGGATTCATTCAAGTAAAAAGCAAGAACAAAGTCACCACCACACCCCTCACACTATCCAGGGAAGCATACCTGCCCTCCCAACAGGGCAAGATCGCCACGACCGATTGGTACGGAGCACTATACTACAAAGTGTTTCCTGTAAAAAACAGGGGAGGAAACTATTACGTGGCACTGGGATGGTCTGGCTACAACGCCGCATCCGACTACAAGATCATCGAGACCCTCAACATCGACGGAAGGGGCAACGCCTCGCTCGGGAAGATGGTCTTCGAAAAGAAAGGGAAGAACGACTCCAGGATCATCCTCGAATACAGCGCGGAGGCTAAGATAGCACTCAACTACGACGCATCCTCCAAACGGATCATCTTCGACCACCTATCCCCCATCGAGCCCGGCTACAAGGACATACACGTCTACTACGGTCCGGACTTCACCTACGACGCCTACAGACTGAAGAAAGGCACGTGGTATCTGGAGGAGAACATCGATGCCAGAAACACACGATAACACTAAGATATATGAAACTAAAAACTGCATTATTGCTTATGACTACAACCTTAATAGGCTCTTGCTCCAGCGAGGGAGACAAAGCGACAAACGCCGCCGTGGAGACGGAGTTCGAATACAAAGTGGACAGATTCGCGGATTTGGAAATCCTGCGCTACAAAGTGCCGGACTTCGAATCGTTGAGTCTCAACCAAAAGAAACTCATCTATTTCCTCTCACAGGCCGCCTTGGAAGGCAGGGACATCCTCTACGACCAGAACAACAAATACAACCTGACGATACGCAGGACATTGGAAGCCATATTCCTCAACTACGCCGGCGACAGGAACAACAAGGACTTCGAGGAGATGGTCACCTACCTGAAAAGGGTATGGTTCTCCAACGGAATCCACCACCACTACGCCACGGATAAGTTCGAGCCGAACTTCAACCAAGCCTACTTCGAGATGGTAGTCCGCTCCATATCGCCGGACAAACTTCCCATCAAGGAGTACGACAACGACGTGGAGAAGATGCTGAAGGCCATCACCCCTGTCATGTTCGACAAGAACCTCTACGCAAAAAGAGTGAACCAAACAGAGGGGGAAGACCTCATCAAGACATCTGCCAACAACTACTACGAAGGGGTGACGGAGAAGGAGGTGGACGCCTTCTACGATAAGATGAGGGATCCGAACGACACCACCCCACTCTCCTACGGTCTGAACAGCAAGCTCATGAAGGAGAACGGCAAGATCGTGGAGAAGCAATGGAAGGTCGGAGGCATGTACTCCGCCGCCATCGAGAAGATCGTGGGCTGGCTGGAAAAAGCCGCCGAAGTGGCGGAGAACGATGCGCAGAAGAAGGTGATCAACTCATTGATAGACTACTACGAGACCGGTGACCTGCTGACATTCGACGAATACAGCATCCTCTGGGTGGAGGACACGGAGTCACGCATCGACTTCGTCAACGGATTCATCGAGACCTACGGAGACCCGCTAGGCATCAAGGCCAGCTGGGAGTCCGTCGTCAACTTCAAGAACCTCGAGGCGACACAAAGGACCATCACCATCAGCCAGAACGCGCAATGGTTCGAAGACCACTCGCCGGTGGACCCACGCTTCAAGAAAGACAGCGTGAACGGAGTCACCGCCAAGGTCATCACAGCCGCCATGCTCGGTGGAGACTGCCATCCAGCCACACCGATAGGCATCAACCTGCCTAACGCCAACTGGATCCGCCAGATGCACGGTTCGAAATCCGTCACGCTGGAGAACATCACGGAAGCCTACGACAAGGCCGCACATGGCAACGGATTCAACGAGGAGTTCGTGTGGAGCGACGAGGAGAGGGAACGCATCGAGAAGTACGGTTACCAATCGGACAACCTGCACACCGACCTGCACGAATGCCTCGGTCATGGTTCGGGTCAACTGCTTCCTGGCGTGAGCCAAGACGCCTTGAGAGCCTACGGCGCCACTATCGAGGAGGCGCGCGCCGACCTCTTCGGACTCTACTACGCGGCAGACCCTAAGATGGTGGAGCTAGGCCTATTGCCTAACATGGAGGCCTATAAAGCAGAGTATTACAAGTACATGATGAACGGCATGCTCACCCAACTCACCCGAATCGAATTGGGTAACAACATCGAGGAGGCACACATGCGCAACCGCCAGCTCATCGCGCAATGGGTATACGAACACGGCAAGGCGAAGAACATCGTGGAACTGAAGGAAAGGGACGGCAAGACATTCGTGGTCATCAACGACTACGATGCGATGAGAGGACTCATCGGAGAGTTGTTGGCTGAAATACAACGCATTAAATCGGAAGGGGATTTCAACGCAGCCAAGCAACTGGTCGAAACCTACGGCGTGAAGGTGGACCCGAAAATCCACAAGGAAATCCGCGAACGTTACGCAGCCCTGAACATCGCCCCTTACAAGGGATTCGTCAACCCAAGATACGAGCCGATATATGATAACGAAAAGAATATCATCGACATACAAGTGAAATATGATGAAACATTCGTCAAGCAAATGATTCGTTACTCGAAAGAATATTCCAATCTGCCGAGTCTTAACTAAAAAAAATGATGGATTTGAGAGATTAATTCCACAAGAAATATTACATTTGCACAACGAAGTAATCAAACGGGAAATTAAATAAAAAAGAATATATCATGAGAATTAAGAAATCACCCCAAGCAGACTTGAACAATAAACGTTCAATGTTCACCTTGATTGGTCTTGTCATCACTCTTGGTTTCACCTACATACTCTTCGAATGGTCGAAGAGCAATGCGACTGAGTTTAACATAGATGAAGTAGTTACAAGGGCGACCGATGACGAGGAGATAGATAACACCAATCAAGACGAACCAGAGCCAGAACCGGAGCCAGAACCGGAGCAGCAACAACAAGAGACTCCGGAAGTACCAGAAATCGTGGAGGTCGACAATGACAAGAAGACAGATAGTAAGGTCGAAGCACAAGACGAAGATCAAAAGGGAAAAGTCGAAATTCCAACCCAAACGCTTATCAATGACGGTGGAGAAGAGGATCCGGATGATGTCCCTGTCGTAAAGGTACAAAAGAAGGCGTCATTCCCTGGCGGAAAGGAAGCGTTGACGAATTTCCTCAAGAACAACTTGACTTATCCGTCAATCGCAGCGGATGAAGGCATAGAGGGTACTGTAATCGTTAGCTTCGTCGTCGGAAAGACCGGAGAAATCAGGGATGTCAAAGTAATGCGTCCTGTGGATAAAGCATTGGATGAGGAGGCTATCCGCGTGGTTAAAAGCATGCCTAAGTGGACTCCTGCCATGAACAACGACAGACCTTGTGCATCCTTCTTTAGGTTGCCGGTGAACTTCAAATTGAACAGATAACAAGAAGACCTCCGAAAGGAAGGGACTTACACATCACAGGGAGGGAAGATGACAACGTCTTCCCTCTTTTTTTTCAACATGGCGGGAAAATGTCTCCCTTCAAATGAATAAATATTCCAAAAAAAGATTAATTTCGCGCTTGCAAGAAAAAGAGAAACATGAGGTGGTTTCTAAAATGATAACCACTGTAACGTAAACAATTAAAACAACAATGGAAATTTTAATGATTGTAGTGTTCCTGATCGGATACTCCAGTATCGCGATGGAACATCCGCTAAAGGTTAACAAGGCGGCATCGGCACTGCTATTATGCGCCATTCTCTGGACCATCTACGTGCTAAACGCAGAACCCATCCTACTGGCAAGTTCAGAATTCATCGAGCATTTCAACCTAAGCAGTCTAGGAGACGCGGTGGCATCATTGCCAGACCTCCACGAGAAGGTCATCAAATACGTGACCGAAGTACAAATCATTGAAGGACTCGGAGATGTGGCCTCCACATTGTTCTTCCTCATGGGTGCGATGACCATCGTCGAGCTTATCGACGCGCACAGAGGATTTTCCATCATCACAGACAGGATCACCACGCAGGACAAGAAGAAACTCTTGTGGATGCTTTCCTTCATCACCTTCTTCATGTCAGCCGTATTGGACAACCTCACGACCACCATCGTGATGGTCATGTTGCTCCGCAAACTCGTCGCGGACAAGTCAGAGAGGTGGAGATTCGCCTGCCTGATCGTCATCGCCGCCAACGCAGGTGGAGCCTTCTCCCCTATCGGTGACGTGACCACCATCATGCTCTGGGTGAAGGGCAACATCACCACCGCAGGCGTGATCCCGAACCTGTTCATTCCTTCCTTATTCGCCATGATCGTTCCATTGATGATAGAGACCATCACCATCAAGGGAGATGTCGTGGCTCCTAAAAATGCCAACAACAGCGCCAACACGGCGGACATCATCACCGATAAGGAAAGAAAGACGATATTCATCCTCGGAATCGGAGCCTTGGTCTTCGTGCCAATCTTCAAGACCATCACACACCTTCCTCCATTCATCGGCGTATTGTTCGGCTTAGGTGTGCTCTGGGTATACACGGAATTGCTCTACCACAATAAGAAACAGGTGCCAGAGAACGCGAAGGCTAGGATCTCCGTGGTATTGAAGAAAGTGGACTTCACCACTATCCTCTTCTTCCTCGGCATCCTGATGGCGGTAAACGCCCTGCAATGTGCCGGAATCCTCGCCGAATTGGCGGACTTCCTCGACAAGACGGTAGGCAATCCATACCTCATCGACATCATCATCGGTGTGCTCTCCTCCATCGTGGACAATGTGCCATTGGTGGCAGGTTGCATGGGTATGTATGACATCGCCGCAACAGGTGTATTCGCCACGGACGGTGTGTTCTGGATGTTCTTGGCTTACTGCGCAGGCGTCGGCGGTTCCATCCTGATCATCGGTTCAGCGGCCGGTGTCGTTGTCATGGGTCTCGAGAAGGTGGACTTCGGATGGTACCTGAAGAACATCTCGCTCCTCGCCCTCATCGGATACCTCTCCGGAGCAGGATTCTTCATCCTACAAGAAGAGGTGATCCGTCCTCTGTTCGGACTATAACGAAACACGAAACGATAAAAAATGGGATATCCATGGATTTCATGGGTATCCCATTTTTTTTGTATATACGCAATGAACGGGTAAACCGACGGGCAAAACATCAATGATTTATATCATCATACGGAGACGCAATATCTTGCGTCCCTACGATGATCAAACAGACATACGATGATGCATTACGGACGATCGGGGGAATCACAGGACCATGGATAATTGTATCCTTTTCCGCTCCAAATCCACATTGATGACCTTCACCTCCACATGTTGGTGCAGGGAGACCACATCGGCAGGGTTGCTGACGAAACGATCCGCCATCTGGGAGATATGCACCAAACCATTCTCCTTCACCCCTATGTCGACAAATGCGCCGAAATTGGTGACGTTGGTGACGATACCTGGATAGACCTGTCCCTCCTTCACATCCTCGATCACGTGGATGGTTGGGTCGAACTCGAACACCTTGATGCCCTTGCGGCGGTCCAAGCCCGGCTTGTCGAGTTCCTCCATGATATCGTTCAAGGTAGGTAGGCCCACCTTATCGCTCACATAATCGTTCAGGTTCAGTTTCTTCTTCAGCTCCTTGTTTTGAATGAGTTCAGAGACGGAGCATTTCAGCGACTTCGCCATCTTCTCCACGATACCATAGCTCTCCGGGTGCACCGCCGTGTTGTCCAACGGATTTTCCGCGTCAGGGATACGTAGGAAGCCCGCACACTGCTCGAAAGCCTTGGCGCCTAAGCGTGGCACATCCAGCAACTGTTTACGGGAAGAGAAGGCTCCGTTGGCGGCACGGTAATCCACGATGTTCTGCGCCAATTGCGGACCAAGTCCTGAGATATAGTTCAGCAGATGCTTGCTCGCCGTGTTCAGGTTCACCCCCACAAGGTTCACGCTATTCTCCACCGTCTGGTCCAGGGAACGTTTCAGCTTCGTCTGATCCACATCGTGCTGGTACTGTCCCACACCGATAGACTTGGCGTCAATCTTCACCAGTTCCGCCAAAGGATCCATCAGACGACGGCCGATGGAGACCGCCCCACGCACCGTCACGTCGTAGTTCGGGAACTCCTCCCTAGCCACCGCCGAAGCGGAGTAGATGGAGGCACCGCTCTCGCTCACCACGAAGACCTGCACCTTACGGTCGAACCGTATGCTCTGGATGAACTGCTCCGTCTCACGGCCAGCCGTACCATTACCGATGGAGATCGCCTCTATCTTGTACGCCTCCACCAGCTTCGCTATCTTAGTCATCGCCTGCGCCCGCTCGTTCTGCGGCGGGTGCGGGTAAATCGTCTCATTGTGCAACAGATTGCCTTGCGCATCCAAGCAGACCACCTTGCAACCCGTGCGGTAGCCAGGGTCGATCGCCAGCACTCGCTTCTCACCCAACGGAGGGGAGAGCAACAGTTGGCGCAGGTTCTCCGAAAAGACCTTGATCGCCTCGTCGTCCGCCTTCTCCTTCATCGTAGCGGAGAACTCCGTCTCGATGGAAGGCTTGATCAACCGTTTATAGGCGTCAGCCACAGCCGCCTGCACCTGACGGGAAGCCTCGGTCACCCCTTTGACGAAGAGGGGATTCAGACGCTCCAAAGCCGCATCCTGGTCGGGAGAGACATCCACACGGAGGAAACCCTCCGCCTCGCCGCGGCGCATCGCCAGCAGGCGGTGGGAGGAACAACGGCGGGCCGGCTCCTTCATGTCGAAGTAGTCACGGTACTTCTCCGCCTCCTTCTCCTTACCCTTCACCACCTTCGATTGGATGACCGCCTCATGGGCGAAGAGCCTACGGATGCGCCCCCTGGCGTTCTCCTGCTCGCTCACCCACTCCGCGATGATGTCGCGCGCCCCCTGCAAGGCCTCGTCCACATCCTTCACATCCCCCTTCACGAAAGGGAGAGCCTTCCCTTCCACATCGTTATTCACTTGACACATGAGGATCTTCGCCAAAGGCTCCAGGCCCTTGCTCTTCGCCACCTCGGCGCGTGTGCGTCGTTTCGGCTTATAGGGGAGGTAGATATCCTCGACCTCCGTCAAGGCCACGCACGCCTCGATACGCTTCTTCAGCTCAGGCGTGAGCTTTCCCTGCTCCTCGATGCTCTTCAGGACACTAGCCTTGCGTTTCTCCAACTCGACAAGCTTCTCGTACTGTATCTGTATCTCCTGGATGTCCACTTCGGTAAGACCGCCCGTCATCTCCTTACGGTAACGGCTGATGAACGGGATGGTCGCCCCGTCCGATAAAAGTTTCAAAGTATTCGCCACCTGTTTCTGCTGGATGTTCAGCGTTTGGGCGATTATAGAGTCAAACTGCATAAAAAGATATTTTGTATAACAAATGTAGTAAAATTATAGCGAAACGGCCATCGTGCCTGAAAAAAAACAGAGGAGACGAATCATCGCCCCCTCTGTTATTATAACCCAAAATACTGCAATCAAAAAGTAAGGTTCTTTTCGTAAGGTAAAGTTACATGGTTTTCTAAAAGTATTAATATCATTGAACATCACAAAGTTAACGTGACGGCCAAGCAAAGGCATGGACAAAAGAATCAAATGGATGGAAAATAGAACCAAAAGGATGGACGATTTTGACATGGGGATGGACAATTTCGTCAAAAACAAGGGGGCGTCCCCTTTTTAAGGAGACGCCCCCAGTCATATGCCTACTTAAAGAGTCTGATCATTTATAAGGCTCATCCACAATCATGTAACCTCCCGTCACAGGTTGGAACCATGTATCGGCGCCAAACCAATAGAGGCGATTGTTGATGACGACGCGCTTGCTGCCCGCTGGCAACGTGGTGACGATGTTAGCGTCAGGAAGAACCACATCATCTTCTGGGCTACCAACGATGACATAGCCCTGTGCGGAAGGCAAGAACCAAGTCTCGTTGTAGTTGTAGTAGGTGACCCCATTGATGGCTACTGCCGTCGCACCCACAGGGAGAACCTGTACATACACCTCACTTGCGGCAGCCACTGGTCTTTCGACTATAACGTAACCTCCCACTCTCTTGGAGAACCAAACGCCATTGCCATACCAATAATCAACGCCACCCAGGTTAACGGTCACACAAGCGAACGGCAGAGCTGTCAGTACCATATTCACCGGACGGTGAACCAACTCGAACCCGAAGGTTGGATGCTGACGATAGAAGTGTCCGTTGTGGACATAGAACCTAACTCCGTGGGAGTCTACGAAATGGTGAGCATGCGGGTGCATGGCCGGACGATACGGTCTGCCGTTGTGGTACACGATCGGAGAATGTCCGTGAGGAACGACAACCGGATGAGGGTGATGCATAGTTCTCGGACGAACTGCCGCACGAGGAGCAGGACCATGGTGGTGAGGCGCAGGAGCCGGACCTCTATGTGCGGCTGGAGCTGGCGTGTGGCGCGGTGCTGGAGCCGGACCTCTATGTGCGGCTGGAGCTGGCGTGTGGCGTGGTGCCGGTGCCGGTGCCGGATTCCTATGAGCAGCAGCTGGAGCTGGCGTATGGTGCGGTGCCGGATTAGCTGGCCTAGCGGCCGGAGCTGGCGTGTGGCGCGGTGCCGAATTAGCTGGTCTTGCGGCCGGAGCTGACGAATGGCGCGGTGCAGGGCTAGCTGGTCTTGCAGCCGGTGACTGCGAAGGACGTTGCTGTGGAGAAGCCTGCGGACGAGGGCTCGATGCCGGAGCACCCATCTGATGACGCGAACCACCATTTCCGGAACGCTGAGCGTAATCACGCTGGTGCGATCCTTGGCTAGGCGCCGATGACGCATGCCTGTTGTTAAAAGAAGCTTGGTTATTTTGTCTATGCGATGGTGCGTTATTAAAGTTGTTATTACTGCGAGAACCATTTCTCATTTCCATTCTTTGTTGTCCGCCCTGACGACCACCATGTCTTTGGGCGGTTGCTGAGGTGCAAACCATTACCAAACCTGTAATGAGAATTGCGATAATCTTATTTGTTTTCATGACCGTAAAATTTAGAACGTTTTACATTTTGTTTCCTATCAAAAATAGTACAAACACCATGCCAAAACAAGCCGATTTTATTGATTATCACTTATTTACGGACTAATCGGCATATACAATCGATGAAACAGACGTTTCGTTCGACGAAGCCCTTAATTACACAGCGTGTAGAGGTCTTTTCTAGGGTTAATAATCATCAAAGGGACAACCGATTTCTTTATAACTTTCAATTCCTTCGGACCGAAGAGGATGTCGTCCATGCCATAATCCCGCGACGCGGAGATCATCAAAAGGCTCGCTTCCAACTCCATCACACGGTCCACCGCCTCCAATTCTATCTTGAAACTGTTCTTCGTCGCCTCCACATTTTCGTACTCCACACCCCCCTTGTCCATCAGTCCCATGATCGCCTCCGCGTTCTGTTGCGCCCTTGTGCCGTAATCGTTAGCCACCATCAACATGATGTGGGAGCAGAAGTGCATCCCCATGCCACGGCAGAACACACCCTTCTCTCGTTCTTCCACCAGAAAGCCTATCGGCACGAGCACACGGTCGAAAGAGATCTGCTGACCCGGTTTCACGAAATAGTAAGGGATCCGCAACTCACGGCAAAGCTTCAATTGGTTGAGCGGCTTGTTATATGGCGGCACATCAGAAACCTCGAAGATCAGGATGGCAGCCTCCACGAACTCCATGAAATCCGTGAAGTCATCATCCAGCACGAAATAATTGACAGGAAAACCAATCCGATACCTCCACGTCTCGAACGCGGACTCATAAGAAGAGGCAGACTCATTCCTACCCAACACGCCCAACAAACATATCTGCTTATCGTGGGCATCCGCCAACTTCTTAGCCAACTCCAACGCCGTCTCCGGGAAATAGGATGGATGGGCGGCCACATATATCTGCTCCTTTGGCAATTCTTCGACTTTCAACATATCATATTCCTTTTCGTATATGCAAAAATAGGATTAAGAGTTAAGAATTAAAAATTAAAAAGGGAAGAAACGTCATGGCGGGAACATTTTGGCATTTACTATTTACCGATTTCCGATTTACAATTTGCCATTTATTATTTACGATTCACTATTCGGAGATGCAGGTCCACACTTTCTTCCACAAAAAAAGGAGGAAACCGCAAGACTTCCTCCCTTCCGCAAAGATATTTAAACAAAAATTATTTGGTCTTTTGTTGTGCAGCGTAGCGCAGATTCAGCTGCTCCACCACTTCATGCGTGATGTTCAACGCCTCGTCGGCGAACAAGACGTTATCCGAATTCGCATTGCTCAAAATAAGTTTGAAGCGTTTGTCCGCATTGTAAACCTTGAAGAAAGCGGCCACCGTGTCGCGCAGTTGGACGTTCATCTTCTGCTGCTCATCCATCAGTTCCTTCGCCAGTTTCTTCTCCAGCAACTGGAGTTCCTGATCTTGCTTGAGCAAATTATTCTGTTCGCTCTGCAACGTAGCCTCCGTCAGGAATCCGCCAGCCTGATACTTCTTTTGGAACGCCTCATAATCCTTCTGGAACTTCATCTGAGCGTTCGTCAGCTCCTTGCGGGACTTCTCCTGTCTCTTCAGCAGAACCTCGTTCAGCTCCTTAGCGAAATCGTACTCGAGCAAAAGGGAATCCACATCCACATATGCAACCGGGAACACTGAAGAAGGCTCAACAGAAGCACTATCGACAACGTTTCCTGCCTCCACCGAAGAGGAATCGCCAGACTCCTGGGAAGATTGGTTGCCCTTACAACCATAAAAAGACAAAATGGCGAATGCAATAACCGCCACACATAATGAGTTAAAATACTTCATATCTTAATTTTATAATTACCTTTCGTTTTCATCCGCGGCATCCTCAACCTCCTCAGGTTTAGTCTTCATCGTAGACGCAGCGTCACGACGCGCCAAAGCGTCCTGTGTCTGCACACAATAAATGCCTTTCTTAGCCAATGCCTTGTTCCCTCCAACATGCATTTCCGGGAATTTCCTCCTCTTCGAGAAAAAAGTCTGAACGCCCAACAAGAGAAGCGACAAACCGACGACCGCCAACGTGGCGAGCACTAGGATTCCGAAACCTTTCATAGACATGTTTTACTACAGAACCAATTTACATACACTAAAGCCTCTTCAAGCTTTTGCACCGCAAAGATAAAACCTATCGAAAATTTCACAACCACTTCAAAGGAAAAATCAATGTTTGAGAGCCCTATTTTATATATTTTTAAGAGAACAGGCGGGAAAACACGAAAAAGGCGAACGTCCCCGAAGAGACGCTCGCCGACAAACGTTCATGAAAAAACAAAATTAATGATGAAAGAGGCGGACATGGGTGAAGGCCATCGCCATCCCATATTTGTCGCACGTCTCGATGACATTATCGTCACGGACGGAACCGCCCGGCTGTGCGATGAAACGCACGCCGCTCTTGTGGGCGCGCTCGATGTTGTCACCAAACGGGAAGAACGCATCGGAGCCCAGCGCCACATTGTCCAACTTCGTCAGCCAAGCCTTCTTCTCCTCGCGGGTGATCGGCTCAGGCTTTTCCGTGAAGAACTGCTCCCACATGCCATCCGCCAGCACATCCTCGTAATCGTCGGAGATGTAGACATCGATGGTGTTGTCGCGGTCCGCGCGGCGGATTCCCTCCTTGAATGGAAGGGACATCACCTTCGGATGTTGACGGAGGAACCAGATATCTGCCTTGTTGCCAGCCAAACGGGTGCAATGGATACGAGACTGCTGTCCCGCACCGATTCCGATGGCCTGTCCATCCTTCGCGTAGCATACGGAGTTGGACTGCGTGTACTTCAGCGTGATGAGAGCGATGAGAAGGTCGCGTTTCGCCTCTTCAGTGAAGGAATTCACCTTGGTAGGGAACTCCGTGAACAAGGATTCGTCGAGCTTCACCTCGTTCCTGCCCTGCTCGAATGTCACACCAAAAACCTGTTTCCTCTCAATCGGATCAGGCTTATAGGATGGATCGATCTGAATCACGTTATAAGTACCCTTGCGCTTGTTCTTCAGGATCTCCAACGCACGGTCCGAATACCCTGGGGCGATCACACCATCCGACACCTCGCGGTTGATCAGGAAAGCCGTCTCCTCGTCACACTCGTCAGACAACGCTATGAAATCACCATATGAAGACATACGGTCCGCACCCCTGGCGCGCGCATAGGCGGTAGCCAAAGGAGAGAGCTTCGCGTCCGCCACGAAATAGATCTTCTTCAGCGTCTCCGACATCTCCACCGCGACAGCGGCACCCGCCGGACTAACATGCTTGAAGGAAGCCGCAGCGGGTAGCCCCGTGGCCTCCTTCAACTCCTTCACCAACTGCCAGCTGTTAAAGGCATCCAGGAAATTGATATAACCCGGACGACCGTTTAAGACGCGGATCGGTAACTCGCCATTCTCCATGTAGATACGGGATGGCTTCTGGTTGGGATTACACCCATACTTCAATTCTAATTCTTTCGCCATTGTTTAGCCAATTATTTAAAACCGGGGAGACGTTGAGACCTCCCCATCAATCATTTATCTTTCGTAGTGCTCCTCCACCCTACGGTCTATCCTATATCCCCACTCATCCACATATGAATCGTAGTAGACGAGGGTCAAAGACCAGTCGGAGATGTAGTCGATGTCATAGTACCACTCTCCGTCACGGGTAGAGATGCGCAACTCGCCGCCGTGGCAATCCCAGACTCCATGATCCCAGTCCGAATAGATACGTCCGAAGCGGGAGACGAAGGTGCTCTTTATCGACAGATCACCGTCATAATGGAAGCGGAGGGAAAGCTCCTCACCCGCATAATCCGTATAGACTGCGCCACCAGGCACTTCATCATGATAGACCGTTTTGGTCCAATGCCACGGATCCCCTACCAGAAGATCCTCGTCACGCTCATTGTCATAGTATCCAACGCATGAACACATTGCCATGAGAGGAAGGGCAAATATGAGTTTGTACAATATATTTTTCATGACTCGTAACAATTAGTAGGTGAATTAATCACTCACAAAATTATGAATCATGCGGACATATCCATACGCAATCGACCAAACGCCCGAAATCATGGACGAACCGTCCCGTCAGGCACAAATCCGAGGTCCAACGCCCCCCTCAGACCGCCTCATTCGGTCGCCGGAAGAGGTTGTTGGATGGGTTGAAGATCCTCCCCCTGAGGCATAGGATGAGATCCGAACATGCACGTCGCGACATATTTCCTCCGCAACGGCTTGCCTGTGAAAGTATATCCGAGGCTCCATGCGATGAATTGCGCCTTCGTCAGATAAGTGGCACGCACGCCAATGCTACCGAAGACCGGTCCACGAGGTTGGACCTTCACGCCAAGCACTTCATAGAAGCGGGTCACTTCCTTATCACCTTGCACGAAATCATATCCGACATTCAGGAAGAAGGAAAAGCCATACATGACCAACTCATTCTTCACGGAGACGCCGAAATTGAAACGTTCCTTCCGCTCGCCCAACCAGACACGCTCGTACATCCTTCCGTCGATCTCGTTCTCCACATAGTCCGCATGTGCCCCGACACTCTCATCGTACATGAGGTCAGCGCTCAATCCACAGCGATAGCGGTAAGAAAGCCTCAGCAACGGCGCATAGCTGAAAGCGAAGATAGGATGTCTGTACTGCACATACTGAGTCAGGAGGTTCGTACCCGTCCCGTCATAACACTTCTGGCGGAAAGAACGGGTAATGGAGACCTCATGCTCCAAGCGCAGAGGAACATACGGAGCACGCAAGGAAGAGTCCTTCCGTACCCTATTCTCCGAATCATTCATACGGTACATCAGCGCCATAGAGAAGGCATAGTTGTTCAACCCCTTATTCGGCACGGTGGTGGCCCCGTTGGAGAAATGAGTCAGGGAAGCCCCCACCTTCAAATCCACATGGCAAGGAAGGACAACCTTGAAATACGGGAAGAGAGAGACATGCGCCGTGTGCTTCCAACCGACCGAAATATTATCAGGATTAACAAACCGATCATAATGGTTCCAATGGGTGGAATAGCCGAAGTTCAGCTCATAGTTCAATTTCAGCCAATCCGTCAGCTGCACGATCCGCGCGCCATACGTGCCATAAAAGGAGACCGGCTTGCCCAGACGATCGTCACGGAACCGGGGAAACGCCACACCCAAACCATAATAGGGGTTCCGATACACCCGCGCCTGCCACTTGTCCGGACGCACGCCCCAATTGAACTGGACCGCCACGTCGGAAAAATGATGGATCTCCCGATCCTCCGAATACTCCCACTCCTGGGTGGAAAGGTCGAAATGGCCGCCGCGCACGAAAGGGTTGGTCGGGAACACACCCCCGACATCCATCCTCACTCCCCATGACAACGGCAGCTTGGCTTCCTTCCCGACAGACAAGGAATCAGCCGCACACACGTCGACCGAAAGCGACGCCATACAGACGATAACCGCCAGTACACGAAAGGAGAAAATCATATCATGAAAGAACCTCATTCCCAACATATGTTCTTGAAGTGAAACCGTCAAAAAGACGTCCAACACCTGAATGAACACGACGACGGAAACCCTCATCCGACAGACGGAACGCATCGCCGAAAAATCGTCCGCAAAAGTACGAAAAACATGGCACTAGCACGAATCCAATTTGCTTTTTTTTAAAATTCAAACTATTTTTGCATGAAACAAAAAAGAAAACACATGAAAAAAGCGATACTAATCATTTTTGCATTACTGACGACAAGCATCCTCAACGCACAAATAAAAACGCCTGTCAAATGGAACATCACCTGCGGTGAGATAGACAACAACAACACGATAACCCTCACATTCAAAGCCAACATAGACGACGGCTGGCACATCTACGGCATGGAGATGCCTTCGGAGGGTCCTGTTCCTACCAGCTTCAACTTCACGCTCAAAAAGGGGGCCACACCAATCGGGTCCACGACAGCGAACAAGAAGACGAAGTGCAAAATGGACGCCTTATACGGCATGGAACTCTGCGAATACAGCGGAGAGGTCACCTTCCAACAAAAAATGAAGGTCTCCAAGGAGAACGGATACAAAATCGCCGGATACGTGGGATACCTAGCCTGCGACAACACCACCTGTCTTTCCCCGACAAAAGAGGAATTCTCCTTCAAGAAAGAAGGGCAAAAAGAAGAGGCAGCTACAGAACAAACGGACACCGCCTCAGCAGCCCCTACCTCACCCGAGCCTACGCAATCCGCTAACGCAAGCATGGAAAACGACACGTGGAAACCTGTGATTGACCAGATGAACTCCAACGGAACCGACGGAGAATCCAAGAGCCAATCACTATTGGGCATCTTCTTCTTGGGTTTTCTCGGTGGCCTATTAGCCGTCCTCACCCCTTGCGTATGGCCGATCATCCCCACGACGGTCAGCATATTCATGAAACAGGACGGAGACGAGCGGAAAGGGAAAATAAGAGCGCTCCTCTTCGGAGCATCCATCATCCTCATCTATGTGGGATTGGGCATCATACTCACGTTACTGTTCGGAGCCAACGTGCTCAACGACATAGCCACGGGCGCCTTCATCAACATCATCCTATTCATCCTGCTTGTCGTATTCGCGATCGCCTTCTTCGGAGGATTCGAGCTCTCCCTGCCAGCCTCCTGGAGCACAAAGCTAGAGAACAAGGCGGATGAAAGCACTGGCATCGTCAGCATCCTCTTCATGGCATTGACCCTTGTGATCGTATCCTTCTCCTGCACAGGTCCGCTGATCGGAACACTCCTGGTGGACGTCTCCTCAGGTCATAGCATCCTGCCCCCTGTGATAGGCATGTTAGGATTCTCCATCGCACTCGCCGTGCCATTCACCATCTTCGCCTTCTTCCCAAGTCTGGTGAAGAAAAGACCTAAATCAGGAAGCTGGTTGAACACCACCAAGGTGCTCTTAGGCTTCTTCGAACTCGCCTTCGCATTCAAATTCCTCTCCGTGGCCGACATGTCTTACGGATGGGGCATCCTCAGCAGGGAGACATTCCTCTGCATATGGATCGTCATCTTCGCCATGGCAGGACTCTATATCTTAGGGAAGATTCGTTTCAAAGACGAGGAGCCATTAGAGGGAATATCGGTATGGAGACTATTCGGAGGTGGAGCCGCATTGGCCTTCGCCCTCTATCTGGTCCCAGGATTGTGGGGCGCGCCGCTCAAGGCCGTCAGCGCATTCACACCGCCGATCAAAACACAGGACTTTAACCTGCAGACAACGGAAGAGGCCCAATTCAACGACTACGACGAAGCCATCGCATACGCCAAAGAGACGGGCAAACCTATCCTGGTAGACTTCACCGGCTACGGCTGCGTGAACTGCAGGAAGATGGAGACCGCCGTGTGGAACAAGCCTAAGGTGTCACAACTGATCGACGAGGAATTCATACTCGTCTCCTTGTTCGTGGACGACAAACGCAGACTGCCAGAGCCTATCACCCTCAAAAAGGGAGACAAGGAGACTGTCGTGAAGACCTACGGCGAGAAGTGGAGCTTCCTCGAAGAGTACAAATTCGGCGCCAACGCCCAGCCTTTCTACGTGATCCTCGACAAAAACGGGAATGCCTTAAGCGCACCTTCCGGATTCACGGAAGACGCGGACAAATTCACACATTTCCTCCAAGAGGGATTGGAGAAGCACCGGACATCCACTTCCACACTACCCTTCACGATAAAAACAATAGGAGAATAATTCAGTAACAAACCGATACGCATTATGACAGAAGATCTTTTGAAGAGACGCTCCATCCGCAAATTCAAGGAGAACGACGTGCCAGACACGCTGCTCAATGAGTTGTTCACCGCCGCGTTCCAGTCCTCAACAACAGGCAACATGCAGTTGTACAGCGTCATCGTGACACGGGACAAGAGGAAGAAGGAGGAACTGGCGCCCGCCCACTTCAACCAACCCGCCTATGCGAACGCGCCTATCATCCTGACCTTCTGCGCGGACTTCAACCGATTCACCCGATGGTGCGAACAAAGGAACGCCACACCAGGCTACGGCAACGCGGAATCTCTCATCTGCGCCATCCTCGACACCACCATCGCCGCCCAGACCTTCTGCGTGGCGGCGGAAAGGAAAGGTCTCGGAATATGCTACTTGGGCACCACCACCTACAACCCGAAAGAGATCGCCAAGGTGCTGAACCTTCCGAAACTGGTGGTCCCTATCGTGACGCTATCCGTGGGCTACCCGGATGAGAACCCGCCCGTGTCGGACCGACTGCCAATCGACGGAATCGTACACTACGAAACATACAAAGACTATACTCCTGAACGCATCGACGAAATATTCCAAGGGAAAGAAGCCTTGCAGGAAAACAAAAAATTCGTGAAGGAGAACGGCAAAGAGAACCTCGCGCAAGTCTTCACCGACGTGCGGTACTCGAAAAAGGACATGGAGTTCTTCTCCCAAAAACTGAGAGACTTCATCCGGGAGCAAGAATTTAGATAATTTTGAATTTTGAATTATGAAACGATAGTTCGACGAAGTCAATTTTGAAATTTGAACTATAATTGTTGAGTTGAGAGGAGGGGATTTGGGGAGAAAAATCAAGGCTTTTATGCAAAAATTTTTTCGTGTGAAAAATTTTTCGTAATATCGTGACCGAATTGTATATACAAAAAAACAAGGACTGTGAATACAAAAGAAATCATAGCGGAAATAAAAGCACGGCTACAAATCGATGCTGAGACTTCGGACTCGTTATTCAGAGGCTTTGCCGAAGCGCTTAAGAAAGAACTACTTGCCAACAATGTAGTATCACTACAAGGTTTTGGTTCGTTCGAGGCAAGACGGAAAGCGGAACGCATCTCCGTCAACCCCACGACGAAGAAAAGAATGCTGATTCCACCGAAACAGTCCATCGCATTCAAACCAAGCGGCACAATGAAAGAGAAATTTAATCAGTAGTCCAATATCATGAACAACAAAGTCACACTACAAGATTTAGCGGACCAACTCTCCGCGATTTCCGGACAATCCAAAAAACTTTCCGAAGGTTTTCTACGAGCGCTCACTGAGATTGTGGAGGATGCGCTCGCCAAGGACGGCATCGCCAAAGTAAAAGGCATCGGAACATTCAAAATCGTTGCGATCGAAGAAAGGAAAAGTGTTAGCGTGACAGACGGTAGCGCGGTTATCATCCCTGCCCATAAAAAGATCACATTCACACCCGAAAAGGAACTCAAGGAGGCGGTGAACAAGCCATACGAAGGCCTGGAGACCTACGTGCTTCCTAGCGACGGACCGGTAGACGGACCATACATCGACGAGGACGACGAAGATGGGGATGACCTGACATCCGCAACGGACTACACAACCACCCCTGTGGAAACTAGCACATGGACAAGTTCCTCCATCACTAGCAACACCGCAAGCGAACCAACCGTGGCGCAGACCCCGGCCCCTACCATCGAAGCGAGAACGGAGACACCGCAGGCATCCCAGCCAGTATCCTCTCCAAGCCCGGCAGAGCCAGTCTCACCATCGTACAACTACACTTCAAACGCATATCCGACTTCAGGTGCGGGCACTCCGCCAGCTGAGGCAAACATAACATCCAACAACGCAACGGAGACGGTTAGCGTACAATCTCCTATCCAGGGGACCACTACCCCACCCGCGTACGAGCCTACTCCAGATCCTGAACCGATAATCACAAGCACCGCCACACCAACGCCAGAGGCTCCGATAGCCAATAAGCCAGTGACGGAGACTTGCGCCCCTGTAGGTCACACACCTGCCGAGGAGATCAAACAGACAGCGGAGAGCTCTACCCCAAGAGAGGAGACTCCGCAGACAACCTCCACACCAAACGTGGAGACACCACAGGCCACAGCCTATACAAGCCCGAATGTGGAGGCACCGCAGGCTACCACAACCTCCACACCAAACGTGGAGACGCCACAGGCCACAGCCTATACAAGTCCGAATGTGGAAACACCGCAGGCTACCACAACCTCCACACCAAACGTGGAGACACCACAGGCCACAGCCTATACAAGCCCGAATGTGGAAACACCGCAGGCTACCACAACCTCCACACCAAACGTGGAGACGCCACAGGCCACAGCCTATACAAGCCCGAATGTGGAGGCACCGCAGGCTGCAGCAACCTCCACACCAAACGTGGAGACGCCACAGGCCACAGCCTATACAAGCCCGAATGTGGAAACACCGCAGGCTACAGCAACCTCCACACCAAACATGGAGACACCACAGGCTACAGCCTATACAAGCCCGAATATGGAGACTCCGCAGGCTACAGCAAATCCGACCACCACTCCAAACGAGGAACCGGTGAAACAGGGAGAGTCAAACTCCACCCAAGAGCCGCAAGGAGGGTCAGAGCAACCAGCACAGTCCGAGGCGAAGGAGGAACCTATTCAGAACACCGCACCGACCGACAATACGGGAGAGGCAACGGACAAGAAAGAAGAGCCTACCACCGCAGCCAACGAACCTGCGGCACAAGCGGCCAGTTCAACGCAACAGGCGGCACAGGACGGGCAACCGCAGGCTGCAGCCACAGCAACAACAGACGGTAACCACAGCGGGAAACACAAGCATCACAAGAAAAAAGAGCGCAACAAAGGCCTATTGGCAGTCATCATCATACTAGCACTGCTGATCATCGCATGTCTAATCTATGCCCTACGGAGCAACAACGGCTTCGTCAACGGTCTGAGCGATCTCAAAGGAAAGGTCACAGGTCTATTCTCCGAAAGCCAACCCGTACCAGTCGTCGTGGACAGCGCCTTGACGGCAGAATCCATTTCCGAGGAGCAAGCCGAAGTGGACGAGTTCTTCGAGGAGAAAACAGAAGACATGTACGAGGCGGCACAGGCCGACCAGGAATTCCCCACAGAAGTGGAGACAGAACAAAACTGGGACTGGTTCGAGGAAGGCGTGAAGAAGTTCATCAAGAAAGAATACCCGAAAATCAACTTCGAAGTCAAGGGAGAACCGATCATGGACACCATACGCAGAGGACAGACTCTCACCTCGATGTCACGCAAGTACTACAACGGTGTGAAGGACTTCTGGGTTTACATCTACCTCTACAACAAAGACGTGATCCGCCGTCCGGATGATGTTTCGGTCGGCACCCCGATCAAGATTCCTCAGTTGGACGAGTCCGTCATCGACCCGAACTCCTACGTGAGCATCAATGCGGCGAAAGACGTCAAAGAGAGCTATCTGAGACTCTTCAACTAAAAGGGTACACATACAAAGAAGCCACTTGGAAAGATTTTTTCAGGTGGCTTTTTTCATGAACAGACATGAAAAGTTAAAGCAATTTAAAAAATTTATAATTGTTATTAAACAAAGAAAAAGATAGCCTATTATTTTGTACATTTGCGTATCAGTATATGTGTAAGTGAAAAACGATTGACTAGAAAATATAAATATTAAAAACAAAACGATATGAATCAGGCATTACAGGCAGTAGACTTCAAGGCTCTGGATTCCAAGATCAAGGAGCATAGCGAGTTCGTAGACCTTTTGACGATGGGCATGAACAAATCCATCGTAGGACAGAAGCATTTAGTGGAATCATTACTCATCGGACTGTTGGCCGACGGTCACGTCCTGTTGGAAGGTGTACCTGGATTGGCGAAGACATTAGCCATCAAGACATTAGGAAAACTAATCGATGCGAAATACAACAGAATCCAGTTCACGCCAGACCTTTTGCCAGCCGACGTGATCGGAACCATGATCTACAGCCAGAAGACGGAGGAATTCAGCATTAAGAAGGGACCTGTCTTCGCCAACCTGGTCTTGGCGGACGAGATCAACCGTGCGCCTGCCAAAGTGCAGAGTGCCCTGTTGGAGGCCATGCAGGAGAGGCAAGTGACCATTGGAGAGGAGACCTTCAAATTGCCTTCCCCATTCCTCGTATTAGCCACGCAAAACCCGATCGAGCAGGAAGGAACCTACCCATTGCCAGAGGCGCAGTTGGACCGTTTCATGCTGAAGGTGCACATCACCTACCCGAAGCCTAAGGAGGAGATGGAGATCATCAAGCAGAACATCCAGATGGAAGAGGTGAAAATCTCCCCGATTCTGAAACCAGAGGACATCATCAAGGCGAGAAAGGTCGTGCAGGAAGTCTACGTGGACGAAAAGATCGAGCGTTACATCGTCGAGATCGTCCATGCGACACGTTTCCCGAAAGAGATGAAGCTTGCGCATTTGCAGGAGATGATCTCCTTCGGAGGTTCTCCTCGTGCTTCCATCAACCTGGCATTGGCGGCCCGCACATACGCATTCCTGATGAAGAGAGGCTACGTCATCCCGGAGGATGTGAGAGCCATCGCACACGACGTATTGAGGCACCGTATCGGACTGAGCTACGAGGCGGAGGCGAACAACGTGACCAGCGAGGACATCATCAGCGAAATCATCAATGCGGTCGAAGTGCCGTGATCAAAGAAGAACAGCTGAATTCAGACCGAGATGCAAGACACTAACGAAATAATCAAGAAGGTCCGGAAGATCGAGATCAAGACCAAAGGCCTTTCGCGGAACATCTTCGCCGGAGAATACCACACGGCCTTCAAGGGTCGCGGTATGACCTTCGCCGAGGTGCGCGAATACCAATACGGCGATGACATCCGCAACATCGACTGGAACGTGACGGCACGCTTCAACAAGCCCTTCGTCAAGGTGTTCGAGGAAGAGAGGGAGATGACCATGATGCTCCTTGTCGACGTGTCTGCCAGCGGAGACTTCGGCACACAAGTGCAGAAGAAAAAAGAGATGATGGCGGAAATAGCCGCCACCATAGCCTTCTCCGCCATCCAAAACAACGATAAGATCGGTGTCATACTCTTCTCCGACAAGATAGAGAAGTTCATTTCCCCGCAAAAGGGAAAGAAGCACGTGTTGTACATCATCCGCGAACTGCTCGGATTCGAGCCGGAGAGCAAGAAGACCAATATCGAGGAGGCTCTCGTGTACCTTACCAACGTCATCAAGAAAAGATGCACGGCCTTCGTCATTTCCGACTTCATCGACAAGGACTTCCGCCAATCACTGACCATCGCCAACAGGAAACACGACATCGTGGCCATGCAGATCTACGACAAACGAGAGTCGGAACTGCCTTCCGTCGGGCTGATCAAGGTGAAAGACGCGGAGACGGGAAAGGACATGTGGATAGACACATCCAGCGCAAAGACGAGGAACATTTACCACACCAACTGGAGGAAACGCCAAGAGAATATCCGACAGACATTCTCCCACTGCGGTGTGGACTACACCTCCATCTCCACCGACGAAGACTACGTGAAGGCGTTAATGAAACTCTTCCAACAACGTATGTAAAAGAACTTCAGAGATGAAAAGACTGAAATACATCATCGGATTACTACTCGTGGCGACGACAACCGCATCCGCAGCGCCCATAACCGTGAAAGCTACGATGGACTCGACCACCCTGCTCATCGGAGAACAACGGGTCATCCACCTGGACGTGGAACAGCCTAAGATCGTCAAACTACATTTCCCTGATTTCAAAGAGAATAACATATTGGCAGGCGGTGTTGAAGTACTCCGCACTTTACGCAAGGACACAACTGTGATCAAGGGGGGAAACCTGCGGATCAGGGAAGACCTCATCGTCACCGCATTCGACACGGGACGGTACGAAATACCTCCGTTCAAGTTCGAGACGCATGAGCCGGGATACTCCTCCGAATACCTGACGGAAAGAATCATCCTGGATGTGGTCACCATCGAGGAGGACTTCTCCAAGGGAACCCTCAAAGGCAGTTACGGGAACATATACGGGGGATTCAACCTCAAGCGGATATTCCAATACATCTCCCTCCTGCTCATCCTAGCAGGCATAGTCCTAATCGTCATCATGAGCATCATGTTCTTCTCCAAGAAAAAAGAACAACCGATTCTCTCCTTCGACACTAGGGACAGGAGAACGCCTCAGGAGCTGGCCCTCTCTTCACTCAGGGACATCAAAGAGGAGAAGATCTGGGAGAAGGGAGAGCAGAAGAAATACTACACGCAGATCACGGACACCCTGCGCAACTACTTCTTAGAGCGTTTCCAAATCAGCGCCTTCGAGATGACTTCCAACCAAATCATCGAGGAACTGAAGAACGACGAAGAAGCCAGACGGGTCGAGGACAAAATAAACCAAGTTTTCCAACTCTCCGACATGGTCAAGTTCGCCAAATACGAGCCAACCAAGGAAGAGAACGAAATGAGCATCGTCAACGCGATGTTCATCGTACAACAGACCGCACAATCCACCAACAACGAGCAAGCGACCGACAACACGCAGGGTGGAACGGTTGACGACGGGAAACCATTCACGTTATCCTAAAAAGAGTTAGCATTATGACAGTCACATACGCAAACCCAGGTTATTTTTACCTACTGCTGCTTTTGATACCAATCGTGGCATGGTACATCTGGAAGAACGGCAAGACCATTCCTAGCATACGGATATCAACCACATCCACATTCAACGGGATAAGGAATGGCTACAAAACATACCTGATGCACCTACCATTCATCTTCAGGATGTTAGCCATCATCGCCATCATATTCGCATTGGCCAGACCTCAGTCGTCCGACAACCTCTCCAACAAAAACGTGGAGGGTATCAACATCGTGATGGCACTGGACATCTCCGAGAGTATGCGGGCCGAGGACCTGAAACCGACGAGGTTGGACGCCGCCAAGAAAATCGGCGCGGACTTCATCATGAGCAGACCGAACGATAACATCGGCCTGGTCGTCTTCGCAGGACAAAGCTTCACTCAAAGCCCACTCACCACGGACAAGGCAGCATTGGTCAACCTACTGAACAACGTGAGCGACGACATGATGGAGGACAAGGGAACCGCCATCGGATTGGGTATCGCCAACGCGGTCAATAGAATCAAGGACGTGGATGCCCCTTCCAAAGTCATCATCCTACTGACGGACGGTTCCAACAACCGAGGGGAGATCGACCCGATGACAGCGGCGGACCTTGCCGCAACCTTCAAAATCAAGGTCTACACCATCGGCGTCGGAACCAATGCGCCACAAGCCCCTATCCGGATCAACGGACAAAGGTTGATGATGCCTGTGGATATCGACGAAAACACGTTGAAGGACATAGCGGAAAAAACAGGCGGAAGATATTACAGGGCGACCAACAACGAGTCGCTGAAATCCATCTACGCGGAAATAGACAAGTTAGAAAAGACAAAAATACAAGTGACGGAATACTGCAAGAAGAGCGAGGAGTACCTGCCATGGGCAATCGCCGCACTGATCCTGCTCATCCTGGAGATCTTGCTCCGCAAAACAATTTTACGCCACTTACCATAAAAGAGGAGGAAGAGAGATGTTCAAATTCGCAAACCCAGATATTCTATTGCTGCTGTGCATCGTGCCAGTCTTCATCTTAGGCTTTATCGTCACGAGGATACTGCGGACAAAAAACATAAAGAAATTCGGAGACACCAGCCTGATCAAAAGCCTGATGCCGGGAGCATCCGGCGGGAGGGAAATCACCAAGTTCGCACTGATGATGCTCGCTTTAGTGGGCCTCATCATCTGCGCGGCACGTCCCCAGTTCGGCTCGAAACTACAGAACGTGAAGAAGAAGGGAGTCGAAGTGATGGTCGCATTGGACATCTCCAACTCCATGTTGGCGGAAGACATCAAGCCCAACAGACTGGAACGTTCCAAGAATATGCTATACCAAATCCTGGACGGCCTGAACAACGATAAAATCGGTGTCGTGGTATTCGCGGGGACCGCCTTCACGCAACTCCCCATCACGACAGACTACCAATCGTCGAGGATGTTCATCTCCTCCATCTCCCCCAGACTGATCGACATGCAAGGAACAGCTATTGGGGGGGCATTGGATAAAGCCGCCTCCGCATTCTCAGAAGAGACAGAGAACGGCAAAGCAATCATCGTCATCACAGACGGTGAGAACCACGAGGACGATGCGGAAGCGGCAGCCAAGAAGGCCGCGGAGAAGGGCATACAAGTGAACGTGGTGGGAATCGGTTCGGTCAACGGAGCTCCCGTACCCATCGAGGGCACGAACGACTACATCCGCGACCAGGCGGGCAACTACATCAGCTCCGCCCTCAACGAAACCATGTGCATGAAGATAGCCCAGGCCGGCAACGGAATCTACGTGCGGGCGGATAACTCCAACAACGCACTGAAGGTCATCCAAGAGGAAATAGACAAGATCTCCAAACATGAAGTGGAGACGAAAGTATATTCCGAATACGAGGAACAATACCCGACCTTCGCTTGGCTCGCCCTGATCATACTCGTACTGGAGATTTTCATCATGGAAAAGAAAAACAAACTATTCAGGAACTTCAAATTATTCAACAAATAATTGTAACTAATTATGGATAAGAAAACATACATAATAATCACCGGAGGCATTTTATTCATAATACTGATACTGATTATTTTCAACATAAGCAACTTGTCTAATTTTGCCATCATCCAGGATAAAGACATCCTCAACGAGGGAAATGAATTCTACGACAAAGGCCAGTATGAGAACGCCTTGGGACGATACAACGCACTGCTGTCCCTGGATTCGCTCAGCTACGAGACGGAATACAACAAAGCGAACACGTATTGCAAAAAGAGAAGATTCGATTTGGCGGACTCGACCTACCAAGTCGCCGCTCGCAAGTGTTTGACGGTAAACAAAAACCCGGACAATAAGGATGCGAAGGATTTCCTATCCATGGACTTCCACAACAAGGGAAACGCTAACATGGTTCAGGTTCCCCCGATAGATACGATCATGAACGTGATCGAGAACCAGAACAAACTGAATAGTTTAAACAACGCGGCGGCACAGCCTACCAACCAGTATCTTTACAACAATCTTCTGGAGACGCTGAAACTCGTCCAAGCAGCCATCTCCGACTATAAAAACTCCTTGAGGAACGTATCCACCAATGACAGTACAAGGTACAACCTCGCCTATGCGCAGGACTACGAGAAGAAACTGCTAGACATACTGAAGGACATGACTCCACCTGACAACCAAAGCCAGCAGAACCAAGACCAACAGAATCAGCAGAACCAAGACAACGACGACAAGGAGGACGAGCGGAGGGAGACCGACCAGAAGAACGGCGAGAAAGACCCGAATGCGGACCTCTCCTTAGAGAATGCGGAACAGATCCTGAAGGCGATGGAAAAGGACGAAGAGAACACGTTGAAGAAGGTCCGTCTGCAAAGGGATAAGAGCCAACAGAGGAGAATCGAGAAGAACTGGTAATCCGTCCCGACATCATACAAGAAAGAGTGGGCACCTGCATACAAAACAGGTGCAAAACCTAGGATCAAGGGTTGGATTGACGATAAAAAAACATTGAGAATAAGCGGTAATTTAGTACCTTTGTGGGTGCAAACAAAATAGGATATGAAAAATAGAATATTGATAACACTACTGCTCCTAATAGGAGGCATCAACATGCTGAGGGCCAACAACGACAACGTGTCTTTCACGCTCAGAGCACCGTCGGTAGTGGAAATGAACCAACAATTCAGGATTGAATACACCATCACCAACGCATCTCCCCAGATTTCGGAGCCAGACCTGCATGATTTCGCCGTTTTGGCGGGGCCTTCCCAATCACAGTCCAGCTCGGTCTACATGACCAACGGCAACTACACCAGACAGACATCCATGTCCATCTCCTACATACTCACGCCGAGAAAAGAGGGAACATTCACCATCTCCCCTTCCAGCTTCAAACACAACGGGGAGACCATCATGTCCAACGCTGTCACCATCAAGGTAGTACCGGCAGGACAGAACTCGGCGCAACAAGGAAACGGACAAGGCAACCAAGGCGGACAAGCCTCCAGCGCCACAACCGCAGGCAACGACGTCTTCATCCGGACGACCTTCTCCAAGAAGACCGTGTACGAGCAAGAGGAACTCGTGGCGACCATCACCCTCTACCACAGGGGGAACGTCCTCGAAATAGAAGAGGCAAAAATGCCTGAATACAAAGGCTTCATCAGCAAAGACATCCAACTGAAAAGGGAAGAACAACCCGGAACGGACGTCGTGAACGGGGTGAAATACCAGACATACAAACTGAAACAGACTATACTCTACCCTCAGAAGAGCGGTCCGATCGAGATAGAGAAGGGACAACTCACAGCCATCCTGCAAGTACCGACAGGTGGTCAAAGAAGAGGATTCTGGGGCTTCGACGACATCTTCAACACCATGAAGAGAGTCAGGAAGATAATTCCTATCGAGGGAACGAAAATAGAGGTCAAAGCACTGCCGTCAGAGGGCAAACCAGCCGACTTCAACAACGCGGTGGGCTCCTTCAAGATGGAGAGCGACATCAGCAGCACAGAGGTCAAAGCCTACGAGCCTATCACCATCAAGGTGAAAATATCCGGTAACGGTAACATCAAGTACGTGAAAAGCCCGACATTCGAGTTTCCTTCCGACTTCGACACCTACCCGCCGAAAGAGAACCAGAAGATCAACGGCAACTCAGGCACGAGGGAGATCGACTACCTCGTCATCCCTCGCCACGCAGGCACATTCGAGATCCCTGCCGCCACCTTCTCCTACTTCGATCTGAACACGAAACGCTACAACACGCTGAAAACAAAGTCGTTCACCCTGAACGTGGAGAAAGGCGACAACAACACGGACAACAGCCAAGTGATCTCCAACTACACGAACAAGGAGAACGTCAAGTACCTCGGCACGGACCTCCGCTACATCAATGTGACGAATACAACCGTGGAGAAGAGCAAGGGGAACCTGTTCGGAACGCTCGGCTTCTGGCTGTGGTACATCATTCCGCTCCTGCTGTTCATCACACTGGCGGTGCTCTACAGAAAGCAAATCAAGGAGAACGCTAACATCGCATTGGTAAAGAACAAGAGGGCGAACAAGCAGGCGAAGAAACGTCTGAAACAAGCCGACACCTACCTGAAGAGCGGTGAGAGCGAAGCCTTCTACGAGGAGGTGATGAAAGCTCTCTGGGGCTACATCGGAGACAAGCTAAACATCCCGACCTCCCAGCTCAACAAAGAGACCATCGAACAGGAGTTGGAGAGCCGCAACGTAAACGAAGAGACCATCCACTCATTCATGGATATCCTCAGCACATGCGAGTTCGCCCGATTCGCCAAATCAGATAGCCAACACTCGATGGACGAACTATACAACCAGGCGGCGGACGTGATAGGTAAATTGGAAGAACAAGTAAGAAAGTAGAATATGAAAAGAATTATTATATTACTCACATTGGCTTTGCTCTCCGTCAGCGCATTCGCTGTGGACTCCAACACCATGAAGCAAGCCAACGAAGCCTATAAGGCGGAAAAATATGCATTGGCGGACAGCCTTTACACCGAAGTGATGAAGAAAGAGGGCACTTCGTACGCTTTATACTACAATCTGGGGAACGCGAAATACAAACAGGGTGAAATCGCCTACGCCATCCTCTACTACGAGAAGGCGCTCAAGATCAAACCGGACTACGAGGACGCGAAGTACAACCTCGAAATGGCTAGAAGCCAAACCGTGGACAAGATAGAGACCATGGAGAGGTTCGTCCTCTCGGAATGGAACCAGTCCATCCAAAACGGCACATCCTCCAACGGTTGGGCGAAATGGAGCATCTTCGCCTTCATCCTGACATTGATACTCGTCGGACTATATATCTTCTCGACCAAAGTATTGGTGAAGAAGATCGCCTTCTTCTCCGCCATCGTGACCTTGGTGTTTTCCATCATCTCATTCAGCTACGCTAAAGCGCAAAACAATGCGATGACGAAGAACGAGAGCGCCATCATCATCGCCCCTACCGTCACCGGGAAAAGCACACCGGACGAGTCTGGAACCGACCTCTTCGTGCTGCACGAAGGGACAAAGGTTCGGATCAAGAACAAAATCGGCGATTGGTTTGAGATCCAAATGGATGACGGGAATACGGGCTGGATCTCCTCCAAGAAATTGGAAATCATATAATTGACCGCCCAACAAGGCAAACAACAGGCGTTGGGGTATTCAACCATCCGACGCTCCCCAAGGGAAGAGACACAACGAAACGCTTCCCTTTCGGTTCTTATGAATAAATGAATTATCGTTATGGCAGAATTGGATTTCAACGAGACGCAAGCGGCTATCGCAAACTACACCGACGACGACATCAAGCACCTGGAAGGTCTTGAGCACGTCAGGCTCCGCCCAGGTATGTACATCGGAAAACTGGGTGACGGTTCCCACTACGACGACGGAATCTACGTGCTGCTGAAAGAGGTACTGGACAACAGTATCGACGAGTTCAGGATGGGTGTCGGCAAACAGATTGAAATCACCCTGCAGGACGGTGCAGTAACCGTTCGTGACTATGGACGAGGCATTCCGTTAGGCAAGATCGTGGAAGCGGTCTCCATCATGAACACAGGTGCCAAATACGACAATAAATCATTCAAGAAATCCGTCGGACTGAACGGTGTGGGTACCAAAGCGGTCAACGCCCTCTCGGAGACATTCCGTGTGCAGAGCTTCCGTGAAGGGAAGACCCGAATCGCGGAATTCAGCCGTGGCGTACTCGTCAGCGACACAGATATCATAGACGGAGAGGGTGAGAACGGTACCATCACCTACTTCAAACCGGACAACGACCCGAAGATATTCGGCAATTACAAATACAAAGAGGAGTTCGTGGAGACCATGCTCCGCAACTATACTTACCTGAACACGGGTCTGACCATGATCTTCAACGGTCAGAAGTTCACGTCAAGACATGGATTGCTGGACTTGCTCAACGCCAACTTGGTGGAGAACCCCCTCTACCCTATCATACACTTCAAGGGAGAGGACATCGAAATAGCCTTCACCCACTGCATGCAGTACGGAGAGGATTACTACTCCTTCGTCAACGGACAGCATACCACCCAGGGCGGTACGCACCAATCCGCCTTCCGTGAGGCGATCGGCAAGACCATCAAGGAGTTCTACAACAAGAACATGGAGTTGCCCGACATCCGCGCAGGTCTGGTGGCCGCGATCTCCATCAGCGTGGAGGAACCGGTCTTCGAGAGCCAAACAAAGACGAAACTGGGCTCACGCGACATGAACCCTACGGATGGCGTATCCATCAATAAGTTCGTCAACGACTTCGTCAAGGAGCAACTCGACAACTATCTGCACAAGAACCAAGACACGGCGGATATCCTGCTGAAAAAGATACAAGACGCTGAGAAAGAGCGCAAAGCGATCGCCGGCATCACCAAAGCCGCCCGCGAACGTGTGAAGAAAGTGAGCCTCTGCAACCGCAAACTACGCGACTGCCGAATCCACTACAACGACACCAAAGGCACCGACCAGGAGAAGACCAGCATCTTCATCACCGAGGGAGACTCCGCGAGCGGTTCCATCACGAAGAGCCGCGACGCAAACCTCCAAGCCGTATTCTCCCTGCGTGGAAAGCCTGAAAACAGTTACGGGAAGAAACGCACCCTCGTCTACGAGAACGAGGAACTGAACCTTCTCCAAGCCGCCCTGAACATCGAAGACGGCATGGAAGGGCTCCGCTACAACAAGGTGATCATCGCCACCGATGCCGATGTCGACGGAATGCACATCCGTCTGCTGCTACTCACCTTCTTCCTGCAGTTCTTCCCAGACCTCGTGCGCAACGGACACGTCTACATTCTGGAGACCCCTCTGTTCCGCGTCAGGGACAAGAAACAAACCTTCTACTGCTACTCGGACGAGGAGAGGCTCAACGCCATCAAGACGCTCGAGAAGTCCGGCTCGAAGGTGGAGATCACCCGATTCAAAGGTTTGGGAGAGATCTCACCGGACGAGTTCAAGGGGTTCATCGGCGACAATATCAGGCTCGACCAAGTCTCCATGAGGAAAGACGACGACCTCAGCAACATGCTGGAGTTCTACATGGGTAACAACACCCAGCAACGCCAGGACTTCATCATCGAGAACCTGGTGATCGAGGAGGACGCACCAAACGAATAAAACTGAGAAAATATAATATCAATTACAATGAAGGATTTAAAAGACATGGTGGTGGGCATCTGCAACGACCACGCAGGCGTAGAGGTGAAGAACTACATCATCGAGCAATTAGGAGACCAAGTACAAGCGTTCATGAACTTCGGAACCAATACGACCGACAGCTGTGACTACCCAGACTACGCACATCCCATGGCAGAAGCGATAGAAAACGGGCAATGCGACATGGGTATCGCCATCTGCGGAACAGGCAACGGTATCTCCATGACCTGCAACAAGCACCAAGGCATACGCGCCGCCCTCTCTTGGGAAGTGGAAATCGCCAAATTGGGCCGCCAGCACAACAACGCCAACGTGGTAGGTATTCCTGCCCGCTTCATCACCAAGGAGAAGGCGTTGGAGATCGTGAAGGCTTTCCTCACCACCGATTTCGAAGGAGGCAGACACGAACGCAGGGTCGCTAAGATAGCTGTGAAATAAGCCGTCACCTAAGCATGAAGCATAGGGTTATATTCCTTCAACTCTTATCGTTCCTTATCCTCTCAATCGGGTGTTCCGACACGCAAAATCATACGGGGAACAGAAGCGAAGATTGGTCCGATTCTCTCTACTCACAAGATTCAGAGGAAGAGTTTCAAGAGCCGTTTCCCTATAGTTGCCCCACGGGAGACATTAACAATGATGGAATAAAAGACTCCATATGCCATATGCTTGGCAATGGCAAACACGCCATCTCCTTTTTCTTGGGGAAGGGAGATGGTCAATACACGCCAATAAAGGAAGTGGAAATCTCAAAGCAACTCATGTGGGATGAGTTGGCAGCCTCAATCACTGGTGATACAGTGGATTTCAGAGGGTACGGAATTCATTATTACTTCAAATACAGAGACAACGACTTCTATCTCTGCGGCTACGGATCCTTCACAACAGGAGAGAGTAGCTATCAACTCGATTTGGAAAAAAATGAGCTAACATTGTTTGTGGAATATATCCATGGATTAAAAAAAGACACAACGGTCAAATGTACATTTGAAATCCCACCACATAAAAAACCACCTCATCCCATATCCATAGAAGAATGTTTCAAAAGTAAATATGTGAATAATATAATTGGCTACGACAATGATTCCATAAATGCGAAGATAGACTCACTCGTTCCAATTATCAATGCCGAATCGCATAAGGACAATGAGGATGAAGAAGAGAATGAGGATGTGGAAGAACAAGGGGATGAGGATGAGGATGAGCAAGAATGAATCCCCCCATCAAACTATTCAAAATCACCCCTTAACTCTTAATTGACTACGTCGAACTGACGTTTCATAATTCATAATTCTTAATTCATAATTACCTGATTCCCCTTTTATTCAAGGCCTTCCGATACTTACTAGCGTTCGTCTGGTGCGCCTCATAAGTGGCGGCGAAGTTATGGTAGCCGGAGAAGTCCTCCTTGGCACACATGTAGATATAATCATGGTTCTCGAAATTGAGCACCGCGTCGATCGCCTCGATGGAAGGGATACGGATCGGTCCCGGAGGCAAGCCCGCATACTTGTAGGTGTTGTAAGGCGAGTCATATTCCAGATGGCCCTTGTAGATACGTTTCAGGGAGAAATTCTGCAAAGCGAACTTCACCGTAGGATCCGCCTGCAAAGGAATGCCCCGATGGTAACGGTTCAGGTACAAACCAGCCACACGAGGCTTCTCGTCCGCCTTACGGGTCTCCTCGTCGACGATAGAGGCGAGCGTGCTCACCTGCTGTTGGTTCAGGCCCACCTCCGCCAATTTATCCAGGCGTTCGTTCGTCCAGAACTTATCATACTCCTTCTTCATGCGGTGGATAAGATCCTCCGGGGAGATGTCCCAATAAACCTCATACGTGTTAGGGATGAACAAGGAAACCACATTCTCAGGGTTCGTACCATACTTGGCGCAAACGTTCTCGTCGCACAAAGCCGTGAGCATATCACTCTGCGACATGCGGAGATTCTTGGTAATCTTCTCCGCCAAATCTTTCTTCGTACGTATGTTATTGAAGGTCAAGCGCACAGGAGACTGTTGTCCATACATAAGCTTATGGACGAACGTGAGGGAGTTCTCACCCTCCACCAGTTCATATCGTCCCGAAATCACATTACCCGGATAATTCAACAATCTGGAGACAAAGCGGAAAGCCAGTTCAGACCGTAATGCGTTCATGCTTTTCAACGAATCCAGCACGTCATTATAGGTGGCGTTCTCATAGACCAGCAAATGCTTCGAGTCCCCATTCACCCGCACATTAGGAGAGAAAAGGGAGTAGAGGGAAAAACCTCCCACCACCAAAGCCACGACAACAATCGCAGCGCAAACGACACGTTTGGTTCCCTTATGATTCTTTTTGGATGATTTCTTTTTCATGGCACCACATCACTATAAAAAAAAAGTTAGCTCGTAAACGAACTAACATGAATAATGCAAAAGCGGTGAGAGGGGGATTCGAACCCCCGGTACGGTAACCCGTACGTCAGTTTAGCAAACTGGTGGTTTCAGCCACTCACCCATCTCACCAAACCCCTTTCGGATTTGCAGTGCAAATGTAGCACTAATTACTGAATCAAGCAAACGGGAAGCAACATTTTTTCGCCCATTTGACGAAAAAATCACCGAAAAACTTCGTTTACAATCCTTTCCGTCGCACCACGGTTCTCATTCACATAATCCGCCGTTTGGGCAGAAGCCGACTTGAGCAGCGAGGAGTTTTCCGCTAATAAACTATCCATCAACTCATTATACTCTCCGTTACTTTGAATGGAGAACGCTCCACCGCGCTTCACCATATCCACCGCCTCCTGGAAACGTCCGTAATTAGGTCCGAAGAGCACCGGCATGCCATAGACAGCCGCCTCCAACGTGTTATGGATTCCCACGCCGAAGCCGCCACCGATATAGGCCACCTCCCCATACTTATAGATGGAGGAAAGCAATCCGAAGCAGTTGATTATCAAGCAATCCGCCTTAGCCGCAGCCGCCTCGTCCGTATCCTTATAGAAGACATACGGGCGCTTCAGTTTAGAGACGATGCTATCCAAATGAGCCTGATGGATCTCATGAGGCGCTAAAATCATCTTCACCTCCGGATGATTATTGAAATAGTCGCACAGGATATCCTCGTCCTTCGGCCACGAACTACCCGCCACGATCACCTTGGAGCCCTGCGCAAATGAGGAGACGATAGGCAACTCCTTGGACTTGGCTGCGATGTCAGCGACACGGTCGAAACGGGTGTCACCCGACAATGAGACGTTCTTCACACCTATAGAAGAGAGCAGATCCAGCGACACCTGGTTCTGTACAAACAAATGGGTGAAGCAGTGAAGCACCTTCCTGTACCATACGCCATACCACTTGAAGAACACCTGGTTCGGGCGGAAAATGGCCGAGACAATGTAGGTCGGGATTCTCCTCCGTTTCAGTCCGACGATATAATTCATCCAGAACTCATACTTGATGAAAATCGCATACGACGGATTCACCGTATCCAGAAATTTATTGGCACTCCAGGAAGTATCGATCGGGAGGTAACAAACCACATCGGCCCCTTCGTAATTCTTCCGCACCTCATACCCTGATGGGGAGAAGAACGTCAGGACGATCTTATATTCGGGCTTCAACTGTCTCAGTTTCTCTATGATCGGCCTGCCCTGTTCGAACTCACCCAAAGAGGCGGCATGGACCCAGACATACTGGGAGTTCTTGTCGATCCTCTCCGCAAGGAATTCCAGCACACCTTGCCTGCCCTTGCAGAATTTGGACGCTTTTTCGTTCCAAAAAGAGGCAACCCACACACCAAAATGGTATATGAGCATACCCAAATTGTACAGCACTTTTACCATTACTTAATTACCTCCAACGCCCTGTTCACACGGGCAATTGTTTCTTCTTTTCCTAGAATATCTATAATATTGAAAATATGAGGACCCTTCGCCGCACCCACGAGGGTGATACGGAAAGAGTTCATCACCGTACCCAAATTGTAGCCTTTCGAAGCCACCCAATCGAGCACCAATTGTTCGTTTTCATTAACCTTAGAATAATCATCAATGCCTTTCAACACCTCCACCAACTCACGTAGGCACTGAGGGCTCTCCTCTTTCCAACGCTTCTTCAACGATTTCTCATCGTATGCGGTCGGCGCCTCGAAGAAGAAGCTTGCCTGCTCCCACAGGTCTGCCGGGAACGTGATGCGCTCCTTCACCAAAGAGACGATGTACTTCAGCTTATCGAATGCGCAAGTGATGCCCTTCTCCTTCAGGATAGGCTCGAACATATGCGCCACCTCCTCGTCAGATTTTCTAATCAGGTACTCATGGTTGAACCATTTGCCCTTCTCGTAGTTGAAGCGAGCGCCAGACTTGCTGATACGGTCGATGGAGAAAAGCTCGATCAACTCGTCCATCGAAAGCATCTCCTGGTCGTTGCCTGGGTTCCAGCCCAACAAGGCAAGGAAGTTGACAACCGCCTCAGGCAAGTAGCCAGACTCGCGGTAGCCCGAAGAGATGTCGCCACTCTTAGGATCCTTCCATTGCAGCGGGAAGACAGGGAAACCCAGCTTGTCACCATCACGCTTGCTCAGCTTACCATTGCCCTCAGGCTTGAGCAACAACGGCAAGTGCGCGAAACGAGGCATCGTGTCCGCCCATCCCAAGTAACGGTAGAGCAACACGTGGAGCGGTGCGGAAGGCAACCACTCCTCACCACGGATCACATGGGTGATCTCCATCAAGTGATCATCCACGATATTCGCCAAGTGATAGGTAGGCAACTCATCCGCTGCCTTGTATAAAACCTTGTCGTCCAAGATGTTGGAATTAATGACCACCTTGCCACGCACCAAGTCATCCACCTCGATGTCTTCATCTGGCTCCACCTTGATACGCACCACATACTTCTCTCCGGCCGCAATGCGTCGGTTCACCTCTTCTGCGCTCAAGGTCAATGAGTTAACACCCTGCATACGGGTATGTGAATCATATTGGAAATTAGGGATAGCGTTACGTTTCGCCTCCAACTCCTCCGGTGTGTCGAACGCATAATACGCATGACCGCTCTCGATCAACTGCTTCACATATATCTTGTAAATATCGCGGCGCTCGCTCTGGCGGTACGGTCCGTTAGGGCCACCCACGCCCACACCTTCGTCGAAAGTGATACCCAACCATTTGAAGGCTTCGATGATATACTCTTCCGCTCCAGGGACGAAACGCTGGGAGTCGGTATCCTCGATCCTGAGCAGCAAATCGCCACCGTTTTTCTTAGCGAACAAATAGTTGTACAAGCATGTCCTTACACCTCCAATATGCAACGGTCCTGTCGGACTTGGTGCGAAACGCACACGAACTTTTCTTTCTGCCATATTAATGATATTGAATTCGGGGTGCAAAATTACAAAATTGTATGGGATATATGGTCATGTCTGCCCAAAATTATGTACCTTTGAACAATTTAAACGAAGAAAAACATGATAGACTATAGCCAAATACCATCCCCCGCATACGTGGTGGACGAAGTCAGACTACGAAAAAACTTATCGCTGATAAAATCGGTAAAAGAGCGATCCGGAGCGGACATCATCCTCGCCTTCAAGGCTTTCGCATTGTGGAAACTATTCCCCATAGTGAGGGAGTACATCCCCTACTCCACCGCCAGCTCGCTCTCGGAGGCCCGCCTCGCATACGAGGAGATGGGCAACTACGCCCACACCTACTCCCCCGCCTACACGGACGAGGAATTCGCCGAGATCGCCTCGTTGAGCAGCCATATCACCTTCAACTCCATCCAACAATATGAGCGGAGGAAGGCTGAGATCGAGGGATTCAGCCGTCACATATCCTGCGGCATAAGGGTCAACCCGGAGATTTCTCAGGTGGAGACCGACCTCTATAACCCTTGCGCACCAGGCTCCAGACTAGGCGTCACGGTCGACCAGTTCGGTGGCAAGCTACCCACAGGCATCGAAGGATTCCACTGCCATGCGCTCTGCGAATCCTCCTCCTACGAGTTCGAGAAGCTCATGCAGGCGTTCGAGGAGAAATTCGCCACCTTCCTGCCGCAACTCAAGTGGGTGAATTTCGGCGGTGGCCATCTAATGACTCGGAAAGACTACGATGTGGAGCACCTGATAAAAATCGTCAAAGGATTCAGGAGCCGCTATCCATGGCTGAAGGTGATCCTCGAACCCGGAAGCGCCTTCGCCTGGCAGACGGGAGAACTCGTCTCCACCGTCGTGGACATTGTGGAGAACCATGGCATCAAGACAGCCATTCTCAACGTCTCCTTCGCCTGTCACATGCCAGACTGTCTTGAGATGCCTTACAAACCAGCCATATTAGGGGCGACGGACGAGGTCGAGGGGAAACCCACCTACCGCATGGGAGGCAACAGCTGCCTGTCCGGCGACTTCGTAGGGTCCTGGTCCTTCGACCATGAGCTGCAGGTCGGCGAGAAGATCGTCTTCATGGACATGATCCACTACACGACCGTCAAGACCACCCTATTCAACGGAGTCTCCCACCCTTCCATCGTACTCTGGACAAAGAACGACAAGATGGAGATGCTACGGAAATTCGGGTACGAGGATTACAAGAGCAGGATGGATTAATATTATCGGAACCAAACATAGGGAGGCAGGACCAACCACCATTTACGCAAACCCCATACCTTAGAAATATGGGTAATGTCTATTTGTGTTAAAAAATTACAAAAATAGACAAAGAGCATACCATTACCGCAGCTAAATAGTATCTTTGCGGAAGATTAGACACAACAGTTAATTTTAAAATATTATGCGAAAATTGTTTATCTCAATTTTGGCGGCATTGCCGCTTTTGTCTGCGTCAGCAGAAGTGACATTCGAGTATGATGAATCCACCAAAACCCTGACATTTTCCGGAGAAGGCAAAATGGATGTGTACACCACAGACATGTTCGGGGACACATACATTGACCCCGCATGGAGCGAACTGAAAACAGATGTGGAAAAGGTGGTCATCAACGAAGGTGTGGAGGATGTCGGAGAACAAGCCTTCATGGGATTCACCGTATTGAAAGAAATAACATTACCCACCACAGTCAAATCAGTCGGTCCGGCAGCTTTTGAAGGTTGCGTCGCCCTAGCCGGAATCAAGCTACCAGAGGGCCTAGAAGAGATCGGGGAAGAAGCGTTCTACAACTGTAAGGCCATAACATCCGTTTCCATACCCAAAAACATAACGAAGCTTTCCAACCACGCATTCAGAGGCTGCGAATCACTGAAAACCATCGACTTGGGGAACGTCAAGGAATTCGGCAATAACGTGTTCGCCTACTGCGGATTTGAGACTTTTTCGATCCCGGAAGGAACAAAAGTCATTCCACAAGACATGTTCTTCGCCTGCAAAAACATGAGGACATTTGATATTCCAGCATGCGTGGAGAAGATCGAAGATGGAGCATTCTACTACTGCGAATTAGACACGGTTAATTTCCTGGGCGAGAACTTCCCGAAAATAACAGGATTCAACAACTTCTCATTAACGAGTGATTTCACCGTGTACAGGATCAACTGCCAAGCTTATAGCAAAGAAGCGGTCGAAGCAATCAAAAACCATGGAGGCGCATACGACACGAAAATCATTCCCGCATGGCCCCAAGGCACAGATATATATTCGACCAACAACGCATATGGTCCACTGACAATCACGCCGGTCGATTGCGACAAAAACCTCTATAAACTTTCCATCGAATTATGGTCTTCCTACTATCAAGTCACATGGGGAGGCACCTACAATGTGCCGACGGAAAATTTGCACAGCCCTGAAATCGTAGTTGACTTAACGGAACCCACAACCATCATAGCCGACATAGAATATAATCCAAATGGAGGCGAAAGCATCCCATCCATCACCCTATCCGTCACCTGGACCGGCATGGGAAATGTAACCATGACCACCCTGGAAGAAACGAAAACAAGCAGCACCTACAAATTGGTCGCCACACCAAAGGAAGGTTACGAATTCCTCTACTGGGAATCCTACAATGAGGGAGTATTGACAGAAGAGCAGAAGAAAAGCCCTGAAATAGAATTCACAATCACACAGGCAGAGGAACTTCAGGCATTCTTCACGCAATCACCATTCTGTGGAATAAACGAAGGCGAAAACGTCAGGTGGGCAATACAAAACGACACGCTATACCTGACAGGAGAAGGGGAAATGGAAAACTACAATTTCTGGGTGGTGGCTCCATTCGCATTTTCTCTTGACGATTTCCACTATGTCCATATCGGCGAAGGCATCACATCAATAGGTGAAATGACATTCTTCTTCATGGAGAATATCAAAGAGGCATACCTGCCATCCACATTGACCAAGATGGGCAAATACAACCTGACAGGCTGCGAAGCACTGGAAAAGGTATATTTCGCAGGAACCACGCCTCCATCCATCGACCTGCCGAATGACATGTATATCAAGGAAGAATCCACAGAAAAGACTCAAGTCGTAGTGCCATGCGAAGCATTAGACGCTTACAAAGAGTTGTTTGCGGAGGCTGAGGCAGAAATAATCTGCGAGAAGGAGATACCTTCCATCGATGACTTCACTTTCGATCCAGCGAATGTGTGCGGAGCGGAGGGCGACGGATCCAATATCCTTTGGTCCTATGATGAGGACACCCAAACACTCGCACTGAAGGGAACCGGCAAAATGGCCAACTACTCTTCCCGCAAAAAGGGACCATGGAACGATCTGACCGTCAAGAACCTGATCGTCTCCGAGGGTGTCACCAACATCGGCAGTTACGCATTCCACGCAGAAAGAGACTTGCAGCACATCTATTTGCCGACAACCATTGACACCATAAACTACCACGCATTCTCCTCCACGGAAAGCCTTAAAGAGGTGACACTCCCTGAGGGGTTGAAGTACATAGATTCCGAAGCATTCTCGGCATCAGGGGCAACCCAGATCACGCTTCCTAGCACGCTGGAGAAGATTGGCGAATATGCCTTCCAATACGGTAACGCCAAGAGCATCGTCATTCCTGCATCCGTCACTGAAATCGGACAAGGCGCATTTTACAGTTCCAACAACCTTGAGGAAATCGTGTTCGAGAGCGAGACACCTGCCAACACTGGCGGTTATACCTTCGTGACGACCGCCACCACCGCGGTCGGATCCCCAGTCAAGCTCATTGTCCCTTGCGATGCGGTCGATACCTACAAGGAGACAAAAGGCTATCAGCCTCAATATGTACAAGGAGTATACCCTTACAACCTGAAATTCAGAGAAATCACGAATGAATATATCGGCAGCAATCTCGGCGGCAGGGTCATGATTCAACAATGGCCTGACTGCAATACCGGAGAAGCCATCGCCTACGCATATGCCAAAGACGCATACGTGTTCTCCCACTGGACGGCGGAAGGTGTAACACTGACAGAGGAGCAGGCGAAAGCGGAAACAATCACATTCACAGTGGACGCAGATTGCACGTTGTCGGCAGTATTCGTCGACAAGCAATCAGTGAACGTCGCTGACATCGACGCAGACAACATCGTAGTGACCTGCTCCGAGGCTCGCATTTCAGTCAACAGAGACATGTTCAGAATCTACGACACACTTGGCCGTGATGTGACAATCGCCAACGGACATCTCACATCTGGAATCTACATCGTGGAATGTGAAGGAAAGAGCATCAAGACGGTTTTGAGATAAAGATTTCAAGATTACGATAAACCAAAGATGGGACATGCGGCATCGTGTGTCCCATTTTTTTCGCACAAGCAAAACACAGACTTCTCATAAAGTAATTACACCAGGAAGAAACGCATTCAAATTCCCACATAGCGCCGGATCGTAGAACTAACAAGAAACAAAAAGCCCCAATGTTTACTTCCGAACACTGGGGCTTTTAGTTGTCGTTTTCTATCTGATCCATATCATTTAAATTTAATAGTTGTTCTTCAACTCCTTTGACTCCATATAGATTCTCGTCACTACTGAAAACGCCAACACTACCGAAATAAATAATCCTAAAACCATAGTCGTATAATTTAATAAGTGAAACATCTTTCGTTTAACAACAATACAAAGATATGCATAATTTTCAAAACGACAAACAAAAACGAAATATTTTTTAAAAACAAGTGCAATTTTTTCATACAAAGCGACAAAAAGACATCCAAAACGTACAAATCAGAGCAAAAAGACATCAACAAACGACCATATCCAAACGTACCCTGCATATAAAATGCATAAATTATGCATATTATGCAATACGAACCAAGCAGGAAGAGAAGGAAGAAGCAAGGGAAGAAAATCGACACACAACGACCAGTGAAGAGAAAGGGAATAAACCTCGCCGACACCAGGCAACGCGGCAAGTGAGCAATAGACAAACGAACACCCAATGGGAGTTTGCAATCATAATTTGTGTTAAAATATACAAAAAAGACACAATAGCGTTTTGTATACAACAATAAAGTCATACATTTGTGAACGAATTGATTACAACAAACAACAGTTAAATTAAAAAATTATGCGTACATTTACAACCATTGCGATTGCAGCAGCGCTATCGCTTTCGTCGACTTCCACATTCGCGGAAGTAACATTCGATTACGACGAATCCACAAAAACATTAACATTTTCCGGAGAAGGAGAGATGGACGTGTACACCACGGACGAATTCGGTGAAACATACATCAAACCGAAATGGTCTTACCTTAAAGATGATGCGGAGAAAGTAATCATTAACGAAGGAGTGACCAACGTCGGCAAACACGCCTTCTTGAGTTTCTCCAAGTTGGAGGAAGTCAAATTAGCCTCCACCATCGAATCGATCGGCACAGCCGCCTTCGGGGAATGCAAGGCACTCACCAGCATCCAACTGCCAGAGGGATTAAAAACGATTGAGGAAGAGGCGTTTTACGAGTGCAAATCATTGACGTCCATCACCATCCCCAAGAACGTCACAGAGCTTCCCGGCTTTACGTTTCAATTATGCTCCGAGTTAAAAAGCATCGATTTAGGAAACGTGACAACGTTAGGAGAGAACGTATTCGCTTATTGCGGATTTGAATCATTTGAGATTCCACGGAACATTAAGGTTATCTCTAAATGCATGTTTTTTGGTTGCAAAAATTTAAAAACGATTGACATACCGGAATGGGTGGAGGAAATACAGGACGCGGCATTCCACTACACCAAACTGGATACGATTAGATTCCTGGGAGAAACATTCCCCGAAGTGACAGGAGACAACAACTTCACGACGACAGACGTGAAGACCGTGTTCATAATCAACTGTAAAGCATATACCCAAGAGGCCGTCAACGCTATCGAAAAAAGCAACCACTACGACTCAAAAATCATCCCAAGTTGGCCTAATGGATCGGAAATATCCTCAAGCAACAATAACTACGGTCCGTTGACCATCACACCCATCGACTGCGAAAAGAACCTGTACAAATTGAGTGTCAAGTTGGAGTCAAGCTACAAATTGACATGGGAGGGAAGCTACAAAATACCTGAGGAGGATCTACACAAGACTGAGATCACCGTGGACTTGACGGAGCCTGCCACCATCACCGCCAACATAAAATACGAATCCGGCGGCGGCAGCATATATCTCCTCAAGGATGCCATCGGCAGTGGGGACATAAACGTGACCCAATTGGAAGAGACGGAGACAAGCCAAACATACAAGGTGACCGCCGTCCCGGATGAGGGTCAAGAGTTCCTCTACTGGGACACATATCCTGAAGATTTATTGACGGAAGAACAAAAGAAAAGCCCTGAAATAGAATTCACAATCACACAAACCTCAAGGATTAGCGCATACTTCTCCCAATCTCCATATTGCGGGAAAGATGGTGGAGAAAACATCTCTTGGTCAATCAAGAACGACACCTTGTACCTGACAGGAGAAGGTGAGATGGAGGATTACACGTATTGGGATTATCCGCCATACACAACGACGCAAGACAAATACCACTATGTCAGTGTCTCTGAAGGCATAACTACGATAGGTGAGATGGCGTTCCTCATGGAGGAGGATTTCAAGGAGATATTCCTGCCATCCACAATAACAGAGATAGGCGAATACGCATTCACCTATTGTGAAAGTCTGGAGAAGATACACTTCGCAGGAAATACTCCTCCGTCATTCTCCAACCTAAAGAACATGTTCCAAAAAGACGAGTCCACAGACAGGGCTGAAATCATTGTGCCTTGCGATGCATTGGAGGCCTACAAGGAAGCTTTTTCCGCATACCAAGAAAAGAATGACTGGACCGGGGAAGACGAATCGGTGGAACTTCAGGTGGTTTGCGGGTCTGAAGGACCTGAGAAACCTGAGATCCCGACAATCGACGATTTCACCTTCGATCCAGCGAACGTATGTGGTGCGGAAGAAGATGGTTCAAATGTACTTTGGGCATTCGACGAGGAAACAGGCACATTGGCATTGAAGGGAACAGGTCTAATGAAGAGCTACAACACCAGGAGAGAAGCTCCATGGAAGTCTCTGGAAGTTAAAAATCTGATTGTATCCGAAGGCGTGACAAATATCGGCGGATATGCATTCATGTCCCAATCAAAATTGGAGAACATCAATTTACCGAAGACCATAGAGAGTATCGAAGAGTATGCATTCGCCGAGATAGACAGCGTAAAAGAGCTGATCCTTCCGGAAGGTGTGAAATACATCGGCAAGCGCGCGTTCCAAAGCCTCACCGCAACAAAGGTTGTCTTGCCTAGCACATTGGAAGAGATCGACGAGTGCGCATTCCAATACTGCCACTTCTCACAAATCGAGATTCCTAGCTCAGTCACCAGAATCGGCAAGGGCGCATTCTACTACGTCTATGAATTGGAAGAGATCGTATTTAAGACCGAGACGCCTGTCAACACTGACGGTAACACAATCCTGTCGGATGTGTCCATCACCTCAGGTCCGTCGCCAAAAATCATCGTACCTTGTAATGCGGTAAGCGCATACAAAGAGGCACCAGGATACCAAGCCGAATATGTTCAAGGAGAATATCCTTACACGCTGACGATTCAGGAGAAAACCAACGATGAGACCAACAACCATGGTGGCAAGGCTTTCATCAAGCAATGGCCTGATTGCGAAACAGGAGAGGCCATCGCATACATATTCGTAAAGAACGGCTACGTATTCTCCCACTGGGAGGCGGAAGGCATCACCCTGACAGAAGAGCAGGCGAAATCGGACACGATCACATTGACAGTGGACGCAGACTGCGCATTGACGGCCATATTCCTTGACAAGGAATCAGTAAGCGTTGCTGACATCGACGCAGACAACATCGTAGTGACAAGCTCCGAGGGTCGCATATCTGTTAACAGAGAGGAATTCCGCATATTTGACGCTCTGGGTCGTGATGTCACCCAATCCAACGGACGTCTGTCATCTGGAATATATGTCGTGACATGCGAGGACAAAGCCTTCAAGACTGTCTTGAAATAACGATACAAGGCTAGGATAAATCAAGGGTGGGATGCGTTATGGAAAGCGCATCCCATCTTTTTTTCACATCAACGTCCCAGAGGGAACAACCATGAGGACACCGCCTCGAAGAAGGAAGAGGGAGGAGCCACCCCCACTCGCCAACGATCATCGAAGCGGAACGCGAACCGGAAAGAACAGGATTTCTAGAATAATCAAGAGGGAAACAACGACAATAGAGGGACGCAAAGCCCTAAGCATAGGCAAGAATATCGTTTTTAGAAAAAAATACGGAAATCCAAACATCTGCAAGAAAGAGAGTTACCAACAAAAAGGAAATTTACGATGTAAGAAAAGCAAAAAAAAGAGCGAATCCTATTGTTTGGTATGAAAAATAAACTTACCTTTGCATCGCAAAACCGAAAGAGGGGATGCAAATGCGAAAATAGCTCAGTTGGTAGAGCACGACCTTGCCAAGGTCGGGGTCGCGGGTTCGAGTCCCGTTTTTCGCTCCAATCAAAAGAGGCAGAACCATGGTTCTGTCGATTTTTTTGCCCAGGTGGTGGAATTGGTAGACACGCTACTTTGAGGGGGTAGTGCCGGTTTCGGCGTGTGAGTTCGAATCTCATCTTGGGCACCACAGAAATCCTTAAGATTCAGATGCAAATCGATTGTCGAGATCTACGATCATATTGATGTGATAATAACGAATAGGGGGACGGAATCATGAAAACATTATTCACAAAAAGAAACATCTTTTTCCTTACATTAGTAAGCGCTTTGCTTTTTTCCTGCAAGAAAGAAGAGACGCTAGACGCTTACCCTGAACAACTGGAAGACAAAGAGCATGTGGTACTAAAGGACATGTACGGCATCACAGCCACATTCCCGGTAGACCAGTGGACCAACACCTACATGGACACAATGCCATCCGACCCGAACACATACTTCGACGGATTCAGATACAATGCCATCTGCGCATCCCTACTCAGCGACAACAAACAGGAGGGAGAGGGAGATCCCCTTTACGCGACAAGCATATACTTCATGCGATTCCATGAAACATTGGAGAGCGAAGAGGCCTCGGAGCAATACATTAAAGACTTCAAAAAAAGGATGTATGACGACCTGAAGGGGGTCTATTACAAAGAAATCATCGAGCACGAGGACACCATAATAGGGAAAGGAGACTACTCCGCCACCCACTTCACAGCGAAGAGAGGTTACAACGTCAAAGAGGGGACCGAGGACATATACCTCATATACAAGAAACCTCGTCTATATGGCGTACTGATCAAAGTAGATGATGACATGAGAGAGGCAAGTCTAAGCAAATGCATGGAAATCCTTCCAACTGTAATGCTAAAATAGGCGTTCGGAAAATTAAACAACGAGCATGTGCCCCCGAAAAGGGACATGCTGTGAAAACGGGTGGTTCCCCTCAGCGGAATCGCCCGTTTTACATATCACAAGAAAGGATTCGTACCGTCTAATCCATACACTCAATTCGCCTTACTCCTACTAGCGTTCACGACCGCCACACCCACGAAGACCAGCAATGCGGCGCAGACTTTCTGCCACGTCATCACATCCATGCCCCAATAGACCCCCAAGCAAGCCGCCACGATAGGCTGCACGTAGGAATAGAGGCTCACGAGCGTCGGACGGATCAGGCGCTGGGCGAAGGAGATGGAGAGGTACGCCACAAACGTGGCGAAGATGACCACATAGAGAATCGAAAGCACCAAGCTCGTGGAGAACCCGCCATAGTCCAACGTGGCCAAATCCATGAGGTCGAAAGGCAAAGAGACCAGAAGGGAGAAGAGGAACATCCACTTCATGTACGTCACAACGCTGTACTTGCTAATGACAGGCTTGGAAATGCTCAGATAGATGGAGAAGAAGAGTCCATTCAGCACCATCAGGAAAATACCCAACGGAGAAGAGGTCTCCACGCCGGAAGAGACGTTGACCGAATTGAAGATCAGCCAAAGCACCCCCGTGAAACTCAGGGCAACGCCCAAAGCCTTCTTCCAGGTGATAGGTTCCTTCAGGTAGATCGCCGCGAAGAACATCGTGAAGATAGGCGTCAGGGAAGCCACGACAGAGACGTCGAAAGGCGTGGTGATCTTAATCGCCACGAGGAATGTGATTTGCGTGAGGAAAAGCCCCAGCATCGAGGCAATGAATATGCGCAACAGGTCTTTACGTTCCACCCGCTCCTTAGGCAGGAAGAGGGAGAGCAAAGAGAAGAGTATCACCGCCCCCAACGCCCGGAAAGTGAACAAACAGATCGGAGGGACCAACCCCGACTGGGCGATCAGCTTGCAAGCCAATATATTAAAGCCAAAGATCAAATAGGAGGCGAAGGCAGTGGCATGTCCGCACAAAACACTCCGCATCCGACCGTCATCCGAAGAAGAAACCATACAATAAGTAAAAGAAGAAGGGGGAGAAACGATTCATCACCTCTCCCCCATCCTATAAGACATGTTATAAAAATTCACTGATTAATAAGCCGGCCCATCAACCGATCTTCTGCACGCAAAGCGCATCGTTCAAAGCGCAGATGGCGGCGGCATAGTCCTCACGCTTCAGCACGAACTGCATGTTCACCTGGCGCAAAGACTGAGCGAAGCACTCGATGTTGATGTTATTGTCGCACAACGCCTTGGCAGCCCTGTAGAGGAAGCCTGGGTGAGCGATGTTCGTACCCATGCAGCAAACCAAGGAGACCTCCTTGACCGTCACCTGGTAGAAGAGACGTTGCAGCTCATCCACCAAAGGCATGGAGCTAGGCTTATCCCAGATCACCATCGTGATGCTGTTAGCGTTCGTGGACTTCAGGATATAGCTGACATGGTGCTTTTCGAAGACCTGCATGATACGGAGGTCAAAACCGACCTCACCCACCATCATAGGGTCATGGATCTCGACAGCGAGCACCTTATCCGTACCGGAGACAATCTCGATACGAGACTGCTGTGCCACGTAATCCTTGGAGATCAGCGTACCCGGATGTTCAGGCTCGAAAGTATTTTTGATACGGATATTGATACCGGCCAACTCCAACGGTTTGGAAGCCTTCGGATGGATCGCCTCCATGCCGACGTCCGCCAATTGGTCCGCCACCATGAAATTCGTATGACCGACAGGGATGGACTTGTCCTTACCGACCAACTTAGGGTCAGCCGAAGACAAGTGGAACTCCTTATGGATAACCGCCTCGTCCGCCTTCACCTCCACGGCGATCTTGGAGAAGGTCACCTCGGAGTAGCCACGGTCGAAGGCGCGCATGATACCCTCCACACCCTTCGTGTAGCCCGTAGCCACGCAAAGCGTCTTAGAGAAATCGACGCCGACAAAAGCCTTATGGATACGCTCGTCGATGGTGAGCGCCTCCGAGTCGTCGAAGCCGCAGAGGTCGATGAAGGTAGCGTCGATGCCATGGTTACGGATGATATTAACCGAGTTGAAGGCAGAATGCGCCTCACCGATGGAAGAGAGGATCTCACGGGCGGCGAGGAACAAATCACGTTTGTTGACATAGCCGGAAGCCACCACGCTATGCATAGCGGCGAGGTAAGACTTAGCCTTTGCGATTCTATTGATAATGAATTCGTCGGCGATCTTCTGGTCCAGTTTAATCTCCTCGTACTTACGGTTCAGAGCGATCAGCTTGCCGCAAAGTTCGTCGAGAGCCTCATTGTAGTTCTCGTCACGAAGGAATTTAACATAGATACCAGGTTCACCCGTCTTTTTGTGTTCCAACAACCAGTTCGTCACATTGTTATACGCGGAAACGACAAAGATACGATTATAAAAATCCGCGCCGGAGCGTTTCCCAATGATGATATTGTTCAAGACATCCTTGAATTCGGACATGGACGTTCCGCCAATTTTTTCTACCGTCAACATATTTTAGTCATTAATTGTTTTTCGCAAAGATAACGAAAACTCACCATACTTATTTACGGTAAGTTCTAAAAATTTCACCGTTCAAGTAAAAAAAAGAGCCGATGGAAGAAAAAAAGGGTGCTTGCGCCCCATTCGGCAAGGGCTGGAAAACATCTTGTGGAAAACTTTCTAAATGCGAGCAAAGGGAGGCGCTAAACTTTCAATTTGTCACAAAAAGAAACTCCAAACACGCAAAAGGGCAAAAAATAAGGGTCGTTTTCGCACGTTCAAGCGAAAAGACTTTCAAATTGTCAAAAAACACTAAAAAAAACGTGGGGAATTATTTGTCCAAATCAAATAACTTTTCCAATTTTGCGTACGTAAAATTACGATTATACATAACAAGAAAATTCAGTGTGATGAAAGCACAAGTAATCCTAAGGAAATGCTTGAAAAGCAAATCATTGGAAGCAATGGTTTGTGGAAGGTCACACTACCATGCGAAACTATACCCCCAAAAGGTATAGTTTTTTTTTGTCATAGAATATCAATAACAAAAACAGTTTATAACAATGAGTTCAGGTGAAATTTTTATCGTCGTATTGGTGACGGCCATCATCATGGTGGTAGCCGCGCTGATCATAGGCAAGCTTCTAGCGCCTAAGTCGACCAATGCGCAAAAAGGAGAGCCGTACGAATGTGGTATCCCTACGAGAGGTACTTCGTGGATGCAGTTCAAGGTGGGCTACTACCTATTCGCCATCCTGTTCCTGATGTTCGACGTGGAGACAGTGTTGCTGTTCCCTTGGGCGACCATCATGAAATCATTGGGGACGATGGGACTAGTCAGTGTGGCGTTCTTCCTTCTCGTTCTTGTTCTCGGATTAGCCTACGCATGGAAGAAAGGAGCATTGGAATGGAAGTAAAGAACATCAAAATAAAAAACATGAAGACGGAGGACTTCAACGACAACGAATACTTAGAGCAGTATGTTGAAGAACTCCGCGCGGGTGGTGTGAATGTGGTGGTCGGCGTATTGGACGACATCATCAACTGGGGACGGTCCAACTCCGTATGGCCGTTGACCTTCGCCACCAGCTGTTGCGGTATCGAGTTCATGTGCGTCGGTGCCGCTCGTACCGACTTCGCCCGTTTCGGATGGGAGGTCACACGTAACTCACCACGTCAGGCCGACGTCATCTTCGTGGCAGGAACGATCGTGCACAAGATGGCTCCGGTGCTCAAACGTCTATACGACCAGATGGCGGAGCCTAAGTACGTCATCGCCGTGGGTGGTTGCGCCATCAGCGGCGGACCGTTCAAGGACACCTACCACGTGGTGAACGGTGTGAACGAGATCATCCCTGTGGACGTATACGTGCCGGGATGCCCGCCAAGACCAGACGCCATGCTCTACGGCATGATGCAACTACAAAGGAAAATCAAGTTGGAGAACTTCTTCAAACTGCCTAACAAGGGCAATGCGGAGAAGAAATCCGACGAATCAGAAAACAATACAGCAGAAAACGAGTAGGATATGAAAAAGATAAAAGACATAGTTTCGTCAGTAGACCCCAGTCTCACTATCGAAGAGCAACAATACCCTACCATCTGCGTTTCCCCTGACCAATTCAGGAAATTGGCGGAGAAATTGAAAGAGAACGGGTTCGATGTCCTGTTGAACTTGACAGGAATGGACTACAAGGAGTATTTCGGAGTGATTTACCACTTCACCTCCACACAAGACAAGAAAGCGATGGTCGTCGTGAAAGTGAACACGCCAGACAGGGAGAACCTCGCCATTCCGACGGTGAGCGACCTCTGGAAATCCGCCAACCTGTACGAGCGTGAGGCTTACGACTTCTTCGGACTGCTATTCGTCAACCACCCAGACCTGCGCCGCCTCTTCTTACGGGCAGACTGGAACGGCTTCCCTTTCAGGAAGGACTACGACGCGGATCCGAAGCTGAACCCTGTTCCGCTTGTCAACCAAACGGCGGACGCGATGGAAGACCTTCCATCCATCCGATTCGACAAGGAGGGCAAACTGATCACTGAACACAAAGCGCTGTTCGACAAGAACGAATACGTGGTGAACATAGGACCTCAACACCCAGCCACCCACGGTGTGCTTCACCTGAGGGTATCGTTGGACGGAGAGATCATCAAGAAGGTGGACCCGAACTTCGGCTACATCCACCGAGGCATCGAGAAGATGTGCGAGAGCAAGACCTACCCGCAGATACTCCAACTGACAGAACGTCTCGACTATCTGTCAGGAACGATGAACCGCCACGCCTTCTGCCTCTGCGTAGAGAAAGCCCTGGGCATCGAGGTGCCGAAAAGGGCGCAGGTGGTCCGCGTCATCTTCGACGAGTTGACCCGTATCGCCTCCCACTTGCTGGGTTGGGGATGTATGTGCATGGATATGGGTTCCATCACCGCCTTCATCTACGGAATGCGCGACCGTGAAAAGATCATGGACATATTCGAAGAGACCGGTGGCGGCCGCCTCATGGTGGGCTACAACGTCATCGGAGGATTGGCCAACGAGGTGAGCCCGAAGTTCGTGGACCAAGTCAAGGAGTTCATCCCTTACATGCGAAAGATGATCAAAGAGTACCATATCCTCTTCACCAACAACCCGATCGCGAAGGGTCGTATGGAGAATATCGGATTCCTCACCAAGGAGACCGCCGCTTCATTGGGCGTGACGGGACCTACGGGAAGAGCCTCCGGATGGTCATGCGACGTGCGTAAGATCGAGCCATATGCGGTGTACGACCAGGTGGACTTCCAAGAGGTGCTCCGCTCGGAGGGAGGCACGTTCGACCGATACCTCATCCGTTTGGACGAGATCGAGCAATCGCTCCGCATCATCGAGCAGCTCATCGACAACCTGCCGGAGGGAGACTTCAAGGCCAAGACCCCGGCTATCATCAAGTTGCCTGAGGGAGAGTACTACCAGCGGGTGGAGAACGCGAGGGGAGACTTCGGCGTCTACATCAACAGCAAGGGAGACAAGAACCCTTACCGCGTGAAGTTCCGCTCACCATGCATGACGCTCATCTCCGCATTGGATCCTCTCTGCCAAAACGAGAAGATCGCGGACCTCATCATGATCGGAGCCTCGTTGGACTACGTAATCCCATGTGCGGACAGATAATTCTTTTCACAGACAAAATAAAGAATAAAGGATATGTTAACATTTAGTGAAATAATAAGTACAATACACGAGGGACTCACGGGCGCCCTACCCGAATGGTTGGCGACGGCACTCGAATACGTCATCATAGGCGCCGCTCTGTTGGGTCTCTATTGTGTGCTTGCATTGATCCTCATCCTTTTGGAGAGAAAGATATGCGCCCGGTTCCAATGCCGAATCGGCCCTAACCGAGTAGGTCCTTGGGGATTGCTGCAGAGTGTGGCCGACATGGTCAAGATCCTATTAAAGGAGATCATCTCGATCAAGAACACGGACAACATCCTATTCAAGACCGCGTTGTTCCTCGCCATCGCCGGTTCGTTCTGCACATTCGGTGCATTACAGTTCGGCGACGGATTAGCCTGCATCGACTTCAACGTCGGAGTCTTCTACATCCTGGCGATCTCCTCGCTAGGCGTAGTCGGCATCCTGTTGGCGGGATGGTCCAGCAACAACAAGTACACCCTGATCGGTGCGATGCGAAGCGGCGCCCAACTCATCAGCTACGAGCTGTCGGCGGGCCTCTCCATCATGACGATGGTCATCATCGCAGGATCACTGAGCATTTCGGACATCATCGCCGGACAAGGCGGCATGAACGCTGAAGGCGGATACAACACTTGGTACATCTTCCAGGCGCCGACCGCCATCATCGCCTTCATCATCTATTTGATCGCAGGACATGCGGAGACCAACCGTGGCCCATTCGACCTTCCGGAGGCCGAGTCAGAGTTGACGGCCGGATACCACACGGAGTACTCCGGTATCCAGTTCGGATTCTTCTACTTGGCGGAATACCTGAACATGTTCATCATCGCGGGAATCGCGGCGACCGTCTTCCTCGGAGGATGGCAACCATTGCAGATCAATGCGGGATGGGCGTCCGGGTTCAACGAACTTATGGGACAGATTCCTTCATGGATCTGGTTCATGGGCAAGACCTTCGCCCTCGTGCTTCTCAGCTTATGGGTGAGATGGACATTCCCAAGGCTCAGGATCGACCAGCTGCTCAAGCTGGAGTGGAAAATCCTCATGCCGATCAGTATATTGAACCTGCTCATCATGGCAGTGTGGGTTATAATTTAAATCTAAAGGGAAGAAAAGATGATACAGTATATCAAAGATCTATTTTCCGGGATATGGAACCTGCTACAGGGTATGCGCATCACGATGATCAACTTCATCAGGAAGCCTATCACGGAACAATACCCGGAGAACCGCGGGGTGAAGGAATACGCTGAGCGGTTCAGGGGAGAGCTGACGATGCCGCACAACGCGAACAACGAGCACAAGTGCACAGCGTGCGGAATCTGCCAGATGAACTGCCCGAACGGGACCATCAAGATAGTGACGAAACAAATCACCACAGAGGACGGCAAGACCAAGAAAGCATTGGACAAGTACCTGTACGACTTGGGAAGCTGCACCTTCTGCGGGCTTTGCACGATGGGTTGTCCTCAAAAGGCAATCGTCTGGAGTAACAACTTCGAGCACTCGGTATTCAGAAGAGAGACATTGGTCAAGCAACTGAACAAAGAGGGTTCGAAGACAGAGGAGAAAAAACCAGTAACAACCCCACAACAATAACGACCATGGAATATTTAACAGCAAGCAACATCATATTTTACATACTTGCGGCGGCCATATTGCTATTCGGCATCCTGACGGTCACTTCGACGAAGATCCTCAGGTCGGCCACCTACTTGTTCTTCACGCTGTTCTGCATAGCGGGTCTCTACCTACAGCTCAACTACGAGTTCCTGGCGGCGGTCCAACTCTCCGTATATGCGGGAGGCATCGTGATACTCATCGTCTTCGCCATCCTATTGATCAAGGGGTTGGGAGAGGACAAGGAAGTCAACCTAGGTAAAAGGCGCATCATGGGGCTCATGGCAGCCATCATCGGTTCAATCACTTGCGCGAGCGTCATCGCCAAGTACGGTTTCTTGCCAGACTACGACACGGCGGCTGAGCTGACCCAGTCGGTGGACATGCAGATGATCGGACAGACATTGATGGGCACGAAGCAGTACGAATATCTGTTACCATTCGAGGCGGCAAGTATCCTATTGCTCGCATGCATCATCGGAAGTATCGCAATAGCAACAAAGAGTAAGGAGGTCAACAAATGAACATACCAGTAGAATCATATTTTATTCTTAGCACGCTCCTATTCTTCATAGGCGTGTATGGATTCGTGGCACGCAAGAACCTCATCAGCATACTGATGTCGGTCGAGCTCATCCTCAACGCCGCAAACATCAACTTCGTAGTGGCGAACAGATTCCTCTTCCCAGAACTCCTGGAGGGACACATCTATAGTCTCTTCGTCATCGCGATAGCGGCGGCGGAAACAGCGGTAGCCATCTCAATCATCATCAATGTCTATCGCCAGAAGAAGAACATCGACGCCAAGAGTATTAACGAATTAAAGTATTAATGATATGGAACAGTTAGCGAGTTTAGCACCTTATGTTTTAATATTACCGCTCTGCATGTTCCTTATCTTGGGACTATTCGGTAAAAAAATGTGTCCGAAAGTGTCAGGTCTCTTGGGAACGACCGTCTTTGGCGTCGTCTCCGTGATCTGCTACTACATCGCACTCAAATATTTCTTCAGTGGAGAATACCAAATCGGGGAGACCTACCAACAGGTGACCCTCTTCAACATGGAATGGTTGCGGATGAACCAAGACCTGGTGATCAGCATCGGATTCCTCTTGGATCCGTTGTCCGCCATCATGCTGATTGTCATCTCGACCGTATCCCTGATGGTCCACATCTACAGCATGGGTTACATGCACGGAGAAGGAGGATTCCAGCGCTTCTACGCCATCCTCTCGCTCTTCTCTTTCGCCATGCTCGGTTTGGTGGTGGCGACCAACATCTTCCAGATGTACATCTTCTGGGAGTTGGTGGGCGTATCCTCCTTCCTGCTGATCAGCTTCTACTACTTCAAGCATTCCGCAGTGCGTGCGGCGAAGAAAGCCTTCATCGTCACGAGGTTCGCGGATATGTTCTTCCTCATCGGAATCCTGATCCTCTCCTACTACACGAGGACCTTCGATTTCGACAAGCTCACATTCATCACCGACGGTCATGTGGATGCGATCGTCAACTCAGACCTGAGGACGATGACCTTCCTCGGATTCCCTGTGATTTCGATCGCCATGTTCCTCATCTTCTTGGGAGGTGCGGGTAAGTCGGCGATGTTCCCGTTGCACATTTGGTTGCCGGACGCCATGGAAGGTCCGACTCCGGCTTCAGCCTTGATCCATGCGGCCACGATGGTCGTAGCGGGTGTATACTTGGTGGCAAGGCTCTTCCCTATCTACACGTTCGAGGCGCCGCACGTGCTGCAGATCATCTCCTACATCGGAGCGTTCACCAGCATCTTCGCCGCGATCATCGCCTGCGCACAGACCGATATCAAGCGAGTGCTCGCCTTCTCCACGATCTCACAGATCGCCTACATGATGGTAGCCTTGGGTGTTTCCGGCTACGGAGGCGTCAACGGACTCGGTTACACGGCCTCCATGTGGCACCTCTTCACACACGCCATGTTCAAGGCATTGCTCTTCATGGCGGCAGGAGCCATCATCCACGCCGTACACAGCAACGAGATGGATGCGATGGGCAACCTCAGAAAGAAATTGCCTATCACCCACATCACGTTCCTCATCGCCTGCTTGGCGATAGCCGGTATACCTCCATTCTCAGGCTTCTTCTCGAAGGATGAGATCCTGGTGGCAGCGTTCGAGACCAACAAATGGGTATTCGCCGTAGAGTACTTCGTGGCAGGTCTGACCGCCTTCTACATGTTCCGCCTCTACTACAGAATCTTCTGGTTCGGCGATCCTGAGGAGGGATATGAGCACGAGCCGCACGAGGCACCGTTGAACATGACCTTCCCGTTGATGTTCTTGGCTGCGGTGACGGTCATCACCGGTATCAGCTGGGCGTTCGGCAAGGTATCCTTCACCGAGTTGATCTCAAGCGACTTCACAAGCTACGAGATCCACACGCATTGGAACATCGCATTGCCAAGCATCGGAGCAGGCGTGATCGGTATCCTCATCGCGACCTTCCTCTACTTGGAGAAGACAGGCAGGCCGAACAAGGCGGTATCCTACATCAAGAAACCGTATCTTTGGGCATATAACAAGTTCTATATCGATGAGATATATCTCTTTGTGACGAACAACATCATCTTCCAACGGATATGCCAACCTATCGCATGGTTCGACCGTCACATCATCGACGGATTCATGAACCTGCTCTCATGGGTCACGAACAAGACCTCGCAAGAGACGAAGGAGATCCAGAGCGGATATGTGCAACAGTACGCATGGGTGTTCATCATGGGTGTTATCACTATCGTGTTACTATCCCTTAATCTCTAACCGATAAAAAGTACTACAATGAATATATTATCATTATTTGTAATCATCCCGCTCGTCATGATGGCAGTGATATTCTGCATCAACGGCGAGAAAAAGAGTCTGATACGGACGATCATGTCCGTCGGAGGATTCGCACTGCTCTGCACCTCCACCTATCTGACGATCCAGTTCCTGGAGTTACGGCAAATCGACACCACCTCGGAGTTCCTCTTCACGGAATCCGCCATGTGGTATGAGCGATTCAACATCCACTACTCAGTCGGTGTGGACGGCATATCCGTAGCCATGTTATTGCTCTCCTCCATCGTGGTGATCACAGGCGTGTTCGTATCCTTCGCCATGGAAGAGAAGGTAAAGGAGTATTTCCTCTGGTTCCTGATGCTGAGCATCGGAGTGTACGGGTTCTTCATTTCGTTGGACCTCTTCACGATGTTCCTCTTCTACGAGGTCGCATTGATCCCGATGTACCTACTCATCGGATTGTGGGGAAGCGGCAAGAAAGAATATTCAGCCATGAAGTTGACGCTGATGTTGATGGGAGGCTCGGCCTTCCTGATGGTCGGCATCTTCGGCATCTACTACAATTCCATCCCTGAGGGCGGCGAAGGCACCTTCAACATCCAAGAGATCGCGGCGAATGTGCAAGCGTTGAAAGCGAACGGAGGGGACATCAGCTGGGAATACATCTTCTTCCCGCTCACCTTCGTGGGATTCGGCGTGTTGGGAGCCATGTTCCCATTCCACACATGGTCGCCTGACGGTCACGCCTCCGCGCCGACAGCCGTTTCAATGCTCCACGCAGGCGTGTTGATGAAGTTGGGAGGATACGGATGTTTCCGAATCGCCATGTATCTGATGCCAGATGCGGCGCAGGAGCAAGCATGGATCTTCATCATCCTGACCGGTATCAGCGTCGTGTACGGAGCCTTCAGCGCCTGCGTACAGACCGACTTGAAGTACATCAACGCCTACTCATCCGTGAGCCACTGCGGTTTGGTTCTCTTCGCATTGTTGATGATGAACAAGACCGCAATGACGGGAGCCATCCTACAGATGGTATCACACGGACTCATGACGGCACTCTTCTTCGCCCTGATCGGTATGATCTACGGAAGGACACACACGCGTGACATCCGTGAGATGGGCGGTTTGATGAAGATCATGCCTATCCTCTGCGTATGCTACGTCATAGCAGGTTTAGCCTCATTAGGATTGCCTGGCTTGAGCGGATTCGTTGCGGAGATGACCATCTTCGTCGGAGCGTTCGAGCACACGGATTTCTTCCATAGGACATTCGTCATCCTCGGTTGCAGTTCCATCGTGATCACGGCCGTCTACATCCTGAGAGTGGTCGGCAAGATCCTCATGGGACCTGTACAGGACAAGCACCACGAGACACTCACCGACGCAGTGTGGTATGAGAAAGTAGCAGCGTTCGGACTCATCGCCGCGATCGCCGCAATAGGTATGGCACCGCTCTGGTTGTCGAACATGATCGGCGGCGGAATTGAAAACATCGCAAAATTATTCACTTATGGACTATAGTAATTTCTTATCGATGAACCACGAAATTTCATTAGTAGTGGTTATGATATTGGTTCTGCTGGCCGACTTAACCATCGGCGGCAAGAACAAAAGGGTGAGCCAGATCATGTCAATAGGGCTTTTCCTTGCACACACCATCTTATGTTTCCAATGGTCTAACAGCTACAGTCCGACAGAAGCATTCTCCGGGATGTACCTCACCTCAGAGATCCACATGTTCGTCAAGAACATGCTGAACATAGGCACCGTGCTCGTCTTCCTGTACGCATACTACTGGAACACGCACGAGAACGAGAGCCACGCCGGGGAGTTCTACTTCCTGACCCTCTCCACCCTATTGGGTATGTACCTGATGATTTCGTCGGGTAACTTCCTCCTCTTCTACATCGGATTGGAGACCGCATCCATCCCAATGGCCACTTTGGTGGCGATGAACAAGAAGAGAGAGGAATCAGCCGAGGCGGCAGCTAAGTACATCTTGACCGCAGCCTTCTCTTCAGGCGTTATGATCTTCGGTATCTCCATGCTCTACGCAACCTGTAGAACGCTCTATTTCGACGGCGTGTCAGAGTCATTCTCCGAGGCACCGCTCACGATCATGGGCTTGATATTCTTCATCGCCGGCATCGGCTTCAAGATTTCCCTCGTTCCGTTCCACTTATGGACAGCGGACACCTACCAGGGAGCGCCTACATCGGTGACAGCCTACTTGTCCGTCATCTCCAAGGGAGCCGCAGCCTTCGCCTTCATGTGCATCTTGATGAAAGCATTCAGCAACTACCCGGACGTATGGAAAGAGATTATGTGGTGGATCATCGTCATCACCATCACCGTGGGTAACCTGTTCGCCATCAGACAAAAGAACCTGAAGCGATTCCTCGCCTTCTCCTCCATCTCACAAGCCGGTTACATCATGTTGGGCGTGATCGCGGGAAGCGAGCAAGGTATGGCATCCCTCGTGTTCTACACATTGATCTACATGTTCACCAACCTCGCCGCCTTCGGAATCATCTCCAGCATCGAGGACCAGACCGGCAAGGTATCGATGGACGACTACGACGGACTCTACGACACCAACCCTAAATTGGCAGTGGTTATGATGCTCGCCATGTTCTCGTTGGGCGGTATTCCTCCGTTCGCGGGATTCTTCAGTAAGTTCTTCATCTTCATGGCGGCCGCCGAGCAACAGCAGTACCCGTTGGTATTCCTCGCTTTGTTGAACACCATCATCTCACTCTACTACTATTTGCTGGTAGTGAAAGCCATGTTCATCAAGAAGTCGGACAACCCGATTCCAACCATCAAGATCGACAACATGTCCAAGGTCGGACTCATCATCTGTACGATCTGCATCTTGGCATTAGGATTCATCAGTCCGCTCTACACGTTCATCTCAGAGAGAAGCTTCGGATTCTAAAAAAGAAAACGTTCATACACAAAGGGTGTGTCAAAAAACCGGTCAACGGAATTTTGGCACACTTTTTTTTATTCCAAGAGACATTCCACAGGAAGCGGACCACTTCAAAGGCGAGGATACGACCCGCAAATCCATCATAGACACGTGACTCGGACATCGCGGAGAAAACAAGCAAGACATTCGGAGAAAATCATCACGGACACGTGCATAAAACCTCACAAAACATTTCCTTTTTCCACGTTTTTTTATATATTTGCATAAAAGGGTATTTAAGGACCCAACAAGTCAACGGATTAAAGAGATCAAGCAGGTACCGCAAACCGGGGTTCACACTTCACTTTAAGGTTCCGATTTCCGGACTATCCACAAAGGGACGCAATAAGGACAAGGTATCACAAGGAGACATCGAATTCGAAGAGAGGGATAGCCTCACCACAACAGTTAGATCACAAATACAAACCAATAAAATTTTTTACAGATATGGAAACGAGTTACATTATCGCAGGAGTTCTAGTATTACTTGTCATACTCATTCTTTTAACCATCGCGCTATACGTGAAAGCGCCGCCATCAACAGCGTTCATCCTATCAGGTGTAAGGAAAAGTCCACGCGTACTGATCGGATCCGGAGGATTTAAGATACCGCTTCTAGAGCGATTGGATACCGTGTTCCTAGGACAAGTCACGGTGGACGTCAAGACGAACAAGGCAGTTCCTACGCACGACTTCATCAACGTGAATGTAGACGCCGTATGCAAGATCCGTGTCATACCCGATGAAACAGGGACAAGGCTAGCGGCCAAGAACTTCCTGAACATGGCCGAGGACGAGATGGCCAAGCAAGTACAAGACTCCTTGGAAGGAAACATGAGGGAAGTGATCGGAGCCCTCACCCTGGAAGCCATCAACACCAACCGAGACGCCTTCTCCGACGAGATCCAGAAGAAAGCGGACCCGGACATGAGGAAACTAGGACTGGAAATCATCTCATGCAACATCCAGAACGTGACAGACGAGAACGGATTGATACGCGACTTGGGAGCAGACAACACCTACGCCATCAAGAAGAACGCGGCCATCACAAAAGCCAACGCGGAGAGAGACATCGCGATCGCCAACCAAGAAGCGGCGAAAGCGGCCAACGACGTGCGCGTGAAGACCGAGACAGAGATAGCGGAGAGGAACAACGAACTAGCCATCAAGCAAGCGGACCTGAAGCAGATATCAGACACGAAACGAGCCGTAGCCGATGCCGCATACGAAATCGAGAAGCAAGAACAGCTCAAGACGATCAACATCAAGACAGTCGACGCGAAGATCGAGCAGACCAAGCGTGAACAGGTACTGTCGGAAGAGAGGATCAAGATCAAGGAGAACGAGTTGAAAGCGGAAGTCAATGCGAAAGCAGATGCGGACAAATACGAGAAGCAAGTCATTTCCGACGCCAACAAATACCAAACCGAGATCAACGCGCAAGCCACATTAGAGCAGAAGAAACGCGAGGCTGAGGCGGAAGCATACATGGCGGAGCAGAAAGCCCTGGCCATCAAAGCGAAAGCAGACGCGGACAAATACGCGGCGCTCCAGGAGGCGGCCGGTATAGAAGCGAAAGGAAAGGCGCAGGCAGCGGCCACGCAAGCCAACCTGGAGGCGGAAGCAGCCGGTATCCTCGCGAAAGGAAACGCGGAGGCGGAGGCGAAGGAGAAATTAGCGGAAGCATACGCCAAGTTCGGTCAAGTAGCGATCATCGACATGTTAACCAAGATGAACGAGAAGGTATTGCCGGTTGTGGCGGAGAACATCGCAAAACCGATGTCCCAGATCAAGGATGTCACCATCTACGGCACCACAGGCGGAGAGATGTCCGGCGTGTCGCAAAACGTTCCGACCGTCATGAAACAAACCTTTGACGTCGTGAAATCCGTCACAGGCGTCGACATGGCAGACATCATGAAATCCAACACCATAGACGCGAAAGTGAACCGCAACATCAACATCGACGGAGACAAAGACAAAGACGTCGTTGTAGGTGTCAAATAAAATAACAGATATTAACACAATCCAATAGGCAAACAAGTCAAAAAGGATTTGGAAAGCAAAGGGAAAACGCATATCTTTACATATGCGATTAAAAACAATTAAACTATAAAGAAAATGGAACATAAACTTAAGGCATTCGTTTCGACATGCATCATCGCCCTCATGATGGCGTCCTGCACAGTCACGACGCATACAAGGACACAGACTCCACCGCCACCGCCGCCACCGTCGGCGCACTACGGGCATCCACATCCATCACACGGGCCTGGTCCGAAGAGATATCCGATAGACCAGTTCAGGAAAGGTCCCGGACCTCATCAGAAGGGTCCACAGGCACCACCGCCAGCACCGGTGAAGCCAAAAACCACCGTACGTGACGTGGAGAAGAACAAAGTACGCAACAGCGGAACAACCGTTCATCCTAGGCAGACTCCACAAGAGAGCAGCGACAAGAACCTGAGAAGCAATTCGCAGCAACAGCGCAACACGCAGCCAAGCAGTTCCACACCATCCAACACCAGGAGTCAACGGAGCAATAGGAGCAGCGACAGCGGCACGTCAGGTTCAAGCAGCAGGACGAGCAGAACCAGGAGATAACGGACGTGGAATACGAAGCCATACAAGGGTTCGTCGCGCAAGAGTTGTCGAAAGACCATAGCGGGCACAACCACCAGCATGCGGAGCGGGTCGTCCGAAACGCCCAAAAGATTCTCCGGAAGGAGGGAGGAAACGAAAAGATCATCCTCACCGCCGCGTGGTTGCACGACTGCATCGACAAGAAGCTCTTCACAGAGATAGAGATAGAGGAGCAGCTCGGCAAGGTCGAGCGATTCCTCGAGGCGCAAGGATACCTCCCGAACGAGGTGGAGGAGGTGATGTACATCATCCAGAACATCTCCTACAACAAGGGGGAAAACCGACCGCTGACAAGTCTCAACGCCATGATTGTCCGTGACGCGGATAGGCTCGACGCCATCGGAGCGATGGGTATCATCCGCACCATCGAATACGGAGCGGCCCATGGCAGGCTATTCTACGACGATGAAAACATTAAGAGAGAGGGAGGACCGGCCGGTTGGAATCATCCAACCGGCACCTCCCTTTCCCATTTTTATGACAAACTACTCAAATTGGAGTCGCTGATGCACACCCCGACCGCCAAGGAGATGGCCAAGGAACGCACAGAGTTCCTGAGGAAATTCCTGGAAGAATTCTACCGAGAATTAGGCGATTGAGATTTTAGAATATAATCCGTATTTGTTAATCTACGCCACGCTTCACCGTCCATTCATAAAAAAAACGGGAAGAGAAAAGCCTATTTAAGACATCAAATTTTGGAAAATAATAAAACTTCACATAAATTAGCATGATTTTAAGTAAGGGAATTAACAAAACCCACTTACAGGGCAAACGACATGAAAACATTTTCGATAAGGGTAATAGCGATAGCCTCCATGCTATCGATGAGTCTCATCTCACGTGCAGGCGTTATCATATCAGAGATAATGCCATGTAACATCAGTACATACATAAATGAGGAAAAAGAATTCACAGGATGGGTGGAATTCTACAATGACGGGGAGGAAGAAGTAAACCTAAAAGGTTGGACGATAACCAATTACCAGAAGAGAGCCAAAGGTGGCGAAGAGAAGGTGAAATGGACATGGGTGATCGACTTCGACATCAAGATACCCAAGGGAGAATACAAAGTCGTTCCGTTTGACGACTACCAACCCCTACCCCACACATCAGCCAAGGAGAAACATGCGCCATACAAAGTAGAGTCGGAAGGAGGCTCCCTCGAATTGGAATCACCGAGGGGGGAGACATCCACACTGAGTTATCCGGCACTGAAGCCGCACCTATCCTACGGAATCTATGGAGAGGACATGTCAGATATAGGGCACATGATCCCGACACCTAAGAAGGAGAACAAAACCGGGTACGAGACCCTGAAGCAATGCGCGAAACCCGTATTCACAGGCGTACAACCAGGCGTGAACTACGAAGGCAACTGGTCTACCAAGAAGATAAAGTTGGGATGCGAGACGAGCGATGCGAAGATATACTACACGACGAACGGCTCCATACCGACAGAAGACAGCAGGAGATTCTACATAGACTCCACCAAGCTAAGCATCGACTCCATAAAAGTATTCCGCGCACGCGCATTCAAGAGCGGATACCTGCCGAGCGACATCCTGACAGGATCCTTCATCACCTATAAATCAGACAGGGATGATTGCGGAGGCGAGAATCCACCGGTAGTATCCATCGTAACAGACAAAGAATACCTGACCAACAGCAAGATAGGCATACACTGCGTAGGAGAGGCAGGCATACCGGGCACAAAAGGATGCATCGCCAACAGCGCCAACTACAACCAAGCATGGAAACGCGCCGTGAACTTCGAGTACTTCTCAGGTGGAGAGCAGAAGTTATCGCAGGAAGCCATGATAGGCATCATAGGCGGATGTTCCCGCAAGTACGACGTCAAATCACTGAAGATCAGCACCAGCAAGCGATTGGGGGCGGAAGTATTCGACTACGCCTTCTTCAAAGACAGCGACAAGAAAGGGAAGAAATACTCCAGCCTGCAGTTGAGGAACGGAGGCAACGGTTATGAGTCCATGAGATTCCGAGACGGGTTCATCCAATCCCTCTCGAAGGGCATGGGGAACCTCGACTATCAAGCCTACCAGCCGGTCAGCTACTACCTGAACGGCTCATACAAAGGGCTCATGGGGCTCAGGGAGAGGACAAACGGATCCTATATAGAGGCGAACTACGGAATCGACGAAGACAAAATAGACCTCATCGAGATGTCCGAGAACAAGATAATGGCCTCCCTCGGCGACCTGAACGCATACAATGAAATGATAGCGTTCGCCTCGGACAGCAACAACTACAAGAAGGACAACTACGTGGCACAACTCAGCAACTACATGGACGTGGAAGAATATGTCAACTACATGATATTCGAGCAATTCATCGTCAACACCGACTGGCCAGGCAACAACCAGAAATGCTGGAGGAAGCACATCGGAGGCAAATTCAGATGGATACTATACGACACAGACTTCGGTTTAGGCCTATACGGATGGAACGACAACAACTACTGCGACGCCAGTCTCAACACCATCAAATGGTGTACGGGAGAGGGAGAGCACAACTGGGCGAACGCATCATCGACCGGTGGCGGATACGAGGTGACGGAAGAGAGCAAGTGGAAGACCATCCTCTTCAAAAGTCTGATGAAGAACGAAGGATTCAGAAGCATGTTCACGACCAAAGCGCTCCAACACCTAAGCACGACCTTCAGCGAGGATGTCATGAGAGCCAAGGCGGACTCATTCACAGAACTCGTCAGGAGAGAGCACTGCGCGACAAAAAAAGCGGACATGCCAGGAATCAACTCAACGTCAGAGGGCATCGAGAGCATGCTGAATTTCGCCCTGTCAAGACGAAGCAGGTACAAGGAAGACTTGGCCAACTACTGCGGCTACAACAAAGAGAACATGGCCACCCTGCGCATCTCCTGCGACGGCGAATTCGCGAACAAGGTCAAGGGATTCTACGTGAACGATGTGGCCATGAACGAAAAATCCGTAAAGGTCAAGCTATTCAAGCAAATGTTAGTCAACATAAAGCCAATACTTCCAAACGGTTACATCGTGAAGGAATGGAAGATGGACACGATAACATCCTCGAAATACGGATTCGACTTCAAGATCAAGAAAGACACCGTGAAAGTGGTGCTCACCATCCAGGAAGAGAGCTACGACAAACCATCGATCGTCATCAACGAAGTATGCGCAAAATCAAACATCTTCATCGACCCTGAATCCAACACGGGAGAGGATTGGATCGAGCTGTACAACACAGGAGACGAGTTCGTGGATGTGGCAGGTTTCTACCTGAAAGACAAGGACACCACCATCGAGATCGCACGCGGATACGAGATGACCAATATTCCACCGAAGGGACACCTGCTCCTCTGGGCAGACGGAAGAGGCAAGAGCGGTGCGCAACACCTCGGGTTCAAGCTATCCAGTACGGGGGAGGAACTGACGCTGTTCAAAGACGTGAGGGACTCCATCATAATCGTAGACAAGATAAAGTTCAATTCATTGGACGCAGACTGCAGTTACGGACGCACGAAGGATGGAGCATCCTCATTCACGGTGTTCCCGGTATGCACAGAGCACAATGGATTCTCCGAAGCGACACCAGGAGAGGAGAACGGCATCTACAATTGTAAGAATGTCATCGAGATGCGCACCTATCCGGTCAACATCAGTTGCACATACGACAACATCCGATACAAAGTGAACGGAGAGAAGATGGACAATCCGCTCAGCTACCGGATCCTGAAAGGGAAATCAGTGACCGTCTCCCCTGTATTACCTAGGCAATACGAATTCGACCATTGGGAACTCTCCACGTTCGTGGAGTCATTCGAGACACTCCTCGACAAAGAATCAATCTGGAGCTATCACCATGCCGACTCCGCCCCAAGCGGGAAGTGGAAGGAGGCAGACTACGACGACTCCAAATGGAAAGATGGAAAAGGCATCATGGGATACGATGCGGCGGGGAAAGACCGAGGATACACGTACGACACAAAGATCGATTACAAGGAAGGAGACAGCGCCAAATACATCACCGCCTACTTCAGACATGTCTTCAACATCGAAGACACGACCGGTCTGAAAAGCGTCACCGCCAACGTGACCTACGACGATGGTGTGGCGGTCTATCTCAACGGAACAGAGCTTGGACGTTTCAACCTGCCGAAAGATTCGGCGCATGCGGTGTTGGCATACAAGGATACCACACTGAACTACTACGACGACCAACACGAACAGATAGAGATCAAGCCATCCCTGTTCAAGGTCGGAAAGAACGTCATCACGGCGGAAGTGCACCAGATCAACAGCGCCACCTCAGACATGACATTCGCCATGGACGCAAAGGCGAAGTATATCTCCCACATCTGCAAGGAGAAGACCTTCACGGTCACTCCTAAGGAGGAATTCACCGCCAAGCTCTACGTCGAGGACCACACCGGCTTGAAAGAGAATGAGATAAGCGACGAGGACCTGACCCAGGGAATCACCCTCTACCCTAACCCGACGGACAACCTAGTATACCTGCACGGATGCAAGGGTAAAGCCTATGTCACCGTATGCAACCAACTAGGCGGCATGGTTCTCATGCAATACGTATCAGGCGAGGACGATCCTATCGACCTACAGGAAATGAAAGACGGCACGTACATATTCAACATCACCACAAGCACGCAGCATTCCGTAGGTAAGGTCATAAAGAAATAAAAGGAAGGATGAAACAGGCGGAAGAGGTTCTCTCCATCAAAGGTGTCAAGCCCACAGCCAATCGGGTGCTCGTGTTGCGCACACTCTTGAACACGGAGAGGCCTGTCTCCCTCTCCGAATTGGAGGATGAGTTGCCCTACATGGACAAGTCCAGCATATTCCGCACACTCAACCTTTTCAAGGAACACCACGTCACCCATGAGATAGACGACGGGACCACCCTCAAATACGAGGCTTGCCACAGCGAGAAGGAGTGCAGCGTGTCGGACATGCACACACACTTCCACTGCGAGATATGTCAGCAGACCATCTGCCTGCACGACATACAGATACCCGCCGTCCAACTACCGGAAGGCTATGAGACCCACGCCATCAATTACATGATCAAGGGGATATGTCCCCATTGCGCAGAGAAAAGAATTAAGGATTAAGAGAGGACGGTTCGGCATAGCGATCAAACTGTTGATTGGCAACCACATAGAGACACAGCGCACTCCCATACGGAATGATGCGTCAGATAGTGCGAACTCAAGGAAATTAACAATCAAGCACATATGGCGAAACAGATTTCGAAAACATTCTTGGCACACATAATGATCCTCTGCCTGCTTGGCTTCATGACATCGCAGTGCTCCTCCGGGACAACCATGAACACGGATACGGTTACGGACACCCGTGTTGACGATAGGGAGACATACGAAGAAGAAGAAGAAACGGAAGAGGATTACGAGGATGCGGGATTCAAGCAGCTCACCTTCACGGCCAAAACGGACAACTCCTCGTTCGGCGTCCACAAATGGGACGACGGGGATGTGCAATACTCCTTGGATGGGGGAAAAACTTGGGAGAAACTCGCAAGCGACACATTCATCCCCCTACAAAAAAAAAGGCAAGCATTGCTAAGAGGATATAACCCACAAGGATTAAACATAAAATTCCTCATGACAGGCCGCATCGCCGCCAGCGGTAGCGTGATGAGCCTGATAGACAACATAGGAGAAAGCGATTCAATACCAAGCGAAGAATGTTTCGAATACTTATTCAGTCACTGCGCCAGTCTGACACAAGCGCCCCAACTACCCGCCACCCATTTAACTGAACGGTGTTACAGTTCAATGTTTGAGGGATGCACCAACCTGAAAAAAGCACCCCAACTACCCGCCACGATACTGGCTGAGGCTTGCTACATAGACATGTTCAACCACTGCACCAGTCTGAAACAAGCGCCTCGATTGCCTGCGACAAAATTAGAGGATGCCTGTTACATGAGGATGTTTCACAAATGCACCAGTCTGGTCCAAGCACCCGAACTGCCAGCCACCCAACTAGCGGAAGATTGTTATTACAAAATGTTTTCCAAGTGCTACAGTTTGACACAGGCACCCGAACTGCCAGCCACCCAACTAGAGAAAAACTGTTATAATAGAATGTTTTCCAAGTGCTACAGTTTGACACAAGCACCCGAACTACCCGCCACCCAACTGGCCGAAAGTTGTTATGTGTGCATGTTTAAGGAGTGCGTCAGCCTGAAAAAGGCACCCGAACTGCCCGCCAGGAAATTGGCACCCGCATGTTACGCGAACATGTTTAGAGAATGTACCAGCCTGACGCATGCGCCACAATTACCCGCCAGGAAACTAGAGCCAGATTGCTATTTGTTCATGTTCCGCTACTGCACCAGTCTGACACAGGCACCCGAACTGCCAGCCACCCAACTAGAGAAAGACTGTTATAATAGAATGTTTTCCAAGTGCTACAGTTTGACACAAGCACCCGAACTACCCGCCACAAAATTGGCAAAGGGCTGCTACGAAGGCATGTTCAGCGGGTGCACCAAACTCACGCGAACCCCTGATTTGCCCGTCACCCAACTAGCAGACGAGTGCTACAAAGGCATGTTCAGCGGGTGCACCAGCATCACGCAAGCCCCTGAATTACCCGCCACCACATTGGCAAAGGGCTGCTATGAAAGCTTGTTCTGCGGGTGCACCAACTTGACGCAAGCCACGGAGTTACCCGCCACGACACTGACAGATGGATGTTACTCATGGATGTTCGGCGGCTGCACAAGCCTCACACAGGCGCCGCAACTGCCCGCCACATCATTGACTAAATCTTGTTACCACGGCATGTTCAGCCACTGCATAAGGCTCACTCAGGCAGCTGAACTGCCCGCCACCACATTGGCTAAAAATTGTTACAACGAAATGTTCAACGGATGCTCCAGCCTCACCGAAATCAGCGTGGGGTTCTCAAGATGGAATAGTGATACACATGAGACATACGGCACCGATGAATGGCACGACAACGTCGCCCCCAACGGCACCTTCATCTGCCCGAAAGGGTTGCCGAAGGAGTTCGGGGAGAGCAGGATACCGGAAGGATGGAAGGTAATTGAGAATTAAGAATTTTGAATTTTGAATTTTGAAACGTCAGTTCGACGAAGTCAATTTTGAGTAAGGGAATAGCGGTTCGATGGAACCAATTTTGATTTACGATTTAACTATTTACAATTTACGATTTAAATGCACGCGATTCATGATTGATGGAGGTTGTGCATAGGCCTGAAAGGCCTAAACAGATATAGCCCAAGGCATCGCCCTGGGATAGGAAATTCATCGGAAACGGTGTCATATAGGCCTGAAAGGCCGAAACAGATTTACGATTTGACAATTTACGATTTAAATGCACGCGATTCATGATTGAGGAGGGTTGTGTGTAGGGTGCAGGTCGCGTGTAGAGACGCACGGCCGTGCGTCTCTACGATGAACCGGATGGTCATTCATAATTTATAATTCATAATTCATAATTTTCTAGGGTGTTGCCCTGGGCTAGATAATGTTATGCCCCTCCGGGGCGCCAATGAACCGGATGGCCCATTCATAATTGACTACGTCGAACTAACGTTTCATAATTCATAATTGTAGAGACGCACGTCCGTTGTAGAGACGCATAATCATGCGTCTCTACATTGAACCGGATGGCCATTCAAAATTTATAATTCATAATTCAAAATTATCATGCCGTGCGTCTCCACGATGGAACGGTCCAAAACGGATGATCCACCCATTAAATTTTATTACAAATAATATATATTTGTAAAATAAATAATTGAATATATGATAAAGAAACTACTCTTCTTGCTCTTCTTGTGCGTCAGCAGCGCCCTCCACGCCGCCAACTACCTCACCTTCACGGCGGAGGCGGACAGTTCTGCGTTCGGCATCCATAACGAGGTGGGGAACGACCCCGACATGCAATACTCCCTGGATGGAGGGAAGACGTGGACAAGACTTACAAACGACATGCTTATCCCCCTACCCAACAAGAAGAAAGCCTTGCTGAGGGGATACAACCCGCAAGGAATATCAAGGGGATTCGGCAAGTTCACACATTTCGTCATGACCGGCCGCATCGCCGCCAGCGGTAGTGTGATGAGTCTGATAGACGGGAAGGGCGAAAGTTTAGCCATCCCGAAGGAAGAATGTTTCTACAGGCTGTTTATGTATTGCAGCGGTTTGACACAAGCGCCACAACTACCCGCCACACAATTGGCAGACTATTGCTACATGGAGATGTTCAACGAATGTTCCAGCCTTACACAAGCCCCCGAATTACCCGCCACAGCATTGGCAAAGGGATGCTACGAAAGAATGTTCGGCTGGTGCACTAACCTAATACAAGCCCCGCAACTGCCCGCCACACAATTGGCAGAGGGCTGCTACGAATATATGTTCAATGATTGCAGCAACGTAACGGAAGCCCCTGAATTACCCGCCACCACACTGGCAATGGGGTGCTACAAATCCATGTTCCAGAATTGCACCAACTTAACACAAGCGCCTAAACTACCCGCCACCACACTGGCTAAGGACTGCTACGAATTCATGTTCAGCGGGTGCACTAACCTCAAGCAAGCCCCACAACTACCCGCCACACAATTGGCAACGGGGTGCTACTACGCAATGTTCAGCGAGTGCACTAATCTAACACAGGCGCCGCAACTACCCGCCACCGCATTAGAGAAGAAGTGCTACGAAGAGATGTTCTGGAAGTGCACCAGCCTCACCCAGGCGCCACAACTGCCCGCCACCCAACTGGCAGACAGCTGCTATGCAGAAATGTTCGGCGGGTGCACCAGCCTCAAGCAAGCACCAGAACTACCAGCCACGAAATTGGCCACGTCTTGTTACCGATGCATGTTCAGAAGGTGCACCAACCTCACACAAGCCCCGCAACTACCCGCCTCAGAAATATATGACAACTGTTATGACAGGATGTTTTTGGGATGTACTAATCTCACGCAAGCCCCTGAATTACCAGCCACGACACTGGCCGTGTCTTGTTACTCATGCATGTTCAAAGGATGCACCAGCCTCGCACAACCCCCTGAATTACCTGCCACGACACTGGCACGGGAATGCTACGTAGGAATGTTCAGTTGGTGCACTGACCTAACACAAGCCCCGCAACTACCCGCCACCACATTAGCCTACGGATGCTACGCAGGTATGTTCATCGAATGCAATAGCCTTAAAAAAGCCCCTGAATTACCTGCCACCCAACTGGCAGTTGAGTGCTACGCAGGCATGTTCATCGATTGCGAAAGCCTCACAAAAGCCCCTAAGCTACCCGCCACAAAACTGGCAATAGGTTGCTACGGAGAAATGTTCATCTCATGTTCCAACCTCAAGCAAGCTCCGAAATTACCCGCCACCCAACTGGCAAATAGATGCTACTACGGAATGTTCAGCGGGTGCGTCAACCTCAGGAAAGCCCCTGAATTACCCGCCACAACACTAAAGGAGGAATGCTACCAAGACATGTTCAGCGGATGTACCAGCCTCAAAAAGGCGCCACAACTGCCCGCCACACAACTAAAAAAGAAGTGCTACGCCGAGATGTTCAGAGGATGCTCTAAATTGACGCAAGCCCCGCAATTACCCGCAAAAAAATTAGCCCCGACTTGCTACAGATCCATGTTC
>JAFZPM010000033.1 GCA_017550335.1 Paludibacteraceae bacterium
CAGCCAATTCTTAATTTTTAATTCAAAATTCATAATTCGCAAGGGTGTCACCCCTTCGGGGTTCGGGTTATCCTCGGTTCCATCGTACAGGGGTTAACACCCCTGCCTGTGTTGTGGCCGCCCCGTTGGGGCTTAAACTATGCGCATTGTGGAGGATACGCACATTCCCCAGCCAATTCTTAATTCACCTCGCTCCTCCTAATATCCAATTGTCGATCAGCTCCTTCTCCGCATCGATGGCCAGTTTGTCCTTGTGGTTATGGTGTGCCTCCGGGAGGTTCCCCCAGAGGATCAGGTGTAGCGAACTCTTGGCGGTATCGTAGGGGGTGACGATGTTGATGCCGGCACGTTTCGTGGAGGGCACGTTCACCATCGCCGCATGGCTTTTACCTTCGGTGAGGAAGAGACCGGCAGCGGCGCCCCTTTCGCTGAGGCCGTGGCAGTTGGCGCACGATTTGGTTAGGTACTCGTTTTGGATGTAGGTGAACATATCCACGTCCAATCGTCCGGCATCCAACCGTAGCGTGTCCTTGCTGTTTTTGTCGGCGGTGGTCAGCTCATGTTGCCAAAGGGTGATGACCCGTTGACGAATCCTATTAATGACGGTGATTTCCAGATAATTGACCGTTTGCGGAACACCCCCTAAAGTGATGTGCAGCTTCCCGTCCTTCGTTTGCAGGATCTGCTTGGAGATCTCCGAATACTCGGGTATCTCCTTGTCGTTGCGTTGGCTCTCGAAGCCAGACAAGGTGATGGAGTACTCTTCGGTCCATGAATCGATGCCCGATATCTCCGCATCAACGGCCACCTTTATCCCTTCCTGCTGGTAGACAACATGCTCTAGAATGTCTCCGTCATCGCATGCGGCGAAGGCTATGAGACTGGCTATCAATAATTTTCTCATGGGTTCAAATGTTTATGTGTTGATTGAGTGTCTCCTTCCGCTTAGAAGGCGTATTGCAGCATGACGGTGGCCGAGTGGGTCGCGAGCCCGAGGTCGTCGTTGTCGCGGTCCAGTTGCGTCTGATGGCCTGTCCTTCCCATGTATTGGTACATTGCCTGCAGCTTGAGGTTCGTGTGCTTGATGAAGTAGTTGAACCCTGCGGCCGGCATGTTGATGATACCGTCCTTCGCGGTCGCGTTCCTGTCCATGAAGTCGTAGCGGAGGGCGATCTGCCACTGCGGAGCGACGAAGTAACCCGCCTGGATGTAAGCGCCCCAGTAGTTGAACTTGTCGCTGATCTTCTGACGGTCTGTATAGCTGATATGCATCCTATAGAACTCGGCCGCGAGGTATAGTTTCTTTGCTAGGTAGGCGAACTCGAAGCCGAAGCGGGCGTCGTTGGTCGATTCGCTCTGCGCCTCCACGTTCACGTTAGCGGAGAGGGCGAACAGTAGTTTGCGGTCGTCCGTCAGGTTAGGTTTCCCTTGGCTCGCCGGCATATGTCCTAGCGGTGTCACGGCGATCCTTCCCGCATAGAGTAGGGAAGGCAACCCTTTGATGTCGTCGCTGAGCGTCTTCGTGGCGCTGTTCACGCCTGCGCCCGTTCCGTTGAACAGTCCCACTTCATAGCCGAACTTCTCGTTAGGCGTTACGCCATGGGCCATGACGCCAAGGTCGAAGCCTGTTCCGATGGTCGGATTGACTGCGTTGAGCACGTAAGGCATGATGACGTTGGTGGTCAAGGATGTGGGCACCACAGGGAAGAGCGTCTCCCCTAAGGTGGTGAGGTAGGCGTGGGTGTACGGTGTCTTGAACTTACCCACCCTGAAGCACAATGCGTTCTTCACCTTCACGTCGAACCATGCCTGCTGCAGCAGGGTGCCACCTGAGCCTGCAGCGTTGAGGCTGAGGTTGAAGGAGATACGGTCGAACACCTTCCCCGTGAAACCGAGGATGGCGTACGGGATGGCGAATCCGCTGTTCATGACGTTGTCCTGGTTGTAGGCTTTGTCGAGGCCCTCGTCATCGTACCAGTTGTATTTCCCCGCTGTTTGGATGAGGGTGTATGGTTTGAAGACGAAGTCCCCTTTCGCTGTGGAGATGGAGAATCCTTTTCTTCCGGCTAATGATACGACACCGTTCTCCGCCTCTTCGTCCATTAGGGTTGTCGGGGTTGATACGACTTCTGCCTTGATGGGTTCTTCTGCCTGTGCCATGGCCGATAGGGTGATGGCTGAAAATAGGGTTGCTATATATAATCTTTTCATTTTTTTGAGTCTATTAAAGGGCTAATAGTTAGTCCGTTGTTATTGTTGAGTTATAATGATTCCAGGAATGTGATCAGCGCTTCACGGTCTGCCTTGGACATTTTGGCGAAGATGTTCTTGGAGGCTTCGCCCTCACCGCCGTGCCACATGATGGCTTCGATGAAGTTCCTTGCTCGTCCATCGTGCAGGAAGTAGGTATGTCCGTTGACGATCTTCTGCAGACCCACGCCCCATAGTGGGGTGGTGCGCCATTCGTTGCCGCGCGCCAGTCCGCTGACGTAGTTGTCGTTGAGTCCCACGCCCATGATCTCGCTACCCATGTCGTGCAGGAGGAAATCGCTGTACGGGTGGATGGTCTGTCCGCCGAGCCAAGGGATGCGTGTGCCGTTCAGCAGGACGGAGCCCTGTGGTTGTGTGTGGAGCGTGGTCACGTGGCAGAGGTGGCATTTGGCTTTATAGAACATCTGTTCGCCCCGTTTCACGTTCGGGTCGTTCACGTTGCGTCGTGCGGGAACGCCTAGGCATTGCATGTAGAGGTCAACATCCTCCATCTGTTCGCTTGTGACGTCTAATTGGTTGTAGGTGAGACCCATGGCGCTCATGCCTTGTCGCATCTGAGCTTGCCCCTCGCATATCTCTTCGGGGAAACGGCTGTTGGTCGCACCCATGTCGGACGAGAAGCCCAGCTCGACGGTCAAGTCCGCGTGTTGCGCCTTGTTGCCGGAGAGTCCGAGTTGGCGGATGCCCCGCTCGGTGATGTAGTTGGCCTTGCCGGAGATACCATATTCGGGGTAGTTGCTTTGCCGTGCCAATTGCTCGATCTCGTTGCGGTCGATCGCCATCATAGGGCCCATTCCCACATGCCTCAGTGGTATTCTGACGGTGCAGAAGAGGTCCTCCGGCGCGATGCTGTCGGCATACCATTCCGTGATGGTGTAGTTCGGTTTCGCTAGTTCGTACGTTTCCCCGTCGGGGAATCGGAAGGTCTTGAATTCATAGGTTACTTTGAGCTTACCTTCCGGCTTGACACCTATGATGGACTGGTCGTGGACGACCCTTCCGTAGTCTTGGAAGAAAGCTCCGTTCTTGCGTGTGATGTAGATCAGCATGGAGGAGAAACCGTAGCTTCCGCTTCCTCCAGCGCTCCAGAGCGTCGGTTCGGTGCGCCCTGCGTTGCGGTGGCAACTTCCGCACGAGTAACCCGCATAGACGGGTCCCAGTCCGCCTTGGCTCTGTGCCGAGCCGAGCGGGTTGTCGTAGAGGTTGTCTCCGTTGTTGAATCGTGATAAATATTTACCGCTTAGCCATTTCGCATCGGTGTCGTAGGCGTAGGTGGAGCTCAGGAAGACGGTCGACGTGCCCGCCGAAAGCGCATATCCGTCGGGAACCTTTATCTCGTCCACCTCCAATCCCTCCTCGTTGTCGCATGCGGCGGACAATAGGGCGATCATGGTTGCTAGGGTAAATAATTTTAGGTTAAAGTTCATGTTTTTGTGTTAGTGTGTTGTGTAATAGGAAAAACGGGGGGAATATTCTTCCCCGCCGTTCTGTGAAATCGTTCGTTGCTTAGGGGCGTTGCGATCAATGGATCGTCCTCGCCTTGCCGTCCTTGAAGATGAGGTATTCCAATGTGTGGAATCCACGGAGGTTCTGGGCGGACTCGATGTCCTGCGCATGTTGTGAACCCTCGCCCTCCTCAGGCATCTCCTCGTATTCGCCGGACCATTCCAACTCGCCCCAAGAGGCTGTGTTGAAGATCTTGATGATTCCCTTGAGGTCCAATGGCCATGAGTCCATGTTCGGATCCAATCCTTTGTCCGCTACTGGTCCGAAGAGGAATGCTTCGGAAGACTCCCATGGTGTACGTGCTGCGATCCATGCGTCGGCGCATTTCGAGAACCCTTCGTTCGATGGGTTCTGTTGGAAAGCCACCACTGCGTTGAATAGCTCCGCGTTCTTCTCCTTCAGGCTCTTGTAGGTAGGAAGGACCACGTTGTTCACGTATTGTGAGAGGACTGCATCCCAGTTGTAGTCTGCGAGGTGCTCGTCGATGTAGCCCTTCAGTTCCTCGTCCAGAATGTCGCGAAGCTCCGCGCAGGCGGTCATGGCCACTCTCGCCTCGTTGCAACCCAAGTTGTTGCGGAAAGGTTGAGGGATTGCCAGGATCTTGTCCTGTGCGTTCTGGATGGCTGCGGTTACCTTCGCGTCCAGTGCCGCGTTGCTTCCGTTGATGACCTTCGAGATGGAGTTGGCGTTCACAGTACCATCCAAGCTGCCGAAGTATGCGTTCTTGATGGATGCGATGTTGTTGGAGTAGTCCACCCTGGAGTGCCATGAGAACCAAGACTCGACGGCGAGTACCGCCTCCTCTTTGTTGTTTTCGCTCCACTTCTCGACTGGTCCGCCGATCTTGGAATCACCCACCTCGTTGGCGATGTCCACGCATCCGTCTATGATCTGCTCCACGCAGTCCTTGGATGATTGGAACCCTGCGCCCGTGTGGGAAAGGAAACGTTTCGCATAGCTGTCTCCCCCTTCGTAGCTGTCGTTCCAGTAGGCGTAGAGGTTCTCCGCATCCGTCTTGAGGAGGGATGCTACGGTACGCATGTAGTTGCCCCACTGCTTCGCATAGGCGGAGGTGTATTCCGCGTTGATGGCGGTGGAGTCGTCGATGTTTGCCAATGTCTCTTCGTCATCGTCCTTGCAGGCGTTGAACGTCACTGCGCCGAAGGCAATCAGTCCGGCTGCTAAAAATGCTCTTTTTTTCATTGTTCGTGTGATTTAATGTTTATTGTTTATATTGCGCTTATTTGTTCAGGAACCAAGCCACGTAAGCGATGGAGAGGTTCAGCTCGTTCTCGTTGTTGTAGCTCGATTTCGTGTTCTTGAAGACTTGGCTCGTTCCGATCCTCCTGGTCGTGTAGTCCACTTTGATGACAAGGTTAGGCAGGACGAAATAGTTCACTCCCCAAGCCCAATAGCTCACTTGGCATCGGTCGTCCATCACCTGAAGGCTCACTCCATCCTCCTGCGGGTTGTAGTACTCGTAGTGCGCGAAAGGATAGATGACCGGGAACTTCTTCCCGCCGTTGACCATGTTCTTGAGGTTCACGCCCAACTCGAAGTTGTAGTTGAGGGCCCTCTCCGCGACGTTCGGACTGCGGTTGTAACCCGACTTGGAGGAGTAGGTGCGGATGATTTTGTCCACGACCAAAGGCTCCGACAACTTGCCGCTGAGGTAGTTGCCTCGTAGTGTGAAGAATTTGTGCTTGTACTGCGCGTCGGCGGAGAAGATGGAGATGTTCACGGGATCATCGTTGTTGAAGGTGATGAGACGGTCGCAGTTCTTGCCCGCATCGTGGCAGTAGTACATCGACATGCCTAGCCGTAATCCTTTCACACCTAGGTAATCCAGACGGAAGACATAGGCCGGACTGGTGAAGTTATCCATCTCGAACAGACCTTGCTTGCCACCCTTGATCCAATTGTAGCGGCTGAAACCCAACGGGTTCTGACCTGCCACGATCTGTGCCTGATAGTCGAATTCGGCGGCCTCTTTCCCTATTGTTCCGAAAAACTCCAAACCCGTCTCGTGCCATGTGCACGGTATGATGGTGGTCGCCCCTTCCGAACGGAAGGTGGTGAAGAAATTGATCGGTTCGTGGTGCGTGTTGGCCTGTCCGACCGGTAAGACGATGTGGCCCGCCTTGACGCTGAAGGCCCTTGCGAAGTAACGGGTGAGGTGGAACTGCTCCAAGGCCACCTCGCCTCCCTTCTCGATCTCCGTTTCGTATTCCCCGTTCTCACTGCCCGAGCCAGCCTCCATCTCCATGGCGGTGCCGGTGCCGCCCGCCTCGAATTCGATTTCCGAGCCGAGCATCCATTTGTCGTTGAACTTATAGTCCATCGCCAGCACGAATCTAGGGATTGATATGTGCGCATGGTTCACCTTCGCGTTGCCCTGAGTCGAGCCGCTCCAGCGGTTCAGTCCGTAATCCTTCCATGACGCCAGCATCTCACCATATCCGCCGAGACGTATTTTCTCGAATGTCGTGTCGACCTGCGCTGATGCGCCCTGACCACATAATGCACTTATACTCAGTATGAATATACCCTTTTTGATCGTTGAAAGTTTCATCCTTTTATTGTATTGGTTTTTCGGGGGACAAAATTAGATTCTCTCTGTATCGTGGGTTTTCGTTAAATGTTGGTAAATCTTTCGGTGCGCATCCCCATTTATAGGGATGCTCCGGATCCGTCGCTTGGGGTTCGGTATGAGTTATACCGCTGTGTATCAGTGATGAACGGATTGTGTTGACATCCCCTGTTTTTTGGCCGGAGGATGTGGCTGATTTCTGCGGATTTCGTACCTTCGCGGAAACGAGAGGGTAGAAGACATGAAGAACTTAATCATAGATCAGGGAAACTCCTCCAGCAAGGTGAGCCTCTATGAGAATGATGTCCTAGCGTTCACGGAACGGTATGAGACGTTAGACGTGGAGCTCCTGCGGAGAATCAAGCGGGAGACGGGTTGGGAGCAATCCATATTGTCCTCCGTCGTGGGGAGTGAGGAAACTCTTCTGCGGTGGTTGGAGGATCATTCGGACCGTTTCGTCCTTTTGGATGAGAACACACCTCTGCCCATCGGCAACCTGTACAAGACCCCCCGCACGTTGGGGAAGGATCGTATCGCTGTATGCGTGGGGGCCAATCATCTCTGTCCGAACCGCAATCTCCTGGTGATCGATGCGGGTACCGCCATCACGTACGACATCGTCAATTCGGAGAACAACTACGTGGGGGGAAATATCTCGTTAGGGTTGGATATGCGGTTCAGGTCCCTGAACACCTTCACCCGCAAGCTCCCTCTGGTGACGGTCGAGGAACAGTGCCCATTGACGGGAAGCGATACCAGAGAGGCGATATTGTCGGGCGTGGTGAATGGCTTGACGTATGAGATCGAGGGATTCATTGACTCTTTCAGGGCGATTTATCCAAAACTTTTAGTGTTTTTAACAGGTGGGAACGCAAAATATTTTGAAAAAAGGATAAAATACTGCAACTTTGTGGTTCCAAATTTATTGTCACTCGGGTTAAACCGAATTCTAATGTTCAGATGATTAGGAGATTCGTATTTATAGTATTAATGATAGGCGGTGTTTGTTTCAGCTCCGCGGCACAAAATAAGCTAAGTTCACCGTACACTAGGAATGGTTATGGTGCCATAACGGAGGGAGGTTTCGGGCAAAGTGCGCAGATGGGAGGTCTCTCTGCCGGTTTGCGTTCCGCATATTTCACCAATCCTTCCAATCCTGCTTCATATACGGCCATCGATACCCTCAATTTCAGGATTGAGGCCGGCGCCAGCTTCATCATGGAGCGGAACACGGATGCGGAGACGGTCAAACGGAGCAAGACGGGAAATTTGGAATATTTGGCGGTGCACTTCCCCATCAAGAAGTGGTTGGCGACCAGTTTCGGTATGCGTCCGTACTCCACAGTCGGGTATGAGAGCAACATCCATGTGGTGGAGCCCACCAATCTGACGCAGGACACGTTGGTTTCCGATTACACGTACGAAGGAGAAGGCGGCATCAACCAACTCTATTTGGGTTTGGGCTTCAAGCCGTTCACGAACTTGTCGGTGGGAGCCAACCTGTTGTACCATTTCGGCAATATAGAGTACAATAGCGGTGTGAGTTTCGACAAAAGCTATATATACCATGTGTCCCAGACCAAGAAGATCCATGTGCGTGATTTCTGCGCGAATCTGGGTGTGCAGGGCTCTTTCAAGTTGGGAGCGACGCAGTTCCTGACCGTCGGAGCCACCTATCAGTTCAAGTCCGAGATGAAGGCGGATGCGGAGAAGACCATTGTGTCGTCGGACACGGTAGTGTTAAATTATGATAATAATTTCGATACCCCGGCCAGTTTTGGCATAGGATTTGTATATCATTTTAATAACAGGGTACTTGCCGGATTTGATTACAAGCACACGTCTTGGTCCGACATCAGATTCTTCGGTGAGAAACCCTTCGAGGATGGGAACAGATTCGCATGGGGGTTGCAATACCTGCCGGGAAAGAATTCCAGACGGTATTATCAGCGGATGTACTATCGTTGCGGATTGAGTGTGGACAAGTCATACTACAAGGTGAAGGGCGAGAATATCAATAAAGTGGCGGTTGACGCTGGATTCGGATTCCCGCTGAAGAAAGGGTTAAATCCGACGGTGATTAATGTGGGGGTTGAGTATGGCAAGTGTGGCACTACCGACAACGGGCTCGTCAAAGAGCAGTATCTTAAGGGGACGATCAACGTGACGATCAACGAGCGTTGGTTCGCGAAACGGAAATTAGAGTAAAAAATGATTAATTTTAAGTGATATGAAAACGAATTCGATTTTTTTAGGTTTGGTATTGTTGTCTTTGCCAGCGGTATCATTTTCTCAAAAAGGAACTAGTGACGGTTCGAAGTTCGGACACGGTGAGGATAGTATAAGGTGTTGTTCAAACCTCTATATGATGACTCAGTACACGAAGCAAAAGGATTATGAAAGCGCTGAGAAATGTTTTGAAATCGTATATTCCGAGTGCCCGAAGTGCTCGAAGAATGTATATTCCAACGGTGCGGAGATCCTTGCGTACAAACTGGGCAAAGAGACGGACGCTCAGAAGAAGGAGCAATTGTTCGACAAACTGATGAAGTTGTACGATGACCGTGTCAAATATTTCGGAAAAGACAAGAAATACGATAAGTACTACATCTTAGGCAAGAAGGCTTCCGATTATATCCAATATGTTCCGGAGAGCAAGAACGACCCGGAGAAGGAAGTCGCTTACAAGTGGTTGGGTGAAATCATCGAGAACAAGAAGGAGGCTACTCCGGCTATGGTGCTTCAACAACGCTTTTACTTGTCGTTGAACATGTACAAGAAGAAAAAGGACTCTTTCCGCGATGCTTTCCTCTCTGATTACCTCTTGGTTTCTGGCTACATCAACGAGAAAATGGCGGCTTTGGAGGAGAACAATCCGGATTTGCCTAGCTACCAGGCTGCTAAGGCGGATATCGACCAGAATTTCGCCAGCTCAGGTGCTGCTGACTGCAAGACATTGGATGATGTGTACGGCGCTAAGATAGAGGCTAATAAGAATGACAAGGAGTTCTTGAACATGGTGTTGGCTTTGTATGCGTTGGCGGATTGCGAGGAGTCGGCCACTTATTTCAAGGCGGCTGCCTATAAGCATAAGATCGACCCTTCCGCAGGATCTGCGAGAGGACTCGCTTCCCAATCCATCAAGAACAAGGACTATAATAAGGCTTTGACCTATTTGAACGATGCGATCGCATTGGAGACGAAGAACAGCGAGAAGTCTAAATTGCAGTATATCATCGCTACTATCTATAGGGATATGAAGAACCCTTCATCCGCCCGTGCGGCAGCTCAGAAAGCTATCTCATTCGACAGAACCAATGGTAAGGCTTATTTGCTGATCGGTAACTTGTATGTGATGTTCAACAATGACATCAGCGACGATGCGATCATCCGTCAAACTGCTTACTGGGTGGCTGTTGATCAATGGGAAAAGGCTAAACAAGCATCTCCTGCCGTGGCTTCGGAGGCTAACAGGTTGATCGCTAAGTATAAACCTTACTTCCCTGCCGCTGACCAACTCTTCATGAGGAACCTTACCAAGGGACAACCTTTCACTGTGCCGGGTTGGATCAACGAGAAGACAACAGTGAAATGATTTTCGGTCGGAATTTGTGAGACAGAATATGTTCCATAATGGATTACTACGTATAGCGGCTGCGGTCTTCGCGGCTGCTATATGTTTATTATCATGCTCCGATAATAAGGATTACGTGCCCTCCATGGACCGCGCCAAACGTCCTTCCCTGCATGCGATAGATGTGCAGACGCTCGTCTCCGACTCTGGGGTGGTGCGCTATAGGGTCAACACGAAGGAGTGGTTCGTCTACGACAAGGCGGAGGACCCCTACTGGGACTTCCCCGTCGGATTGCGCCTCGAACGCTTCGACCCTCAGATGAAGGTCGATGCCGAGATTCAAAGCAAATATGCCATCTACAGAACCGAACCCAAGCTTTGGGACTTGCGGGACAGTGTGAAGGCGGTCAATCTGGAGGGCGAGCAGTTCGAATGCGACCAACTGTTCTGGGATGAGAAGGCGGAACGAGTATATTCCAACGGAAGAATCAAAATCACCCAAAAAGATCGGGTGATCTATGGAAAAGGATTTGATTCAAATCAGACTTTGACGAAATATACGATAAAAAATCCGGAGGGAATTTTCCCGATTAAGGAATAAATTTCAGGAAAAATGTTTCACATTGAATCTATTTTTACTAATTTCGTGCGCTAAAATTTGTAAAAAAAACAAAATAATTAATAATCAGATAAATGGCAGCATTAGAGAAAATTAGAAGCAAAGGAAAAATTGTCATGGTCATTGTGTTCGTGGCATTGCTTTGTTTCGTTATTGGTGATTTCTTGAGTAACTCAAGCGCAATTTTCAACGCGGGTCGCGAGCAAGTCGGAGAGGTATGCGGAAAGAAGATGAACTACATGGATTTCCAAAAAAGTGTCAACGCGTATACTAGCTACAACAAGCTCGAGGGCAAAAACCCTAGCGACGCTGAAGTGAGGAACGAGGCATGGCAGACTTTCATCATAACCAATATGTTGGAGGATCAGATGGAGAAGATCGGCATGTCTATCTCTCCGGAAGAGTTGGAATATGTGACAAAGGTTAATCCTCACAGAGAGTTGAGGGGCCTTCAGTTTTTGAAGGATGAGAACGGCAATTTCAGCACCCAACGTCTGAATCAACTCCTCCAAACGGTTAAACAAATCGAAGAGGCCGGTGATGATGAAGAGTTGAACAATGAATACTACAAGAATCTGTACGACGGTTGGTTGTGCGTGGAGAGGAAGATGATCAACTCCATGGCTTACGAGAAACTCGTCGTCTTGGCTTCGACAGCTGCAAGGGCTCCTAAGGCGGAGACCGATCTTATCGCGAAATATGCAAGTGATCAAGTTGACTTCGCTTGCGCGTTCAAACCTTATTTCTTGATTCCTGATTCGACTTTCACAGTGACGGATGAGGAGGGACGCGCTCAGTATGAGAAGATCAAGAATACTTTCAAGACGGATAAGTTCCGTTCCATCAAGGCGATCGTCTTCGATGTGAAACCAGGTCAGGCTGACTCGGTGGAGGCTCAGGAGAGAACCCTTGACATCGAGAATGAGTTCAAAAAGATCGAAGATATCGATGAGGCTTATTCTTTGGCTGTACAGGAAAGCGATCCTAATTTCGCTTCTAGAAATGTTTATGTGAAGTCTGACGACATCGACTACTCCTTGAGGGAGTTCGCTTTCTCCGCTAAGAAGGACTCTGTTCTCCCGACTTTCGCGGATGGTCTCTTCTACAAGACCGCAAAGGTGCTTTCCAATGTGGTATCCCGTCCTGATTCTGTGAAGATCTCCATTATCTTCTTGACGAAGGAAAATAATGCGAAGCTTGACACGAAGAAGTTGGCTGATAGCATCTTCGGAGCCATCAAGCAGGGCTCTTCATTCGCCGACTTGGCGGAGAAGTTCTCCATGGATAACTCACAAAAGAACAAGGGTGAGTTCGGATGGTTGAGAGAGGGTATGTTCGGAAAATTCAAGGACTTCGACGAGACTGCCTTCAACGGCAAAGTCGGTCAAGTGTTCCAAATGGAGGACAAGGATGATCAATTCGGTAGGGATGATCAAATCATCGTGAAGATCGACTCCATGACTGCTCCTGTCAAGAAGGTGAAGATCGCTGAGGTGGCTATCAAGGTGGAGGCCAGTGGTGAGACTTACCGCAAGTACTACGAGAAGGCTAGCAAGTATATCAGCGAGAACTCCAATGTGGAGGATTTCACCAACAACGCGGCTGCGGAGGGATTGTTCGCTTACGAATATTCTCCGATATTCGAGAATGACTATCAGATTAGAAACAGCAACATCGAGAACGCTCGTAAGGTGGTTAGCTGGGCATTCAGCCATGAGGTGGGTGATGTGACAACCCAACCATTCGAGTTCACTAACCAATGTGTGATCGCCGCTTTGACGGGTATCGTGGAGAAGGGATTCCTCCCTTACTCATACAGCTATGCTAACGAATACTCAAAGAGAAAGGTGCTGGAGGAGAAGAAGGCCGAGGCGACTATCTCAGAGTGGAAAGACAAGGACCTTGCCGCTTGCTCCGAGAGGATCGATACCGTAAAGGATGCGCGTTTCGATGTTAACATACAAGACCCTGCTGTCCTCGCTAGCATCTACTCGTTGGGCGTGGGTGAGACTTCTGCTCCTATCAAGGGCTTGAGCGGCGTCTATAAGGTTAAGGTGCTCGGCAAAAAGCCAGTGGAGGGCGAGGCTCCGTTCAATAACCAACGTAGGGAGGTTGAGACGTTCTTCAGACAGTCTATGGGTGTCTTACTCGACAAGTCTGACATCGTTGACAATCGTTCCACTTTCTATTGATTTGAACTGAAATAACATATCAGGCGCGAGGTTGACTTGTATTCCCCTCGCGCCTTTTTTAGTTATATTGTTTTTGAAGGCTCCTCCTTATTGCCTCGTATCCCCGATTCTACAATGGATAAACAGAAAAAAGCATTGTTGGCGTTGTCGTTGGATGAACTGAAAAGTGTCGTCCAGGGAATGTCCATGCCTGCGTTCTCTGCCAAACAGATCGCTGATTGGCTCTACAAGAAACGTGTGACCTCCATCTCCCAGATGACGAACCTGTCATTGGCGAACCGCAACAGGTTGGACGAGGAGTATGAGGTGGGGTGCCATGAGCCTATTCAGACTACCGTGTCGAAGGATGGCACGAAGAAATACCTCTTTGAAGTCCATGGCGGCTTTGTCGAGAGCGTGATGATCCCCGACGGAGACCGTTGCACCTTGTGCGTCTCCACACAGGTGGGATGTAAGATGGGTTGTAGGTTCTGTGCGACGGGCAAACAGGGCTTCCATGGACAGCTCTCCGCCACGGATATACTCAACCAGATCCAGTCTGTGCCGGAGTCTAAGGAATTGACCAACATCGTCTTCATGGGCATGGGCGAACCTTTCGATAACACGGATAATGTACTGCGCGTGTTGGATGTACTCACCTCGGAGACTGGCTATGCGTGGAGCCCGAAGCGGGTTACCGTCTCCACCGTGGGCCTGATTCCCGGAATGCTTAGGTTCTTGTCCGAAAGCCAGTGCCATTTGGCTGTCAGCCTGCATAACCCGATCGCGGAGGAGCGGGCAGAGATGATGCCGGCGCAGAAGGCGTTCCCTATCGCGCGAGTCCTGGAGGAGATAAAAAAATATGATTTCACGGGGCAGAGACGGGTCTCCTTCGAATATACGATGTTCGAAGGTGTGAATGACCAGCAACGTCACGTCGACGCTCTTGCCCGGCTTCTCTCCGGTTTGGAGTGCAGGGTAAACCTTATCCGATTCCATACGGTTCCTGATACGCCTTACAAGGGAGCTTCCATGCAACGCATGGAGTGGTTCCGTGATCAACTCAATAGGAAAGGGGTTGTGACGACTATCAGGAAATCGAGGGGGGAGGATATACTTGCCGCATGTGGGTTGCTGTCCACCCAAAAAGTATCTGACCAAAAGAATTTGAAATAGTCCACATAATGGAGTAATGTTATGAAGAAAAGATTCATTTCCGCAGTGTGTTGTATTTTAGCGCTTTGTGCGATGCTCACATCGTGTTCGAATAAGGATAACGGGTTGTTCACGGTCTCTGTGGGTGGTAACGCCTATGATGTGATGGTGGTGGGTGACCCTGATGTCTGGAAAAGTGAGGCAGGTCGTACTCTGTTCGATGTCTTGGACGAGGACATGCCGGGATTGCCCCAACTGGAACCTATGTTCAACATAATTTTCCTTAAGACGCAGGATTTCACGGATATTGTAAGACCGATGCGTAGCATTATCTTTTTCGATGTGGATGACTCCCATTATACCCAGGGGAAAGTCTCCTTCTCTCGAGACAAATGGGCTAATACGCAGTCTATCGTGAAGATTACTGCGCCAAATCAGGAGGAGATGATACGTGTCGTGAAGGAGAAAAAACAGAAGATCGTCGATTTCCTTGTCGAAGGTGAGTGTGAACGGTGTATCCTCTATTTCGACAGGTACGCGAACTCGGATGGAAAAAAAATGCTGAGAGACAAATTGGGTGTTAGGGTTTCTTTGCCGAACTACATCAATAAAAGCAAAGTTGGAGACAATTTCATTTGGATGTCCAATGGTAGCTTGGATGCCCGGTTGGATATATTGGCCTATCGCACACCCTATGGAGGGGAAAAGGACATGACGCTTGAGCGTATATTGGATAAGCGTGATTCACTCACGAAGATCTATGTGCCGGGTCCTTCGGAGGGCTCTTACATGTGTGTGGAGCGGGATGAGATTCCTCCGGTTGATCGGAAAATCATCTATAAGGGTAGGAAATGCACCGAGGTGCGTGGCCTATGGCGCACGGAGAACGAGTTTATGGGCGGTCCGTTCGTAAGCCGCACCTTCGTCGATACAGTGCGTCAGGAGACGGTGACCCTGGAGGCTTTCGTCTATGCCCCGCAACATAAGAAGAGAAATAAGATTAGACTGGTGGAGGCCGTTCTCCATTCGTTGGAATTTGAATAATTTTTTTTACTTTTGTGAAAAAGAAAGTAGATAATTCTGAAAATAGTAGACATGGAAGAAGATAAAATAAAAGTCGGCATTACGCAGGGTGATATCAATGGTATTGGCTATGAAGTGATTATCAAGACATTGGCCGATATGCGCGTGAATGAGTTCTGCATCCCGATCGTATATGGTTCCTCGAAAGCGGCCGCTTATCATCGTAAATCATTGAATATAGAGAACTTTAATCTAAACGTCATATCCAATGCGTCGGAGGCGAATCCGAAGCGCTCCAACATCATCAATTGTGTCGATGAGGAGATCAAGGTGGAGCTGGCTAAGTCTACGGAGGAGGCGGGCCATGCGGCTTTCCTGGCCTTGGAACGTGCCACGTCCGACTTGCGTGATGGTTTGATCGATGTGCTGGTGACCGCTCCTATCAACAAGAAGAATATCCAATCCGAGAAGTTCCATTTCCCTGGACATTCCGAGTACTTGCAGGATAAATTCGGCTATGGTGAAAAGGGATTGATGCTGATGGTGAGCGATGTGCTTAAGGTGGCTGTGGCGACGGGGCATGTGTCTATCAAGTCTGTCTCTTCCTACCTCTCGGTCGATAAGATCGTTTCCAAACTGAATGATTTGAACAAGACACTTATCCGTGACTTCTCCGTGGTGCGTCCGCGCATTGCCGTGCTGGGCCTAAACCCTCATGCGGGAGACAATGGTGTGTTGGGCTCTGAGGAGGAGGAAATCATCATCCCGGCCATCAAGAAGGCTACTGATATGGGTATCACCTGCTTCGGACCTTATCCTGCCGATTCGTTGTTCGGAAGCGGTAACTTCAAGCGCTTCGACGCGGTGCTGGCCATGTACCATGACCAGGGCTTGGCTCCGTTCAAATGCATCGCGATGGAGAGTGGCGTGAACTTCACGGCTAATTTGCCTATCATCCGTACTTCTCCTGTGCATGACGTCTCTTACGATAAGGTGGGTGTCGGTGAGGCTTCCGAGGAGTCCTTCCGAAATGCGCTCTACCTCGCCTGCGATATCTACAAGAACAGGATCCAGTATGCGGAGTTGAATAAGAACAAACTGAAGAAACAGGAAGTGGAGATCAGCGGTCAGGTTGAATGATACTTGGCCTTTGACCATTGCTATAGGGGAGCGTTTCGATAGATTCGCTCCCTTCCTTTTTCTTGCGAGACACAACGGAAACCGACACTCAGGGAGAGGGTGGAGGCGTTCCCCGCTTGGCAGAGGCGACTCATCGGAAGACTGTACATGCAGGAGATGAAGATGTTTTCTTTTGGATTCAACTTCACCCAAGGGGAGAGCATCCTTCCCGTCTGGTAGCTGAGCCCGTATTCCCGCTTCTTGCGTATCTGCAGACTGGGGGAGAAGACGGCGCCGAAGGGTGTGTATTTCGCCACATAGAGCATCCCGCTTAGCATTAGATGACGCTCTGCGCTTGTCCGAATCCGTTTCCCTCCCGAAAGGTAGAAATGGGTCGCCTGCTTATGCCCGAATGCCCGTAGATGACCGTTCCCTACACCCCGTACGCTGAAGGCGAGGAAATCCTCTCCGTCGAAGCGTAACCACGCTCCCATGCGGAAACGGACGACAACCTCCGAACGGTCCTGCCGCTCGAAGTAAGGGTCTCCGTCTTGCCTGAGGAGGGAGAAGTCCTTCCCGATGCACCTGGCTCCTCCGCCTACGTTCAAGGAGAGCCATGTCCAATCGGATACCAGGAAACGATAGGTGCCGGACATCTCCACTTCCAACAGCTTGGATACACCTATCTTCTCGCACAGGACGATGCCACCCATGGAGAAGTTCGTTTCCCTCAAAAGCTTGTGGACGGTGGCGGATATCTCACTCGGACTCCCCTCTATCCCCACCCATTGGTTGGTGTACTGAAGCGCGACGTTCAGTCCGCTTGTGAACCCGGAGCTTGCGGAGTTGTAGAGATAGGGGTTCACCATGTACAACGATGGTCTCTCTTCCTGTTGGGCCTTGACCGCCCAGCTTGCCACTATGAATATGATCAGTAGTAAATGTTTCATGACTTAATATGATAATTCTATAAAACCGGATAGCGCTTTCGAACCTTTGGAGAGGAGCAGGTAATAGTAAGTCCCGACGGGCAATCGTTTTCTCCCTCCTAGGCTGAACCCGTTGTGGTTGTCTCCGCCCCAACTGTTGTCGTAGTGTTTCATGTGGAATACTTGTATGCCCCATTGATTGTAGATATGTATTTCATTGTCAGGATATTGCGACAATGATTCAATCTCAAGCCTATCGTTTATGCCATCGCCGTTGGGGGTCAGTAACAGATTATATGAAACATCCTTCTCCTTTATTTCCCCCTGCTCTTCCGATGCCGTGTCTGTTGGTATATCCGGATCATTCTCCACGATTTCAGGGACCGTATCCACAATCACAGGCGTAGTGTCTGGAATGTCTGGAATCACAGGCGGTATGGTGTCCACAATTGTAGGCGTGGTGTCTGGGATCTCAGGGATCACAGGTGGTATGGTATCCGTAATCTCAGGCGTGGTGTCTGGGATATTTGGAATGACGGGCGGTATGGTATCCACAATCGCAGGCGTAGTATCTGGGATGTCAGGGATCGCAGGCGTAGTATCTGGGATGTCAGGGATCACAGGTGGTATGGTATCCACAATCGCAGGCGTAGTATTTGGGATGTCAGGAATCACAGACGGTATGGTATCCACAATCACAGGCGTGGTATCTGGGATGTCTGGAATGACAGGTGGTATGGTATCCACAATCGCAGGCGTGGTATCTGGAATCTCAGGAATCACAGGCGGTATGGTATCCACAATCACAGGTGTGGTGTCTGGGATCTCAGGGATCACAGGCGGTATGGTATCCACAATCACAGGCGTGGTGTCTGGGATGTCAGGAATCACAGGCGGTATGGTATCCACAATCACAGGTGTGGTATCTGGGATATCAGGGATCACAGGCGGTATGGTATCCGTAATCACAGGCGTAGTATCTGGGATGTCAGGAATCACAGGCGGTATGGTATCCACAATCGTAGGCGTGGTGTCCGGAATCTCAGGAATGACAGGTGGTATGGTATCCGTAATCACAGGCGTGGTGTCTGGAATCTCAGGAATCACAGGCGGTATGGTATCCACAATCGCAGGCGTGGTGTCCGGAATCTCAGGAATCACAGGCGGTATGGTATCCACAATCGTAGGTGTAGTATCTGGGATGTCTGGAATGACAGGCGGTATAGTATCCACAATCGCAGGCGTAGTGTCTGGGATATCAGGGATCACAGGCGGTATGGTATCCACAATCGCAGGCGTGGTGTC
>JAFZPM010000034.1 GCA_017550335.1 Paludibacteraceae bacterium
CAAGTATACTACCCATAATGTAAATTCAAATCAAAAAGTAAGTCGCGATTTATAAAAAACGATATGAAAGGAAATAGTACAAATGATTTTTGGTGTCAATTCAAGTATGTTGACAATACATGGAAAAATGTAGTTGAAATATCCATGTTCGGAAGAGAAAAGGATATGGAGATCCTGATAGAAGATCCTGACAATAAAGGAATCAACGATGTCCAGAAAGAATCATACGAATCCTATTTGAAGGATTTGAAGGAATACGAATCAAAAGTTCCTGATGTGCTATTAAGTTACTTCCTCGCAAATTTCGAGGAAATAGACAGAATAGTCAGTCTTACAGACGATGCGCAAAAGGACACTATTGTTGCAGAGCGAATCTTCAAAATGTTTATGATTCTTTCTCTATATATCGATAGAGAAGGAAATTACGGTTGGATTTGCAAATTTAGTTGGGAGAAAAATGGACTTGCCATTCTCCTCTCCGAGTCCGAACCACGCATCATCACTCCCGATCAGCTCCGTAACCTCCACAAAATCAACGACAACAGTTTGGGTCTCCTAGTACATGATGGCAAAAACGCATGGGTTGGGTTGGAGCAAAACGATTTCTTCGGCAAGGACGAAGACCTGCGGATCGAACTGGAAGGGAGCGTGGAGGAAGGCATCACCCCAGCACAACAACAGGCTTATGAACAATATCTGGTGAAGAAAGAAGACTATTTCAACGAATTCTCCCGAATGATGTTAAGCATCTACACCGGTAGTGATGAGCAAGCTGATAACATGATGAGCATGGGACATAAAATCATGGTGCAGACCGCCCTTCCCAAAATACTGTTTATTGACAAAGAGGGCAATTATGGATGGATTTGCTATACGCAATGGGACGATTCATACATCGGGGTACTTCTCTCCGAGAAAAAGCAATACTTCCTATCCACAAATAATTTACATCACTACAGCGAAGTGGAGAAAGAGATAGACAATGAGCTTGGTTTGCTATTCCCCACCTATCTCGGATTCGAAAGCGCTATAGTCGTCAGACTAATGGATAACGTGCTAACTTTACCGTTAGTAATAAACGCTAGACCCGAGAATGTAATTGACGAGGATATTCGGAAGGCATACAAGACTTACCTGAGACTGAGACCTACATTCTGGAACGACATAAAAGGCGAAATGCTGTTTTACTATCAGTCGTATTACAAGAACTTCGAAAACTATTTGGATATCCCAGAGGAATTGAACCAAGAGAACGTCAATGAAGATAATGTGATAAGCATCTTGGAATTCACTGAATTATTTATTCGAGGCGGCCGTATCGCATGGCTCTGCGAGAGTCCGACGGAAGAGGATGGCTTGGCCTTCGAATTCACGGACGGAAAAGTGGAATGGAATTACCAAAATCAGGTCATCTAACGACTTAGGGCGCATCTGGCTTTCGGGTGTGAACCTAATCACATAACCCCAGAAAGTCCTGTTTGGCATCCAGGCCCTAGTGAGAAAGAGTTCAAAATTGGAGAGAAGATCCAGAACATAAAATGACTTGGCACGAAGACCCTGATTGCCAAACCATAATGAAGGTACCGACAATACTACATGGCAATTTGCCACACAACGGTGGCGTGAATGCTATGAAAAAAACAGGAATCGATACCCAGACCAATGTAAACAAACAGGTAGTGAATAGGGATAGATGTTCATCTGAAGAATATGATTAATGATTAATGATTTATGATTAATGATTAATGATTAATGATGAATAATAACGACAATATAAATTACAAATAAAAATGGAGAAAGAAATAACAGATAAAGTTTTAGGTCAATTAAAGTTTTTCGAGAAAAGAAAAATATGGTGGAAACACACAGATGTATCATTATACAGCAGTGATCACAAACTTGACTTATGGGTACAGGATGAAAACCATGAAGGTGTCCTTGATGTACAAAGGGAAGCATACAAAAGATACATGGAAAATGCGGACAAGTACATTAAGGAAGTACCCCAATACATCCTCGATTACTATAAATGGCACTATGAGGAGATTGACAGGGAAGTTGAGTTGGAAGACAATCAAAAAATAGGCTCAATTACAGCAGAGGGTGTAGTTAATGATTTAATGAATTTTTATTATCTGTTTATTTGTCGGGATGGCAGTTACGGATGGCTTGCTTCTTGCTGTTGGGATGATAATTATTTCGCAATCCTTTTGTCCGAGTCAAAACCACGGATGATGACTTATAACCAGCTCTACGACCTCAACAAAATCAACGACGACACCTTTGGCCTTTTGGTGCACGACGGCATGCAAAGATGGTTGGGTCTGGAGCAAAATCAGTTTTATGGAGAGTCGGGGATTTTGCAAATAGAAGTGGAGGGAGGATACGATGAGGAGATCTCTCCGATACAGCAGAAGGCATATAAAACCTATCTAAAGAACAAAGAGGCCCATTTTAAGGACTTGACAAAGATGATGCTTACCGTATATCTGGGCGACGAAAAAAAGGCGGATGCGGCGATGAAGGTAAACGGAGTGACCGTAGTGGACAGATCGCTCCTCCCCAAAACACTCTACATAGACAAGGAAGGCAATTATGGATGGATATGCTATTCATCCTGGGATGACAAATATCTCGGCGTCTTGTTGTCGGAGAAGGGACTCCACGTAATGCGTACTGACGAACTCCTTTCATATGCGATCTACAAGCGTAAGAACGAAATTGTGATGGATAATGTTTTCGGGATGTTGTTTACCGACTACATGGGCTACGAGAAAACCTTAATCGTAAAACTTGCGGGGAGAACATACACCCTGCCGTTGACCATCAGGGCAGACGACGCGGAATTGACGGATGAGATGCGCTCAGCCTATAAACAATATCTGAAATTAAACTCCACACTGTGGGAAGGTGTGAAAGACGCAATGCTCGAATATTACTTGAGAGGTTACGATTGGTTCTCAACTTTCATGGATTTTCCGGAAGAACTATCAAAAGAGAACGTTAACAGAGAAAATGTCATGTCATTGGTGAAGTTCAAAAAATTATATATTTCTGACATTGACGGACGTATCGCATGGCTCTGCGAGTGCCCAACCGCTGAGGAGGATGGCCTCGCCTTCGAGTTCACGGACGGGGAAATCGAAACGATCGCCCAAACGGACATCATCTAACTTAGGGCGCATCCAACTATCGGACGCGACTCAAATCACATAAGAAGCAAACAAAACAAATAGGGGCGAAATTTCTTTCGCCCCTATTATTCATCCCCTTACTTGATAAGCATCGGATAGGACTTACCCTCAGCATCCTTGAGGATATAGAATCCTTGTCCCAATTCACTGCTATATGCGTCCCGAATGATAACGGTCTTAACCAGCTTACCGGATGCGTCATATGCGAAATAAAAACCGTCTGGGAGACTATTCCCGGAAGAGACGTGATCGGTCACGTGGGATTCCTCCGAACCGACCAATTTGAAATCCATATAATCCAAATCCACCCAGTCTCCTGTGATTTCAAGCTTCAACACATGAACACCCTTAGTTAGCTTGTTGAGCTTCGTCTCCACGGTGGTGAAAGTGCTCCAATCGCCTGTATTAGGCACCTTCACAAATCCGCCCGGCGTTCCATCGTCACCAGGGATGATGAATGTATTGTCCATATAGAGGGTAAAAGCGGCACCGTTATTACCGGAAGCGACTCTTGACTCTACCACGTACTCGCCATCCTTCTCCACTTCGACGGTATATTCGATCCACTCTCCGGTTTCGGTATATCCGATAGCCGTATTGCTCATGTCCACACCCTCGTTACGCTCCCCTCCATTGCGGTTCTGCTCATCCGCATCGTGGTATGCGTTGCCTTCGCCACCGTAATCGAACTCCTCGGCTTCTATTCTCCCAGGAATCTTGGCAGGCGTACCGTTGAAAGGGGTCTGTGGTTTCATGATGCTTATCTTAATCTTTTTGGTGGTATACTCCTTGTTCTGGTTGTCGTATCCGACAGCCCAAATGGTATGGTCGCCTTGCGCAACCTCTTCCCACACGTAAGTCATTTGGTCGCTGGCTATCTTCTCGCCATCGGCATAGATATCCACCCTGTTGATCGCGTCATTTTCCTTGCTGACGGAAATCTCCACTTTTCCTGGCTCAGATTCCACTATGGCAGCGGCTGCGATAGAGAGGTCAACTTGCTGGACCGGATTGTCACCTAAGAGCTCTAACATCTTCTCAGCATATCGTTTGCCTAACAGCTTATATCCATTGACGGAGAAATGATATTGATCGCCGGCCGCTTCGCAATCCTGCGCAGAGATGACATGCGCGGTCGATATAACATTCGGCACGTTCCTTATAACATTGTTATGGCCGCTGCAAGGGCCCGTATAACGCACTTCACCCACCAGCAAAGGCACCTCGGAGGCTTTCAGTCCAAGGTCATTCAGCATGTTCTCATAAACGCCTTTCAATCGGTTAGGCCAATTGGACTGACCTGAGTTGGTCTCTCCCTGGTGGACGAGGATTCCCTTGATGACACCCACTTCCTTCGCTATTTTTCCCATCTCGATGATTCGTCCATAAGGATTGCTTCCGTATTCCTTGGCATAATTCTGCAACCAATCCGCCGCAGAGTTAAGATAGGATTGGTAGTTGTTTTTTTCGAATAGTTGGATGTCAGCGCCACCGACACCCACCACGATCACACCCACTCTGATCGCAGGGTCCAAATTCTCGACCATGGTACGTCCGAAATAATCAATGGGACCGAATCCCATACTTTGTCCGTTCATTTGTGATCCGTGGAAACAGCGGGCCAAAGGCGGAATGGCGGTGTACCATTGCCCTTTCTTACGGTCACCTCGACCGCAATCATTCGCGGAATATAACAATTGGAATCTTTCATCCACATTCTTTTGTTCTGATTCCGGTACTGGTGCATTTCCTTCCATATTCGATTGTCCCCAACAAATATAGATATGGAAATTAGGGTCTGGATCCGCCTTGGATATCGTCGCCAACCCTAAAAGGCACAATGACAGTAAAAAAGTATATATGTTCTTCATGATGTAAAAATTTATATTGTTAGCATCACAAATATACGGATATGCGTTGATTAAGGCTTGAAAATATGTGTCATTCGTATGTGATATTAAAGCAAAAAGAATAGATTTTCCGTTCAGGATATGATATATATTTCTGTCAATTGGTAGAAATCACCTATACGTTACGCAACATTTCCACTAACCTTTCCACACTGGCTTCCCACGTGAATTTTTCGATGAAATCGGATATTCTATCAGGATGAAGCGCTTCGGGCAACGTGTCGAACATCGCCGCCAAGGCATCGGAATCGTCCACCTTCACGTAATGCGCCAAGTCGCCATAGACCTCACGGAAGACGGGTATGTCGGAGAGCACAACATTGCGGCAACCGCAAGCGACCGCCTCCATGGGCGGCATGCCGAACCCTTCGTACAAGGATGGGTAGACAAACAAGGAGGCGTGGGCATAATAGCTTCGCAACTCCTCGTCGGAGATCCGTCCCAGGAACTTGATATTATCGTTCCACGGAACTTCCAACTTCCCAAAGACAGGGTAACGTTCCCCCACCACATACAGGGGCAACCGTTGGGCGGATTTGCCATAGGCCTCGAAAACCAAGGAGAGGTTCTTCCTGGGATCCAAGGAGGAGACTGTCAGTATGAAATTATCGGTGGAATGGTCATTTTCGGAGGCATTCTTACATTCGCCTTCCCTTTGGAGGAAACAATCCGACGGTGCGTTGTGGATGACGCTCACCTTGTCGGGCGACACCTTCAGCAGCCGGACAATCTCCCCTTTCGAGAACTCGCTCACCGTAATGAGCCGCCGGGCATGGGAGGCCATCAGCGGCGTCATCAGGCGATAGAAGAGCCTATAGGGCAAAGAGAACCACTTAGGATTCACCAGATAGGACATGTCGTGGATGGTCGCCACCTGCCGTCTCATGAAAACGGGTCCCAACCCCTTCAGGCTCAACAGCAACGAATCCTTCTTCTTCCGCATATGCCAAGGAAGCGTCACCTGTTCCCAGAGGTGCGATCTGAACGGACCCATCTGCTCGATGTTCAGCGACGAAAGATCATACGTATCCTCCCGCAACGGACCATTCGGGGCAAGCACCACACACGGATAGCCACGCTTCGCCAAGCCCACGCTCAACTCGTACGCGAAGCGATTGGTTCCCGTCATGGGTTGGGTGAGGAAACGTCCGTTGATGTAAAGGGTTTTAGCTGGCATAGGATTTCTTGTACAACTGTAGCCTGAAACGATATTTCTCTTTCTTCTCCTTCTTCCCCAACAAGGAACAGAGGAGCACACCGGCCCACAAAGCGGTCTTGTTGATCAGATTGGAGACATAATGGTAGAAAGCAGGATGATGCTTGCGGAAATAGGCGTTTCTTCCGTTGAAAGCGTGCATTTCCCTCTCCTCGGAGAAACGGAAACTCCTTCCGTCCAGATGGATGGCCATCGCCTGTGGCACCGAATGGACCTCATACCCGTCTTGCCTCATCCGTTGCTGCAGATCAGTCTCCTCGTAGTAGAGGAAGAAATCAGGGCTGAAACCCTCCTCTTTTTCAAAAATCTCCCTTTTCACCATCAAATCCGCCCCACAGATATAGGCGACCCGCATCGGATTTTCCGTCGGATTGAACTCCGCATCCGTAGGATAAAGCAACTTGGAGATCACCCGTCCGCAGATGAAATCCACCTCCTGTGTGATGGACGGCATGAAGAAGCTGTAGGAGTGGGATGGACATCGGTCCTCCGTAAAGAGGTTACCGCCGCAGGCCGCCACGCCAGGATGGGTGTCCAGATAGTCCGATAGGATCTTCACCACATTATTCAACAGGATGATGTCGGGATTCATGAAGAAGAGGTTCCTGCCTTTCGCATATTGCACGCCCTTGTTATTCGCCATACCAAAACCGACGTTTTCATCGAGTAAAACAAGCCTTATATCCTTCTCCTCGCAGAAGGATTTGAGTGCGGAAAGATCCTCGGTGGAGGAGCTATCCACCACAATGACTTCATACTTTCCCTCATCGACACAAGCATAGAGGGAAGAGATGGCCTGGATGGTCAACTGCGAAGTGTTATAGTTTACGATAATGACAGAAACATCCATATCTTACGGCTTAATGATCGACACCACCTTCTCCTTGCAGACCAGCAGATTGTTCTTCGTGACGTAGAACGGGATAAGCAGCAACAGTATCATCTTAACGTATATGGCAGTATTCGAAAAAAGCATATCGGCCACATACTGGGTGAAGACAATCTGGGAGAAGACCGCATAGACCAATATATTGAAATTGCTTCCGCACTGCGCCTTCTTGAATGTCCATCCGTAGATGCTTCCCAGGATGATGGCGAAGATGATGACACCCGCGACACCGAAATCGACGTAGAAAGGATACATTCCCGTGTAAGTATTGGTCACGAGAGGCTTCTCGATCCATGGAAGGATCACCTCCACAGGTTCGGTCGACGACAACCCTGTCTTGTAAAGGACCGCATAGAATAGCCGGAAGGTGTTTTCCCCGAAATGCTCGGCGCTGCAAGGCCTCAACGTGTCGAACGCTGACATGTTGCCTACGATGTATGTCCGCACGAAATCCGCCGTGACGGAAGAGAACTGTGAGGAATGGCGAACCATCTGAAGCACAACAAACACTGTAAGCAATGGCAAGAAGGCTATCACAAAATGTTTGAGCTTGATAACCCTTTTGAAGAAGAGGATGGAACCCGTGTAAAGGAAGATGGAGAGAAAAACCATCTTCGACATCGTGATCGCCCCGAACATGACATATATCGCCAGAGGAATGGCGAGCCGCCACCATGTCTTCTTCTTGAAGCAGAGGAGTTCCAACATGTAGGATACAGGCCAGATGACGATCTGCCATCCGCCATACGGTTCCTTGAAACCACTTCCCTTCCCCAACGCCGCAAGACGTAGATCCAAAGCCCAATTACCCGACGAACCATTCACGATAGCGATCTGGGCGAACCGAATCAGGGACGGGAGGAAGGCGATGGCTAGGATAAGATATATATTACGGACAAAAAAGCCCACGTCGTTATACTGGTCTTGCCTATAGGTGACAGATTGGGTCAGCAGGGAAGATACATTAACCGATAAAATCCAGCATAACAATGTGATGCACAATGAACTGCTCAACGGTGGCAAGCGATGGTCAATCATCAGATAGAGCATCATGCAACAGAGCCACAGCAACGAAGTGATCACAGAAGGGGCGAATGGATTATTTTTGGAACAATATAATCCACCGAACACGAAGAATAAGCATACTATGATAATCACATAAACCATGCTACAAATGTAATGAATTTAATTATTGATGAAACATGGATTCCTGAAATATACGTTTCCGGAAAAATCTTCGAAACGGATTTTATCCTCCCCAAGGAAATAGATGAGGATGGTCTGCCGCCCTGTCACATCGACGGAGAGCGTCTGCCATTCTCCCTTTCGGGTGAGGTCATAGGCAATCTCTGTCGGGATGTGCGTACCATCCGGCAAGTCCTTTTCCGCTATGAGCTTAACGGTTTGTCCGTCGAAGTCCGGCGTACACCGGCAGGAGACGGAGAATCTTACGTTTTCCCCCTCCTTCAGGTCACAAAAGGCATAAGGAGTACGATTCACACAGTTCCCTTGATAGATGAAGGAGGCGACATCAGCCTTGCAGACCCCATAAAGAAGGCCCTCTCTTTTATCGATACAATTAGCTTCCTTCACCATCTCCCTCGGGGCGAAACAGGTCGCCTTAAGCATCGAAACCATACCGACGGATAGGGAGACGAGAAGGAAAAACGCCATTCCACCGAGATATTTTTTCCCCACACCGGGATCTTCCTCTTTCTCTTGGATCCCATGGGTCAGGAAGAGGAAGAACGCGAAGGAGAGACATCCCATGTACCTATCCAGCAACGATTCCGTAAGGAAGACCACGGAGAAGACAAGGAGTACGGGACAGATGAGGATACGCTCCTTTTTCTTCGATGAAATCGACCAAAAGAGAAGGATGGCGACCAAAAGGAGCACGCCGAGAATACCCATCTGTGCCCATTCACTCAGATACTCATTGTGCGGCGCATAGGCGCAGGCGACACCCTCCTTGAAACCACGTTCGAGGTAGAGCGACACGAGCGGCGACTCTATATTATCCAACCCGTAGCCGATGAGCGGTTTGGCTTGAATCAACTCCCAGACCGACGGCCAGATCTCCGCCCTCGGATCGTTCGCCAGCATCCCGCCTAATCCTCCCTCCATGAGCAGCTGATTCAAACGCGTAGGCAGAAGGAGCAATACTGCGGTGACGAGCAGGATGACACCTCCTCCAATCAGACACTTACGACGTGTGATCCGTGCACCGCACAACCATAGGGAAATCCCCAACAACGGCAGGCACAAGGTGATGATCCGTGAGTTGTTCAGCAAAAGGAAGGCCAGCGAAACAGCCAAGTAAAGCATCCACACGAAAGCCTCACGCTTAGAGAGGCTGCGTCCCTTCACCAAATAGGCCACCGCCGCATACGAAAGCAGGATATTCAGTCCGGAATAGGTGCGGTGCGTGAAGCCGGTACAGACCTCCGTGAAATTGGAAAAGAAATCACGATAGAGTTCAAACGCCGCTCCCGACGACCAAAACCCAGTATAAGGAGAAGTGCAGAATGCCATGGAAAGGGCGATAAAAACCATAGAAAATGCGATGGAAAGGGCATTTCCTGCCACGAAGCATTTCAGCATGGCACGGGCATCGACCGCTCTCCGAAGAAGCAACGCGAAGAGAGGGAGGATGATCAACGAGAAACGTGGACCAAAGGTCTTCCGGAACACCCAATCGGGCTGTTCAGCCACCCCAGCACTGAGCAGTCCCAACAGGGAGAGCGCCAGCAAGAGCAAGCACGGAAGGTCTTCCCTACCCAACCCCCTAAAAGTGCGTTTTTTCCCGATGGAATCGTAGATAATGATGCCTAAGGTAAAAAGCCCCCAGATAGAAAAGATCCAAGTGGAAAGATGTCTCGGAAGTGCGATGGAAAGGGCAAAAAAGCAACTCAGCCACCGATACAGCGCATCCAATTTCGTCTCTATGTCTCTCACCTTTCCCATCCGTCTGTCTTATTGGTTAATCTCCTCACATTCCATATCACGATACCTCCCGAGATGAGTATCTCGAGCACTTGCGCCACGATCCATGCGTAGGCCGCACCCGTGCCACCCAACTGCGGAATCCAGACAAGGTTCAGCGCGATGCAGGCAAGTCCGACAGCCAGTCCCACACATGGGGCATATTTCGTGAAGCCCAAACCATAAAGCCCTTGCACGGTGAACATACTCGCGATGATGACCAACGCTGGAATGACCGAAAGGAGGCGCAACAGGGGGATCCCCGCCAGGAACTCCTCTCCCAGAAGGATCTCCACCATCAGCGGAGCGGCCAAATAGGTGCATAGACTCACGGCCAGTCCGAATAGAAAGACGTAGACCGTCATCCGCTTATAGTAAATCCAGCCCGCACGGGACGACTCGTCCATCTTCCTTGCGATGGAGGGGAATATCGCCGTATGGAGCGGCATGCTTGTCACCATCATGATGGCGCAGATGATCTTGTAGGCACCGGAGTAGATCCCCACGTCATAATCGTCCTTGAACAATCCTAATATGGTCACGTTCGCTACCGTATAGAGGGCGGCGAACAAAGTGTTCAGAAAGATGGGGAAACCGTTTTTCAACTGTGCGTCGCGCTCTTCCCGAATCGCCTCGGCGGATGGTCGCTTGATGTCATAGTGCCGGATGGCGAAGAGGAAACCGACAATGCCCATCACGGAGCAAGCGACGGAAGGCATGGCCGCATAGATCATGTAATCGTCCGGCACAGTAACCAACAGAACGGGCAAACCCATACCGACCAACTTGATGATGAAATTCAGGACGGCGACATATCGCATATCCTCTATGCCTTGGAAAAACCAAGAGGGGAAAAAGACGTAGCCGATGTTGATGGCAAAGATGGCGACGTAAAGCAGGAGATCCTCCTCTATCCTGCCATATCCGATGGAAAGGAGGAAAAACAAGGCGGAGGAGATGACGAACAAGGAGAATTTCGCCGAGATAACGCCCCAGAACACATTGTCGACCTTGCGTCCATCGTTTACGGAGACCGCAACCGCCTTCGTGGCGGAGTAGTCGAAGCCATAGTTGATGATTATCGTGAAATACTGCACGACGCTTTGGGCGAATGTGACCTTCCCGAACATCTCCACACCCAGCGCACGAACAATGAAGGGGATGGCAAGGATGGGAATAATAGCGTTCGCCCCCTGTAATAATCCCAGGGAGAGAAAGTTCTTGACGATAGAGTCCCGCTTATCCAACAGATGCTGCGCCATGCCCGATATGTTTACCGACGCAAATGTACAAAATTAACGGAAGAAAGCGATAGGCCACATCCATGCGGCCTCATCCCGCGCATCACACGTATCTCGCCCGCTCGCCCCCCACAAGTTTTGGCCGGCAATAGGCGGCGACCACATGGGCGGCGCCGATTTGGTTAGGGGTAAGATGGACAGGGACAGCCACATCCTTGAGGTGCATGCCGATCAAGGTGTCGCCGATGTCCAATCCGGCGGAGGCTTTGATATGCTCCACCACGACAGGGCGACGGAAGCCATGGTATGCAGCCGTGGCGAAAGAACCGCCGCCATGCAGCCATGGAACGACGCAAACAGGCTCGTAGCCGTACCTGTCGGCACACTCCTCCTCGATCACCAGCGAGCGGTTCAGATGTTCGCAGCATTGGCATGCGAGGTAGATGCCCCGTTCGGACAATAGGTTGTGGGCCACCTCGAAGATGGCCTTGCCGATCGCCTCGCTTGAATTCTTGCCGATGGTACCACCCGCCACTTCACTCGACGAGCAACCTATCACGAAAATAGACCCCGCCTTCATGGGGTGTTCATCCAACAGACCTGCGATAATCCTTCGGGTCTGTTCCGTAATCTGCTCCAGATCACCAACCATTTCCATAACAAAAATCCTCCCTTTAAAACGCACTCAAAGGTAGCCAAACTTTCATCCTTCCACAAACTTTTTTAGAACTTCAGGATCTGGTGCCGCACACTACCCTTTTCGTCCTCAATCACAACCATATACAAACCCGCTCGCCATTCTCCGACAAAGAAATAGGCATTCGGTTGCCTCAACCGTCGGCTAATCATCTTCTTCCCGTTGGGCGCATAGATCGTGATGGAAGACTTTCCGCTCAATCCCTCGATATGCAGGTCCCCGTCCGTGTATTTAGGATAGATGGTCAGACGATCATCTTTCGTCACCGGAGCGGAGGTGGACTCCACCCGTTTCAGGAACACGGGCGTGGCGGCGCAGACATTGCCGCACGACACCCGCCAATCATAGAAATAGAGATACCAAGGTTTGTTGTTGATCCAAGCCAAATTTGCCCCATCCAAGGAGATCAGGCCATTGATTTCGTACGGAAAGGCGATATCATTGTCCGTGTGGGAGTGGTATAACGGGGCGGTGGTTCCCTGCGCGTCCATCCGGTACTTGCCTGGCGCCAATGTCACACCGATAGGCAGGCGATTCTCGCCGGGCGAGAGGCCTTCGTAGGTGCGGGACGAGACGACCTCGCCCGTGGCATCATCCAACACGCGAATCACGGCGGTCAGGTTCTTGGATGGATAGATGGAGAGCGAATCGATGGTCAGCTCCTTGTAGACCGTGAAGAGCATCCATTCGGAGAAATCGGTGCGGGTCCACGTGTTGGTGGTGAGTCGTTTCTTGCCTACATAGCCCGTATAGGCGGAGGCATCCTTCACATAGAGGTAGGAGGATTGTGCAGGGATCGTATATGGGCATAGATTGCCTTCCCCGATCACCTCCCGCAACGTCGAGTCTTTGTACCATACATAGTTGCCATTGCCTGTCACCTCCAGCGTCACATTGGTGCCAGCGTTTCCCTCCACATCCTTCACCTGCAGCAATCCGGAGGTAACCGTCACCTCGTCGGAAGCGGATTCACAATGAGGGGAAGAAATCGTCAGACGATAGACGCCCGCATCCTTCACTCGCAAGGATGGCTCCGCCTTGTCCAACAAGACACCATCTTTTCTCCACTCATATTTGAGCTGGGAGGCATCGTCGATGATGCCAGCCTGTAGGGTGACGAAGGAGGTGGCGCAGATCAACCGGTCCTCGCCCAAATCGGGCTGCAAGGTGGAGAGCAGGGAGACCGTGTCCCGACCGCTACACCAGCCGCTATCCGCAACCAACACATACGTTCCTTCCTCCCATACCGAGATGGAAGGATCCTGGGAGAAGCGCTTCCCGTCTCGTAGCCATTGGTAACGGAAGGCGTCCGACTGTCGATCGGGGGCGAACTTGTATGACTTGGAGCCTGTGCACAACGTCTTATCCATGCCCAATTCAGGCTTGCGGCAGGATTGATAGGCCACATCCTTATAGGTGGTTCCTATGCGGATATCGTCCAGCCAAGTGTAGCAGGTCTCGGTGGGGCACCATGTCTCGTCATCCCCGCCATGGAACGTCGAGATATAGAGGTCGTCCACCTTGTCGCCATTGGAGGTGAAACGCAGTCCTTTCAGCAGCAGGACCTGCTTCCCATCCACCCATATCTCCACCTCTCCGTCATAGGTGTCGCCATCCGTGTTGATCTTGACACGCTCCGCTATGTGGTACCATTTCCCACGTTCGAAGAGCACAGAAGAGCCGTCCGGGTAGAGAAGGTCATGGTCCTCCCCGTACTTATCAGGCTTATCCATGTGGTAGAGATAGAGCACGGCTTTGCCACCCGCCCGCCACATCAGACGGGCGGAGAATCCGTTCGTTCCGTCGCACAGATCGCCTCCGGAGCAGCATGCGCCACCACACAAACCGGGCAGCTTGCCACCATAGCTGGTGGTGCCCCACGAGAAATTCTCGGAAAAACGCAGGTTATAGGATGCGTACGCCTCCTCCCTGCTGTCGAACATCAGCTTCACTTGGCAGCCCGTCTCCTCAGGACCATAACCGCCTGCGGGATAGGTGATCCGCATCGATTGCAGACCGGAAGCCGCCTGGGTGGAGTCTATGACGGTACGGGACTCCAAGGCATTGTCCCACATATCCGTTCGGAAACCGTTCTCCTGGAACAGTGTGCGGGACATAGGGGTTCCGGACCGCAGATCCTCGAAGTTGGTGGAGGAGATCATCGCGGCGGAGAGGGTGGTCGGCAAAACGAACGACCCTATAGCGAGCAACCAATGTTTAGCTTTCCGGTATTTCATGGCACGTATTTATTTGTTTAGCATAAAGATACGAAAAGAATTAAGAATTACGAGTGATGAATTAAGAGTTAAAAAATACATTCTTTTATATTCATTTGTAAATTTGGGATTTGAAATTCAACTACCCCAAAGTGAGTTTTTTATTGTATTATTTTATGATGGATATTTTATGAAGAAAGCTAAGCTCATTTTTCTTATGGCATTGCTCCCTTTTTTAGCCAATGCCCAAAACAACATGTCAGAGAATACTGGTGAGACGGAACGTCCACCAATCGACCACTTCACGAAACGCCCCGTTGTCGTCGCCAAGAAGTCCGTATTATTGCGTGGAGAAAGATATGTGGCCGACGTGGTTATGGTAAATGCGGACCCTACTTCCACATATACGGTTTATATTCGTGATAAGAAAATCGAAAGCAACAGGATATCCTTTATATGCAACTCTGTAGGAACAAAATATATAAACGGTTATGTATTAGAAGAACAAAAGAAGGGGAAGAGACTTTCCTATCCATTTTCTATGGAATATGCGGTCACGGAACCAGGTATTGAAATTTCAACAAATAAGACGGACATCCTTTATGCAGGTGTACCAAGCATCATATCGATCAGGGAAAGTAACGTTTTCGCTCCGATTGAAGCATCCATTGATGGCGCCTCTACAAGGGTAATATCAGAACGTGAAGGTTGGGGCGAGTATGAAATAACGCCAGATACTTTAAGCGACAAATGCAACGTGCATGTTATTACGAGGGATGGCTATGACAATAAAAGAATAATCATAGGGGGAAAACTATTCGGAGTCATTCCTTTGCCTCGTCCGACTGCCTATATCCGCATCTCTTCGGAAGAGGAGTTTAACGGTGGCCTGATAGAGAAAAAGCGGATACTCTCCGCCAACGAAGTTTTCGCGCGAATGGATGAAAAGAATCTTAGCAATATGGTAGTCAATGTTCTTAGCTTCGACATGAAGTTCTTCGGTAACGGAGGCTCCTCCAAAATTCTTCATTCCAAATCCGGAGAAATCACTGAACAAATGCGTAAAGAAATTGGCAACCTCAAGTCTGGCGCCACATTCCTTGTGACAAACATATCAGTAAAAACCCCTGACGAGAGGATACGGATGCTGTCGCCTATTGAATTGATCATCAAATGATTATATTGTTTACCACACGTTTGGCTGATTTTTAGCATTTCAATACACAATCAGTCGGCGCAAAAAACGAGGAAGGGAACCCATCCTTTGCAGGATCGATTCCCTTCCCTTATATTACACAATAGAACTGAATTAATATTCTTGCCAAGTCTTGATCTCGATGTCAGTCTCCTTCATGTTGCAGAATGCCTTGATGAAGGCACTTGCCAAACGGGCGTTCGTCATCAACGGAATGTTATGGTCGATCGCGGAGCGACGGATCTTGTAACCGTTGGTCAACTCACGTCTAGTCTGGTTCTTAGGGATATTGACAACCAAATCCACTTGATGTTCCTGTAACAACGAAATGATATTCATGTTGTGGTTCTGCTCATCCGGCCAGCTAACCACTGTGGCCTCAACACCATGGTCGGCAAGGAACTTCTGCGTTCCCTCCGTAGCGTAGATCTTATATCCGCCAGCGGCGAGCAACTTGCAAGCGTCGAGCAGATCCACCTTGCCGCGGATATCACCGGAAGAGACCAAAACGCCCTTCTTCGGAACGACATATCCTACTGAAAGGAGGGAGGTCATGATCGCGCTGTCGAAGTCCTTTCCGATGCAACCAACCTCACCCGTAGAGGACATGTCCACGCCCAATACAGGGTCCGCCTTATGCAGACGGGCGAAAGAGAATTGGGAAGCCTTCACACCCACATAGTCGATATCGTAAGTAGAAGAATCCGGCTTCTCGAACGGTGCGTCCAACATGATCTTGGTAGCCGTCTCGATGAAGTTGCGCTTCAACACCTTGGATACGAATGGGAAGCTTCTCGAAGAACGCAAGTTACACTCGATCACCTTCACCGCATTGTCCTTCGCCAAGAATTGGATATTGAATGGACCGCTGATGTTCAACTCCTTAGCGATCTTCTTGCTGACCTTCTTGATCTGACGAACCGTCTCCAAGTAGATCTTCTGTGCAGGGAATACCAATGTGGCGTCACCTGAGTGGACACCGGCGAACTCGACGTGCTCGGAAATCGCATATTCAACGATCTCACCATTCTTAGCCACAGCGTCGAACTCGATCTCCTTAGCGCCTTGCAGGAAGGAAGATACAACGACTGGATACTCTTTGGAGACCTTAGCGGCCATCTTCAGGAACGTCTCCATCTGCTCACGGTTGTAGCAAACGTTCATCGCCGCACCGGACAAGACGTAAGACGGACGGATCAGGACAGGGAAACCAACCTCCTTGATGAAGTTGTCGATGTCCTCCGAGCTGGTCAACTCGCCCCAACGAGGCTGGTCGATGCCCAATTGATCCAACATAGCGGAGAATTTGTGACGGTTCTCCGCACGGTCGATGGAAACAGGGGAAGTACCCAGTACCGGCACATTCTGACGATAAAGCTTCATCGCCAAGTTATTCGGAATCTGACCACCCACAGAGACGATCACACCCTTAGGGTTCTCCAAGTCGATGACATCCAACACGCGCTCGAAGCTCAACTCGTCGAAGTAGAGGCGGTCGCACATATCATAGTCGGTGGAAACCGTTTCAGGGTTGTAGTTGATCATGATGGACTTATAACCCAATTGACGGGCTGTCTTCACCGCATTCACGGAACACCAGTCGAACTCTACGGAAGAACCGATGCGGTAAGCACCAGAACCCAAGACAACGATGTTCTTGTCGTTTCTGTATGAATAATCGATGCTGTGCTCGGTCACGCCATAGGTCATGTACAAATAGTTGGTCAACTCAGGATGCTCCGAAGCGACCGTATTGATGCGGCGTACGGCAGGTACGATATTCTGTTTCTTACGGAGGGCACGCACACGAAGAATCTCCTTCTCCATGTTGTTCGTAGGGTTCTCGGAGAAACGGGCGATCTGGAAGTCAGAGAAGCCAAGGCGTTTCGCCTCCCTCATCACGTCAGCCGGGATATCCTCGATCTTCTTGTATTGACCCAACACCTTCGTGTAGTCCACGATGTTCTTCAACTTACCGATGAACCATTTGTCGATCTTCGTCAAATCGACGATTTTCTCGATGGAATAGCCCTTCTCCAAGGCGGCTGCGATGGCGAAGATACGCAAGTCGGTAGGGTGGGACAATTCCGTATCCAAGTCGCCGAACTCGATGTCATGGTTGCCGACGAAACCGTGCATACCCTGACCGATCATACGAAGACCCTTCTGCATGATCTCCTCGAAAGACTTACCGATGGACATGATCTCACCGACCGACTTCATGGAAGAGTTGATCTCACGGTCAACGCCCACGAACTTGGACAAGTCCCAACGAGGGATCTTCACGATGATATAATCAACCGATGGAGCGACGTAAGCCGAGTTAGGCGTGCCCATCTCACCGATCTGGTCGAGGGAATAACCCAAAGCCAACTTAGCGGCCACGAAAGCCAACGGATAACCGGAAGCCTTGGAAGCCAAAGCGGACGAACGGCTCAGACGAGCGTTGATCTCGATGATACGGTAGTCATTCGTCTCGGCGTTGAACGCATATTGGATGTTACACTCGCCGACGATGCCGATGTGACGCACCACCTTTTGGGAGATTTCCTGCAACATGCTGATCTGCTCCTGCGTGAGGGAGATGATCGGCGCCACCACGATACTCTCGCCCGTGTGGATGCCAAGCGGATCGAAGTTCTCCATCGGAACCACCGTGAAGCAGTGGTCGTTCTTGTCGCGGATCACCTCGAACTCGATCTCCTTCCAACCCTTCAGAGACTCCTCGACGAGGATCTGCTTAGAGTGAGCCAAGGCGCTGTCGCAGAGCTCAACGAACTCCTTCTCGTTGGCGCAGATACCTGAGCCCAAACCGCCCAATGCGTAGGCTGAGCGCACCATCACCGGATAACCGATGCGGCGAGCCACCGTCAAGGCATCCTCCATATTCTCGACAGCCTGTGAAACAGGAGTCTTCGCCTCGATCTCCTTCAGCTTCTTCACGAAGAGGTCTCGGTCTTCCGTGATCATGATCGCATCCACAGAAGTACCCAACACCTGCACGCCATATTTCTTCAAAGTACCAGAAGTATACAATTCAGTACCGCAGTTCAAAGCGGTCTGGCCACCGAAAGCCAAGAGGATTCCGTCAGGCTGCTCCTTCTTGATAACCTCCTCGACGAAATAAGGGGTGATAGGCAAGAAATAGACCTTGTCGGCCACACCCTCCGATGTCTGGATCGTCGCGATGTTCGGATTAATCAAAACTGTGGAGATACCCTCCTCGCGCATTGCCTTCAATGCTTGCGAACCGGAATAGTCGAACTCTCCCGCTTGCCCGATCTTCAGGGCTCCGGAGCCAAGCAAAATGACCTTTTTTAACTTCTGACTCATATCATTCAAATTTTAAACATAACATTCGTAAACAAAAAAAATGCGTTGAAAAAAGTCTCAACGCAACATCAAAAACAATATTAAAAAAACAGAATGAATCGACAACTTTCATTGTCTTCCCGAAATCTATATCCTTATGTATTCCTCTCAAGTTCACTCCGTTTTTTAAATTTTCTGCATCCATTCTAAAATTTCGGCAAAGGTAGTGCTTTTGTATGAAACTGAAAAATAATAACAAATATTTTTTCCACGGGTGACGCGACGGCTTCATTTGCCATGTTGGAAATCCATAATTATTTACGATTTAGTTATTTACGATTTACTATTCCCTGAGCGGAAAGCCTGATTGTCTTCTGCCTTGTTCCAATGAGGTTCGATCCGCTTCGACCGAAAATTTTCCAAATACCCGCGTATCGGTTGATACATTCAGGGATTTTAATTATATTTGTATAAATAGAGGTAGGATATGAAGGTAGCGTTAGACGTACATACACATACGATCGTGAGCGGGCACGCTTACAGTACCATACAAGAGATGGCCAAGGCTGCGGCGGAGAAAGGCCTGCAGATTCTAGGCATGGCGGAACACGGGCCCACCATCAAAGGGGCGTGCGATTCGGCGTATTTCAACAACTTGAGCGTTATTCCGGAAGAGATATATGGGGTGAAAATCCTTGTGGGTGCCGAGATCAACATCTTGGACACCTACGGTTCGTTGGACCTCAGCGAGAAGAGCATCCGCAAACTAAAGATCCGCATAGCGGGTATCCACCACTCTTGCTACCGACCAGGCACAGTCGAAGAGAACACGGATGCGGTCATCGGTGTGATGAAGAACCCGCTGATCGACATCATCAGCCATCCCGCCGATGGTACGGCCGACCTCGATTATGAGCGGTTGGTACAGACCGCCAAGGAGACGCGGGCGATGCTGGAGATCAACAACAGCTCCCTCAGCCCGAGCCGAGGCAAGGAAAAAGCATGGGAATGCCACAAGCAACTGCTCACCCTCTGCAAGAAATATGAACTGATGGTGATTATGGGAAGTGATGCGCACATCTCCTTCGACGTGGCCCGCTACGACCACATCTACCGCCTGCTACAAGAGGTGGAGTTCCCGGAGGCGCTGCTCATCAACGACAAGCCCGACCTGTTTTGGCAACGCCTGAAGCGGAACGAATGACCGCTTAGTTCATGTAGTAGCGCATCCAAATATCAGGGACATCACCCCCACATGCTGTCTGATAATCCGACGGAAGGCAGGCGAAGACCTTGTCACCGGACTGCGTCGGTATCTTGATCCACCATCTCCCATTAACCCTATTGTGATAGAAATGGATGTTCTTCTCGTGTTCGGACGGGAAAAACGCCACACGTTCCTCGTAGCTGTTCAATTCCCTCTTTGGGTAGTCGCCGTAACGGTTGTCAAGCCCTTCGAGGAAGTGCCAGATAACCTGCGCCGCGAGGGATGCGGTCTGGTCGCTATCGTCAAAGGCGGGGTTAGCCTCGAAGAGACCGAAAAGGGAAATCCTGTCGCTCAGTCCGGCGTAGTGGGATAGTTGGCAGATCTCCTCACCCGTCAACCCGTTGGGGATGGCGGAGGCGAAACCAGGCGAGTCGGCATGGCGCACGGCAGACATGTCAATGCTCAGCAGGTCCGTATCCCGCAGCAACGGTTCGGCGGAAGCGATATTCCTGAACATCTCCCCGACACGCACCAATTGGCACTTATGTTTCTGTAATTCATCCAAGAACGGTTTCGGACAATAATATCCCTGATAACCCAAAAGCCGTAGCTCCTCGTTGTGAGGGTCTTCGATGATACGGTCCATGAAAGCATTCGCGTCGAATATCTGGGAAGAGCTGAACGGGTAGTCCAGCTTATGGTCCACCAACGTGGTCGTTAGCTGAGGCAGCCTCTCCCTCATCGCCTCGAAGAGCGGAAGAGTGAGTTCATGGCTACCGCCCATGACAACAGGAATCACACCCATCGACAAGAGCTCTTCCGTGACATTCCTAAGGGCCGCATACGTATCGGCCAATGTCTTGCCTTTCTTTAGATTGCCTAAGTCCTTGATTTTTATATTATTGAATCCCCCTCGCAGGGCATAGAGTTGTTGACGGATCGCATCCGGTGCGGTCGCGCTCCCGGGGTTCGTGTCGTTCATCTCGCTCTTCACTCCGATCAGAGCGACGTTGAAATCCTCCTCCGCCCAATCATTGGACAAGGAGAATTGGCGTGGGAAACAGAGATAATTGGCGTGTATATCCTCACACTTATCGAAATATAGGTCTAACATCAGCGATATGTTTTTTACAATTGATGATACGCGAATTTATGGAAACAAAAAGAGAACCGGGCATTGCGAAAGAGGAAAAAACGAATCATCCCGGAAATAATCGGGAAGTGCGAAAACCTAGACCTATCATTCATAATGTCTCCCCTTGCTAATTGGTTCCCCACCAAGCATCACGTTCATCGGCAACTCCGAGCTTCTTTCTATCTCTTTTTCCCCTTCATCATAAATCCAAACAAAGGCATGGGATACATCCCCGATCTTAGTCAGTCTTAATCTTGCATCATAAAATGGCTCCCAAAAATAGAGATCATTACCTGGTTTGAGGTTTTCTCTTATATAATCATAGTTATTCGTAATATCCGATTGTTTGTTCACTCCAAATGTACAAATAGAAAAACATAAATTCATTATCTTTGCAAGAAAACATTTATCCGCGATGAAGAGGCGTTCCATATACTTTCTTTTGGTATTATCAGCCATAATCCTTTTTTCGTGCAAAGACGACGAGTCCCTTATCCCCAACAGCGAAGTCTACGTGAAGACCCGCACAAGCGAGTACAATGAGCTACGGACACCGAACCACGCTGTCGTATATGAATATAACGGGCTCCATCCCTCCAATTTCAAGCTAGGATACGGTGGAATCGCGATTTTCCGCGATTTGGAGGGTAAATTAGGCTGTTGTGACCTGGCGTGTCCGAATGACAGATCACGGATGAATCCGTTGGAGATCACCATGCCTTTCGCCACTTGTCCACTTTGCGGAGCGAAATTCGACCTGTCATACAGTACAGGCAATCCAGTGGATGGTTCCACAAAAACACCGCTGAGGATGTATCGAAATATCCGTGACACAGGAGAGTATATCACGGTGACGAATTAATCCGAACATAAATCCATAAACTTTCACAAGCAATGCAAAGTAAAGGGAAGAACTTTTGGCATTTGATGGCGATTGTGACAATCATATTTTGGGGCACAAGCTTTGTCTCCACCAAAATACTGTTGGAATATGGTTTTTCCGCCATATTCATCTTTGTTGTCCGATTTATCTTCACCTACCTTCTCTTACTGATTCTATCGCACGACACGATGTTTGCCAAGAACAGGAAGGACGAATTACTCCTGTTTCTGGGAGGTATCATGGGTGGCACGCTCTACTTCTGGTTGGAGAACAACGCCCTCATGTACTCGCCCTCCTCGAACGTCTCGCTCATCGTATGCACAAACCCGTTGATAATCTTCATCGTCGTCAGCCTATTATTCAAGAAGGAACCCCTAAACGGGAGACAAGTGATCGGCTCGTTGCTGACATTCGTAGGAATGATTCTTGTCGTGCTGAACGGTCATTTCTACCTGCACCTGTCACCCAAGGGAGACCTGCTCGCTTTAGGGGCGGCGATCACATGGGTTATCTATTCCATCAGCGTAAAGGAGTTGCATGAGAAATACTCCAGCCTATTCATCACAAGGAAGATCTTCTTCTACAGCTGTCTGACGGCCATTCCGTTGTTGCTGATCGAGCGGCCCGACATTCCGTGGGAGAACTTCAAGGAACCTGCCGTGATTGTGAATTTCCTGTTGTTGGCGATCTTCTCGTCATTGTTCGGCTATCTGGTCTGGAACCTCGTACTGAAGGAGTTAGGAACGGTGTTAGCCTCCAATTATATCTATTCGATCCCGCTTGTCACGATCATCACCGCAGTGATCGTATTAAACGAGCATGTCACATGGGTAGCACTTCTTGGAGCATTGGCCATCGTGGTCGGGATGGTGATGGCGGAATACAAAGGGAAAAGCGGATCGCTACCGAAAGAGAGCGATTAGGTATAGTTCAGCATAGGCAAAACCGATAAAAAGAGAGGGTGTACCAATATCGCAGTGGTACACCCTCCTTAAATTTGTAGGCTAACGTATGGACGCGGCGCACCACGTCTCTACTCAATGGTATCTAGTGGCTTGATTTCGTCGTAAGGCAACGACGCCAACATCTCAGCCATCTTATTCAGCATCTCCTTGATAGGCTTCTCCACCATCATCTTGATCATCATATTGATCTCAGCCTTCAAGGTCACCTTGATGCGCGTATCATTCTCGCCGACAGACTTCAGCTGCACCCACAGATTGAAGGCGATCGGCGCCTGGTCTGAACCGAACTTGATGGTCTTGTTCGGCTCCCGCTCGATGATCCTCAGGCTCACCTGCCCCAACGGAGGGACATCGAAGCCGCAGCTATCGGCATCGAAAGTGACATTTTGAACCTTATCCTGAGGAAGCTTATCCTTGACACGTTCCAGATTTCTGAGGTCAGAGATGACACTGAATATCTTCTCGTCACTATAAGTTGATTTTGTGATGTTACTCTCTATAGTTGTCATATCATGAAATTATTTACCCCAAACATCCGGGTTTTTACGCCATTCCTTCAATGTAGCCATCTCGCTCTCGCCAATGCATTTCGTATCCAAAAGATGTTGCAGCACCGCCTCATAGTTGGAGAGGGTAGTCAATTCCACCTTAGCCTCCGCGAACTGGTTAGCCGCTAGAGGGAAACCGTATGTGAAGATAGCCACCATACCGAGCACCTGCGCACCAGCCTCACGGAGTGCGTTGACAGCCTTCAAGCTGCTGCCACCCGTGGAGATGAGGTCCTCGATGACAACCACCTTCTGGCCCGCCTTCAATTCACCTTCGATGATGTTACCCATTCCATGGTCCTTAGGAGAGGAACGGACATAGATAAACGGCTTGCCGAGCAATTCAGCCACGAGAACGCCCTGTGCGATAGCACCGGTAGCGACACCGGCGATCACCTCGACATCCTTATATTTCTCACGGACAATGTTCGCCAGCTCCTCTTTGATGAGGGTGCGGATTTCCGGATAAGCCAATGTTTTGCGGTTGTCGCAGTAGATAGGGGATTTCCACCCGGAAGCCCACGTGAAAGGAGATGAAGGCTGAACCTTGACAGCCTTGATGCCGAGCAGCTTCTCGGCGATCAGATTTTGAACATTGCTCATATCGTATCAGTTTATTAGTTGTAACAATTATTTCTTCCCGACATATTGCTTCGCGTACTCTGGCGTGATATAGTTCTCCAGCGTGGTGCAAACGTATGAGGAGAAGTCTATCGCATAACGGGCGATGTTGTCCCAGCGCGCGCTCGAGATGCCGCTTTTCAGATCCTCCAGCGTCACATTCTCCTTAATGAGGCCATAGATGATGCCCGCATTGAAATTATCGCCTGCGCCGACGGTGCTGACAGGTGTGATCTTATTGCCGGAGTAGGTCTTGCTGAACTTCTCTCCGAACACATGCGCACCCTTCTCGCCAAGCGTATAGATGAAGTTCTTGGAATAGAAGCCCACATGGTCGTTGTAGATCTGTTCGGCACCCGTTTCGCCATAGATATTGAGGAAATCCTCGTCGGACCCCTTGATGATGTCCGCATACTCGAAGTTGTCGAGGATGGTCGGCATCAGGTGGCGCACATCGTTGATATGCGATTTGCGGAAGTTCACGTCGTAGTAGATGATAGCCTTTTTAGCCTTCGCCACGTCCAACAGATCCACCAACTTATCATGCAGGACAGGGTTCAGGGCGAAGTATGAACCGATTATCAGGATGTCATCCGCCTGGATATCAGGCATGATATAGTCCAGTCTATCGTGCGGATAATCCTTGTAGAAGAGGTAGTCAGCGTTCTGCTTCTCGTCGAGGAACGCCAAAGCCAACGGAGTCTTCCCCCTATCAAAAGAATAGATGAACTCCGTCTTCACATTGTTTTTATCGAGGAAATCCTTGATGATCATACCAATCCTATCGTTTCCTATCTCACTGATGAAGATCGGCTCCAAGCCCAATCGTCCCAGGGAGATCAAAGCATTGTAGACCGATCCGCCCGGTTTAGCGCTAACGGGTTGGTCCTCCTTAAACAGAATGTCGAAAACGGTTTCCCCGACACCGATAATTTTTCTCATTGTATTAGTTTTGATAGTTCAAGTCATCTGCAGTCAACTTGTTCAGGACACCCTTCCTCACCTTGTTGGAGATGCCAGAAGGGGTGTTACCACCCACGAAGACGATTTCTCCCATATCGGATAATACGAACGTGCCCGAGTTGGTCAAACCATCGCCAGAGAGGTCCTTGTGCCAATCATGCTGCCATGATACGCCTCCGTTATTGGAAGAGAAACACTCCGTCGAGTAAGTGCCGTCCACCTTCTCACCACCGACAATACCCAACATTCCGGAATAGAAGAAAACGCTAGGATTCTTCAAGGATGGTATAGTGCCATCAGCCTTTTGGAGCTGACAAGTATTTCCTTTTCCATCCACCGACCAAATAGTACCTTGCCCATTTTGGGAAGCATAGACATATCCGAGGGATGTATACCCTGAAGGAGAGGTGAATGTGGTGATATTTTCGGACGGGAAATTTCCAGGAAGCGCGGCGCGTCTTTGGAAATCCCCTGCTTCCTTGGAATAGATACAACGTCCATTCGCATCGCTACCGATAGCCCAAATGGCTGATTTTATCGTGAAAAGTATTTTCTCCAACTTAACGGCAGAGGCATATGCGGAGAATTGCAAATCATCCAGACTAGCAGCATATACTTCGCCACTGCTCTTCTGCACGAATATCGAATCGCCCAAGATGGCAGACGAGCTCCAATCCGCCCCCTCGATGTCGAGCATCCTCTTCTCCCAGTTCTTCAGATCCAAAGAGGAATAAAGCACGGAAGCTCCGCTCTCCTCGGAACAGAACCAAAGATTCTTTTGCCCATATGCGAACGACTTCTGGGAAGAGATACGGGCGGAAAGGTCCACGGTGGAATAATCCTGCCAAGTGAAAGCAGCCACGTCATACTGGTGGACGCGAATATCAATCGTATATTTCTTCTGCTGACTCTTATCCTCCGACGTACTGAGGATTTCCAACTTATCGGACAAGTCAAGCGCATCCCCGCTCTTGAAATCAATCCACTCGCCGTTCTTCTTATACTTATAGGTCGGTTTGGAAACATAACCATAGAAGTAGGTACGGACATGCGACAGATTCGTTCCCTTATCCAATGAGTCATAATTGAATATGATGGCGTCCAAGTCATTCACGACGATCTTAGAAGTGAGACCGATCACCATGCTTCTGATACGGGGATCATCAAGATTCTTATAGGTCTCATCCGTTTCATCCTCCTTACATCCCCAAAAAACAGACGATGCGCCTGCCAAAAACAATAATATAAAGGTTGTTAACTTATGCTTCATTTTTACGAATTTTGAATGCAAAAATAAAAAAAATATGAGAGAAACCCTTAACCGGCGAAGTAAATGTGAGCCATCATCCACACAAAATAACGCAACCCCTTACCTATGGCGATGAATAGGAAAACAAACCAGGCGTTGCTCCTGAGATACCCCAAAGCCACCTCGATAATCTCCCCGATAAAAGGAAGGAATCCCAATATGGCTAAGGCAGCGCCCTTGTTCCGCAACCTTTCACTCCAGAGCCTCACCTTCTCTTCCTTGATGCCGAACCGTCGCTCCAGCAAGTCCATCTTACCCAATTTGCCGAGCCAATAGCAGGTCATACCCCCCAACGTGTTACCCGCAGTGGCGGCGACGAGACACAACGTCGGACTAGCCCCCGCAAGCAACAGCCCGGACAAAAGGATCTCCGAACTGAACGGCAGGATCGAACCGGCCAAGAATGCACCGATAAATAATCCCCAATAACCATAATCGGCGAGAAATTCGATCATAACTTATAAAAGGGCAGGTTGAACAAAATAGACGATGGAACTCACGAAAAAAACAGCCAATAATATCTTGGAGAGAAGGGACCATTCCAATGTGAAGTATTGGCCTATGACGAAAGAACAGAAAAATAGACTTGTAGGTAGGAATAACTGCGCATGACCCATGTCCATGAGCATGATCGCCAAGGCAGTGAACAAGCATCTCACAAGGAACCACACCTCTTCCCGGCTACGCACATTCTGATGGGAACGAGTATAGAAGAAATGCAGAAGCGAGATGATGAAGAGCAACGCCACAATCCCAATATAGATCTTACCCTCGAGATTATACGTATCACCCAACGTACCGTCCCAATTGACCCATGAACTCCAATAATCGGTCCACAAGTGTAGATCATTGAAGTAGAGCGAAACGAGACTACAATAGAAAAACGGCAGGCTCACACCCGTCAGATACGCAAAGACAATCTTCACGTTTAACGAGTTGCACCTATATAGCAAAAAGAAAAACGGCAACGTCATCACCAAAGACTGCATCGCGAAAAGAGCGGCTATGGAGATAATCAGCCCCGCGTCGAACGCCCTGATGATGAATTTATCGGCACTTCCCTCCACAAGCCGGAATGTAGTGTTCACATAGAAAACAATACAAATGACGATGATCCATGACGTGGAGAAACAATGAGGACGCATCAACAACGAGGCGATGACCGCAAAGATGAAGGCGGGAAGAATCGTCCTCACATTGATGAAAGAGAACGTCTCATTCAGCCATATCATAAAATACGCCGTGATCAGCAGACACGCTAAGGCGATGAGCCGACACGGCCAACTGTCAAAGGGAAGATGCTGATTCCAGATGGAGGCAAGAGGAGAATCCCCCAGCACGACCGAAGCCTCGCCAGCAGACATGCTAGGGAAAAAGACCTCATACCACAACACAAGGACAACGACCATGCTTATCAAAATGGTCGATACGCTAGGTAATATGTTGTCTTTGTACTGTAAGTATTGCATTTCGACTTGCCTAATAAAATAATACGGTTATCCCCTACCTAAGCGACGAATCCAAGAGAATCACCTCAAATCCTTCCCGATGTCGGAACGGAAATATTTCTTCTCAAACTGGATCTTCTGCGCATTCTTGAATGAAACCGCCAAAGCCTCCTCCTTATCCTTGCCATACGAGCTGACAGAGATGACACGTCCACCATTGGTGAGCAACTTCCCGTCCTGAATCTTAGTGCCGGCATGGAAGACGATGCTATCCTTCACCTCCTCGATGCCAGTGATCACCTTACCCTTCTCATACGCCTCCGGATAACCGCCGGAAACAAGCATGACAGTAACCGCAGCGCGATCGTCCACCTCCAAGGATTTGGATGCCAACGTGCCGGTAGCCACCCCTTCGAAGAGCTCGACAAGGTCGGATTTTATGCGAAGCATGACAGCCTCAGTCTCAGGGTCACCCATTCGCACATTGTATTCGATCACCATCGGTTCGTTCTTGACATTAATTAAACCCAAGAAAATGAATCCTTTATAAGTCAAGCCTTCTTTCTTCAGTCCCTCGATAGTAGGGATAACGATACGTTTTTCGACTTTTTCCATGAAAAGCTTATCCGCGAACGGAACAGGAGAGACAGCACCCATTCCACCCGTGTTCAGACCGGTATCTCCTTCGCCGATTCGCTTGTAATCCTTCGCGACAGGAAGGATTTTATAGTTGCTTCCGTCCGTCAACACGAATACGGAGCACTCGATGCCGGAGAGGAACTCCTCGATGACCACCGTATTGCTGGCCGCACCGAACTTACCATCCAACATATTGCGCAGTTCACTCTTCGCCTCAGCCAAGTCAGGGATGATCAAGACACCCTTTCCGGCAGCCAGGCCGTCAGCCTTCAACACGTAAGGAGCCTCCAGCTGCTCAAGGAACTTGCAACCCTCGTCTAGGGTTTCGGATGTGAAACTCTTATAGCGTGCGGTAGGAATATTGTGACGGACCATGAATGCCTTCGCGAAGTCCTTGCTACCCTCCAATTGGGCACCAGCCTTCGACGGACCGATGACAGGGACCATCTTCAACTCCGGATCGTTAGCGAAGAAATCATAGACACCATTCACCAATGGGTCTTCGGGACCGACCACCACCATATTCACGTTGTGGCTCAGCACAAACTGCTTCAGAGCAGGAAAGTCGTTGGCGGAGATATTCACATTCTCGCCCACGTTGAGCGTACCTCCGTTTCCCGGAGCGATGTACAATTTCTCGACCTTAGCGCTTTGGGCGATCTTCCACGCCAAAGCGTGCTCCCTTCCACCTGAACCTAACAATAGTATATTCATATTCCTTCAGTTAAATTTTCTTGTTTCAATACATCAAACTTATATCCCTCGGACGTGAGATAATCGATAGCCCTAGGCAATGCGTAGCGAATATTCTTCTCCGCCTTCAGGGAGTCGTGGAAAACGATGATCGAACCGTTCCTAGTATATTTCTTCACGATGCCCAAGACTTCCTCACCGCTGAGCTTGCGGTTATAATCACGCGTCACGACATCCCAAAACACGATCTTGAACTTACGCCGGAGCGTCATGAACTGGATATATCTCAATATCCCATGAGGAGGTCTGAAAAGAGGGCTTTTGATCAGCTCGTCCGCCATCTCGACATTCCTGATGTAATTCCCGGAAGTGGTATAGAGCCCTTGTAAGTGGTTGAACGTATGGTTACCCACTAAATGGCCCTCCTCCAACACTTTCCGGAACAGATCGGGGTGCTTCCGCACATTATCTCCCACACAGAAGAAAGTAGCCTTGATATTCCGTTCCCGCAAAGTATCCAACACGAACTCGGTCACTTCCGGGATCGGTCCATCGTCGAATGTAAGGAATACGGTCTTCTCTTCCCGTGGCAGTCGCCAAACTGTGCCAGGAAAAATCTTCCTGTACACAGTTGGCAATTGTTCTATGAGCATTTCTTATTTGTTCAAAGTGTTGTATAACTCATAATATCGGGAAACCTCCGCTGCATCCGCCTCCGCCTCAGGGTCTTTAGCAGACTCCTCAAGAAGAGATATCTCATGGAAGACGGAGAACTGTTCGTTGAACAAGTCAACCACCGAGAAGTTCGTCCTATAATGCTTCGACAGTCCCTTAACCCATTCAAGGTGTTGGATAGAATTCTCCTTCAACGCTTGAAGAATCGGTTTCGCCTTCTCATACTGATGGAGTTCCGCATACTGCTTCGCCATCATGAACGAAGCCGTGCTATAAGGAACCTGCGGCGAAGGCAATACCTTTTGAGCGAAGTCCAGCACTTCGATGGCGCGGTTCTCACGTTCCTCGGCATATTTCCTGAGTGCGAGCGTATCCAGCTGATTCGAATAATTCTTAAGCGCCGCGCTCAGTTCACCATCGCCCATGGATCTGCTCTCGTTACCCAAAATATCTATCGCCGCGACACGAGCATGCGCGATCAGCGTGGAGTCGGAGTAACCCGATGAATTACCCCTTGCGATACGGCTATTGTCGTAGTACATAGACGTGTATTGCCTATATGTGGACATGAACCTGCTATCCTTCTCGCTTCCGCTTGTCAACGCCCAACGCAACAACTCACAATAGTCACGTTTCATTCTCGCCTGCTTAGCCTCCAATATCAAGGCATCCACCAGACGGATGAACATATACCTGTGCGTCTGCACCATGCGAAGGTTGTTCTCCTCCAAATAGATATTCGGATTCTCAGCGATTCCACCCCATTTGAACTTATGGAGCATGTTATCGTACATCTTATCCGTGTTCACACGCTCGTTAACCAAGAACGGATCCTTCTTGATAGGGACGATACGGTATGCCATACCCTCCAATTGGAGATAGTCATTGATACCAGTGAAACTCTCCTTGCCGACAGTCGTCGCGAAGTACATCGGACGTTCCCAGTGGTTAGTGGCGAGAAGGTCGAGGATGAAAATCTCCTGTTTACCCAGGAACCTCTTTCCTCCAAATCCGATCTCCATCCTATCAACGATCTTGTTCCTATCCTTGGCATCCACCGTACCGGAGTTCACCACCTCATCCTTGTTGATGTCCAGGTGAACATTCTTCGCAGGATAGAACCAAAGTTTCTCCTTCGTTCCCCCGAAGATCTTGCGCCTGATATCCGCATCATTCCTCACCAGAACGTTGTTAGCGTTCTCCAGACTGATGGAATGGCCATCGACAAGGTCGACAATGTATGCATAATCCATCCTTCCGTTCATATAATGCTGCGGTTGGAATGTGAGAGGAAGAGCCTTCGACAAATATGCGTCTCTCCTCATCTGATCCACATACCAGCCCATCTGCAAGTAGCTCAAGTTAGCGACGCGCTGGTCGGTGCCAACGCCCTCCACTTCCTGGTTGTACCACAGAGGGAAAGTATCGTTATCTCCATTGGTGAAGATAACTCCGTTAGGATCCATCGTCAACAGATAGTTCTGACCGAAGTCACGACAAGTGTAACGTCCCGAACGGTCATGGTCGTCCCAGTTCTGGGATGCCAAGAGCACCGGACCCGCCAACAAGCCAATCACTGTCGCGATGGAAGCGCCAATGACAGGAGAGATGATCTTCTTCAGAATCTCAACCAACATCGGTACCGCCAGACCAATCCAAATACAGAACGCATAGAACGAACCCGCATACGCATAGTCACGCTCCCTAGGTTGCAACGGGGTCTGGTTCAGATACAGCACGATGGCTAGACCTGTCATGAAGAACAAGGTGAACGTAACCACAAAGCTTTGGATTCCCTCATACTTATTCTCCTTCTTCTCACGGGCAATTTGATAGACGATACCTAAGATACCTAAAATGAGAGGGAGGAAGTAGTAAGTGTTACGTCCCTTATTGTTCGCTAGACTGTCAGGCAAGTTCGACTGGTCGCCCAGACGCAGGGAATCGATGAAGTTGATACCACTGATCCAGTTTCCGTTAACGTTGCCACCATCCGTCGACTGCACATCGTTCTGTCTGCCGACGAAGTTCCACATGAAGTACCTCCAATACATGAAGTTGACCTGGTAGCTGAAGAAGAAAGCGAGGTTCTCACCGAAGGTAGGAACGATCTTAGTCTTCCGCATTCCATCCTTCCCGATGTAAGAGGCCTTCCTTCCCTTGATATTTCCCCAGGACTTATAACCCGCGATATGGTGGGCCTGCGTACTATACATACGAGGGAACGGCATACAAAGCTGATGCTTATACTTCTTCTTCGTATCATATGCCTCATACTCATCCGGTTCATTCGGATTCGTCTTCACCTTCTTCGCATAAAGAGTTTCCCCTTCGCTGTATTTAGGTGTTCCATCAGCCTTGTACTCATATTCCGAAGCATAGCTCTCTCCGAAGAGCAACGGAGTGTCACCATATTGCTCACGGTTCAGGTAACTCTTCAGAGCGAACACATCGTCCGGCGAGTTCTGGTCCATCGGCGTGTTGGCGGCCGAACGGATGATGATGGCCGCATAGGAAGAGTATCCGAGCAGGATGACCGTGCAACAGATCAGAATCGTATTAAGGATAGAGCTGTTGTAGAACTTCTGCCCGAAATACAGGAATGAGGCAAGTCCGGCAGCAAGGAGTAGACCTATTACCGGATGGAGACGTCCACCCAAGAAAGGTATTCCAAGCAAAAGGATAGACAACACGAACGGAACGATCTTGCGGATATCGTTGTTTCCCTGCTTCTTGAACTTCAAAGAGTTGGAGTTAGGATCGCGTCCCATCGTCTCCCAGATTCCCCACACCAGACAACCGATCAACAGAATCGCATACACGATTGTACCGGTATTGAAACTGAATCCAAGCGTATTGACGAAGAAGAGCTCGAACCAACCCGCCACCTCGACGAATCCCGGGATGATACCATACAGGACCATCACGAGGATAGCGACGGAAACGCCCAAAGCCTTGAATGAGCCCAAAAGGGTCGCATCATATTTCTTGAAGTAATAAACCAATACCAACGCAGGGATGGTCAACAGGTTCAGCAAGTGCACACTGATTGAAAGTCCCATCAAATAGGCGATAAGCACCAACCAACGGTTAGCGTATGGCTTGTCGGCCACGTCCTCCCACTTGAAGATAGCCCAGAAAACGGCTGCCGTAAAGAGGGATGAATAGGCATATACCTCGCCCTCCACAGCGGAGAACCAGAACGTATCGGTGAAGGTGTAGGCAAGAGCACCCACAGCACCCGCTCCCAAAATGGTGATCATCTGTGAAACGGACATCTCCCCCTTATCATCCGAAGTCATGACCAACTTGCGGGTTATATGGGTAATGGTCCAAAAGAGGAAGAGGATACAGAATGCGCTACACAATGCCGAGAACGAGTTCACCATCATGGCCACCTGCGACGGATCCGACGCGAAAAGCGTGAACATCCTCGCCGTCAACATGAAGAATGGTGCTCCCGGCGGGTGACCAACCTCTAATTTATATGCAGTTGAGATAAACTCGCCACAGTCCCAAAAACTGGCTGTCGGCTCAATCGTCATCAAGTACGTTGCCGCTGCGATAGCGAATACTATCCATCCGACAATGTTGTTCAATAACTTGAATCGCTTCATTTTTTATTATAGTTAATATTTTATTATCTATTGACAAGAACGGACGATGCCGTGATTTATTATTTCGCGATTTTCGCCCAGCTATCCTTCAAGGCCACCGTACGGTTGAAGACCAACTTACCCGGTGCGGAATCAGGATCCACATTGAAGTAGCCGATTCGCTGGAACTGGAAGTGCTGGAGCGGCTGTACATCCTTCAACCATGGCTCCACGAATGATTGGGCGACGGTGAGCGAGTTCGGGTTCAGCAACTCCCTGAAATCCTTGTCTTTCTCGTCCCCTGGATTCTCCACATTGAAGAGTCGGTCGTACAGACGGACTTCGGCAGGTACAGCATGCTGTACGGAGACGAAGTGGATGGTTCCCTTCACCTTGCGGTCGCTACCCGGCAATCCGCTTCTCGTCTCAGGGTCATACTCTGCGTAGACCTCCGTGACGTTGCCGTTCTCATCCTTCTTACAGCCGGTACATTTGATGATATACGCATTCTTCAGGCGCACCTCGTTACCCGGTGTCAGACGGAAATATTTCTTCGGAGCATCCTCCATGAAATCATCCTGCTCGATGTACAACTCACGGGAGAATGGCACCTCATGCGTACCCATCGACTCATCCTCAGGGTTATTGATAGCCTCCATCATCTCCACCTTACCCTCAGGGTAGTTGGTGAGAATCAGCTTGATCGGGTGGATGACCGCACTGGCGCGCATGGCCGTAGCGTTCAACTCCTCACGTATCGTGGCCTCCAGCAAGGAGACGTCGATGACGCCGTCATATTTCGTATAACCGATACGCTTCACGAACTCGCGGATGGAGGATGGCGTGTAACCACGGCGACGCAATCCGCAGATGGTCGGCATACGAGGATCGTCCCACCCGCTCACGAGACCTTCCTGGACAAGCTGCAACATCTTGCGCTTGCTCATCACGGTATAGGTGATATTGAGTCTGTTGAACTCGCGCTGCTTAGGCCTATAGTCGCTATCGGCGAACTGGTCGATGAACCAATCGTACAACGGACGGTGCACTTCAAACTCCAATGTGCAGAGGGAATGGGTCACACCCTCGAAATAGTCTGACTGCCCATGGGCGAAGTCATACATAGGGTATACCTTCCACTTGTTGCCTGTGCGGTGGTGAGGATGTGTCGTGATGATACGGTAGATGATCGGGTCACGGAAGTGCATGTTCGGGTTCGCCATATCGATCTTGGCGCGCAGAACCATCTTACCATCCTCGATTTTCCCTTCGGACATCTCCATGAAGAGACGCAGGTTCTCCTCTATAGGACGGTTGCGGAACGGACTCTCCGTACCAGGTGTGGTCGGCGTTCCCTTCTGCTTCGCTATCTCCTCGGCGGTCTGCTCGTCCACGTAAGCCTTACCCTCCTTGATGAAACGCACTGCCAAATCCCAAAGCTGCTGAAAATAATCGGATGCGTAGTAAACATTTGCCCACTGGAAACCAAGCCACTGGATATCCTCCTGGATGGAGTCCACATACTCGACATCTTCCTTCACAGGATTCGTGTCATCGAATCGTAGGTTGCAGATTCCATTGTACTTCTTGGCGATACCGAAATCCATGCAGATGGCTTTCGCATGACCGATATGTAGGTATCCGTTAGGCTCCGGCGGGAAACGCGTCTGGATTCTTCCTCCGTTACGTCCCTCTTTCAAATCCTCTTCTACGATTTCCTCAATGAAGTTCAAATTCTTTTTCTCTTCATTTTCCTGAATATTCTCAGCCATTGAATTATTGTTTAAAGCGGGTCCTTAATTTATTTCAAACCCTTTGTTTCGATTTTTTTTGTCACTTCGGCGAATTTAGACTCACCTCAAGACATTTTTAGGCGCAAAGTTAACTCTTTCGTGTGAAAAATTCAATTTCAGACCATTAATAAGTGTGAAGAAATCACCCACAATCCACGCCATTACAAGCCAAAAGAGATGATGTCCTGCCATAATGATACATAAATGTTTGTATATCAATATATTATAAAAATATTCAAATGAGAAATCGGAGGACAAGTTGGTATGATTGAAAAATAATACCCTCAAAATCATTGTCTTTCTCAAAAAAAACACTACATTTATAGAAGAAGAATTATAATTAAACGAAGGTTGAATTAAAAAAATATTGCGTATGAGAAAATTTAGACTCCTTTTGCCTCTGTTGATGTGTATGGCCGTCTCCTCATGGGCAGCCGCACCTGATTTTGAGATTCCTTCTAGTAGAACCTATGCGAATGCGGAGGAATGCAAGGCGGACAATGAATTGGCCGCTAAGACTTCCAGGTATTACTTTACTACCCAATTCCCTGAAGATGTAGAGTATGCGTTATCAGCAATACGTTTCATAATGTCATGGGTCGAATACTCGGATGAGATATTGGTTTCTATATCTGAACAAACAACAGGCGCTTTAGTAAGCTGTAAAAATAAAGATTCTAGGACCATCCTATTTGGAACCTATGTTTGCGGATGTACCCTCTACAACCGGGACGTGAAAACATCAAAGGAATTCACTTTCGACATGCATTACTACGCATTGGAAGCTACCCTGCGCTACTACGAGAAAAACAAGGGTTTTTTCGGAGAATGCCCAAAGATGGATAAGATGCTGAAATCGCTGAAAAAAGGCAAACTGCGCAAGGAGCAGGAACGCCTCTTCGCCGTATCCTCCCCCGGCAAATAGAATTTCACGTCACAAAATACAATAAGAAAACGGGTGCCGCTTCTCTACAAGAGCAGTGGCACCCGTTTCATATCCATGGGAATCATCACTTCACTATCAGGCTTTCCTGATGCCTCTTCCCATTCACCGTGACAATCAGAAGATAGGAGCCGCTCTCCAATGTGTTCCTGTCGATGAAGAAATGGGCCGGACCCTGCTCCATGAAGAACGAGCCACTCTGCCTACGCACACCCGACATATCAACGACGACCCAATCAACCTGCTGTTTGGCAGGAAGATTTACCGTCACCTCCGCCGATTCCGCCATCGGATTCGGGCAGATGGACAAACAGCCATCCTCCGCCTCCACCAAGGAAACACCCGTTCCCTCGAGGATAGTGAACCGACCTGTCTTCTTCGCATCGCCACCCTCGCCTTTCGCGATGATGACATAATCATACTCGCCCGGTTCGTCACTCGCCACACCGCTGATGTAGACCGCGCCATTTTCAACCTTATAGTCGACGCCTGCCGGTAACCCTGTCACCTCGACGGAACTTGCGTTGTCGAATGTGTAATAGAATGGAACGATCTCCTCTCCTTGGGAAACCTCCTGGGAGGCCTCTCCTTCACCCTTTTTCACAAGGGAGGCGGGCTCCTTCATATGAGCCAGATTCCTATAATACTCCAACGGACTATAACCCAAATGAGGAGGCTGATTGTAACCGCAGTTCTGCCATGCTACCGCCATGTCATACACGTGGTCATCACGCAACCACGGCAACTTATAACGGCTTTCTGCGGTAGAGGAATAGATTGTCAGGAAATATTTGTTGTTGACCGATGTCCAGAAGATGGCCTCTTCACGCCAATCCCCCACTATGTCCGCTTGCAGGCACGGATTATATTTGGTGGCATTGTTCGTGTTGGCGGCATACTCCACCTTCACACCATCCACATAGATATTATACCCGAAAGTGTGAAGGCGATCCCACGTCTTGCTCGCCATGTTCCACTTGTCCACATGTCCGCGGTCATAAGACTCCTCCAACAAATCACCATCCCAGAATATACGGTAATTGATGGAACTGCTCTTCGTGCTACCCGTATGCCATGCAGCGATGTTACGCCCTTTGCAAGTGAACAGATTTTCATCGCTCCACTCCATGCATTCCGCACCATCATACGTGCTGTCGCAATCCAAAGCAAGCCCGCGTCCGGTATCGCCACCCGTCTGATTCTTCGACGTCAACACCCTACCTGTCTTCGCATCCAACAATGCGCAATCGTATTTGGCGGTGGTCTCCTCCATGACCATAAAGTACTCAAGACCATCGTTCGAAGGATCGAATTCGCCCAAGTGGGTGGCATCGCCATGCCCAAAGCCCGTGTTCCACAAAACGGAACCGTCATGGTCAAGGCATGCAGCGCCGACGATGATCTCATCATAACCATCGTTGTCCACATCGCCACACGTGATACTATGGGCACCCTGCCCGTATATGCCTTGTCCGGGACGATCGGAAGTATGCTTCCAGAGATTGGACAACGTCTGTCCGTCCCACGTGTATGCCGCGGCGTACGAATAGGTGTAAATGCCTCGCGTGGTTACCGCGCACGGTTTAGGCTGACCATTGACAGGCAGGAAAGCCACACAACCCTTCATCCAGTTTCCACGGTGTCCGTAGGTTGAACCGTCCGTATTGGTGCTTCTATCATCCCAATCCCTCTGAATGTTGAAATATGGCCAATAATCGATTGTCGCCAACTCCTTGCCGTCCTTGCCGCTGAAGCAGGTAATCCACTCTTTTCCTCCGTCCGTGATAACACCGGAACTATTGATGGAAGAGGCAGAATGGTTAGCACCCGCCGCCACACCTTTCGAAAGAAAATTGCCGGTTGCATCCTTCGAGCCTTGGGCTGTCTTAGCAATCAACTCACCATACCCGTCCCCATCGAAATCGTAGCACAGGAACGTGAAACGGCAACCGGCCAACACATTGGGTCCTAGATTGATACGCCATAACAACGTACCGTCCAACTTCAGACAATCCAAAATTGGAGGAGCCGTAGCGGTTGCCAGCGCACCCGTACCGCCTTCCCAGCAAAGGATGATCTCCTGCTCCCCGTCACCGTCCATATCATAGGCGGAGCAGTCATACGGAGAATAGGTCACCACCGTTCCGTCAGGCAGACGGTATGTGCCTGGATGATTCAACTGGAGATGACGGAAATGATCACCGTCGCATTTGACACCCTCTTGGGAATCAATCATTTCCCCCTCCTTGTTATAGACCTCCACCGAGAAGGTCGAGTTCGCATAGTTCTTGGAAAGCGTGGTGTTGGTACGGTCGGTGAAGGTATTCACCAACTGGCCATCCGCGAATAATTTGTAGGTGGTGGACTTCGGCGCATCCGTTCCCCGCATTCGCCAGCTGACGAACACATTGTCGTTCTTAACCGTTTGACATGCCCAAAGGCCTCGCGAAGAATCCGCCATGGAAGTGGAGGTGCTCGCCAGGAAAGCCAAAGTGCCAGACAATAATAGTGTGTAAATGTTTTTCATTTTGGTATGTGTTATGTTCCTGTCGCAAATATAATGAATTACTTTCAAAACCAAACAGAAAGACCCGATATTAAAAAACTGGTCCGGGTTCCATTCAGGAATCCGGACCAGCCATATTGAAACAGCCAATTCGCTATATATTCATCTTCCGCATCACATCATCAAGGTCCACATCGTAATACTCCTTCAGGACAGAGCGGACAGCCTCCTCGCTGTAATTTCCCTCCTCCTCTATGTGCTGCAACGCCTCCGGCATTTCAATCTCCTTATTCCTAAGCAGATCCCCGTAATAGACATCCATGTCATTGAAACCCAGCTTCTTCTTATAGAAGAATTGTCTAAGCATGTTGATGTAGCAATCCGAACGCCATGTGGAATGGAAATTCTCGTTGTAGCTCCAGCCAAGCTCCTCGATCTTCGTGATGACCTCCTCCTTCTTCCATTCGATATAGAAGAAAGGTTGGATCCGCACAGGGATGGATTTCTTCTTCGCTCCCTCCCATGACACGAAGTCCTGGAATTGGTAGTACAATGTTTTAAGCGAACTCAGGTAAGAAGGGTTTTTCAACAATCTCTTACCATACCCGATCACCTTGTTCTTCGTATTGGAGGCTTTTCCTTCGCAAAGCAGGTCCACACGATAGTCCATCAACTCGAACGGAGTATCACCCGTCAACAACAAAGGAATCCCCTGCTCACGCACGAACCGCGGGATCAATTTCTTAATTCCATAACGACAACCCGTGCAGAAAGTCGCGCACATGGCGATATCCGGCTTCTTCGCCCAGTTCTGAACACATTGTCTACCAGATGTGTTCAACACCTCGTTTTTTATATAATGGATATCCACCCCAAGCTTTCCCACGATCGTCTTGACGTTTTGCTTTGCCTGCGGTGTCATGAAATCATGCTCTATGGAGACCGCCAACACGTTCAGACCCAAGACCTCCTTCGCGAAATAGAGAAGGTATGAACTATCCCTTCCGCCACTAATACCGACCACACAATCATATTTCCGATTCGGGTCACTCTGGGATAATATAGCGTCCACATCCCTTTTCAACGCTTCGAACCCCGGGTAATCATATTTCCCCTTATTTGTCATGCAATAATTACACACACCGTCCTCGTTAAAGGAGATATATGGATAATTATCTGGCAAATTACATATTTTACACCTTTTTACCATAATGAACAATTTTACATATTACCCTATAAATAAAAATGTCGCCATTTTACTTTATGAACGTAAATATACGAATAATTATTACATGAAATCGAAAAAATAACCCACATCCAAAGGCAAAAACACCTTATACCAGATAATTTGGATAAACATTGTACACTACTTTTCCGTAAAATGTAAATTTCATGAAGAATATATAATAAAACATCATGCGATTAGACCGAAGAGAAAAACAGCCAATATCCCAAAAAAGTTTTTGCTCTCCACCCCCAAAAGATGCAGGACCATGCATCCTCCACATCCCACCAGCCTTTCTGGACGGATCTAACATAGACACAGCGATCCGACTTCCGTGAAGGAATCCTAGACCTAAGCCCCAAAAACGTACGATACGAATCCATTTCATAAAAAACCTAATCATTTATAATTATTCAAAATAAGATTATTATATTTGCAACGCATTCAGCCATTTATGAGTTTATGAATGTGGTTTTTATTGTAATAAAATACGATTTTTATGAAACGATTCTTTGCCCTATGGACGGCTGCGCTCATGTGCTTAGCCTTCTTTAATTCATGTGAGAAAGGCTATGATAGCACGGAGGTGGATCTTCCCCCTATACGCCTCGCCAGCGTGAATGGCGTGGAGTACCAACTCACCAACGCATCTTTCTCCAAGAAGTCAGGCGATATTTATTTCGAAGCCTCAACGGCCGACCTGAACCTAACCATCAAACTCATTGTGAAAGATGCCGAATGGGGTAAGGAATACGATCTCAACGACGATAGCAACTGCGGGTCCAAATGCCTGCACATCCTCTTCTCCGACGTGAGCAAGGATAGCTACACCATCGGTACCATGGGTCCCAACCAACTGAATGTCCTCAAAGAATACTCAAACGAGATACGAGTAGTGGAAGACGCGAAGGCAAAAGTCAGCAAAAACAGTGACGGCACCTACTCGGTATCCGCGAACGCAGAAGGAGAAGGCCTTTCATTCCAAATGGATACAGATAACGTGACCCGAATATATCAGAACTAAACATTCGGTTCAACAAAACATATTTCTTGAACACAAAGGGGGAAAGTCCATTTCCCCCTTTTTTTGTATACGCTCCGATTTCGAAAAGCATTCCCATTTTGTTGCATTTCTGTTTTATTTTTTTATCTTTGTATAAGGCTGCGCCATACATGGGAATCCATTGCGTGCGCCAACATACGAGTCACAAACTAATACGGAAAAGATATGAGACCTTTACACAAAAAAATAGCCGCCATTCTATTGTCGGTAATCTCCATCGGTTGTTTCTCCTCATGTCAGGATGAGGAAGAGATGGAAGGGAGAATGCTCACGGGAGTATGTTGGGAAGGAGTATTGCCCGTCAAGGAATACTACGGACAGGAGAACTACTTCAGCAGGTTTTTCTTCTACGAGGAGAATGGCTACAAATACGGCTACGAGGAGTTTTACTACAAGGGCGTGTATGACCAGACATACGAGTTCGGCTGGTATTGGTTGGACGATGCCTGCAGCGTCGTAGCCCTCAATTATGGAGGCCGCTGGAAATCGGACATCTCCTGCATCGACATCACCAAAGTCACAAACAACTATATCTACGGATATTACTACATTGACTTGGCAGACTATTGGGCATACAAGGAGGGCAACACCAACCTCCGGGGAGACAACTACATCGAGCTGAAGCATGTCGATGTCCCGAAACGGCAGGATTAGAGGCCACAAGTACCGTCAGAAGCCAGGGCAGTAGCCACGGAGCTCCTTCCTGAGCGACTTTGCCTTGCCACCCGTGTACGAGTCCACAAGCGCCCAAAAACGATCACTGTGGTTCATCTCCACAGTATGGCATAACTCGTGAATTAGAACGTAATCTATCAAATGTTGTGGAAGCCGCATCAGATATAAATTCAAACTGATGTGGCTTTCCCGTGTGCAGCTGCCCCAAATGGACCGCACATTCCGGATACGGCAACTCACATACCGCAACCCGCACCTCTTCGCGATGAGCGAAAGCCTCTCCGGCAGAACCCGCTTAGCCTCAACCATCATGACCCGCTCTATGACCTTCCGGATGAGCGTCTGGACATTTTCCGACCGTATGTCGACGCTCCTGGGACAAGAGATGGTAAGCACACCATCCTTCAGCGACGACTGGAAATGGACGCCCTCCACCCGCATGATACGGGCTATGAACGTCAGAGTCTTGTATTCACCGGATTCGTCAAAAAAGGTCTCCATGCTTTGTGACAGCCTTTCCTCGTTTTTCTTAAGCGCGGCTTTGACCCAATCCCTCTTCTTATCAAGAAAGACGAGCGCATCCTGCAAGGTACCCCTTCCGGGCACCACCAGCACAATTTTCCTCGGTTTTATCCTGATGGATACATATTTTGCCCTAGCGCTGTAGGAAACAGATACCTTTCCGATCCCTTCTACCTCTATCTCATCCTCCTTATAACCCATATCATCCCCTAATGAATTCGTTAGAAACATGCAAATATAATTGATTATCAGCAGTATAAAAAATAATATTAAAAATTACCCCGAAAAAATTTGCCACTTCGAGAAAAGTACCTACCTTTGCAGAGCAAAACAGAAAAGTTGGTGCCATAGCTCAGTTGGTAGAGCAAAGGACTGAAAATCCTTGTGTCCCCGGTTCGATTCCTGGTGGTACCACACAAAAAGACTGATTCTGAAAAGAGTCAGTCTTTTTTGTTTTATACGACTAACGTCCGCCACATACACAAGATACAGGAGCATCACCCGACCTGACAACCTCTCCTTCCGACTACTAAAGAGACATGATAAGCCACCACCATACAAAAAAAGAAAGCCACCCGATTGGATGGCTTTTCTTTTTAAAAAACGCAAATTAGAACTAAACTACAAATTTATAAGGAAAGCATTTCACAACGCCATTAAGTATAGTACAAAAAGCGTGCCAAACTCTCCTGAGAGGCAAATTTATTATTTTACCTCAATTTTTTTACAATAAACACCAACTGGATAATTCGACGACTGAACCTTGGATGCGTCCGCCTTATCGAAGTATTTCATCACCTGACGGAGGTCGTATGGCACCTCTGTCGCAATGAGGATCAGATTGTCGATTCCGACTGGCTCGGAGAACTCCACCGGATAGGTCGTCAAGTCGATGGTGCAATTGCCTGGGATAAGCAAGTGGGACATCGTAGTGGCATCATCGATCGGCAGGCAGTCATACTTCTCGCCGTTCTTGTTGATGTCGAGGATATTCACGTACAACGGAGTGTCGCTGTTATTCTTGATTCTGAAGACAGCCTGGCTATCCAAGGCTACAACGCCCTCCAACTCTGCCTTGGTCCTTCTATCAAGGATGGAGAACGAGATGGCATAGTCAGTCTTGGCATTGTTCATGGAACCTAACGGACTACCATTGTGCTTCGCCAAAATGGCCTTTGCGATATCATTCTCTATGATGTCTCCACGATAGGTACAACCGGCGGCCTCATGGCTGATTCTGTCAGATCCACCATTGAAAAGGGACTTGGAGGCATGGGACACGAAATTAGACGCATAACTCTGCTTGCTCTTGTAGTTGGCGATCAGTTCGCTCACCTTCTGTCCGTTGTTTTGGGAGATGGAATAAATCTTCTCCGCCTTACGGTCGATAAAAGACAACGCCGAATTATTGTCCACCCTAATCATATCGGACAGCTGGAGCGGATCCCTTTTCTGCAGAGCCACCCATTTGCCGTCCTTTTGTTTCTCCGCCTTTCCGATGACGGAGTAGACATAGATATCTTGTGCGCAGACGAGGCTAACCAGCATCGACAACAACGCTATCAAAAAACTTTTCTTCATATTAAACTCCTTTCTTGTTAATGTATACTAATGTTAGTGCAAAACACATGCCATACTATTTCTTCTCGAAGAGGATGAAGTTTCCTTGTCTGTTCTCGAAGATAGGCATCTGCCGTCCGTTGGTCGCTTGCCTTACTTGGTTACGGATGTAGAGCTCCAAAGCATCCAACGTGATGTTTCCTTCCTCATCGACTGCCTTACCCTTTATACCTTCGAGCAAAGCCTTCGTGAAGATACCGTTCTCCCACTGCTCGGACTCGTTGGACTTCTGCGCCTCGGTGCTGGAGTAGAATCCGATGATGTCAGGCTCTGCCATGGAGAAGGTCTCCGCGGCACCTCTGATGCCATACATGGAACCTGAGTGGCATGCATCCATGAAGATGATGATCTTACACTTCTTATCCTTCATCCTCTTCAACGCGCTACGGATGATATCGAAGTCGACCGCGGAGGAGAAGAGGTCGTTGCTCTCCGCATTGCAAGACAAGAAGTAGGTTTCCGCACCCTCCTTCGCTCCGTGTCCGGAGAAGAAGAGGAGGATCACATCGCCTTGACTCGCCGAGTTCACCAAAGTGGAAAGTCCCTTCTTGATGTTCTTGTCGGACGCACCCTTGTCCTGAATCAAGTTAGCGGTCTTCAGTGATTGGTATTGGGACAAGTTGCAAGTCTTCACCGTATTCATGAAGTCAGCCGCATCCTTCGCCGCATGCTGCAATTTCAGGTCTGCCTGGTCATAATCGCTCACACCGACAGCAAAGACATGCAAAGCTGGTTTCGGACGGTCGCCACGATAGTGCAGCAACACAACGGCAGGGTCGCTATTCTGTCCCCTGTTATCCTTCGCGATCAATTGCACGCGGCAATCGCTCACACGCGGCAACGTGAGTGTGATTTGCTTCCCGACACGTTTCACACCCTTCGTACGAGGCATCAACTCACCATTGATGTAAGCGATGATCTCTGGTTCACTACCATCATGGGTAGAGGTTTCGTAGGTGAAGGTGACCTCAGGAGAGGAGTATTGGGAACCATCCTTAGGTGACAGGATCTTGATGGTCGGCGCACCTTCCACCACATGGGTGACGGTCGGAGTAGGCTCCACCTTACCAGGCGTCGTATTCCCGCCCGATGGCTTCGTAGGAGTAGGATCCGGCCTTTTTTGTGGCTCCTGTGCCGCAAGGTTAGGCGTCTTATATGCGAAGGACTCCAAGTTAGGCACCAAGGAAGAAGCGACTCTTCCCTTCGGGTTATTCGCCTGCCATTTATTAGCCGCCGCCTTAGCCGCGTTCATGTCAGCGTACGTAGGCTTAACGACGAAGTTACCCGCACGGTCGATAGCGCCCCATTTGCCCCTATACTTAACGACAGCGAAATTGCATGTCGCACTGAAAAGCGCGGTTTTGTCGACGTTCTCGAAGACAGGCTTCATGACCCAGTTACCCAAATAGTTGATGAAACCGATCTTTTTCACACCGTTCTTCAAACCGATATAGATGTTATCACCCAGCACGGCTTTCATCTCCATCTCCTTAGCAGCCTTGCGGACATCCTCCTTCGAGGTGAAATAAGGGTTGATGGCCATCACACCCTCACGGTCCACAGCACCCCATTGCTTGTCAAGCTTCACAATGGCGTAACCCTTTCCCTTGTCGAACGTATATTCGTTATCTATATCCTCATAGATAGGGCGGAAATACATTTCACCGGCATAATCCACAAATCCCCACTTGTTCAATTTGTTATCATACACAGCGCTCAAGAAGACACTTCTGTCTCCTCCCTTAACAGCCAGTTTAGCGGCACGGAGCGCAAGCTCCTTGGTCGCGAACACCGGCTTACAATAATACTTTCCATCCGCCGCGATGGCACCCCATTTGCCCTGATACTGCACAATAGCGTACTTCTTCCCGGCGAACGCATTATACTGGTCGTAGTTCTCATAAATAGGCTGAATGACCCATGTGGAACCATTCATGAATCCCCATTTACCCGTTTTAGGGCTTCTGTTCGCTTTCTGCGCCGGCGCGTACACGACAACCAACGCAAGCAAACACAATGTCAATAAGTACTTCTTCATTTTTTTATCGTTTTTCTATGTTTTCTACAATTTCCTGTTCAAGCGTCTTACCGCCCCGTTTCTTTACTATGATCTTCTGTACCTTGAATAGCAAGAAGTAGAAGATTTCCGCCGCATACCCCGCTAAACCTGTTCCCAACAAGGCATATAGCAATGTGATGTTGTATTGGCGTTCAATGAACAAATAGCCTCCCAAAAAGACGAGGGCCAACATCATGATGATCTGCAGGGTGGTGGACAACACACCCGACACGTCATTGTACTTCTCGTTGATCCAACAATAGATGAAACAATACAAGAAAGTATACAGCAAACCCAGAAGGAGTCCCTGCTTTTCGGACATCTGGTTGATCAGTCTGCCTGGTTTGGTCAAGGTCGAGATGGCATATCCATGGATGGTCGTTCCGCAGATACGCCTTGTTCCGTCGATGACAATAGGGATATCATGGAAATCCCTCAGATCCAAATAATCCCCCACCAAAACGGTTTTGTCTTTTATGAGATTACGGAAATAGGTGTCGTTGCCCTCGATCTCCTGCAACAACAGTTTCTTCTCCATCGGGTCCTCGAACTCCGTCGCATCGATAGCTTTCCGAGCCCTCACGATATCCAAAACTTCAAGTAAAAGGATCTTCTCGAACATGGTTTGCTTGTAATGGATCAGCTCCTCATTCTCTTCCCTGCTCTCCCAAAAGTCATAGACATCCGGGTGGGCCATCCGAACAATCTCATGGACAAAGGTGCTATGTTCCTTATCACCGAAGGTGAGTGTTTTATAGAATTTGCGGATTGTCTCGTTCTCCACATTCACGCAAGCCTCAACGCAACCCGTATTCTTCACGAAGTAAGACTCCTCCTTCTTGTACATGTCGATCTTGGACTCGTCTCCGCCAGCCGCCACTTTCTGCAACGGATCATATTGGGGCACCATCCTATAGGCCGCGATCACATGATCCTTGCAACGGGCGATGACATGCTCAAGGCTATCATTGGCAAGCGTATCCCCACTCCCCGCACCGCCGAAGATAACGTCAAGCGCAACCACCTTGGCACCCGCGTCATGAAGATATTCGATACCCGCGGCGATGTCGGCCCTTGAATAGCACTGCGCCAAATCCATCACGATGATGTCTGGGCTAACGTCCGCTTCCTTATCCGCCTTATCGTTCTCGGTCTGGAAATAACTATCCGTCATGGTGAAGTTACCCATTATCTGTCCGACGGGGTCCAAATAGGAAGAACTATACCGCAACTCGTTCACGATAGCGCATATCGCCACAATGATCAGCATTATACCTATCGAGTGGAGTATGTATCTCAAAATCTTTTTCATACGCACGCACTTTGTCACAAATATACAAAAGTTTTTAACTATTGCATAGAATTCCGCCAAAATGTAATCGAGGCATGTCTGTCAAGAAGAAGCGGAAGCGCCCACAAGAAAACGCACGCAAACATTTCCAGATTGTGAAAAAATAAGTAGTTTTGCCGACGCAAAATATACTAAACTCCCGTATACGTACGTTTAAATGGAGAAGTAACTTAAAACTAATATTTTGAAAGATACGAAATGATTCCGAAAATCATACACTACTGCTGGTTTGGGAAAGGAGAAATGCCCTCATTGGCATTAAAATGCATCGAGTCTTGGAAGAAATATATGCCCGATTACGAAATAAGAAGATGGGATGAAGAGAACTTCGACATTAACTCAAACACATACGTGAAAGAGGCATACGAAAACAGGAAATTCGCATTCGTCACAGACTATGTGCGGCTTTACGCGCTATACAAAGAAGGGGGCATATACATGGACACCGATGTGGAAGCGCTTAAGAGCCTGACACCTTTTCTGCACCTACACGCATTCTCAGGCTTCGAAAGTAGCGGATACGTGCCAACAGGCATGATGGCAAGCGAAAAAGAGGGGAAATGGGTCAAAGACCTTCTGGCAGACTATGACAACCGCCATTTCGTCAAGGAGGATAACACCTTTGACCTCACGACAAACACGACTTTGATAACGAACTATATGCTGGAGAAAGGATTGGTGACGAATAACACGTTTCAGGACTTCGAAGGACTGACCACCATGTATCCTTCAGAATATTTCTGCCCAATATCCCAACATACAGGGAAACTGAATCTGACCGAAAACAGTTATTGCATCCATCACTTTGCAGGATCATGGATGCCAAAACACGTGCAAGCCGCTTCCAAAATAAGGAAACGATTGTCGCGTCTTTTAGGACCTAAGACAGTGGAATTCCTGATCAAGAAAATAGGTCTTAAGAAGTGGAAAGACAATCAGATGAAATAAACGACAAGAAACATTATTCCCCTATCGACGTTATCCGAATCATAATCTATTCGGACCAAATTTTATTTTAACTGGCTGGAATATATACGTTTATAAATGGCGAAATACTTATCGACCATCGTCTTAATCGTCAGCTTCTCATTGAAGATATCCAGAGATTTCTGACACATTTTCCCGTATAGATCGGGGTCTTCGAGGATCTCCTTGATGCGATTCACAAAGATATCCACATCATTTTCGACCGCATAACCGTTCACGCCATCCTCTATGATCTCCGGCACACCACCCACTTTGGACGCCACCACAGGTTTCCCGAAACTCATGGCTTCCAGGATGGAAACCGGCAATCCCTCGAAATCCGAAATGAGGCAATACAAATCCGTTTTTGAGCAATAGGCTCCCGCATTGGCGATATTCCCGATGAAATGGCAGTTTTCCGGCACATCATCATACTCAACCTCCTCGCAATTGCCTATCCAGATGAACCCATATTGAGGCAACCGCTTAGCGATCTCGATAAAATATCTAGGCTTCTTCGGCGCAACCAACCTCGCGATGGTGAGCACATTCTTCTCGTATTGGTGAAATACAGGGATATCCTCGATCGAACTCGTGTCCGGACGATTGATTCCATTGTATATCATCTCGACATTGTTGGTTATGTTCTCGGATATCAGGTTATTATAATCGTAATTGCTTACGCCCACTATCGATGCGCAGAAACGCTGCATGAACTTCGTTATCGGAAGGAAAATCCTGTTCGCGACCCTGATCGAGTCGAACCCGTGCACCGTGTAGATGATTTTCTTCCGCGGGATAGCGATTTTCCCCAATATGGCAACTTTCGACGCATGCAGATGCACGACATCCGGCTTGATCCGCTTATATAGTTTCCTGATTTCCCTATATGCCAACAGATCTTCCTTGAGACTAACCGCCCTTTGGAGGTGCTTCAGATGAATACATTCGACAGATGGATGGAACAAACTCCACATCTTGCCGTCACCCTCTCCAGAAGCCACAAACACCTCATTGCCCTCAACAAGACTATTTGCAAGATTCGCCACAACAGTCTGCGCACCTCCCAATTCACACTTCGTTATGATTTGTAGGATCCTCATCTCTTCTCTTTTGATATTACAATGAATGGGTTTTCAAATCCGCCATACTACAAAATTATCATGCATATCATGCGCAAAGGTAGAACAAATTCTAACACACACAAATGTTTTTCCCCTTTTTCACGACACAGATACCTGAATTTCATCCCCCCGCACATAATCAATTGTAAATAGCAGATAGGATTGTAAACAAAAAACAAGACCCTACAAAGGGATTCTAACCGCCATTCCCGCTCGGATAGACAAGAAAAACACAGATACAAGGTGACACCAAATAGTTTTTCTCATTTTTTTCATATATTTGCAGTGGATTGGGACATATGAGATGTCCTTCGGATATAAAGTATAAATTTACGGACAAACATAAAACGTAGATGCCATGAAAATAACAATGATAGGTGCAAGTGGATTCGTAGGCACACGACTAATCGACTTGCTATTGCATGATGAAGGAAACACATATTATGTAAAAAACATCGATTTACAACACAGCCATTTCTTCGATTCCCATACAACCATCGGGGATGTCCGCATTCAGGAAGACATGGACAAGGGAATAGCTGACAGCGATGTGGTGGTCCTATTGGCCGCCCAACATAGAGACGACGTCTCTCCCGTTTCCTTGTATTACGACACCAATGTGGGCGGAATGGAGAAGGTACTGAACGCGATGGAGAAAAACAACGTGAAACGTATCGTCTTCTTCTCTTCCGTCGCTGTGTACGGTCTGAACAAAAACAACCCGAACGAGGAACACCCGAAAGATCCTTTCAACGACTACGGGAAAAGCAAATGGCAGGCGGAACAGATGCTCCAAAAATGGTACGAGTCACACCCGGACTGGAACATCAACATCATCCGTCCGACCGTGACGTTCGGCGAACGCAACAGAGGAAACGTATACAACCTGCTCAGACAAATCTCAGGAGGGAAATTCCTGATGGTGGGCAAAGGAAACAACGTGAAATCCATGGCTTATGTGGGCAACGTGACGGCATTCGTGAAATACATGATCGACAATCTCAAGGATGGCTACAACGTCTTCAACTACATCGACAAGCCGGACTATACCATGAATGACCTCGTCCCGCTGGTCAGCAAGGTGATGAACAAACATATCCCGTCCATCCGGGTTCCTTACGCCATAGGCATGATGGGAGGTTATTGCTTCGACCTTCTGACCAAAATCACGGGCAGGAAGTTCGCCATCAGCTCCGTCCGCGTGAAGAAATTCTGTTCGACCACCCAATTCGACTCCACCAAGGCGCATTCAATCGGATTCAAGCCTCCATACACTTTGGACGAGGGATTGACAAGAACGCTAGAATTCGAATTCCTTCATCCTGCGAAAGACGAGATCGTATTCAAAAGCGAATAAAATGACTTGTATGCGGAAAAATGATCGTCTGTTTCATGCAGAATACGCATGGAACAGATTTTACGACGTCAAATCCGATATCTAAATAACATAATTATGGGTATAAACATAGGGACAATCATTGATCGACTTCACAAGGAAAGAATGCTTCTTGCCATCCTGACCATGGTAGGTTTGCTAGGCGCCGTGGACGTGTTTTGCAATTCCGTCGAAAAAGGTGACAATATCATTCTCCTATCCATAAAATGGTTTTCCATCTCTTTTCTCTTCGCGTCCATACTGTCATATTTGATGGGGACAGAAAAGAAACCCATCAAATGGATAACGTCATCCATCATTGCCCTATATGGCCTGCTCTGCATCGCGAATGCGGTCTCCTTCCTATTCTGGGGATTCGGCGTCAGCTGCAGGATGTTCACCATCATCATGGAGACAAACAGCCGGGAGGTCGGGGAATTCATCAACTACACCATTGGGAACTTCACATCAACCGATTTCCTACTACGGTTTGGCGTTTTTGCCCTTATCACCGCAGCGATTACGCTAGGATGCAAAAAAATGGGAGGGAAAGCGTTCCTTTTAACATCGCTCCCGATCGCCTTCATAGGACTAATCTCCACATTCATCCAGCTACAGTCCACAACAGAGAAAAAGAACGCCAACATCTTCATCCGCTGCGCACTCGACCTTCCGAGGACTCTGAACAGCATGCAGGATTATAATACGACGCAACAACTAAGTTGTGGACAGGAGAATCTTTACGAGACTTTACAAGGGAACGGTGATATCGATAATATCATTATTGTGATCGGAGAATCCGCATCACGCAAACACCACTCGATATACGGTTATCAACTACCCACGACCCCTCTTCTGGAAAAGAAAAAGAACGAGATCATCGTGTTTAATGACGTGACTGCCACCTATTCGACCACAAGCGAATCGATGAAGATGTTCATGACCTACAAAAACTCCATCACCAACAAAGACGATTGGTTCAAATACCCTAATATCCTCACCATATTCTCCAAATTAGGATACAAGACATATTGGATATCCAACCAAGAAAAAAACGGGTTCATAGGCGGTTGTGAAAGCTTTTTCTCCGACAAATGCGACACGAGCAAATTCGTGGGAATGCTATTCACCGGCGATAACCTGCAGGAGAAGTATGACGACGCACTTCTGCCGGAACTATCCAACGCAATGAAGGAGGATAACCCGAAAAAACTCATCATACTGCATATGATGGGATCCCATGGCGAATATTACAGGAGATATCCGAAAGAATTCGCCCATTTCACCGATGAAAATATCGAGGAGGCAGGCCGTTCATTCCTGACGAAAAAGAAGAAACAACTCATCTCCGAATACGACAATTCGATCCTTTACAGCGATATGATCATCTCCAACATGATCGATACCCTAAAGAAATTTGAAGAGAAAAAGAGTCTCTTCGTTTATTTCTCCGACCATGGAGAGGAGATGTATGACGTGAGGGATTTCGCGGGGCATTCGAAGGGATACGTGGATATCCCGTTCATCATCTGGGCGAGCGACACTCTACAGAAACAGATGCCGGACAAATACAAGGCGATGTCGGAATCCACAGAAAAACCCATATCCATCGAGAATCTTCCCGACTTCCTTTTGGGCATATCCAACGTCCAATACAAATACTACGATTCAACATTCGACTTCACATCTCCAAACTATAAACTGGAAGAACGGTATGCGGACGACAAACCATACCACAAAGGGCAGTGTGAATAAATAGGCTTAATCATCAATGATGTCACCCGCATGAGCAATAAGAGCTGGCATATCCTCAAATTGGCGTTGAGAATATCTATGAACATAGAAGAACATCAATAAGTCTTACTATCTCCACATGATAAACCATATAAATAAAATTAAAATCGCTTATTCCGTGTGATGCGATCCCATAACAATAAAAAAACACCTGGTATTAATGCGAGAATTGCACTTGCGGGAACAAATTTAACCTTCTCGCAAAAACTAAGAGTTTTATTACACAAAGCATATCTCCAATATAACAACGCACTCTTCATGTAATAAAATAACCTAATATCACGCGTCTGACCTATCTTCAATAACTCCGAATAATAGGTTATCGTTCCAACGTTATTGTTCTCCAATGTTTCAACAACCTTACTTGTAATCGAGTCGCCTATTTCCACCTCGCGTACATAGATGATCTCTGGGATAGACACCACGTCATATTTTTGAGCCATACGATTCCACATCAAACCTTCCGGACAAAATTTTTCCCCAGAAAACGTAGGAAACAAGTACTGTTTCATAACGGAAGTTTTCATAACCGTGGCCCTATCTCCTGACGCACCATATTGAAAATAATAATCAAAGAAACTAACCCGCCTAATTTCATCAAAAGGATGTATTCCAACCGACTTCCCATCAGTACCTATAGGCAACAAAATCAACCCGCACAAAGAATCATCATTCTCCACAAGATGCCAATTCGCATATATCCTCTCTATGGCAATGTCTTTCAGATAATCATCACTGTCTACCCGATAGAATATTTCATTCTCGGTGTGTAATACCCCATAGTTCATCGCACTATTTACGCCACCATTCTCCTTATACAAATATCGAATGCTTAACGAACCTTCAGCAATAAATTGATCAACGAGCTCTTTAGTTTCATCCACACTTCCATCATCAATAATTAACCATTCGAACCGTTTGTCTGTCTGCGCAAGCAACGATTCAAAAAGACGGGGAAGAGTCTTTGCCCTATTATATGCCGGTGTGAAAACTGTTATCATTCCTTACGAGTAATATGAATTTTTGGTTGTGCAAATATAGCGATTCCACTCATACTAGAGAAATCATTCACTCCTTTTTTCGAACACATGACATTAAGAATAATATTGCCATATAACCCCTTTTCATTAACGGAAAGCATCTGCCACTCTCCTTTTCTGCTCATATCGTACTGAGCTTCATAAGCCTTGCAACGACGCTCCTCAACACGAATCTCCAACGTCTCCGCATCAAAATCCCTAGACGCATACATGTAAATCGAAAAAGAAACGGAATCAGACTCGCTGACCGAACATTGATCAAAACAATAGTACATCGTCGCCCATTCATGCCACTGCTCCGTCTTTATCCTACTATCTATTTGTAATCCGTAAGCTCCCACTAGATCCTGGGGAAGATCACCTGGCAAAGCATCCACACGCTCAAAGAAACGCTGGAAGGATGCATACGCACTCTTTTTATCTTTCTGAATGTACTTAACGGAAAGACATAAGATAGCGATAAGCGACGACACCAAACAAAACCACTTCCAGCCTTTGGAAGGCGCAAAATCCTCCTTTTCATCGGACAATCCAGCCACCAATAACATCACCGCTATCGGGTATGTCCCTATGGACCTACTTAACATGGACTCGAAAAAAAGATTGATGCACAACATAGGGATCCATATACGATAATACGAACGAAGAGAGGTCTTCCAAAACATAGGAAACGATAACATACCCACGAACAGCAATAAACCCACTACCCCATTCTCCACCAGAACCTCCAAAAACTGGTTATGCATCTCCCAATGCGACTCGATCGCCATGGCGAAATTCCTTTCTTCGTACACCTCCTGCAACAATTCAGCCGCCATACCGCATCCATATCCCCACAACGGATGTGGACAATGCTTGAACAATTCCCAGCCACAACTCCATATCTCGAAACGAGGATCCGCTTCCGCTAACGAAAAAGTGGAATCATTCAATGAGATTAAAATATTATTCACCCTTTCATTACGAAGCAACAAGAAAAATAAAACGATAAGAGCGAATAACATAATCACCCATCCCTTCCATCCCGGGACTAGCCTCCTCAATTCCAGAAGAAAAAGGCAAAAGGAGAGGAACAAAAAAGACAAGAATGATATCCTCGCATCGGTAAGATAAACGAATAAACCGGTGAAAACAAATATAGTCAGGAAAATGGAAACCCTCCGTTTACTCCAAGAATCGGAAAAAAAGTGGTAAAAAATGAGCAATGCGGTCAATAAATCAAAACACATATAAGTACGATGAACCACCATGTTCACAACACATTGGAAACATAAACGCACGTTCATGAAAGACCTCGGCACATTTTCGAAATCCGCCACCAACGAATAAGCAAAGACCAAAAGAACAATCAGCGCCATGCCGTAGGATCCATATGCGAAGGATTTCATCGCCCTGCGCGATGGAATCCGTCCACGAATAAGGAATGCCAAAGCGAAGAGCAACAGCGGCAAACGTATCTGGAACTGCAAACGGGTAAAAGAACTTGTTTCCGCATGAAGCAACAAAGATGACAACGAAGCGTAAACCATAAACGCAAAGACCAGAATGAACATCATGTTAGGTCTATTCCTCACTACCCCCGAAACACCCCCGATCAAAGAAAAAAGAGAACACAACAGCACGACACCACAGGCGACAGGTGAAAAATTCACAAAGGGAACAAAAAAAAAGGCGAAAACCAATAGTTCATCCACCATTTCCCCGAAGAATAGCTTATTCATACACCTCACCATAAAATCCATTTATACGGAATCAAATTTCCATTGCCAAAAGTAATGATATAACGGAAATAACCCAGCATGACATAAATCGACAAAAAGGCTAAAAGTAGCCATCTATTTCGGGTTGATTCCACATGCCCTATCATATAGGATATCAGAATCATGTATGCGATAACAAAGAATTCCTTAAAGCGGGCAAATATCTCAAACGAAGAAAATGCGATGATCAAGAATGAGGAAATTATAAAAAGATTCAGGAAAATGTTAAAATACGGCTCCTTCTCCTCATAATAATTACGGTAAAACAAAGCACAAACAAGAATGATGAATATCTCAACGAAATTCAACGGATTAATTGTTCCTTTATCCATCACATAATTGGCAAACCTATTGCCTATACCTATTACATCCGCCAAATGTATGCACAAACTGAACAAGTTTTTCCCTACAATGCTCAGGAAAACCGCCACTAGCATGATAATGAGAATAGTCCTTATGCTGAACTTATGATTTAAGATGAAACAAAAGGGAAGCAATATGATCGCCGAATAATGCATGGAAAACGCCACCAAATTCAACAAAATATATTTCCAGTATTCCTTCCTTAAAACATAACGGATAGAAAAAGTGAAAAAGGCTATGGATAAAGCCTGTCTCGCAAGTGTGAAATCATGCCAAAAATAAGCTTTGTACATATAAAACAGAATGGCGATATACACATATGGCGTATATTCCTTCAAGGATGGAATGAATATGCTGAAAGACACCACGGCTATCACAAACGTGAAGAAATAAGGACCATGCGTGAAATCTATGGAACGGACTAACGAGGAAAACACAACAAAACCCTCCTCAAACGACTTCGTCCGATAATATGGGTGGTATAACCCTCTGAAATAATCCCCAATGCCGACTACCCTTACATAAAAGGACTCATACATCTCGTAGTCACCCCCTATATGGTCACGGAACGCAGCCATCATAAACATCAACACTATGAACGGAACAGTGATGACAAAACGATTCTTCACTGGAACCACATCGGTCGCAGCACATAAGATGGCCAACAAAATGAGTATCACATAGGGAATCATACGTTATCTTTTATGCTTAAACCTCCCCAAAATCCCGTTGTATAATGCATTCCTGTCTTCTTTCCCGAAAAGCAACAACGAACACAAAAATACAAAAAATACTACTATGCCACACAAAATCAAATCGAATAAAGCATATAATTTGTCCTGTGAACATAGGAACGTATCCTTCAGCATCATCTGGAATAGCATCAATAAACCACACGAAACGACGAAGAAGACGACTATACTCAATACATCTTTCAGCATCTGCCATTTCCCCTTGATTCGGATCTTATAACACAAAATAAGAACGGAAAGCGACTGCCCGACTAAATAGAATAGGGCCACATTCTCTAAACGGCAATACTGCACAAACCCTAAACATAACACAATGGAAACAACATTTCCGATAGCTACCGTTACCGCATAATCTGTCACCCTCTCACGCGCGATCATTGCCTGGCCGCAGATCATCACAAAAACCAAAAGGACGATGGATATACCCAAATACGCAAGTATACTCACAAATTGTTCATTACACTCAGAGAATAACAGATAAGATATCTGTTCGCCGTTCGTCTGCATCAACACGGCAATAATAACCGTGAAATACAACAGTAACCTTATAAAACGCCTCAACTCGTCGGAAAAGGATTCCTCATCGCCACTGATGAAATACTTTGAAAGAAGCGGAGTCATCACAATCGGAACAATCGACGAGAAAACAATATGCGGCAGATTCGTGATCTGCCGGGCGTAATCAAATATCGAAACAGCTCCCTCTCCGAAACGGGTACAAGAGGATTTCTCAACCAACATATACAATTGGGTGCAAAAGGTGCTCAAGTACATCGGTACGGAAAATGCGACAAAAGGTTTGGACAAGGCGAGCGACTCAGAGGATATGAGCCGGAAGAACTTAACTTTCCGCTTTAACATGACGGTCAAAAACGAGACAAGAATAATTCCGTTCAAAGTAGTTGCGACCACCAAGGAATATATACCTAACTGATCCGAAAAAAATACGATGAAAAGGATATTTATCACACTCGCCAACAGGGATATCAGTTCAGGATAGAAGTATGAATCATATGTGTTTAACAAGGCTATCAATATATTTCCTTGCTGCTGCAAAATAAAATAGGGAATCAACGAAACAATCATCCACTCTAGGAACTCGCCTTGGGAGGAATCGAACCCAGGCGCCAAAACATGGATGACCGAACCCATTAAGAGGATTGTGGCGACAGCGATGAGAAAAAAGGATAAACTGAAAAGGTTCATCAGCGAATTGACCGATTTCATCGCATATTCCTCACCTTTTTTTTCCTTTAGGAAAATATATTTCGTCCGGAAAGTCTCATTGATCGGAGAATATAAAAAGACCAAAATGATTCCAAAAAACCCTATGGACAATACCCAGGAATCCCGCTGAAATGTCGTGCCGAAATATTTTACGGATAGATATAAGACCACCAACCCCAAAAACATCTTCAAGAAGCGAAAGAAGCCTAACGCTATCGAAATCCTACGAGGTGTGGATAATAAATTCATAAATACTTTGCTACGCTGTTAATATTCGGACATTCTATCCTTCAAAGTAATACAATTCTTCCTATTCAGGCAAAATTATAACTATTTAACCATATTTCAAAACCCAACGTCTCACAACGTATATTCGTACCTTAAAATGTGAAGTGCAAAAATATTACAAAGAATTAAAGAAGACGAGAGAAGTGGAATGGAAATTATTTCTCTCGTTCAACGGTTTAACTTGTGCTGAATAAACTTGATAAAATCATCGGAGAAATCGTCAAAATCAGCACCTTTTAGGAATGTACTATCTAATAAGCACGTTAACATTTTCAATAGCACCTTTTTATCCACTACACTATCGGAACATGATCAACTTTCCATTTAATAATCATAACGACCTAATTACATAACACTGATCATAAGCGATAGGTACCGCCTGACAGGTCGAATCGAATCCTCGCTATCCATTATCCTGAAGAATTTCATACCCTTTAGACCGATCATACTTTTGGGGCTACGACTAAGCCAATATAAAGGTCCGCTTACTCCATTTTGTATCGTTATGTATGTGCACACCTGCTGTAGGTCACAAGTACGGATCTCCCTATCAACAAAAAACGGATATGGTTTTTACATTGGCCATGACATCTGCATGGTGATGGGCAAGGGAACCATCATAGGCAATAATGTCAACCTATCCCAGTTCCTGAACATCGGAACGAACTACGGAACCCCCGCCATCATTGACAACAATGTCTATATCGGTCCAAACGTATGCAATGTGGAGGATGTCAAAATCGGTTGTAACGCATCGATTGGAGCAGGTGCCGTGATAACCAAGGATATCCCCGAAAACGCTACCGCCGCAGGTGTTCCCATTAATGTACTGTACTATAACAATCCTGATAGATTCGTCAAAAACCAATACCCAGTCGAGGTCTCGAAGTAATGGTAACAGTTGTATAAATTATAAAAAAAAACTAGTTTTGCGATAAAATACAAGTATACACACATGAATACAGGCAAAGTCAGGGCATCTAATTTCGAGTTGCTGAGAATATTCTCAATGATTTTAATCGTACTGAACCACCTTTGCCAACACGGCATATGGTTTAGGTTAGACGCTGAGATTACGACGAATCTATGCATCTCAAATTGTCTCCTTGGATGGACTGGCTCACTCGGAAACTGGCTGTTCGTATTGACATCCGGATACTTCGTTTCAAAATCAGAATTTAGTTGGAAGAAGGTTTTTAAACTTTGGTCACAGGTTTTCTTCTATTCCGTAATCATCGGTGTCATACTATATCTTTCCCAGACGCCATTAATCGGTTTTTATAATGAGGATTACATAGAGTTGGGATTTTTCGAAGCGGCTAAGCCTGCCACATTGATTGACTTGGCCCAGTCATTCGCTCCAACTCTTTATAGCAATAACTGGTTTGCGTCCTCATACCTTCTTTTTTACTGCTTCACACCATTCTTGAATGAAAGCTTAAAAGTTTTAGATGAGAAAAAACATAAGCATCTTGTCATACTTATGATTTTCGCCGGAACGATCATCTACATGATATATGGACAAAGACTATTTGACGAAGGCAATCTTTTCTACTTCATACTGGGATATTACGTTGCCAGCTATATACGAATATATGATCCTAAATTACTGAAAAACAATAAAATAAATATCATAGGCTGTGTTACGCTGTCTACATGTTTCATCTTGTGGATACTGATGGTTTTGTATTATAGGGACAAAGTGCCATTTATCGCTAACCACTATATGCAGTTTTTCTCATATCCATTTGCCATGACTCGGTTCCCTTCTTTATTGAACGCCATATTTGTATTTAGCATTTTCCATCATCTGAAAATAGAAAACAACAAATTAATCAACACATTGGCTGGCACAACATTCGGTATATATCTCATACACGAGAATCAATTGTTGAACATGGTGATCTGGCATAAACTATTCCAATTCGATTTATTCCTTGACTCAAAATTCCTTTTCGCCTATATGATCTTCGCAATTATCATTGTCTTTCTGGTATGTGCGGGAATAGACTGGTTAAGGCAACGATATGTAGAGAAACCGCTGATGAATTTAATATTCTCCAAACAGCAGAAAGAAATAAAAGCCTAGGCGGAATAGAATAAAAAAAGGCTGTTTTTAAGGTACGATCTTTATCATACCGACTCGAAATATTGCCCTAAATACCAGATATATCCCTCCGCCTGGTAGCCCATCTGCTCCAGTAACTTCACATATTCATCTACTTGTTTCTTATGCTTAGGGGATTTTTGACCGAACTTGAAATCGACCACCGTCATATGGTTCCCTTCCCGAATCACCCTGTCCGGACGGCGTGTCTGCAGCACTCCCTGCTCATCACGGAACAGAATGGAACATTCATTGTACAGCCTCAACCCAGGACGGAACCATTTCTTCGCCTCCTCCGTCGCCATCGCTTTATGCATGGACTCCAATATGCTTCGTTTCTGTTCCCCATTTTCGAACAATCCCTCGAAATCCATCTTTTCCACCACATCATCCACATCCTCCGCCGATGTAATCTTGGAAAACAGATAGTGAAGCAGTTTACCCCTACTGATATATTCGTTGCGCTTTTCCCATTCCGAATCCTCGTTTTCCTCGATGAAATCGTTGGATTTATTGGATTGACGGAACTTTCCCTTCTGCTGGTAGTTGACACATTTGAAATCGTACTTATGGGGAACCCGCTTGAAAGGATTCTTGGAATTATTCTTTTGCGACATCTCATCTCCATCGACGACAAGCTCTCCATCGATAAATGTACTGTTTTCCGCATCCCATCTACCTCCCGAATGTTGTTCCAACACGGTGGCGAGGCGATGGGATATCAAAGAATCCTTCTTATCCTCCCCTTTTTTGTTAGTTGGATTCTTACGCTTGCCCAATACGACCATATTCTTCTCCGCCCGGGTCAGGGCGACATAAAGGACATTCAGATTATCCATGAAACTCTCCACACACTCTCTGTTGTAAGCATCCACGAAATAGGAGTTCTTCATCGAATCCCCCATCTTAATGGCGGCCAAAGGTAACTCATCGAACCGTTCGCCTAATTCTTCGGTACTCTCCCATAACAAAGGAGCATTCTTACCACTCTTAGGACCTAACTTCCAATTACAGAACGGAATAAGGACTGTATGGAATTCAAGTCCCTTGGATTTATGGATCGTCATGATCCTGATACCACTTGCTTCGCCACTCGGGATAGAAACGCTATGCAAATATTCGTCCCAATGTTTTACGAACAATCGGATATCGGAGGACTTCTTAACCAGGAACTCGTTGATTTTATCGAGGAAAAAACAGAAATAACTCTCTTGGTTCGCAATACGTTCAAGCCGCATGATCCGATAGATTTCCTCCACCATCTCATACAATGGAAGAAGCGCTAATTTTTCGATGGATTCGATGATTTCTTTTTGTTCTTCCGTCAGATTATTCAAATCGGGAGGAAGGATGGCCTCATCCTTCTTTCCGATCTTTCCATATGCATGCAACAACTGTGTCAGGGCTAAATTACAATTCTTCGTCCTCCTTTCCCTGATATCTCCCCCGAGAAGCACAATATACCGCATCGCGCTGATTATGCATTGAATAGCCTCGGACGTATCCAAATTATATGCGTCCTGCGAGATCAACTCGAAACAAAATCCTTCGTTCCCCACTTCCTCCTTGAATTCGGCGAACTTATTCGCTATTTTCGGTACATAATCATTCTTATTGACCAGAATGGCTATCTGTTCCGGTTTGATGCCACATTGCTGCATCGATTTGACCTCCTCCGCAAGAGCGCATAGCATTTTCTCCTCATAGTTTTTCGAATCCTCAAAAAGCTGTACCTTCACATATCCCTTATCCGCTTTTTTCCCTTTCCTGCAGTTCTGTCTGACATCATTGTAAGCCTCAATCATGCTATCCAACAACGGGTGGTCGATTTCATCCTGACGATATAGTTCAGGCATATGCTGAAAAACCAAATTGTTGAAATCGACGATTCTCTGCTCACTTCTCCAATTATCTTCCATTTTAACGACTTTCGGGGAAATATGCGCCATTTCATCGGACAATTCTCCCAGCAACTGCCACTTTCCATTCCTGAACCGATAAATGGATTGCTTCTGATCACCCACAATCAGACTGCTCATCTGTCTTGAAGCACATTCATCGATAAGTGGTTTAAAATTAAGCCATTGAGCTTCACTGGTGTCCTGAAACTCATCTATCATGATATGATCCAAGTAGGTACCGATCTTTTCGTAAATGAACGGAGCGTCATTATCCTCAATCATCGCATTCAACAACGCTTGGGTATCAGAAAGAATAAATTGGTTCTTCTCCTCATTGATTTTCTGCATCAACAAGTCCATATAATTCAACAATCCGACATTGAAGAGATTGCTTGAAATCAGATCAATAGTATTAATGTCAGTGATATTCCGGCTTCTGATTTTTTCCGTTTCATCGAGAATTTTCAATAAATAATCTTCATTTTCCCGAAGCAAACCGGCATGAGGGGTTTTTTCTTTCCAAAGCGAATGATTCCCTTCCAAGATAGCAAGGCAATAAGAGTTTATATCACCTAACACTCCACTCGCCATTCTTCGGAAATAACCAGGAAGTCCCTTGCTGCCCTGATGAAAATCGGAATCCTCAAGGCCATTCTCCCCATAAAACGATATAAACCGTTTGGCCGGTTCCTGTATTTCTCCTACCAGTTTCTTTCGATATGCTTGTAACTTTTCCCTGTATGGATATAGTTTTTTTCCATCAGCACTCAAAAATGCAAAGAGTTTTTTCGACTGCTTTTTGAATGTCTCCCCAAAAAGAGCCTTTCCGAAATTTTCGATTTCCTCGGAAATATTCCAGCTTCTCTCATTATCTAGCTTGTCGGAAAGGAAAAGTTGAACCCACTTGAACAAATCATTGTTAGACGTAATATTTTCCAACAAAGAAGCGACCGTTTCCGAAAGGACTGGAGCTTCGTCTATCTCAATGTTCAAATGCGTACCCAATCCCAACTCCTTCTCCAGATTACGGAGAACGGTCTGGAAAAAGGAGTCGATCGTCTCGATATGGAAACTGCTGTAGTTGTGAAGCATCAATGACAAAGCGACTCTCGCCTGAGACACAATATAGGAACGGCTCTTGAATTTAGCGTCAAAACTTCCCAATTCATCGGAAATAACGGTGATATCTCCCTGGGAGTCATCGAGGTTCTTGGCGATTCCGTACAAAGTGGTGATGATACGGCTTTTCATCTCGGCGGTCGCCTTGTTAGTGAAGGTCACGGCCAGAATGCGCTCAAAACAGGTGGGATCCTCGATGATATACTTGAGGAACTCCATCGTCAACCGGTATGTCTTCCCGGAACCAGCCGACGCTTTATATATCTTCAGTAAATGTTCGCTTCTCTCTTCCATTAGACTAACTCATGCATTCCCTTGTTTCCAAATCATCCGCAAAATAACAAAAAAACACCCATCATTAACACATTTAAGGAAAATACTTCACTCGACTAACACCCTAATAAGTAAAAAATTGCGTACTTTGCAGTCCAAATAGATTGGAGAATGGAATTTCATTACGAAGTAATCGTCATCGGGGCCGGACACGCCGGTTGTGAGGCCGCAGCTGCCGCGGCAAACCTTGGTTCGAAAACATTGCTTATCACCATGGATATGCATAAAATCGCTCAAATGAGCTGCAACCCAGCCGTTGGTGGTATTGCTAAAGGACAAATTGTTAGGGAGATAGATGCTTTAGGAGGACAGATGGGTATCATCACGGACCTCACCGCCATCCAATACAGATTGCTGAACCAATCCAAAGGTCCTGCCATGTGGAGCCCGCGCTCACAGGCCGACCGACAAAAATTCAGCGAGAAATGGAGAAGTGTCCTGGAAAATACCGAAAACCTGAATATCTGGCAGGACTCTGTCGTCCATTTCCTTATCGAAAACAATGAAGTGCAGGGTGTCGTAACCAGCATGGGCGCGACATTCAAGGCGAAGTGTGTCGTGCTGACCGCCGGCACATTCCTCACGGGCCTCATCCACTGCGGAAGAACACAAATCGCCGCAGGAAGAATCTCTGAGCCAGCATCTTACGGATTGACGGAACAACTCAAGGAATTGGGCATCCGGACAGATAGGATGAAAACTGGTACGCCTGTGCGCATCGATGGTAGGACGATAGATTTCTCTGTCATGACGGTTCAAGGCGGAGAGGATGATTTCCATAAATTCTCTTACCTGGACTTCAAGCCAAGACCGCTCAAACAGAGGGATTGCTTCATCACCCACACCAACGAGAAGACACATGAGATCCTTCGTGCGGGTTTACCGGATTCTCCTCTTTACAACGGACAAATCAAGAGTATCGGTCCACGTTATTGCCCAAGCATAGAGACGAAAATCGTCACATTCGCGGACAAGACGCAACACCAGCTCTTCCTCGAACCAGAAGGCGAAACCACACAAGAATATTACCTTAACGGATTTTCATCATCGTTACCGATTGATATTCAGTTAAATGCGTTGAAAACCATCCGTGGTTTGGAGAACGCTGTCGTCTATCGTCCTGGCTATGCCATCGAATATGATTTCTTCGATCCGACGCAATTGCACCATAACCTGGAGTCGAAGGTGATCAAAAACCTGTTCTTCGCCGGACAGGTGAACGGTACCACAGGATATGAGGAGGCTGCCGGACAGGGTATCATCGCCGGTATCAACGCCCACATCAATTGCCACGGCGGCAAACCATTCACCTTGAGCAGAAACGAAGCCTACATCGGCGTGCTCATCGACGATTTGGTGACGAAAGGGGTGGACGAGCCATACAGAATGTTCACTTCACGGGCTGAATACAGAATTCTCCTAAGGCAAGACGATGCCGACGCGCGCCTGACACCTAAGGCATACGAGCTCGGTTTAGCCAAAAAAGAACGTTACGACCTCTACGTGGAGAAAAAGAAGGAGGTGGAAAGAATTGTCGATTTCATCGAGAATTTCTCCATCAGAGCCAACCTGATCAACGACTTCCTGGAAAAGAACGGAACATCCGCTCTGAAGAACGGATGCAAGCTGGTGGACTTAGTGAACCGTCCTCAGCTGACCATCAAACAGCTATCCGAAGGCATCGCACCTCTAAAAGCGGCGCTCGACAAGATACCTAACCGAAAAGAGGAAATCACGGAAGCGGCTGAGATTCAGATAAAATACAAAGGGTACATCGATCGGGAAACAATGATTGCCGATAAACTTAAACGCTTGGAAAACATACAGATAAAAGGTAGATTCGACTACTCTACCCTGCAATCATTGTCGACGGAGGCGCGTCAGAAACTAACACGCATCGACCCGGAAACCATCGGTCAGGCCAGCCGTATTCCAGGCATTTCGCCAAGCGACATCAACATTCTCTTAATCCTAATGGGCAGATAGTATGGAGAAGGAGGTTTCACACGTAAAACAGATTGTTTTGTCCCTTCCGGAAAGTCCAGGCATATACCAATACCTGAACGACAAAAACGAGATAATCTACGTTGGAAAGGCGAAAAATCTGAAAAGAAGAGTCTCCTCCTACTTCAACAAAGAGCAGCAAAGCGTAAAGACAAGAGTGTTGGTGAAACAGATAGCCGACATCAAATACATCGTCGTCGAAAGCGAACAAGACGCCCTGTTGCTCGAAAACAGTCTGATCAAAAAGCATCAGCCACGCTACAATATTCTGCTGAAGGACGGAAAGACATATCCTTGGATATGCGTGAAGAACGAGTTTTTCCCTAGAATATTCAAAACGAGGAACATGGTGAAGGACGGATCCATCTACTACGGTCCCTACACCTACCTGCCCGCCATCCATATTTTGCTGGAACTCATATCGGAACTCTACCCGATCAGGAATTGTAAGCTCAACCTAACGCCGGACAACATCAACGAAGGAAAATTCAAGGTTTGCCTTCAATACCACATCAAGAAGTGTAAGGGGTGCTGTGAAGGGTTACAAAGCTTGGAGGAATACAACAAAAACATCGGTGAAATCAAGCTTTTATTGAAAGGAGAGTTAGGCGAACTGGAAAAAACGCTGAAGGAAAAAATGATGCTTTTGGCCGAAGAACTGAAGTTCGAAGAGGCGCAAAACATAAAAGATAAGTTGGACGCTTTGGCACGCTACAAAGCCAAGTCCACCATCGTAAATCCTTCGCTCACCAACATCGACACATTTGCCATAGAAATCGATGAAAACGATGCTTTTGTGAATTTCCTGAAGGTGACGAACGGCACCATCTCCCAAGCCTATACCCTGGAATACAAGATACGGACCGACGAGGAAAAAGAGGAAATTCTTGCGACAGCGATTACCGAATTACGGGAAAGATTTAAAAGTACCTCCCGTGAGATCATCGTTCCTTTCGAGATCGGCTACGAATTCAAGAACACGGTGATCACCATCCCGCAAAAAGGAGACAAAAGGAAACTGCTCGACCTATCCATCCAGAATGTGAAACAATACCGTTTCGACCGCATGAAGCAGATGGAGAAATTCAATCCGGAGCAACGCGCCACCAAAATGCTGAAGGCCATACAGAACCTGCTCCAATTGGACAAAATCCCCGTTCAAATCGAATGTTTTGATAATTCCAACATACAAGGAAGCGATGCGGTAGCCGCCTGCGTAGTCTACAAAATGGCGAAACCATCGAAGAATGATTACAGAAAATACAACATCAAGACGGTGGTCGGACCAGACGACTACGCCTCCATGAAAGAGGTGGTCCGAAGAAGATACAGCCGGCTGATGGAAGAGGAGCAGCCGCTGCCCCAACTCATCATCGCCGATGGTGGCATCGGACAGATGGAGGTGATCAGGGAAGTGGTAGAAGACGAGCTTCATTTAGGAATACCCATCGCCGGCTTGGCCAAGAACGAAAAGCACCGCACGAAAGAGCTAATTTTCGGCTTTCCACCGAGGATTATTAACCTCGACCCAACGGATGAAACCTTCCGTTTCTTCGCATCCATCCAGGATGAGGTGCACCGTTTCGCCATCAAATTCCACAGAGAGAAGCGAAGCAAGAACATGATCAGGACTGAATTGGACATCAAAGGGATCGGCGAAAAAACACAAGAAGCGCTCATTAAGAAATTCAAGAGCGTGAAACGGATCAAGGAGCTTAGTTTCGAGGAATTGTCCGCTGAGATTGGTAAAAATAAAGCAAGAATAATTGTAGATTATTTCAATAATAATAAAAATGAATAATCATATAATTTTAGAATTAATATAAAAAATATATGAGAGTAGTTATACAAAGGGTCACGCACGCATCGGTCACTATCGACGGCAAAATCAAGTCTAAGATAGGAAACGGACTGCTTGTACTGGTAGGAATTGAAGACAGGGACACGGAGGAAGACATAGAATGGCTGAGCGGAAAGATCGTCAACATTCGTATATTTGACGATGAAAACGGAGTGATGAACAAATCCGTGAAAGATGTGGAAGGAGAGATATTGGTGGTCAGCCAATTCACCCTACAAGCGATGACGAAGAAAGGGAATCGTCCCTCCTACATACGTGCCAGCAAGGCAGATTTCGCCATACCAATGTATGAGAAATTCTGTGCGCAAGTAGAAGCAGACTTAGGGAAAGCGATAGGAACGGGCGAATTCGGAGCGGACATGAAAGTTGAACTGCTCAACAACGGACCTGTCACGATATGGATAGATTCACAGAACAGAGAATAAAAAGAGAAATATATGAATATAAAAAGAGAAGATTTCGAGATAATGGCGCCTGTAGGCTCGTACGAAAGTCTGCAAGCAGCCATCCAATCGGGGGCCAATTCAGTCTATTTCGGCATAGAAAAACTGAATATGCGTTCCCGTTCCGCCAGCAATTTCAGCACGGAGGACCTTCGAAAAATCGTCAGCATATGCAAAGAGAACGGCATAAAAAGTTACTTAACCGTAAACACAGTCATTTACAATGACGATTTGGAGTTGATGAAAGAGATCATCGACACCGCCAAAGAGGTTGGGGTAAGTGCCATCATCGCGGCGGATGTAGCGGCGATGACATACGCCTACAGCATTGGTGTCGAAGTGCATCTCTCCACTCAATTGAACATCGCGAATGTAGAGGCCTTAAAATTCTATGCGAGATATGCGGATGTAGTTGTCCTTGCGCGTGAATGCAACATGGATCAAGTGAGGAACATTTGGGAAGCTATTCAGGAAGAGCAGATCAAAGGACCCAAAGGAGAGCTCATAAAGATTGAGATGTTCTGCCACGGTGCACTTTGCATGGCGGTTTCGGGCAAGTGTTATTTAAGCCTGCACGAGCTCAACGCATCGGCCAATAGAGGAGCCTGCTATCAAGTTTGCCGCCATGGCTATCGGTTAATCGATGATGAAAGCGACATAGAAATCAAGGTAGACAATCAATATCTGATGTCGCCAAAAGATTTAAAAACCATCCATTTCATCAATAAACTGATTGAATCAGGTGTCAGGGTACTGAAAATAGAAGGACGCGCAAGAGGACCTGAATATGTAAAAACTGTGGTTTCATGTTATGACGAAGCGATAAACTCCTACTTAGACGGAACATACAGCGAAGAGAAAATAGCGCAGTGGGACGAGAGGCTCAGCAAAGTGTTCAACCGAGGATTTTGGAATGGATATTATTTAGGCCAACGCTTAGGAGAATGGAGTTCCACCTATGGATCTGAAGCCACAAAGAAAAAAGTGTATGTAGGCAAAGGAATGAAATATTACTCCAAATTAGGTGTGGGCGAATTCTTAGTAGAGACCAAATACGGTATCAAAAAAGGAGATGATATACTCATCATCGGACCAACCACAGGAGTCATAGAATTGAAAGTCGGTGAAATTCACGTCGGAGATTCAACCGCTGAAAAATGTGAGAAAGGAGATTTATTCTCCATTGCAGTTCCTGAAAAAATCAGGAACTCAGACAAACTCTACAAATGGGTAGATTCATCTGAAATCATAAAAGGAGAATAATGTTCCACGTGAAACATTTTAGATAATTACAACATGAAGATAGGAAATATAGAGTTCGGAGAGTATCCACTTTTCTTAGCACCCATGGAGGATGTGACAGATCCAACATTCAGATTGCTATGCAAAAGGTTTGGTGCAGACATGGTTTATTCAGAATTCGTCTCAGCTGATGCATTGATCAGAAATGTGCAAAGCACTGAAAGAAAGCTAAATATAAACGATGAAGAGAGGCCAGTCGTCATCCAACTATACGGAAGAGATCCCGAACCAATAGCTGAAGCAGCTAAGATGGCTGAAGCAGCACATCCAGATATCATAGACCTAAACTTCGGATGCCCAGTTAAAAAAGTGGCAGGAAAAGGTGGTGGTGCAGGATTACTAAAAGATATACCAAAAATGCTGGAAATCATAAAAGCAGTCGTAAAGGCAGTGAATACACCTGTCACCGTAAAGACAAGGTTAGGATGGGATGAAAACAACAAAATCATCACTACCCTAGCGGAACAAATTCAAGACTGCGGTGCACAAGCTTTGGCTATACACGGAAGAACCAGGTCTCAAATGTATACAGGTTCCGCAGACTGGACACTGATTGGAGAGGTGAAAAACAATCCACGAATCAAAATACCAATCATCGGAAACGGTGATGTGACAACACCTGAAAGGGCAAAAGAATGTTTTGATAAATACGGTGTGGATGCAGTGATGATAGGTAGAGCGACATTCGGTAATCCATGGATATTTGAGGAAATCAAATACTACCTAAAGAATGGAGAGAGAATGGAAAAGAAACCATTCGAATACTATATCGGAATACTCAAGGAACACATAGAAAAAAACATAGAATGGTTGGGCGAGATAAGAGGAATCATTCACACCAGAAGACACCTGGCATCAACCCCACTGCTAAAAGGAATAGACAATTTCAAACAAACAAGGATTGCGATCCTTCGAGCACAAACCAAAGATGAACTGATTGAAATCCTCGATGGAATCAAAGAAAAATACAATCTAGTGTAAAAATAATTAAGGGTGAATTTTGCAATTCACCCTTATATTTTACTATTGTTCCACGTGGAACATAAATTAAAAATTAGTGCGCCTCCAACCAATTGCTACCAATTCCGCACTCAGCGACCAAAGGTACTTTTAGTTTTACAGCGTTCTCCATTTCATGAACCACAATGGATTTTACCTTTTCCAACTCACTATTCAAAACCGTAAAGTTCAACTCGTCATGTACCTGCAGAATCATCTTTGATGAAATATTTTCTTCCTTGAATCTTCTGAAAATATTAATCATTGCAATCTTAATGATGTCTGCAGCAGTACCCTGAATTGGAGCATTGACCGCATTTCGTTCCGCATAACCACGCACCACACTATTATGTGAATTAATATCCGGTAAATATCTGCGCCTACCAAATAACGTCTCCACATATCCTTTCTCACGAGCAAAAGCAATAATCGAATCAGTATAATTTTTAATTTTCGGATAACTCAAGAAATAATCATCAATCAGCTGCTTCGCCTCCGTACGGGAAATATCCAAACGATCGGCCAAACCAAAAGCAGAGATACCATATATAATTCCGAAATTGGCCGTCTTCGCCTTTCGTCTCATATCCTTATCCACATCATCAATATCCACCTTAAAAACTTTAGCAGCCGTTGCGGTATGGATATCATATCCTTTATTGAAAGCTTCGATCAAATTTTCATCATCACTCAAATGAGCCATGAGTCGTAATTCAATCTGCGAATAATCGGCCGAAAGAAAAGTGGAACCCTCATCTGGTACAAACGCTTTTCGAATCTCCTTACCATCCTCATCACGAATAGGAATATTCTGCAGGTTCGGATTACTAGAACTAAGACGCCCTGTAGCAGCAACCGTCTGGTTGTAAGAAGTATGAATTTTACCAGTCTTGGAATTAACCAAATCGGGCAATGTATCAACATAGGTGGTCAACAATTTCTTTAGGCCACGATACTCTAAGATTAGATTAATGATTGGATGCTTTCCTTTCAAAGAAACTAAAACCTCCTCCGAAGTTGAATATAAACCGGTCTTCGTTTTGCGAGGTTTCTCAACAATCTTTAAACGATCATAAATCAACTCACCAACCTGACGAGGAGAAGAGATATTGAACTCATATCCTGAAAGATTAAAAATTTCCTTTTCCTTTTCAGCAATACGTTCATTCAACGAAACTGAAAATTGTTTCAAAGCTTCAGAATTAATGGATACACCAGTATACTCCATATCAGCCAAGACAGGCATAAGAGGCATCTCAATTTCATAAAAAATATTCTCAAGATTATTATCCTTCAACTGAGCCTCAAAAACATTCTTCAAACGTAAAGTGACATCCGCATCTTCCGCAGCATAATCACATAGTCTGTCGATATCAAGTGTACGAATATCCGTAGTCTTCGTATTACGTCCCTCGCATAACTCCTCATACGTGATCGTCTTATAATTCAAATAGATCTCCGCCAAATAATCCATACCATGACGAAGATCCGGTTGCAAAAGATAATGGGCAATCATCGTATCGAACATTTTTCCTTTCAATTCGATACCATATTGCTTCAACATCAACAAATCGAACTTAATATTCTGACCAATCTTCAGAACAGACTCATTTTCGAAAATAGGTTTGAAACGTTGTAAGAATTTTTCTGCCTCACCCCTACCCTTCGGAATCGGAATGTAAAATGCTTCAAATTCCTTCCAAGAAAAGGAAAAACCGACTAATTCGTCAGAAATTGTGTTCGTACCCGTAGTTTCCGTGTCAAAACAGAAAAATTCCTGTTTACTCAAATTAGCCAAAAAATCGACTATAAGTTCCTCACTATCAATTAATTGATACTTATGAGAAGTAGAAGTTAAGTCGCTGAGATTTGAATATTTTATTTCACCCGTATGTTCGTCCACGTATTCATCAAAGAGAGAGAGTTGAGTAGCCTCTTTATTTTTCTTAGCAACAGGTTGAGGTTCCAATTTTGAAAGAAGATTCTTAAACTCCAAATCGGTGTACAAAACTTTCAACTTTTCAACATCCGGATTTTTATAAACCAAAAGCTCCTCATTAAAATCAATCGGAACATCCACACGGATAGTCGCCAAAAATTTAGAGAACTTAATCAGCTCAACATTCTCCTCCACCTTCTTTTTCAAAGCACCCTTCAACTCCTCGGTATGAGCAAGAAGATTATCAATGGAACCAAACTCGGCCAACAACTTCACGGCCGTCTTCTCCCCTACCCCCGGACAACCAGGAATATTATCAGAAGCATCACCCATCAGACCCAAATAATCAATGATCTGATCAGTGGAAGTCAACTGCCACTTTTCGCAAGCCGCCGAAACACCCAACGTCTCATAACCACCCCCATGACGAGGACGATACAAAAGAACCTTATCAGAAATCAGCTGCGCATAATCCTTATCCGGAGTCAACATATAAACAAGGAAACCCTTGGATTCAGCCATCTTGGAAACAGTACCGATGACATCATCCGCCTCGAACCCAGGAACCTCGAGAATAGGAATATTGAAAGCGGAAATAACCTCCTTAATGATTGGAACAGAAAGCTTTATGTCCTCAGGTGTCGCTTCACGTTGCGCCTTATATTCAGGGTAAGCCTCATGCCGAAACGTAGGTCCGGAAGGATCAAAGGCAACAGCTATATGGGTAGGAGATTCAGACTTGATAACCTCCTGCAACACATTCACAAAACCTAAAATCGCAGAGGTGTTAAGACCTTTTGAATTGATACGAGGGTTCTTAATGAAAGCATAATATGATCGATAAATCAAAGCGTATGCATCAATTAAGAGAAGCTTTTTATCCATAACCAGAAACTATTTAATTAACAAAGTTACAAAAATGAATAGAGAAAAAACGAATGAGGAAGAGAAAGGAAAATAATAAAGATTAATTTATTAAATTCGCGTAGAATTAAGGAAAGAATATGATAACGTTAAAGCAAATAATAAAACCAATTGAGGAAGAATTTGCAACATTCGAGAAGGAATTCGAAAAAAGATTCCAGACCGATAATATCATATTACAACAAATCCACCAACACATTCTAAACAAAAAAGGCAAACTCATTAGGCCAATTTTGACATTGCTATCAGCGAAAGCAACTGGCGAAATAAACCAAAAATCAATATTAACCGCCATAGCAATGGAGATGTTGCATACAGCCAGTCTGATTCACGATGATGTGGTTGATGAAACTTACGAAAGAAGAGGACAAGAATCAGTCAACGCTATTTGGAATAACAAAATATCCATATTATCAGGTGATTACATTCTTTCGCAAGCATTATACACAGCTAGTGAAACAAGGGATATCCGTATAATAGACGAAATCACAAAATTAGGAAAAGAGATTTCCAAAGGGGAAATTCAACAAATAACCAACATGCGGAATAGCATCTATGACGAAAAGAAATATCTGGAAGTCATCAAAATGAAAACAGCCGCATTATTATCAACATGTACCAAAAGTGGAGCAATCACCAGCGAAGCAAGCGAGGAAGAATGCAAGGCTATGCAAAAATATGGTGAAATATACGGTATATGTTTCCAAATCAGAGATGATATTTTCGACTACACCAGTTCAGAAAAAGAAATAGGCAAACCAGTTGGTAACGACATCAGGGAAGGAAAAATCACCCTTCCACTCATCTATGCTCTGAACAATTGCACTGAAAAAGAAAGAGAAAATATCATCGACCTGATTAAAACAAAGAAAGATAAAGAAGAAAGCATACAAAAAATCACACAGTTTGCCATAGAAAAAGGAGGCATCAAATATGCCGAAGAAAAGATGAAAAAGTATAAAGAAGAGGCTGTGAAAATAATAGAAATAATTAAAAAACAAGACATTAAGAAATCACTGGAGGATTTAATCCAACATGTGATCGAAAGAAAAAATTAAAGGTGGAGCAGTAACTACCCCACCCTATTAAAGTCTCACAAAAACTTATCAGAAATATTTCACCTCCTGTCCACAAAGCGAGGAAATCAACGCATTGACCAAACGGCTTGCACCGAAACGGAACAAAGAGGCATTCAACCAATCCTCACCCAACACAGAAGCAACAATCGTATAGTAAGAAACAGCCTGTTCTGTAGTGGAAACACCACCGGCCACCTTGATACCCACCTTAGTGTTATTCAAAGCATTGTATTCAGCGACAGTTTTAGCCATCACATAAACAGCATCATACGTTGCACCAACAGAAACCTTGCCCGTAGAAGTCTTGATGAAATCAGCCCCAGCGTTCATCGCAACCAGAGCAGCCTTCTTGATAAGAACTGGGTCAACCAAAACACCTGTTTCAAGGATCACCTTCAACTTAGCGTCACGGCAAGAAGCCTTGATTTCAGAGAGTTCGTCATAGATCTCCTCAAACTCACCATTGAAAACCATACCAGAAGGAATCACCACATCAATCTCAGTAGCACCCTCCATGACAGCCATCGCAACCTCAGCCACCTTCACCTCAATAAAAGTATTTGCGTCAGGGAATCCGCCAGCCACCGAAGCGATCTCAAGATCCTCCACCAAATTATCCTTCACAGTCTGAACAAACTTAGGATAAACACAGATAGCTGCAGGGTGGGGAAGTATCTCAAATTTAGTATCGAACTTATTAATCTTCTCCACGAATTCAGTGATAGAAGCAACCGAATCAGTAGGGTTTAGAGAAGTAATATCAACCATGCTAAGTATCTGACTATAAACAGATTTTTGATTGTACGTATCGTACTTATCCAAGAGAATTTTCTTAACATCCTGTTGAATCGAAGACGAATCCAAATCAAAATCATACTTAGCGAAAAGCGCATCAAAACGATCCATAAATTATCTAAGTTTTAAATTATCCAAATGTCTATGAGCATCACGAGTAGTTTTCTTCTCGAAGTTCTTACGCATCGCCTCGGTCAGATCAATGCCAGTCTGGTTAGCCATACAAACCAGCACCCAAAGCACATCAGCCATTTCTTCCTCCAAATTAGCATCCAAATCAGAAGCTTTGGAAGATTGGTCACCGAACTTACGAGCCACAACACGAGCCAGCTCACCCACCTCTTCGGTCAGGCAAGCCATATTGGTCAGCTCACTGAAATAACGAACACCGTAAGTCTTAATCCACTGATCAACAGAAGATTGAAGGTCACGTAGAGAAATATCAGATTCCATATTTAGCACTAATTTCCAACATACGTTTTATTGGAGCACAAGCACGATCGATGATAGCTGGATCAACAAGAACCTCAGGAGATTCATTAACCAGACAATCGTACAATTTCTGCAACGTATTCAGTTTCATATAAGCGCAATCGTTGCAACCACAAGTGGAATCAGACGGAGGAGCAGGAATAAAGTTCTTTTGAGGAGCCTGCCTACGCATCTCATGCAAAATACCACTTTCGGTAGCCACGATGAAATCGTTACAATCCTCACAAGCCACAGCATATTTCAACAAAGCGGCCGTAGAGCCCACCTTATCGGCCAACTTCACGACAGGACCTTTGCATTCTGGATGCACGAGGATACGAGCATCAGGATAGACCTCCTTCAGCTTCAAAATCTTTTCCAAAGAAAAATTCTCATGCACATGGCAAGCGCCATTCCAGAGTTTCATATTTCTACCCGTGATCGAATTAATATAATTACCAAGGTTTCTATCCGGACCAAAGATGATCTTCTCATCCTTAGGAAAACTGTTAACAATTTGGAAAGCGTTGGAAGAAGTGACCACAACATCAGTCAAAGCCTTCACAGCCGCAGTCGTATTCACATAAGAAATAACGGTATGGCCAGGATTTTCCTGAATAAATTTAGCGAAATCCTCCGCCCTGCAGCTATCGGCCAAAGAACAGCCAGCGTTCATATCCGGAACCAAAACCTTCTTGCCAGGACACAATATTTTAGCAGTCTCGCCCATGAAATGAACACCGCAAAGCACAATTATATCCGCTGAAGTCTTCGCAGCCGCCTGGGCCAACGCAAGGCTGTCGCCCACAGAGTCAGCCACGTCTTGGATATCGCCCAACGTATAGTAGTGCGCCATGACGACAGCGTTCTTTTCCTTCTTCAAACGAAAAATTTCTTCTTTCAAATCCATAACTTTTCCTTTCTGTTTTTATCTACTTTTTAAATTTTAAAAAAATAAATATTGGAGATATGAGTATAATAGGGTGTTGAAATGGTTAAAATTTTTCTAAAAAAGTTCTTGTAAAATCCATAATCAAAAGCCAGTCCCCAAAATCTCCCCTGTATGGTTAAAAATAAAGTATTGAAAATAAAAGAAATCGTATCTTTATCAACCATCCTAACATTTCCACAAATCTACAAATTTTAATAACTGAAATTTCAACTTTCCGAATAAAAAATCTGTCAGTAAAAGCTATTAAAAAGCATAAAACTTTTTTGGAAGATAAGAAAAGCGGATTGTATAAAAAGAAAAATCGAAAAAGAAAATTTAATTATTAAAAATTTATCATAGGAAACATACATATTTTCAACAGGTGAAATAATAGTTTATCAACAACGGAAAACAGAAATGGTGAAAAGAAAAACATATAGATAAGGAGAAAAGTACCATTTCATCGAAGAAATAAACCCTTTTGACCAAACTTTTCTCTCGAAATACATTCATTATTGGTATTTTGAAAAAGTACATAACCCCAATTTTGATAATGGAGAATTCGCCATAATTAAAAATCAGTCTGGGTTGAAAGGCTTTAAAAATCAGTGCTATAGATTTTGTGGGGAAAGCAGGTAAACACTTCATTGGGCAAACTTTTCTCCTGAAAATTCCTTTTTCTCCTCGCTTTTCTCTATTTTTGCTCTTCCGTTGTGAAAAAAAATCACAGCGGTAGTTACATACATAAAGCGTCAGCCTGATGCTTGTTTTTGGTCGTTTGAAACGTAGGAAATTTCAAGACTGGAAATCAAAAACAATGCAAAAGATGATGCTACGGGTATGATATATACACCCGTAGTGTGCATGGGCATTTTGTTCCGTGCACACTTTAAGGGTTTGCTATATTATCGTACGACGTGGGTATCGCTTTGCTTGTCTATTTCCAATGGTTTCCTACGACCACAAACGACAGACGGGTAAAGGTTCAGATACCCACGTTTTTTTGTTTGTGGCGGTACTTGTTGATTATCATATCCGATTTTGGGTGTTTGGCGGATAATCTTAAAATTGTCGTTAAAAAATTGTTCGCTATCAACTACAGAATAAAATATGAAGCCAATGATAAAATACCGCGGAGGTAAATCAAAAGAAATTCCATACATAGAGAAATATATTCCAAAGTTTAATGGAAGATATATTGAACCATTCTTTGGTGGCGGTGCCGTTTTCTTTCATTTGGAACCCAAACAAGCGATTATTAATGATTTAAATACTCCATTGATGACATTTTATCAAGGAGTTAGAGATAGTTATCAGACATTGCGTCAAGAATTAGATACAGTAGAAAATCTGTATGCCCAAAACAGAATGCTTTTCGAAAAACAGAAAGCTTTACATCCGAATGAACGCATTGAAGATTATAACGAAACTCTATATTATAACATCCGTAATATGTTTAATAACCTTACAGACAAAAAGTACTCTGATGCACTATTATATTATTTCATTAATAAAACTGCATATTCTGGGATGATTCGTTATAATGCAAGAGGAGAGTTTAATGTGCCTTTTGGAAGGTATAAAAATATCAATACGAAATTAATAACTAAGCAACATTCCAAATTGCTTCAAAAAGCAATTTTGTTTAACGATGATTATTCAAGAATATTTAATATGAGCCAACAGAACGATTTTATGTTTTTGGATCCTCCATACGATTGTGTTTTTTCTGATTATGGAAATGAAGAATATCGCGATGGATTTAACGAAGACAATCATAGACGATTAGCTCAAGATTTTAGGAATCTTAGATGCCCAGCTATGATGGTTATAGGTCGAACACCATTAATTGAAGAATTGTATAATGGTTTGATCGTTGACGAATATGGGAAACAATATGGTGTCAATATTAGAAATAGATTCAAGGCTGTAAGTACTCATTTGATAATAGCAAACTATAAAGTGTTTTAAATATGGATTCGAAAACTCGCATAAAAAATTTCATACAAAGCAATTTCTCGGATTGGCAAAGGGTTAGCTATTCAAGTTTTGGTGAGAATGTTGAATTTGATCAAAACTTGAGTGAATTATATAAAATAAATGGAGAGGAGATCATATTAATATCATATACGAATATTAGTATTACAGGGACAGATAGGAGTAAACCTCAACTTAGAGTATTTCTAGATGAATACAAAAGACCATTTTATTTTGCAAAAAAACACCAATTACGATACTATCTGTTTTCTATATTTACAAAAGAAGATGAAATGGCTAGGGGATTAGATAATTTCAACCCGAAAGATTATATAATCTCTATAGAAACTAACCTTGACAAGGAAAATGCTAGAAGAGACTTAAGAAGTATTTATGATTATGCAAATGAGAAATTGAATTCAAGAAAATTTCTAAAATGCTCTCGCTCAAATTATAAGGCAGATATAAATCAAGCTTCTTTTATTTATATCGGATCTGAAGAAAAACCAGACAAGACAACTTTTGAATATTTTATAAATATATTTGATTCGAGGCCATATCTTAGCTCAATCGATGAAAAGTGTTATGATTTGGTTACGTCAGAAATGACAAGCTGGGATTTACCTCTTTTCCCTGCTCTTCGCACCAAGCCCTTCCTCCTACTAGCAGGTATCAGCGGAACTGGTAAGAGTCGTATTGTGAGGGAGTTGGCATTTAAGAGTTGTCCGAAAAAGTTGCAGGATGCTGATTGCACTACGCCAGGCAACTACTGTATGATTGAAGTGAAACCTAATTGGCATGATAGCACCGAACTGCTTGGATATTACAGCAATATCAGCAAAAAGTATGTGTTTACTAAGTTTGTGAAGTTTTTAGTCAAAGCTATGATGTTCCCTGACGTGCCGTTCTTCGTCTGTCTTGATGAAATGAACCTCGCTCCTGTAGAGCAGTATTTTGCTGAGTTCTTGTCAGTGTTGGAGACTCGTAAAAAGGTGGAGGAACATATCGTTAGCGGTGCGTTGGTCGATAAACAATTTTTCAACGATTTGGCGAAAGTTGGTGGCACAGAATACCATAACATCAAAACCAACAAAGAGGTCTATCAGAAGCTTTGGGAAACAACAGAGTCTGAAGAAATTGATTCTGAGGCTGCAGCAAGTGATTCCTTGTTCACGGTTGGTCTCACATTGCCCGACAATGTCTTCGTCATCGGTACTGTGAATATGGACGATACTACCCATCAATTCAGCCGTAAAGTGATAGACCGTGCCATGACTATCGAGATGAACGGTGGCGACCTGATGGAGATGTTTGGTGGAAGTGCCGCCCTTAATTATATGCCTGAGGGTGAGGAATGGAGCATCGATAAATTTCGTCCACGCTATGTGAACGCTGACGAGGTGTTGGTTGCCCATTCTGACTGTGTGGAACAAATAAAGGAACAATGTGTTAAGAAACTTCAAGACATCAATATCGTGCTAAAGGGTACACCCTTCGAGGTCTCCTATCGTGTGCTCAACGAGTTGGTCATCTATCTTGGCAACCTACTAGATGAGAAAGGTTATTCGGGTGATGGAAATAATGAAGAGTTCAAGAATATTGTTCAGGAGGCGTTCGATGCCGTCACGTTGATGAAGATATTGCCACGTGTGGAGGGCGACGATGAGATGTTCGATTTGAAAAACGAGTCACAGAACCGCCTGCAGAAACTGTATGAGAAGTTCGGTGCAGAGAGCGGTTCCGGCAAGAAACTACAAGAGATGAACGATAGGCTTGAGAAGATGCAGTTCACTCGCTTCTGGCCGTGATTTGAGAAGAATTATAGAGCCGTAATGCTGAGCGATTCTTTTTTTGTGTGGATTTTATTCAGTATAGGAATATGAAATTTTAGGATTTTGTTCAGTATAGAAGTATAATTTATTAGATTTTTATTCAGTATAGAGATATAAATTCGTATATTTGTGCTGTCACAAAATACAAAAGGATGTCTATAAGTAAAGAAATATTAAAACGAAGCATCATCGAGAAACGAGAGGAAGTACTTTCGCTCGATGTGGTCACACGACCTTTTGAGTTTGAAGTAGCGGGCAATTACGTTTTTGTAGGATTGCGCCGTGTGGGCAAATCCTATTTGCTCTATCAACGCATGAAAGAACTCATTGCGAAAGGAACATCAATCAAGGATATTCTTTTCGTGAACTTCGAGGATGAACGCCTTGTAGAGCTTACGACGGAAGATCTGGATTTACTATTAGAGGTGCACTACGAGATGTCAGGCCATGACAAAAAGCCCATTTTGTTCTTTGATGAAATACAAAACATTGCCCATTGGGATAAGTTCGTCCGGCGTTTGGCCGATGCGAAATACACCATCTATGTTACTGGCAGCAATGCAAAAATGTTAAGTTCGGATGTCGCAACCACATTGGGAGGTCGTTTTTTGATATATGACGTTTACCCATATAATATTCAAGAATATTTGCGCGCATCATCCGTCGTATTGTCGGAAGATTGGAAGTATTCTTTGCAAAAATCCTCTCAAATAAGAGCGCTCTTCGAGAGTTACTTTAATTTTGGAGGATTGCCTGAAACATTGTATTTCAAAGACAAACGTTCTGTTCTGCAGAGTTTGTATCAAAAGATATATTTGGGGGATATTTGTACACGTAACAGCATCCGCAATAGTCGCATCATGGGTCTTTTGGTAAAAAAAATGGCGGAAAGTGTCCGTCAACCCATATCGTACAATCGTATTCAGAACATCATCAAATCAACTGGCAATAAAGTTACTGTTGCCACTGTCTCGGAATATGTTGATTATGCTATCGGCTCGTGTCTTATCTTTCCGATCGAAAACGGATTGGCGAAAATAAGCGAACGTGAAAGCGTGAAGAAATATTATTTTGCAGACAATGGCCTTTTGAATCTGTTTCTGATCGATGCCGCCCCCGCCTTGCTTGAAAACCTTGTCGCCATAACTTTGCGCCAGCGATATGGCAAAGAGAACGTTGTATACATGAAAGCGAATCAGGAAATCGATTTTTATGTAGAAAAGGAGGGAATGGCCATTCAAGTATCTTATTCCATATCGGACTATGACACCTTTGAACGAGAAACTAGTGCTTTGTGGCAGTTTCGCAAACAAAGCGCGGATACTCGTTTGATAATCATTACCAAAGACGAAAAGGATATTATCGAAAAAGATGGTCATAAAATTGAAGTGATTCCCATATTGGATTGGCTATTAGACCTTAAATAAATCGCTCATGCAACAAAATGTCATACAATTCAAATGCGATGATTTCGAGGTAGTGGTGCGTACAACCAATGATCTGCGGTATTCATGGGAACGTTTTCGCAGTCGAGTAAACACGATAGATGGCACCTCCGCCCAGACCTATTGCCGCTACGCATCGAGCCGGGAATGTACCTTGACGTTGTATGATATTGAAAACGGTACGCATGTAGAACAGGAGCCAAACACGGAATGGTGCAACTTGTGGCCAGTCATGTTCGAAACTAACGCTTACCAGATAAGCATCAAGTTCGATGAAGAAATAAGTGATTTTAAGATATTGCACATCCGCAAAGACGTGACAGATTGCTTCTATGCCGATGAGCGGAAATTGGTCGGCAACGTGGATTTTCTGAACAATCCAGGGCTGTTTCGCCTTGAATTCGAGTATAAGAAAGAAGAACAATGGCAGAAGGCCTATGTTACATTTGAGGTCTGTTCGCCTAAACTAGACACTCGTCACGACTACAAAAGCATACTTCGTGAGGTCAATGATGAGTATGAGAACATCATCTACCGCTATCTTGCCACTACCATGCAACAATTCAGCCGCGGACGTATTCGTAATGATGCCACGTGGATGCAAGCCTTTGAACAAGTGGTGGAAGATTATCTGAAGAATGTCCGCTTCATTGCCGCCAATCCTAACATCAAGATCCGCACTCACACCCTTTTCCGCCGTGCTGATCATATCAAGCACTGGCAACCACAGATGGAGGAACGGTATGCGGAGGCGGAAGCCATGAAACAGCACGAGGAACTTTACTTCGGCTATGAGGAGTATGAAAACAGCATTGATACGCTAGAAAACCGTTTCGTGAAACATACGCTCACAAGCATGGGTGATAAGTTGAAGACGGTTATCCATAAGGTGCTGAGCAACAGTATTGAAGAGGTTTCGGAAGATTATCGCAAAAAGTGGAAGCGTTATCAAGAAGAGATTGTGAAACTACAGAAACATCCGTTCTTCAAATCGGTTGGACGGTTCAGTGGCATGTCCGGTGAAAGCCTTGTGCTGCAAAATCGGCAGGGTTATCGGCAGATATACAAGGATTGGCTCAAACTGCGCCGTGGCATCGACCTCTACGATGGTGCTAAAAGCATCGGTACGTTACAAATATGGGAGATTTATGAACTCTGGTGTTTTGTAAAGATGAAACATCTCGTGCGTGATGTGTTGGGCATACGTGTCGACATGCCAGATTATGAGGAGCTGATGGATGAACCCAAGGAGACTTTTCTTAATCCATTTACTGATAGCAGTTTAGAACACGTTGTCAAATACCATTATCCCACGCCAGAACCGGAAGACCATAGCGAGAAAGCCGAGCAACTGCGCATACATGCGGGTGATTGCATCACGCTGCACTATCAGCACACCTTTAATCGTACGGATGGACAGGATAGTGACAAGATACGTACCGCTACCACCGAGCAACGCCCGGACATTGTCCTAAACATCCGAAAAGCTAGTGGTGATATTATATTGACCTATCTTTATGATGCCAAATATAGGGTGATAAGCGATGCCCGTCTTGACAAGGATTTTGAGAAAGCAGATATTGAAGAGCACGATCATTTGGGTGGAGACTATCCGCCTTCCGATGCCATCAACCAGATGCATCGTTACCGTGATGCCATCTACTATGGTTCAGACCACAACAGATACGCCGCCAAGGAGGTGATTGGAGGTTATATTCTATTCCCTGGACGTGGAGATGATGAAACATTATCCAAACGGTATTTTAGTCAAAGCATCAAGAGTGTCAACATTGGGGCATTTCCTCTATTGCCAAACATAAATAAGGAGAAAGAGGGTAGGATTTTACGCCAACATTTAGAAGAGATCTTACTCAAGAAATCTACTGCGATTGAACATATCGAAAAGTCTATTCCGCAACGAGGATTGAAATATCAGGCTGAAGAGAAAAATGCTGATGAATTAGTGATTATCGGTTTGACCAGCAAAATGGATTGGTGTATAGCACACAAACTCTATCCGTTACCACTTGAAAAGGCATACCAAGATCCTAGGTTCTTCCAGGCCACATATATTGTGGTTCACGACAATAGGAATTCTCGTTTGATGCATATTAATCGAGGGGAAATAGCTATAAAAAGCAAAAACGATATGCAGGAAATGGGTTATTCCGATCCGTCTAAAGAACAATATCTGTTATTTACGCTTACTAGTCAAGGTGATTATATCAATACATCAATAACACTGGACCGCCTTGGTGCCAAAAAGAAACAAGGAGTGTTCGTGGTAGAAATGAAAGAAGTGATTATTTGATTTTATTGGTTTTCAACGACTTAAAAAATGCGTTTCCCTGTAAAGAGTTGGATGTTTTAGGGCGATATATTTGTTTGCGGGATTATGGAGGAAGGTTTGTGGAGAATGAAAAAGTCGTCCCTGTTTCTTGACTTAATATTTTTGGTTGAGGCGACGCTGGGTCAATGTCTATGCGATATTTCCGTGATTTTTGTAATGTTTTATTTTGTATATTCTATGTTTTTAACTTACTTTTGCCTGAATTAACGACAATTTACAATAACAAAAATAACTAATTAAAAATTCAAAAACTTATGTGGCTAATTGATTCATCAATCGGGAGAAAGTTGATTATGAGTATCACGGGACTTTTTCTCATTCTGTTTCTTATTTTTCACATGTCGATGAATGTGGTCGCCATTTTTTCAGGCGAGTCATATAATAAGATATGTGAGTTTTTAGGTGCGAATTGGTACGCTTTGGTTGGTACGGCTGTGCTAGCTGGAGGTTTTGTTTTGCACATCATCTTCGCGACGATTCTTACGTTGCGTAACCAAAAAGCTCGTGGAGCGCAGGCGTATGCATATCAGCAGGATCAGCCAGGCAAAGTTGAGTGGGCATCAAAAAACATGCTCGTGTTGGGACTCATTGTCCTGGTTGGTTTGTGTGTTCACTTGACTCACTTCTGGGCTAAGATGCAATTGCCTGAGATCATGGGTGCGGAAGAGGAGTATGCTGGACAATTCGCAGATGGTGCCGCTTTGATTAAGTTGACATTTTCTAACTGGAAAATTTGTGTAGTTTACATTGTATGGTTTATTGCCATCTGGTTCCATTTGACACATGGATTCTGGAGTTCATTCCAAACGATGGGTCTGAACGGAAAGACATGGTTCCCTCGTCTGAAATGTATCGCTAACATCGTATCCACTTTGATTTTCTTAGGCTTTGCCGCAGTAGTGGTAGCGGGATACCTTCAAAATCTTTAATAAGTAATAAAAGAAATAAGATATATAATTATGGCTGAAATAAATTCAAGAATTCCAGAAGGTCCAGTAGCAGAAAAGTGGACCAATTATAAGGCACATCAGAAGCTTGTGAATCCTGCCAACAAACGTAAATTGGATGTGATTGTTGTAGGAACCGGATTGGCTGGCGCATCTGCGGCATCCACTTTGGCTGAGATGGGATTCCATGTGCTTAATTTTTGTATTCAAGATTCTCCACGTCGTGCCCACTCAATTGCGGCACAGGGTGGTATCAATGCTGCGAAGAACTATCAGAACGATGGCGACTCCGTATATCGTTTGTTCTATGATACAGTGAAGGGTGGTGACTACCGTGCACGTGAGGCCAACGTATATCGTTTGGCTGAGGTATCCGCTAACATCATCGACCAATGTGTGGCACAAGGTGTTCCTTTCGCCCGTGATTACGGAGGTCTTTTGGCGAACCGTTCATTCGGTGGTGCGCAGGTAAGCCGTACCTTCTATGCGAAGGGTCAGACCGGACAACAATTGTTGTTGGGCGCATATTCTTCATTGAACCGTCAAATCAAAGCGGGTAAGGTAGATAGCTACAACCGTTATGAGATGCATGACATCGTGATGGTGGACGGCCGTGCGCGCGGTATCATCGCGAAGAACTTGGTGACTGGTAAATTCGAGCGTTTCTCCGCACACGCAGTTGTATTGGCAACTGGTGGTTACGGAAACACTTACTTCTTGTCTACCAACGCAATGGGATGTAACTGTTCAGCAGCCATCGCCGCTTACCGTAAGGGAGCTTACATGGCCAACCCATCCTACGTTCAGATCCACCCTACTTGTATCCCGGTTCACGGTGACAAGCAGTCTAAATTGACTTTGATGTCAGAGTCATTGCGTAATGATGGACGTATCTGGGTACCAAAAGATATCGAGGACGCTAAGAAGTTGCAGCGCGGAGAGATCAAGGGTTCAGATATCCCTGAGGAGAAGCGCGACTACTATTTGGAGCGTCGTTACCCAGCGTTCGGTAACTTGGTGCCTCGTGACGTGGCATCCCGTGCCGCTAAGGAGCGTTGCGACCACGGATTCGGTGTGAACAACACTGGTTTGGCTGTGTTCTTGGATTTCTCCGAGGCCATCAACCGTTTGGGCATCGACGTCGTTCGCCAGCGTTATGGTAACTTGTTCGATATGTACGAGGAGATCACGGACGTTAATCCAGGCGAGTTCGCCAACGAAATCAACGGTGTGAAATATTACAATCCGATGATGATCTTCCCTGCTATCCACTACACGATGGGTGGTCTTTGGGTAGATTACGAGTTGCAGACATCCGTTCCAGGATTGTTCGCCATCGGAGAGTGCAACTTCTCTGACCACGGTGCCAACCGTTTGGGAGCATCTGCGTTGATGCAAGGTTTGGCAGACGGATACTTCGTATTGCCATACACTATCCAGAACTACTTGTCAGACCAAAAGATTTGGCCTAAGGTCTCTACCGATGTAAAGGAATTCGACGAGGTAGAGAAATCCTGCAAGGCTGATATGGATAAGCTCATGAACATCAAGGGTAAACGCTCTGTGGATTCCATCCACAAGGAGTTGGGCCATATCATGTGGGAATATGTTGGTATGGGACGTACGAAAGAGAGCTTGGAGACAGCGCTCAAGAAGTTGAAGGATTTGCGTAAGGAGTTTGAGACGAACTTGTTCGTTCCTGGAACTGTTGAGGAGCCGATGAACATCGAGCTTGACAAAGCATTCCACTTGAGAGACTTCATCACGATGGGTGAGTTGATCGCCCGTGACGCTTTGAGCCGTAACGAGAGTTGTGGTGGACACTTCCGCGAGGAGTACCAGACGGAAGAGGGAGAGGCAAAACGTGATGATGAGAACTACTTCTACGTAGGTTGCTGGAACTACCAGGGTGACGATACTAAGGAACCTGAATTGATCAAGGAACCTCTCACTTACGAGGCTATCAAGGTTCAAACTCGTAATTATAAATCTTAATCAACTTAAACAGACAAAACAATGGCATTAGATAATATAATGAAAGTCAACTTGAAGGTTTGGCGTCAGGCCGGCCCGAAAGAAAAAGGTGAGTTCGTTACATATAACGACGTAGAGACTACACCTGATACTTCGTTTTTGGAGACATTGGATATCTTGAACGAGACACTGGTTGAGAAGGGTGAGGAGCCTATCGTATTCGACCATGACTGTCGTGAGGGTATCTGCGGTATGTGTTCTTTGTTCATCAATGGACATCCGCACGGACCTGCTACAGGCGCTACCACTTGTCAGCTCTACATGCGTCGTTTCAAGGATGGTGAGACAATCACCGTTGAGCCTTGGCGTTCAGCCGCATTCCCTGTTATCAAGGACTTGATGGTGAACCGTAACGCATTCGACCAGATCCAACAGGCAGGAGGTTACGTTTCCTTCAACTGTGGTGGAGCACAAGACGCTAACGCAATTCCTATCTCTAAGTTGGATGCGGATGAGGCAATGGACTCTGCTACTTGCATCGGTTGTGGAGCATGCGTCGCAGCATGTAAGAATGGTTCCGCGATGTTGTTCGTTTCCGCTAAGGTATCACAGTTCGCTTTGCTTCCACAAGGACGTGTTGAGGCAGTTCAGCGTGTGAAGGCGATGGTGGCTAAGATGGATGAGCTTGGCTTCGGTAACTGCACGAATACCCGTGCGTGTGAGGCTGAGTGTCCTAAGAAGATCTCCATCAGCAATATCGCTCGTATGAACCGTGAGTTCTTGTGCGCTAAGTTTAAGGATTAATATTTAGTCCATATAATCGTAAAGCCCGTCAAGTTACTTGGCGGGCTTTTTTGTCTCTTCATGTTAATATTTACTATTTAACCATTTACCATTTACTATTTATTAGCGATATACATGTTTTGAATGGTTTGCGAATTATTTTATATTTGTATTATGTCCAACTAAAATGTACGTGTCATGTTCAAAGGGAAGAAGACATGCGAGGTATTGCGAGCGGTTCGGAAGCGGGTTGCCGATCTGAACGGTATCCAGTATGTGCCTGTGGAGTGTACCCATGAGGGAGACTGCATAGGGACGTGTCCGGCTTGCGAGCGGGAGCGTCAGTACGTGGAGGAGCAGTTGTCGTTACGTGCGATGGCAGGGCACACGCTGAAGGTGGTCGGTGTGGCGGCCGGTCTGACTTCCATGCTTTCCGGACAGGAGGTGCAGGCGCAGGAGATGATGCAGGAGAAGGACACGGTACAGAAAAGATTCGAGTGGGATTGTCATAGTTTTGATTATTTTGGTCGTGGACCTAAACCTGAGGATATGGTTCAATGGGAAGAGATGGCAGCATTTATTTCAAGGTTTCCGGAAGACACTTTTCTTGTGGTTGGGCATACCGATGAGCGAGGGAGTGAGAAGTTTAGATTAAAGTTATCAGAAGAAAAAGCTAAATATTTCCGTCAACTTCTTGTGGAGAGGGGAGCAGATCCTCAGCGAATAAAATCAATAGGAGCGGGTTCAACGGAATGTGTCAAACCCAATGCGCAAACTGAGCCTGAACATGAACAGAATAGGCGGACAACGTTGGAGTTCTATACGCCGGAGAGGGAGAAAGAGATAAGGGAGGAAACTGTGATTTTGCCGAAATTCGAGTGGAACAGTTATTGTTTTGATTTTGGTGGTCTTGGACCTAAACCAGAGGATATGGTTCAGTGGGATGAGATGGCGACGTTTATCTCGAAGTTTCCGGAGGACACGTTTTTGGTGGTAGGACATACTGACGAACGAGGGAGTAAAGCGTATAATCTAAGGATATCAGAAGCCAGAGCCAAATTTCTCCATAAACTTCTTGTGGAGAGGGGAGTGGATTCTCTACGAATAAAATCTATTGGAGCGGGTCCAACGGAATGTGTCAAACCTAATGCGCAAACCGAGGCTGAACATGAACAAAACAGGCGAGTGACGTTGGAGTTCTATACGCCGGAGAGGGTAGAGGCGATAAAGAGAAAAATTGAACCTAGTACACCGCTGGAGGGGGTAAAACCGATAAAGGGGAAATATGAACGTAAAAAGTTCATTCGTAAGAAAAGGAAGAGATAGGGAATGATTTACCATATTGGATATTTACTATTTAACTATTTACAATTTACTATTTGTTAGCGATATACATGTTTTGAATGGTTTGCGAATTATTTTATATTTGTATTATGTCCAACTAAATTGTTTGTGTCATGTTCAAAGGGA
>JAFZPM010000035.1 GCA_017550335.1 Paludibacteraceae bacterium
GCAACAGATCTAATGTATATCTTTGCTCCCGAGTTAACTGTTTGTACATGAGCAATACAAATGTAGTTTACTTTAGGGAGGGGACGAAATGTCTCCTCTTTTTTTTGCATTTGTATTTGCACTTCTAATTTGAACTTAGGCCAGCCCTTCAGGCTGGCATGGAATCTGCGCCCTATCCTTACCCCAAGGCGTTGCCATTCCACCCAAGGCGTTGCCGTTGGGCTAAATCTGTTACAGCCTTTCAGGCTGTGCGGTTCAGACGAATATTGGCAACCTCCCTTAGTGGCAGTTTCCCGAGCCTGAAAGGCTCATATAGACATAGCCTATGGCACCGCCGTAGGTTAAATTGTTGCAGCCTTTCAGGCGGAATGGTTCGGACGAATATTAGCAACCTTCCTTAGTGGTGGTTTCCCGAGCCTGAAAGGCTCATATAGATATAGCCTATGGCACCGCCATAGGTTAGGCGCATTCCACCACTCTCTCCCGAGCCTGAAGGGCTCGAACAAAATGGAACTAGCATGAGTCCATGTATGAAACGGTGTGTGTGGTAATGGCCCCCAAAACAGGGGACACGTAATCACATCGCAAAACATAACCCATAACGTTGCCGTTCCCCCCAAGGCGTTGCCGTTGGGCTAAATCTGTTGCAGCCTTTCAGGCTGGCCGGTTCGGATGAATATTAGCAACCTTCCTTAGTGGTGGTTTCCCGAGCCTGAAAGGCTCATATAGATATAGCCTATGGCACCGCCATAGGTTAATCGGCGCATCCCACCACTCTCTCCCGAGCCTGAAGGGCTCGAACAAAATGAAACCGGGCATGAGCCCGTATATGAAACGGGTTATGCGGTATGTTTGTTGCTTTTTAAAATCACCCTCATTCGATGCCTATATACTTATGCGTCTGCAACGAAAGGCACCAATAGGGGTGTTCGAGAATATATCGCACCACCTCCTGGGTGTTCCGGCAAGAGCAGGGCTGCAGGAAATAATGGTCCGCACGGATCCCGCTGTGCCAACGCTCCACATCCACACCCGCCTGATAGACCACCTTCACCTCATCCGCCTGCGTGAGCACAGGGTCCTTCCCCTCCTTGGGCGACAAGGTCAGCCAATCCAGGTTCGTCGGAACGGCATGCGTCCCGTTGGTCTCCATGGCCACCCGCTTGCCCAAAGCATGTAACCGATCCACCAACGTCTCCGTAGCCTGCAAGCTGGGCTCTCCGCCCGTCAGGATGACCCAAGGCGCCTTATATAGACTAACCTTGCGGGCGATATCCTCCTCGCTCATCTCGGTGTAGGTCTCATGCTGCGTGTCGCAGAAAGGACAACAGAGGTTGCAGCCCGAGAAGCGGACAAACACGGCAGCCGTTCCCGTATGGAAACCCTCCCCCTGCAGGCTCTCGAATATCTCGTTAATCCTCTTCATAGGTAGCTGTGTTTCCCTCAGACTCTTGGACGGTCACCTTGTAGCAGGTGTCGATCTGCTGGCAAATCCAGTAGGCGAGGTTCTCCGCCGTCGGGTTCAAACCATCCAACACATCGTTGATGACCGTGTGGTCCAACTTATCCTTGACAATCTTCTTGATATGGGAGAAATCGACGACCATGCCATCCTGGTTCAGGGTCTTGGACTTACAGTAAACCGTAATCACCCAATTATGTCCATGAAGATTCTCGCACTTGCTGGGATAAGACAAGTTCAGCCTATGGGCGGAAGATATTTCTATTCTTTTGGATATATAATACATAACGATCCGATTACTAGTTAATTAATCCTCATAGGGCGTCAGGTCCTCGATGCCTGCGGCGGCCAGCGCCTCTTTGCGTTCCCTGCACGTACCACATTTGCCGCAATGGACCTCTCCCCCCTTGTAGCAACTCCATGTTTGGGTGTAATCAATGCCCAGAGCCTTTCCCTTGCGGGCGATTTCACCCTTGGTGATGTTCGTGTAAGGCGTCTTCAGCGTGATGCCCTCATACGTACCCGCCGCGATGGCCGCGCTCATCGCCTCCACAAAGGCGGGACGGCAATCCGGATAGATGGTATGGTCACCGCCATGGTTCGCCATCATCACATGCTTCAGTCCGTAGGTCTCCGCCAGCCCCGCCACGATGGCGAGCATGATGCCATTGCGGAACGGCACGACGGTCGATTTCATGTTCTCGTCGTCATAATTGCCCTCCGGAATAGCCTCCGAGCCTTCCAACAAGGAACTTCGGAAATATTGCTTCATAAAGGCCAACGGGATCGTAATATGCTTGATGCCCAACTTCTCGCAATGGTAACGCGCGAAAGGGATCTCCTTGTCGTTGTGGTTGCTACCGTAGTGGAAGGAGACCGCCAAGGCGATATCATCCCTATATTCATAAAGCATGGTGGTGCTGTCCATGCCACCCGATAAGATGAGAATACAATCTTTCATAAGGAAGAAAATAACAGGGTGGATAAATCAGATGGTATGGTTCATTTGCGCCAAAAGGCGAGCCCTCTTCATCTCCTGATGCGCCTCATCCGCATAATTGGCGAAAGGGTAGATGGAGATACCGCCCCGAGGGGTGAAGATGCCCACCACCTCCAAGTAGCGCGGACTCATCAGCTTGACCAAATCCTTCATGATGATATTGATGCAATCCTCATGGAAGTCGCCATGGTTGCGGAAGCTGAAAAGATAGAGCTTCAGCGACTTGCTCTCCACCATGCGCTCGTTCGGGATATAGTTGATGACGATCTTCGCGAAGTCCGGCTGCCCCGTCTTCGGACACAGACTAGTGAACTCAGGGCAGTTCAGGGTAACTAGATAATCCTCCTCCTGGTGCTTGTTGACGAACGTCTCCAAGACCTCTGGCGAATAGTCGGTAAGGTAAACCGTCTTCTTCTCGCCCAATAGGGTTACCCCCTCTAATTCATTCTCTGTTCTTGACATAATGTATTTAGTTTAAGAGGAAATACTTCAAAGCTCTATCTCAAAAAAACAACAAAGAGAAGAATCAATTCTTAATTGACTACGTCGAACCGACGTTTCCCAACTCTTAATTCTTAACTCTTAATTCTTAATTAATTATATACGTTCTCGATCTCCACGACGTACACCGTATGGAAACCGCCACCCGGCTTGTCGTTGTACCATTTCCCCAAGATCTCCTTATCGAGGAAATCGGCCTGTTTCATATCCGACTTAAAGAGCTTGCGGCAATCCAATGTCAGGCGAGCCTCAGCGAAGGAGACCGTGCCCGACTCCAGCGAGACAGGTGTGAGTCCCGCCTCCTTCACCTTATCGCAGTCCCTACCTGACTTCGATCCGCAGACCTGCAGTGCCTTGCGTTGCGACTCAGGGAAGAAAGAGAGCGTCAGGCGCTCATTCCGCTCGATGAATTCGTGGGTATAACGCTCCGGGCGAACGAAAAGGAAAGCCACCGGACGGTTCCACAACCATCCCAAGCCACCCCATGAAGCGGTCATCGTATTGAAATTGGAAGAATCACCCGAGGTGATCAACATCCACTCCGTTCCTATCAGTTGAAAAACATCCTCCTTAGCGAGGAGGGAAATATCCTGTTTCTTCATATCATTTACCAATCAATCGGGAAAGCAAATTCATTCGGCGGAGACTTCGCCCGCCCTCACGTTCGACAACGGTTCCGCATCCTCATTCTTATCCTCGTCCTTATCTTCCCCCTTCCAGTTATCAATCAACTCATTCAGGTGGAGAGCAGGGAGCACCTTATCGGCCACCATCTTGATCGGACCATACAACTTCGATTCGTTCAACGTCTCCTCCGAGATCAGCTCCACCTTCTGGTTAAACATATCGAAAGAGCGGACCATAGCGCTCAGGACCAACAATATCTTCAGGAAAGAGAAGATCGCGCCCAACAGCTTATTCAGCCAACCCAGCATCACCACGCTCAGCAGTTTGCTGACGAGCAACGCAAGGAAGTGGACACCCACCAGACCCAGGACCAACGTCAAGACGAAAGCCACGACGGGAGAAGTGGCACCCACAATGCCGAGGGTGGAGGCGAACCATCCAGCGATCGGCAGGGAGTAGTTCTTGGCCAAATATATCGCCACAACAATACCGAGCAACCCGGAGAGCTCAAGGACAAAGCCCTTGCGCAACCCTTTGAAGACTCCGAAGTAACCCAGAATCACCAAGAATATCAGGTCTATCAGTAACATAACGATAACATATAAATTTAGAAAGGGAAAGAAGGCGTCTTACAACGTCCTCTTCACCTCAACCTGTTCGAAGCTCTCTATCAAGTCGCCGACTTGTATATCGTTGTAGCTTGCGACGTTCAAACCGCAGTCGAAACCGGTCGTAACCTCCTTGACATCGTCCTTGAAACGCTTGAGGGAGGCCAAATCGCCCGTGTAGACCACAATACCGTCACGGATGACGCGAACCTTGTTGCCACGCTTGATCTTACCGTCACGCACGATACAACCGGCGATCGTACCCACCTTGCTGATCTTGAAGGTCTCCTGTACCTCGGCGGTACCCACGATCTGCTCCTTGTATTCAGGTGAAAGCATACCCACCATGGCATCCTTCATCTGCTCGATAGCGTCGTAGATGATAGAGTAGAGACGGATATCCACGCCCTCGTTCTCCGCGATCTTACGCGCGGATTGGGAAGGACGCACCTGGAATCCCACGATGATGGCATCCGCCGTAGCGGCGAGCATGACATCCGACTCGGAGATCTGTCCGACCGCCTTGTGGATGACATTGACAGCGAACTCCTCCGTGGAGAGTTTCTCCAAAGAGTCCTTCAATGCCTCGGCGGAACCATCCACGTCCGCCTTCACGATGATGTTCATCTCTTGGAAGTTACCCAACGCACGACGACGGGCGATTTCCTCGAGGGTCAAGTGCTTAGTCGTACGCAAGCCCTGCTCACGTTGCAGCTGTTCACGTTTATTAGCGATCTCGCGGGCCTCCTGCTCCGTCTCGAAGACGTTGAAGTTATCACCCGCTTGTGGAGCACCGTTCAAACCTAAGATAACGGCAGGCTCGGAAGGCTTAGCCTCCGTGATGCGTTGGTTACGCTCGTTGAACATCGCCTTGATACGACCGAAGTTCGTACCCGCCACCACGATATCGCCCACACGGAGCGTACCGTTGCTGACCAAGACGGTAGAGACATAACCACGACCCTTATCCAACTGGGACTCGATGATGGAACCCACCGCGCGGCGGTTCGGATTAGCCTTCAAATCAAGCATTTCAGCCTCAAGCAAGACCTTCTCCATCAATTCCTTCACACCCATACCCTTCTTAGCGGAGATATCCTGGGATTGGTATTTACCACCCCACTCTTCCACCAAGTAGTTCATATTCGCCAAAGCCTCCTTGATCTTGTCAGGGTTAGCCGTTGGCTTATCGACCTTATTAATTGCGAACACGATAGGCACACCCGCCACGGAAGCGTGGTTGATGGCCTCGATGGTCTGCGGCATGACGTCATCATCCGCAGCCACGATAATAATAGCGATATCCGTCACCTTCGCACCACGAGCACGCATGGCGGTGAAGGCCTCGTGACCTGGCGTATCCAAGAAAGTGATCTGTTGACCGCTGCTCAACGTCACGTTATAGGCACCGATATGCTGGGTGATACCACCCGCCTCACCGGCGATCACATTCGTCTTACGGATATAGTCCAACAAGGAAGTCTTACCATGGTCGACGTGACCCATGACCGTAACGATAGGCGGACGAGGAACCAAGTCAGCCTCGTCGTCCTTCTCCTCATGGATAGCGGCCACCACTTCGGCGCTCACGTACTCCGTCTCGAAGCCGAACTCCTCCGCCACGATGTTGATGGTCTCAGCATCCAGACGTTGGTTGATGGAAACCATCAGACCGAAGTTCATACAAGTACTGATGACCTGCGTGACAGGCACGTCCATCATCGTCGCCAACTCGCTGACGGTCACGAACTCCGTGATCTTCAGCTTGTTCTGTTCCAGCTTCTCCTGCTCCTCTTCCTCCTGCATTCTGAGGGATTGGAGCTCACGTTTCTCACGACGGTGCTTGGAGCCCTTCGTCTTCTGGCCTTTGCTGGTCAAGCGAGCCAACGTCTCCTTGATCTGCTTCTGTACCTCTTCCTCATCGACCTCCGGTTTGATGATGCTGTTGGTCTTCTTGAAATTCTTCTTGTTACCCTTGTCACCACCGTTATTACCGTTGTCGTTGTTGTTTCTTCCGTTATTCTTACCGTTCTTGTCGCCATTACCGCCCTTGAAATCAGCGATGTCGACACGCTCCTTCTGGATGCGCTTACGTTTCCTTCTGTGGTCATCGTCGCCACCGGCCATGTCGCCGTTCTTGGAAGCGTCACCCCTATTGAAGTTGCCTTTGTTATTACGTTGTTCACGTTCCTTCTTACGTTCCTCCTTGGACTTCTTCTCTGGACGGGTCCTCTGGTTCAGGGAGTCCAGGTCGATCTTACCCACCACATTGATGGTAGGCTTCTTATCCGGAGTAGCGAGGGAGTAAACAGACGGATTGTTTTCGATATTATGTCCATTGGATTGAGCAGGGGCCTCCTCCGAAGAATCATTCGCTGTTGGTGTCTCAACAACGTTCTTCAGAGATTCGTCCTCATCAGTAGTTTTCTCATCAGGCGCATTGGCAGGAGCAGTGTTACCCGTCACCTCAGGCTCCTCCTTCACAGGAGTCTGAACAGGCTTCTTGCCAAGGTTAGCCAAGTCTATCTTACCGACCGCCTTGATTTTAGGGCGTTGGTCTTCCGGCAAAGTGGTTTCCACCACCTCACGCTTCGGTTCGCCAAAGTCCTTGATCTGAACGGAGCCACGATTATTATCCTTCATCTTGTTACGGCTACGAATCGTCTCCTCCATTTCAATTTTCTGCTTCTGGTCCTTATCGAACTCCATGCGCAGAAGGTTCTCCTCCTCGTCGGTCAACTTGTAGTTTGAATTGTCACCGTCGACATTGAAGCCCTTCTTCGAGAGGAATTCCACCGCTGTGGAGACACCCACATTCAATTCTTTCGCAATTTTACTTAATCGTATAGACATATATCGTTTTTAGTTGTTTACATAAAATTTTTCCGTCACAAAAGGCAGTCGGCGCAAGGCCGACAACCCCTTACTCCTCCGTTTGGGACTCTTCGCCAGCAGGCTCCTGATCGTCGAACTCGGCGCGCAGGATACCGATGACCTCGTCCACCGTCTCCTCTTCCAAGTCGGTCTTCGTGATCAACTCCTCGCGAGGGATCTTCAACACATCCTTCGCCGTGTCGCAACCGATGCCCTTCAGGATATCGACGATCCAAGGATCGATCTCGTCGAGGAACTCATCCAAGTAGATATCCTCCTCGTCCTGACCATCAGGCAACTCGCGGAACACTTCGATCTGATAGTCCGTCAGCATGCTTGCCAAGCGGATGTTCATACCACCCTTACCGATCGCCAAGGAGACATCCTCAGGGCGGAGGAATACTTCCGCGCGCTTGTGCTCCTCGAAGAGGCGGATGGAAGAGATTCTCGCAGGGCTCAAGGCTCTGGAGATGAACAAAGAGATATTGTTCGTATAATTGATCACATCAATGTTCTCGTTACGAAGCTCACGCACGATGCCATGGATACGGGCACCCTTCATGCCGACGCAAGCGCCCACCGGGTCGATACGGTCGTCATAAGACTCCACAGCCACCTTGGCGCGCTCACCCGGGATGCGGGCGATACGGCGGATCGTGATCAAACCGTCGTTGATCTCAGGCACCTCGAGCTCGAACAAGCGTTGGAGGAACAAGGAAGAAGTCCTGGAAAGGATGATCTTAGGGTTGTTGTTTTGGTTATCCACCTTAGCCACCACCGCGCGCACCGTGTCGCCCTTGCGGTAGTAGTCTGAAGGGATCTGCTCAGACTTAGGCAAGAGCATCTCGTTGTTATCCTCGTCGAGAAGGAGAACCTCCTTCTTCCAAACTTGGTACACCTCACCGACCACGATGGTACCGATCTTCTCCTTATACTTGTTGTACAAGCTATCTTTCTGCAAATCAAGAATCTTGGAAGACAATGTCTGACGGAGATTCAAGATGGCGCGACGACCGAAAGAGGCGAAGTCTACCTTGTCCGTAACATCCTCACCCACTTCGAAATCCTCGTCAATCTTACGAGCTTCCGAGAGGGAAATCTGGACATTGGAGTCCTGTAAATCAGCATCCTCCACGACGGTTCTATTCCTATAGATCTCGAAATCCCCCTTGTCCGGGTTGATGATCACATCGTAGTTTTCGTCCGTTCCGAACATCTTTGAGATCACGCTGCGGAAAGACTCCTCCAACACGCTGATCATCGTGCTTCTGTCAATGTTCTTCAACTCTTTGAACTCCGCAAAAGTATCGCTCAAACTAATTGATTCTTGCTTTGCCATAATTATTTAAACGTTATTATATATTTTGTATATTTCACTTGATCATAAGAGAACGTCATGACCTCCGTCACCTCGACCTTCTTCTTCTCACCCTCCTTCTTCACCTTCTTCGTCACCTCCAAGCCGAAATCAGCCTCCGTCACGTTCACCAACTTACCCGTGTACTTAGGGCCATTGGCCACCTGCACCTCCACGTCGCATCCCTCATACTTCTTGTATTGCTGAAGGACGACGAACGGAGAAGTGAGCCCGGCGGAACCGACCTCCAACTCGAAATCCTCCACGTCGCGATCCAACTTGGACTCGATGTGGCGGGAGAGCTCAGCGCAATAGTCGATGGAGACATCCTCGTTGGAGTCTATCGCCACCGTGATGCAATTGTTCTTATCCACCTTCACCTCAACCAGGAAATAGGAAGATTCCGCAATATACGCCTCGACAATTTCTCTTATATATTTTTCCTCAATCATCACTTTGAGACAACAAAATAGGGGACCTCGGTCCCCTTCACAATTCTTACTAACGGCGCGAAGGTACGTATAATTCGGCAAAAAACAAACTTTCTTAGCAAAAACACGCAGTTTTTTCACTTATTTATTCTCCATAAGGGGAGCATATCACCCACCCGACACATCTTGCGGCATATCAAAAAGGATCACAATCGTCAGTCATTCAATCAATTGAAAAGAATTCACCTCCCATAAATGGGAAAACAGAAGCAATGCCATAGGATGCGGGAAAAAATGTTCCATATTCACCCCAACCGACGAAAAAGAGGGGAGAAATTCCTCCGAAGTATCCCGATGAACAAAAAAATCGCACTTTTTTTCGCTCTTGAAATTCGCCCGTTGGGGGGATAAAAGAAGCCTTTCACAGTACAAAAACGCCCAAACATGCATTTCCGAGTCAAACACGTCAAATAATTTTTTTGAATAAAATTGCAACTTTCAATTTCAAAATAACTACATTTGCGGGGTAGATGGATAGAAGTTATCAAGTATAGGTTTCCTAAAAAAGAAACAAAGCTTGGGTTTAGAACGATAATTATTAATATTAGTTTTCATATTATAACGCCATGATTTACACAAGAAAAAAGTGGTTGTTAGTGTTGCTATGCATTGGCTTATCTTCTGTTTGCTTCGCACAACGGGAAGTGAAGTCCTTGATAGTGGAGCTAAACAATCCAGAGCACAACCAAACGGAATTGGTCTTCGCTCTTAGCGAAACGCCAAAGTATTGGGCACAAGGGGAAAACCTCATTGTGGAGAACAAGAGCTTTAGAGGAGAAGTATCTCTCGAGAACGTCAAGGAAATCCGGTTCTCCAAAGCGGTACCGACCCTATCTTCTGTCACAACGATCGCCGCCGACGACATCTCAGTGTATCCGAACCCTGCTGTGGAAAGCATCAGCGTACGGGGCATCCGAGACCCACAGTCAGTGACGCTTACGGATCTTTCAGGACGTCTTCTGGAGATTGAAATGAGCCAGGGAGACGGTGAGATATCTTTCAACGTATCGGGTCTGGCCCCATCGACCTACATCCTGGGGATAGACGGGAAAACCTTTAAATTCGTGAAAAAATGAGAAAGCAGGTACTACTAATAGGGGCATTGTCCACTCTTTTCGTCGGACAAGCCTTCGCTCAAAACACGGTGATCATACATAAGAAAGACGGTTCCACCATCGAGTATCCTCTCTCATCTGTCGATACGTTGTCGGATGACGAGAAAAGCCACAAGATGACGCTCTCCTACTCAAAGGAGGTGAAAATACTGGAACCTAAGGAGGTAATCGCGGAAAACAAAGTGGACCTCGACAAGAGCGATGTCAAGCAAAGCTACAACGTGCTGCGCTCCATCTCCTTCACGACGAAGGACAACTCCAAGCTCCAGAAGGATGTCAACGTGGAGATCAGAGATTCCAAAATCACCTTGGTATTCCCTTACCTGACAGACATGTCAAGTCTCAAGATGAGCTTCGAGACAACGGGTAGCTACGTATATTTCAACGGCAAGAAGATCGAGAGCGGTGCCAGCTGCGACTTCTCCAAAGAGGGCAAGCTCAAAGTGGTGGCCTTCAACGGAGATGTCAGGACCTACGACATCGCCGTGATCAACTCCGGACTGCCTATCCTGGAATTCACCACCAGCGACAAGATCGGTGACGAATGGGCGGGAGGGAAAATCTCCATCAAGGAGGCTAACGGCAAAGAGACCCTCTCCGAATCGGGTGTGGAGATCAAAGGCCGCGGTAGCCACTACAAGGAGAAACTCAAGAACTCCTACAACTTGAAATTCGACAAGAAAGTGTCGGTCATGGGACTTCCCGCCGGCAAGAGATGGGTGCTCCTCTCCAACGCATACGACAAGACAATGATCCGCTCTTCCGTCGCGTTCGACATCGCCGCATCCAACAATTTCTCCTTTAAGTGGACACCTAGTTGCAAACCGGTGGAACTGATCCTCAACGGCAAATACGTGGGAAGCTACACTCTTGTGGAGCAGATCCGCGTCAGCGAAGGCAGAGTGGAGTCTGGACAAGTATTCTCCGCAGAAAGCTCCTACGATGAGAAAGACGACGTCTTCCAATTGAAAGAGAGCGGCATGACCTTCATCATGCGTGACCCTGAGACGGGCGTCTCCGGCACCAAACTGATGAGGACGCAGAAACTGTTGGAGGAGTTGGAAGCCGAAATGAAATCCGGCAGGTCCGACCTCACCAAGAGAATCGACCTCCAGAGTTTCGCCGACTGGTTCGTCCTCAACGAGCTCCTGAAGAACGAGGAGGCTATCTCCTCCGACGCATACATGACCATGTCCACCGATAACATCCTCAGCATGGGGCCAATCTGGGACATGTCGAAAACACTCGGCGGAGAGTATGGCGACGGATTCAAGAATTCCATCCTCGGAGAGACCTCATGGTTCAGCACGCTATTGAAGAACTCGGATTTCAAAAAGCTAGTGAACTCAAGAGTGGAGCAAGTGGTGAAGAACAAGAGCGCCATCGAGAAGATGATCAAGGACAGAGCCGAGGCGATCAAATATTCAGTCGCAGGGAACGAAATGGTCTGGAATAGCTTAGGCGCATCCAACATCGATTACGAAACCGTTTCAGAGCAATATGATCTGGAAGTATCCAAACTGCTGAATTGGTTGGACAACCGATTGGATTGGATGGAAGAGAATTTAAAATATTAACGGACTCACTTAAAACTGAATACAATGAAACGAAATATATTTTCATGCATGTTAATGCTTCTCGCCGCCGCACCAATCACGGCGCAGAAAGAGATTCAGGCGGAAGGGAACGGCGAAGCGGAATACTTCGACTGGGACAAGGTCGATACCGTCCGCTACGGGAAGGAGAACCAGTTCATAGACTTGAACCTCCCCGTGGACGACATCGAGAAGATCACCTTCTCCCTGAAGGACAATATTGACTTGAACCAATCGGACAAATCCGTGGACGGGAACAAGCTGGAGCGTGTTTACCTCACAGCTGAATCCAACGAGGGAATCATATTGGCGGATGTCGAAGGAACAAAGAACGGTAACAGCTTCACCGTCTTCGTCCCTTACCTGAAAAACTTATCCTCCTTGGCTCTCTCCTTCTCTACGAAAGGAACCGTATATGTACAGAACGCACAGCAGAAAAGCGGTGTCACCAAACAAAACTTCGGCAGAGTGGTCACCTATAAGGTGGTGGCCGCAAGCGGAGAGGTCGACACCTACACCGTCGAGGTCTACAACTCCGGACTCCCTGTAATTAAGATTACCACCACGGACGACGAAGCGGTTTCCAACAACTGGTCCACGCTTTGTCCTGCGGAGATCATGCCAAACGACAAGACTCCATTCTCGGTGGACCTCTCAGTCAAATTCAAAGGAGGAAAATATTCTCAGGCAGACAAACGCTCCTATAGCCTCAAACTCGACAAGAAGACCGAGCTGTTCGGCATGTCCAAAGGCAAAAGATGGACCCTGCAGGCTAACAACGACGACAAGACCTTGCTCAGAAACCGAATGGGACAATTCATGAGCGACGATTGGACGGATTTGGCATGGACTCCATCTTCCCAACCGGTCGAACTGATCGTGAACGGAAAGCACATGGGAAGCTACGTGCTGAGCGAAGACCCTCGCATCGCGGAGGACCGCGTCAACTCCGGCATCCTGCTGGAAGCGACGGACGAGGCGGACGACACCGACCCGCATTTCCAAGCGGAAACTTCCAAGATCTACTTCAAACTGGTGGATCCGGACGATGCCAACCTCTCCGACGCAGCTAAGACCATCAGCGACTTCGAGAAGGCGCTTTATGGCTCCAACTTCAAGGACGCCAGCAAGGGCTACCGCAGCCTCATCGACGTGAACAGCTTCGTGGAATGGTACCTCATCAACGAGATATGCGGCAACACGGAAGCCGCCTTCGAATCCAACTGTTACCTCAACATCACCAGCGACGGAAAATTGGCGATGGGTCCTATCTCCAACATGGAGGACTACCTCGGCAACAACAGCGCATCGTATGAGGGATTCGTCCTCAGGAAAGAGGGCTGGTTCGCCCGCTTGTTCGAGGACCCTTACTTCGTGGGATTGGTCGCTGAGAAATTCGACGACATGAAAGGAAAGCTCTCTGCGCTTGAGACAGAGACGGACGGCATGAAAGCCGAAATCGTGAGATCTTTCATCGGTAACGAGGCATTATGGGATGCCAACGGTCTGGCTACAGCCGGAGGCGGTGAAATAGAAGGCGCACTGAAAAGAGAACTTTCTGCCGTCAACCAATGGTTGACGAGAAGGGTCAGCTGGCTCGCCGGAAGGTTCGAGAACGATGCGAAGACCGCTAAGGATGACAAGAACGGAAGCAACGAGATCACTGAGTTCTCCCTCTCGAAGAACAGCAACGGCAGCGCACTGCTCTCCGACTACAAGGCAACGATTTCGGGCAACAACATAGACTTGTATGTCCCTTACTTGGTACAATTCGAACTGGAAGCCTCCATCAAGACTTCCAACGGTGCGACCATCTACGCCGATGGCGAAGAGGTGAAGAGCGGAGCAAAGGTTAATTACCTGAAAACAAAACAGTTCAAGGTGGTTTCCTCTTCGGGTGATGTGCGCACCTACAACGTGAACGTCCACAACAGCGGCATCCCGGTATTGTACATCAACACGCCTAACAACAAGGCCATCAGTTCCAAGACGGAATGGATCAACAATACCGATATGATCATGTACAATGCGGACGGAACCGTGAACTACGACGCAGGATCGGACAAGGTTCAAGTCAAAGGACGTGGTAACTCCACATGGGACGCAAGCAGCGACAAGAGGCCATACGCCATCAAGCAAAACAAGAAATCGGAAGTCTTGGGCATGCTGGAGCACAAAAGATGGATCTTGCTCGCCAACTACTACGACGCCACATTCCTCAGAAACGAGATGGCCAACTACTTAGCCAAGAGATACACCACGGCAGACTGGGCGCCAAGTGGCTTCAACGTTGAATTAGTACTCAACGGAAAGCACACGGGCAACTACTACTTCTGCGAGCAAGCTAAGATCAACGATGCGAGAGTACCTGGAGAATACCTGGTTGAAGCCGACTACAAGGTGAAATCCACCGGCGGTGGCGGCATGTGGGGCGGCGGCGGTGGCGGCGGTAACGCTGGCTACCAATTCGAAGGCTCCAAGAGTTCCAACGTGTTCAACGTGAAGCACCCTGAAGTGGCCGACAACAGCCAAGAGTTGCAATATGTGAAAGGCAAGATCAACGGATTGGAAGAGGCCTTGTATGGTGGGAACTGGAACAAGGTGAAAGAGTTGATCGACCTTCCATCCTTCGCTGACTGGTACGTCATCAAGGAGTTGAGCAAGGACTACGATGGTAACATGTTCACCAGCTGTTACTGCCACATCATGGAAGACGGAATCATCAGGATGGGTCCGATCTGGGACTTCGACCTCGCCTTCGGTGGTAACCCGTTCGAGACCATGTTCGGTGGCGGCGGCATGTGGGGCGGCGGTGGCGGCACCGACTACGCTTGGTACAACAAACCGGAGGATTACTATATCGGCGCCAAGGAACAAGGCACCAACACCAACTGGTTCCTGCATTTCTTTAAGCAAAAAGAGTTCCTCGCCCTGGTAAAGGAGAGAATCGACTGGATGGTGGAAGACATGGATGTCATCATGGCCTACATCGACCAAAAAGGTAAAGAGAATGAGCTCTCCGCAACGGCCAACAAGGTCGGCTACTCCGCAGGCGGCGGTGGCGGCATGTGGGGCGGCGGTGGCGGCACCAACAACGTCTCGATCGAAGACTACCAGAAGTCCATCGATGTCATGAAGAAATTCATCAAGGAAAGACTTCTCTGGATTCAAAAAGATCTGCAAAGCAGAGGACTATAATTATTTAAACATAACACGACAGAGGGAGGTTGTCCGACTGGGCAACCTCCCTCTGCGTTTGTGGGATTTACGATTTAATGATTTACAATTTGCGATTTGCGGTTTTACATTTACGTATGCGCATCACGTGCCTTAACTCATAATTCTTAATTCTTAACTCTTAATTCTTAATTATCTAGTGGCCACCCCTTCGGGGTTCCCTCCGCACGCCCCGTTCTTCACACAGGGGTTAACACCCCTGCCTGTAATGTTGTCGCCCCTACGGGGCTTGAGGTATGCGTATTGTGTGGCACCATTTACGATTTGACGATTTACGATTTATAACAGTCGTTTATGCAGTTGGGACGGCAAATCATAGAATGTGTGTTTAAACAGTTGGGGATTTATCATCTGACGATTTACAATTTGCGGGGGAACCCCGAAGGGGTAATCATA
>JAFZPM010000004.1 GCA_017550335.1 Paludibacteraceae bacterium
AATTAAGAATTAAGAATTAAGAGTTGGAACTGATGCGACGGTGTTCACATCATCCTCCATGTCTTCCTTTCTCCGTGAGAAAATTTTAAATTAAAAATTAAGCGTTAAGAATTAAGCGTTAAGAATTAAGCGTTGGAACTGATGCGACGGTGTTCGCATCATCCTCCGTGCACTCTTTTTCTCCGTGAGAAACTAAAAAATTAAGAGTTAAGAGTTAAGAATTAAGAGTTGGAACTGATGCGACGGTGTTCACATCATCCTCCATGTCTTCCTTTCTCCGTGAGGGAATTAAAAATTAAGAATCTACAGCGTCCCTTTAATTCTTAACCAAAAAACGACTAAATTCGCGGCAGAATCAGAAAAGGCGTATCGAAGTGGAGAACAAGAAAGGACAAGAAACGGGATGGATTGAAGTTTACGGCGCAAGGGTACACAACCTGAAAGACATCGACGTGAGCATCCCCCGGGACAAACTGACAGTGATAACAGGACTGAGCGGAAGCGGAAAGTCCTCGTTGGCGTTCGACACCATCTATGCGGAGGGACAACGACGCTACATCGAGACCTTCTCCTCCTACGCGAGAAACTTCCTCGGCAACATCGAACGCCCCGATGTGGACAAGATCACCGGTCTCAGCCCCGTCATCTCCATCGAGCAAAAAACCACCAACAAGAACCCCCGCTCCACCGTAGGCACGACCACCGAGATATACGATTTCCTCCGTCTCCTCTTCGCAAGGGCCGGAGTGGCCTACTCCTACGTGACGGGTGAGAAGATGGTGAAGCATACCGAAGAGCAGATCCTCGACCTTATCCACACGGAATACAAGGACGAGGCGGTGCTGATCCTCGCCCCGCTCATCAACTCCCGAAAAGGACACTACAAGGAACTGTTCGAACAGACCCGCAAGAAGGGTTACCTGAACGTGCGCGTGGACGGTGAGATGAGGGAGATCACCCACGGCATGAAGCTGGACCGCTACAAGAACCACACCATCGAGGTGGTCATCGACAAACTGGTCATCACAGACAAGAACGAGAAGCGCATCAAAGACTCGGTACGAATCGCCATGAAGCAAGGGAACGGGACGCTCATCGTGGTCAAGAAAAGCGACGGCAGCAGCCGCCACTTCAGCCGCCACCTCATGTGCCCCACCTCGGGCATATCCTATGCGGAACCCGCCCCGCACAACTTCTCGTTCAACTCGCCCCACGGGGCCTGCGACAAGTGCAAGGGACTGGGATACGTCAACGAAATAGACCTGGACAAAATCATACCCGACAAGCGGCAAAGCATCTATAACGGAGGAATATCCCCGTTAGGCAAATATAAAAAATCACTCTTCTTCTGGATGTTGGAGGCTATCGCGGAGAAATACGAATTCTCCCTGAAGGACCCGATAGAGGAGATTCCCGAGGAGGCTTTGAACGCTATCCTCAACGGAACGGACGAACGTATCTGCGTGAAAAACAGTTCTTTGGGTGAATCGCACTGCACCTACAGCTTCGAGGGCGTCATCCGCTACATCGAGATGCAACGGGAGGGTGACACCTCCGCCACCTCGCAGAAATGGGCGGAGCAATTCAGCAAGACGATCGTCTGCCCGGAGTGCGGCGGCAGCCGTATCAACCAAGAGGCGAGGAACTACAAGATCGCGGGAAAAAGCATCGACCAACTCGCCAACATGGACATCGCCGAGCTTCAGGAGTGGACGCAGAACGTGGGCGAGGAGCTGGAAGAAAAACAACGCACCATCGCCACGGAGATACTCAAGGAGATACAGACGAGGCTACAGTTCCTCATCGACGTCGGACTGGACTACCTCTCCCTCAACCGAGCCACCGCCACCCTATCGGGCGGAGAGAGCCAACGCATCAGGCTGGCGACCCAAATCGGCTCACAGCTCGTCAACGTGCTCTACATCCTCGACGAGCCAAGCATCGGACTCCACCAGCGGGACAACACACGCCTCATCAACTCCCTGAAACGGTTGCGCGACATCGGCAACTCCATCATCGTCGTGGAGCATGACAAAGATATGATGCTGGAGTCCGACTACATCGTGGACATGGGACCTCTGGCGGGCCGCAAGGGTGGAAATGTCGTCTTCGAAGGCACACCCAAGGAGATGCTGAAGACCAATACGATGACGGCGGAATACCTCAACGGGAAACGTAAGATAGAAGTCAGGGAAAAGAAGAGAGAAGGAACAGGCAAGAGCATCCGCCTCTACGGAGCGAGAGGGAACAACCTGAAGAACGTGGACGTGGAGATACCTTTGGGCAAACTGGTCTGCGTGTCGGGCGTGTCGGGCAGCGGCAAGTCCTCGCTCATCAACGACACCCTCCAGCCCATCCTCAGCCAACACTTCTACAACTCCCTGCAAGACCCATTGCCTTACGACAGAATCGAGGGATTGGAGAACATAGACAAGGTCATCAACGTGGACCAGACCCCGATCGGTCGCACACCAAGGTCCAACCCTGCCACCTACACAGGACTGTTCGGAGAGATACGCGAACTCTTCGTCACCCTGCCGGAGTCGAAAATCAGGGGATATAAGCCGGGACGATTCTCCTTCAACGTGAAAGGCGGAAGGTGCGAAACCTGCGGAGGGAACGGATTCAGGACCATCGAGATGAACTTCCTGCCCGACGTGCTCGTACCCTGCGAAACCTGCCAAGGGAAACGGTACAACCGGGAGACGTTGGAGGTCCGCTTCAAGGGGAAATCCATCGCCGACGTGCTGGACATGACCATCAACATGGCTGTCGAATTCTTCGAGAACATACCATCCATCTACCACAAAGTCAAGACGTTGCAAGAGATCGGCCTGGGCTACATCCGTTTAGGGCAACCCTCCACCACCCTTTCAGGCGGAGAGAGCCAGCGCATCAAGCTCGCCACAGAGTTGATGAGGAAGGAGACCGGCAGCACGCTCTACATCCTCGACGAGCCCACCACGGGACTTCATTTCGAAGACATCAGGATATTACTGGACGTGATGAACAAACTGGTGGACAGAGGCAATTCCATCATCGTCATAGAGCACAACATGGACGTCATCAAGTCGGCGGACTACGTCATCGACATGGGTCCGGAAGGCGGACGAGGCGGTGGGGAGATCATGGCCACCGGCACCCCTGAAGAGGTGGCGCAGAACCCAAAAAGCGCGACGGGCATCTATTTGAAGAAAGAACTACAAGCTTAAGCAATACACTAATTCACAATAAGTTGAAAAAACAAATTGATAAATATCCATTCCCATTGTTGAAAACGTGTTAATCCTTTTTAACCTCCGAGGGAAGCAAACGAAAGGGGGTATGAAAAAAAATATTTATATTCGCGTTGAACAAAAGTAGAAGTTCGTATGGGAAAGATCATAGCAATCGCAAATCAGAAAGGTGGCGTAGGGAAAACCACGACAGCCGTCAACTTGGCAGCATCGTTAGCGGTGTTGGAGAAGAAAGTGTTGATTGTGGACGCGGATCCGCAGGCCAACGCCTCTTCGGGTTTAGGGCTTGACGTCCGCAAGTTGAAGAAGACCGTGTACGAATGCATCTCAGGGGAGATAGACCCGCACGAGGCGATTTATGACACGGAGCTCGACAACCTGAAGATCATCCCATCCCATGTGGATTTGGTCGGAGCCGAGGTCGAGATGATCAACCTCGAGGACCGGGAGAAATACATGAAGGCGATGTTGGAGAAGTTGCGGAACGACTACGACTTCATCTTCATCGATTGTTGTCCGTCCCTGGGACTGATCACCATCAATTCCCTGACAGCGGCAGACTCCATCATCATACCGGTACAATGCGAATACTTCGCCTTGGAGGGAATCGCCAAACTGCTCGCCACCATCAAGTTGGTGAAGAGCAAACTGAACCCTAGCCTTGAGATCGAGGGATTCCTATTGACGATGTACGACGCGCGCACCGCGCTCAACAGAATGGTGGTGGACGACGTGCGTAAGAACTTCAAGGACATGGTATTCGACACCATCATCCAAAGGAACGTCCGTCTGGGCGAGGCGCCAAGCTACGGGAAACCAGTCATCACCTACGATGCGGACTCCAGGGGCGCTGTCAACTATATGAGTCTGGCTAACGAATTGTTAGTAAGATGTTCAAAAGATGTTAAAGTAGAAGCATAAGACATAAAGAGATGGCTAAGAAATTCGGAGGTTTGAACCTAAGCAGGGGAATCAACTCGATGATTCCGACTGACGACGACGAGAAAGAGAGCGTCGCTGGCGCATCGTCCATCAACGATGTGAAAATATCAGAGATTGAGGCAAATCCGGACCAGCCACGACGTGTCTTCGACGAGGAAGCGCTCAACGAGTTGGCGGATTCCATCAAACAGATCGGTGTGGTACAACCCATCACCCTGCGCAAGCTGGCGGACGGGAAATACCAGATCGTGGCGGGAGAGCGCCGCTACAGGGCGTCCCAAATCGCCGGATTGGAAAGCATCCCTGCTTACATAAGAGAGGTGAACGAGTCCCAGCAGATGGAGATGGCCCTCATCGAGAACATCCAAAGGGAAGACCTCAACGCCATCGAGGAGGCGCTGGCCTACCAAAACCTGATGGACAAGTGCGACTACACGCAAGACCAACTGAGCGAACGCGTGGGCAAGAAACGAGCCACGGTCGCCAACTACCTCAGGCTACTCAGACTCCCCGCCGAAATACAGATGGCGGTGAAGGACAAGAAAATAGACATGGGCCACGCCCGCGCACTAATGGCCATCGAAGACCCCGTCGCACAGCTTGGCGTATACAACCAAATCATCTCCGAAGGCCTCTCCGTCCGCAAAGTGGAGGAACTGGCGAAGAACATCAAGGAAGGGAAACCTGCCAGCACGGAGAAGAAGGCTCCACAAAAAATGGACCTCCCTGAAGATTACGCCGCACTGAAAGACCGACTGAACGGTCTGTTCGACACCCCGGTCAACATGACCTGCGACAAAAAGGGCAAGGGCAAAATCACGATACAATTCAACAACGATGACGACTTGCTGAAGATCATGAGCATATTCGACTCCATCAAGAATTAATAGACTTAAACTGAACCGTTGAGAAAGATTGTCTCCATATTTGTTTCGCTTTTCGCAATGTTCTCCATGGCAACATCCGCCCACGGAGAGGAGATGCCTGACTCTGTTGCCACCGCAGCCATCCAAGCGGACTCCACCGCGATCGCGAAAGACACACTGGTCATGGAGCATACCCTGCCCGCAGAACTGGACCAACCAGAGCAGACGGCGGAGGTTGTGAAAACACACAGGAAGGCCAAAAAGCTCAATGTGGACAAAAGCGCATTCAAGCCAGACCCTAAGCGGGCCACCTGGTACGCCATCGTCTGCCCGGGCTTAGGACAGATCTACAACCGCAGCTACTGGAAACTCCCCGTCCTGTACGGAGGCGCATTGGCCTGCACCTACCTGATAACATGGAACGGACGCATGTACAACGACTATAGGAACGCCTACCACGATATCATCGACAGCGACCCCAACACGAACAGCTACATGACCTTGTTCCCCTCCTACGACGGGTCTCAGTCATGGTTGCCTAGCACCCTGAAGAGCAAGATGAACAGCTACCGACGCACAAGGGACATGAGCGTCTTCGCCGTAGTGATGCTCTACATGGTGAGCGCAGTGGACGCGTTTGTGGATGCGCACCTATACGATTTCACAGTTTCAGACGACTTATCGCTCCGTGTGGAGCCAATCATAAACAGTTACAGTACGGACGACAGGAGCAGGTCATTCGGGTTCCGCTGTAACATCACTTTTTAAGAGAAAGGAATAATGTTAAAGCATTTATGGATTTTCATCGCAATGGTCGTGGCAAGCGCCAATGTGATGGCACAAGACGAAGAGAACGAGAACGAAACAGAGGCGACCGAGAGTGAGATCATCGCCCAAGAGGAAGAAATCGAGGAACAGGAAGAGCAAGCGGACTTGGCTTTCATCGACTCGGTGGAGTCCGCAAACGCGAAAACAGACACCATCAAGGTGTTCAACGACCTCCCTGTCGGCTTCGACAACAAAATGGATAGCCTACTGAACGAATATTATAAATCCGTCATTGTGACCCCAAAAAGACGGAAATGCGTGTCGGACAGCATCGGAGTGGGCTGCAGCGACGAGGTCTACATCGCCAGACTGCAGAAGATACCGGCTATCATGGAGCTCGCCTACAACCCTATCGTGAAGAAACACATCGAATTATATGTGCTGAAACGCCGCAAACAGGTGGAGAACATGTTGGGCATCGGCGAATACTATTTCCCTATCTTCGAACAGGAACTGGAGGCCGCCAAACTTCCCCTCGAACTGAAATACCTGCCGGTCATCGAGTCTGCGCTCAACCCGCTGGCATTCTCCCGCGCGGGCGCTTCCGGACTTTGGCAGTTCATGTACGGCACAGGCAAGCTATACGGATTGGAGGGCAATAGCTTGGTGGACGAGAGACGTGACCCAATCAAGGCCACCCATGCGGCGGTACGCTTTCTGGGCGACCTATACAAAATCTATGGAGATTGGTCGCTCGTGATCGCCGCCTACAACTGCGGTCCGGGCAACGTGAACAAGGCCATCAAACGGGCGAACGGCAAGAAAGACTATTGGGCCATCTACCCTTACCTGCCTTTGGAGACCAGAGGTTACGTGCCGGCCTTCATCGCCGCCACCTACGCCATGACCTACTACAAGGAGCATAACATCTGCCCAGCGAAGATGCAAATGCCTGTTCTTTGTGACACGATCAGACTGAAGGAGAGAGTCCACTTGGGACAAATCGCGGAGGTGATGAAAATAGACATCAAACTCCTCCGCAGCCTCAACCCGCAGTACAGAAAGGATATCATCCCTGGCAACGGAGAGGTATACACGCTGTGCCTCCCGCAGAAAAGCATAAGCAGCTTCATCGATCAGAAGGACTCCATCATCGCCTATAAGGCAGACTCGTTCGCCCTGAACAGAGCAGTGGTGCTCCCCGCCAAAGCTGATCCTTACTACAGGGGCATGAGAGGCGGAGCCATCGGCAAGGGCGTATACGTCGTGAAGAAGGGTGACTCCCTCTCCTCCATCGCGAAACGCAGGAAAGTATCCGTCGCCAAACTGAAACAGTGGAACAACCTGAAGTCCGACAGAATACGCGCGGGACAGAGATTGAGAATTAGATGAGGCGAGTTATGAGTTATGAGTTAAGAGTTAAGAGTTAAGAGTTAAGAGTTAAGAGTTGGAGGTTGAGGATTTTTATAATCATCTACCATTCAATTGTTTATAAATTATCGTTCCACGATTTAAGGAAATCCAGACGTCGTCTACCTTGTCTAAACGATTTTTCCATGGGCAAGAGGTGATATTACCTCGAAAAAAGTGGGGAAATCACAACGTTTTTATATATTTGCACTGCACTATTCTGATACCATGGAACGCAGGGCAGACGTTCAACCGATTGCTGTAGGATTTTTACGGAAGATGTTTCTTCCCATCATCCTTCTTACCACATTCCTCGCAAATGCGCAGGAGTATGGGAGGTTTGACCATTTTGGCACGGAGGATGGACTCATCTCCGACAGGGTGTACAATATCACGTTCGACCAGAACGGATTCCTCTGGCTCGCCACGGACTTCGGCTTCGACCGGTTCGATGGCAAAACATTCAAACATCATCAGAAAAAAGATTACCCGACGCTGCGTAGGGAGGATATCCTCATTTGTCATTTGGGGGATAATAATAATCTTCTCTTCGGAGGCTATCATGGTCTGCTGGAAGAGTACGACCAGGAGCGGGATACCTTGATAGACCGTATCCCAGACGCCTTCGTGACGGGCAAACCGGAGGAGACGGAGGGTTTCTATGTGGCGGACGATGGGAGACGTTTCGCAATGACCACCAAGGGCATATTCCTCTATGACCCGGAAACGCATGCGTTCCGTAGCGACACGAAAATCTACGAGGGCACGAAGGAGACTTACATCAAATCGATGTATGTGGATAAATATGGCAGATACTGGGTGGGTTCCCTCGACAAGTATTACGTCTATGATTCTGCGGGCGAATTGATCGTGGAGTGCGATCCTCCGACAGACGCCTGCGGCTTTATATGGAACCTGCTGCCGATCGGTGACGACAAACTGCTGGTCACCACGCAGACGCATGAGATGTGGATCTTCGACATCAAAGAGGAGATCGGGAAACCTACCGTGCTGAACATACCGTTCGGGAACACCGTCAAGGTGCTGAAGGATAAGAACAACCGATACTGGTTCGCCACAGATGGCTTCGGACTATGGTATACGGACGATGACATCAACGAAAATACAAGATTCCACTCCATCGTACCATACAACTCGCAAGGTCTAGAAATCAGGAAGATATACTGCATGACGACCGACCCAGCAGGGAACATCTGGCTGGGAACGAGGAACTCCGGCATATGGTGCTATCGGGGAAGCGATATGACAAGTATATCTTTCTCCGGCAACTACGGTTTCCCGAAGGTGGCGTGCACAGGCATTGCGGAAGACCAGCAGGGCAATCTGATCGTCGGTTCGGACGGTAGCGGCGTCTACTTCGTCTCGCCGGACTTCAGGAACATCAGCCTGGTCGAACTGGAGAACAACAACGTATGCTCCATCGTCGTGAAACACAACGGTGACCTGATCGTACCGACATGGGGTGGCGGCACCTACACCATCCAGGCGAACACGAAGGCAATCTGCAAAGAGGACTTCTCCGGCATACACCAATCAAGCCGATGCTACTTCGGCGTCAGCCAATACGGAGAGAACCTCTACGCATGCTCCGCAGGTGACGGTCTATACAAGAAAGCGGGAGATAAGGCTTGGGAGAAAATCATCATAAAGAACGACACCACGGAGCCTGACAGATGGGTATTCAAAGCCATCGACGCGGACGAACACACCACATGGGTGCTGACCACCACCTCGCTATGGAGGTTGCGCGACGGCAAATGCGACCTCATTCCGATCAGGGGATTAGACCCGCAACGGTTCGCCACACTTAGCCTAGCGGATGGCGCATGCGACAACGAAGGGAATTTCTACGTCACCTCCAACAATGGCATATTCGTATCTAAAGTCGGAGAGGACGTGTGCACTTTGACGGACTACGTGCCGGTCAACAACTACCATAGCATACAAACGGACAACGACGGCATCCTTTGGGCGGCGGGCGACAACGGCATCGCACGGATCGACGCCAAGAAAAAGACCTGCAGACTGCTGACCGACAGCCGAAACAACATCGCCCTGCACTACTTCATCTTCAGGAGCGGATTCAAGGACAGCAAGGGAAGGATCCACTTCGGCACGAACGACGGCTTCGTCACACTGGACCCCGCACACCTTGCCATGGACACGGACATTCCTTACCTCGCCTTTTCAGACCTATACATCGGGAACAACAAGGTGAAGCGGGGCGACGGTCCGTTGAAGGACCATAACCTTTGGGAAGGTTCGCTAACACTGGAGCATGACCAAACGGACATCACCATACACTTCGACGCCATCGACTACTCCGAGTTCGACCCGATCCAATATCGGTACAAGCTCAGCAAGTTGAAGGAAGAGTGGAGCGAGATCTCGGGAGACAAATTCGTACAATTCTCCCACTTGCCTGCGGGCGACTACCTGCTGACCGTGGAGGCGTTCCGCAACAACAAGGAGTGCCAACCAAAGCAAATCAAACTTGCCATAAAGGTCCTGCCTCCTTGGTGGGAGACATGGTGGTTCAAAGTGTTGCTAGCCCTCGCCATCACCCTTATCGTCGGAAGCATCATCCTATTACGCATCAAGCGATTGATGCGCGCCAAGAAGGAATTGGAGCAGAAAGTGAGCGAACGCACCTCCGAGCTGAAGGAGGCCCTCACGGACAAGGACCGGCTCATCTCCGTCGTGGCCCACGACCTGAAGAACCCTATGTTCGCCATCGTCGGAGCCTTGGAGAACCTCTCCAACAACACGAGCAACATCAACGAGCAGGAACGTCAACGCATCACCAACAGCACATACGACTCAGCCAAGATGCTGCAGAACGAGATGCTGAAAATACTCGACTGGGCCCAGTCCAAGAAGGAAGACATCACCTGCCATCCGTCGGACGTGGACGTGCAGTCCATCATCCGAAACGTATCGCTTCTCCTCTCCAATGTCATGGGGAAGAAAAACATATCACTCACAACAGACATACGCCTGACCCATTTCGCCTTCGCCGACCCGCGCATGCTGGAGGCCGTCATCCGGAACCTGTTGGGCAACGCGATCAAATTCACACCGGAAGGAGGCAGCATATCCATCTTATCATGGATGGACAACAAGAACGTTAAGATAGCCGTAAAGGACAATGGCGTCGGAATGTCCGACGAACAGGTGAAACGCCTGCAGGCAGGACAGTCCACCGTCTCCACACAAGGGACGAACAACGAGGAAGGGAACGGTCTAGGATACCGCATCTGCCGCAACTACATCCTCCGCAACAACGGTTCCATGGACGTGGAAAGCAAGCAAGGACTCGGGACGATCATCACCATCACCCTGCCTTCCTCCGAACGGAAAGTGGAGATCAAGGAGGAATATAGGACAGACGCCCCTAAATCATCAGAAGACTATTCCATCCTTTCCGGCAACACAGTCATCATCATCGACGACAACCCGCTCATCTGCGAGAACGTGAGGACCTTGCTCTCCTCCTATCTGAATGTCCTCACCGCCAACAACGGAAAGGAGGCGCTGGAGATCATCGAGCAGAAGAAACCGGACATCATCCTCAGCGACGTGGAGATGCCTATCATGAACGGCATCGAGATGAGCCGGATCATAGAACAGTCGGCGGAAACGGAACACATACCGTTGCTCTTCCTCTCCGCCAGAAACGAGGACTCCGACCGCCTCATCGGACTGAAAAGCGGTGCGGTGGACTACATACCGAAGCCATTCAGCCCGGAAGAACTATTGCTCAAGGTATGCAACATACTCAAAATGAGGCAAAAGCAACAGCAGTACATCCTCGAGCAGATTCTGAAGGAGAGAGGCGGAGAATCCTCCGAAGAGGAACACACAGAAGAGGAAGCCAAGCCGAAGAAGGTCAATCCGTTCGTGAAACAATTCCTTGAGGTCATCGAGAAACGCTACACAGAGAGCGATATCACCATAGAAGACCTAGCGCAGGATATGTTCCTCAGCAAATCCACCTTGACAAGACGAACCAACTCCATCATCGGCAAGACCCCGCTTGAGATACTCAACGAGTTCAGACTGAACGAGGCGATGAGGCAGTTGAAGAACGCCGACAGCGAGACGCAGATCAGCGATGTGGCCTACAATGTAGGGTTCAGCGACCCTGCCTACTTCAGCCGCAGGTTCAGGGAATATTTCGGCACGAAACCGTCCCAGGTCATCGAAAGGGATTAGCACACCACACACACCTCCTCCCTCCCCGGGAAGGAATCACTTCCACCCATACCCTACCCTATCATCCACCCGAAATCCATCGACTACAGAGGGAATACCCCAACGCATTGTCCCTGAAGAGCCACACATTCACACTTTATCATTTCGTTTTTGTGACGGCTATCATTTTGTAAACAAATAGCATTAATTAACATAAAAAAGAAAGTAATTGGGAGGGAAAAGGAATTTTTATTATCTTCGCGTGAAATTTAAAGTATGTTGAAAAACATAATTTACGAAATATTATGAGTGACGAGAAAAAACAATCAGATGCGTTAAGGTATCATGCGGAGGGAAGACCAGGAAAGGTCCAAGTAGTTCCAACCAAGCCGACAGCCACCCAAAGGGATTTGGCATTGGCCTATTCTCCAGGTGTGGCAGAGCCATGTTTGGAGATTCAGAAAGACCAACACAAGGCGTACGATTACACCGCCAAAGGTAATTTGGTGGCCGTGATCTCTAACGGAACGGCTGTCTTGGGTCTTGGCGACATAGGCGCTGAGGCAGGCAAGCCGGTCATGGAAGGTAAGGGACTCTTGTTCAAGATCTTTGCTGACATCGACGTGTTCGACATCGAGGTGAACGAGAAGGACATCGACAAGTTCTGCCAGACGGTCAAGGCGATCGCTCCTACGTTCGGTGGAATCAACTTGGAGGACATCAAGGCTCCTGAGTGCTTCGAGATCGAGGATCGTTTGAAGGCTGAGTTGGACATTCCGTTGATGCACGACGACCAACACGGTACGGCGATCATCTCTTCGGCCGCTTTGGTGAACGCATTGGAATTGGTAGGCAAGAAGATTGAGGATGTGAAGATCGTGGTGAACGGCGCAGGTGCCGCAGCCAACTCTTGCACAAAACTTTATATGGCGTTGGGTGCCCGTCTGGAGAACATCGTGATGTGCGACTCCAAGGGTGTCATCAACACCAAGAGAACGGATTTGAACGACAGGAAGAAACCTTTCGCTACCAGCCGTGACATCACGACGTTGGCGGAGGCAGTGAAGGATGCGGACGTATTCTTGGGACTTTCCAAGGGTAACGTGTTGAGCCAAGACATGGTTCGTTCGATGGCCAAGAATCCTATCGTCTTCGCATTGGCGAACCCTACGCCTGAGATCTCCTACGAGGATGCGAAGGCTTCCCGCCCAGACGTGATCTGCGGTACGGGCCGTTCCGACTATCCGAACCAAATCAACAACGTGTTAGGTTTCCCTTACATCTTCCGTGGCGCGTTGGATACCCACGCTAAGGCTATCAACGAGGAGATGAAGCTGGCTGCCGTACGCGCTTTGGCCGACTTGGCTAAGCAACCGGTACCAGAGGCTGTCTCCATCGCTTACGGCAACAAGAAGATGAAGTTCGGTCCTGACTACATCATCCCTACGGCATTCGACCCACGTTTGCTCGAGACAGTCGCTCCAGCAGTCGCTAAGGCGGCTATGGATTCAGGTGTGGCTCGCAAGAACATCACCAACTGGAACGAGTACAAGGCTGAGCTCCGCGCCCGCATGGGATTGGACAACACGTTGATCGGTTCGTTGACCGAGGCCGCTAAGGCAAATCCTAAACGTGTGGTCTTCACGGAGGCTAACACCCCAAATACTTTACAGGCCGCTTCCACAACGAAGAAAGAGGGCATCTGTATCCCTATCCTCTTGGGCAACGAGGAGCGCATCGCTAAGATCGCGAAGGAGAACGGTATCGACATCGAGGGCATCGAGATCATCAACCTCCGTCACGACCGTGAGGAGTCTCGCCGCAACCGTTACGCGAAGTACCTCTCCGAGAAGTTGGCCCGCAAGGGTTACACCTACTCCGAGGCGAACGAGAAGATGTACGACCGCAACTACTTCGGCGCCATGATGGTGGAAATGGGTGAGGCGGATGCTATGATCACAGGCTCCTATACCCGCTACATGGAGGCCATCAAGCCTGCCATGGATATCATCGGAATGCGTGATGGTGTCACGAACATCGCAGCGCTCAACATCCTGAACACTTCCAAGGGTGTTTACTTCTTGGCGGACACTTTGGTGAACGACTCTCCATCCGCTGATGTTTTGGCAGAGATCGCCGTATTGACCAACGATACAGTGAAGTTGTTCAACGAGCACCCAGTGATGGCAATGTTGTCCTACTCTAACTTCGGCGCGGATTCCACAGGAAACCCTTGCTTGGTACACGACGCCGTTGAGAAGTTGCACAAGAACCACCCTGAGATCCTAGTGGATGGCGAGATGCAGGTGAACTTCGCCCTTGACAAGAAGCTTCGCCACGAGAAGTTCCCATTCAGCAAAATCGACGGCATGGATGTGAACACCATGGTATTCCCTTGCCTGAATTCAGCCAACATCGCTTACCGTATGTTGATGCAGATGGGTATGGCGGAGAGCGTAGGTCCTGTTCAAATGGGTCTGAGAAAGCCTGTTCACGTACTCGACGTGGAGGCTTCCGTACGCGACATCGTCAACATGACAACCATCGCTGTCATCGATGCGCAATTAAGCAGTAAATAATAGGGAGCAAGTCCTGTCATAGGCTTGCGGCAATAAGTCAAAGGAGGGTGCGTCAGAAATGACGCACCCTCCTTTCGTATGTAAGAATCAGCAAGTCAAAAGGGAGGATGTCCACTCGGATATCCTCCCTTTCTTTACACAACACAAAAAACAGATTAACCTTTCCCTTTTGGGAACGATAGCAACAGTATACAATCCCCCCATGGAGAGGGGGAGGCAATTTTACATAACCGATGATGCGATGGATGGGGCAAACGACATACGTCCCTTCCGCTCGCAATAACGGGAGCATTGTTTACGGAGGTCATACCCCAAGAGTGTTCCTAATATGAAATCCTCTTCGGGCGTCAGTTTATTCAACGGACGATCCAGGAACGAGCGGACAACGTTTAGGCATTCAGGCTCCCCGAAATAGAAGTTCACGTTCCGATCGTTGACCCGTTGCGTGAGGTAATCGATACCCGCGCCCTCCAATCGACGGCAAGCCATCTCCTCGTGGCGCACATCCAACGTGTAAAGCACCAAGTTGCGCACCCCTTTCTTGAACTCATAGATGTAGTTCGACAAAACCTTAAATTCGCCCGTAGGCATCATCATTTGCATAACCTACCTCCTTTAATTTTATTTCACATCATGTATATAAGACTCTCTTATAGTGGCAAGGACGACGCCCAGCGGCTGATACGCTCGTCGGTCTTATAGTCCTCGTTCACCTCGTCCAAGGCCAGTCCCACGAAACATCCGTTCTCCACGGAGACAGACGAATCGAAGGAATAGTCATCCGATGGAACCTCACCGATGAATGTCACGCCAGCACCAGCCAACTCGCCCTTGATAATCCCCATGGCATCGCAGAAGGTGTCGCTGAACGACCCGCTGTCACCCAATCCGAACAATGCGATCTTCTTTCCCTGCAGGTTCGCCGCCTTGAACTTCTTGATCCCATCGTACCAATCGTCCTGCAACTCTCCAACGCCCCATGTGGAGCTACCCAACACCAAGACGTCATAGCCCTCGATCATGGCGGAGTCAGCATCCGTCACATTGTGGACATCCGCAGATTCCACGTTCAACGCTTTGGCGATTCTTCCTGCGACATCCTCCGTGGTCCCAGTACTACTTCCATAAAAGATTCCAACCTTCATACGCTTTAGTATTTTAATTCTTAACTTAACTCTTAATTGACTACGTCGAACTGACGTTTCTTAACTCTTAACTCATTGCAAATCTACCCCTTCCCAACCATCCATGGAATAACGATAAATGATGAAATAAACGAACCCGTTCCCCATCTTTGGTGAGTATGGGGACGCAGCGAACCACGGAGCAGGGGACCTCCTACCCGTGGTGATAAACAATGATATGGAATTCTTTGGTCAGGCAAACAAAGCGGGAGAGAGAGGTCACTCCCCCACCTGAACTTTTTCTCCGAGGAATCTAGGCTTTTTGTGGACCAGCAAATCGACGAACAGCTTCACGCGGGCCAGTTTCTCCCTCATCATGGTCTTGAAGCCGTAGTATGCCTGCACATCCTTCGCATTGAAGCCAATGGCGGCTATACCGTAATGCCTTGCCAGATAGATGGCCCGTTCGTTGTGGAACTGCTGCGACACGATGGTGAAGGAGGTCTGTCCGAAGATCTCCTTGCAGCGCACCACCGAATCCAGCGTGCGGAATCCCGCATAGTCCAAGTAAATCCTTTCCGCCGGGATGCCAGCCGCCACCAAGTCGTTTTTCATGTCTGTAGGCTCATCGTAATCCTCCCTGGAGTTGTCGCCGCTGACAATCACATAATCCACCTTATGGGCATGGAAAAGCGCCGCCACAGCCTCGATTCTGTATTGGTAATAGAGATTTTTCCTCCCGCCGCTCAGGTGCTTGGAGGTGCCTAAGAGCAGGGCGGTTTTGTTGTAGGGTATGTTTTCGACGGATTGGTAAACCATCTTCTTCGTCGAGCACGAGACGACAAGGTTCGATGTGATGATCGAGACGAGAATCACACTCAGCGAAACGATCAGCCATCTCTTCCACCTGATCTTCCTCAGACTGATTTTAGATTTCAGCCAGAGGACTGCCGTCCGTATTTTATCCAGTTTCTTACCCATGTCCATTTGTGAGAATGACGACGGTTGGTGACCAGCCACGCAACCATTCGCAAAGATAAGTATTTATCGCATAATGTCTATTGGGAGGGTGCGAATAAGTGAGGATACCGCAATATTTACTATTTAACGATTTACTATTTACAATTTACGATTTGCTATTGCACGAAAAAGCCCCCAAGCCAAGCAAGGGGGCCTATTCAATTGAAGCCGTTGGTATTATACCAAGCTCTTGATCAATGATTCCCTGTCGCCAGCCAACAGATCCATAGGAGCGATCTCAGGCAAAGCGTAGCAGCCAGGACGTTGTTTCACCACCGCGCGTGCGCAGGAGGTCAACACCTGAGCCGTCAAGGCAGGGTTGTTGATGTGCATGCGGAACTCGAACAATTGGTTCTGAGTCTTGCCGGAAACACCCTTGCGCTCGATCAATACGCCGTGTCCCATATCCTTGCAGTCGTCCACGCTGTTGACTGGGATGACGTGCAATTCATCGTGAGCGAAGTAGTCGTCCGCCTTCAATTCAGCGTACACTTGCTCAGCGGTGTAGCCAGGCTCCAGTTCCACGTAAACCATACGGCTGTGGATGCTTTGACCCTTAGGGATCGTCATGGAGAGAGCGTTCTTCACGCCCTTCTTGCCACGGGCCACTACTGAGTGTCCCATGCTCATACCAGGACCGAAGTTCGTGTATGTCAAGCCCTTAGGAGCCATAGACATCAAGAGGGTGCGGATGACAGAGTCAGTTCCCGGGTCCCAACCAGCAGAGATGATAGCGGCCACGTTATGCTTCTTAGCCACCTCGTCCAATGATTGGTGAAGATCCCACACCTGACCGTGGATATCGAAGCTGTCCACCGTGTAGATGCCCTTCTCCAAAATGCCTTTAGCCACCTCAGGAATGTTTCTGGTCGGGGTGCAGAGGATAGCCACATCCACCTTGCCGAGCTCGTCGATGTTAGCGACCACCTTCACGTCAGCCAATTCGGCTGGCTTGTTGGATGGGTCACGACGAACGACGCCCGCCAGTTCCATATCCGGTGCTGCTTGGATCGCTTCCACGCTGAAGCGACCGATGTTGCCATAACCGACAACAGCAACTCTTAGTTTTCCCATTGTAGTAATATTTATCGTTTTAATAAAAAATCCCCGAAGCGAGAACACGACGGGGATTTTTATCGTATCGGATATTATTATACCAATCCTTGAGCAAGCATAGCGTCAGCTACCTTCACGAAGCCGGCGATGTTAGCGCCCTTCACGTAGTTAACTGTACCGTCAGCTTCCTTACCATACTTCACGCAGTTGTCGTGGATGTTCTTCATGATCCATTTCAACTTGTTGTCAACTTCCTCAGCCGTCCAAGAGATACGTCCAGAGTTCTGGCACATCTCCAAACCTGAAGTAGCCACACCACCAGCGTTAGAAGCCTTACCTGGAGAGTAAAGGATCTTAGCGGCGATGAATGCGTTGACAGCATCGATCGTAGAAGGCATGTTAGCACCCTCGGCAACCACCTTAACACCCTTAGCGAGAAGAGCCTTAGCGTCATCACCGTCCAACTCGTTCTGAGTTGCGCAAGGCATAGCAACATCGAGAGACTTGATCTCAGCGATTTGCCAAGGACGTTGGTTCTCATAGTACTTAGCAGATGGATACTTAGCTGCATACTCCTTGATACGGCCACGTTTTACGTTCTTCAACTCGAAGATGAAGTCCAATTTCTCCTTAGAGATTCCATCTGGATCGTAGATAGAACCGTTAGAGTCAGATACGGTAAGAACCTTAGCACCCAATTGAGTACATTTCTCAACTGCGTATTGAGCAACGTTACCAGAACCAGAGATGGCTACAGTCTTGCCCTTCAAGGTGTCACCCTTAGTCTCCAACATATATTGAGCGAAGTAAGTTGTTCCGTAACCAGTAGCCTCAGGACGGATCAAAGATCCACCGAATGAAAGACCCTTACCAGTCAAAACACCTACGAACTCGTTTCTCAATCTCTTGTATTGTCCGAACATGAAACCAACCTCACGTGCACCAGTACCTATATCACCAGCAGGAACGTCAGTGTCAGCACCGATGTGACGGAACAACTCAGTCATGAAGCTTTGGCAGAAACGCATAACCTCATTATCAGATTTGCCCTTAGGATCGAAGTCAGATCCACCTTTACCACCACCCATTGGGAGAGTAGTCAAAGAGTTCTTCAATACCTGCTCGAATGCCAAGAATTTCAAAAGACCCAAGTTTACAGAAGGGTGCAAACGGATACCTCCCTTGTAAGGACCGATCGCGCTGTTCATTTGAACGCGGAAACCACGGTTGATTTGGAACTCTCCCTTATCATCGATCCAAGGAACACGGAAGATGATTACTCTCTCAGGCTCACACATTCTCTCAAGAATCTTAGCCTCTTTGTACTTAGGGTTAGCCTCGATGAATGGCATCAAAGACTCAACAACCTCCTGAACTGCCTGGTGGAAAGGAGCCTCGCCTGGGTTCTTGGCGATCACCTTGTCCATGAATTCTTTTACTTTTGCATCCATGATTTTTAAAATAATGCGTTAGAAATATATTTTTTATTCGATTTAATAAACTTATTTTTCGAAATCGATGCAAATATACCACTTTTTTCTTTGCACAAAAACTTTTTTCCTCTTTTTTGAAATATTTTTTTTGGTTTGCGAAACAATTTGACAGAAAACATAGTGTTTTTGGAACAAAATGACAAACGAAGAGAATTGTGAATTTTGAGACGCTAGTTCGACGTGGTCAATTTTGAAATATGAAACGATAGTTCGACGTAATCCATTAAGAATCAAGAGCTGACGTCCTAGAACCACTCCAACTCTTAGACCTCAGCTCTTACTCTCAATTCTTAGTTCTTAACTCTTAACTCCTAATTCTTAATTCTTAACTCTTAATTCTTAACTTATTTATCCGGATTCTCCACCCTATTCACAGAACTTACACCATTGATTTTCACCAATGTGACACATAGATTGTTCACATCCTCCACGTCATGGACATAGACAGTGATGAATCCCTCGAACATGCCATCGTTGGTCTCCAGGTGCACCTTGTTGACATTCACGGCATGCTCCTCAGTGATGGCCTTCACGATCTCGCCAAGGATCCCCATACGGTCCATACCCTTCACCTCGATGGTGGCAGGGAAGGAAAGCATCCTATGGCTCTCCCACACGGCTGAAATGATACGTTCCCCATAGTTGGATTTCAGGCGCATCGCCACAGGGCACTGACGCTTATGAACCACCAACATACCGTCCTCCTCCATGAACCCGACGATATCATCGCCCGGGATCGGGGAGCAACAATCCGCGATACGGTAGGTGACACCGGAATTATCCTCCGTCAACGTCAACGTGTTTTTGGAAGAGACCTTCTTGCTGCTGAAAATAGGCAGGTTAAGGAGCGCGGAATCATCCTTCTTTCCGCCACCGAAAGTCAGTTTCCAATATTTCATGAAACGGCTCTGCGACTTCGCCTTGAATACCGTGTTCAGCTCCTCCAGATTAAGGGCACCCTTCCCTATTTTGTAGAGCAATGTCTCCTTCTTCGTCTCATGGTAATGCTCCAGCACCTTGGCGACATTGTCGGGGGAGAGCGCCAGGTTGTTCTTCTCGAAGTAGGACTTCAGGTCATGTTCACCCTTGTTCATGAACGACTTATACTCCTTCCTGAACAAGACACGGATCTTAGACTTGGCGCGGGCGGTCGTGACATAGTTGATCCACTCCGCCGTAGGTTTCTGCTTCTTGGAGGTCAGGATCTCCACCTGGTCGCCACTATTCAGCACATAGCTCAACGGCACCAGTTTATGGTTCACCTTCGCACCGATGCACTGCATACCGATGTCCGTATGCAACGAAAAGGCGAAATCGAGGGCGGTCGCCCCCTGCGGCAACGTCTTGATCTCACCCTGAGGTGTGAAAACAAAGATTTCGGAGGCGAACAGGTTCAGCTTGAAGGTGTCGAGGAAGTCAATCGCGTTCGGTTCAGGGTTCTCCAGCAACTCCTTGATGGTCTGCAGCCACTTCTCCAGTTCGGAGTCGTCCTTCTCGCCCGTCTTATACTTCCAATGCGCAGCGAAACCCTTCTCGGCGATGTCGTCCATGCGTCGGCTACGGATTTGCACCTCCACCCACTGTCCGGTCGGGCCCATGACGGTCACGTGCAACGCCTCGTAGCCATTCGCCTTCGGCGTGCTGATCCAGTCGCGGATACGGTCAGGGTGAGGTTTATAGATATCCGTGATGGCAGAATAGATCGCCCAGCAAGTCTTCTTCTCGTCCGCCTCATCGTCCACGCTGAAGACGATACGCATGGCCAGGATGTCATACACCTCCTCGAAAGGGATGTTCTTGGTCTGCATCTTCCGCCAGATTGAATAGATGGACTTCACGCGGGAGTGGATCTCGAACTTGAAACCGAGGCTTTCCAGCTTTTCGCGCAGAGGTTTGGAGAAGAGTTCATAGACCTTGTCGCGCTCCTGCTTCGTGCTCTCCATCTTCTGGGTGAGCTGCTCGTACTTGTCAGGATGCTCATACTTGAAGCTCAGGTCCTCCAGCTCCGTCTTGAGGGCATAGAGGCCAAGGCGGTTCGCCAACGGGGCGTAGATATACTGCGTCTCGCCAGCGATCTTATACTGTTTAGCGGGGGGCATGGAACCGAGCGTGCGCATGTTATGAAGGCGGTCCGCCATCTTAATCAGCACGACACGGATATCGTCAGACATCGTGAGCAGCAGGTTCCTGAAGTTCTCCGCCTGGGTGGAGTCCGCGAAGACACCGCCCGAGATCTTGGTAAGGCCGGAAACGATGGAGGCGATCTTCGCCCCGAACAGGTTCTCAATATCCTCCACGGTATATTCGGTATCCTCCACCACGTCATGCAGCAAGGCGGAACAGATGGAGGTGGAACCGAGGCCAATCTCCTTCGCCACGATACGGGCGACGGCAATCGGGTGCATGATATACGGCTCGCCGGAGCGACGACGTACGCCCTCATGCGCCTGACGCGCGAACTTGAAAGCCTTCTCTATGATCGCCACCTTACGGCGGTGGGCAGAAGCCAGATAATCATTCAACAGCGCCTGATACTCCGCCTCGATATACTCGTTTTCCTTTTGAACCTGCAACTCATCCATATTCACATTCCTCAAAACAAAGAAACAAGGCGGCCCAAAAGCCGCCTTGTTTCAAACTAATCTATATATCCTTAGAACTTAACCTCCACATACTTGCCATTGACTTTCGCCCAAGAGCCACCCTCTCTATCCAAGTAGATCTTGATGTTGCTCTTCTTAGCGAGCGCATAACCGTCGTTAGCGAAATCGGAGATATAATCGTACACGCACTCCGTGATAGGGGCGCCGAACTTGTCGATGAGACCGAACTTACCGTTCGATTTCACACGAGCCACACCGTTCTGGAAATCCTTAGCCTCCTCGAACACGAAGTCCGTGATAGCCTTTCCGTCCTTATTGATGTAAGCGTAACGTTTAGCACCGCCGACGTTCTTGCAAACAGCCGCAAGGCCCTCATAGAACCAAGAGACGTTGTTGAACTTAGGCTCGATGACCGTGTTACCCTTCGTGTCGATGAAACCGTAAAGGTAGCTGTCCTTCGCCTGAACAGGAGCCAATCCCTCGTTGAACGCTCTAGCGTCAGAATATACTTGGTCATCCAACTTCTTACCCGTCTTATCGATGAAGTAGCAATTACCCTCATCCAACTTCACAGCGGCGAAGCCATAGCTGAAGTTGCTAGCCGCAGAGAACTGGATCGGAACGATCTCCTTGCCATCCTCAGTGACAAAGCCATACTTGTTAGCCTTGCCGACACGGGCGAGACCCTCGCTGAACTCGGAAGCGTTGTCATATTTAGCCTTGATGACCAAATCGTTGCCTTTCTGGTAACCATATTTGTTCTTTCTCATCACGCGAACCGGAGCAGGCCATTTCTTCAACATCTCAGCCTTAGCCACAGCGGCCGTCTTGCTGGAAGGGTAAGTGTAGATGAACTGTTGATAAGCGTCCTTGCTGTTCTTAGCCTGCACAGCCTTGAACTCATCCGCGATCTTAGCCTCCACGGCAGCCTGGTTTTCCGCATCCTTCGCGCGGCGCTCAGCCGCCGAAGCCATCACGTCAGCCCTCTCCTTAGCCTCAGCCTCCGCACGTGCGGCAGCCTCGATCTGCGCCTCACGTTGAGCGGCAGCCTCTTCCCTACGTTGAGCGGCGGCGGCGTTCAATTGAGTCGTCACGTCATCCAGGATCTTGGTCATCTCGAAATAACCATTGTCCTGCATAGGGTTGGAAGAGAAATACTTGGAGCAAGCCTTCTGTGTCTCCACCAAATCGCCCTGTTGGTACAAAGCCTTCGCCTTCACGTAGCTCAAACGCGCGTTGGTCTTGTTCAACGCCTTCTCGGCCAAGTCAACATATTTGAGAGCGGATTTAGCATCGCCAGCCTCGAAATAATCCACAGCCTTGAAATAGTTCTTGCGAGCAAGGGACTCCTCCTTGCTTATATTTTTATTGTCGGCGAACACCATCAAAGAGGCGCTTGCCATCATGAAAAACAATACTATCTTTTTCATTATATCCTAATATTATTTTTTACACATTGATTATTCGTCCTGGCACACACGGAAACCGATGTTACCACTCTTGTACTTCGGAGACCTCTTCTCGTCGGCGGTCATCACGCAGTTAGCCGCGTCATCAGACCAAGAACCGCCCTTCACGTAACGGTTATCCTTGTCATATGAATCAGCCACCCACTCACTGACGTTACCCGTCATATCGTAGATACCCAACTCGTTAGGGGTCTTCTCGCCCACCTTGTGGGTCTTCTCCTCGGAGTTGTATGCGCACCATGCCACGTCGCTCAAGTTGTCGCTACCGCTGAACTGTGTGTTGATGGCCATCTTACCACCCTTAGCGGCATACATCCACTCGTCGGCGCGAGGCAAACGGAACTTCATACCCGTCTCTTCGCTCAAGCGTTTCACGAACTCCAATGCTTCTTCCCAAGTCACATTCTCGACAGGAGCGTCACCGTTGCCCCTCATGCCGAACTTGGAAGGATTCGTATGCATCACGCGCATCCATTGTCTTTGCGTAACCTCCGTCTTACCCATGTAGAAGGACTTCATGCCTCCGACGCCCTCCACGTAGATCAACTCAAGGTCACGTACGTTTCTGTTAGACTTGTATTCCATGTATTTCTGGATCTTCGCCACACGGTTAGCCGGGTAAGCGAATTTCTCGTCAGACTTAGCCGCCTTCTGATAGAAAGGCAACGCCTCGTCCCACTTCTGCTGAGCATACAACTCGTCACCCGTCGAGATAGCGTCCAAGCAAACCTCGTAAGGGACAGAAGTGGTTCTCCAGAAGAACGGAGCGTTCACACTCACCGGGATCTCACGTTTCCTGTTGCTCGTGTATGTCTTCACAGCATTGACCGTATCCTTTTTAGAGAGATAAGACTCAGCCAACTTTCTCTTTCCATACTCCTCGGAGATGAAGTTGTAGTCCTCATCGTTCCACTTAACCGTCACCGAAGTGTTCACCAAATCGATTCTGGTAGCCTCCCTGAAGATTCTCTGGATACTACCCACGTAAGCGAAGCCCGGAGCCTTAGGGTCCAACTTGCCTGATGTGATCCTGGAACTCTTGAAGAACTCCTCCAACGCCGCGTTAGGAATGATAACACCCGGCTTCTTCGCATCCTGCTGTCCGATCACAACATCCGTGAAAGACTCCTTCCACGACAGATTCTCAGGGATGGAAGGGGAAACCGTAGCACCCGCCTTCTCCAACAATGTGAGGACAGTCTTCGCCTTAGCGGAAGCGATGTATGCCTTCGAGTTCTCGGAATAGAACATGATTGTATAAGTGCACTCCACCGATTTAGGAGTGATCAAATCATAACGAGCCTTCAAATCAGGGTATTCAGACAATTGAGCGTACGCAATCTTCTTGGACTTCACCGCATAGCTGTTATGGCGGGTCCACGTCATGTTAGCGGTGCAAACCGGCGCACCCATCACAACCTTGTACGCGACATTCACGTCATACCCATCCATTAGATAACTGTTCTTACCTGCCACATATTTCTCTTTTCCAGAGATTGTCCCAGTCAGCACGCCTGTCTGAGCCTCTCCCCAAAGGGCAGCCGCCGACATCAACATTGTCAGCATCGTTAAATAAAACCTTCTCATGAACTCTTTATTGTTATTAAATTGTTAAAATTCACATCACTACGGGAAGGTCTCCCCTCCCCTAAAACTACTTTTCCCCGGACATCTTCACAGAAGTCCCTATTAAATTCCACAAAGTTAAAAAACTTCGCAAAACATTAACGCGAAAATCACCACAAAAATAATGTTCTATACAATATCATCAAAAGAATGTTAATAAGTTTTTCCTATACAATAATAAAAAATAGAGCGACTTGAGTTAATTTTGCGCCAAACATGTGCGTTTGACGGCAAAACGCACCATTCTCCAACATGAAAAGGGACAGAAATCCAAATACAAGGAAGCAAGAAGACGAGGTGGTCGGCAGATACGAAAACTTCATCAAGGGAGGGGAACTCGGCTACTTCGAGGTGGACGAGATCGAGACCATCATCAACCATTACATGGACGACGCGAAGACGGAAGAGGCCATGACCGCCATCCAATACGGAAGGAAACTACACCCGAACAGCACCACCCTGCTATCCAAGCAGGCGAGGCTATACGCGGACACGGGCAAGACAAAAGAGGCCCTCTCCATCATCGACTACATCCAGACCATCGACTCCTCGGACGAGGACGCCGCACTCCTCAAAGGGGAAATATTCCTCCGCAAAGGACTTATCGACGACGCCATGCTCATCTTCAAAGAGATGGAACAGAAGGCGGACAGAGACGACTACTGCACGTACCTCAACATCGCCTACGCACTGAACGACAACCGGCTATACGACGAGGCGCTCCGCTTCCTCGGGAAGGCGGCTGCCATCGCGCCCAACAACACGGATATCCTCTTCGAGCAGGCGTTCAGCCTTGAACAGAAGCAGGAGTTCCCCAAAGCCATAGAGGTCTACAACCGCATCCTCGACATCACCCCGTACTCCAACGAGGCATGGTTCAACATCGGACAGCTGCACTTCTACCAAGAGCAGTACACGGAAGCCTGCGAGGCCTTCGATTACGCCTACGTGATCACCCCGAACGATTACCAATCGTTGCTGCAGAAGGCGAATGCGCTCTTCCTCTGCGGCAGGTTCCAGGAGTCAGCCGACGCTTACGAGGAATACTCAGACCTGACGGGCGAGACTAGCAACAACTACGTCCTCATGGGCGAATGCTACGAGAAAATGGAGGACTTCGCCAACGCCATGATCCTCTACAGGAAGGCCATCGACATCGAAAGCGGTAACATCGACGCACTCACAGGACTCAGCGCATGCTGCCTGGAGATGGAGAAACCGGAGGATGCTCTCCTCTACATCGACGAAGCCCTCCGCATCAGCCCGAACAACAGCAACCTGTGGGTGCAGAAGGCGGAAGCCCTGATCTATTCGGAACGTCAGGAAGAGGCCATCGAATGCTACAACCATGCGCTACGCCTCAACCCCTCACAAGTGGACGCCCTCGTGGCACTGGGGAACCTATACGTCGACAACGGCAAGTACGACCTCGCGCTCTACCAATACCAACAAGCGCAGATGGTCCAGAAAGACATCAACGGGATGCCTCTCCTACTCTCCATCGTGTTCTACAAAATGGGGAACTACCCCCTCTGCGTGAAATACCTAAAAGAGTCGTCCGCCACTGACAGCCAAACATTCAAGGCATTCTACGAGATTTGCCCGGAGGCGATGGACGACCCTCAACTAAAACAGCTCATATCATGACAAAAGGAAAACTCACCCTGCTCGCTCTGCTCACCCTACTTGCGGCCACCCTCACCGGATGCAAGAACGAGGAACAAGACTACAGGTACGTCATCACCAACAAGACAACATTGGAGGACTCTCTGATCGTCACCTACCGTGTGGAAGGCAACAACTCCAACTTGGAGAAAAGGCTCGGACAAGGCGATAGCCTGGTGATCGCCCAACGGAACGAGGTGCCTGGAAAGGGAGTTTGGGACATCGAGACCAGCGTGTCGCTCTACAAAATACCAGAGATGCGAGCCAGCAACCAAGATTACACGCGCGTCTCCGAGGAACTCGCCTTCCGCAAGTTTTGGAAAGGACCGGCCGACGTGGATGGCATCGGCGTATACCAATTGGACATCACGGACGACAAACTGCTTCTCTTCCTACAAAGTGGATACACCTACGTGATCAAGAACGAGCTCCAAGACACGATATTCTCCACCTCCCACCTGAAACTCATCTCAGGAGAGAACACGACCCGCTCGGCCGACACGATCCTGACCGGGGAACAAAAGGTAATCGGAGCCGTGGACATCTACTCGTATGGAGAGGAACATGCGGGAGAACCTAGATATAAGTTACAGAAAATGACGGGTCTTTCCACCATCTTCTTCCTCTACAAAGAGGGCAGAGTGGAGATCAATTTGAGCAAGGACACCACCCATTTCATGACAAGCAAGGACACTTGCAAGCTCATCGTCAGCGAAAGGATGGCGAGGATCGACGAAATCATCAACCCTAAAAAGACGAAATAGCATGGAAAGATACGGACTCATCGGGAAGATACTGGTGCACTCCTTCTCGAAAAACTATTTCACGGAGAAATTCAGCCGTGAGGGAATCGACGCACGCTACGACCTGTTCGAACTGCCCACCATCGAGGAGTTCCCGAAACTTCTCGAAACGGAAGGCCTCCATGGCCTCAACGTCACCATCCCCTACAAGGAGGTGGTCATGCCTTACCTGGACGAACTGGACGACACCGCACGTGAAATCGGAGCGGTCAACACCATACAATTCAGCAAAAAAGGGGGGAAGACCCATCTCAAAGGATTCAACACGGATGCGATCGGATTCGAGACTTCCCTGAAACCATTGCTCCAACCCCAACACCAAAAAGCGTTGGTCCTCGGAACCGGCGGAGCCTCCAAAGCGATTCTATACATCCTGAAGAAACTGGGCATCGAGCCTCAACTCGTCTCCAGACAAAAGAGGGAGGGAATGCTCACCTACGAGGAACTCGGCAAGGAGATCGTCGCCAGCCACAAGCTGATCGTCAATTGCACCCCTGCGGGGACATTCCCGAAGGTGGACGAGAGACCTCCCTTCCCCACCGAACTGCTAAGCGACGAGCATCTGGTCTACGACCTGATATACAATCCGGAAGAGACCCTTCTCTGTCGCCTCGCCAAGGAACGCGGCGCACGCACGAAAAACGGGCTGGAGATGTTGCATGGACAAGCCGTCGCCGCCTGGAAAATCTGGAACGATTAAACCAAGAGCTAAGGATCGGGGGCCGAAAGACATTAGTTAGGCGCGATCAACTAAGTGTTTCGTATCGGGGATGATAGTTCTTGAATTTTTTCTACCTTTGCATCATAACACTAATAAACATGAAAAGAACGATCATAATGCTCCTACTCTTCGCCCTATGCGGCACGGTATATGGGCAAAGCAAGAAAGACATCAAGACCTACGAGACAGCGGTGATCCTTATGAACGAAGGGAAATACAAAGAGGCGCTTCCCCTCCTCAAAGGGTTGGTGACCTCCAACAAGGAGTTCGTGGACGCCTCATGGACGCTGGCGGAACTCTATGCGAGGATGTGCGACAGCGAGAAGCAGATAGCCACACTGACGAACGTGGCCAAACCCAAAATGCCACGCTACTACAACTCCGTCATGCGCTTGGCCGGCGCCTACCACGGATTGTGCGACTACACGAACGCCATCAAGCAATACGAGCTCATCCCGACCACGGAGACCACCTACTACAAACGCGCGCAAGCGGGCATCCGGGAGTGCGAGGACGCATTGGAACTCAAGCAGGAGCCTGTCCCTTTCAACTTCCGCAACATGGGCAACGCCATCAACACGGAGTTCGACGAGTATTGGCCCAGCCTGACCGCGAACGAGGGGTACTTCTCCCTCACGCGCAAACTGAACAAACGGCAAGGCCAGTCGGACTTCGGACGGGGCATCCACGAGGACATCTACCTCAGCAAACGTGAGGACGGGGCATGGGGTACCGCACAGAATGTCGGACAATCCATCAACAGCATAGGCAACGAAGGGGCTCAGAGCATCTCCCTGGACGGACGATACATGTTCTTCGTGGCATGCGACCGCCAAGGCGGAATGGGCGGTTGCGACATCTACTACTCCATCCACGAAGGGAAAGGTTGGACCCCCGCCATCAACTGCGGTGCTCCCGTGAACACCCGCCACTGGGAGACATCCCCATCGCTTAGCCCTACAGGTGACGTGCTCTACTTCGCCAGCACACGTCCCAACGGAGTGGGCAAATGCGACATCTGGGCATGCCGCGTCGAAATACAACAGGATGGGCGGCTGAAGTTCTCGGAGCCCGTCAACCTCGGACCGACCGTCAACACCCCGGAGGACGAACTTTCTCCCTTCATCCATGCGGATAACCGCACCCTCTACTTCTCCTCCAAGGGAAGGAAAGGAATGGGTGGCCATGATATCTTCGTCACCTACAGGGACGACAATGGGAAATGGAGCACTCCCAAAAACATCGGATACCCTATCAACACCTGCAAGGACGAGACCGGTTTCGTGGTGAACGCCTACGGTGACAAGGCCTATTTCTCCTCCGACGGACAAGAAAAGAATTGGAAAGGCAGGGACATCTACGAACTCACCTTAGGGGAGGGCAATTTGAGGCCCGCCAAAAGCATGAAATACGCGACGGGAACGATCGTGGACGCAGACAAGAAACTACCGATGCAGGCGACCATCGACGTCTACGGAACAACCAGCAACCGTACCATCTTCCGCTCCGTATCCGACAAGGAGAGCGGTGAGTTCATCGCCTGCGTGCCAAGCGATGAGGAGTATGGCGTCAACGTGAGCAAAAAGGGTTATCTCTTCTTCTCGGATAATTTCGACGAAAACACACAGACAAAGAATCCTGCGGCAAAATCCAAAAGGAAGGTGGACCTCACCAAGGACAATAACGTGAGATTGGAGAAGATCGAGGTGGGCAAGAAAATCACCCTGAAGAATATCTTCTTCGACTTCGACAAGGCTACGTTGAAAAAAGCCTCCCACTTCGAGCTGAATAAAGTCGCTCAGTTCATGCGGGAAAACCCGACCGTGAAGATCAGGCTATGCGGACATACCGACTACAAGGGCACAAAAGAGTACAACATGACCCTCTCCAACGACAGGGCCAAAGCCGCCTACGAATACCTCGTCAAGAAGGGAGTACCCACCAACAGGCTGGAATACAAAGGTTTCGGTGCGGAACAACCCATAGCGGACAACAAGACAGACGCAGGTAGAGCGCTGAACAGACGCACGGAGATCCTCATCATCGCAAAATAAGGCGCCACGAAGGTTCCGCAAGGACTCCTTCATCCAAATTCAGAATGATTTATAACGCATACGGACCGTCCAAGACACACCCGGTTGTCATGGACGGTTCTTTATTTTCCACGGCAATACGCTATCAGTTTCCCGTAAATATCAGACATCTTCAGAAGTGGGTCATTGCCGACGACAAAGAGTTGCTTCCGGGCCCGGGTGATCGCCACGTTCAGTTTACGGTCCACCGACTGTCCTTCCACCTCCACAGGTTCGCTCAAGATGCCTAACTGATAGTATTGGCTAATGGTGGTGGAGAAGATGATGTAGTCTTTCTGTCCGCCCTGCAACCGTTCCACCGTATCAATCACGACATGTTCCGCCCCCTCGACGCCTAGCATCCGTAACTGCTTGAGGATGACTGCAATTTGATTACGGAAAGGGACAATGACGCCCACCCGCTCGGAGAGCTTGAAGGTCGGGTCGGATGCATTCAGTTGGGCAATGGACAACACCATTTGCGCCACGACCTCCGCCTCCTCCGCATTGATTTTACTGTTATCCGGACGGCTCTTCTTGCGCACGTCCACGAAACCCATCCGCACGGTGCGCACGAACTCATGGATATTCTTCGCATTCAACGGCATGTTTTTAGGGAAACAGGCACGTTGGCGGGTCTCCTCCTCGCTTGAGGAAGGTAAAGCAGCGCATAACTGATGGGGGTTACGTCCTACCCGTAAGGCGTCATGGTAGAACTCACGGCTGACGAACTCACTGATGGTCGGGTGCATGCGCCATTGCGTATCGAGCATGCCCGGTTTCACTTCACTGTGCGCCATCATGTGGCGGTGCAACCGCTCGAACAAGGAGTCCGCACAGTTCTCCAACCCGACAGCCCGCAACTCAGGCACGGTCACCTCCGACTCGCTCCTCGCTTGTTGCACGACGGCGGGCAACTGCTTGTGGTCGCCTATCATGACGAACTTGCGGATGGCAGGTCCACCACCCACTGCTTGGGCGCACAGCAAGCCAAGGATCTGCGGCTCCAATATCTGCGAAGCCTCGTCCACAATGGCCACGTCGAAGCGGATAAGGTCGAACAGAGACGTCTTCCCATCCATGGAGGCGACCGTCGCCACGTAGACGCACGGTTGGGAGAGTCTGTCCTTCACCGCCGTACGGTTGGCACACCCCTCTATCTGGTATTTGAGCAGGTGGTTGCGGAAGGCAGGGTCACAGTTCAGTTCATTGCCTATGCGGATATAGTCTAACGTGGGATCGTAAGCATACAGCATCCGGCAGATCTCATCCACCGCCCTATTCGTGTAAGCCATGAGGAGGATACGGCACTTCGGATCAGCCAAAAAATTATCCACCATGGTACGCATCGCCAAGTTGGTCTTGCCCGTTCCGGGAGGTCCCACCAGAAGGTAGAAGTCCTCAGAACGAAGAGCGTCCGCCACGATGTCGTTCACCCGCTCGCTTTCCATCGAAGGGCGAGGTATGGGTTGCCGGGTGGAGAAACGGAAGTCGCGCCTGCCCAGCAAGAGGTCGCGACGCTCTTTCGGAGCCACAAGGAACGCCCGCAGCGAGCGAGTCATGGCATTGAAGGAGGAGGTCATCATATCATGTTCCATCGCATAACGGCTATCCAGCCTGAAGACGGAGCGGTTACGCTGCTTGTAGGTGAGGCGTACCACCACACTGTCCGAATCGAATCCCTCGACCGAGCAACGGAACAACTGCTTGTTGGTCACATTATCCTGTTCTCCATTGCGTTCGTAGACCATCACCAGGTCACCCACCCTGAAGTTAGCCAGGTTCTCGTCATCCTGCACCCAATGGAACCGAATGTTACGTATCGCCTCCGACTGGTCGGATACATCCAGTCCGTCCGTCACGTTGAACTGTTCGATAGTGAGGTCCATGATGATATTACCGTTACGCAGTTTCTCCTCCGCAGGCAAGTTCCAAGCGTCGGAATAGCCCCCGCTCCTGTCTGCGGAGAAGCATCCGATCTTCGACAAGAACAGTTCCCTCTCCACGAAGGAGAAGAAGGTGTGGAAATATGCCAGTTCCAGTTCATCGGCGGAATGGAAAGGCTTCAACGTGTCGGAAATAGCCGGTTCGATATATTGCGTCCACAATTTACTGCACAGGTTCTTTGGATTCAGCACCTGAGGAGTAAGGTTGGCATAGAGGCTACGGGAAGCGCCACCCAGCAGGTTCCATTCGCACGCCACGATGTTATTACGGAGCTGCAAAGCCTCTCTCACCATTCTGCGGGAAGCGCGGCAATCCTTCATCCTCGGGTAGCGGGAATAGAGCAGGAAACTGCTCACCTCAGCGTAATCGAGTCCCAGGTTGTAATGGAGGAACTCATAGTAGAGGGTCAACTGCAGCAGATGCTCGTCGCGCGCCTCCGGCTCCGCTCGGTTCCATTCTTCCGCCTTGCCGGACTTCAGCTCCACGATCTTGCGGTAATCCGCCGACAGCAAGTCCATACGTCCCTGCATACCCAACGCTTCGCAGATGAACGAAGGCTCAAGCACGACACCTTCCCGCAGGTGGATGCCCACCTCGTCGAAGCTTTTGTCCACCGTATGTTTGATGTTATTGAATTGATCCTTTGTCATCCGGAAGAATTCCGCGTTGATCTCCTCCATCGTGCAGAAGGGTATCGGGTCGGCGCTGAAAGCCTTCTTCATGGAATCCTCGTACGAGGCAGGCTCCTCCTTCGTCTGGTTGACGCAGTCATCGAGGAATTGGTTCGCCACGTTACCGATCGTGATGGCAGCCGAACGGGCCGGAGGTTCCACCTTATGCAACAGGTGGTTCAACGCATGGCTTCCGGAAGTGCGGATACAACCCGTGATGGCGGTGATGTCGACGAGGAAGTCCGGTTCGAACACGACCAACTCAGGCACGAACAGAAGAGAGCCATCCTCCCGGACCTCCACGGAGACGTCCAGCAGGTTGACCTGAGCCCCTTCGAAGAGGGAAGCGCGCAACTCGGCGAAGGTGTCACCCAGATGCCGGGTGGCTTGAGCCATCGACGCGTCATCGCTCACCTGCGTGTAGGCGGCGGTGAGTTCCCCGTCGAACGTATCCCCTGAGGAGCTATCCACCTCCCCGTACAGCAGGCAATCCGTCCAACGGCTGACCGTCATGCGGAGACGCGCGTACTTGACCAGATGGCGGGGTTCCGGCGTATACTCCAAGTTACGCCACGCCTCAGGCAAAGCCTCGGTCAAACCAATGGGCAGGGGGACGCGGAAGAAGAAAGAGAGGGCCTCCGCCATCGCCTTCACATCGAAGAGGAAATCCTCCTCAGTGGGGGAAAAACGATTCCGCAAGGTATCATCCACATGCCGGCGAAGCACCTGCAACGACCCCCTTTGCGGATAGTTGCGCTCCTTGCATATCGCATTGATGTAGGACGACTGGTTGGAATAGATCACATGCAGGTGGCTACCCAGTTCGGAAACCGTACGCTGGAGCATCCTGCCTAGGCGCACATAACGAACCCTCATAGGAACATTTTCCCGGAGGTCCTTCATCAATGACATCAAATCATCCTGCACCTGATTTTGCTCTAAAGACAAGTTCTGTTTTTTCATATCACAAAGATGCGTAAAAATAATATCATATCCAAAAACAAAGGGAGATACCGATCTTGAAAGGACCTTCCGCTTTTGTTTTCTTTTGTAAAAATTTTCAATATTTAAAAAACTTCATCCACAATGTGTATTTTTTTGGACAATTAAGTACAAATATGGAAATAATTGTTAACTTTGTCTTACATTATATTTATAAACTAAAATTTATATGGTATGAAAAAAATTTTATTAACGGTTTTTAGCATTTTCGCAATCGGCGCATCTTCATTCGCGCAGGAGGCAAACGCAGGTGACTTCAACTTCGGTATCACTGTCGGTGGTGGTTTGACAAAGATCAACACAGATAACCCTTATGAGGATGTCAACATGGAAGAACTCTCTTACGAGAACAAGTTCATCGCCAACATCCAAGGTGGTCTTGTATTCGACTACGCTTTCGTTGACAACTTCTTCGTTGAGGGTGGTTTGACCTTCCAAAGAAAAGGAGGAAAGACCGTGGTAAACATGTTTGGCATGGAGACTACAACGACTACCAACCTGTACTATGTTGAGGTTCCTATCACCCTTAACTATCGTATTAACCTTGGCGACTTCGGATTGATTCCACAAGTTGGTCCATACGTAGCATTCGGTGTTGGTGGTAAGACGAAAACAAAACTTGATGGCAGCCTCGGCGGCATGATGAACGGCATGTTCGATATGTTGGGAGACGCTATGAACTCTATGACTGGTGATTATGGCGACCTCGACTACGACTACGATGGCAGCGATTTCGATACCCAGCTCACTGGTGTTGAGGCAGATGAGTCAAAAGACGACAAATCTTTCGGCGACGGTGCTGCTGACAGATTCGACTTCGGTCTTCGTATGGGTGTCGGCTTGGCATTCTCTGAGAAAGTTAAATTGACTTTGGGTTACGACCTCGGTCTCCTCGACATCTACAGAAGTGCAAGTAAAGATGCAGAAGATGCAGCAGCTGCTGCAGGAAATGCAGTAGAATCTGGAGCAAGTGCCAAGAGCAAGAATGGTACTATCTTCGGTACATTGACTTTCTACATCAAGTAATTTAAATACTGAAAAAACAGGAAGGGCTCTCCTCATCATTGTGGAGAGCCCTTTTTTTTCGGCGTGGTTCCCTAAACTGGGTTCACTGCCAACTCACGGTGACCTACCTCTTCTCGAACGGACTGAAATTGTCCGCTTCAATACAAGTGAAGCTATAGGTTGAGGAGTATACAAACAACACGGCGGAGGGTATGTGACCTTCCGCCGTGATTTTTTTATGGTCCCGCTAAAATGTCTACGACTGACGTTTAGCGTATCGATTTCACGAACTTCCCGACCGCTTCCTCGCTCGCTCCGTACTCCTTCAGGTGTTTGATGAAGGCGGTACCGATGATGGCTCCGTCAGCGTGGCTGCAAGCGTGGGTATAGCTGGCATGGTCCTTGATGCCGAAACCGATGACGGTCTTGTTACGCAGATGCAGGTTGCGGATGCGCTCGAAGTACTGGGTGCGGTAGTCTTCCGATGTCTTGATGTTACCGGTGATTCCTGCGGATGCGACCGTGTAGATGAATCCCTCGGCATGCGCATCGATGTGCTTGATGCGCTCGTCCGGCGTCTGCGGTGCGATGAGCGGGATGAAGTGCAGGCTGTTCTCGTCGAAGAGCGCCTTGTACGACTTCACGTAGGTGTCGAACGGCAGGTCGGGGATGATGAGGCCGTCCACACCTACACTGTGCGCATCGGCGGCGAACTTCTCTATGCCGTAGTGCATCACTGGGTTGATGTAGCCCATCAGCAATACGGGCATGGTGATCTCCTTGCGCATCTCCTTTATCTGGGCGAACAACTCCTTGATGCTCATGCCGTTGTCGAGCGCCGCGTTGCCTGCATCCTGAATCACGGGACCGTCTGCCAACGGGTCGCTGAAGGGCATGCCGACCTCCACGAAATCGACTCCCGCCTTCTCTAGCCCGCGCAAGATGGTCATGAGGTCATTGCGCTGTGGATACCCAGCCATCACATAGATCGATAGCAAATCCTTCTTGCTATCCAATATATTGTCTAACCTATTTTTCATGGGTCTCTTATAGTTTTAAATGATTAATATACGTTGCCATGTCTTTGTCGCCTCGTCCGGAGATGGTCACGACCACGTTCTCGTCGCTGCGGAACTTCAGTTTAGGCAGTGCCGCCAAGGCGTGCGAGCTCTCGAGCGCTGGTATGATGCCCTCTTCCCTAGTGAGTTGTAGAGCAGCTTGCAATGCTTCGTCGTCGGTCGCGGAGAGAACGGTCTCCCTGCCCACCTCCGCCAGGAAGGAGTGCATAGGGCCGATGCCTGGGTAATCGAGTCCGGCGGAGATGGAGTAAGGCTCCGTGATTTGTCCGTCATCCGTCTGCATGAGCATGGTACGGGCGCCATGGATGATACCCTCCGAGCCCCTCGCGATGGAGGCGGCGGTATCTCCCGAGTCAAGTCCGTGACCGGCTGCCTCCACAGCGACCAGCTTCACCTGCTCATCGTTGACGAAGTGGTAGAACGAACCGGCTGCGTTGCTTCCCCCACCGATGCAGGCGATCACGTAGTCCGGCAATTCCTTACCGGTCTGTTCCTTAAGCTGCCAACGCATCTCCTCGCTGATGATGGATTGCAGTCTTGCGACCAAGTCCGGGTAAGGGAATGGTCCCACGGTGGATCCTATCACGTAGAAAGTATCCTCCGGGTTGGAGATCCAGTCACGCAACGCTTCGTTCGTGGCGTCCTTCAGTGTTTTGTTACCGCTCTTGGCTGGCACCACTTCGGCTCCGAGCATGCGCATGCGCGCTACGTTAGGCGCCTGACGCTCAATGTCCACCTCGCCCATGTAGACGTGGCACTCCATGCCTAAGAGTGCGCAGGCGGTGGCGGTGGCCACCCCGTGCTGTCCAGCTCCTGTCTCCGCGATGATACGCGTCTTGCCCATCTCCTTGGCGATCAATACCTGACCGATCGCATTGTTGATCTTGTGCGCTCCCGTATGCGCTAAATCCTCACGTTTAAGGAACACATGGGTCGAGTAGATCGATGAAAGCTTCTCTGCGTAGAAGAGCGGTGTAGGTCGCCCCACATAGTCTTTCATGAGTTGCTTGTACTGCGATTTGAACTTCTCGGAATTCAATATCTCAAGATAAATCTTTTTCAGATTCTCAACGTTAGGATAGAGCATTTCAGGGATGTATGCACCTCCGAAACGTCCGTAAAATCCTTCGCTGCTGACATCGTATTTCGACATATATTTATCTATTTAATAAATTAAAAATCTGTTATTTACGTATTGATTCAAAACATTTTTCAAGCAATGGGATGTCCTTCACACCGGGAGCAGTCTCGAACCTGCTGTTCAGGTCTACGGCGAATGCGCCTGTCTGGCATGCCCGCTGGATATTGTCGGCGGAGATGCCTCCCGAGATCAGCCATGGCAAAGGAACCTGGGCTTGCTCCAGGATGGTCCAGTCGAACTCCTGCCCACATCCGCCATACAGTGGTGTCTTGGTGTCGAACAGGAAGAGGTCGGCACATTGGGCATACTCCGCGACCGTCGCCAGATCGTCCGCCGTGGAGACACGGAAGACCTTGATCACCTTCAACCCCTGGCGTCTGATGCTTTGGCAGTACTCGACGCTCTCGTCACCATGCAGTTGCACGTAGTCGAGACCATACTCCTTCGCGAGGGCGAGGAGCGTTTCTGGCTTTTCGGAGACGAATACGCCCACCCTTTTCGTAGTGCTAGGCAGCACGTCGAGTGCCTCGGCGGACAAGCGACCCACCACGTATCGGCTGGACTTCGGGTAGAAGATGAACCCCACGAAGTCTGGCTTCAAGCGGGCCAGCTGGCTTAGGTTCTCGGCATCAGCCATCCCACAAACCTTTATTTTCAACGGTGCGTCGCTCATTTCCCTTGTGATAAACGGTCCGTATACTCTTTGCAGAACGCTATGCAGGCTTGCCCTGGGTTCTCCGCCGCCATGAAGTTCTCACCGATCAGAAATCCGTCGAACCCTCCGTTCCGAAGCATCACCATGTTGTCTATGCTCCGAATGCCGCTCTCAGACACCTTAGGCGTCTCTTTGGGCAGGAAGGAGGCCATGGAGATGGAGTGGTTCAAATCGACCTCAAAGGTACGAAGATTTCGGTTATTGATTCCTACCACATTGATTTCTGGTGTGATATATGCCAACTCCTCCTCGTCGTGGAGCTCCAGCAGGACTTCAAGTCCCAGTTCGTTAGCTAGGGCAGCCAAATCCCGGGTCTGGGTGCGTTCCAACACCGCCGCGATCAACAATATGGCTGATGCACCGTTGGCGCGGGCTTCGTAGACCTGGTACGGGTCATTGATGAACTCCTTGCGGAGGATAGGGATATTGAGCACCGACGCCGCCTCCCGCAGGTCCGCGATGGAGCCTCCGAAGAACTGGGTGTCCGTAAGCACGGAAACGGCGCTCACACCTGCCTGCTCGTAGCATCCGACCACCTGCTTGGGCGTTATGCCTCCGTGGATCACTCCCTTCGAAGGCGACTGGCGCTTGAACTCGGCGATGATTCCGTTGCGCTTCCGCAGGTTCTCCGCAAGGGAGAAGCAAGGGCGGACGTCGCCACACATGGCCTTCACATCCTCAAGGGAGACCTTCCGCTTCGCCTCGGCCACGCACTCGCCTTTCGTCGCCATGATTCTTTCAAGATAATTGTTCATGTCTCGAATCTTCTATGATTGTTATAATCAAGAGTTTAATTCCACGTATTTCTTCAGGACGCCCAATGCCTTGCCAGACTTGAGCGATTCCGTAGCGATCGCGATGCACTCCTCGATGTCCTTGTTCGGCTCCATCACCTTGATGGCGAACGCCGCATTGATGAGCACGACGTTGATTTGGCTCTCCGTAGCGGTACCCTCCAGTACAGCATCGAACACCTCCTTCGCATCCTCTAACGTCTGACGGCTCGAACCGCTCAAGTCCGCCACGTTGGAGATAGGCATGTTCACATCGGATGGCTTGTAAACCTTCTCCATGTTGTTGGTCACCACCTTGAAGTCGCCCGTCAAGGAGATCTCATCGTATCCGTCGATGCTGTTCACGATACCGTAGCCGATGCCCATCTTCTGGTAGACATTGCTGTAGAGACGCATCTGGTCGAGGTTGGCCACGCCGAGCAGTTGGTAGCTAGGCTGGCATGGGTTGACGATAGGTCCGAGCAGGTTGAAGAAGGTAGGGATCTGCAACGATTTGCGGATGCCTCCCACATATTTCATGGCGGTGGCGAAGAGCTGCGCGTGCTGATAGACGAATCCGCACTCCTCGATGCTTCGTTTGAGCTTGTCGTTGTCGTTGGTGAACTTGACACCGTGGGCCTCGATCACGTTGCTCGCGCCGCTCACGGATGTAGCCGCATAGTTACCGTGCTTGGCCACCTTGTAGCCGGCACCCGCCACCACGAAACAAGCGCAGGTGGAGATGTTGAACGTGTTCTTGCCGTCGCCACCCGTACCTACGATATCGATGGGTTTGTAAGGGGAGAGGTCTACCGACACACCCGTTTTGAGGATTCCCCTGCGGAATCCGAGCAACTCGTCCACGGTGATTCCCCTCATCTGAAGGGCCATGATGAGAGCGGAGATCTGCTCGTTGCTATATTTCCCTTGCGTGATGCCTAGGAGTATCTGTTCTGTTTCGTCGGATGTCAGCTCCTCATGGAGCACCAGACGTGATAATATCTGTTTCATGATCGTATGGGTTTATTTGTTTATAAAATTCTCGATGATTTTTCTTCCGTCGGGTGTGAGCACCGACTCCGGGTGGAATTGTATGCCATGGATGTCATACTCCTTGTGTTTCAGCGCCATCACCAAGCCCTCGTCGCTCGTGGCGGTCACCTCTAGTGTGTTAGGCATTGTCTTGGCGTCCACCACCCAAGAGTGGTATCTTCCCACAGGGAATCTCTCCGGCAATCCGTTGAACAGATAGTCGTCGTTGATGCGGCGCACGTCTGTCTGCACCCCATGGAACACGTCCGTCAGGTTGGTGAGCTCCGCTCCGAAGTATTGACCGATGGCCTGATGTCCGAGGCACACGCCAAGGATAGGTTTCTTCCCTGCGTACCGGTCGATCGCGTCGAGCAGCAGACCCGCCTCGGAAGGGATTCCAGGGCCAGGGGAGAGGACGATCTTGTCGTATTGCTCCAAGTCCGGCAAGGCGAACTTGTCGTTGCGGACCACAGTAGTGTCGGCACCCACCTCACGCAGCAAATGGTAGAGGTTATAGGTGAATGAGTCGTAATTGTCTATGATAACGATTTTCATTGTACGTTCGATTTAATTGTTTCACATTGTTTCTGCCATCTCGATTGCCTTCTTGAGGGCGCCCAGTTTGTTGTTCACCTCCTGAAGCTCATATTCCTCGTTGCTCTTCGCCACGATACCGCCGCCCGCCTGGAACCACAGCTCGTTGTTACGGCTGACGAAGGTACGGATGGTGATCGCTTGGTTGAGGGAACCGTCGAAACCGATGATACCCACGCAACCTCCGTAGGCGCCACGGTTGTGTGGCTCGTATTCGCTGATGAGCTGCATGGCGCGTACCTTAGGCGCACCGGAGAGCGTACCAGCCGGGAAAGTGTCTATGAAAGTGCGGATCGGGTCCGCATCCGCATCGAGCTCTCCGCTCACACGGCTCACCAAGTGGATCACGTGGCTGTAGTATTGCATATCCTTATAGAAATCCACCTTCACACCATGGCAGTTACGACTCAGGTCGTTGCGGGCCAAGTCGACCAGCATCACGTGCTCGGCGTTCTCTTTCGGATCGTTTCTCAGGTATTGCGCGTTCTGTGCGTCGATCTCCGCATTGCCCGTACGCTTGGTCGTACCCGCTATCGGATCGATGTAGGCCACCCGTTTGCTACCGATGATGCGGCAGTGGGTCTCAGGCGACGAACCGAAGATACGGAAACCGCCCATGTCGAAGTAGAACAAGTAAGGGGAAGGGTTGATGCTGCGCAAAGCACGGTAGAGTTTGAAGTCGTCACCCTCGAAGCGTTGGATGAATCGTCTTGAAAGAACGATTTGGAAGACATCGCCACGGAGGCAGTGTTCGATACCCTTGCGGATATTCGCCTTGTGCTCCTCGTCCGTCAATGTGCTGGTGGTCTCACCCACAGGGTGGAAACCGTACGCACGGATATTAGTGCGGTTCATCTGTCGCTCGATGTTCGCGATCTCAGACTCCTCGCCATCGGCGCAGAGGGAGATGATCTTGAGCGAACTGTTGTAGTGGTCAAACTCGACGATGTTCTTGAACAAGACGTACAGGATGTCCGGCGCATCATTCTTGGTCTGGGTCTCATCCTTCACGGCGATGTTCTCGAAGTAGCGCACCGCATTGAAGGAGGTGTAACCGAAGAGGCCACAGTGCAGGTTCTCTGCGCCTTGGATGTCGAAGCATGACATGAACTCGCGGATCACCTTGTCCACATGGCACTTCTCCGAGATCTCCCCCTTCACGACCGAACCATCCGGGAAAGTCATCTCCGACTTCCCATGTCCGATGGCGATGGAGGCGATAGGCGACACACCGATGTATGAGCGCGCGTTTTCCATACTGTGGTAATCTGAACTCTCCATGAGCGCGCTGCTACTGTACAGGTCGCGGAGACGCATGTAGACACTCACGGGAGTGTACATGTCGGCAAGTAGTTTCTTGCTTTGAATGGAATAACTGAATTTCTTCATTTTCTTATTATACTAATTTTGTTTTTTTTCTGAAATACTGGAAACGAAAAAGCCCGCTGGAGATTTCCAACGGGCTTTCTATATCGTTTAAACATAAACACAAGCACTCGCTCACCTCCGGGATTGAAAGAGAGTCGGGCGCCACCAATAAAGGCTGTTAGCTATGTTCATGTTTACTTTGTATGCCATATCTGCAAAAATTACACCGCAAATGTAAGCGATTATTTTTTGAAATGCAAGGGGAACAGCGAAAAAAAATCGCTATGGTTACACTTGCAGGAATTTTATTTACCGCAAATAATAGACTGTAAGTATTTACTATTTAATTATTTACGATTTACTATTTATGATATACTATTTAGCTGTTTATGATTTACTATTTAACTACTTACGATTTACTATTTATCATTTTTCTATTTTAAAAATATATTGTGTACATTTCACTTTTATTAAAAACTATTTTATATATTCGCGGACGATAACACCCGAAAGGGGTAAAAAAAGAGAACCTGTTGGGTTTGCGACAAGATTACCTGTTGTGATTCCACGGACCAATTTTGTTTGTAAATAACTGGGAAAAAAATGAAGTGTTTAAAAAAATTATTCACAGTATTAATCTATTGTTTTTCAATAAGCAACACATACGGAAGTGTACTTATCAGTGGCATTATGGCAGACCCCGCCAGCTACGACAACGTCTACGAGTACGTTCAGTTCATCACATCCGAACGGATTGATTTTTCGGAGACCCCCTATACGGTGATCATCTGCAACAACGGTACGATCCTCCGTCCCAGCGGGTGGCTGACGGGAAGCACATTAACCTACGCCATCCAACTCGATTCAGGTGTGGTGGAAATGGGTGAGACCTTCTATTTGGGAGGACCGACGCCCCATCTGAACGGACCAAACAGCGAAGAGATCGCACCGAAAAACTGGTTTTCAGTGGATTGCACCGAACAAGAGGGGGCAGGTGGCATCGGAATCAAACAGCAATGGAGAATAGGCATGGTAGGCAACGGCGGACCATCGGCGGACGGCATAGCGGTCTTCGCAGGTAGAGCCGAGGATCTGACGGAAGAGAGTGTTCCCCTGGACTGTGTCTTTTACGGAGATGCGGTAGGAGACGCCGCAGCATACGGATACCGGCTGACAGACGGTTCATTGCTCAACGAGGAGTCAGACATATACCCCTCGCCAGGGAAGGAATGCCTGATGAAGTTCGAAGGCGTCTACAACTACCTGGAAGACAAATGGGTGACGAAACGCACCTCCTCATCCATCGCATCCTTTTCAGAAAAAGATTTCGTGCCAGCGATCAAAATGATCCCTTACGTATTCGATGTGGAAGTATCCTCAACGCAATGCGAGGAATGCGTTTCATGGAAGAGTATCCTGCCGGACACCACACGCTTCGCAGTGCTTTGGCATGAAGAGGATTCTACAAGATGTCTCCCCTACCCCTCCTCGATCTGCGAAAAGACGGATTCATTACCAGACGGACTGAGTCAAATAGAATTCTCCACAGAGAAAAACCTATGCAGACCGAACAATATCAAGACACGACACATGGTGGGCATATATCCCTTGGAGAACGATTGCATAGACACGCTAGGTTGCAGCTTAGGGCTCAACTCTAGGCTTGTACCCACCCAGGAATATCCGCCAGCTCATCTACGCAACTGTCCGAACGACACCACACTCTACCTACCAGAGGGAAGGAACAACGTTTGGGTAGAACTACCGGCACCCGAATTCGACAACCCGTGCGGAGAATACCACCTGACAAGCAACTTCTCGCCAGACTCGCTTGCGGCAGGAACGTATGCGTTCGAATTCATTTTGGAAGACGACTCAGCGAAAGCCGTAGATAGCTGCATCACACAGGTTTGGGTAAAGGAGACCACGCCTGCGATTACGGATACCATACCGCCTGCCATTCCAGACATCCCAGACACCGTGCCTACGATTACGGATACCATACCGCCTGCCATTCCAGAGATTCCGGATACTACACCTGTGATTACGGATACCATACCGCCTGTGATCCCTGACATCCCAGATACCACGCCTGTGATTGTGGATACCTTACCGCCTGTGATCCCTGACATCCCAGATACCACGCCTGTGATTACGGATACCATACCGCCTGTGATCCCTGACATCCCAGACACCACGCCTGTGATTACGGATACCATACCACCTGTGATCCCTGAGATCCCGGACACCACGCCTGCGATTGTGGATACCATACCGCCTGTGATCCCTGATATCCCAGACACCACGCCTACGATTGTGGATACCATACCGCCTGTGATTCCTGAGATCCCAGATACTACGCCTGCGATTGTGGATACTATACCGCCTGTGATCCCTGAGATTCCGGACACCACGCCTGCGATTGTGGATACCATACCGCCTGTGATCCCTGACATCCCAGATACCACGCCTGTGATTGTGGATACCATACCGCCTGTGATCCCTGATATCCCAGACACTAC
>JAFZPM010000036.1 GCA_017550335.1 Paludibacteraceae bacterium
ATCACCAGAGAGGACAACTGTGATCGGGTTGTCAGTCCATATAAGATTAACCAACCATCCATAATTACCGTTCCGATCTATATATAATGATTTCAGACTAAAACATGTCAACAACACATGCTCATCTACAACCTCAATTTTTAAATCTTCTTCCACCTCCCATGATCTTTCAATATCCTCGTAATGGTCCTTATAATAAGCTAAAAGAATTGTGGGAATCTCCTTTTGATACCTTTCCAAATTATTAAAAAATGATTTATAAGCCTTACGTTGCTCTTCCGTAATCTCCTCATCTTCGCCACACTTGACCATAAGATCAATCTTAAAGTCGTCAATTCCCCAAATATTAATAGAATCCTTCTTGGTCCAATAGCCTTCTTTTTTGTTGTATTCCAAATCTCCGAATACAGGGTCGTTAATTTTATCCATTGTTAATTATTTTTTTTATTAAATCAAAAATTAAATTTCTTTCTCGGTTCTGTTGATGACCTAAATCCAAAGTCAACAAGTTTGCCATCTTCATTTAATTTCTTAAATAGATCGACACCTCCATGATGGTAAACTGCGCCATGGACTGCGGACGGAACTTTCTGCATTGTTCCATTCTCGTCCATCTCATGCCATGTGTAACCATTTTCCAATCTCCATTTTTCCACTTCCGATACAGAACATCCTCTTTGCTTTGCTATCAAGCTATCCGCAACTTTGAAATTTTCATCTCTTCCATCGTCACCAACATAATTCCCATTCTCATTTTTAGTTATAGGATTTTTTAGTATATTTTTACCATACACTTTAATACCAATAGTCACGGTACCTCTTGAAAGGAATTCCAAATCAGGCACACCATCCTTATTAAATGGAATAGAGCCGTCCCATTTCCCATCTTTCACAGGAGGATTGATGTCTTTTATTTTGCCTTCTTTTTGATAATACTCCACGATACCGTCTTCTCCATACCATGGCATCAAATCTGTTTTTCCTTCATTCCTTAGTGGTTTTGGAGGATTAACTTTAGGATTTTTCGGAACAAAATCTTCATTATAGTGCAAGACAAGATTGTTGCAGCTTTTAGGATTATCCACTTCTGCCCCATTTTTATCTGTCCATTTCTTTACATCCTTATTATTTTTCTTTTTAGAAAAAGTAGTCTGCTCGATATCGAAATCACGGTTGTATCTTGTCGGTTCTTCATTCCCAGCCAAAGGATTCATATCCGACTGGTGTTTCACCTTTGCGTCCTTTGGTAGTGGCGCTGTAGCCGCCGCATTCATATCCCCCACAGCGGGCGTCGGTATAGACGGTATACTGGGCTTCGGGAATTGCCCGGACATTTTGAAGGAGATGGAACCGCCCAAAGCGCACGTTCCTTTGCTGTCCGTCGTCAGCGGGTTGGAGATCATGTTGATCTTGACGGCCGTGTCCGCCCCCGACCAGGACAGAATCGCACAGACACATGGCGGGGTGGGGACTGCCGGAGTCGGAGGAATCATGTTGCAGATGCCGAACGGTGCCGGACCAAAGACCGGACCTATCGTCATGGTGGTGGCCACGGGGTTGCCGTTCATGTTCACGAACATGTTGTCCGGTATCAGGTTGAGCTGCGCGATCATCGGCACCTTGCTTTGATTGCATTGCGCCATCGCTCCTTTGACTATGTATTGCTTTCCCATATATCCATTCTTTCTTTTTCTGACGAACTAAAACCTATCTTTGACAAGGGACCATCCTCTTGTCCAATTAATTGAAAACAATGCAAGTTACAAAAAAAAATGTAAAAAGCATTGCTTTTCTCCAAGTATTCTTCAAAAAAGCATTGTATTTTCACGAAGAACCAGGGTCATCCTTGTCCAGTGGAACAGCTAAAATCCGACAAACTCATTCTTGTGCGAGTAGTCGCAATTGCTGTATATATAATCCTTACTGCCATGTAACCCTATCGCCGTGGAGATGTTGGCTTCAACCTTCTCGAATTTATAGGAGGAGTCCCTGAATTTCAGGTAGACCTCAAGGTAGTTGTTGTACTTGCTCACATTGACCGAGAGCGTGGCCTCTTCCCCCTTATGCTCTCCAAATGCTTTTTTGAAGAGGGAGAATGTCTCCTCCTCGTTGAAGAATAGGTTACAGAAGTAGTAACGATCCTTAACCAGCCAATAGATGTCCATCCTCCTTATCGGGGAGGGAGAAAGGATGATACTGCCGGGATTGACAAGCATCTTGCGGGAGTATCGCTCGCCGTTCGAGAAATAGGCGTTTTCCAACTGCGGGACGGTCTCCTTTTCGTTCTCAAAAGCCACATGAATCTTATAATCATACCGTTGGTAATAGTCGGTCCACAAGCCGAAAGGTATCACGCCTCTCTTTTCGCGATAGTTTTTTATGATTTCATAGAAACTTGAATCCATGGCCTTTAACTCTTCTAGGCTCTTCTGATACTTCCCTTCATATAGATTCTCGTCATAGAATTCGGAGACATCCTTCCAATACTGGGAAGACTCGCTCCGGTTGGATCTCGTCCCATGGATAATGACATCATCCATCTCGTGAGTCTCTTCTCCACGGAAAACCGTGTCCATGCAAACAGTCCTTCGGCTTCCGGAGAAATAGATGCGGATCTCACCGCCGGGGAGGCAGCAAACATTGAACTTGTCATACGGTCTCCTTACGATCGACTTCTCTTCCCATGAGGTGTTATCGTATCCCTCATACCCTTTAGCCATGAGGTTCTTCACCCATTCCAGATCTTTTTTGGAGAAATCTATCTCCGCCATATACCACTTCTTCTCCAGCAAAGAGCACCATATGATGTCAACCCCAAGCGGATACCCCGGCGCTTCCGGAGAGTCTGTGCCAAGTATGCTGGCAATCCCGTCGTGGACGAAACTGGCGTTACAGGTGATGGCCTGCTCTTCTCCGAATTTGGCGTATATCCAGTCCACATATATCGGATATAATTTTGGGGCACTCATTCTCAACCCCCATAGATTCTTCTTGTCCATAAAAAGTGATCTTAAATTGATAATGAAATAATGGATGAAATTATCCTCACATGACGATACGTTCGTTATCAGGGGATGCCATGTTGGTTAATGAGAATTTCGAGGAGAGATGGATGAATTTATTCCTTAGGAAGCGCAACCTATCCATATTCCCCAGCAGATATTGGGGCTTTTTAGGGGACGAATAGAACTGCTTCTTCGACATCACCATGCCGAGGAATTCGTTTAGAACAGCCTTCTCGTCAGCCTCCAGGCCAGCATCACTTTCCCATGCCTCCTTCCCGAATTTCTCCTTCGCGCGGGCACCGTCATCGAACAGTATGCTTTTCACGCTCGACAAATGTTCCTTAAATACTTTCTCCAACATATAAGTGAAGGGGATGAAGGAGTATTTGTTCGACACGACCCTTGCGCCGATGGCCAGGTCGGTTTCAGTGAACCATCCCTCATCCAGCAACTCTTCCTTCGTCTTATTCCCGTTCCCGAGCCTAACCATCTCGTATTTCTCCTTGATGAATTTGACGGAGTATTTCTCCACCTTATTGTCGACATAGCCGCCCCCGATGTCGCTATGGCAACCCGGGATAGTGTAATTGTTGTCATCATCCGGCAGTTTCGTCAATCCGAAATGCAGTCTGTATTCGTCTGCCGCACATAGCTGAAAGGTGTTTTCCGCATTCCCGAGTTCATTCAGGGATAGTTCCTTCACATTGTCGGCGTACTTCTGCAATGTCTCCTTGGGCAACATCTTGAATGAGGATACCAATGTTTTCTTAACCCCATAGGAAGAGACCGTGTCGAACACTCCGAGGATAGGCACTTTGATGTCACCTGACAGACAGACCTCGGGGCATAAGCTTTTGTTCAGATGATTGCTTAAACACACGTCATACGGACTCTGGCCTCCCTTTCTCTCATTCACGCAACTCACGAACCTTCTTGCCGCAGCCGCGCCGCGACTAAAGCCGGTCGCCGCCAAGTTCAGGGTGATGTCACAGCTTTTCCCACTCTCCTCGGCCATGCGGTTTATGCATTGGACAACCAGTTCACATCCCTTTTGGACTTTCGCCTCCACACCTAGATCGCCGACGCCTAGACCATCTCCCGCCAATGGGGAATCCCATGTGGTGGAGGTCCCGATACCATCGACGTAGACATAGGAGACCCACTTGTCCGAAGAGACCTTCTCCTTGCATACCTTGCTAAGTCTGGCGACATTCGAGAACTCCTGTTTGCTGCTAGGCCTCTTTATCTTCGCGAGGAATTTCTTGAGCCCCTTATATTGCTTCTCGTCGTCAAGTTTTCTATAGGTCTCGATGTTGTACATGTTGTTGTTGGTGCCATCAAAAAGCACGAACACATATACTTCAACGGAATCGTTCTTCTCTGACTTGTCATCATTTGAATCTTTTGTCTTGTTCAAAATCTCTACTTCTTCCATATCAATAGTTTATTATTTATCGATCCATATATTTTCTTCCTTCACCACTTGTCGGCTCAATTTATAGGGGATGGGCATTGTCAAGACACCGCCTAAGCACAACCTCCATCTCCATGGGAATGACGATTTCTCCTCCTCCCACATTTACACTCAATTCATGCTGGTTAATTCACCAACCAAAATCCATTGCAAGATAAAAAAATCTCCCCAAAAGTTATGCACATTTTGGAATATTTTTCAAAAAAACACAGTGATTCATGAAAAAGGGAATCATTCGGTCATGGATCCAATTCCATCCTCATGTTGTGTCATCTCACCTTCTACATCTGCTCTTCTTCTTCCACCCTCTGTTTGGGCAACTCCCTGATAAAGATTCTCATGAATGAATCGACTTTTGGATAAAGGAATGAGGTGTCGAAATCGGTAAACTTACCAAGGTGATCAAAATCCATTTCGAAGCATTTGTCAATTGTATACGATGATGGCACACTATCTAAGGGGAGATCTATGGTACTGGTACGGTAAAAACCATCCATATGCAAATCATAATTGGCTAGATTCATCTCGTCAAAAAAGAATGTCATCTCTTTGTTTATGTAATCCAGACTATATTGGGGACAACAGAGGTCGAGAAAGTCAAAACCGATCCAATAGAAGTTGTCTTTATCATATTGGAAATGATAGCTAATGCCGTTCTCCCAAAAGCTCAGGGTATCTCCGTGTACGTTCGGAAACAAATTAGATTCATTAAGGGTAAATGCCTTGAATAACGTGTACTTGCCGTCTCCCTTCCCCCAATATATTTTAGTGATTGTTCGGGTATCCCCATTCCCGTCAGGCACCTCGTAGAAAACCGAGTCCTTGATGCCATCGTGATTCAGGTCGCCATCTAAATAGTTCTTATGGAAGTCGTCGTCTAAGGACACCTGCGGTTGATTGGTCTCGACATGAACCGGACTGTCTACGGGGAGCTGCGGCGACGATTGATTCCTCGTCTCATCATTGTCGGTAGGCCGTTTCCCATTGCTGGAACAGCATCCCAGTAACACTGTGCATAGAAGGAGGAGGGTATATTTGAATTTGCGCATCATAAGCTCGAAAAAATCATATGGTGGCACAAATATATAACGAAATTCTTTCTAACGATAGGACAACCCGAAGTTCTGAAACGATTCATGATCATATGATATTAATATTCCAAAGACACATGGCGAGTAACCTCAGCCCTGTGTCCGCATTCCTCTGAGTATCAATGTAATAATTATGACTTGGACTTTTGCAAGATAAAGGGAAGAATCCATATGATCATACATCATAATATATAATAAGACGATACTTCTCCAGCATCTCCCAAACTTCCGGGTCGGGGTGCTCCCGGTCAAGGAAATAGACCTCCTTTTCACCCGTCAACTTGGGACGTGAAGTTTTGCTGAAATCATTGATGTCGCAGTACTCCTTTTCGATCACAAAACCCTCGATGTCGGGGAAGCCAATAGGGAAAACCTCATATTTATACCTGAAGAATTGTTCTTCCGGTGTGTCAGTGACAATTTCAAAGCCTCTTCCCTTCAGGAAATCCATCTGTTCGTCGTTCAGATAATCCTTATCCACGTAAAACTTGTCTTTGTAATTGCCGGAATTCGGGTAGTACTCCCCTAAACCATTATCGGCTTTAACATATGGGAATTTTCTGCCACCAATCTGTAAATATGAAGTGAACCTATAAAATGACTCGATGTCTGATAAGGAAATGAATTTTGCAAACGAGATCTCATATGTGTGGTTATATCCCTGTTTTCTTGTATATTCCGTTTTCTTTTTAATGGCATCATCGATGTTCTCAAATGGTATGTAAACATTCTTATTGTCATCTTCTATGGTTTTAAAATCCAAATCCTGAGGCTTTTCGTTTTGAAGTCCATAATCTACTCGTACGAGGTTAAATCCATTATCCTTAATATACGATTTGTCTTCCTCATTGATTTCCCTATAATCATCATAACATTTGTCGATTGTTAGTCCAAATGAGTAGTCGTACACAATAATTCGTTTCTGGTACTCGTAATAATATAAGTTCGTAATGCTATACATATTATTGCTCATGTTTCTGTTTTTTCAAAAGCTTCCGTGTCCTATGGATTCGCCGAATTTCATATATTCCCAACAAGGGGCACATATCCCATTGAGTTCAACAATCATCAGAAATAATCAGCCATGTGTACGCATTCCTCTGAATATCAAGGTAATAATTATGACTTGGACTTTTGCAAGATAAAGGGAAGAATCCAATGATTATACATCATAATATATAATAAGACGATACTTCTCCAGCATCTCCCAAACTTCCGGGTCGGGGTGTTCCCGATCAAGGAAATAGATCTCCTTTTTACCCGTCAACTTGGGACGTGAAGTTTTGCCGAAATCATTGATGTCGCAGTACTCCCTCTCGATCACAAAACCTTCGATGTCGGAGAAGCCAATAAGGAAAACCTCATATTTATATCTGGAGTATAGTCCTTCCGGTGTGTCAGTGACAAGTTCAAAGCCTCTTTCCTTCAGGAAATCCATCTGTTCGTCGTTCAGATTATACTTTTTTATGTAAAACTTGTCTTTGTAACTGTCGAAATCCGGGTAGAGTTCCACTATACTAATATCGGATTTAATATATGGGAATTTTCTGCCACCAATCTGTATATATGAAGTGAACCTATATAATGACTCGATGTCGGATAAGGAAATGAATTTTGCAAACGAAATCCTATATGTGTGGTTATAACCTTGCTTTCTTGTATATTCCGTTTTCTTTTTAATGGCATCATCGATGTTCTCAAATGGTATGTAAACATTCTCATTGTCATCTTCTATGGTTTCAAACCCCAAATCCTGAGGTTTTTCATCTTGAAGTCCATAATCTACTCGTACGAGGTTAAATCCATTATCCTTAATATATGATTTGTCTTCCTCATTGATTTCCCTATAATCAGCATAAGATTTGTCGTCTGTTAGTCCAAATGAGTCGTCGTACACAATAATTCGTTTCTCGTATTCGTAATAATACCTGGTCGTAATGCTATACATATTATCCTAATTTTTGATTCTTAATTTTTATTTTTTTCCCTTCTTTCATCACTTTCCTGCTTTCTTTTGTCAGATAGTCGTACAAGATCAGCAAGAGATTCTTTGTCTCCACTAGCTAGTTCGAATCTTCCCCAATCTTTCCCCTTTTCTCTGTGGAACTTTAACACATGAGTACATTCCCCATTGCTGTTATAGATATTGATGCAATCACCATTTTTAAATTTAGTGGCGTTCTCATCTCTAATAAACATGTCAATTCCCATGCCTTGAGTAAAACCACCCCCTGAATAAGGTGGGTTCGGACAACCTCCATTGTTTGGGTTACCTTCGCCTGGACGGTTAAGCTCTGCATTTCCCTTCCTGTCATTATCTGCCTTTAAAACGAAATTAAGACATGGATCATCTGGTATCCAATCAGTGTTATCATATTCCAATCCCAATACATTGATTCTATTTCGGGTGCTTAGCGTGTTCGAATCGTCATAAGGTGTTGAGACGCAACCTTTTACATTCCAGTATTCATTCTCTGGTGGGAAAACTAGATTCCCATCCTTATCCAATTTCACGTAAAATTGTAGGTTGTTTATTGGTGAGGCTTTGGTTATTACCTCTGAATTTTTAAGCGACTCTTTCCGAATGATATCCGCGACATCCTGAACTTGTTTGAATTTCTCTGCTTTTTCAGGCGGTTCGGAAAAACTTTCCCCTGCTGCCGCACGAAGATTTATGTCGACAAGTTCAATCTGATCTATCGTTATATTATCGTTGCTATTACATTTTTCGTTTACTGCGCTCATTATTTTTGTAGGGAATATATCATTGGCAATCCACTGGCCAATAATCTCCCTTCGGTCACTCTCATTGAATTTTCTAAATTCCTTGACCGTATCAAAATCAAGTTCTTCTATGGATTTTATTCCTAAAAGTTTTTCCTTTGGGATCTTCGGTGCCGGCTTCGGCTTCGGTGCCGCCGCATTCATATCGGGCACAGCAGGCGTCGGTATAGGCGGTATGCTGGGCTTCGGGAATTGCCCGGTCATCTTGAAAGATATGGAACCGCCCAAAGCGCACGTTCCTTTGCTGTCCTTCGTCAGCGGGCTGGAGACCATGTTGATCTTGACGGCCGTGTCCGCCCCCGACCAGGACAGAATCGCACAGACACATGGAGGTGTCGGAACTGCCGGAGTCGGCGGTATCATGTTGCAGATGCCGAAGGGCGCCGGACCAAAGACGGGACCCAACGTCATGGTCGTGGCCACGGGGTTGCCGTTCATGTTCACGAACATGTTGTCCGGTATCAGGTTGAGCTGTGCGATCATTGGCACCTTGCTCTGATTGCATTGCGCCATCGCTCCTTTGACTATGTATTGTTTTCCCATATATCTTTATTCTTTTATTATTTACGTTTCATTATCACTTCGTGGAAGAAATATCCTTTATCCTTCTCCTCCAATTTGACCCATAGTTTAATCTCCTGCGGGAGTCCATCGGGAGCATACGTGAAATCCAGCTTTCCCTCTCCGCCGACCATGTTGCCGCTTCCCTCATCATAGGTTTCCTGCGTTTCGTAATGGATGCCGCCATCCTTCGTCACCTGCTTTCCCCTGAACAGATAAAAGGCTTCGCGCTCTGGTTCCGGGAAGTGAGGGACGCTAACGGGTTCCGCAATGGATGATTCATGCCAGAAAAGGAGTCGATACATCATGTTGTTGGCCAACACTTTGACGAAAGAGTCATCCTTTAAAACGTCCTCGTATTGTCTGTGTAAAGTGAGCACGACAGGGGCGTATCCATAATATTCATCCAGTTCTTTGGCTTTCTTCTCCCACTGTTCCTTCAATCCGTCAAAGTTGACGATGTCAAGCAATTTCCCTTCGTCGGAGACTCTCAATGGCAGTGGGAACATCGCCTTTCCGAAGTCCAGAGGAATCCTATACGAGTCGTTGATCTCCTCTCCGTTGACCCTTTCGTCTTCGGATCCCAGCATTGTGAAGATGTAATCGGATCCGTCCCGTCTGGCGGAAATCTTGTCCTGTTTTTCGTAGACGAACTGCTCCCCTGTCACGAAGGTTGTCCGAGACAGGAAGTCGTACGCCACATTGATATTGTCAAAATCATACTTCATGATCAGTCGAATGCCGGTTAAAATCCGATAAACTTGTTTTTGTGCGAGTAATTACAATTGCTGTAGATATAATCCTTAGAGCCGTGTAATCCTATCGCTGTGGAGATGTTGATCTCAACTTTTTCGAATTTATAGGATGCCTTCCCTATGTTCAAGAAGATCTCGATGAAGTTGTTGTATTTGCTCACGTTGATCGATAGGGTGCCCGCATCCCCCTTGTTTTCTTCGAAAGCCTTTTTGAAGAGGGAGAATGTCTCCTCCTCGTTGAAGAACAAATTACAGAAGTAATAGCGGTCCTGAACTGTCCAATAAAGGGACATTTCCCTTATGGGAGTAGGGTTTAGGATGATGTTGTTCGGGTTGATATGCGGTTTGCGGGAATAACTTTCTCCATTCGTAAAGCGTATCTTCTCTTCCTGCTGCACACTTTCCTTCTCGTTCTCAAAAACGACTTGGACCTTGTAATCATATCGCTGATAGTAGTCGTTCCACAAACCGAATGGAATCACACCCTTTCTCTCGCGGTAGTTCTTTAGGAACTCATAAAAGGAGGATTCCTCCTTTTTTAGCTCATCCAGTTCCTTTCTGTATTTCCCTTCGTATAAGTTGAAATCATAGAAGTCGGAAACGTCATCCCAATATCGGGAACTATTACTTCGGTTGAACTTTAAGCCATGGATGATGATGTCGTCCATATCATGTGTCTCTTCCCCCTGATAAACGGTTTCCATGCAAATGGTCCGACTAATGCCACCAGAGAAGTATATGCGAACCACACCGCCAGGAAGACAGCATATGTTAAATTTCTTGTACGGCATTCTTATCATTCCCGGACCTTCCGCCCGGGAGGTGCCGTATCCCTCATATCCCTTGGAAAAGAGATTATTCACCCATTCTTGGTCCTTCTTGGAAAAATCTATTTCCGCCAAGTACCACTTCCTCTCTAGTAAAGAGCACCACACGATGTCAACGCCTGTCGGACACGAGGTGGCTTCCCCTGATGTGTTGTTGCCCATATTGTCGCCTAGGCCATTATGTGCGATAAGTGCGTCGCAAGTAATGGCTTCCTCCTTCCCGAACTTGGCGTAAAAATGATCTACGATAACCGGGTATAAGAGGGGTGCGCTTAATCTCAACTCCCAAGAACATGATGTATCAGACATATTGTTGTCTCCTTAATTGATATCTTGTTTTATTTAAATTACGATTCGCTCATTGTCAGGAGAGGCTACGTGTACGGCATGCCCATGTGATGACAGATGAAGGAATTTATTTCTTAGGATTTTCATTTCATCCTTTCTGTCTCCGAGATACTTGGAGATATTAGGGAATGAGTACATGGCCTTATCCCCCATCACATCGCCGAGGAATGTATCCAAAACACTTTTTTCCTTTTGCGACAATTCTTTGTCGTTCTTCCATGCATCCTGTCCATATTGCAAAGAACGTTGTGCGGAATCATCGAATAATTTGCTATTCACCTCCGTCAGATGTTTTTTGAACACTTTTTCCAACATATATGTGAATGGAATAAATGAGTATTTGTTCGACACTATTCTCTCGCCATTTTCTATATCCGCACTAGTGAACCAACCCTCATTCAACAATTCTTCCTTGGTCTTATTCCCATTGCCGGACCGACGTGTGCTGATGTTGCCATAATCGAGGAGTTTTGAAATCATCGAGTATTTTTCCTCTTTATTGTCGATAATCCCTCCTCCGACGTCACTGTGGCATCCTGGAATAATGTAATTTTTATCCTCTTCCGGAACTTTTGTGAGGCCAAAGTGAAGCCTATATTCATCAGCCGCACACAACTGGAAAATATAATCAGCCTCAAGCTCGTTCAGAGATAATTCTTTCACATTATTGGCATATTCTTTCAGTGTTTCCTTGTTGCTGAGAAAGGGGTTTGAGGATTTCAGTGTTTTCCCAACGCCGAACGAAGAAACCGTATCGAACAGCCCAAGAACGGATATGTTGACTGTATCATTCTCGAGGGTTATGTTTTCTTTCATGCTACTTTCCAGATGTTTTTTCAGGCATACGTTGTATGGGCTTTCACCTCCCTTCCTCGTATTCGCACAACTTGCGAACCTTCTTGCCGCCGCTGCGCCGCGACTGAATCCTGTCGCTGCTATATTCAATGAGACTTGACATTCCTCCTTCCCACTTTCATCGTACATGTCGTTCAAACATCCTACGATTAACTCACATCCCTTTTGGACTTTTGCTTCCACGCCCAAATCACCAACACCGAGACCTTGGCCCACTATGCCGGAATCCGATGAGGTGGAGGTGCCAATACCATCGACATAGACATAAGAAACCCACGTGGTGGAGGATACATCAGTTTTACAAACTTTGCTCAGTCTGGCAACATTGGAGAATTCTTCCGTACTACTTCCTCTTAAAAGTTTCCTCACAACGAATTTTTTTACGCCTCTTACTATGGCATATTTCTCCTCATCAAGTTTCCTATAGCTTTCGATGTTGTACATGTTGTTATTAGTGCCATCGAAAAGGACGAATATATATGCCTTTATGGTATCGCTCTTTTCGTCCTGACTATTATCGGTGCTACTGGTAGCGCCTCCTTCTACTTGTTCTGGCATATCGATAGCGTATTATTTTCCTAAATATACATTACTTGCTCCCTTCACATTCATCTTTCCGCCTGCGGAAAGCGTGCTGTCTTTCGATGATTTGCAATCCAACTTGGCTTGCGCGTCGATCTTCAGATCCTTCTTCGAAGTGATCTTCGTCTCCTTGTCGACGCTCAGTGTGAAGGCATCCTTGGAGGTTATGGAGTTCTTCCCTTTGACGGTTGTGGTGGATTTTCCATCCACTTTAGAGGTTAGATCACCCTTCACCGTATCTTTCTCGTTCTTCTCCACGCTCTTCGAATAGTCTCCCTTCACCGAGCAGGTATAGTCTTTGCCCGCATTGACGGAGATGTTCTGGGATGCGTTCAGCGAGATGTTCTTTGCGGTCAGCTCGATGTCCTCGTTCGCGATGATTCGGATAGAGTTGTCGTACGTCTCCAGATGGATCTGGTTGCCCTTCTTGTCGATCAAGGTGATTCCGTTATTGCTGCCGTCGTCGTCGAATTCCAACCGCAGTCCGCTTTTCGTCATGATGCTGTGTATGCGGTTGTCCGAATCACCTCCGGCGCCTGTCTTCCCGTTGAACATGCTACCCATCACGTAAGGGCGGTTCGGGTCGCCGAACTCGAAGCCCACCATCACCTGGTCGCCCACTTCAGGAACGAAGACCATGCCTCGGTTTTTCATGCCGTTGCCACCGGCGTCCGGGCTTTGCACGCGGATCCAGTTCGTGTTCTTCGAGACAGGTTTCTGCCAGTCGAACTGCACCTGCACACGTCCCAAGCTTTTCGGGTCGTCGTTGTCGGTGACGGTCGCCACCTCCGGGAATGCCTTGATAGGCTCGGCATTCGAGCGTACAGGCTCGTAGCCCATAGGGGAAGCCTCGAAGTAGTTGGAGTAGTTACCCATCTTGTCCACGGTGTGCTCGATGTACATGATGCGGTATTTCCCCAAGGTGGAGACACCCATCTTGTCAGGGAATCCGATCTCGATCACGCCTCCCAGTTTCAGGCGGCAGGTGTGGGTCACGCCTTCCACGTTCAGGACGGAGCCGTCCGCTGTTTTTTGCCTAGCCTCCAACAAGTCTGTCATCTGTTTGTCCTGCGAGATAGGGTACTCACTATAGGTGAGGTCCTTGTTCTCCTTATCGTAAATCAATTCGTTTTTGCGGGATGCGTTGCCCATCAGTCCGGAAGGCTTCTTCGGGTTGGACTTGGAGATGATCTCCTTGCTGTCCTCGTCCATGTAGTCATATCGGCTGAAGTTACGAGGGGTTGCGGAGGCTGTGGTGCGGAGACCGAGGAGGTCGTTGCCCAACACCAGCTTCGTCACGGCCGAGTCGTTCGGCTTACCGAAGCTCAGTTTCTCGCCGTCGTAGAAGAAGAGTTCTCCGAAAGTGTAGGAGAGCCGGTTGAAGAAATCGAACAGGCTCTCGTTGTAGCGTGCCACGTAAGGCAATTGATTGGTGAATTTCGGGGAGCATACGACTGAGGAGGCCGCCTTCGAGGTGTATTTCTTGTTCTCGTCGAAGATGTTCTGCAACGTCGTGTCCACGTAGGAGTCCATGCCCCTCACATTGTCCAGTTTCACCACCTTACCGTGTCCGATGAGGTGTATACGGTTGCTTTGGTGACCGTAGTTGGCAAGGTTAGGCTCCGTGTCCCATGAATCGATCTGGACATCGGTCACATATCCGTTGAAGTCGAGCGACCCGCCCTTCTCCACGTGTTCGAAATGAATCACCACCTCGGAACCCACCTGCTCCAGCAGCGTGCTGGGCTTTTGTTTCCACAACTCGTCGCGTGACATGAATTCGCACACCACTTCAAAGAAGTGCGTGTCGTTCATGCGTTGTTCCAACCGTAAAGACTCGAAATTAATTGCTTTCCCGTCCACCGTTACCTTTGGCTTCACAGGGTTCAAATTGTCCGCCATATAATCATTTTTTTATTATTTGTTCACTTAATCAAAACCGAACAAAGATAATGAAAAATTCAATCTCTGTGATGTTTTTGATGAAAAAAATTTGATTTTATTTTTGTCCGCCTCTTTTTCCGCTTCCGCGGGCTCTCAGGGTAGGGGATTGTCCGCGGCATCCGCGTGCAAGGGAAGAGGCTAAGTTGCCACATCTAATTTGGGGTGGGGGAACAAAAATATGGAAAATAGAAAGGGCGGAAAACAAATTTTCCTATCTTTGCACCCAAAATGGCTTGAGGTACGTTCTTGGAATCGTCGTAAGGATGGATGAGCCCGAATGACGGTGGGGGAAACTGATACGAGGACTCCTTGAGCGGAATCGCTCTCAACACTAAACCTGAATGATGCCGTCTAGGCATTTAAATTTTAAATATAATAGTAATATTTATATAGGTGGTGAGAGCGGAAGGGAAGAGCGGTAATTGTTGGATGTGAGGCTGATGTCTAAAGGGAAGGTTTTACATATATCGAAGTTTTATCCTCCTTACAAGGGGGGAATCGAGGACGTATGTTATAGCATTGTCAGTTCCATGGCTGATTATGAGCAGCGTGTGCTGTGTTTTAATACGGGGGAAACCACTGTTGAGGAACAGTACGAGGGGATTCCTGTATATCGCATGGGCGTTCAAATGCAGCGGTACAGCCAACCCATTTCATTCTCTTATCCCAATGTGTTAAAGAAGATATTGCGGGAGTTCCAGCCCGACATCATCCATCTTCATACCCCTAACCCGTATGCTTCCCTGCTTGTTTGCCACTATATCCCGGACAATGTGAAGTTGATCGTGCATTGGCACTCCGACATCGTGAAGCAGCAGTTCACCTACACCGCGTTCAAGCCTTTTGAACAGAAGTTGCTGCATCGCGCGGACTCCATTTTCGCCACGAGCCCGAATTATGCGGAACACTCCGTTCCCCTGAAGCCGTTCAGGGAGAAGGTCATCATTGTGCCTAATGGGATCAATGAGAAGAAGATTTCCGCCCGTGAGGGGGATGATGAGAAGATCGAGGCGATCAGGCGGAAATACGATGGGAAGGATATCATATTTTTCATGGGCCGCCATGTGGCGTACAAAGGCATCGACCGGTTGATCGCAGCGGAAAAAGAGATCTCTTCGGACTGTGTGATCCTGATCGCTGGCGAGGGTCCGTTGTCGAACGAGTTGAAGACGAACACCCACTCCGAAAGAATCCATTTCATCGGAAAAATCAGCGATGACGAGGTGCGTCTCTATATGCGTGCGGCCGCCGTGTTCGCTTTCCCTTCCATCACGAAAAACGAGGCGTTCGGCATCGTGTTGGCCGAGGCGATGTATTGCGGGACCCCGCCTGTCTTGTTCTCCATCGAGGGGTCAGGCGTGAATTGGCTGAACCAGAACGGCATCACCGGCATCGAGGTCGCCAATGGCGATGTGCACGCTTTTGCCGGAGCCATCGATAAGTTGTTGCAGAATGAAGACCATATCCGGGATAGGATGGGCGAGCGTGCCCATGACCTTATCGCGGAGAAATTCACGATGGCGCGCATCAAAGGGGTCATCATGAAGGAATATGATTTACTCATACAGTAATGCCCATGAAAAGATTAGCACACTTCCTTTTGTTGCTATCTTTCTCCTTGTGTGTACGTGCCCAATATGAGGTTGTGAAATTGTGGGATGGACATCCCACCCGTAAGGAGAAGCGCCCGGAACTGAGGATATTCGCTCCGGCCGATTCTTTGCGCAATGGCACTTGTGTCCTCATCTGCCCTGGAGGCAGCTATCACCACTTGGGCTTACGTAACGAGGGCTCGGAGGTGGCGGAATGCTTGCGGCAATGGGGAATCACCGCTGTGGTGCTGCGTTACCGCGTATCGATGCGCGGCAACCATCATCCCGCCATGATCGAGGATTTCCAACGTGCTGTGCAGATACTGCGTGAGAATGCGGAGAGATTCGGCATCGACCCGCATAAACTGGGCTGTATGGGCTTTTCCGCCGGAGGCCATCTGGTCACGATGGGTGGCGCTTTCGCTTCCCATGATTTCTTGGCTGACCGGGGTATCCATACTTCCGTCAGCTTGCGCCCCGACTTCGTCTGCCCCATCTACCCTGTCGTTTCCATGCAGGATAGCATCGTCCATGTGAAGTCCAGGAGGAACCTCCTCGGTGAGGGTTTCACGAAAGCGATGGCGGATAGTTTCTCGATGGAAAGGCACATTCCTGAAGATATGCCACCCGTTTTCCTGCTCGCTTGTAAGGATGACGATGTGGTCGATTACCGAAATACGGTCGTGTTGCGTGACGCGTTGGCGGAAAGGAATATCCCTTGCGAGTTCCACCTGTTCGAACAGGGTGGACATGGTTTCGGCATGATTCGGACGAGGTCCGCCGAGACGGAACAATGGGGAGTGCTGTTGAGGGAATGGCTCACTCAAAATGGATTTTTGCCTAAAAAATAGGCGGAAAAGAGAATAACGGGAGGACGTGTATATGAATTTTGTTCCAGAAATTGAGTTTCAACCTAGGGACGTGATCAAAGCGTTCCAGGAGGAGAAGTTGAGGGAGGATCTGTCTTACCTATCCTCCAAATCTTTGTTTTACAAGGATTTGTTCGCGAAGAACCATATCGATGCCGCCAAAGTGAAGACTTTGGAGGACTTGCGGTTGATTCCTTTCACGACAAAGGAGGACCTGCAGACGAGGAACAAGGATTTCTTCTGCGTAGAGCCTTCCGAAATCAGGGATTACATCACCACTTCCGGCACATTGAGCGATCCTACCACCTTCGCCATGACGGAGAAAGACCTCGTGCGCCTCGCCTACAATGAGGCGATCTCCTTCACGGGAACGGGCGGACATCCGGGCGAGATTTATCAATTGATGACGACAATCGACAAGCGCTTCATGGCTGGATATGCCTATTGCCTAGGTATCCGCATGATGGGGGCGGGTTTGGTGCGTGTCGGCAACGGCATACCGGAGTTGCAGTGGGACACCATCAAACGCATCCAACCGGATGCGATCATCTGCGTCCCTTCCTTTATCTTGCGTATCATCAAATTCGCCGAGGAACATGGCATCGATTATAAGAACTCCAGTGTGAAAAAAGCCGTTTGCATCGGGGAAAATCTCAGAAACGACGATTTCTCACTGAATCTGTTGGGAACGAAAATCAAGGAGAAATGGGATATCGAGTTATATTCCACCTACGCCTCCACAGAGATGAGCACCTCCTTCTGCGAGTGCTCGGCAGGGAAGGGCGGACATCATCATCCGGAGCTGATTATATGCGAATTGATCGATGAAAACGGCAATCCTGTGAACGAAGGGGAGCCCGGAGAGTTGGTCGTCACGACGTTAGGCGTGGAGGGTATGCCGCTGCTCCGTTTCCGGACAGGCGATGTGGCGAGGTTCCATTACGAACCTTGTTCCTGTGGGCGCACCACCATGCGTATCAGTCCGATCATCGGCAGGAAAAAGCAGATGATCAAGTTCAAGGGCACGACACTCTATCCCGCTTCCGTGTTCGACGTGCTGGATAATGCGGACTACGTGGAGAATTATTTGGTCGAGGTGTCATCCAACGAGATTGGGATGGACCATCTCACCGTGTACATCGGCGTGAAGAGTCCGAATGAGAATATGATCAAGGAATTGAAAGACCATTTCCGCGCCAAGCTGCGAGTGGCGCCTGACGTGATGTTCAAGCCTATCGAGGAGATCCGTAAGATTCAGTTTCCCGAGATGAATAGGAAACCCGTTAAGTTCATTGATAATAGACAATAGCCCATGATCGGAGAGTTTAATTTTGAACCAGTTCGCCCCTACAACGACTCGGAGGTTCCTGCCGCGATGAAGGCGATCACGGATGATCCGTTCTTCCCGATGGTGGTGAAGTATTGTTTGCCCGATGCGAACATCGATGAAGTGAATCGCGCGTTATTGCAGATTAAGACGGTCGATGAGTTCCAAACCCGTGTCATGTACCCAGCCATCCAAGCGGTCGTCTCAAAGACCACGGATGGCGTTTCTTTCGATGGATTCGATAAAATTGATGATGTGAAGCGCCATATCTTCATCGCCAATCATCGTGACATAGTGCTGGATTCCGCGATCTTGGATCTGCTTTTGTATGAGCATAAGATCAAAACGTGTCAAATCACTTTCGGCAGTAACCTGATGAAGGGTAACCTGGTCATCAACATCGGCAAGCTGAACAAGATGTTCCGCATTATCCGTGGGGGGAACATCAAGGATTTCTACAGAAACTCATTGGAGGTATCCGCCTATATGCGCCATGTGGTGACCGAATTGGACGAGTCGGTATGGATCGCCCAACGCAATGGCAGGACCAAGGATGGCAACGACAAGACGGAGATGGGGGTTCTGAAGATGTTCTCGCTCAGCAGTGAGAAGGGTTTCGTGGATAACCTCGATGAGTTGAGCATCACGCCTGTCGCCGTCTCCTACGAATACGAGCCTTGCGATTTCCTTAAAACGGCGGAGATATATATATCCAAGTTCCAGAAATATGTCAAGGGGGAGAATGAGGACCTGAACAGCATCCTTACCGGCATCAAGCAGAAGAAGGGGAAGGTACACCTTTCCATGACGGCTCCTATCACAAGGAAAGAGCTCGAAATCTGCGATGAAAAGGAGAAAAATGAGAAGATGGTCGCCTTGGCTTCCGTCATCGACCAGCGCATTTATAGCCATTACAAATTGTTCAAGACGAACTATATCGCATACGATTTCCTGAATGGGGGCGATGCATATGCGGACCATTATTCGGCGGATGACAAAAAAGACTTCCTGGCTTACATGGAGGATGGATTGTCTAAGATCGGAATCGAGGCCGACCGTTCGGATCTGGAGCAGATCTTCCTGCATATCTATGCCAATCCCGTCGTCAATTGTAAATGATGGGGAATGGCCAATCCGTGATGGATCTTAGATTTGTCCGACGGCCAACTTGTGGGAAATGATAAGTGGAATACCTGCGGGATGGTTACTTTCCGGTGATAGTGCTTTTCATCTTCTTCACTGCGAAGCAACCTAGATGGATAATCTTTGCGAGAGGTAACCCGAACCATTTGATCAACTTAAAGTTCTGATGTGCCAACTTCATGACTTCGGGTGACCTGTAATCGAACGCATTCAGTTTCTGACGATTGATCTCCAAGTGAGAGGGGTTGTCGTCCAAGATCAATTCGAAGGACTCCGCCTCGTCGATCGCTTGTTCCCCGTAGTTGTAGTTGCTGGCGGTGGTGGCGTTATTCTTATTCTCCCCACTCGTTTTTTGACAGAAAACGCCTGACCCGTCGAATCCGTAATTCCTTGATTTAGATATGGCTGGGGTTACGCAATACATATTCTTATGGGGAATATACGCTCTCATGGAGATGTCGGTCTCGTATTTCATCAGGTTCGGTTTGTTCGGATTGGAGGAGAGTGCGGCGTAGAAATAGTCGTAGAAACATGCGTCCAGCATCTTCTTGTAGGAACCGCTCTTTATGATTTCCGAAGCGGCCTTCAGCAAGTTTCCGGAGGTGGCGTATTGGTAAAACGCTTCTTCCTTTTTCCTCATGAATCCGATACCCCAGGTGCATGCGTTGAAGTCCTGGAGGAAACAGGTGCTACCTTCGCTCAGCGTCCAATCTATTGGATATGAGTAGCTTGTGACGGCGAAGACCCGTGGGTCGTCGTAGTATTTCGTCAGACATTTGTTCATGTATTCCAGGAAGTTCGGGGCATACTCGATATCATCGTCCGAATAAATCCATCGATCATAGTTCATCGCCTTGATATTGCGGATGAGATCGGCGGAATTCTCATAGGATCCCATGTTCTTTTCCCGTTTGAGGACCACGAACTTGTTGAAGACGGAGAAGTCGCTCGTCTCGAGGTATTCGCATATCTCCTTCCATCCCTGTTCATACTTCTCGGCGGGAGGGTAGTCCAGGCCGATATACACATCCGTATATTTCGCCCAACCATTTCGTTTCAGACTTTCCACCGTCCTTTTGAAGTGGGTGCTGCGGCATAAGGTAGGGATGACCACCGGGGCATAAATCATTTTCTCTTCAACTTCCATACGATCTTTTTTCTTTTACGCAAATTTCGTCTATTTTGTCCATTCACACAACAGGTTTATTGCTTTTTGTATGTGATTTTACATGAAAAATTGGGAGCCGGCGCACATCCTTTATTGCTTATGTCGAAGGATGACGCGGTACACTCCCAATTCGAGCCTACGTTCTATAGGCCCCTAAACAAAGTACAAACAGACAGATTACGTTCCCGAACAATCCACTGTGTAAGAGGGGATGGTTCTCGTTATTCCTTGTCCTTTTATACCCTAATAAATCGCAAACACAGCAGGTAGACTCTTATAGTCAAGGATAGAATCACTTTACCATAGTTTGTAAGCGTATATGAAAATTTAATGCAACGTGTATAATGTGAATTGTCTAACTCTTTATTTGTGCTAAAAGCAATTATAATGCATTGTGCAGGTTCTTGAGGCGTAGACGGAATTCCTCGTCCACTTCCTTCAGGGAGTCCTCAATGTCCTTGATCACCTTGTCGTGCTCGGACAATTGCTTCTTTTTCGCCTTTTTGTCCAGTGTATCGTCCGCTTCGACCTTGGCCCTTTCCTTTTTCTCCTTTCTTAGTTTATAGAGCTTTTGGGATAGGGGTTGACTGTTTGTCTTTTGTCCGAATCCTTTCACCGATTCGCCGAATTGAATGTTGTCGAAATTCAGGATCACTCGGTCATTTTCCACGGAGATTCTTCCTTTGCATGTGATAAAGTCGGAGTAGGATGTCTTGATGATCGGGTTGTAGCGGAACTTGGTGGTCATGTTCACTTCGAAGTCGAATCCTTCGTTCAGTTTGTCGTTCGTGGTCTGGGCGGTCCACTTCTGCTCCATTAACCATGTCTTCGCATCTTGGTATGCGTCCAATTTTTCTCCTTTGTAGTAGACCGTGTCGGAGATGCTTGTGTTCAGATTCTCGTCTACCTTGAATACATAATCCTCTGCCATGACTCCCGATGGAAGGATTGAAATCAGTAATATTTTCAGTGCTCTCATAAGTATATAAGTTAAATTTTAAATCTCTTTTTGTCTTTTCTCTTTTCTGTTATCGTGTTATCTGTACGCAAAGTAAAAGTAAAATTTTTAAACCGCAAAATATATTATGTAAAAAATACAATAAAATATCGGATAAATTTATTAAATAATTGATATTCAGTTATAAAAAAATATATATAATACACAATAATTCGTAGAATATAAAGATATAATACTGGTTTATGGGATATAAATGAATAAAATGTGTATTATATTGCAATAGTATAGGGGGAGGGAGAAGGAATAACTCGTTCCATCCTTGAATCTTCTTCGCATTCTAGGTTGTGCATCTCCTTTTAAGGATGCGGTCGGACAGGACAACGGGAAAGAGCCCCATTTGCAACAGTCATACTTTTTATGTATTTTCGCGCAGATTTTTAGAAGGAAGGGGGAACCTTTTTCCCCCAGTTAACGCCGCATGAGAGCGGATATATTTATTTTATGGCAACATTTAGAGAACTGGGATTGAGCGAAGAAATCCTACGCGGAATTGAAGATTTGGGCTTTGTGGAACCGATGCCGATTCAGGAAAAGGTGACCCCTTATCTTCTCGGGGAAGGAACAGAGGATTTAGTCGCATTGGCCCAAACAGGAACAGGAAAGACGGCGGGATTCGGTCTGCCGCTCCTACAGCTGACGGACAGCAGTGTGAACAAGATCCAAGCATTGGTACTATCTCCTACGCGCGAACTTTGCATCCAAATTTCCAATGACCTTAAGAAATTTGCGAAGTACATCCAGGGAATGAAGATCGTACCTGTTTACGGAGGAGAGAGCATCGTCACCCAATTTAGGCAATTGGACGTGCCTCCGCAGATTTTGGTGGCTACACCTGGCCGACTCATTGATCTTATCGAACGTAAGAAAGTGGATTTATCGGGCATCAAACACCTCGTGTTGGACGAGGCGGACGAGATGCTGAACATGGGTTTCCAAGAGGATATCGAACGCATCCTCGAGGAGACGCCGGAGGAGCGTCGTACGCTGCTCTTCTCCGCCACCATGCCGAAGGAGATCGCCAACATAGCGAAGAAGTACATGAAGAATAGCGTGGAAATCGCTATTGGTCGTAAAAACTCGGGCACCGAGAACGTGGAGCACATCTACTACATGGTGCAGGCGAAGGACCGCTACAACTGTCTGAAACGCTTGGTGGACATTAACCCGGACATCTACGCCATCATCTTCTGCCGCACGCGTCAGGAGACGAAGGAGGTGGCCGACAAACTGATGGAGGATGGTTATAACGCGGACGCGCTCCACGGAGACCTCTCCCAGGCGCAACGTGATACGGTCATGCAACGCTTCCGTATCAAGAACCTGCAGATCCTCGTGGCGACGGATGTGGCCGCCAGAGGTCTGGACGTCAGCAACTTGACGCACGTCATCAACTACAACTTGCCGGATGACATCGAGAGTTATACCCACCGAAGCGGACGTACGGGACGTGCCGGTAAGAAGGGTGTATCCATCGCCATCATCCATATCAAGGAGAAGCATAAGATCAAGGCGATTGAGAAGGAGATCAACCGTACCTTCATCCAAGGCCGCGTGCCGAGTGGATTGGAGGTGTGCCAAAGCCAGCTCTTCGCCCTCGTGAACAAAATCAAGGAGCCCGGCGAGAACGTCGACAAGAAACAGATCGATCCATACCTGCCTATGATCATGGACCAGCTCAAGGACATGACCCGTGAGGAGCTGATCGTCAACTTCGTTTCCCAAGAGTTCAACCGATTCCTCGAATACTACAAGGATGCGGTGGATCTGAATATCCCTGACAAGAAGGATAAGCCTAGCAGGGAGCGTGGCGAGAAGGGTGAACGTGGCGAGCGTGGCGAGAGACGCTCACGGAAACGTGGTAGCGGCGAGACAATGCGCCTGAAAATCAACTTGGGACAGCGTGACGGCTTCACGCCTAAACGTGTCTTGGGTCTTATCAACGACACCACCAACAACAAGGACATCGATGTGCACGACATCGAGATCACACCGCGCTACTCCTTCTTCGACGTGGATAAGAGCGTCGTGAAGGAGATGATGACCGCATTTGAGCGCAGGAGAAATGAGGGTATCGAGCTGTTGGAAGTGCTCAAGGACCGCAAGAACAAGCGTGAACGTGAGGAGTTGAGGCGTGGCATGGAAGGTGGCCGCTCCGGCCGTGGCAAGGAGTGGGAGTCCGACAAGAAGAGCAAACCCGCATTCTGGGAGGGCGCGAAGAACGCCACCAAGAGGGAACGCTCCTACGAGAGGGAGAGCAGACACCGTGATGACGACTCGAAGAGCTTCAGAAGGAACAAGGATAGTTTCAGAAGAAAACGCTAAGATCTAGGATGGATACTTATCTGACACTGGCAAGGACCTCGGAGGGCCTCTACAAAGAGAAGGGGAGTAAATTCCTCGCCTTCGCTATTCCAGTGTCCGATGTGGAGGAAGTTAAGGAGATACTGAAGGATAAGCGGAAGGAGTACCACGACGCTCGGCACGTCTGCTTCGCCTACGTGATGGGCGAAAAAGGGGAGGAGACCCGTGCGAACGACGACGGAGAACCCTCCGGAACGGCGGGTAAACCGATGCTGGGAACGCTCGTCTCGAAGGGGGTGACCAACGTGCTGCTGGTGGTGGTCCGCTACTTCGGTGGAACAAAGCTGGGCACCAGCGGACTGATCAACGCTTACCGGGAGGCTTGTCTCGATGCTTTGGAACAGAACGAAGTGGTGGAGAAGATCGTGGAGAACCGTTGCGACATCCAATTCGAATATCCCTTCCTCAACGACGTGATGCGTGTCGTGAAGGAGGAGAGCGCGACCATCGTCAGCCAGAATTTCGACAATGACTGCACTATGCGGATCTCCATCCGAAAGCGGGACGAGGAGAAACTACGAAGTAGGTTATCCAAGATCGAGCGGCTGATTTTCCTCGATGAAAAGGCATAAAAAAGAAGCGGCGGGTAGTTCGGATACTACTCGCCGCTTTTAATTCTAACAGGAATCTATCAAACCCGGATCATCATTTCACCACCACTTTTGCAGCTTTCCCGCCAGCCTTCACCACGTAGACGCCAGCCTGCGCCACAGGGATGCGGATCTCTTCGCCACGGCCGGTGCCGACCAAAGTGCCGAGGAGGTTGTAGACGTAGATCGGTTCCGTCGCGCCATCGACGCAGATGGTCTTGTCCGTGACGTAGAGGCTCACCTGGTCGCCCAGGAAATCATCGACCCCGTCTGCCGGACGGAAGTGGAACCTATATTCAACCGTCCTAGGAATGTCGTTTGATGTGAGACGAACTGTGAGGATGTTAGTTGAATCGTCGAAGGACTCCGTTGCGGTAACACCGATTGATGGCACGTATGAGATTCTATTCGGATTATATTCTAAGTCGAACTTGTAGTCATATTTGTCTGCGGAGAAGAAATACAGTGGTTCCCCATTGATGGTAACGGAGGAGATAAGTGGGGGCATGAAGTGGATGTGATATTCCGTCTTCGATGTAGTATCACCCGTTCTGTATCGTGCTATGAGCGTAAGGGTCTGTGTGGAGTCGTCGTAGGACTCTGTGACGGAAACATACGTCTGTCTTGTATAACTGAAATCTGGTCTATATTCCGTGAAGACATAGTGCTCAAGCTTATCAACAGCTTCATAATAGATATTTGTTTCTGGGTATATTGCGAACACACATGGGCGGATGTCCACATAGTACGTGTCTGCCAGCGATTCATTATGCCTATAATAAAAGATGTAGGTTAGCGTGTGGGTTGAATCGGAGTAATTGCACTTTGATCTAATCAGATTGTCAGGTATGTTCGCTTTTATCTTCATGAGAATACTATCTGTATTGTATGCGTCTTCGTAAATAGATGTTGCGAATTTCTCGTATCTATGTTCGTTTGAATTACCCTTTATGTCAAAATCCCATTTCCTATGATAATCGCGGAGCTCGAATGAATATGCAGCTACGCTGTCAACCTTTTTCGTGAGTATTTTATAAACATGAGTGCTGTTTGTGGTATCCTCGTAGTTGTCTCCCTCAATAGTGATATATATAATACCTGTCTCCTTTTCGTATGAGACGTGGGATGTCGAGGTGAGTTTTTTTGATAATATTTCAATGTCTGAGCTAGTCCATTTCAAATCATATAAATTAGATCCTGTGGAATCATCATTAAACTTCGATAACGAAATGTAATTGGATTTGTCTCTGGTGGTATGGACGCCATAATAGTAATAATCCGAAAAATCGTATACGTACTTGTCTGGAGAAAAGGAGTCGATGCGGGTCTCTTCAAGATACAATGAGGTCATGAAGGACTCTACTATAGGCTTTTTGAACTTGAAGTGGTATGTTTTACGTTCATCTACCTCTTTTCTGCCGTTGTAAATGCACATTTCGCATACATCGATTGTCAAAGTGTTCGTTTGATAGTCATAATTCTTACTTATTTGTATTAAATCGTTAAGATCAAACCATTCATCACCTATCCTTACTTGTTGTTGCCATGAGTAGGTGTATGAAAAATCCGAATCATTGTAGTATGATGTGTTTGATAAATCATATTCATAATTGTCGTATTGGAAATCCTTCAAAGGTTCTCCATTGTTGCTTATCGATGTCAGATATACACCACTATTGAGAGTGATCACATATGTGTGCCTCATGTTGTTTCTATCTTCAACACCTTCCCCCTCTACAGAAATAGTTATTTTGCCAAAGGAGATTCCTTTCTTGGATACATGTGCGCCTGATGATGTCGTGTAGTCTACGGTTAGTCCATTCGTATAATTTGTGGAGTCCGAGAAATAATAATTGAAATCGTCGGGGGAGAATCCCTTCACAGGTATCCCATTGATGCTTAATGATGTCAGGTAATATCCTGGTTTCTTGCATTTTATGAAATATGTATGCTTATTTGTCGTATCTTGATACTTTCTGTAATCAGCACCCATCACATTGATTGTTAATATGTTGGTTGTGGTACTGTAGTGCTCTTCTATGGTGGCGCCTGGAGAAATGCGATAATCTATAATGCTCCAATCGTTAACGGTGGAGTCCATGAGGTCGTACTCGAATTTGTTGCGCGAGAACTCCTTGACGGGTACGTCATTGATATAGAGGGCGGTTAAATAGGACTCGAGACCAGCGAAAACGATAGTGTAGGTGTTCATATCGGTTGAATCCTGCTTATAGTTCGACCCTTTAACAATGATGGTCATTGTATTAGTTTCCTTGTCGAATGATTCTTGGCTTCTTGTGCCGTAAGGGACATGGATTTCCAATTTGTCGTATTTGTACTCCGATTCGTTATAGATTATTGAATCGGAATAATCATAGAAAAATTTGTCATTTGTAAGACCGCTTAAAACTTTACCATTGCAGACCATTGATAAGATAAAAGGTTCACCTGAATGTTGTGGTAAATGTCCATAAGTATAGATTGTACTATCAGTGAGGATATATCCTGAGGAGGTGGAATCGTATGTCATGGTTTTGATTCTCCTGTCCTTGTCATCGTAAACGTGCACTGTCATATGACGTTCTTCGGATTCATATTCGGATTTCACAGTAGTGCTCTCATCATAGTAATCTGTTTTACGGATTTTGATGGTTTCTATGGTCTTGACCAGATTGCCCGACATGTACTCATTATCATAAATGTGTTCAGTCTTGCCATCTCCATTATTCCATCCTTCTCCTCCAGTATGCCAGCTATTATAACTGGTGCATTGGTAGCTTAGATTCCCGTTGTTGTCATATTTATCCTTATCGCCATTGAAATAATAACTCCGATCGTATGTGGTATGTTCGGATATATCTTCAAAGAAGTATCCTTCTGACGTGAAAAGAATGTGATCATCAAACCTTACGTATTCATTGTAAAGATCTTCCTCTTTAATTGATTCCAACATTCCATTGCTATGAAATGTGGCTTTACTGGAATATTCACTTCTATATCCGCTGATCGTACGATAATCCGTCTCTGTCCACTGCTTTGTTACTCTGTTGCATCCATAATAGAGTGTATCTATCCTTTCTCCTTTCTCGTTGGTTACATAGCCTATATTGATCCGGAAGAAATCATATGAGATGTATTGCTTCCCTTGCAATACTATGGTGCCTTTGTTATCGTACTTTGTATAGTAGCACGGTGTAGTATCAATCACCATGTCCAACACGAAGGTGGTGTCCAACTTCTCCGCCCAAAGCGAAGACGGGCCGCAAAGCCCCAATAACCCTAAAATGACCGCGACGCACTTCTTCCCGAGAAGGCGACCGCATAAATGGTTCAATTGTTCCATAAGCGAATGTTTTTAATTTCAATATATAACTAACCAATAAATAAAACTGACCGCGCAACCACGATGATGAGGGTGCGGAACATCTTTGACAGAACAACCCTAAGATACGGAAAATAAATCAGATAAACAAATAATCGCGGGAAAATGTGTTCGATCCCTTCATTTCCCTCTTTTTCACCTGCTGAAAAATATTTTTCACATTCTGTTTTACCGAATCAATATTTTGTATACCTTTGCACCGCAAATGCCGCTATAGCTCAGTTGGTAGAGCAACGCATTCGTAATGCGTAGGTCGCGAGTTCGAGTCTCGCTATCGGCTCGGAAGAAAGGTGAACGCAGGTCTGTGTTCACCTTTTTTTATGCCGCTTCTCTTGCTTGACAATGATAGTTTCATTAGTTTTGTTGTGGAAACGGAAAAATCAGTCATGAAAAAAAGATTCATCCATTATATAGTCCTATTGCCGATACTAGCCTTGTGTTCCTGCAAGGAGAAGGGTATCCGGTATGAGGTGGATCCCCAGTTGGATCCATACCTCCAGCTCTTCCTGCAGGAGGGGAAAAAGAGAGGGGTGGACATAGACGTGGAGGGGAATGGCCTGTTGATGGAATTCACCGAGTTGGATGGACTGACCATCGGACTTTGCACTTACCAGGATCCTCTGTTGGTGCAGATCGACAAGGATTATTGGAGCGAGACCACGCAATATGAGGACCAGGAGAACCTTCGGCAGAACGTCGTTTTTCATGAACTGGGACATGGTTTGCTGAACCGTTCCCATGACAACCGCTACCTTGAGAACTTTGAATGGAAGACGATCATGTGTGGTGGGGATGACGTGGACGGGAGAGATTGGGCGGTGAACTTCAACGGATACCGCAAGGAGTATTATCTGGACGAGTTGTTCAACGTAAGGACACCTGCGCCGGAGTGGAGCAAGAAGGCTACGTTCGACGGGGAAAAGGGTGCTTTGATAAAAGAGATGAACATGAACGCCTCCTACAACGGGCGGGACGAGGTCGGTAATCTATACCTCATGAGGGATAATATCTACACCATCACGTCCGCCAATCAGGAGAGCAATAACATCATCTCGCTGCTGTCGGAGAGGGTGACGGGAAACTTCTATTTCGAGGTGGTGATGAAAGCCTATATACCGGCGGGTGTCAGCACGGCTGGTATTTGTACCATCTATGATTATGACAACAACCAGAAATACAATCCTCAGGTCAGGGATGCGCAACACCCTGTCAACGATGGGTGCAACTACCTTGCCGTGAAGGAGGAGAAGGCGGGAGACCAGTTCTATCTGGTCAATTCGAATTGCTACCTTCCCATCGCGGAGATCATGGTCGAGGATGTGTACAAACGTGACGAATACAATAAATACGCTATCGCGCGCCATGATGGGGAGCTCTTCTTTTACGTCAACGACCAACTGATTTTCAGGAACGACTATCAGGCAGACTTGCCGTATCTCTCTTTCGCTGTCATCCTGCCTGCCATGGGAAAGCTTGACATCACTTCCGCCAGGTTGTACGAGCTTGGAACAACGTTGCGGAGCGGAGTGACGGGTCGTTCTGTCAATCCGGGCCAGGAGGGAATAATCCCTCCGATAAAAATTTCAACGAAGAAACTGAAGGATTATCGTAAATAATTTTTGTAGGTTCATAACATAGTTTATATTTGTAAGTCATATATCAAAAACAGTACGGAATGGAAAACGAAAACAACCAGGAGATGAATATCTTCTCCATGACATCGCGCTTGGGTCGCGCCATCTACGGAGTAATAAAATGGATCCTTTCCATTTTGGGTTATATCCTAAGAGCTGCCTATCAATACAAGTTATTATTCCTTGTCTTCGCCCTGCTGGCGGTAGGCTTCAGCCTATACGAATCCAGGGAGGATAATCGTACATATGAGGGTTACTTGCACCTGAAACTTAACGATGGGGAATCTGTGCTTTACCAAGCTTTGGTACGTGACTTGAACGAGTATGCCAAGGAAGCGGATGTGGAAGGCCTCGCCAAAGAATTGGATGTGTCGGCGGAGTTGGCCGCAAGGGTTGTCAAGTTGGATGCGCACCATGTCATAGACAAGTACCGTGACACGACTGTTGATTATATCGACTACAAGAACAGGGTCCCGTTGGGCGATACGGTGGACTTCGCGGTTCCTGACCAACTCGTGATTTCCGCAAGGGTGAAGGGTATCGAGGAATTCGCTCAGTTGGAGGATGCGTTGAAGAAGTATTTCTCCAAGAATGATTACCTCGTTTCGTTGAACATCGCCAGAATCAAGTTGCAGGAGGAGAAGGAGTGGATGTTCCACAATGCCCTCATGAACATAGATAGCTTGCAGAAAGTGGAGTACTTCAAAAACAACAATGGCGCTAATTGCCTGGAGTTCTCCTCCATCAACGAGAAGAAGGCGAACGTGCCATTCGTCAAGGCGAAGAAGCAGATGTTCTATGACGATATGCAGAAGTTGTTCGATATCACTGGAAAGATTGAGGAGGATATGTCTGCTAATTTGGATGTCGTGACTGTCCTTTCCAGTTTCCATCCTGCGAAAGCTGCTGTCAATTCTTTCCTTAAACTGTTGTTGTGCAATGGGTTGCTCGCATTGGCATTGTTCGTGATTGTGGCTATGATCTGGAGAAATAAGAAAAAGATCCATCAATATCTCGGCAAGGGAATATGATGTCCATGTGACATCGCGGATGTCCGAAAAACAGGCGGGGAGGGGTTGGCTCTTCCCGCTTTTTCGTATGTCTTGGGGGGATAAGGTATGCCTGCCACGTAGATGTTTTTATTGTGGTTACCTCTTCGCGATGGCGCAAAAAAAAGGGAATACGACCGTATTCCCTTTTTGGATGGATTGGTTATCCTGTTGTATTATATTTTCAGCATCTCGTTAGCGATTTCCCTCACGCGGTCGATCTCCTTCTGCAAGGCCATCTTCTCTTGTTTGAGAGCTTCCATGGTCGCCTCCTGTTCTTTTGCGCGGTGTTTGAGTTGAAGGTTCTGTTCGGTGAGTTTCTTGTTCACCGTTCTCAGTTCCTCGATGGTCATCTCATGGTCTTTGACGGCGGCTCTCAGCCTATCCAATGCGATTTCTGTTTCTTTCCCGCCTTCCAGGATCTGGTCCATCATGGCTTTGTTCTTGCCCAAAAGCGCCACGATGTTGGAGTTGGACTCTTCGATCGCTTTCACGTTGGCGGATTTCTGTGCGGAGCGCGCGGCTTGAAGTTCCGCGATGGCGGCGATTTCAGCCTTGTATTCGTTCTCTTTTTCGATGTCGAAGACTGGCTCGATCACCTCAGCCGCGATGGATGAGAAGGCCGGTTCCTCTTTTTTCTCCTGTTGAACCGGGGCTTGTGCGGCTGGTTTAGGCGCTTGTGCGACTGGTTGGGAGACGAATGCGGCACGGATAGGTTCCTCCTTCACCCTGACAGGTTCCGGCTCCGGGATCTTTGCCGTGATAGGCTCCGGCGCAGGTGCGGGTTGTGGTGCGGGTTGTGGTGCTGGAGCAGGCTCTGGCGCCTTTGCGGAAATGGTATTGTGCAGTGCGTCGATGATTGGGGCGATGATGCCGCGGAGTGTCAGCACGTCGCAGGTTTGCTCCACATTGCAGAAGGCTCCGCCGGTCATGTCGGCCACCTTCTTCGCTGTCCTTTGGTTAGCCTCGGACATGCAGATACCAATGATATTCACTTGAATCGGATAATCCTTTGTCGCCTTCTCCACTTCGTAGTCCAGCACGCCGGCGTCGGTGTCCTCTCCGTTCGTCACAAAAACGATGCGGCGGGTCACTTCCCCGTTCGTCTTCTCGAATTTCTTGAAACCGGCGCAGGACTCCTTGAAGGCCTCCGCGATAGGGGCGCCACCGTTAGGGAACGGAAGTCCCTGGATCTTCTTGACGAAGTCCTCACGCATGTTGGAACCCATGTCCAACGAGTTGATGATGATGGGAGATTTAACGATCGAGAGGAAGGTACGCATACCGAACGGCTCCGAAAAATCTATGTTCGGAACGATGCCATCTATAACCACATTTTGGACAATAGGCACTTTCTTGTCCATCTTATCGGAGATGTCGATAAGAAAATCAATTGCATTTTTCATGATATCATTAATATGTTTTCTAATATGTTTTGCTTGCTAAAATACAAATTGTATCAAAATATAGCAAAAATAACACAATAAAAATGATTGGGAAGATTCACGTATCGAACATCGCTTCATGAGATAACATATTATATTTCGTATTTATTTATTACATTTGTGGTGTTAAGAATCGCGTATGGGAAAAAAGGATTTATATTTCATATTAGCTTTCGCATTGCTCCTGGGCGCCAATTTGTATGTGAAACACGAATTGATGGCGGCGAGGGAGCCTTACCATGAGTGGTATTATCACGTAGGCCACTTAGAGTATGAATATAGAAAAGTCATAGAAAAAAAGGATGATTATATACGCAGTGACGATGGCATCAGGTGTAACAAAACAGCGAAGAAACTGGAATCCCTGTGTAGGAAAAAAGACGAAGCTACTCGTAGGAAATACGTGATGGAACGGTTAAGTGAACACAACTACAACAAAAGATTGGAATACTTCTCGTCACAATGTAAAGAAGAGGATGTATCATTTGATTTGATTGACTCATTGGCAATCGTTTTATATGCGGAAAGGAGAGCAAATGAATAAGAAACTTGCAATACTATGGGCCTTTTTGCCTCTCGCGTTCATGTTGATTTTTAACTCCATAAAATGTTTGGAGTTCAGGAGTAAACTTGAACACATGAATGACACCATTCCAAACTTGGAAAAGCACTGCATGTACTCGACAATAATGGCGATACGCGGCGAATATAGTGAGGGGGCTAGTGATAGAAGGGCGGAAAGGGAAGGCTTGGAGAATAAAAGGAAGGACAGCATATTCAGTTCCGTCATAGCAAAATTAAAGAAGGACCCAGACTTCGAATTCGGCAATTCAGATATCATAAAAGTCTACAAACAAAACGATAATAGGATCCTGCTCTGTCGGTACGGAGAATATATGTCCATCGGATATATGAGTTACCGGAATAAGGGAGGTGCCTTTTTGCTGAAAGACAGTTGTAAATCTTTCCCTGGTGACTATACCTCCGTTTTGTCTTGTGACGCCGCTTTCAAAAAAGACGGAACCCCGCTGATCGGATACGTCATCCCTATGGATTGTTACGAAGAGGAGTTCTGCGAGCGATACATGGTCTATGACTTGAAATCGAAATCAGACATATACCTCCATTATGAAGACACTTCTGAGGAGAATGAGTCGGCGAGTGGAGGGGATGAAGAGAGCGACGATGAAGGGGATGACGATGAAGGGGACTACCGCACAGTTGAATATGACAGGAAGTTCTCATTCACCTCAAGATATGACGGCGACTACCCTGTAATCGTCGAGCGGAGAACGAAAAAAGAGACGTATCGTAATGCAACAACTGAGACGGATACCTCCATTTATTTTAGAATGGACGAGAATGAAAACCGGTATGTGGAGTTTAATGGGGACGATGACGAATAAGGCGTTGTCCCCTCAACTGTTTCTTTAAGCTTGTATGGTTGCGGGCGTTTTATCCGCCAATGCCTTCTTACGTATCTTCCTGTAGAGGTATATATCCGTGATGATGAGTAGAATGGTTAGTGAAATAAATAGTGCGATAATAAAGTTCTCATTGACGAGCAATACTTCATGATAATCATAAACTCCCGTAATCAGGAATCCGTATGATAAAATTAAATTGGCTATGATGCCGCAGTTCATTTCAATCAGGTCCTCATTCTTGTAGCTTTCGTATAGGGTATATCCTATAAATGAGTATATATATATGATGGCAAACAACACATTATTGTTGGTTAATGTATATATGATGCCAAACGACTCTTTACCGTAGGTTAATATAGCAACGAGGAAGATGGGTATGCTTATCCAACTTTGCCAATATATTTCCTTCTTTTTTAGTTTCCTGACAATGACGGAAACAAGAAGTGGAAGATGGATAATTAGGTGAAAGGGTGATATGTCGGAGAGAGAATGCTCCTCACTTAAATTAATAATCAGGCTCGCAAAGAGTAGCACGTAGAAGTATAATCTAAAGAAAATGTCTTTGCTTTTTATTTTCTCGCATTCGTCAATCCAGACATGTACAACATAGAATAGGGAGGGACAAAGGAAAAACATATTTCTATCAAAATCATCTATATCTAAGATATCTGCTACTATTATTAAAATTAGCAATAAAACAAGTGGTGCGAGGAAAAGCCCCACCTGCACCGCCACTTTGGAGAGGATGGTGACAAACTTGGATTTACTGTTTTTTTTCTCGCTCATCTTACAATGTTTCAAATGATGACTCAACTTTTGTAATTGCAAATATACAAAAGCGATTCGTCAACTCTAACGATTGGCTCTTATTTTTAAGTTGTTTTCCATGGGAATTCCGTTTAGACAGGGTGGAAGGCCAATGGGTTTCCTGTGTCCATGGAATAGTAAATCGTAGATTCCAGGGGTTGTTGGAAATCTTCTTTTTTATTAACTTTGTCTTGCAAAACAGCAAAAATGACGAAAAGAATATATGGGAAACGTAAGGAAAAACTATGAGTAGAAAGTATAAAAAAACATATCAAACCACAGATGAGGATTTGGGACCGATAGGGATCGTGGAGTTCCTATTGTGTGGTCCTAAGAAAGAAAATCCGAAACCGCTCACATTCGGTATTTGCCTGCGTCGATTCTTCATCGTGCTGGATAATGTGATAGCGGCGGCATTGCTCTATTATGTTCTCACATGGATCAAATTCTATTCGAATGGTGCGGATACTTCGTTCGATGTGATTATAGATGATATGTCAACATTGTGTCTAAAGAATGCTTTGGGCCTTCTCTTAATAATAGCTGCCACATGGAGATGGCTTTACTATAGTGACTCTTTGCCGTGTTTGAAAAACTTCACATATTCAATGCCGTATTCTTTTAGCATTTGTCTTATTGTAGGTTTTTCGTTAGGTAATTTTGCGGTTTGGCTCAGATTGCTCATGGCTCATGGATTTGACATCGATTCCCTTTCACAGCCAGTCGGGGATGAAACTTGGTATAAAGATAATGTTCCTGATTATTTGCCTTTTTGGGCGCAGGAGATTAGAATTGTTATACTGAGTGTTGTTTTTATGATAAGGCGTCTTTTATTAAACGATACAGACATGGATTTTTAAAGGGAGATATTTGAAAGATGCATAACAATATGATGTAATGGTTTGAGAATAAGATATTTGATTCTAAATAATTAACGATTACCATTTATGAAGAAACGCAAGAAGAAACGTAAAAACAATTACCAGCCTCCAAGGAATATGCCTCCTCGAAATCCATATGTGCCTTCTTCTTCCACGCAAAGTAAGACAGATGATGAAGATTTGGAGAGTCCGATAGGGTTCGTGAAGTTCCTGCTGTTTGGTCACAAAAAAGAAAATCCGAGGCCGCTCACATTCGGTATTTGCCTGCGTCGATTCTTCATCGTGTTGGATAATCTGATAGCGGCAGCGTTGCTCTTTTATCTCCTCACATGGATCAAATTCTATTCGAATGGTGCGGACACTTCGTCCGTCGTGATCATTGATGACATGTCAACGTTGTGCCTCGAAAATGTTTTGGGGGCTCTCTTAGTAATAATTGTCACATGGAGATGGCTTTACGATAACGATTCTTTGCCATGTCTGAAAAATTTCACATACCGTGATCCATATGTTGATTGCGCTACGATTACTGCAATATTTTCCTTTGCTTATGCCTTTGTTGAATTTATGCTTTGGCTAAGGTTCATCTGGGCTTGTGGATTGATGAATTTGATCATGGATCTTAGCGGTGACACCGACTCCACGTCAACGCTGACCTGGGATAATTACATGAGAAATATGCCTGATCAATTGCCTTTATGGGCACAAGAGATTAGGATTGTTATACTGGGTGTCGTTTTTCTGATAAGGCATTTATTGTTAAACGATACTGACCAGAAATACGGAAGGAAGATATTCGAAAGGAAATCTTCCGAGACACAGCAGGCCCCTGATGTCCAAGAGGGTATCGTACCCCCTAATGAGGAAGAGACCGTTTCCGAGACACAGCAGGACACCGACACACAAGAGGTTACCGAACCTCTCAGTGAGGAAGAGACAAATAGTTCCAGGGACGACCAAACAGAAGGATAACGACGAATCTTTGTCGGAATTTGTTTGGCGGTACCGCATATTTTTGTTACGTTTGTTAAGAAGGGTTCTGAAAAACCATTTTCCACTAATTCTGTGGTTTTCAGGAGCCGTTTCGAAATAAGAAAGAGGGTATGTGTGCGGAGATTAGTCATAACCAAGAGAAGAAAGACAAACGTGAATGGGCGATCATCCAGATGTTCCGCTCTTCTTGTCCGACCTTCCCGATAGGCGAACTGGAGAAATCGGAGTCGCCCGACTTCCTATTGCAGACGGACAAGCGGCTGTATGGGATCGAGCTCACCGAGCTGAAGTACGAGCGGGAGGACCGGGAGTTCAATCTGCGGGCGCATGAGGATTTCCTCTCCGTGCTCATGCAGGACGCGCAGGCCATCTTCGAACGCAAGCATAAGTTCAAACTGATTGTCGATGTCCATTTCTCCAATGAACTCAACGAGACGGTCTCGTCGATGGACGATGATTTGCGCTCCATCATCCGCCAGGATTTCGCGGAGACCATCGTCAAGCTGGTGGAGGATAACCTGCCGGAAGCGACGGGCATCCAGTACAAGATAGACCGCACCTCCAAGTACGGGTTCCAGAACCTTCCAAAGAAAATCGAGTGCATCAATATCAAGAACGTGACCGGTCGGTGGTACGACGGATTGTGGTATGCCGCCATCTCGGCGAAGGTCAAACCGCTCTCCATCGCCAGCGTTTCCCAACGGTTGATCGCGAAGGAGTGGAAGCTGAAGAAATACAATCCGATCTGCGACGAGCAGTGGTTGATCATCATACAGAACAGTTTCCTGATGTCCAGCTCCTATAATCCACTCACGGCGAGCGAGGCATTGGCCCATAAATACAAGAGCACTTTCGACAAAGTCTATGTGTTCGAACGCAGTGCGGGCAGCGTTTCTCTTTTAAAAACAGAAAAATATGATTAGATTCGCGGTGCATTGATTACGATACGGAATGACTACAATGACGAAACGAATAGCGACGATTTTACCTGTCGCATGTCTGCTCACCGCATGTATCCAGGAGGAACCTTTGAATGCGGAGGCGGACATCCTATCGTGTGACCTCTCCTCGGACAAAGATATCTTGCTGGTTCCGGCGGATACGGCGATGCCTGTCGTCAGCACCACTGAAAACATCGACATATCCGTTCAACTTGGCGCGGACCTTCGTGCCAGGTCCCCTAAGTTCATCGTTACGGAGGGTGCCACCATCTCTCCCGCCAGTGGCTCGTGCCATGATTTCTCGGAAGGAAAGTCTGTGCGGTATGTGGTGACCTCGCAGGATGGGGAGTGGCACCGTACCTATCATGTCTCTTATGTCTCCAATGAGTTGATCACCCAATATGCGTTTGAGAACTTTGAACTCAGCTCGAACGGCAAGTACCAGATAATCAGTGAAGTGGTGGATGGACGTGCCATGCTCAACTGGTGGGGTACGGGGAACCCAGGGTATTACCTCGCCAACTCGTTGGCCACGCCAACCGAGTATCCGACCGCCATTGTGCAGGGAGGTAGGTCGGGCAATTGTCTTCAGCTCGTCACCCGCTCCGCCGGATTATTCGGTAAATTGGCGGGTATGCCTATCGCCGCGGGCAATCTCTTCCTGGGATCGTTCGATGTGGCGAGCGCTCTGAAAGCCCCGTTGCAGGCCACCCATTTCGGATTGCCTTTCCGTCAGATACCCAAGACCATCAAGGGTTACTATAAGTTCAAGGCTGGCGAGCAGATGACCAACTCGAGAGGGGATGAGATAGCTGGGACGGATAACTTCAACATCTATGCGATGTTCTATGAGAACACGGACGAGAACGGTAAGCAGGTGGTCCTCGACGGCACCAATTCCGACGATAGTCCGTACCTCGTCCTCTATGGGAAGATAGAGGGGCAGGGGGAGGCTGACGAATGGACAGCGTTCTCCTTCGATATGAAGGCGATGAACGGGAAGGATCTGGACCCGGAGAGGCTCGCCCGGTTCGGATACAATTTCTCCATCGTGTTCTCCTCCAGCTTGCGGGGGGACATCTTCACGGGTGCCGTGGGTAGTACCCTGATGATCGATGATGTGGAGGTAGAATGTAGGTAATGAAAGGGATTGAGATGAGAAAGAGATGCTTAATAACCATAGGATTCCTTCTGATGACAAGCCTTTGGGGCGCTGTGTCGGCGGATGAACAGGAGACGCAGGCGCCCTGCGCATCGTATTTCAACGCCAAACTGGGTTACAGCCTAGGGGGCACGACTCCGTTCCCCATCCCAGCCGAGATCAGGGAGATTAAGGGGTTCAAGCCCCTTTGCAACCTGTCGGTCCAGGCGCTCTATCGGATCGGGATGTCCGAACGTTGGGCCATTCAGCCCGGCTTGCGTGTCGAACGGAAGGGAATGACCTCCGACGCCAACGTGAAGAACTATGGCATGACCATCGACGATGGGGAGGGTGGCACTATCTCGGGAAGGTGGACGGGCGACGTCCACATGACTTCCGACATGCTGCAGATGACCTTGCCTTTCTCCGCGGTCTTCTGTTGCTCTTCCCGGTGGGACCTCCATGCGGGGTTGTACATGGGATTCCTGTTGAGGCATAAGTTCTACGGAGAGGTCTCCAACGGTTACTTGCGGGAAGGAGATCCGACGGGGGCGAAAATAGAGATAGACGACCAACCGCAGACATTCGACTTCTCGGAGGAGATGCGCAACCTGCAATGGGGGGCGACGTTGGGCGGGGAGTACCATATTTGTCCGAAAATCGGTATATTCGCGGATCTGAACTGGGGTTTCAACGATATCTTCGTGAAGGATTTCACGACCATCACGTTCGGCCTCTATCCGGTCTATGCGACGTTGGGCGTTTCCTACTCGCTGAAATAGATGATATTATATAATAAACTGAGAGAAAAAACGTTTTAAACCATACATAGGTTAGATTCATATCATGATGAGAAAGATTATTTTTAGCATACTCTTCGTAGGAGCCCTCCTGTCCGGTTATTCGACGGCCAAGGCCGAATATGCGCATGGCAGAACGCTAAATCTTATCAATGCCGATAATAGGCTATACCACTTCGGTTTCATTTTGGGACTCAACTCCATGGACTTTAACGTGACCAATTCCGGTATTCCATGCACTCCGGACGGGGAGATATGGACGGAAGAGAGCGAAAAGGAACCCGAGATATGGTATGGTGAGGACACCAAGATGTCGCCGGGATTCTCCGTCGGAATCATCTCTGACCTGCGTATCTTCTCATGGTTGGACCTACGTTTCACACCAACCCTTTTCTTTAATTCACGCCAACTATGCTACAGGACTGCGGAGGGCGTTGAACGGGAGGATGGTAAGGTGACCGTCCAGTCTAATATGATGGAGTTCCCTCTTTTGCTAAAGTTCCGCGGACAGAGGAAGAACAACTACCGCCCTTATCTTCTTGCGGGTGGTGCGTTCACGGTCGACATGGGCCGTTCGAGCGAAGACCCTATCATGCTGAAACAGATCGACTACGGTGTGGAGGTTGGTTTGGGCATCGATTTCTATCTGCCTTATTTCAAGCTTGCGCCTGAACTGAAATTATACTTCGGACTGAGTGACGTGTTGGAACGTGACAGGCCAGAGATCGCGAACATGGATAATCTGAAATTCACCCATGCCATGTCTCGGTTGACGTCAAGGCTGATTATCTTTAACATTAACTTCGAATAGGAGTTAAGGTATAGTCTATTATATATTATTGATTAAACCCCAAGTGGCTTAACTCCTGTCACTGGCAACAGCGGAACTTTGCCGAGCCGCAAGAAATATTTAACGGAAATGAAAGCCAATAAAGTATCGTTTAATGTGCTCTGCGCATTGGCACTTTGTGTCATATGTGTTTATTTGGGATATTTCTTTCGCTCTATACAAAATAACTGTATACTAGAGGATCAGTCCTGTTTAATCAGCCACACCCAATCTCTTATTTGTGACGAGAACTATGAATATTATACTGTACTCAACAGATTTTTAGAATCAATAAATCCCGAAAATTTCATAGATAGTAGATGCGTTTCGCACAAGACAGGAAGAACTGATAATACTATTTTGGCAAATTGGTTTGAAAAAACCATCATGCGTTTGAATGTCCGCGAAATAAATATTTGGGAACGTACATATGATACTGCGAAACTTTATCGCATTGAAAATCTGCGAGATAGTTTATGGCTATCATCGGACAAAGATACTATTTGCATTCCCTCTTCATGGTGGACTTCCTTGGCGAATGAGGTAAAACACACCCCGACAGACTCAATCTCATTAGACCGTATGAACATTCAGGAGGAAGATATACAACGGTTTGATTCGTTGTTAAATTCAAATAGACTTCCTTGGCCCTTTTTCTTAGATAAACCCTTATCTGCCACAGATGTGATAGAAAAAATGAGAAAGTCAATTCCGGCACATAATCTGGGGCTGAATATTTCTATTGAAATCCAATTCGTAGACGCTTGGGGAGGAATTTTTACAGCGGTTAATGGTTCCAGCATTATCCTCCCGGATGGCTATATTTGGATATTTTCTTATAATGGGTGCTATTTCAGATATCATGGATTAGCTTTCCAAGAACTGATACGGAATTGTGTTTCGCCCGATTCTCCGCTTTATCATAAGCTTGAGAAAGAAATGATGTTGTTAAATCTGAACGCGACATGCTGGGGGGAAGACGTGTGTATGTACGTGTTGGAATAGTGAATAGCGGGAATAGATTCCGAGGGAGTTAAGAGCATAGAAACGTCAGTTCGACGAAGTCAATTAAGCGTTTAGGGTAAAATATTGTCGAAATTTAGAACCCTTTGCCAAATTAAGAAAAAAACCTTACTTTGGCATCCATGAAGAAAAACATACCCTGCGACGCCCTGGGCCAGCGCATCGCCCAAACGCTGATCAACAAGAATTAACAAAATAAAGGAAAGCAATGGAAGAGAGTAAGATTGATTATGTAAGTGTTCGGTTCTATTGGGATAATCCGATGACGATTGACCAGATGTCGAATTTTGTTTACGATTTTTTTGTAGATTTTGAAACAATTTCTCCAGTCTTGAAGGGTTGGTGTAATTTAGGGAAAAGTAGAAAGGATGCTCTAAGTAGGAAATTCGAAAATTCCCCAACGTACATAAAAAAGAAATTGTTACGTTCTTATAAAAAAGACATGGATGAAAGAGGGTATAGTAACATAGGGTATACTATTGATCTTTATAATGAAGACAGAGAGGAAAAACCGATGCGTATAAAAATCTCTTCTAATGATTTAGAAGGATATTTAACTGCTCTATGTATATTTGAATATGTTGCCACAGATTTATTTGCCAAAGACACTTTATTGTCTATTTTGAGGTGTATGTTAAAACATTTTGAGCCAGACTATGGGTGTGTTCAAACAGATAACTTATGGAAAATGAAGGATGAAATAGGTAACTATTTCGGATGGATATCCTACACACATAAAAAAGATTTGAAGTTGGGTGATGAATTTATTGTGGAGAAAGATGAGACAGGCGGCAGTTTGATATATTTGAATCATACAGAGAAGTTTTATGACTACGATAAAGTGAATCAAATATTTGCACTTGGTAAGATTTTAACAAAATAATTATAATAGGATCCTCCCCGCTTTTTTTCATTCCATCCTCACATACTTCATGTACTCGTCGTAGGGGATGTATCGTCCGCCCATGCTTTTGAGGTGGGGGGTCTCCAGTTGGCAATCGATCATCACGCCGCCGTTTTGCTCAAACACTTTAGCCAGGAAGATCAGCGCCAGTTTGGATGCGCTTGGCACGAGGGAGAACATGCTCTCTCCGAAGAAACACCTTCCGATGGTCACACCGTAGAGTCCGCCGACCAGCTTCTCCTCTTGGTCCCACACCTCGACGCTCGCCGCGAACCCCTGTTCGTGTAGCGCCGTGTATGCCTTCGTCATGTCATCGCCTAACCATGCCCCCTCCATCTCCTTGCGGAGGTCTCCGCAGTTCTTGATCACGGAGGCGAAGTCCTGATTGATTGTGACGTGGTAGAGACCCTTGTTCATCAATGTCCGCATGGAGTGCGACACGTGGATCTCGTCGGGGAAGATGACGAAGCGATTCATCGGGCAGAACCATAGGATGTCCGAGTCGCGGAACGAGTACCATGGGAAGATACCGTTCGAGTAGGCCAATAGGAGACGGTCGATGGAGAGGTCTCCGCCGATGGCGAAAAGTCCGTCCTCCTCTCCGTTCCGTGGGTCGGGGAACGCTATCTGTTCCGTCAGTTGGTAAATCATGTGCCTTGGACTAGTTTTATGGATTCGTTCTCCATCACCACCTCAGCGGTGCCACCCGACTTCAGGAAGCCGAAGAGGATCTCCCGCATCAGGGAAGTATTCAGTTGGTTGCGGAGCACACGGTCCATTTCCCTTGCCCCGTATGTCTTCGAATAACCCTGTTTCAGGAGATGGGCATGCGCCTCGTCCGATATCTTCAGCGTCACGTTCTTAGCCTGCAGCTTCACCCTGAGCTCGTCCACCTTCTTGTCCAGCACGGCCGCCGCCATCGTCTCGTCCATATCGTTGAAGGTCACCATACCATTCAGGCGGTTGATGAACTCCGGCTTGAAGGTCTTCTTCACCTGGTCCAGCATGGCTGTGCCAGCGGACTTGCCGCCACCGAAGCCGATAGAGGAGAGGTGAGCGTACTGTGCGCCCGCGTTGGAGGTCATCACTAAGATGACGTGGCGGAAATCCGCCTTGCGTCCCTTATTGTCCGTCAGGCGCGCGTAGTCCATCACCTGCAGGAGGATGTTGTAGATATCCGTATGCGCCTTCTCGATCTCGTCGAGGAGCAGCACGCAGTTAGGCGTCTTGCGGATCGCGTCGGTGAGCAGACCGCCATCCTCGTAGCCCACATAGCCCGCAGGCGAACCGATCAGTTTCGCCACCGTATGTTTCTCCGTGTATTCGCTCATGTCGAAGCGTACCAGGCTGATGCCCAGTTCCGCCGCCAGCACCTTGCAGAGCTCCGTCTTGCCCACGCCCGTCGGTCCGACGAACAGGAGGCTTGCGATCGGCTTGTCGTCGTCCAGCAGGCCCGCCTTGGACATCTGCACCGCCTCGACCACCTGACGGATCGCCTCGTCCTGGCCGTAGATCTTCTTCCTGATGTTCGGTTCGAGGCTCTCCAGCGTATCGTTCCCCTCCTCTTTCAAAGCAGCGGCGTCTATCTTGCAGACCAGAGACAGCACATCCGAGAGGAGCGACTGATCCACCGTCTGCGCCTTGGTCTTCAGCGGATGGAGCTCACGGAAGGCGCCCGCCTCGTCGATCAGGTCGATCGCCTTGTCCGGCAGGAAACGGTCCGCGATGAACTTCGCGCTGTTCTCCACCGCATACTCCACCGCACCCTTGGCGTAGACCACATGGTGGTATTCCTCGTATTTCTTCTTCAATCCGTTGATGATACGGATGGCCTCCTCGACGGAAGGCTCCGGTATGTCTATTTGCTGGAAGCGGCGTACGAGTGCCTTGTCCTGCGAGAAGAATCGGTTGTATTCCTCGTATGTGGTGGAGCCGATGAAGCGGATGTTATCCCCCTCCAGGTAAGGCTTCAGCAGGTTGCTGGCATCCATGGAGCCGTCGCCCGTCCTGCCCGCGCCGACCAGGTTGTGGATCTCGTCGATGTAGACGATCGATTTCCCCTCGTTGGCGATACCGTCCATGATCGCCTTCAAGCGTTTCTCGAAGTCGCCGCGGAACTGCGTGCCCGCCAGGAGCGAGCCTAGGTTCAGCTCATAGATCCTGTATCCCTTCAGTCGTTCAGGCACCTTCCCCTTGCGAAGCAGGTCCGCCAGACCATAGACGAGGGCCGTCTTACCGACACCCGGTTCACCCACATGCAATGGGTTGTTCTTATCCTTGCGGCACAAGACCTGTATAGTGCGTTCCAGCTCCTTCTCCCTGCCGATCAGCGGGTTATGGTCGTCGATATGGTCGCTGACGCAGTACACCATGCTCCGCCATGACTTTTCGCCCATGCCGGGGGTGGTCCCGTTGGAGAGGATTTCCTCCTCGTCCTCCTCACTCTCCTCCTCGTCCTCTTCCTCATCATAGTCGTCATAGGCGGTGATGAAGTCACTTAGGAGGACGCTCATATCCACCAAGGCGTACTTCTTCAGGAGGTAGGAAGCCATGGAGTCCGGCAGTTCTATGATCGCTTTGAATATATGTGTGAAATTGATGTCGTGTTGGCCGGCGTATTGCGCGATGTGGTTCGCGAGCAAAAGCACTTGGGAGGTGTGTTCGGAGAGTTCCACCTCGTATTGGAGATTCGCAGGCACCTGTTCCACTTTGTTTGTCAGGTATTCGACCAGGTCCATCCTCAGTTCGGATGTTTGCACATCACTGATGGAGACGTAGTAGAAGCAAGGTTCGTCCAACAAGACTTGGAGGAGGTGTTCCGGCATCAGGAACTCGTGCCGGTACTGTTCAGCGCAGCATCTCGCCTTCTCAAAGATAATTTTTGTATAATCGTCATAATCTAATTCTTCCATACCATTGATCTAATCTAAAGGTTCACATGTAATTCTCAGGGGGAAACCCTCTGCCCTTGCCATCTTGGTGGCTTTCTCCGTCTTCGACACCGCCACGTCGTGGGAGTAGATGCCTACGGTCGCGAGTTTTTTACGGTCCACCTCTACCGTTAGTCGTTCCGCCTCGCTTTTAGACTTGAAGAAGACAACCATTAAAACTTTCACGACGAATTCGTAGGTTGTGAAATCATCGTTATGGAAAATCACTTTGAACTGCCGGGGCTCGTCCAAATCCGTTCTCTGACGTTCCTTGACGGAAGATTGTTGTTTTGCCATAAGAAGCCGTTAAAATTAATTTGCCATACCATATGTCGTGGGACAGGAGAAAGTCGCTTAGAGGTCGTCTGAGGTGCCCTGTCGACTATTCCACCAGCAGTTCGTATGCCTCGCTGATCCGTTGGAACTTTTCCGTGGATATTTTCAGTTCCTCGTCGGACGCGTCGATTTGTCTGTCCGGGTGGTATTGCATGGATAGTTTGCGGAAAGCGTTTTTGATATCTTTCTCGGAGGCATCGCGGGAGACACCCAAGACATCGTATGCCCAATCCTTGGATGAGGAGCGTTTGCTGCCGGACGAGGTTTGGGACGAATCATTGCGGGATGAGTTCGTTTGCTGATTGCCCGTATTCTCCCAAGTGAATCCGTATGCGAAATACCCGCGTTGGCGGTCGAAGTCCACCTGTTTGATGCAGGCGAAGCGTGCGTACATCTCAATGACCTTCGCCTCTTTCTTCTCGATGCGTGAGTCGACGACCGCTATTTCGAAGAGGGTGGTGAGCAGGGCGAGCCGTTGCTTGTATGTCAGGTGTTGGTTCAATTGCAGACAGAAGGGCCTCAGATCCTTTGGGACAGGCTCTTTTACCCACTGGGACATTTTAGACAATATCACGCGGGCATCCTCTTCCTCGAAGTATTGGGACAGGTATTTCTTGGCTACGTTCAGTTCGCTTTTCGTCGCCTTCCCGTCCGCGACCATCACAGCGCATAGCAATCGTGCCACACTGTTGAAGAGAAGGCCGTATTCCGAGGAAGCCCCTGTCTCCATGTTGGACATCCTTGAATCTTTGCCGTTGCCCTTTGCAGTCTTCGGAATTTTTTCGTCGTCGGATGATAGCCATCCCAACGAATAAAAAACTATGATGAGAACTATGATTGCTATGATAGGCATCGCTTATTAGAAATAAAATGATAAACCAGCCAAGAAGTTGAATCCATGGACATCGTATCCGTACCAGCTTTGGTAAGATTGGTTGAACATGTTGTCGAAATTCACGAAGAAGTCCAACCAGTTCAGGAATTTATAGTCCGCGCCTATGTTGATGTTGTGGGCGTTCTTCATCTCCACCGCTTGTCCGTTCACGTAAGCATGTCTTCCTCCTTCGAATTGGTATCCCAGGTTGAAGCGCAAGTCCTTGGTGAAACGGTAGCTGGCGTGGTAGTCCAGTCTCCAGTCAGGTCTTTGCCAAGCGTATTCGATCTTGTCCAAGGCCCATTTGTTGACCACAGCATCGAAGCCCATATCCAGTCTCTCCTTGTAGTGGTAGCCTAGGGACAAGCCTGCGTTGAATACGCCTGCGTTCTTCTCGTACACCACATCGAATTGGCGGGTCATGACCATGGTCGTATCGCCGTCCATGACGGATGGACGCATCTTGTTCACGAAGAAGTAAGGGTTGTTGATGATTTTATAGCCTCCGTAGATGTCCATGTCGACCCGTTTGGCCACTTTCACGCGTACCCCCGCATAGACGTCGATCGGGGTGTAGGTGTCTTCCAGGCGCACGTCTGAGGCGATGTATTTATTCTCCCTGGTCGTCTTACGGAAGTTGTTCACGGTATAGTCGCCTGTGACGCAGGCGTAGAGGTATGCGATATTCTCCTTCAGCTTCACTGTTCCGAAGATGTCCGGGCATACCGTACCCTTTTTGCCTTGCCCGAGGCCGAACGCTGCCTTGATACCGATGTTGATCTTGCCGATGTCGCCGCTGAACACCGCGTTAGGCTTAAATTTCAGTACGGTGTAGTTGTTCATGTTCGCCGCATTGGCGAAGTCGTAGTATGGGTCCGTTTCCGGCATGCTCATGAAGATGTTGTACATGTCGAAGTCCAGTCCGATGATATAGTTCTCCATACGGTATCCCCCACGTAGGTTGGTGAGGATGGTATGTTCGGAGAGGTCATCGTTATTGCTGAACAGCTGGTAGTTCGTCTGGAAGTCGTAGCGCCATTTGCCGATGAACTCCTTCGTCTTGAAACGTACGTTGGCGTCCATGTTGAGGAAATGTTGCTTGAATTCAATGTTGTCCGACTCCGAATATCCTCTGTTGTAGAGGGCCTGCATCGCATCGTCGTATCCGTAGTAGCGGAAGGCGTCGTAGTCAGCCACGAAGAAGGAGCTCAGTTCCTTGGAGTGTCGGATGGTGGAATTGAAGCGGAGCTTAGCCCTCGTGTCGCAGTCCACCGCCTTGGACTTCATGTCGCTGAGCAGTTGCTCATAGTTGTCCGCCGATAGTTTCACGTTCCCGAAAGCGGATCTGTGTTTTATGTCCAGATCCATCGCGTAGTTTTGTTGTTGGAAGATCGGGGTGTAGAAATCCCCTAGGAGGGAGGAGTAGTTGCCACCGCCTATGCGGGCGAAGTGTTGCTTGTCTGTCCGTTTCCTTATCGGTTGTGCGGTCGCATAGTCCAGCGGGTATAGCTCGCTCTGTTTCACATCGTAGGGTGTGGTCCATACTGAGTATGTGGACTCCCTCTTCTTCGTCTCGATCGGTTTCAGTTCCGGCATGGTGCTGATTTTCCCAGCATCCTTGATGATAGGGTTATATTCCTTCACCACATCGACGTTACGCTCTATGGTTGTGTCCGCGCTTTCCTGGGCGGAGGCGGTGGCGCAGAGTGCGGTGAGTCCAGTTATCAAAAACAAACGTTTCATATCGTAGTTACCCATTAATTCTCATTAACAATCTTTTCGTTTTCACTCTGTTCGATGCGGTTTAGCCTAAGCTTGATTTCAGAGGCGATGTCATCGTTCCCGTTATAGTTTTCGCGGACGCTCAGCAGGTATTGCTTCGCCTCGAACATCTTCCCCTGCTTCATGTAGATGTCGGAGAGGAGGATGAAGCTCTTGGCCAGCCAATACTGGTGAGGCGTGTTCTTGTCGATGAAGGCGAAGATCTCCTTCTCCGTGCCGTCCAAGTCGCCAGCCCGGAAGGAGTACTCCTGCTTGATGAACTGCGATTCCGCGCCGTATGCGTCCATGCAGTTTTCCGAGAGCACCTTATAGTCGGCGAGCGCCAAGGCGGAGTCTCCCAACAACTCGTATGTGCGGGCCCTTGTGAAGAGCGCCTCACGGTAGATTGCAGGGTCCAGCTTGTCGCTGTTGGTGAGCAGGGTGGCGGCATCGACGGTATGTTCGAGGTTCCCCAAAAGGTTGTGGCACCTCATGATGCCCAGACGGGCGGCCATCTTGTTCTCAGGGTTCTGGGCTACGCTGTCCAGCGTCTCCATGCTGGTGATGGCCTCCTTGTATTCCTTGTTGTCGTATTGGATCTTGGAGAGGAGCACCAGAGCGTTCTCACGGTCAGGACATCCGACCAATGAGGAGACGATGGCGAACTGTTCCTTCGCGTTCTCCTTGTCTCCCGTCTTGTAGTAACTGTCGCCGAGGTGGAACCGTGCCTTGTTGGTGAAGACGCTTTCCGGGAACTTCTCCAGGAAGTTGGTGAAGCTTTTCGTTGCGCGTGCATATTCCTCCTTCTCGTAGAGGTTTTCCGCGGCGAGGTAGGTGAGGGAGTCCTGTTCGGAGCGTTGGAACTTGACGAATCCGCCTAAGGTTCCCACATAATCCGCATATCCTTGGATGTTATCCTGTTCGAAGTAGATGCGCTTCAGGTTGTCCAAGGCGGTGTGGGCCTCCTCGCTGGTCGGGAAGTAGTCCACGATCTCCTTGTAGGTGGCGATGGACTTGTTGGTGTTGTTCATCTCGTCATAGAGCATGGCGGTCTGCAGACGGCCTTTCCTGCTAAGCGGGCTGTGAGGGTAATCCTTGTTCAGCGCCTCGTAGGTCTTGATGGCCTTGTCGTTTTGCTTCATCATGATGTAGGCGCGACCGATCTCATACTTGGCGTCCGCCAGGTACTCGGACTGCGGGAAGGTCTTCTGCAGCTTGTTCAGGGTGGCTATCTTGCCATTGTAGTCTTTCTGCAGGCCTTGGATGAAGGCTTGCTGGAAGCAGGCGTAGTCCGCACCTGGTCCGCGCATCGAGTATACTTGCGAGTAGTTTTTCACCGCATTGCCGAAGTCGCGTTGGTAGAAGTAGCAGTCGCCGATACGGTTGGTGGCGTCGGCGATCAGCGTCTTGTTCTTTTCCTCCATGTTGACGTACTTCCTGAACCAAGACAACGCGTCCGAGTAACGTTTTTCCGTGAAGCGGCTGTACCCCATGTTGTAGTGGGCGAGTGTGAACTCCTCGCAGCTTCTGGCGCCAGGGGAGTTGACGAAGGTCTCGAAGTCGCTGGCGGAATGGCTGAAATCCTTCAGTTTGTAGTAGGCCTCGCCCCTCCAGAAGATGGTGGAAGCCTCCAGCGTGCGGTTGTATTGTCCGTCCTTCAGGGAGGTGTTGAAGTGTTCGATGGCCTTGGCGTAGTTGCCGTTCGTGAAGTTCTCGATACCCATGCTGTAGGCGATGCGTTGGCGTGCCTCGTAGATCTGGATGTTCTTCTCCTTGATCTTCTCGATGGATGCGTAGGCCTCCGCATAGTTCTTCGTCGTGAGGTAGAGGTTGGTCATGTAGTTGTAGACCCTATCCCTGTAGCGGGAGTTCGGGAAGGTCTCCAGGAAGCGTTCGAAGGCGGTGATCGACTCGTTGAAAGGAGAGTACGACTGCTCGTAGATGGTCAACGCGTAGTTGTAGAAGGCCTCCTCCTTCACGTTCGGGTCGAAGTCCATGCGGCTCGCCGATTCGAAGCAGAACCTGGCGTTGGTGATGTTTTTCTGTTTGACGTAGCAGGAGCCGAGGTAAAGGTAGGCGTTCTGTCCCATCGCGTCCTCGACGGCGGTCACCGTCTGAAGGCATGTGATCGCGTTCTGGTAGTCGCCCGTCTGGTAATACGAGTTACCCAACATGTACATGTTCTCGCGGACCACCTGCTCCGCCTCCTTTTGGTAGAGTGAGAGGTACTTGATCGTGTTGGCGTAGTCCTTCTTTGTGTAATAGCATTCACCCAAGAGCCTATGGATCTCTTTGCTGTTCTTGTTGTTCGGGTCAGCCTTCAGGAGCGCCTCGCCGGTCTCCAATACCTCGTCGTAACGTTTCTGCGCGTAGTAGATTTGGAAGATGTAGTAGGGAACGATGCGTGCGTATTCCGGTAACTGTTGCAGTTCCTCAAAGACCGGCAAAGCGGACTCATAGTCCTTGGACAGGTAATCCGTGTAAGCTTTGTAGTACTTGGCCGCCACGTTGTATTTGGATTGCTGGTTCAATAGGATCGAGAAGACGTTTCTGGACCTTTCGACCTCCTTGCATTGCAGCAACGAGTAACCCTGTTTGAAGAGATAGTCGGCCGATTCCGCCTGTGAGAGGAATAGCCTATCGCACTGGCTGAACTCTTCGACAGCCTCCTTGTAGAGCTGTTTATCGTATTTATGGGAGGCGGAGAGGAAATGGATCCTGTTCGCCAAGGTGGATTGCGGGTTGTCGGACGTGAATGCGTCCATCTTCCTGCCGGCATCCTTCCGTTGCAGTTCGTAGCTGCAGCAAGCGATGTAATACTCTGTCTCGATGTAACGCGGCGAACGGTCTTTCATGTCCAACGTCAGGAAGTACTCGTTCAAACGCTCGTACGCCGCCTTGAAATGGCCTTGGTCATACAGGGCCTTCCCCTCGTGGAATAATTTGTCCGCCTGTGTGTAATCCTTTGATTGCTGCGCACATAGTAGTTGCGCCGAAACCAACATGGATGCTAAAATGAGTTTTTTTCTCATTGGTGTCTATAATTATACATTTTCGCAAAGATACAGAAACTAAGCGACAAAAAGCGGATGTGAAAAGTAAAAAATTTAACAACCCACACGGCTATTTCATTTGCCACATTAGACACGTGGCATTTACTATTTAACCATTTACGATTTACTATTTACAATTAGCGCCTATGAGATAATTTCGCGTCAAACTCCATGAACTATTTTCTCCGTGAGGAATCCTTGCATATTTCCCAATTTTTTACGAATTTTACACTTATTGCGCAGTGTTCTCTCATGAAGTTTAAAATCAAAAGCGAAGGATGCCCTCTTTCTAAGGAAACGGTCCTTCGCTGAACAAGAAATGATAAATTTATATTTATGAAACATGTTTTTTATTCAGCCGTCGCGCTTGTTACCCTCTCTTTCGCGGCGTGTGACCAGCCGAGTGGGGGTGGGCAAACTGAGGTGTCCAACAACGCGAATGAGGTTACCTCCATTGCGGAGATACCTGCCGTAGGGGACGGGGCGAAGACGGAAGCGTTGCCGAACAGCGCACCGGCTATCACGGTGACGGTGAAGGGAGGCATTGACCCACAGAACTGGAAGCCGGGCGAGACAGCGACCCTCACGTTTAACCGATTCCCTCGGAACGCGGCGGAGTGGCAAGCCGTCCAAGAGCAGTATGGCAACAGACCCGAGGCGGCGGTGCTCCTCGAACTTATGGCGTTCGAGATATATAACCATGACAAGGAGGAGGGAAGCAAATGCCTCGACATGGGCAACGTGACCAACAACATTCCTGACGTGACCAGGATCCTGAAGGATAGGTATAACCCGCAGTACGGGGACTACTACACGCCCCAGCTCGTGGCGACCTACATGGAGGGTGCCACGCCTGAGAACGCTTACAAGGCGAATCAGCCTTTCACGATTCAGGTGCGTTCCCATAAGGTGAATAAATACCAAGATTCCAATGCCCTCAAGGGAACAGTGCTCTACCTAGAGGTGTACAGTTCAGGCTATGATACCCCGTGGAGGGGAATCAGCGTGACCAAACAAAAAGGTTGCCCGTACTACAAGGCGGTGAACTGCCCTTCGCTCTACACCCAGTGCAAGCCCGTCTCCTTCAAGATCGACGACGAGTATACGGATATCTGGGCGCAATAAAAGGGCGTGAAATAGGCTGCGGGAAGGCCAGCATAGGCCATTCCGCAGGTGAAAAATAGAGAGAGGACTATCCTTCAGCGGGTTAGTCCTCTTTTTCTGCCTTCGTGATGGTTATTTCCACATTGTTTCCGAGACCGTTCATCGTGCGCAGCGCTGTGATGGCCTGGGCATCCGTGTATTGCCCGATGATCGGCACCCGCATGTAGTGGTCGCCGTCCCAGTCGCCGGAACCCTTCACCTTGAAGTTCACGAGGTAGTTGGTCGAATTGCTCAGGGTGGAACCTACCTCACCGAATGCCCTGAAAATCTTCATTAAGTGGTTTAATATACCCATAATGCCTCCGTATTATTGTTTTACGCAAAGATATATAATCGGCTGAAATATTGTACAATGGTCGCATCTGGTTTTGATCGTGCGGGTGGGTGCCATTTGACCCACATCCTTGAAAAAGCGGAGGCTGTCCCTGGAGAATGGAACAGCCTCTTAAAACAATCGTCCAAGGAGAGGGACAACTGTTTATTTCACGATGATGTATTTGGTGAACACGTCTTTCTCGTTCGTGATATGCACCACATAGATGCCCATAGGTCGGTTGGAGAGGTCTATCCGCACCTCCTTGTTCGAGGATTCCCCCTCGTATGCGATGACGCCTCTCATGTCGACGATGGTGATCCGTTTATTTCCCTCCTCGTTGAATCGGATGTTGAGCTCGCCTTCCGTCGGGATAGGATAGAGTTCGACGTTCCACGACTCGTCTTCAAGTTGCTCGTTGAGTTCCGTCACGATATACTCCATGCTGTTGATGTCACCGACATGGTCTAGACTATCCTCGCAGGATATGAACTCCGTCCTGAAGTTGGCGTTTTTCGTCTTGAATCCGTCGCGGAGGTGGATGTATTTACCGCTCCTGAAGACGACATTGCAGTTCTCCAGTGCGCTTCTCCCGATGATGTCGTACATGGCCTCTAACTCGATGTCGCTCCTTTTGTCATACTTCACGTCCACTCTTCCTTCCAGATCGAAACGGCAATAGATGAAATCGCTTTCGCTCGAGTAGAACTGAGGCGCCTCGAAATCTTCAGGTTTTTTCTCCCTCGTTTCCAATTTCGAGCACGCATCATGGTCTTTGGCATATATGTATGCTTCCTCGAGCGACACCGTTTTGTCGCCATTCGCATCGATGAATTCCGAATCCTCAGGCTTCTTGCCGTCGTATGTGGTGCCTGTCAGGGCGTCGAAGAATTTCACGAAAAAGGTGTTGAATTCACCAACGGTTCCCCAGGAGTATTTGCTTGCCGAGGTGGATGTGATGATGGTCCTGTTTTCACCCTTTAGCTCCTTTAGGAATCCACCGCTGTAGCACTGCGAAAAGAAAAGGTTGGCATGCTTATAAGAGATATTGCCCAAGAGCCTGCTCATATCATACGGATTCACGTTGTAAGGACTGAGCGCCCTCCACAAACAAATCTCATTGGGAGATTTGCCGCCATGATCCGTGACAAAAACCCATAGCCTTTCGATATCCTTGATGCCGGCAAGGGAATCGAACGTGTTTTGTACATGTTCCCATGTGGCAGCGTTGTCGATGTCGGTCTTCCCATCTCCATCCAAGTCTGTCGGGGCATTGATCCTGTAGTGACGGAGTTCGCCGATCTCTTCTATAAGGACATCATCCGGCATTATAGGTGCGGTGGGAACATTCTTGATGCTATCCGTCCCGATCAGCGTCTCCTTGCCGGTGTCTAGTCCATCCGCCATCAATACGGTGATGTTGGAGGCTGGAATGCCCTCGATATTCGTGAAGTACTGGTAAGCAAGCGAGCAATCGTTCCAATAATGGACGTAGTTGCAATAGGGGTCGATTCCTCCGTTGATGATGACCACATGGTCATTGGGGGCATACTTCCCTGTCTTTTCATATACGTTCGGGGAAAGAAGATGGTATGTCTGATGCAAACTTCCACTCCGCAACGTGTTGCCTCCGCTGAAGGTGGTCTCTCCCTGCGCCACCGAATGGTTCGTGGCTAGGAAGGTGATGGCGGCTAGGAGTAAAATATATCTCAGCGTCTTCATACTCAATTACTTTTCTAATGATTCAACTTTCGCTTTCAACGCTTCGTTCTCCTTCTCCAATTGGATCAGGTGTAAGGTGAGCTCCTCCACCTTCTCGAGCAACAGGTTGCTCATCTCCGATACGCTCATGCCGTTTTGGGAGATTTCAGCGGCGGATGGGATGCCTGGGAGGTGTTTGTTTTCCTTCACGTAGCTCTCCACTTCTTTCAGCGACTTGAGGTTGTAGTTGTCCTCGAACACGTAGTCGGCGGCGTTGTTGAGATCCACACGGATGTCCTTGGCTTTGAGCTGGTTAACGTTCATGTTGTCTGACGTGAGCTTGGAAACCTCTATCTCGTCGTGGCAGGTGATCTTGCCGTTCACAGTGAGGTCGTTGTCCATGAAGACGGAGCCGATGTAGAAGCGGTAGCTGTTGCCACGGAAGTTGAGCGGTGAGTAGCCTCCTATCTCGTCGGACGTGATGGTGTTGGTCGGAACCTCTCCTTCGTTGTTGACCACTCTGTCGAAGTGGATGCTGGTGCCTGGGGAAGTGAGCAGGAGCAACATCTCGTCCGAGATATCCAATACGGTTCTACCCTTCACATAGAGTTTGTTGATGTCGCTGCTGGACTGTGCGCCGATGGACATGTTGCCATTGAAGAATGCGTTACCATAGCGGAATTCATATTTGGAAGCCTCGAAGCTAAGACCGAATTTCGAGTCGTTGTAACCAGTCGTGTGGATGACACTTCCGCTTCCATCCGTTTCGTCCTTGAAATCGAGCTGATGATAAAGCGCTGTTCTGAGAGAGAGGCCGCCATACAAGGCCGTTTTCCCGTTAACATTCAAGACTTCAAACGTTTCGGCGTTCGCCGTAGAGACTGATAGCGCAATACCCATTGCCGCTACCCCAAATTTTTTTAAGTTCATAACGTTAAATTTTAATATATAGTTTAATAATAATGATGCATGTCCACATCTTACATGCGAATACAGATTGGCTATGAATGCTGACGGATTCCTATATTCATGGTTTTAAAGTACACAATAACACTTTCCCCATTCCGTTATGGCATTGCCTTGTTGTTCCATTTGGCATATATATAACACTGAAAAATACACACGTGCCAGTAAATGGTTTCCATATTTCTTCAGCGAAGATAATATTCCTGTTTTATATTTGTTGGGGATTATTTACCCAATGTTTGGGGAATGTCACTCCTACGGTCTGTTTTTTTGAAAAGTAGAATCTCTATCCTGTTTGATGGGTGATAGAAATGATTTTGTTTTGTTGTAAATTGTCTATCGATCGGGAGGAGATGTTTTGCTCGAATCGCTTGTTTGAAAATGCAAAAATTGTGCCAAAGCGAGGCGTATTGTCGGATGCCCCATGTTTTATTGATTTTTATTAGTGAAAATAGTCGCTTGGAAACGAGCGGAGTGGGATTGCCCCGAAATGTGTATCTTTTCTGTGCTTTTTGTCCACCTTGTCATTCCCCTGATGGGATCATTGTTATCGTCTGTTTTTCGGGTAGACTTAGAAATATGTTTGTTTGATGACATGTGTGAAGTGTGCGTGAAATGTGTATTCTTGTCAATTCAAAACGCATCTTAGGTGATATTTTGATACTATTTCATCTCACCTATTTGTTTTTACATTATTTTTGCGGAAATAATCTTGATAAGTGTTTTCTGTGATTGGTTATATTGGAGTAATCCCCAGTCGTTGAAATATGTATTTAAATAAGTTTTTGGACGTTATATTTATAGACAAATTTTCATGAAATTAAAAACCTTCTTATTGTGGGTGACAATGTTACCCTTATTCTCCGTGGCACAAGCCCAAAGCACATCGGGAACGGACTTTTGGATGGCATTCCTGCAGAATGCGGACAAAGACCTCGATTTGCCATACTATTTGAGCATTCTATTGTCCTCCTCGGAAGCTACGGAAGTCTCTATTTCCAGTCCTCGTGGTTTTTCCAAGACCGTCACTCTGGACAGGAATTCGACCAAGCGCATCGACATACCGTTCGATGAGTTCAACGTGACCGAATATGGAGAGGCCTCGAACAAGACGCTCCACATCACCAGCACAAATTCCATCTCCGTTTATGCGGAGAACTACCAGAACTGTTCGAACGACGCCACTCTGGTGCTTCCCGTTTCCGCCTGTGGCTCCTACTACGTCATTCAAAACAATGTGGGTCGTAGCGAATCCGCCAAATATATTTTCTTGCCATCCACTTTTTCCGTAATCGCATTCGAGGATGACACAGAGGTGGAGATCATACCGTCATTAACCACCGACACTGGGCAAGAGAAGGGAGAACCGTACACCATCACATTGAAGGAGGGCGAAGTGTTCCAACTGGCCAGTCAAAAATCGGACCAAGGATCAGGACTTTCCGGCACGCAGATACGCGTTCTGAAAGGAAAGAAGGTGGCCGTCTATGCCGGCAACCGCTGCACCAATGTGCCCGATGCCTGCACGGCGGGTGACTCCGACATGCTGTTCGAGGTTCAATACCCGGTATCCTCATGGGGAAAGGATTTCATCGTCCAGCCCTTCACCGGTGACATAAACGACATGGTAAAATGCACCGCATGCAAGGATGGCACAAAGATTTACAAGGACGGCGAGTTGATCGCCACCATCGATGCGTTCGAATCGTACGAGTTCTTTGTGAAGGAGTCGGATGGTCCGTTTATGGTTGAGGCGTCCGAACCGATCGCACTCTACCAATACATGACAAGTTCTAATTTTAATGTCAGCAGAGAAAGAACGATCGGTGGTCCATCGTTCCAGTACGTGGTCCCATTGGAACAGTCGATCGAAAAAATCACATTTTCCACGTTGGACAACGACAAAGTGCTAGATCACTACGTGAACATCGTCATCAAAAATGAGGACATCTCCACGGTCACCCTCAACGGAGAGACTGATTTCGCCACATTCACGCCTTTCAACGACAAATATGCGACAGCCGCAGTTCGATTGAGAAAAGGTCAATATACGCTTGAGGCGAAATCCGGGTTCATCGCGAACGCATACGGAATGGGGGATTGGGTCTCCTACTCGTATGTCGCGGGTTCAAAGATGGAAGATATCAATGACATAGGGGGAAATGGGGACTCCCACACCGAGGACGATATGGCATGTGAAAATGGTACGATACTCTTCAAGGAGGATTTTGGCGGAAACTATGCCGGGGATCCTGATCTGGGTCCGGCCTTGCCCGCAGGTACGATAACCTTACAGTTCTCTGACCACATCTGGGATCGATTAAAGAACGGATACGACATCAGGAAAGAGGCTATCAGGCGAAGAGAACCCAATCCGAGCAATCATATCTACTCGGGATGGTACGCGGACTTTGGCGACCATACTTACGAAGAAGACCTGACCCGTGGCTATTTCATGATAATTGATTTGGATTATTTGGAGGCAACCTTCTACAAGGTGCAGGTGAACGAGCTGTGTGAGAATACCAAGTTGTATTTCTCTTTCTGGGGTCATCCTATCAATGCAAGTGCGGACGCTCCTGTGACGCTGACTCTGGAGGATCTGAGTGGTAACGTATTGAACGAGGAGGTGTTCACTATTGATCATACCTATAACGGATGGCAACACTTTGGCATGCCGTTTATTATGCCGGCAGGTGAGACCTCCGTTGTCTATAAGGTCTTCTCCGGGGCGGGTGGTAACGGAGGTGACTTCGGCTTAGACGACATAGAAATCCGATTGTGCACTCCGCCGATTAACGTGAATGTTCCGGATGATTCCCTTTGTGTGAAGTCAGGCTATACGCTGAGGGCAGATCTGGATAGCGCGGCAACTTCCTTGATAGAGCCGATCACGTATACGTGGTATAAGAACAAGGAGAAAAACTACAACAATACTGGTTGGGAGAAGGTGCATGTCGGAAAGGAATTGGTGCTTAGGAATATAACAAAGGATACCGAGGGCTACTATAAGGTATTCGCCTCTTCGGCAGGCGAAACGAGCGAGTACAACATGTGCAGCTCCTTCTCCGATATCGTTCCGGTGATGGTCAAGGACTGTAACATTAGCGGTAGGCTTTACCAGACCATCTGCCATGGTTCATCTTACACGTTAGCTGGTAATTCTTTCAGCCAAACAGGTGTGTATACGGTGAAAGTGCCGACCGATGAAAACAGAGATAGTGTGGTCGTGTTGGATTTGACCGTCCTGGATGAGATAAAGACAAAGTTGAGCGAGACGATCTGCACCGGCTCGTCATATAGATTCGGCGGCAAGGATCTGAAGACTAGTGGCACATACACGGAGAAATTCTCCTCCGCATTGGGCTGTGATAGCCTTGTCACCCTCATGTTGGAGGTGGCGCCATCCTCTTCGTCCTCCATCACGGGAGAGGTTATCCAAGGATCGGGCTATGATGAGAATGGCTTTGACCTGCCTGAGCAGACGCACACCGGTATCTTCAACCATCAGTTGAAACTGACGAACATGTATGGTTGCGATAGTATCGTGAATCTGAAGCTTAGGGTGGTCGCTCCTCCGATCGCTCCGGATACCGTGGTCATCCCGACCGCTTTCACCCCTCATTTCGGGGATGGATTGAACGACTGGTTCATGCCAGGCTATGAGGTCTATATCTATGACCGTTATGGCAATCTGATTTGTCACTCCACGGATGGATGGGATGGCACTTACCGTGGCGAGGTGGCCACTCCGGGTGTTTATGTATACACGTTGTTCTTGAAGGATGGTAGTAAACGTACCAGCACCATCGAAATTGTCAAGTCTAAGTAATGGTTGATATGAAGAAAATAACGATAATCGCACTTTCCTGCCTATGCGCGGTGGGTGCACACGCTTTTGAGCGGAATTTTCAGGAGGGTTACACGGTTGAATCTTCCCGGATTAACACGAGTGAGGCTGAATCCGGACTCTCTTTGTTGAAGAACAAACTAGCCTTTTCGAGGGGCGGAAATGTTTATGTCGCAACCCTGAATGATAGCCTTGACATCAAGGATTTCAAGGAACAAAAGGATTTGAGCGTGTTGGGCATTGAGGGGCAATTCGCCCAGTATGGCAATACCCTGTACTTCTCTTCCCATGGGGTGCTCTATTGCGTCACGCAGAAAAACAACGTGTGGAGCAACCCGGAAAAGTTGCTGATCGATGGATTCCTCTCTTCCCGTGAGCAGGAGGAGGGCACCACATTCATTTCCCGCCGTTGGACCTATAAGAAGAAGCCTGCCGCTGCCATGTATAACCCTGCGGTGGCGAACAAGGGGAAACGGATCTATTTCTCCTCCGAACTGGATGGAGGAAAGGGTGGCTTGGATATCTGGTATATCGAGCGGAAGCCGGACAACAAGAGCTGGTATGCCCCTAAAAACATGGCTGAGGTCAACTCTGACCAAAACGAGGATTTCCCTCAGCTCGTCGGAGACTCGATGTTCTATTTCTCTTCCAACAGGGGGGATTCGATCAGAGGTTATAACATCTACAAGAAAAGATTGAAGGGAGCTGTCACTCCTCAATTGATCGCAAGGGATTTTAACAGCGACGCGGATGACAAGAACTTCGTCGTGGCGGAGAATTGCCCTTTCCTGATCTCTAACCGCGCAGGTGGTGACGATATCTATCGCCCTAACATCTTTATCCCTGCCCCGATGGATACGGTTCCGGTGGATACGACCCCTCAGTTGCGGGTGGTCCGCAAGGATTTCCGTACTTGCATCTTCTATTTCGAGTATGACAAAACATCCATGATCGATACTTATGAGGCGGAATTCAAATATATCTATGAATTTATTAACGAGGATTCCTCTTCTGTGGTGAAGATTACTGGACATACTGATGAAAGAGGATCGGTGGACTATAACCAGAAACTATCTACTGACCGCGCGAATGTGGTCTTCGATAGATTGGTTAAGATGGGAGTCGATCCTAAGCGGATGCAGTTCAAGGGAGAAGGAAAATCCCAACCTGTGGTGAAAGACGCCAAGACAGAGGCTGAACACCAACAGAACCGTCGTGTGGAAATCATTAAGTTAGACATGAATAAAGAGATAAAAGATGAAAACTAAAAGATATTTATGGGCGCTATGCATTGCGTTTTCGGTATTCCCACTCCATGCCCAACAAGACTTGATGTTGTCTCAGGAGATCTTCTCGCGTGTGAACAAGAACCCTGCGGCTACCGGAAACACCGATGATATCGACTTCTTCCTCCATGGACGTATCCAGTGGGCGGGTGTGGAGAATAGCCCGAAATCCACCGTGTTGAACGTTACCAACTATTTGGAGAAGATTAATTCAGGCGTTGGCTTCACCATGTCTTACGACCACCAAGGTATTGGGCATAACTCGACCAACGTGAAGCTCGTCTACGCCTATCAGGTGGATCTCAGCGAACGCTACCTGCTTTCCATGGGCTTGGGCGCTGGTGTGCAAGTGGGTGGATTCGACTATACCGCCAACACGATGGTTGATGTCGCTGAGTATGGGAACGATACCTATCCTTACGAGAAGGATGTGAGGGTCTCCCCTGATTTCGACCTCGGATTTGAGTTCACGCACCCGTCTTGGACTGTGGGCCTCTCCATGACGCACCTCACCAACAAGGAGTCCACCACGTTCAAGAGCGGTAGGCATCTCTATCTCTATGGCATCGGTAACCTCCACCTCAACGAGAATTGGATCCTGGCTCCTGTGGTCAACTATTTCCATCATGACAAGACCAATGTGTGTGAATTGGGTTCCCTTGCTTATTTCAAGCGTATGTATTGGGGTGGTGTTTCGTGGAGACCTGACTTCCATAGCAAAGTGAATCCTTCCATGCTGGTGTTCACGCTGGGTGTGGAGTGGAAGAAGTTCCGCTTCGGCTATTCTTGCGACCTCGGTTTGGGTAAGAATGAACAGATTTCTGCCAGCACACATGAGCTCATCCTTTCATACGGACTCGCGAAAAGCAAGTTCAGGAAGAAATAATCCACGTTTATCGTCGAGTAATATCTGTCCACAACATTCCGGAAACGAATGTTGTGGACTTTTCTTTTAGCTACGAAAGCCTCTCTGCAACCTCCGTCTATCTTGGCGATTTCTTTTATCATAGTAGGCGTTTGTAATCATCTGCCATTGAGTTGTTTGGATTCCATGGATGTGTAGTGTCTAATCGTATTCCGCCTTCCCTAAATGGTATTCCCGGGTCTGCCTATGGTTTCATATGCGTGGCATTTGTTGGGAAGGGAGGTGCGCCGTGTGCGGAATGCAGGCAAATGCTTGGACTGGATGACAAAAAAGAATCGGCCGACCATCCGATGGCCGACCGATTCGAAAAAATAGACTAACAAATAACAAACTACATTTTATTCTTCTGTCCAGTTCTCCCAGTTCTTGTACTTGCCGGACCATCTTCCTTGTGCACCGGCGATGTTACCGCTCACGAACTCTCCGTTTGGAGTGGTGAAGTCATCTTTCCTGAATGACTCATGTCCGATGTGCCAACGCATCCATGCGCAAGTGGCTGCATGTCCCGTCCAAGGGCCAGAACCGTGTCCGTATCCGCCTTCTCCCTGGTCAGGTCCGCCCGTCAGCATGACAAGGCAGGCAGGGCAGGATACGCCGTTGTTGTAGTCTGCCTCAGCGTTTGGACGCTCCATTCCGGCCTCACCGTAAACGATGGCGATAGGCTTGCCGTCCCTCATCTGTCCCATGGCGGAATGGTTCAGGTCGCCACTGTTGTTCAGACATGCCGTGTAGACGCGGGAATCCCTCAACCATGCTTGCTCTGACTCCAAACCTCCCATGGAGTGTCCGGCGCAGCCGACGCGGTCCATGATGAGCTTGTTGTAGAATTTGCTGTTAGGATTGCTGTTCTCCTTCTCCAACCAGTTGATCGCGGCGATCGCCGGATCTCCGCTACCTGGAGACTCCTTCAACTCCAGTACGACGAATCCGTGGGAAACCAAACGGTTGATCATGTTCGGATAGTTACCTGGCTTCTCGCCTCCTCCAGGTCCCCAGATGATGACGCCATGCTTCACGTTCGGGTCGTCGGAGAGTTGGGAAGGATAGTTCAGGAAGCATTGCCCGTCAGGACCCGTGTAGCGGTCTGTTTGTACTCTGCATTGTCCGTCTTTGTTCGGGTCGTTCCCGGAAAGGAACACCTTGACGGTTGGTTCCTCCTGTTGCTCCTCTACCTCCACGAAGTCGACTTGTTGCACATCGGCTGTTGGGTAGAACACTTCTGTACCGTCCGTTTTGAGGACACGCATCTTGTAGGTCGTTGTTTGAGCGGATACTCCCATCGAGAATAATCCGGCTGCCAAAAGGATAAAAATTTTTTTCATTTCTTTATTACTTTAATGGTGGTGGTGCTTAATTGAATGAGATAGACGCCTTGAGGCTGTCCGTTGAGGCTGATTTCCAGGGACCCCTCCTCTGAGGTCCTGTACTCTCGGATCAGCTGTCCACTGACGGTGTAGAGCTTTACTTGGAGGAATGGCTCGAATCCGAGCATCCGGATGCCCTCTTCCGTCACGAAAAGGTGTCCCATCTCCCCTTGTGTCGCCGCTACTCCTGTCGGATCCGACTCCGTGAAATAGTACCTCGCGACTTTCCCTAGCGGGAATTCCGCACTTGCGTTGTTTGTTTTCACGACGAGATTGGTCCCGCTATATGTCAGGACGGGTTTGTCGCCCAGATCATAGGAAACCTTCTCTGTTTCTTGAGAGCCTTCTTTGTTTTGCTCGACAATCAGCATTTCGGCGTTCGACGTCAATGCCAATGCGAGTAATGTCAATGAAGAGAAAGCTCGTCTAAAAAAGAATTCTTTCTTCATGGTTTTTACTTATTAGTGGTGTATAAAATGTAAGGTTATGCGGTAACCGCATGGTTTATAGCAATCCTCTGATGGCTAAACGCAAAGATCCTGCTCTTCTCTCCCCTTCACATGTCTCTCATTCGTGGAGTCTAGATGTTTGCTCGGTTTATGTTTGCCGAAGGCCTGCCTCGGCGGTTTTCAATGGTTCCCCCTAATGGTTCTTCCTAATGGTTTTCTTTTTAATAAATCGTGTAATAACTAATAATATTATCAGATGTAATGTGTTTATGGTGCCCACCCTCGGATTCCGCGGACGGACGGGGCAAAAGTAAAAAAGTTTTTTAACAAATAAAAAAATTTATAAAAAAAATGGCTAAAGAAATATATTTTGAACGCAATATGCTTGTTTATAGTGAGTTGCGGATTCCTCATAAGGCGTATCTTTGGCTTCTTTCTTTTTCTGTTTCGAATAATTGCGTTATTTTTGTTATAGAAATACAATAACGCTTTCATTATGATAAAACTGACTAATTTGCAGAAAGTGCGTGCTATCATCGTCTTTTTCATGGTGGCGCTGGTCGTGTCGGGTGCCACGGCATTCCCTGTCGAGTCTGAGTTGAAATTGCTCTGTTCCGTTTTGAACATTAATGCGGAGACGATTAAGGATTCCCCTGCCATCTTTGGTTTTGTATACTCCATGAAGGAGTCCATCACGGAAGTGAACCTGCATACTCCGCAGTTGGCTTATGGCTACGATTGGTTGGCCTTCGCCCATCTGGTGATCGCTCTCATGTTCATCGGTCCGTTCCGTGACCCTGTCCGTAACAAGTGGGTCATCCAATGGGGCATGATCGCCTGCGTGGCGATTCTTCCGCTGGCCTTCATTTGTGGACCAATCAGGGAGATGCCGCTCTATTGGACGTTTATTGATTGCTCGTTCGGTGTCTTCGGTATCATCCCGCTCATATTGTGCATGAAGTATATTAAATTGTTGGAGAAGGAGGGGTAGATTTTTATGGAAGCAAAGGGGAATCATGGTTCGCAGCCTACGATTCATGTCGGTGTTTTGAGGAGCGGGACGATCCGTTTCAGGCTGCGTGGGGGATTTCATGTGAATGGTGCGTCCGCACTCGTTTCGGGCGACCATGCGGTTTCCTTTCTGGATGGTAAGGTTTCGTATGAGGGTGCCACGTATGATGAGCTGGTCTTCTCCCCATCCGATTCATCGGATAGCTTCGATCTGTTGGATGTGGTCATCGGCATCCATTTCCATTGGGAGCGGAAGGAGACGCAGCGCTTCAATGGCTCGCTGAAGTTCATCGTGATCGACGATGAGGTGCAGGCGATTAATATCGTTCCGACGGAGGATTACCTCACGAGCGTCATCTCGTCCGAGATGAGCGCCACCTCGTCGTTGGAACTGTTGAAGGCGCATGCCGTGATATCCCGCAGCTGGCTGCTGAACAAGTTGGAGAACAAGGAGACGGTGAGCCATGCCGACTCGATGGTGGTGACGGACGAACGGATCATACGCTGGTACGACCACCAAGACCATACCCTTTTCGATGTCTGCGCCGACGACCATTGCCAGCGCTACCAAGGCATCACCAAGGCGAGTACGCAGGCGGTGAGGGAGGCTATCAAGGCTACCTTCGGCGAGGTGCTGACCTACGACGGGAAGATTTGCGACGCACGTTTCTACAAGGCCTGCGGAGGCGCCACCGAGCTCTTCGAGAATTGCTGGGAGGAGGTGCATCATCCTTATCTGCTCCCTGTGGCGGACTCCGCGGAGGGTAAGCTCCCGGACCTTACCCAAGAGTCGGTGGCGAGGGAATGGATCCTCTCTTCGCCGGAAGCATATTGTAACACACACGACAAAACGGTCCTTTCACAGGTGCTCAATAACTACGACCAAGAGACCCCCGACTTCTACCGCTGGAAGGTGGATTATTCCCAGGAGGAACTCTCCTCTCTGGTGAAGGAGAAGACGGGCATCGATTTCGGCAAGATCATAGACTTGGTACCGTTGCGGCGGGGTGCCTCCGCCCGAATCATCGAACTGGAGATCGTGGGAGAGATACGGACGATGGTGATCGGAAAGGAGCTGGAGATCCGCAAGGCGCTTTCCTCCAGCCATTTATATAGTTCCGCTTTCGTCGTGGATAAGGAAGGGCGGGAGGGAACCCTCCATTTCGTTTTGCGTGGCGCGGGTTGGGGTCATGGTGTGGGCCTCTGCCAAATCGGTGCGGCCGTGATGGCGAGCCAGGGCATCGATTATCGCTCCATATTGTCGCACTATTATCCACATTCCAGTTTGACTAAGAGGTATTAACCACTTATGAAGACCCTTGTATGCAAAAGGACCTGACCCAAGGCGGAGTATTCAAGACACTGGCCTCCTTCTCCGCACCGTTTTTGTTGGCTTATTTCCTCCAGACATTCTATGGTTTGGCGGATCTCTTCATCATAGGGCAATATGCGGGTGCGCCTGACATCACCGCCGTGGCGGTGGGTAGCCAGGTGATGCACATGCTGACGGTGATGGTGGTCGGTTTGGCCATGGGTACGACCGTGATGATCAGTCGTGCGGTGGGAGGGAAAGACTATAACACCGTGGGCCGGACCATCGGCAATTCCATCGTGCTCTTCGGGGGTGTCTCCGTGGTCGCTTGCCTGGCGTTGCTGGTGGGTGTCGATGGTATTGTCTCGTTGATGTCCACGCCGGTGGAGTCGGTGGCGCAGACAAGACAATACCTGATCGTCTGCTTCCTGGGGGTTCCGTTGATCGTCGCGTTTAACATTGTCTCTTCCATATTCCGTGGATTAGGGGATTCGAAATCCCCGATGTACTTTGTGGCGGTCGCCTGTGTCCTGAACGTGTTGTTGGACTTCCTCTTCATCGGTGTGATGGGGATGAAGGCGGAGGGAGCCGCCTACGCGACTGTCATCTCGCAATTCTGCAGCGTGCTTTTCTCCTCGTTGCTGATACATAGGAGCAGGGAGAGCTTCCATTTCTCGAAAAGGATGATGCGACCGAAAGGGGAGTCCCTCAGGAATATCCTCCAAATCGGGTTGCCGATTTCCCTTCAGGATGGTTTCATCCAAGTCTCCTTCATCGTCATCACGGTCATCGCCAACCGGCGGGGTGTGGAGGTGGCCGCCGCCGTGGGTATCGTGGAGAAGATCATCTGCATTCTCTTCCTTGTGCCATCCAGCATGTTGTCCGCCATCTCCGCCATAGCGGCGCAGAACATAGGGGCGGGGAGGCCGGAGCGGGCGCGCGCCACATTGCGTTTCGGCATCTATGTGTGCTTGGCGTACGGATTCCTCTTTTCAGCGGTGTTGCAACCCATGTCCGACCCGCTCATCTCGATGTTCACGGATGACTCCGCGGTGGTCCTCTTCGGTGGGCAATATCTGCGCGCGTATGTGGTCGACTGCGCCTTGGCGGGTGTCCATTTCTGCTTTAGCGGTTATTTCTGTGCCTGTGGTCTCTCCATCGTCTCCTTCATCCATAACTTGCTCTCCATCGTTCTGGTGCGCATCCCTGGCACCTATCTGGCTTCGGTCTGGTACCCCGACCACCTCACGCCGATGGGGATGGCCGCACCGTTGGGGTCATTGCTTTCCATTGTGATCTGTATGGGAGTATATATTTCCCGTAAAAAAGATCGTGATTGTATTGCAAATGGTTGATTAATAGATTACATTTGCGATATGTTTAATAATAAAATTACAGAAGTATGGAAAAATTCAAATTTTCTTTTCTAGCGTTATTTATGTGTGCTGTGGCCTTCTCGTTCGTGTCTTGTGGTGACGAAGAGGAGCCGGAGTCGGTTGGAAGCACTGATCCTGCGGATGTGCTTGGCACATGGAAGTTCTCTCCTTCCGATTTTTATTACGTTGCCGGTGGGGACAGGATCTCTGAAGCGAGGGTGAAGGAGAGTAGTGATTCCGCTCTCTCATACTGCTTGGATGGAACGATCACGTTCAATGAAGATGGCACTTTCGTCTCCACCCAATTGGGTAGCGGCACATATGAGCTCTCTGACGGAGAGATAGCTTTGCATGGAACATTCAGAGGATACCCTTTCAACTATGCGAGGGGTGAGGAGTGGGAGAAATTCCTGAGACTGAATTATTATGGAGACGTAAATAACCCTGAATTGGAGGGAATGAAAGAAACAGTGGAGGATGGACTATATGAAATGGTTTCATACAGTCCGCAGAAGGTCAGATTCTGCGTGAAAGGAGGCAAACTTTACATCGTCAACTATATTTTATATAGCCAAGATCTTGGTGATGATTGGAGAAATTCCATAAGGGAGGAAAAAGATGAGATGCCTTCGTTCCTTGCTAATGTTTTTGATAAAATGGACAAGGCTGGCAAGGCTGGTTATACGGAAGCACATATCGAGGTGCATAATATCTTTGTAAAGCAGTAAGAGACGATTCGAAATAGTGCGCATGCCCAAGATGATGTTTTAGGGCAGATGCGTTAGATGGTATCAGGATGAGGGGGACGAGACTAACGGTTCTCCTCATCTTTGTCTTTGTCATATCCGATGTGCCTTTATTGGGTAATTTTTATGAAATCATGGGTGGCAGATGGGTGGCGTTCTCTCCGTTGGTTATGGTTCCTCCTTATCCTTGTCGTACTCCACCGTCCCGATCATCTTGTCATATAATCTACAGTACGTAGTATCCTCTAGTTCTACAGGAAGCAGTAGCCTTTTGAAGATAGTGTCGTTTCGAAGGAAGAATGTATCTTTCCCCATAATGATTGTCTCCTTTGTCCTTGAATAGGGAAGTGTCTTCTTCAGTTCCCCGTTGTAGCCACGATGTGATAGGCGGTACTCCGCAGTGCTGTCGTCCCGGAACACATAAGATTCGCCACCCCTCCATCCGTCTATGTCCGGTATATAGACGAGCATCCGGGTGTGGGGATTGTATCGGCTGACTTGGTAGTTCGTCGGAGTCAGTGGAGAAAAGTTCGCCAAGCAGGTTAGCAGGAAGAGGGGGACGAGAATCTTTTCCCAAAGCTGAAGTTCTTTCTTCCGTACTATCCGATAGATGAGATGGATGGTTTTGCCAACAGATACGAGCAGGAAAGGAATTGTGAGCGTGAGTAGTAACGACGTTCCAAGCGAGAACTCATCCATGAAGATGATGGTCAACGAACAACAGGATATCATCAGCGATAGGATCGATATGAAATCCATTGCAATGTTTCTGTTGGATTGAGGCATGGCTAGCTTGTTGTGTGAGAGTATATTAGGCGTATCTAAACGAGGGAGATCATTGCGAACATCTCCACAATGATCTCCTGTATGATTGATTGTGAGGGCAAAATTATTTCTTGCCCACCAACTCCAATGTGTCGGAAGCGATGGTGTACTCCTCGTCCGTAGGAACGACGATCACCGTCACCTTGGAATCCTTGGCGCTGATGACCTTCTCTTCGCCATGGACGCTGTCGTTCACAGCCTTGTCCAACTTGATGCCGAAGAACTCCATGTTAGCGAGAACACCCTCGCGGACTACCTCGACGTTCTCGCCGATACCACCCGTGAAGACGATCACGTCCACACCACCCAAGGCAGCCATGTAGGCGCCCACATACTTCTTGATGCGGTAGATGACCATGTCCAATGCTAATTTGGCGCGGTCGTTGCCCTTCGCGATGGCGGCGCGGATCTCACGCATGTCGGAAGAGACGCCAGAGATACCCAACATACCGCTCTGCTTGTTCAGGATGTCGGAAACCTTCTTCGCGTTGTAACCTTCCGTCTCCATCAGGTAGGTGATCGCACCCGTGTCGATGTCGCCGGAACGCGTACCCATCATCAATCCCTCCAGCGGAGTCATACCCATGGAAGTATCGAAAGACTTACCGTCCTTGATGGCGGTGACGGAGCTACCGTTACCGATGTGGCAGGTGATCATCCTGGTACCCTCAGGCTTCATGCCCAATACCTCGAACGCGCGTTTCGACACGTAGCGGTGGCTGGTGCCGTGGAATCCGTAACGACGTACCTTGTCCTTCTCGTAGAGCTCGTAAGGAATAGCGTACAGGAAAGACTCTTTCGGCATGGACTGATGGAATGCGGTGTCGAAAACAGCCACTTGAGGGCAGTTAGGCAACAATGCCTCCACCGCCATGATACCCTTCAGGTTGGCAGGGTTGTGCAACGGACCCAATGGGAAGCATGCGCGGATCTGCTCCTTCACCACGTTGTTGACGATGCAGCTCTCCGTGAACTTGTCACCACCGTGGAGGATTCTGTGACCTACGGCATCCACTTCGTTCAATGACTTGATACATCCCTCGGTAGGGTCAGTCAACACTTTAAAAATCAATTCGATACCGTCAGAGTGGTCAGGCATGTCCTTCTCGATGATCGCCTTCTCACCATTCTTCTTGGTGTATTTGAGGAATGAGCCAGGGATACCGATCTTCTCGACGCCACCCTGTGCCATCACCTCTTTGGTGCTCATGTTGAACAATTTGTACTTGATGGATGAGCTACCACAGTTGATTACTAATATCTTCATTTTATTTTTTTCAATCTATTAGAAATGACCATCCATACCCCTTGGAAGGAGGCATGGGTGGTCTCCTATTACTCGTGATTAATTATTGTTCTTAGCCTCGATAGCTTGGTTTACCGTGATGGCCACCATCTTCACGATGTCGTCCACGGAGCAACCGCGGGAGAGGTCGTTGATCGGAGCGGCCAAGCCTTGCAACAACGGACCGATCGCCTCTGCGCCAGCCAAGCGTTGAACCAGCTTGTAACCGATGTTGCCAGCCTCCAACTCAGGGAATACCAATACGTTAGCCGTACCAGCCACCTCGCTGTTAGGCGCCTTGCTCTTCGCTACGGAAGGAACGATGGCGGCATCCGCCTGCAACTCACCGTCGATCTTCATGTCAGGGGCCATCGCCTTAGCCTTCTCGGTAGCCTCGATCACCTTGTCCACCATCTCGTGCTTAGCGCTACCCTTGGTAGAGAAGGAGAGGATCGCCACGCGAGGGTCCTCGAAACCATAGATGTTCTTAGCCGTTTGGCCGCTGCATACAGCGATTTGAGCCAATTGGTCAGCGTCTGGGTTAGGTGTTGCGGCGCAGTCAGCGAACAGCATCAAACCATTGTATCCAATCGATTTATCCTTGAAGATCATGATGAAGCAACCTGAAACGACGCCGATGCCCGGTCTCGTCTTAACGATCTGGAAAGCAGGGCGAAGCACATCACCCGTGAAGTTCCTTGCACCGGCAACCTCACCGTCCGCGTCACCGTTCTTGATCATCAAACAAGCCAGATACAAAGGATCTTTCACCTTCTCGATGGCCTGCTCCTCGGTCATACCCTTCTTCTGGCGAAGCTTGAAGAGAAGGTCGGAATAGGTTTTGCTGTTAGGGTTGTTGGCTGGATCGATGATCGTAGCCTTGGAGATGTTCTTCAAACCGAACTGGGAAGCCAGTCCCTCGATTTCTTGTTTGTTGCCCAAAAGGGTAATCTTAGCGATACCCTGCGCAATGATCTGGTCGGCGGCTTTCAACGTTCTCTCCTCTGTTCCTTCGGCGAGGACGATACGTTGAGGGTTAGCCTGAGCCCTTTTGATAACACTTTCAATCAATTCCATTTCTATATAAACAGTTTATGTTAAATATTTCCATCGGTTATAATCCACAAAGGTAAAAAAAAGAAACGGGAAAGCACGTTTTTTTATAAGTTTTAAATCTTCGTGGGCAAAGAGGGCGGGAAGGTCCTCCGTAATAGAAAAAATATTATTATTTTTGCGTTTAAAACATTATTAGACAGATGGAAGTAAAGATCATAAATAAGTCGAAGCATGCGATGCCGCAATATGCCACAGCGTTGTCCGCTGGTATGGACTTGCGGGCGAACATTGACGAACCGATACGAATAGGCTCATTGGAGCGTGTGATGGTGCCCACGGGCATCTACATCGCCCTACCTGAGGGGTATGAGGCGCAGATCCGTCCACGTAGCGGTCTGGCCGCCAAGCACGGTCTCACGGTGTTGAACACACCTGGCACGATCGATGCGGACTATCGGGGAGAGATCAAGGTCATCTTGGTGAACCTTTCGCCAGAGCCTTTTGTCATAGAGGATGGCGAGCGGGTCTGCCAGATGGTGATCGCGAAGCATGAGCATGTGGAGTGGAAGGAGGTCGAGACGCTGGACGAGACGGAGCGTGGCGCCGGCGGGTTCGGTCATACGGGTGTGAAATGATTAGGCTGACGAAAATATTATCCGTAGTTGTTTTGTCCTTATGGGGTTTCTCCTCCGCCTTGGCGGCGGAGAGTGCGTCCCAAAAGAGGATGAAACTGCAATACTACTACCTGGAAGCGTTGCGGCAACGACAGGCCGGCGATGTCGGTGCGGCGGTCGATAACCTCTATCGTTGCAATTCGTTGGACAACAACAATAGCGAGGTGTTCTCGGCTTTGGCGGACATCAACATGGACTACAGTTATACGATGGCTGCGGTCGGGCAGATGCGGAAGGCCATTGAGTTGGAGCCTCACAACATCGATTACAAGGTGGATCTAGCCAACTACCTCGTGAATGTCTACGAACTGCGCGAGGCGGCCGAGCTCTATGAGACCCTCGTGAAGGAAGACCATAAGCGCAAGAATATCTATTACTACTATCTGGCCAATATCTATTCCACGATGAACGAGTATGAGAAGGCGATAGGTGCGTGGAACGCGTTCGAGGGCGAAGAGGGTATCAGCGAGACGGTCACAGTACAGAAATTCAAGCTGTATTTGAAGCTGAAAAAGGAGAAGAAAGCCTTCTCGGAGGTGGATAAGTTGATCAAATCAGCTCCTAAGGAGACTAAATTCATCGCGATGAAGGGTGACCTTTACCTCGCGGTTGGTGATCAGAAGAAGGGAGAACAATGTTACCTGAAAGGGTTGAAGGACTTCCCTGACGATCCATTGCTGAAGGTTCAATATGGTTATTTCCTGAATGATGTGGGGCGCAAAAAGGAGGGAATGGAGAAACTGCTTTCCGTATTGCGGGATCCCAAGGTGGATTATGTCGTGAAGCATGATCTGCTCTTACGCCTCACGGGGGATAGCACGATGAAGGTCGATGATTCCTATTATTTGGATGTGATAAAGCAATACCCGAACGAGGAGTATCCGAGCCTCGTCTATTCGACCGTCCTCCTGGAAAGGGGCGATACGACATGCATATCCTATATCAGAAACGCATTGAGCATCAACCCGAAACATGAGGATGCATGGTTGCTGTTGATCAAATATTATCTCGAGAAGGGTGATACCACCCGTTTTGTGAACGCCGCCCAGGAATCGATCGAGCAGTTCCCGGAGAGCGCAAGCCTTTTGGACATACGTGGCATGGCCCACATCATGCAGAAGGAAAATGACGAGGCGTTGAAGGTGTGGAGGGGCGCGACCCGTTATGCGGTCGAGAGCGGTGACTATGCGTTGGCGTCCGAACTCTTCGCCAAGGTGGCTGACATGTTGATGCAGAAGAATCAAGAGGACTCCTGCTTCGCCATGATGGATTCTTCGCTGACCTATGCACCCAACAATGTGATGGCTTTGAATAACTACGCCTATTACCTGAGTATCCGAAACCGTGACTTGGATAAGGCGGAGAAGATGAGCCTGCAGACATTGAAGTCTAATCCGAAAAGCCCGGTGTTCCTGGATACCTATGCGTGGATCTGTTTTAAGCGTGGAGAGTACAATATCGCCAAACTCTATATCCAACAGGCTTATCTGTACGGGGGGAAAGATGATCCGGAGCTGTTGGAGCACTATGGCGACATCATGTTTAAGTCGGGCACTTCGGCGTCGGAGTGCCAGAAGTATTGGCGGGAGGCTTTGGAGATGAGGCAGAAGTCCGAAGATCCGCGGCCCTATAGCAATTACGATAATTTGAAACATAAGGCTGAAACGGGAGAATATGTGGAATAGAGTGTCGATAGCGGTGTTGGGGGTGTGCTTGATGCTCCTTTTTTCCTGCGGCTCCTCGCGAAGGGGATCGTCCGGGAGGGAAGAGGCGTCGCCGGATTCCTTCTCGTTCGAGACGTTCAATGCCAAGGTGGGGTTCTCCGTGGGGAACATGACCATGAACGCCACCTTGCGGATGAAGAGGGACAGTTTCCTGTTCGTCTCCGTACAGCCGTTCGCGGGCATCGAGGTGGCGCGCATCTTCGTCTCCGACAAGGAGGTGTGCCTGGTGGATAGGATGAACAAACGCTATTCGCAGTTCTCCATCAGGGAAATCCCTGATTATGGGGAGTTGTTGGGGGTGGACAAATTGCAGGCCATGCTCACCAACCAGTTGTTTTTGCTGAGGGAAGGGAATAAGGCTGTGAAGGTGTCGGATTTCTCCGTCTCGCAGGTGGCTTCATTCTTCTTGTTGCAGTATGGCGATCCCAAGAACAGGTTTAGCCAGGAGTTCACCACGGATGAGCATTACCGGATAAGCAACGCCACGCTCACCTCCACACATGGGTCGTTGCGGTGGGAATATAGCCAATTCGAGGCATTGGAGAACGGGTATGTGTTCCCGATGAAGGTGGATCTGACGATGTCGGAATCGTCGGTGGATGGGGGATTTTCCCCTCGTCGCTCCAGCCAGGAGATATCCTTTTACTACAAAAAGATTGAGTTGAACAAAGAGTGTAGCTTCTCCAACCCTATACCGAAAGGATACGAGAAGGTGTCCGTGGAGGAGTTGTTGAGCGTATTAAATAATAAACGATAGGAAATGAGCATTAGAAGGTTCTTCATATTCGTGATGGTGTTGTTCGTCGGTTGCATGGTGGGCTATGTGGGGGATGGTGACCTGTGGGCCCAGGCTAGGAAACCGGCGCAGAGCTCGTCGGCCGGCAAGGGCGCGAGAACGGGCACTTCCTCCGCCGCAAAGAAAACGGTGGCGCAAAAGAAACCCGCCACAACACAGAAGAAATCCACCCCACAGAAATCGACGGCTGGACAATCTGCCGCCAACAAGAAGAAGGAGGACATAAACGCCCTGAAGAACAAGCAGGACAAGCTGAAGAAGCAGATGCAGAACACGGACAAGAAATTGACCGAGACCCGCAGGAACACGATGCAATCCTTGCGTGAGTTGGAGCGCTTGAACGAGGACATCGTATACCGCGACCAGATCATCAGGAAACAGGCGGACGAACTGAACCGCTATTCCGATCAGATAGACTCTTTGACCGCAAGTATCGACAGGCTTTCAGTGGAGTATGACAAACTGAAGAAGAAGCAGTCCGATATGATCTACTATGCCTTCATGACGAAGAACACACAGTCCGATTTCATCATCTATATCCTCTCCAGCAAGAACTTCCAGGAGGCCTACCGCCGTGTCATCTATTTGAGCAATTTGGCCACCATCCGTAAGGAGCAGTCTGTGGCGTTGAACCAGACGAAGCAGGACATCCAGGTCAGACGAGACAAGTTGGATCGCCTGAAGACCTCCACCAAGTCGTTGATGGCGAAGCAGGAGAAGGAGAAGGAGTTCGCTTTGTACCAGAAGCAGAAGCAGGATAAATTGCTGGTGTCGTTGCGGGCTCAGGAGAAGCTGCTGAAATCCGAGCTGGAGAAGCAACAACTCGCTTCCGAACGGTTGAACCAGAAGATACAGAATATCATATCCCAGCAGGCGGAGGCCGCCAAGAAACGCAAGAAGACGCAGCCTTCCTCCAGTGGAGGATATGCGATGACCCGGGAGGAGACCACCGTGGCGGGCGGGTTCGAGAAGAACCAAGGCAAGTTGCCATGGCCTGTCAAGGGAACCATCACCGGCAACTTCGGAAAACAACCTCATCCGGTGTTGAAGGATGTGACGGTGAACAACAAGGGCGTCTACATCACTGCCGCGCCGGGCTCGAAGGCGACCGCGGTCTATGACGGGACGGTGTCGCAATGCTTCTCCGTGCCGGGGAATAACAATGCGGTCATCATCCGACACGGAAATTTCCTCACGGTATATGCTAACCTGACGGATATTTACGTGAAGAGCGGAACGAAAATCGCAAAGGGTGCTCCTATCGGGAAAATTTATGAGGATTCGGACGATAAGAATAAGGCGACACTTTTTTTCCAGGTATGGAAAGAAAAAAGCCTACTTAATCCGCAACAATGGTTGAAAAAATAAAAGAGATTGTTATCTTTACGCGGTAATTGAAAAAAGTTTGGTTAATATGGACGATAAAGAGAATCAGGAATTGGATTTGCTGGATGTTTTGAAAAACATCGGCAATGCGATCGCGAAATTTTTTATGTTTTTGCTGAATGGTGTTGGATGGGTGCTCCGACTGATTTTCCAGTACAAATATGTTTGTATCGCATGCGTGATTTTGTTTGTCCTTTTGGGTATATATAGGAACAAGACGAAAATATACAGGGCGGAGACGGATATGAAGATTACCTCCTATCCATCTTATTACGTGAAGAACATCTTTGACCCTTTGCATTCCCAGAGTGCTAGTTGCGATTCGATGACCCTTTCCAGGGAATTGAACTTGCCTATTGAGGATGTCAAGAAAATCGCCGATATTAAATGTTTCTATTATATCGATTTCCATAACGATGGTATACCTGATTATATCGATTACGATGGGAAGTTCGATGTGAATGATACGACAATGTCGATACTCCCTTGGAGAATGAGGGTCCGCGTGGACGGAACAGACACTGCCATCTTCTCGAAAATGACAGGCGCTTTGCTTTATATGCTTACCAACAATGAGCAGATCAGACGCGAGAATGAATTGCGTTCGGCTCAGATGGAAGAGAGGATCGGTTTAGTCGATCGGGAAATCCAATTGTTGGATAGCTTGCGTAAGAAGGAATATTTCCAAAAGAATAGAGAACTTTCAGTCTCTGTGGACAAATCCATTCTGTTGAGCGAGCGTGAGATGAAGTTGTTCCACTCTGATCTTTTGGACCTTGACAAGGTGAAGCAGGATCTGATATGGGAGCGTACGTTCTATGCGCAGGGACTCCTTTTCGAGAACGAATTCTGTTTCGACTCTCGTCCTGTCAACTCGAATATGAAAACACTTCCGAGATTTGTTTTCTTGGGTATCCTTTTCAGTGTGTTGCTTTGTACCCTTTGGAAGTTTAAGGATCGTATTAGTAACTATTTAAACAGACAGGTTTGATGTCTAGGATATATAGGTGGGGAATCATTGGAGCCGGGCATATTGCCGGCTCTTTTGCTAAGGGTTTGAAGACGTTGCCAAACGCCCAATGTTATGCGATAGCGTCCCGTGACGGGGCAAAGGCCGCGGCTTTCGCGGCGGAGTACGGCTTTGAGAAGAGTTACGACTCATACCAAGCCATGTTGGACGACCCTAAGGTGGATGTCGTCTATGTGGCTACCCCCAATAATCTGCATTATACCCATACGATGATGGCTTTGGATGCGGGAAAGCATGTCCTGTGCGAAAAGCCTTTCGCGATCACTTGTTCCCAAGCGATCGCGATGATGAGGGTCTCTAGGGAGAAGAATCTTTTCCTGATGGATGCGATGTGGAGCAGGTTCCTCCCTTCCGTGATCACGACGGCGAAAATGTTGGAACAAGGTGCGATTGGCAATCCTTTGTTGCTTCAGGCGGAGTTTGGTATCCATCCTGACTACGACGAGAAGAGCAGACTCTTCGATCCTAAATTGGGTGGCGGGTCCATCGCGGATATCGGTATTTACCCTATCTTCTTGGCCCTCTTTTTGTTCGGTGATCCCCTCTCCATGGACGTCTCTTCTATCCCCGCACCTTCTGGCGTGGACATGACGACGACCATCATCATGACCCATAAGGAGGGTAGGATGAGCGTGCTTACCTCCTCATTCGCCTTTGAACTGGAGTCGGATGCGAAAATCACAGGTGATGCGGGTAGGTTGAGGCTCTGCAGGATGTTCCATACGCCTACCTCCCTCATGTTGAGACATGGGGCGGAGGAGAAAGAGGTGGAAATCCCCGTTGAAATGGTCGGAAATGGATATAACTACGAGGCGGCGGAAGTGATGCGCTGCATTGACGAAGGGAAGATAGAAAGTGATATTTGGAATCATTCGCAGACATTGCGTCTCTTGGATATTGTCGAACGAGCGGCGAAAGATGCTTTTTTAAATCTATAATAGTGTGGCATTAAACTATATTTGGGTCGGTTTCTTTTTGGTGGCGATGGTGGTGGCTCTGTTTGAGTCCATCTTTTACCACGATTATGCGGTCTATGAGCGTATCGTTTCCAGTACGTTCGAGATGGCTGAGTTCGCCGTGATGAAAATCGCCTTGCCCTTGAGTGGTGTGATGATTCTTTGGCTCGGACTGATGAATATAGGGGAGAGGGCTGGTGTGGTGAAGGCCTTGTCTAAGGTGATCCGCCCGTTCTTCTCGAAATTATTCCCTGAAATACCGAAGGACCACCCTGCCAATGGTTTGCTGGTGATGAACTTCGCCGCTAATATGCTGGGTTTGGATAATGCCGCCACGCCTATCGGACTGAAGGCGATGGAGAGCCTGCAGGATTGTAATGCGAAAAAGGATGTCGCCTCTAACGCACAGATCATGTTTCTGGCGTTGAACACTTCCGGATTGACTATCATCCCGGTCACGATTCTGGCACAACGTGCCATCATGGGGGCTTCCAATCCGACGGATATATTCGTCCCGTTGCTGATTTCGACCTTCTTTTCCACTGTCACAGCTATCTTGTATGTGGGTATACGTCAGAAACTGAATATCTGGAATTTTGTCGTCATTGGTTGGATTTTGGCTCTCGCTTTGCTCATCACGGGCGTTGTTTTTCTCTTTTCCCAGTTGAGTAGCCAAACGGCCTTCGGGCTCTCTAAGGTGGGGGGTAATTTCCTTTTATTCCTTGTCATCATGGTTTTCGTGGGGATTGGCGCATGGAAACGTATCAACGTATATGAAGCGTTTATTGACGGCGCGAAGAAGGGTTTCGCTACCTCGATCAAGATTCTTCCTTATCTGGTGGGTATGTTGGTGGGCATCGGTGTTTTCAGGGCCTCCGGCGCCATGGATCTGATCTGCCACGGACTGACCTCCTTCTTCGACATTTTCCTCAATGACACGCGCTTTGTGGATGCGTTGCCTACCGCCTTGATGAAACCTCTTAGCGGAAGTGGTGCCAAGGCGATGATGGTCGAGACGATGAAGGTCTATGGAGCGGATTCGTTTGTGGGAAGGCTCACCTGCCTCTTCCAGGGGTCGGCGGATACGACATTCTACATCATCGCCATGTACTTCGGTTCCGTGGGAATCAAGAAGACCCGTTATGCGGTGACTGCGGGTTTGGTCGCTGACCTCGGTGGTGTTGTGGCCGCTATTATCGTCGCCTATTGGTTCTTTGGATAACAATCATTTCTTCGTATTATGATATATTACCAGTCTGAAGATATCACAATGCCTAAGATCGCCAAGCGGAAAGTATCGGCTTGGGTGAAGGAGGTGGCCAAACGTCACGGCTATAAGGTGGGGGACGTCTCCTATATCTTTTGTTCCGACGAGAAGATCCTGGAGGTGAATAAACAATACCTTCAACATGATTATTTCACGGATATCATCACATTCGACTATGCCGAGGGGAAGACAATATCCGGCGACCTCTTCATTAGCTTGGATACCGTGCGCACGAATGCGGAACAGTTCCATGCCTCGTATGATACGGAACTCCATCGTGTGATCATCCATGGCATCCTCCATCTCTGTGGCATCAACGACAAAGGACCGGGCGAACGTGAAGTGATGGAAAAGCATGAGAATGAGGCGCTTGCCTTGCTCGACGAAATGAACAAGGAGTGATCCTTGACCGTTGCGCCCCTGCGCTGAAGGGTGGTTGCCCGCTCTAATTCCTTTGAATTATTCACAATTAAAATATTTTTGTACTTTTGCATCGATATTCTAATTGTATGTCTATGAAAAGTTTAGGGTTTTCATTGCTGCTACTGTTGCTCTCTCTCCCGGTGCTTTCGCAGTATCAGTTCTCGAATGGTGGGTTTGAGACGTGGGGGTCGAATGGTGAACCTACAGGTTGGCACTCTTTTGCCACGGCGGGTGGTTCGTTGGGCTCGATGGTGCAGAGTGATGAGCAACTTGCGAAATCTTCTGATGCACATGCCGGTAATTTCTCCGCATTGATCAAATCGAGGGATGTCAAGGTGTTTGGTATTCATGCCGCCTATGCGAACGCGATGCTGACGACGGGTCAGATCATCGGAGGTTCTACCGATGCCCATAGCTCACAAAACCATAATCTAAGCAATCTCGACGACGGCATGGCGATGCCTTTCACTGGTAGACCTGATTCCTTGGCGATATGGATGAAATCCTCGTTCAAGTCCTCTTCCCAAAAGGGTCGTATCCATGTGCTTCTCCATGACAAAGCCGCTGTGACGGACCCTGGCACTGACTGGACCAAGGTGGTGGCGGTGGCTGGTTTGAATGTTGAACAATTTGCCTCCTGGAAGAGGATATCCATCCCATTCTACTACAAGGGGGAGACATTGTCTATCCTCTCTGATGTGAATGGTTCGTCGAAAACGGAGGACCATACGCCCGCAAGCAGTAGCGCGCGCCCTTCGTACGTATTGGCTACGATCGCTTCCAACTATATGGCGGGCGATGGTAGCGCGAATGATGTCATGTACATCGATGATGTGACTATGATCTATAACTCTAGCCTGAAGAGCCTGAAAATAAATGGTTCAGCTGTTTCTGGCTTCAGCAAGACAAAATACAGCTATTCGGTATCCACCCCCTACCAAGCGGGATGCGTCTCGTTCGAGGTGGATGGTCGTGGCGCCACTGCGGAACCCAGCTACAATGCCTCCACATACCTGTATACGATCACGGTGAAGGGTGACGATTACTCCTCGAACAGCAGTAACGTGCATGTCTATACGATCCAGTTCGCCCCGGATAAAGTCTATGAATCATTGCTGACTAGCCTGAAGGTGAACGGTACGGGCGTGGCGAACTTTAGCAGCAGTACGCTGAAATACACGGTGAGCGATGCGGCCTACGCCACTTCGCAGGTGACTTACACGCAATCCGCTGAGGCGACGGTGGAGAAGAGCTTCGACGCCACCACGAACGTGCTGACGCTGAAGGTGTCGGGTGGGGACGTGGCGACGAACCCATCGAATGTGCATACCTACACGGTGACCTTCCACGCACCGTTCGAATCATTGCTGACGAGCCTGAAGGTGAATGGTACGAGTG
>JAFZPM010000037.1 GCA_017550335.1 Paludibacteraceae bacterium
CGACATCCTCTCTGACGATTTTATCAAGTCCGTTCAGTACAAGTTAAACCGCAGACCAAGAGAAAAATTAAATTTCCTTCCCCCTTCTCTCGTCTTCTTTAATTCTTTGTGATATTTTTGCACTTCGCATTTGAATGTACGATTCTTAATTTTTAACTATTTCATGGTTTGAATCTCGAAAATTATTGCTAAATTTACCACGTTTTTTAACGCTTAAAAAATTACGAACATGAGAAAACTATTTACTTTATCTGCTGCAATGCTTTTCGCGACTGGTTGTTTCGCGCAATACAGTCTGTCATATAAAGCGAATCAGCTTCGTATCGGCGACTACCGTAACATGAAGCAAATCGAGTACAAGGAGCAGGGAGAAGCAGGTGCAAACCAATACTGGGACTTCTCAAAATCCAAGATACTCAAAGACATGTACATCGATCAACAGGAAGACCTCAACGCTGTGGCGGAGCAAGGATACAGACTCAGCTGCGACGAGGGAGGAACTAAGCACACGTTGTTCGAGATCACCAAGTCAGAGAAGAGATACTACGGAATGATCACTCCAGGCGCCAAGATTGATTTCAAGGAGCCTATCGTAGACTTGATGTTCCCTCTTTCTTACCAAGACACGAAGGCAGGCATCATGGATGGTGTCTACACACCAAACAACGGAGATCCTTCCTTCATCGAGGGTAACTACATCACCAAAGCTGACGCGTGGGGTACGCTCGTGTTGCCTGACGGAAACACCTACCGCAACGTATTGCGTGTGAAGGTGACGAAGACCTACAAGCAGACTTTCGGGAAAGCCACTTACAACATCCGCTCGGTACGTTACCAATACTTCGCCGAGGGTGCGCGCTACCCAGTGCTCATCGTAGTGGAGAGCGAAAGCTCAACTGACACGGGCTGCAAATGTGGTGGCAAATACGCCGAGATGTTCATGGAGACACCTGCCGTTTACGAGAACGACGCTGTGAAGTCAGCCGCTCCTGGCCGTGACGACTTCGAATACACTGCTGACTTCAACTACTTGGCTTCTCCAAACCCATTCGTCGAGAGCATCAACTTGGCGTTCACCATGGGTGCAGACGCGAAAGTGACGGTTGACATCCTCGATTTGAACGGTCGTCAATTGTCTACCTTCATGAGCGAGCAGTTGACAGCTGGTCAATACAGCTACACATTCAACGCTTCCTTCTTGACTCCTGGTCAATATGCTTTGCGCATCCAAGTGGGTGACAAGACATACACCAACGTGATGTTGAAGGGTGAATAAGACTTGACACAAACGGTGGTCCGCAAGGATCCGCCTCCAAAACCCAATTCCCGCTCTGACAATCAGGGCGGGAATTTTTTTCCACATCGGGAACGGTTTTCGCAACAAAAGATATACATTTCACGACAAATGTTCATATTTCACGCAATATAGGATACTACACAAGATTCATCACCTTTCCACGCGTTAAAATGCATGCGTTTTTTCCGCTTGTTGCCATAATATGTGAAAAAATGTTTATATTTGCCCCCGTAATTGTTAGAATACGAAAATGGGTTTATTACAAGAGAAATTATCTAAGTACACCGAACCGCAGAAAGTTAAAGCGCTGGGTGTATACCCTTACTTCAGAGAGATAGAGAGTGAACAAGACACTGAGGTCATCATGAATGGTAGAAAAGTGTTGATGTTCGGATCAAACAGCTATCTAGGTTTAACAAATCATCCCAAGATAAAGGAGGCCGCCATTGAGGCGACGAAGAAATACGGTTCAGGCTGCGCAGGATCGCGGTTCCTGAACGGCACACTGGATATCCACGTGGAATTGGAGAAAAAACTGGCAGAGTTCGTAGGCAAGGAAGAAGCCCTGATCTTCTCCGCCGGCTTCAACGTGAACATGGGCGTTGTCTCCATGTTGACTGGCCGCGAGGATTATCTGCTGTTCGACGAGTTGGATCACGCCTCCATCATGGCAGGCAAACAGATGTCCTTCTCCAAGGCTTTGAAATTCAAGCACAACGACATGGAGTCGCTCGAAAAGAAGCTCCAGATGTGCGAGCCGGACAAAATCAAGATGATTGTTGTGGACGGAGTCTTCAGTATGGAAGGCGATGTGGCTAAACTGCCGGAAATCGTCGCTCTCTCAAAGAAATATAACGCGAACATCTATGTCGATGAGGCTCATAGCTTGGGTGTATTCGGCAAACAAGGTCGTGGCGTGTGCGACCACTTCGGTCTGACGAAGGATGTGGATGTCATCATGGGTACCTTCAGTAAGTCCCTCGCATCCATCGGAGGTTTCTGCGCAGCGGATTCTTGCGTAATCAACTTCCTCCGCCACAACGCGAGACCATACATCTTCAGCGCAAGCATCACACCGGCCGCCACGGCTTCCGTATTGGCTGCGCTTGAGATCATGAAGAACGAACCGGAGCGTATGGATCACCTCTGGAAACTCACGAAGATGGCTTTGGACGGATTCAGAAGCCTGGGATTCGAAATCGGTCACACCGAGACACCTATCATCCCGCTCTTCATCCGCGACAACGAGAAGACATTCTTGTTCACCAAGCTTCTCTTCGAGGACGGTATCTTCGTGAACCCTGTGGTAAGCCCTGCGGTTCCATCCAACGACACACTGATCCGCTTCTCCCTGATGGCTACCCACACGGAAGAGCAGGTCGCTACCGCATTGGAGAAGATCGGCAAAATAGGAAAGAAACTGGGTGTGATTGCCTAAGGCACACTCCCCTTTCACATAATTATCACCCCATACGTGAGCCATCACGTATGGGTGCTTTTTCAAATATAAGAAACTACGACGTATGAATTATTGGTTTGAATGTAAAGTCTGCTACAATAAGCTGGACGATTCCGGAAAGAACAAAAAGATGTCCGACATCTACCTGGTGGATGCGCTATCCTTCACAGAGGCGGAAAAACGCGTGAACGAAGAGGTCTCCCTCTTTTCAAGCGCATACGAGAACGGATTGTTCACCATCGAAGGCATCAAACATGTCAAAATCGGAGAGATATTTGGAGAAGACATCGAGTGCGAGAAGTGGTTCAAATGCAAAGTGAACTTCATCACCGTGGATGAGGTTTCCGCCAAGGAGAAGAAAATCTCCAGCGTGATGCTTGTGCACGCGGACGATATGCAAGAGGCTTTCAAGAACCTGAAAGAGGGGCTTAAGGACTCCATTTCGGACAGCGATATCGTCAGCATGACGGAGACCGCCATCGCGGACATCTTCCATTACAGCGCACCAGCGTGATAAACCAACTGAAAAATAAGGACGTCATGTCATCCATCGCAGATAGGATCAAGGAAATCAACGCTTCCCTTCCCCAGGGAACAAGATTGGTGGCCGTTTCCAAGTTCCACCCCGCCGAGGCCGTGCAAGAGGCATACGACGCAGGGCATCGCATGTTCGGAGAGAACAAGGTGCAGGAGTTGGTCGCCAAGAAAGAACTGTTGCCTTCCGACATATCATGGCACTTCATCGGTCATCTGCAGACCAACAAGGTGAAGATGATCGTACCCTTCGTCGCTTTGATCCATAGCGTCGACACAGAGCACCTGCTGAAGGAGATCGACAAGCAGGCAGCAGCCTGTGGCAGGACGGTGGAATGCCTTCTTGAGGTGCACGTCGCACGGGAGGAGACCAAGTTCGGGTTCTCCCCGGAGGAAGTCCGCGACCTCTTCGCCAACGGAGCCTACAAGGCGTACGAGCACGTGAAGATCGTTGGCATCATGGGCATGGCCTCCCACGTGGATGACGAGGGAGAGATACGCAAGGAATTCCATGCACTGAAAACTTTGTTCGATGAAGTGAAAAACGACTATGCCCCAGCGTTTCGTGAACTCTCCATGGGCATGTCGGGAGACTACCATATCGCCGTGGAAGAGGGCAGTACCCTCGTGCGCATCGGCACGTATATCTTTGGGGAACGATTGTACGTTTAGAATTGTACGTTTAAACAGGAGGATTAAATTTCCTCCACCCTCTCGAGTGGGAGTCCGCACAGGTCTGCTACCGTTTGCTTGTCAAAGCCTTTCGCCAGCATCTTTTTAGCCATTTCCAATGCTTTGGCTTGAGCACCTTCCGCCCTGCCTTCCGCTCTCCCTTTCTCTAATCCGATGGCTTCACCTTTCACCAGTCCTATCGCTTCGCCTTCGTCGCGGCCCTCTTTCTTGTAGGTCTCGATGGTGTCGTTCTGAGACATGATGGCGTCCACGTGGGCGAAGTACTCCTTGCGGTCCTTCTCGCTCATGGAGGCGATGCGTAGCTTCTCCTCCGCCTCCTTGAGTCCCGGCGTGGTGGTGTTCTCCTTGATCTTCCCGTTCTTCAGGAAGTCCAGCCACTCCTCGATGGGCGTCTTGGCCACCTCGTTGAACTGGTTCACGCGGATGAGGTA
>JAFZPM010000038.1 GCA_017550335.1 Paludibacteraceae bacterium
GATGGCGTAGGCCGCCTCGAGCGGTTCGTAGGTGATCGGTTCGATGAAGTAGCTCTTGCCGTCCTTGTCGTGGACGTGGACCATGTACTCCCCGTCGAGGATGGAGACGTCGGTGAGGTACTGGAGGGTGTCGCCCTCCTGTTTCTGCCGCTCCTTGTACCATTGGAAGGATAGGAACCTTCCCTCCCCGTTGCGGAGGATCACCACGTCGTTCCAAACCCTCACGTAGTAGCTCTTCTGCTTGTCGTCCGGCAGCATCACGTTGAAGACGAACTTCCTTTCGGCAAGATTACCCTCCTCGTCGTACATCACCAGGGTGGCGTTGTATTCTCCCGGTTCGAGGTCCTTCGGACAGGTCAGACTGACCGTGCTGTCGTTGTCGACATCGCCTGTGCAGATGGTGCGGTCTTGGTAACGCACCTCAAACTTCGAGCCTTCGCCGCCCGTGAGTTCATAGAATATCGTTTCGGAACCGCCCGGCAGGACGAGGTATAGATTCTCCTCGACCGTCAGATGGAGCGGACCCCTCTCCTCGTTCACGATGAGGGTGTAGTTCACGACGCTGTCGCATCCGTTGACCGTCTGCAGCGTGTCGCTCCATGTGGCGTCCTGCGTGTAGGTGACGCCCTTCCAGGTGTAGCTGCCCTCCGCGATGATGGTCGTATCCACTGCTGAACCCTTGTGGATGGTCAGATGGTAGGCGACGATGCTGTCGGCCCCGTCGGCGGTGGTCAGCGTGTCGTTCCACGATGCGCTTTCACGATAGATAATGCCCTCGAAGAGGAACGAGTCGCAGGCGGACAGCTCTTTGTCGACGACAATAGGGGCTGTTTCAATCGGTTGTATCTCAAGATGATACGTTACAATACTGTCGCAACCATAGGCGGTCTGCAACGTGTCGCTCCAAGAAGCACTCTCCGTGTAGGTGATGCCTTGCCATGTGTAGCTGCCCTCCGCCGTGATGTTTTCCTCCGTGGTGACGCTCTTGTGGAGGGTCAGGTGGTAGGCGACGATGCTGTCTCCTTCATTGGAGGTCAGTGTGTCGTTCCAGGAGGCGTTCTCGGAGTAGGTGATTCCCTTGAACTCGTACGAGTCGCAGGCGGAGATCTCCTTGTTGACGATGATAGGGTTAGTCTCAACCGATTGTATGTCAAGATGATATATCACAACGCTGTCGCAACCATAGACCGTCTGGAGCGTGTCGTTCCAGGAAGCGTCCTCCGTGTAGGTGGTGCCCTTCCAGGAGAAGCTGCCTTCCGCGATGATGGTCGTATCCACCGTCACCCCTTTGTGGATGGTCAGGTGGTAGGTGATGATGCTGTCGCCTACGCTGGAGGTCAGTGTGTCGTTCCAGGATGTGTTCTCGGTGTAGGTGATTCCCTTGAACACGTAAGAGTCGCAGGCGGAGAGTACGGAGTCGGCCATGTTGTAGGCTGCACCCTTCTTCTCGTAGACGGCTGTGTAGTAGTAAGTGTCAGGGATAGGGAGGACGGTCAGTTCGTTGTCCCAGCCCACGAAGGTGTAGTCGTCGCCGATGAAAGGTTCCTCGCCCTTGTATTCAGGGACATTCTTGCAATCGACGGTGTCGCGCCAGAGCTCCGCGCCGCCAGGGTTTTGGAAGACGACGATTGGGGAACTGATGATGGTGAAGTTCGTAGGCACTTCGGACTCTCCATGCTTGTCGTACTTGCTGCCGCAAGGGAAGATGAAGGTGCCGGGACCGTCCACGCCACTTACCCAGTTATAGGTGGCGGATACGTCGTTGTCCAAGGTCATCACTCCGACTTTGATGTAGTTGAGGGATGTACATCCGTTAAACATATTGGCGTATGACAGTTCCGCCAATTGTGTGGCCGGCAATTCAGGCGCCTGGGTTAGGCTGGAACATCTCTCGAACATCTCGAAATAGCAATTTGTAGTCAATGTGGTGGCTGGCAATTCAGGTGCTGTCGAGAGTTTCACGCAATCCTTGAACATTCCCTCATAGCAATTTTCCGCCAGGATGGTGGCAGGAAGATCTGGAGGTGTAACCAAGCTCTCGCAATATGTGAACATGTTCATATAGCAGCTATTCTTCATCTCCGTGGCTGGCAGCTCAGGTGCCTGCGTTAGCGCATCACACTTATAGAACATCGAGACGTAGCAGTCTGTCGCCAATGTGGTGGCTGGCAATTCGGGAGCCTTGACGATCGACTGGCAATCGTAGAACATGGTGTTATAACATCCTGAAGCCAATGTCGTGGCCGGCAAGGCTGGCGCATTCTCCAGTTTCCGGCAGGATAGGAACATGCTGGAATAGCAGTACGTTTTTAGCTCCATGGCTGGCAGCTCAGGTGCTTGCGTCAAGTTTTCGCAATACATGAACATGCGGGAATAACAAAATTCCGCCAATTCTGTGGCTGGCAATTCGGGAGCCGCTTCAAGACTGGCGCATTGATAGAACATGTTATCGTAGCATCCCGCAGTTAGTTTTTTGGCTGGTAATTCAGGAGCCGAGGTAAGGGACGAGCATCCAAAGAACAGATGGGTGAAGCAATAGTCGTTAGGGATCTCCGTAGAGGTTCCCTCGCCATCGATCAGACTCATCACGCTTCCGCTTGCTGCAATCGCACCCGTCATTTTGAACATTGTGTATGGATTGTTTTCTCCTCCAGTTGTGCTTCCATGGGCAAATCCTTCCGGATTATTTCCTTTGAAATAGACCTTGTCGCCCACGTTTTCTAGCGTCACTTTTTCGCCTTCACTCAAGGTGTGCCATGTCTTACCTTCGTCTATGGAGTACTGCACGTCAGGGGAGTTCCCGTTCTTGTTTTCGTACCATACGGTGGAACCTGCATCTTCTGCCGTGAAGCAGAGCCACTTGCCCGGCTCAGGGCTTCCCTCTTTCTCATAGACTGCGGTGTAGTAGTAAATATCCGGGATAGGGAGAACGGTCAGGTCTTTGTCCCAACCCAAGAAGGTGTAACCCTCCCTTGTAGGCTCCTCGCCCCTATATTCAGGGACTGTCTTGCAGTCGATGGTGTCTCTCTGCAGCACCGTGCTGTCCCAATCCTGGAAGATGACGATAGGGGAGCTGACAATCGTGAAGTTCGTTGGCACTTCGGAAACACCATGTTTGTCGTACTTGCTGCCGCAAGGGAAGACAAACAAGCCCTCGCCGTCGATGTCTTCCACCCATCTATCCGTGGCGTTTTTTTGGTTGTCCAATGTCATGACACCCACCTCGATATAATTCAAATTGGAGCATCCTTGGAACATCGAGTTGTAGCACTTGTATTCCAGATTCTCTGCCGGCAGTACTATTGGGGAGGATAAACTCGAGCATCCGCTGAACATGCGATCATAACAAGCACTCGCCAGTGACATGGCAGGTAGAGCAGGAGCAGTCTCAGCGAGCGCACAATCCTTGAACATGGAGGAATAACAATTATCCGCCATTTCTGTAGCCGGCAAATCCGGCAAGACCACCAAACTAGAGCACTTCTCGAACATGGAGGAGTAACAACCATCATAGACGTTTTCGGCTGGTAGTTTTGGCGCCTCCTTCAATTGCTTGCAGTTATAGAACATGGAGTAATAGCAATGAAACGCTATAACAGTGGCAGGCAGTTCTGGGGCCTTCTCCAAGGAGACACACTCCGAGAACATGGTTGAATAGCATTTATTTGCCAATGTGGTAGCCGGTAATTCAGGAGCTTGGCTCAAACTAGAGCATCCCCGGAACATACCCTCATAACAACTGTTCCTCAGCACGGTGGCAGGCAGCTCAGGCGCATGCGTAAGGAATTCCGCTCCCTCGAACAGGTAGGCGAAGCAATAATCGCTCGGAATCGTGGTGGAACGTCCGATTCCATCCACCAAACTCATCACGCTACCACTGGCGGAAATCTCTCCCCCCTCCATGATGAAGAAGGAATATTGATTCGGATCCAAAGAGAAACCTTCCGGATTGTTTCCCCTCAGGTATACTTTCTTGCCGGCCCCATTCATCTCCACAGTGACGTTAGGTTCCAGAGTCTGCCATGTGGCACCACCATCGGTGGAATATTGCACGTCAGGATGGTGCTGTCCGCGAGTTAAATAGGAGAAGGAGGCATTGTCCGATTCGGCGGTGAAGCACAGCCAGTTGTTGTTGGACGAATCTTCGTATATGGCAGTGTAGTAGTAAATGCCAGGTTCCGGATGCGTAGAGAGTTCAGGCTCCCAACCCATGAAGAGAAGTCCCTCCTTGTAGAATGGGGTCTCACCCTTGTATTCCGCTATCACGTCGCATCCGATGGTGTCTCGCCACAGCTCCGTGCTGTCCGGGTTCTGGAAGATGATAATCGGTGAACTGATGATGGTGAAGTTGTCCGGCACCTCCGAGATGCCATGCTTGTCGTATGTGCTACCGCAAGGGAAGATGAATACACCCTCGCCATCGATGCCCTCGACCCAATTTTCCGTGGCGGAGGAATCGTTATCCAAGGTCATGACGCCCACTTTGATGTAGTTCAAGCTGGTGCATCCATTGAACATGTTGGTGTAACAATTTCTGACAAGTGAGGTGGCCATCAAATCGGGCGCTTTCTTTATCTCGGTGCATCCTTTAAACATGTCGGAGTAGCATGCATTCGCCAACTCAGTGGCTGGCAATTCGGGCGCTTTCTCCAGCTTGGTGCAGTTGCTGAACATGCTTTTGTAGCATGTTTCCTCCAACTGGGTGGCTGGCAATTCGGGTGCGTCGGTCAAACTGGTGCAATTGGCAAACATGCAGTTGTAACAACTTTGAGCCAATTTAGTGGCTGGCAGTTCTGTCGTCTTTTCCAAACTGGTACAGTTGATGAACATGGCGGAATAGCAATATACATCCAACTCAGTGGCTGGCAATTCTGGCATGGTGGTCAAGTTCGGACATTCCCCAAACATGCGGAAATAACATCGATTCGTCAACTTAGTGGCAGGCAATTGAGGCGCTTTTGTGAGAGCGGTACAACTGGAGAACAAGTATGAAAAACAATATTCACAAGGAATCGTGTCGGCTTCTCCCACACCATCGATGAGACTCATCACACTTCCTGAGGCGGCAATACGTCCCGTCATGTAGAATGTTGTGTTATGTGTGTTTGCCGCTATTTCTGGATTTTGCGACGCAAGTATCGTATACCCGATCGTATGTGAGAAACCGTCAGGATTGACTCCCTTGACATAGACTTTATCTCCGGTTTTCTTCAACACCAGATGTTGCTGGTCAGCCCAAGTTTCCCATGTCTCTCCATTGTCCAGGGAGTATTGTATATCCGGTTGGTTGTTCGTGTTTACGAACCACACGACTGAGCTATCCATTTCGGCGGTGAAACAGAGCCATTTGCCTGGTGCAGGGTCTTCCTCTTCGTATTGAGCGGTATAGTAGTAGACGTCCGCCTCTTCGATCACATCCAACTCTGGGTCCCACCCTATGAAGTTGGACGGAAGCGGGTCGCCTCCATACACAGGTGTATCGCCACAATTGATGGTGTCGCTCCAAAGCACTGTGCTGTCTTCGTTCTGGAAAATGACAATCGGAGAGGATTTGATGGTGAAATTAACCGGCACTTGGGAAATTCCATGCTTGTCATATCTGCTACCACAAGGGAAGATGAAAATTCCTTCTCCGTTCACACTTCCTACCCACTTGTTCGTGGCACCCGCCAATTGGTCCGTCAAATCCAAGGAAAACGAAGAAGCTTGGTAATCCAACGACATGACGCCCACTTTGATGTAATTCAGGCTGGTACATCCATTGAACATGTTGTTATAACAACCTTCGACGAGACTTTCGGCTGGTAGATCGGGAGCTTTCACCAAACTGGAGCATCCCTTGAACATGCCGGAATAACATTTCTCTTTTAATTCTGTGGCTGGCAATTCCGGTGCCACCGACAGACTGGCGCAGTCCGAAAACATGCTGCTGTAACATGCGTATTCCAAATCCATGGCAGGCAATGCGGGAGCTTCGGTTAGACCGGTGCAACCAGTGAACATGCCACTATAGCAAGCCGAGTCCATCTTAGTGGCTGGTAGTTCAGGTGCTTTAGTCAAACTTGAACATCCCGAGAACATGCCAGCATAACATTGGGAGGACATCTCGGTGGCTGGCAATTCGGGAGCACTCGTCAGACTTTTACAATCGCCGAACATGTGGAGATAGCAAAGGTCGCTCGTTTTTTTCGCAGGTATTGCGGGTGCGTTGACCAAAGACGAACATGAGGTGAACATCAAATAACAGCATTCTCTCGCTGGCGTGAACTCCGGGAAATCCGGCACATCGGTCAGATTTGAGCAAGCCAAGTACATGTAGGCGTAGCAACTTTGTTTCAGTTCAGTGGCTGGCAATTCTGCGGCTTTTTTCAGGCTGGTGCAAGCGGAGAACATTAGGCAATAGCAACTGTCCGCCAATTCAGTGGCTGGCAGCTCGGGAGCCTCTGTTAAGCTTGTACATGCCGAGAACATGGTTTCATAGCAAGCAGCCGCCATCTTGGTGGCCGGCAATTCGGAAATTTGGGTCAATGCCGAGCAACCGCTGAACATATTCTGATAGCACCTTCTGGCCAATGAAGTGGATTTCAGTTCGGGGGTCTTTGTTAGACTCGAACACCCTGAGAACATAGAGGAATAACAATCCTCCTTCATCTCGGTGGCTGGCAGTTCCGGAGCATATAGAAGATTAGCGCATTTGCCAAACATATTGTAATAACACCCAACCGTCAATTTGGTGGCGGGCAGTTCCGGTGGGGTAAGAAGCGCATTACAGCCAGAGAAAAGGTTGGCGAAGCAGTAGTTGCCAGGGATCTCGGTAGAGGTTCCTTCTCCATCCACGAGGCTCATCACGCTACCGCTGGCCTCTATTTTCCCGCTCATCACGAATTGGGTATATTCTTGCGTCGACGAAGAGAATCCATTCGGATTGACTCCCTTGAAGAAGATCCTATCTCCCTCCGCCGCCAGCTCAATGTAACCAGTCGCTGGCATTACATTCCACGTTTTCCCCTCATCGATGGAATATTGTAGGTTCGGTGTATTTCCGCCAGCGTTCATGCACGAGACGATGGAGTTGGCCTCTTGGGCGGTGAAGCAGAGCCAATTGCCTGGTGGGGGAAGAATCGCCTTATCGTATTGCGCCACGTAATAATAGATATCCGGATCGTCGAGGCGAGCCAATTCCTTGTCCCATCGCACGAAGACATGCTCGTCGTCCAAATACGGCACCTCTTCCCCGAAGTCAGGTGTTTCGCCGCAGTCGATGGTGTCCCGTTTCAGCACCGTGCCGTCCGGATTCATGAAGACGATGATAGGAGAACTGATGATGTCGAAATTCGTCGGCACCTCGGAGGCTCCATGCTTGTCGTATGTGCTACCGCAAGGGAAGATGAACTTGCCGGGACCGTCCACCATTGCCACCCATCCCGAAAAGGCGTTGGTGGTATTATCCAATGTCTTGATACCTACTCTGATGTAGTTCAATTTATTGCACGAATAGAACATCATGAAACAGCTCAACGAATCCAGCGTCGTTGCGGCTATATAAGGCGCAGTCTCTATGCTATAACACCTTTCGAACATGCAGAAATAACAGTCTTTCTCGAGTTTTAAAGCGGGCAATACCGACGGTGCTTTCGCCAAGTTGTCACATGCGCAGAACATGTTCGAATAGCAACTTCGCGCCAATTTGGTGGCTGGCAGTTCGGGTGCTTGGATAAGGTTCGTACAATTGCTGAACATGGTCGCGTAACAATACGGGGTCATCTCCTTCGCTGGAAGTTCCATCGCTTGGGTTAGGCTTGTACATTGCAAGAACATAGCAGTATAACAACCATCTGTCAAGGTGGTGGCGGGTAGTTTTTGGACCTCCATCAGACTCGAGCAATGTGCAAACATTCCATCATAGCAACTATCGGCCAATGTTCTGGCAGGCAGCTCTGGCATTTTGGTCAGACTGATGCAGCTATCGAACATGTGTGTATAACAATTACTTTCCAATTTCGTGGCGGGTAGTTCCGGCGCCTTTGTGAGGGTCTGGCAACCTGCGAATAAACGGTTGAAGCATTCTCTGTTAGGAATCTCCAGACTTGCTCCCTTTCCGTCGATGAGGCTCATCACACTACCGCTGGCGGCGATTTTCCCAGTCATGGAGAATTGTGTCCTTTGCGTATCATTGGAGAATCCATTCGGGTTGTTTCCCCGGAAATAGACTCGGTCACCCACGTTCTCTAACGTGATTGTTATCCCCTCGTCCAATTGCGTCCAACCATTGTCCGGGTTGCGGGAGAATTCCACGTTAGGATTGTTGCCATTCTTATTGATGTATTGGATTTGGGCCCCAGCCTCCTCCGCTGTGAAACAGAGGTAGTCGACAGCGTTCGGGTCATACGTCCGCTCGTATTCCGCTGTCACAAAAATATATTTCTCACCGTTGTATTGAATGGAGGATAGCTCAGTGTCCCATCCGATGAATTTGCGGTTTTCCCCATAGGTTGGGGTTTCTACCCCATGGTACGCTGGCGTTTCGCCACAGTCGATGGTGTCCTGCTCCAGCACCATCTTGTCAGGGTTCTGGAAGATGACGATGAATTGGGGCGCACGGATCTCGAAGTTGTCCGGCACCGCCGATATGCCATGCTTGTTGTATGTGCTGCCGCAAGGGAAGACGAAGATTCCGTCATTTTCCACGTTGAAGACCCATTCCGACGTCGCATCAGCATCCGCTTCCAAGTCTTTCGTGCCCACCTCGATATAGTTCAGGCTGGTACATCCTTGGAACATCCCCTTGTAACAATCTGTTTCCAGTGTGGCGGCCGGTAGAAGAGGCGCTTTCTCGAGGCTGGCGCAGTTCTTGAACATCCATTGGTAGCAACTCTTTTTTAGTGCGCTGGCTGGCAATTCGGATGCGATGGCTAGTCCCGTACATCCCTCGAACATCCTTGAATAACAGAAATCCTCCATCTGGGTGGCTGGTAGTTCCGGCATGCTCAGAAGTGCAGTGCAGGCATTGAACATGCCTGTGTAACAGTATCTTGCCAACTGGGTGGCTGGTAGTGCGGGTGCTTCCGTCAACTTCGAGCAGCTCTCGAACATGTTTTCATAGCAGTTCTCCGCCAATTGGGTGGCCGGCAACGCGGGTGCCTCGGTGATCATGCACATCGAGAACATGCCCTCATAGCAGTGTGGAGCCAATATCGGGGCTGGCAGTTCCGGGGCTTTCTTCAGACCCATACATGTGTTGAACATGTTGGAGTAACATCCTATCGCCAACCGGGTGGATGGCAACACTGGCGCCTCGGTCAGAAACAGACAGGTACGGAACATGCCGGAGTAGCAGTATTCAGCCAATTGGTTGGCTGGCAATTCCGGCGCTTGGGTGATGCCTGTTGCCCTGAACATATCTTGGTAGCATCCCCGTTCCAAAGTGGTGGCGGGCAGTTCCGGGGCTTTCGCCATATAGACGCAGTTCTCGAACATCGAGGCGTAGCAGTACTTCGTCAAAGTGGTGGCGGGTAGCTCCGGCGCCTGTTGGAGGTCCTGGCAATCCTTGAATAACCCATAGAAACAGTAATCCGCGGGAATCACGGTGGAGGTGCCTTCCCCGTCAATCAGGCTCATCACGCTACCACTGGCGGAGACATATCCGTTTATGACGAAGTGTGGGGCTCCTGATTTCCCGTATGGGCGACTTTCGTCGTATTGACCCTTGAAAAGGACTTTCTCCACTCCTTCTTCTCCTTCTTTGTCTAATGTGATGCTTGTCGTGTTCGTCATCGTTTCCCATGTCTGTCCGTCATCCAGCGAATATTGGATGTTCAAAGATCCTGCATTTTCACAACGAATTTCCGGCCACCCATCCGTGGCGGAGAGGCATAGATAGTTGGCCGCTGTCCCATGGAAGAACGACATTAAAAGCATAAGCAAGGTGACGAAGCACCTGCAACGATTATCGATGTTTGTCATAAAACCCTAAAATTTATATTTACTTTAGCAAAGAGGAGTACTTAAACACTTTTAGCAATAATGGGCAAATTTAATCATTTTGTCAATGATTCCAAATTTGTCGGTCGGATTGTTTTCAGATTTGTTGTTTTTTTTCTCTATTCGAATATGGATAAGTCTCCTCTGGGCGCCATGTCGTATGACACCTTCCTGTCTATTTACCCTTGTTTTGGCGCTTATATCTTCTTGGCCCGAATCTACCGTGACGGGAACAGTTGGCTTATTCCTTGCTCGATGTGCTCCAACCGCACTTCCACCCCGAATTTGCGGGAGATGTGCTCCGCAAGATGTTGGGCGGAATAGACCGATCGGTGCCGGCCACCCGTGCATCCGCAGGAGAACATCAGGGAGGTGAAGCCTCGCTCCATGTAGCGGAGGACGTGCGCATCCGCCAAGGCATAGATATGCTCCAGGAAGTTCTTGATTTCATCATTGGACTTTAGGAAGTCGATCACAGGCTTGTCCAATCCGTTCAGCGGTTTGTATTGGTCGTATCTGCCTGGGTTATGCACTCCTCTGCAATCGAACACGTAACCGCCTCCATTGCCGGAGTCGTCCGCAGGTATTCCTTTCTTGTAGGAGAAACTGAACACTTTGACCTTCAATGATTTATTGTCTGGTAATGGCTTGCTTTGGAACTGTGGCAGCTCGGTCAGTTGCCGCAGGGTCTGGACGAGGTACGGGAAGTCCGGGTAGGCATGCCGCTGGAGCAAATCCTTCAGGTTGTTGAGGGCGAATGGAATGCTCTCGATGAAGTGCGGCTTGCGCTCGTAGAGCCCGCGGAACCCGTATGCGCCTAGTACTTGGATGGTGCGGAAGAGCACGAAGATGGAGAGTCGCTCCCTGAACTTCGCTCCGTCGATAGGGGTGTGGCGGTTGGCCGATCGGATGTAGGTCTCCACGATCTTCTCCCTCAACGTCTCGGGGAAGTTGGCTTTCGCCTGCCATGCGAAGGAGGCCACGTCGTAGTATGTCGGGCCTTTCCGTCCTCCTTGAAAATCAATGAAATAGGGTTCCCCCTCCTTGATCATGATGTTGCGCGATTGGAAATCCCTGTAGAGGAAGGTCTCGCTCGGTTCGGCTAAGATCGCATCGCACAGTTTCTCGAAATCCTCCTCCAGTTTGGGTTCGGAGAACTCTATCCCGCTGAGTTTCAGGAAATCATACTTGAAGTAGTTGAGGTCCCATAGGATGGAGCGACGGTCCATTTCGGGGATGGGGAAGCAGACGGAGAAGTCCAGCCCTTGCGCCCCCTTGAACTGCAGGTCGGGCAGAAGGGCTATCGTTTTGAGGATAAGGGACTCTTCCTTTTCGCTGAAGTTTCCGCTCTTGATGCCCCCTTGGATGAGGCTGAAGAGGGAGTCGTCGCCCAAGTCCTCCTGCAGGTAGAAACGGTTGTCGTCGGAGGCGAGGATGAGCTTTGGCGTGTTGAGGCCCTTCTCCGTGAAGTGTTTCGCCAGATGGATGAAGGCTTTGTCCTCTTCTTCGTTGGTGCCTTCCACACCGATGAGGGAGTGGTGGGCCGATTTCAGCCTATAGTATTTCCTGTTGGATCCTTCTCCTTTTATTTTTTCGCAGAGGGGGGTCTCTCCCGTCGCTTTCTCGAAAAGTGCGATTAATTCTTTCATTCTGATTTTTTATTTTTAACAAAGGTAGTTAATTTTGCACTATGCTCGTGTTTAATACTACATATTTGGTGTCTAAAGCGTCGGAAAATGATTTTTTGGCGTGGATGAAGGCTGTCTATGTGCCTGCTGTGCAGAAGACCGGCCTATTGGGTGCTCCCCGGTTGTATAAGGTCTTGGTGAGCGAAGAGGAGGGCGTCACCTACTCTTTGCAGTTCGATGCGGAGACGGTCGCCGATATGTCCAAGTTTAAGAACCAGTACTTGGATGAGCTGGAACAACTGCTCTTCCGCAGGTTCGGCGAGTCGGTGCTCCATTTTTCCACCTATCTGAAGTCTTGTGCGATATGAGTCCTGTGAATAGAGTCATGGCGGAGCGCATCATCTTGGGGATAGACCCGGGTACCAACCTGATGGGGTATGGTGTGATCCGCACCGTGGGTAATAAGGCGGAGTTCGTGCAGATGGGTGTCTTGGACATTCGGAAGGTGGGGGACACCTATATGAAGCTGAAGGCGGTCTACGACAAGGTGATCGAGTTGGTGGAGACTTACCTGCCGGACGAGTTCGCCATCGAGTCGCAGTTCTTCGGGAAGAATGTGCAGTCCATGCTGAAGCTGGGCAGGGCGCAGGGCGTGGCGATCGCCGCGGCGCTGCAGCGTGACCTCCCCATCGCGGAGTATGCCCCGCTGAAGATCAAGATGTCCATCACCGGCAATGGCGCCGCATCGAAGGAGCAGGTGGCTTCCATGCTGCAGCGCCAGCTGAATATACCTGCCGAATCGATGGAGAAGCACTTGGACGCTTCCGATGCGCTGGGCGTGGCGTTGTGCCATTTTTACCAGATCAACCGTGCGGTCCCGGAGAAACATTTCAATAGTTGGAAGGACTTCGCCGCGAAGAATGAGAAGCGGGTCAGCGGTTGGAAGGAGTTCTTGGAGGAGAAAGGAAAAAAGGAATAGCCATGGAATATACTAAGTTTGAGAATGATAAGGTGATCGCAAGCATGGAGAATGTCCGTTTGGACTGTGCCCGTTTCGGGCATGTGCCGGGTTCGGATGAATCGTTCGCCATGTTACGCATTGTGCGGAAGGAACTTCCGTTCGAGGAACAGATCGCCTCTCTTTTCGCCTTGTTGGACTATCTCCTGAAGCAAAAGGCAGGGAAACAGACGGCGGTGTTCGTCCGTTTCTTCTTGAGCGATGCCGCCAACCAGGAAGCGGAGGTGTTCCGCAGATGGAAGGCCCTGGGCGTTGTCTGCCCGGTCTCTGTGATTCAGCAACCTCCTTTGGATGGTACGAAATTGGCCGCTTGGGTCTATTCCGTCTCGGGGGCTTCGGTGACCTGCTCGGATAATCTGTACAAGGTGAGCACTGCTCATTATACCCATTATTGGACGGTCAATGGAACTTGTGCGGAGGGGGATTCCGTCCACCAGACCACCGCATTGCTGGAGGAATACGAGGCCTCATTGAGGCGTGTGGGTTGCGATCTGCCGGACCATTGCGTGCGCACGTGGTTCTTCGTCCAGAACGTGGACGTGAATTACGCAGGGGTGGTGACTGGCCGTAGGGAGAATTTCTTGGGCATAGGCCTGAACGAGCATACCCATTACATCGCCAGCACCGGCATCGAGGGACGGAGTGCGGACCCGAAAGCCTTGGTGCGGATGGATGCATACGCGGTGGCTGAGCTGAAGCCCGGACAGCAGCAGTATCTGTATGCCCGCACTCATCTGAACCCTACGTCTGAGTATGGGGTCACCTTCGAACGGGGGGTCAAGGTGAAGTACGGAGACCGTTCCCACCTCTACATCTCAGGCACTGCCAGCATCGATAACAAGGGCCAGGTGGTGCATGTGGGCGATATACGTAGGCAGACGGAACGGATGTGGGAGAATGTGGAAATGCTTCTTAAGGAGGGCAATGCTTCGTTCGACGATGTCGCGCAGATGTTCGTGTACCTGAGGGATGTGGCTGACTATGAGGTGGTTGAAAGGCTGTTCGAGGAGCGCTTCCCGATGGTTCCGAAGGTGATCGTATTGGCCCCGGTCTGTCGCCCCGCTTGGCTGATCGAGATGGAGTGCATGGCGGTTGTACGGGAGGAGAACCTTGGGTTCCCGCTCTTTTAGGTATGGTTGGGAAGAACGTTTTGACATGCTTCCCCAGTCCCCGTCAGGTGCTGATATGTTAAAAACGGAAAATTTTAGAATGCGCCTTGTTTGAATATAGAATAAAAACGCATATATTGCGGATGAAATGTGTAACGCAAGAGTAATCGTGTATGAGTAAAGTGAAATTTCTTTTGGAGTATTCGTTCGGGCATGTCTCGCCTGAGGGGTTGTGGAATAGTCTCAGTACGCCTTCCGGCTTGTCTTGTTGGTTCGCCGACAAGGTCTATAAGGAGGATGGGGTGCTGAATTTCGTGTGGGGGAAGTCCGAGGCGCAGAAAGCGGAGGTGCTTCATTACAGGAGTGGTTTTTACATACGTTACCATTGGCTGGATGATGAAAATCCGAAAGGCTATTTCGAACTGAAGATCCTGTGTGATGAGTTGACGATGGATGTGGTGCTTGTCGTGACGGACTTCTGCGAGGAGGGTGAGAAGGAGGAATCCATCGATTTGTGGAATAATCAGATAGCCTCTTTGAAAAAGGCATTGGGGGCTTGATTTTTTTGCTAACTTTGCACTCGAATAGAAGAGTAGGTGATGCGTTTAAAAAGACTTAATTCGTTTTTGTTGTCGGAGTTTTTCGGCACGTTCGGGGCAACGTTCTTCGTGTGCTTGTTTGTCGTGCTGATGGAGTTCCTTTTCCGTTACGTGGACGAAATGGTGGGCAAGGGACTTGATTTCTCCATCCTATTTGAATTTTTCTCCTATGCGGCGTTGTCGTTGGTCCCGATGGCATTGCCGCTGGCGATCCTGCTCTCTTCCCTGATCACGTTCGGCGGTTTCGGTGAGAGACTGGAGCTGTTGTCCATGAAGGCCGCGGGCATCTCCCTGACGAGGATCATGCGACCGTTCCTGATCGTGATGGCCTTTATGAGCGTGGGTATCTTCCTCTATTCCGAACTGGCGATCCCCGCCATCCAGACCAAACTGTGGACCTTGCTCTATTCCATGAAGTCCAAGTCTCCGGAGGTGGAGATACCGGAGGGTTCGTTCTATTCCGGCATCGAGGGCTATAATTTCTACGTGAGAAAGAAGGATAACAGCACGAAGCTGTTGTATGACATCAAGATATATGACTTCTCGAAGGGATTCGAGAATGCGGTGGTGATGGCGGCCGATTCGGGCCGGCTCAAGTCTTCCGACGACAAGCTGAGCATGGTGCTCATGCTCTATTCGGGTGAGTCGTTCGAGAACCTGAAGGAACAGAACACCAGCGCGAGCAGTGTGCCGTACCGCCGTGAGACCTTCTCCTACAAGGAGGTGCTCATCGACTTCGACGCTAATTTCAGCCAGATGGATGAGTCTGTCATCTCGAACAAATATATGGGAAAGGACTTGAAGGAATTGACCTTCGCCATAGATTCCATGATGATCCATGCGGATAGTTTGGACCATGCGATGCGTGTGCTCTATACCCCTTCCTATTTCGACAGGGGTCTGCTGAGCATTCATTCCATCACGCAATACGACTCTCTTCCTGAATATAGCGGATATACATTCGCCAAACTGACGGATGGGTTCACTCCTAACGAGATGCTGGAGGTCGCCAAGCGTGCGGTGAGGAATGCGAATAGGATGAAGGTCGATATGCCTTTTATCCACATGGCTAAGTTCTCTGACGTGAAACGCTCCCACCGCTTCGACATCGAGAGGCATAGGAAGTTCACTTTGTCTTTGGCCTGCATCGTCTTCTTCCTGATCGGTGCGCCGCTCGGTGCGATCACGAAGAAGGGAGGAATCGGTTTGCCGGCCGTGTACTCCATCATCCTTTTCATCTTGTATTACGTCATTGACAATACTGGCTATAAGATGGCGAGGGATGGCGTGTGGATGGTCTGGCAGGGCGTATGGCTTAGCACGATTGTGCTCTTGCCTTTGGGATTGTTCTTGACCTATGAGGCGGCGAGGGACCGTTCCATCAATATCTCCCTGCCTGCTTTCCTGAAAAGGAAGAAGAAAAAGTCCGACGGCCAAAACGATGGCCAGGCGGGGGATTGATCCCTCATCGTGACATGGACGGCGAAGATTGTTCGTCGTTTTTTGCAAATATTTGAATAAGAATGAGTAAGAATATATATATTTGAAATGGAAAAATATAAGTTAAATGATATTGAAGAGGCGATAGAGGACTTCAAGGAGGGTAAGTTCCTGATTGTGGTGGATGATGAGGATAGGGAGAATGAAGGGGATTTTATCACCGCTGCCGAGCTGATCACACCGGAGAAGATCAACTTCATGCTGAAGGAGGGTCGTGGCGTTCTTTGCGCCCCTATCACTTTGACGCGCTGCGCCGAACTGAAATTGGACAAACAGGTCTTTAACAACACTTCTGTGCTGGGTACTCCTTTCACCATCACGGTGGATAAGCTGGAGGGATGCACCACGGGTGTTTCCGCTGCCGACCGCGCCGCCACGATCCGTGCGCTGGCGGACCCTAAATCGGTCCCTGAGACCTTCGGACGCCCAGGCCATGTGAATCCTTTGTATGCGCAGGACAAGGGTGTCTTGCGTCGTGCGGGACATACGGAGGCGGCTGTCGATCTGGCTCGCCTCGCCGGGCTTCATCCTTGCGCCGCTCTCATCGAGATCATGAATGAGGACGGTACCATGGCGCGCCTCCCGCAACTGATGGAACGCGCCAAACAGTATGGTATGAAGATCATATCCATCCGTGACCTGATCGCTTATCGTATCAAGTCCGAGTCTTTGGTGGAGAAGGGGGAGACGGTGCATCTGCCGACCCAATACGGCGACTTCATGTTGACGCCTTTCCGTCAGAAATCCAACGGATTGGAGCATGTGGCGCTGGTCAAGGGATCATGGAAACATGACGAGCCTATCCTCGTGAGGGTTCACTCCTCTTGTGCCACGGGCGATATATTCGGTTCCCTCCGCTGCGAGTGCGGCGAACAACTGAAAGTGGCGATGAAACGCATCGAGGAGGCTGGCAAGGGTGTCCTCATCTACATGAACCAAGAGGGCCGTGGCATCGGTTTGATGAATAAGATCCGTGCGTATAAGCTCCAGGAGGAGGGGTACGACACGGTGGATGCCAATGTCCACCTCGGCTTCCAACCTGATGAGCGTGACTATGGCGTGGGTGCGCAGATACTCCGTGAACTGGGTGTCTCGAAGATGCGCCTGATGACCAACAACCCGGTGAAGCGTATCGGTCTGGAAAGCTTCGGTCTGGAAATCGTGGAGAACGTGCCGATCGAGATCAAGCCGAACAAGTACAACGAGTTCTATATCAAAACGAAAAAGGAACGGATGGGGCACGACCTGCATCTGTGATTGAGTGAATTTAATATTAACGTTTAACGTAAAAATAAATAAAATGGTTTTAGGTGTGTTGTTACAAGCGGTGCAGACGACCGAGGCGGCTGCTGCTGAGCCGGAAGTCGCAAGTCTGAGTATATTCGAATTGGCCAAGGCGGGCGGATGGATCATGATCCCGTTGTTGCTCTTGTGCATGTTGGCCGTCTACATCTTTGTGGAGCGTCTGCTCGTGATTCGTAAGGCTTCCGTGAAGGACCCTACCTTCATGGATAAGATCAAGGATTACATCAATGAGGGCAAGATCGACGCCGCGCTTAACCTTTGCAGAAACAATGACACGCCCTACGCGCGTATGATCGAGAAGGGTATCATGAGACTCGGCCGCCCGATGAACGACGTCATGGTGGCTATCGAGAACGTGGGTAACCTGGAGGTGGCTAAGCTCGAGAAGGGCCTCTCCCTTTTGGCTACTACCGCTGGTGGAGGCCCTATGATCGGTTTCCTCGGTACGGTGGTCGGTATGATCCAAGCCTTCTTCAACATGGCTAACGCAGGTAACAACGTGGATGTCAGCTTGCTCGCAGGCGGTATCTACACGGCTATGGTGACGACGGTCGGCGGATTGATCGTCGGTGTCATCGCCTACTTCGCTTATAACTACTTGATCTCCTTGGTGGATAAGGTGGTGAGCAATATGGAAGCCCGCTCCATGGAATTCATGGATATCCTGAACGAACCCGCTTAATTGACTTAATTGTAATTAGTTATGGCACTTAAAAGAAGAAGTAAGGCCGAGGCGGGTTTTAACATGTCTTCCATGACGGATATCGTCTTTTTGCTGTTGATATTCTTCATGCTGACCTCCACGGTGGTGCATCCGAACGCCATCAAGCTGATGTTGCCGCAGAGCAAGCAGCAGACTTCCGCCAAGCCGATCACCCGCGTGACGATCGATAAGGAACTTAATTACTACGTCGCTTCCGGCAACGAGAAGGAACGTCCGGTCGCTTTCGAGGAGATCGAGCCTTTCCTGCAACAGCAGGTGCTCGACGAGCCTGATATGTATGTGGCGCTCTATGCCGATGAGACGATTCCGTACGGCGAAGTCGTGAAGGTGCTGAACATCGCCAATGCGAATAAGTTTAAACTGGTTATCGCTACGAGACCTCAGAAATAGTTTTGCGAATGGAGGATAATAATCAGAAACAGAGGGCTATTGCAATGGTTGTGACCATCGTGTTGCATCTGTTGCTGCTATTGCTGATGTTCAATATTTACCTTGAGCATAGAATCCCTGATACGGAGGAGGGCTTGGAGGTGGCTTTGGGTTTGGAGTCCCTGACTTCGGGCGCCGATGTGGCGGATGCCGCTCCTGCTCCTGCCGAGGCCGCTCAACCTGTTCCTTCGCCTCAGACGCCTACTCCCGCCAATGAGTCGTACCAGACGCAGGACATCGAGGAGTCTCTGGATATGCCTGATAAGAAGCCTAAGAAGACGGAAGAGCAACTGCGCAAGGAGCGTGAGGAGCGCGAGAAACGTGTCGCTGAGGAGAAACGCAGGCAGGAGGAGGCTCGCAAGTTGGCTGAGGAGAAACGCAAACAGGATAGCATCAGGAACGCTATCGCCCAGAAGACAAAGGGTTTGAAGGGATTCGGCGCCGGCGGTAACGGCACGGACGCTAACTCGAATGGCATGGGTGACGGCTCCGGCAGCGGTACGAAGGGTAACCCGTTCGGCCGTGATGGCTCCACTTCCACCAATGGTGCTGCTAATTCCGGCAGCAACCTCTCTTGGAGCTTGGGCGGCCGCTCGATTAAGGGCTCTCTTGTCCGTCCGAATTATTCCTCTCAGGAGGAAGGCACGGTGGTCGTCAGCATCAAGGTGGATAAGAACGGCAATGTGGTGAATACCAGCATTGGCAAGGGTACGAACACTTCCGACCCCGCTTTGTTGCGGGAGGCCCAGTCGGCCGCGAAGAAGACGAAGTTCTCCCCTCGTACGGATGGCAGTGATAACGACCAGTTCGGTACGATTACGTATAAATTTATTTTGAATTAGGATATATGAATGCATTTGTGTTTTTGGCGGATGGTTTCGAGGAGACTGAGGCTATCGCTCCAATTGACGTCATGCGTAGGGCTGGCTTCAATGTGACAACGGTTTCCATCATGGGAAGGAAACAGGTGAAGGGTTCCCATGGCATCAACGTCGAGGCGGATGCATTGTTCGAGCAGACGGACTTCTCCGCAGCGGGTATGTTGGTCCTTCCTGGCGGAATGCCTGGCACCAAGAATCTGGCCGCGCACGAGGGTTTGGCTAAACTGCTCACCGCCGCCGCTGGCAAGGATGTGATCTTGGGCGCTATTTGTGCTGCTCCGTCCGTCTATGGAGGCTTGGGCTTGCTGAAGGGCGAGAAGGCTACGTGCTACCCGGGCTTCGAGGAATACCTGACGGGTGCGGAGGTGAAGAAGGAGCCGGTTGTGGTCTCTAACCAATTCGTCACCAGCCGTGGTGCGGGTACCGCTATGCGCTTCGGACTCGCCTTGGTCGCTAAGGTGAAGGGACAATCCTTCGCGGACGAGTTGGCGGCTGCGATGGAGTTTAAATGAATCTAATTTTATGTTTAACTTAATATAGTATTGTTATGAAAAGTAAATTGTTAATGCTTTTGCTTGCTGGTTTCTCTATGGTTATGTTGCCAGCATGCGGAAATGATGATGACGATGAGGATGTGAAGGATGACGTGAAGAACGAACAGAAGGATGATCAGAAAGACGATCAGAAGGATGATCAGAATAATGAGGGACAGGATGAAGGAAACACTTCTGAGGATGGATATGATTTCTCTTCTCTCGCAGGAACGTATTATGGAGGCCTTGTGATGGTTGCTGACGGTTCTTCTGTGGCTGACACGGTCGGTGTTATCGTTGGTGCTACTAAGAAGGGTACCATCGATTTGGCTTTGGAGCCAATCGTGATTTCAAATATTCCGATTGATAATCTGTCGTTCCCTCAGTTGCCATGCGCACACGATGAGGCTACGGGTGTTAGCTCGTTCTCCGCAACAGGTTTGGCGGTTGCCTTGGTAGGTGGCGCGGTTAATGCGACAGTGGATGTGAACGAAGGCCAGTTCAATGGTAACGGAGGTCTCGAATTCATTGTGGTTGTGACGGCTAGTCCAATGCCTCCGATGTCGATGAAATTCACTGGAAAAAAGGAATAATCGGTTAAGCTAGTGTATGCTAAATGGGGAAGCGGCTCAGGTTTGGGCCGCTTTTCTGTTTTTAGTCTTTGAATTCCAACTTTAATTGCGGGTCGATGAGTGTGAAGCTCATGCGGTGGTGTTCGGTCGGACCGAACTGCTCGATGGCCTGCCTGTGCGCCTTGGTGGGGTACCCTTTGTTCTTCTTCCATTGGTAGGCCGGGTAATCCTCGGCTATTTTGTTCATGTAGTCGTCACGGTAGGTCTTGGCTAGGATCGAGGCGGCCGCGATGGACATGTACTTGCCATCCCCTTTCACTACGCATTGGTGCTTGATGCCCTCGTAGGGTCTGAACCGGTTACCGTCTATGATGAGATGCTCCGGCCTGACCTTCAACTGATCTACCGCTCTGTGCATGGCGAGGAAGGAGGCGTTCAGAATGTTTATTTTATCAATTTCCTTTGCGGATACGATGCCTACAGCCCACGCCACCGCCTGTTCCTCGATGATGGGGCGCAGGGCGTAGCGTTGCTTCTCAGTGAGTTGTTTGGAGTCGTTCAGCAGGTCGTTCTGGAAATCGGGTGGTAGGATGACAGCCGCCGCGAATACGGGTCCAGCCAAGCATCCTCTTCCTGCCTCGTCGCATCCGGCCTCCATGACGTTCTCTTTCAGAAAGGGCAGTAGCATATCACGATTGTTTTAGTAGTTCCTTGGCGTTCTGGATGGCTGCGTCCGACAGAGCGGATCCGCTGAGCATTTGGGCGATCTCCGTGACCCTCTCGGCTTCGTTCAGGCGCTTGATGCGCGAGTGGGTGGTCGTCTCGTCGTCTTCCTTGTAGACCTTGTAATGGGTGGCTCCTTTGGAGGCGATCTGAGGAAGGTGCGTGATGCTGATGACCTGCATCTTCTCGCCCATGGACTGCATGAGTGCGCCCATCTTGTCTGCTACTTCTCCTGATACGCCAGTGTCTATCTCGTCCATGATGACCGTCGGTAGTTCCTCTGTCCGGCAGAGGATGGATTTGAGGGCGAGCATGATGCGTGATAGCTCACCTCCTGAGGCGACGTTGGCGATCGGTTGCAGCGTGGCGTTCTTGTTGGCCGCGAAGAAGAAGCGTACCGAGTCTTTCCCTGTTGCATCTAGTTGCGCCAAAGGCTCTATCCGCACTTCCAGTTTGGCGTTAGGCATTCCTAGTCCATGAAGTATGTTTTCAACGGATTCCTCCAATCGTGTTTTCGCCTCTTGGCGTTTCAGGCTGATCGCTTTGGCCATGGCCTCCAATTGTTCTTCCAATTGAGCGATTTCCTTCTCCATGAGTTCCGTCGTCTCTTCCGAGTTGTCCATCTCCGCTATTTGTTGCTCGAAGGACGCTTGTATCTCCAGCAGTGCCTGTAGCGACTCCGCATGGTGTTTCTTCTCAAGTGTGTAGATGAGGTCCAGACGTTGGCTGACCTGCTCCAGTCTTTGCGGGTCCACGTTCACGTCCGCCAGTTTCTGCTCAATCTCACGTGACAAGTCTTTCAGTTCGATGAGGCAACTTTCCGCCCGTCCTTGTATCTCGGTGAAGGCTTCGGAGAATTGCGCGATGGATGACAAGGAGGAGGTTACTTCCTTCAGGGAGGAACAGATATCCTCTTCCTTGCCGGAGAGTAGCCAGGAGGCTTTGGATAACGCCTCCTTCATCTCTGTGGTGTGCGAGAGGACGTTGATCTCTTCCTCCAACTCCTCTTGCTCGTTCGCGGAGAATCCCGCATCGTGTAGTTGCTTCAGTTGGAACTCCAGGTAGTCCCTGTTGGCGTTCCTTTCCTCCAAGGAGGTTCGTAGGTCCTTCAGACTCTTCTTCTTGGCGGCGTATTGTCCGTAGAACGTGCTGTATGCCGCGATGTTCTCTTTCAGGTTGGAGAAGGCGTCCAGCACGTGCAGTTGGAAGGCGTCCTCGTTCAGGAGGAGCGTTTCATGCTGGGAGTGTATGTCGATGATCCGGGAAGTGATTTCCTTTAGTGTGGTGAGAGCCACCGGTGTGTCGTTGATGAAGGCGCGGGATTTGCCGTTAGGGGCGATTTCCCTGCGGATGATACATGTCTCCTCGTAGTCCAGGTCATTCTCTTCGAAAAAGGGTTGTAATGCGTATGCGGAAAGGTCGAATTCGGCTTCCACCACGCATTTCTTTTCTGTGTCCTTGAGTGTTTTGGTATCCGCTCTTTGCCCTTGTATGAGGCCTAGCGCCCCCAACAAAATGGATTTTCCTGATCCGGTCTCACCCGTGATGACGGAGAATCCTTTGTTCCATTGCACATCCGTCTTCTCGATCAGTGCGTAATTCTCTACAGATAGGGATTTAAGCATGGTTGGAAAGGGTTAGTTCAGCAACTCTTGGAATTTGTTGCTCTGTGTCGGCAATATGCTCTGGAGAACCTCGTATAGGTCTTTTTTCTCTTTCGCGGTGGCTGGTTTGAACATGTCGAGCAGTTCATTCATCTTAGACTCCACGAAGAGTTGTAGTGCGATGGAGTAGGGTACCGCCCTGTTCATCTCCTTGAGGTAGGGCAGGTTGTTGTAGATGTTAGTCCTTCCCTTCTCCACGCTGTTCACCATCTCGTCCAGACCGAATCTGTGGTACTCGTAGATGATGTCACGTAATTTCTTCAGGCGCTCGTCCTGGTAGTTGCTTACGATCGCATAGCGGTTCCTATCGCTGTCGAATGCTTTCCATCCGATGTCGTCGGAGCTTTGGGCGAGGGAAACGATCAACTCGGCCTTCTCGAAATAGCGGCTTCCTCCGTAGCGGCTGAAGGAGTCGAAGTGGATGCCCAGTATGATGTTCATGTAGAAGGCTATGGTGGAGAGCAGGTTGTTTTCGTAGACGTTCTCGTCGAACTCCAGTTTTTGGTACTGGGTGTAGTTGAACGTGAAGTTGTTGTCCTGGAAGTTGAACAAGGTGGTCGTGTAGCCTGAATTATAGACCGGTCGGCTTGCTTGCACCTGTAGTTTCCCCATGTAGTTCTCTCCGGCTGCTTTTTCCAGGATGAGTACGAAGTTGCATTCGATGCGTTCCTCCTCCGTGAAGGTCGCGTCCGTCCACCTTCTGGAGTTGATGAATTCCGTCAGGGCTTGGGTCATCTCATCGTATATCTCCCTGTTCGTGCTTGTTCCTCCGATTTGTTCCGCATTGACTCTGACGTAAGCCTTGACATCCTGCGCTTGGCAGGCGAAGGCGCACGATAGCGTGAGCAATATGTAGAGCATCCACCCTTTTATAGTCATTTTTTTCATACTCATATCTTGTTCATTAGCGACAGTGCGTGGTCGATGATATCCTTTGCGACCTCCTTCTTCGGTTTTAGGTCGTAGGCGGATTTTTCTCCGTTCCTGTCGAATATGGTTATTTTGTTCGTGTCATGCTGGAAGCAGGCGTTCTTGTCGTTCAAGGAGTTCATCACGATGAAATCCAAGTTCTTGCGTTCGCATTTGCCCACCGCGTTCGTCTCCTCGTTGTCCGTCTCCAAGGCGAATCCGATCATCATTTGACCTTTTCGTTTCATCTTGCCCAATGCGGCGGCGATGTCTTGGGTAGGGACGAGGTCCAGCTGCATGGCGCCCCTCTTCTCCCGTTTGATCTTATGGTCTTCCTTGGTGGCAGGGGTGTAATCCGCCACGGCGGCGCATAGGATTTCGATGTCCGCGCTCTCCGCTGCTTTCACGGCGGCTTCGTACATCTCTTGGGCGGACTCCACCGATATGCGATGGATGTTCGGATGCTTAGGTGAGAGGGAGACCGGACCCGAAATGAGAGTCACTTCCGCACCTCTTGCCGCACATTCCTCTGCGAGCGCATAGCCCATTTTGCCGGATGAGTAGTTGCCTATAAAACGGACTGGGTCTATCTTTTCGTATGTCGGGCCTGCTGTGATCATCACTTTTTTGTCGGATAGGTCTTGCCCTTTGCTGAAGTAATCGTTCAAGTATTTCGCGATGGTTTCAGGCTCCGCCATTCTCCCCTTCCCCGAGAGCCCGCTGGCGAGGAATCCCTCCTCCGCGTCGATGATGAAGTTGCCTCTCTCCTTGAGCAGTGCGATATTCTTTTGCACGGCGGGGTGGGCGTACATGTCCAGGTCCATGGCAGGTGCGATGAAGACCGGGCATTTGGCGGAGAGGTAGGTGGTGAGGAGCAGATTGTCCGCGATGCCGTTCGCCATCTTGCCGATGGAGTTGGCGGTGGCGGGGGCGATGACGTAGGCGTCAGCCCAGAGCCCGAGCGACACATGGCTGTTCCATTCGCCGTTCTCAGGGTTGAAGAAGTCCACCATGATAGGGTTCTGTGAGAGTGTGGCCATGGTGAGCGGTGTGATGAACTGTTTTGCCAAGGGGGTCATGACCACCTTGACGTTGGCGCCCCTCTTCTTCAGTTCCCTTACCAAAGAGGCTGTTTTGTAGGCGGCGATCCCGCCCGTTACTCCGACTATGATGTTTTTTCCTTCCATGGTATACGTCAGTTATCAGTGTTTCACTCCTCCTCCGTATTCATTTTCTCCTTCATGCTGGCGATGATGGAGAGGACGATGATAGCTAGACATGACAGAAAACCGCCTAGGAATCCACCAATGATGATGCCCTTCATTTTGCGCATTTTATCGTTTGAGAGAGGGTATCTAGGTTCATCGATCACTTGTATGAAAGGGGTCTCCTTCGCCAAATTCAGTTTGAGCACCTCGAGGTTCTTCAGCATCTCGGTATAGGTGTTGCTGAGTATTTGGATGTCTGTGTCGATCTTCCATTGTGTCACGGACATTAATTGTCCGTTGGCATTCCTGTTCGCGTCTGCGAATTTCGCGCGGCGTGTGAAACATTGATCCAGTTTATTCCGTACGGAATCAGCTTTCTCTTGGAATGTGTCTATGTTCTTCTTGGCGAGGGACGTCTTTGTGTCGACATAAAACTGTGATGCCTCCCGCAGGTGTGCGGCGGCGAATTCTTTCGCGAACCTCTCGTCGGTGTGGCTGAATGTGTAGATCATGAACGAGAGCTTCTTGTCTTTCCTAAATGCGGTTATGTTTGTTCTTAATAAATCCGCCGACATGAACTTTAGAATGCTGTCTTGGGCACGGGAGAAGGTCTCCCTCTCTTGCCCGTATGGGAAAGTCACGTCGCAGATTGATATGGCGTCCGGATTATTCTCTTTCTCTGTTTTTCCCTTGCATTTCGCCCTTACGCTATCGCAGATCAGGGCATACTCGATGAATGTGATGGTGTCTCCCTCATATATTGTCGGGGAGAGTAGTGTCTTTTCAACCAGTGCGTGTGATTTAATGAGTTCAAGGACGTTGTCTCCGGAGAATGCGTCCATGGATCCTCCTCCGAGGTTGAGCAGCGACGACAGACCGCTGATTCCTGTGCTTGTCGAGGTTGCTCCTCCGATGGTGAACGAGTACTCCGCTGTGTAACTCGTCTTCCTGTTGCAGGCGTAGATGAGTCCGATGATCCCTCCGATGATTCCTGCCGCCACGACAATCCATTTCTTGTTCCATATTGCCATGAAATATTTCTTGACAATGGAGACAATCTCCTTCAGGGACATTTTGCTCTCTTTCCCTTCTCCTTCGTTGAGGAGGTCCATTATGTCGTTTAACTCGCTCATTACTGTTGGCTGTTATTGCTGTTGTTGTTTCTCTTGCTGTTGTTATTGGCCACGACGGACATCATTGTCACGACGACGGATGCCATGGTGACGACTGAACTTGAGATGGACACGATGAATTGGGTACGTTCCTTGCTGTCCGATGATTTGTCTATCTTCTCCGGAATGTAGATGTGGGATCCTGGCTCCACTTTCGGGTAGTTCTTCATCCAAAGGATATGTTTCGTGGATGCGATCCTTCCGCTTGGATAGGCTACGTATACGGACTTCTTCCTTGCGTTACTTGTGAATCCTCCTGCGCCTCTGACATATTTCCTGAGTCTGCTGGTGTTGTACACCTCCTTGCCTGGAACTTGGACGGCTCCTCCGATGGTGATGGTTTGCAGTTCCTGTGGAATGAAGATGATGTCTCCGTTCTCGATTATCAAGTTCGATTCTTCTTCGATGGGATCTTCGATGATTTTGTCAAGCTGGATGCCCACGAGGTCCTGACGCTCCATCAGTTCCTTCCTGATTTTCTGTTTCATCTCGTCGTCTTCCGCGTTGTTGAGCATCTCGATGATCTTCATGTCCCTCTGTCTCTCTGCTTCTGTACGGTTGGATTTGCGGATGAGGAACGCACCCTTCGGGTAGGCGTATTGGGTGATGCCTCCCGCTCTGGCGATCACGTCGGAAATCCTTTCTGTTTTGCTTGTGATGGCGTATTCTCCCGCTTGCCTTGCTTCTCCGACAATCTGTATGGATCCCAGCTTCTCATAACCCTCCTTGGTGCGGATGGTGATTTGATCGTTAGGCATGAGTTTGAAGTCGCCGTCAGCCCCGTTTAACTCGTTGTCTAGTGCTAATATGAAAATTTCGGATTTCTTGTGTCCATTCTTTAGCTCCTCCGTATCTTGGACCATGCGTACAACCTCAATCTTGCTTGGGTCGGCGTTCTCCTCAAATCCCTTGGATAGGAAAATCATGTCGCGGAGTGTGGCGTTTTCGTAGTAAGGGAATGCTCCTGGGGAGAGGACCCTTCCCCTCACTATTATTTGTTTCTTGTAATCGAATTCGTTTTTGCCTCCGATCGTGATCATGTCCTCTTTCTTCAGCTCGATGTTGAAGTTCCCGTCCATCAGGTCTTTCACGTTGAAGGAGATGATCTCAGGGGTGAGGTCGTCCTGCAGGCGGACGATGGTGGCGCTCCCCATGAAGGCGTCTTCCGTCAATCCGTCGGCCTTCTTCACCAGATCCTTCAATGTCATCCTTTCGTCTAAGGCGTACACACCAGGGCGGAACACGCTTCCGATGATTTGTACCCTGTTGCTGTATTTCTCAAGGATCTGACCTATGCGGTATACGTCTCCCGGTTGTGGGGTGAACATCCCGAACAGCTCTTTGCTCACATCCGCCACACTCTTTTCTCCGTTGATGTTCCTCGTGACGGATATCCTTTCCGTGTAGGCCTTGTCCGTGAATCCTCCGCAATAGTCGATCAGTTTCTGGAGCGTTTCCCCTTCCTTCATTTCGTAGATGCCTTCTCTCTTGACTTCTCCGGACACGTCAACCCGTATGCCGTAGGTCGGCACTTGAATCACGTCTTGGTCCTGAAGCGTCGTGTTGCTTGGCATAACTCCATTCGTCAACACTTCATAGAGGTCGACCGTCGCGATTTCCTTGCCACTGCGTATCACCTTGATGTTACGCATGGTTCCGTTGATGGAAGGCCCTCCGCATGCGTTCAAGGCATTGAATACGGATGAGACGGATGTCAGTGTGTAGCTGCCTGGCGTCATCACTTCACCCATGATGTACACCTTGATGGAGCGTATGTTGTTGATGGTGACGTTTACGTTGGTCCCTCCTGTGTTGATGGAACTGTACAATCCCGCCAGTTTCTTCTTTATGATCTTCTCTGCGTTTTCTATCGCGAGGCCACTGACTTGCACCACGCCGGCATTGGGGATGCGGATGTGCCCCTCTTTGTTCACCGTGAGGTCGTATGTCGCCTCCGCCATGCCGAACACGTCTATGTGTAACACGTCGTTAGGCCCGATGACGTAGTTGCGGGGCGTCGCAACTGCTTGGCTTGGCTCAAATGACACTTTGCTGTTGCTGAATAGGGAGGCGCCGAATATGCGGTTGTCTTGTCCACTGCGCTCCGCCCTCTTTTGCATTTCCTCGTTTTCCTGTATCTTTTCGTTCACCTCTGATATCTCCGAAGTGATGGATTCTTGCGATTCTAACCCGTTGATGCGAACTTTCAATTTCTCCCACTCGGAGGAAGGCATCCTCCTCGCTTTCGCGATCTGCTCAATGTCCGCTAAGGTGTACCCCGCATCTGTGTATTTCCTCACGAAATCTGAAATCTGCGAATCCTTTAGCTGATCCACTTTGACGCTCTGAAGCTCGTTAAGCGAGAGGCCACCTGCGACAGCGAAAAAAATAAAACCAAACAAGAAAATGGTGAATGCGTTTAGTCTTTTTATCATAAGTGCCAATTTGTTATAATTAGTATGCAAAAATACTTTATTTTATTTATTTTCCATGCGTTTTGAGCTTAAAAAGTGTTTATTTGGGGTGTGCTGCGGATGTGCTTGCGGTGGCTCTTCGTTTCCTGTTTGCGCTCTTCCTTCTTTTTGTGTAATTTCGCGGTCCGTAAATTTGTGATTATGATTTCTGTAGATGGATTGACGGTCGAGTTTTCCGGCTCGACGCTCTTTGAGAATATATCGTTCCAGGTGAACGAGAGTGATAGAATCGCCTTGATGGGCAAGAATGGTGCGGGTAAATCTACCTTGCTGAAGATCTTGGCGGGCGTGCAGAACCCTACCCGTGGCTCGGTGACGGCCCCGAAAGGTACGGTGATCGCTTACCTGCCGCAGCACCTGATGACGGAAGACCACCGCACGGTCTTCGAGGAGGCTTCCCTTGCCTTCGAGGAACTCTTTGCCATGGAAAGGGAGATCGAACGGATGAATCAAGAACTCTCCGAACGTACTGACTACGAGAGCGATAGCTATATGGAACTGATCGAAAAGGTCTCTACCTTGAGCGAGAAGTTCTACTCCATCGAGGAGACGAACTACGAGGCGGATGTGGAGAAGACTTTGCTCGGCTTGGGCTTCGTCCGTGAGGATTTCAACAAGCCTACGAGCCAATTCAGCGGCGGTTGGCGCATGCGTATCGAGTTGGCGAAACTATTGCTCCGCAAGCCGGACGTCCTCTTGCTGGACGAGCCGACGAACCACCTCGACATCGAGTCGATCCAATGGCTGGAGTCTTTCTTGGTGGAGAGCGGCAAGGCGGTCATCGTGATTTCCCACGACCGTGCCTTCGTCGATAACATCACGACACGCACCATCGAGGTGACCATGGGGCGTATCTACGACTATAAAGTGAACTATTCCCACTACCTGGAATTGCGCAAGGAGCGCCGCGAACAGCAGCAGAAGGCTTATGACGAGCAGCAGAAGATGATCGCGGAGACGAAGGAGTTCATCGAGCGTTTCAAGGGCACGTACTCTAAGACGTTGCAGGTGCAGTCGCGCGTGAAGATGCTGGAGAAACTGGAGATCCTGGAGGTGGACGAGGAGGATACCTCGGCGCTTCGCCTGAAGTTCCCGCCTTCGCCCCGCTCGGGTAGCTTCCCTGTCATCGCGGACCGTGTGGGCAAGTCTTACGGGGATCATCTGGTCTTCAAGGACGCTTCGTTCACCATCGCCCGGGGCGAGAAGGTGGCCTTCGTGGGCAAGAACGGTGAGGGTAAATCCACCATGGTGAAGTGCATCATGAACGAAATCGAACATGAGGGCACGCTGACGCTGGGACATAATGTGATGATCGGCTATTTCGCTCAGAATCAAGCCTCTCTGATGGACGGGGAACTGACGGTCTTCCAGACGATCGATGATGTGGCGAAGGGCGAGATCCGTAACAAAATCAAGGATCTTCTGGGCGCTTTCATGTTCGGCGGAGAGAACTCGACAAAGAAGGTGAAGGTGCTTTCGGGCGGTGAACGTACCCGCTTGGCGATGATCAAACTATTGCTGGAGCCTGTCAATCTGCTCATCTTGGACGAGCCGACGAACCACTTGGACATGAAGACCAAGGATATCCTGAAGGCTGCCTTGAAGGATTTCGACGGCACGCTGATCGTGGTTTCTCACGACCGTGATTTCTTGGATGGATTGGTCACGAAGGTCTATGAGTTCGGACATCAGCGTGTGACCGAACACTTGGAGGGTATCTATGAGTTCCTGAAGAAAAAGAAGATGGAGAGCCTCCGTGAGATAGAACGTAAGGATCGTTAATCGTTTCGCTTATTTCAACCCTTCCGTGCCGACGCACACACCGTTGGCGAAGAAGCCTATGTGCTTGTCGCTCAGCTCTGTGATGGTGTAGGATGGTTGCTCTTTCTTCCCCTTCTCGATGGCTGTGATCTGGTCGTCTGAACCATCCGATTGCAGGATGTACGTCCCGATTTTTACTGTCCCCACATTGACGAATCCTTTGTAGAGCTTGCTCTTCTCAGGGTCGCACGAAACCCAGCCGAATTTAGGGCTGAAGAGGGGATGGTCCAACGTGCAGGTGAGGCTCCTCCCGCTCTTAAAACGGTAGGTGACGAAGTCGGTGTGGTTCTTCTGGGCGATTGCTTTCACCGTGCTCTTGCCTGTCGTGTTGCTGGTTGTGTAGGACAATACCTCGTCCCCTTCTTTTATCTCTTCGATATCCTTTTCTGAACCGTCCGCCATCGTTATTTTCGTGCCTTTGACGAGGCAGTGCACGTCTATTCCGTTGAAATAGATTTCCGATAGCGCAGTATCGTCATATTTATCTCCCTTGTAGACTTCCATGATTTCGAACTTCAGTTTCCAGTCGGGGGAACCAGGTGTGTTATCCCCGAGTGTGCCGATCTCGAACCGTTGCTCTCCCATGATATCCTTCAAATCCAGTATGGCGATGGGTTTGTCGTCTTTGTAGACTTTCAGTTTTTTCACTCTGCTGTTCTCCTTGAAGGCTTTCCCGCTTTTCACGTAACCGTTCACGACGATGATGGTGGTTATCCTTGGGTCGCCACCTTTGAACGAGTAGGTCAGGTATTCTCCTATCCCGTAGCCCGCCACGCCTTCCACCCAGGCAGTCCTGTAGCTCAGGTCGTGCGCGTTGCTGGCTTTGTAGTTGACAGCGCCCTGTGGCTTCAACTGACTGGATGCGGTGACGGAGGAGGGACCTCCGGCGCAGTACCAGCTACATGCGCCACCAATGACATCCCAATAACTATCCTTGGTCTCATTGTATATGCTTTGCTCCTCTTCTGTAAGCGTATTGTAGTCGAAGTCTTTCTGTGCGGCTCTTTTCATTAGGCGTTCGAAAGTCTTACTGTTCTTCTCGAAATCCATTTTCTTTACCGAAACGGGTTGGAACACAGGCGTTTCCGCCAATGCGCATAGGGTGTATGCCCAAAATGCCAGAATGAATAGTATGCTCTTTTTCATGGGTAATCCTCCTTGGTTTTATAGGCTTGGCAGACTCATGCCGTTGATTTTACGATAGAGGTCCAATGCGTAGATGTCGGTCATGCCCGATAGGTAATCCAGCACCGCCATGATCTTGCGGTAAGGGTCTTCGTTCTCCGTCTCGTATTGCTCAGGGATTCGGTTGATGAGTTGCCGCGAGTAGGCCTTGTCGGGGTTGAACACTGCGTTGACCACCTTGTCGATGAGCGTGTGGATGATGTTGTAACCGGCTATCTCGATGTCCATCACCACATTGGATTTGTATATCTTCTTGAGGGAAATCTCTTGGCATTTCCGGTAGGCATTCCCCACCAGTTCGGACATGTCGTCGATGAGCGCGCCCTGGAAAGTCCCTTCCATGATGGCCTCCTCGTTCCGCAGGAAGGCGTTGGAGCATTCCTCCACGAGCACACCGATGACGGAGGATCGCAGGTAGGCGATTTGCTCGTTCTCGTCGTCCACCGCGTCCATGTGTTGGCGCTTCCTCGCTTGTTGCTCTTCCGTGAAGAAGGAGAGCAGGAGGTTCTTCGCCTCGTTGTTGCTGAGGAGCTTCAGTTTGTGGGCGTCCTCGATGTCCATGATCTCATAGCAGATGTCGTCGGCCGCCTCCACGAGGTAGACGAGCGGGTGCCGTGCGTATTTGTATTCGTCGAGGCGGATCATGCCGAGGTCCTCCGCTATCTTCACGAAATCCTCCTTCTCGCTCTGGAAGAAGCCGAATTTCTTCTTCTTGGCGCTGACATAGTCCGATTTGTACGGGTATTTCACGATGGAGGCGATGGTGGAGTAGGTGAGGACGAACCCGCCCTTCCTTCGTCCGTTGAACTGGTGCGTCAGGAGACGGAAGGCGTTGGCGTTCCCTTCGAAGTGGATGATGTCGTTCCATTGGCTATCGGTCAGCCCATACTTGCTTTTCAGCTCTTGCCCCTTTCCTTCGGAGAAGTAGGAGGCGATGGCGGTTTCCCCGGAGTGCCCGAAAGGAGGGTTGCCCATGTCGTGCGCTAGGCAGCCGGCTGAGATGATGGCACCGATCTCAGTGATGCTCTCAGGCAGGCTCTCCCCGTATTTTTCTTTTAGGAGCTTCGCCACGGCATTGCCCAGCGAGCGTCCCACGCAGGATACTTCAAGGCTGTGTGTCAGTCGGTTGTGCACGAAAATACTGCCGGGAAGGGGAAATACCTGCGTTTTGTTCTGCAGCCTGCGGAAGGGGGAGGAGAAGATGAGTCGGTCGAAGTCCCGTTGGAACTCGGTGCGGTCTTGTCTCTTCTCGTCGTGGTAGTTCTCCAAGCCGAAACGCTTGGTGGTGATCAGTTTTTCCCAATCCATTTTCATGACGTGCATCTCCCTGATTTATTGAACTGTGGCTTCCGTGTTCTTCGAAGCATTCCTCCTGTTGCTCAATGACATCGTGATGGCATCCATCTTTTCTTGGTTGAGCGGGTACATGTACATTAACACGGCTCCCATAAGTGCGATGATGGCTGGGATCCAGCTCATCAGTTGGATGATGCCCGGCACTGCGTTCTGTATGGCGATGGAGTCTTGTCCGTTGTATCCGTACATGCTCAATACCCATCCGATGATGGCGCCCGCGATGCCTCCGCCGAACTTGGTGGCGAAGGATCCTGCGGAGTAGACGAGGCCGGTCGCCCGTCGTCCGTTCACGTATTCGGAATAGTCCGCCGCGTCTCCCAACATGGCGAAGAAGAGGGTAGGCATGATGGCTGCGGCGCACTCGGAAAGACAGCCGATCGCGAAGATGGCGGAGGTGTCTTGTGGTCCGCAGAAGCTAAGGAGCGAGTTGATGGCTCCGGAAACGAGCAACGCTCCGATGAAGAGGTTCTTTTTGCCGAACTTCTTGCTGAGCGGGCTGGTGATGGCGGCGCCAACGATCGAGGCGATCATCAGGGCGGTCATGTACCCTCCCGCCAACAATTGGTTGTGGATGTAGTGGGTGAAGTAGATGACCGTGATGCCTTGCTTCATGTTGTTGTATATGTTGAATACCAATCCGACGATCAACAGCACCACCCATGGTTTATTGTGGATCAGGTCTATCAGGTCCTCCTTGATGTTCTCCTTCTGCGAGGCTGGAGGTGTCACCCTTTCTCTTGTGTAGTAGAAGGTGACGAAGAGGCACAGGATGAGGATGACGGAGAGCGAATAGATCGCCTTGCTGTAGCCTTCACTTTGGTTGATGAGGGTGATGGCGCCCGAGTTCTTTTTGCTGTCGCCTATTCCGAACACTTTCGAGAGCATGGTGAGGAAATCTGTTTTTCCGGCGAAGACATTTGCCTCGCCCTCCACGATGAAGGTGATAGGCTGGTTGGCTTGTAGCGAGAAGCTTTTCCCGACCGTGGTGCTATCCTTCGGGTTGTTCATGGTGAGGAAGGTGGCCATGCCGCCCATCGTGTTGATACTCACGTTCTTGACCTCCTCTTGCGAGGTGATGGTCACTTCGAATTTCTTGTCTGCGATTTTTTGGATCTCCATGTCCGGGTTGATCTCCCCGTAGTGGGCTACGAGCAGCAACAGGGAACCTTGCACGATCATGCCACCCACGAATGCGCCCACCATGCGGAACGAACCGATGCTGGTGCGCTCCTTGTCATCGCCTGTCATGACGGCCATCAAGGCTCCGTAAGGGATGTTGTTGGCGGTGTAGATGAGGGTGAAAAGGATGTAGGTCGTGAAGGCGTAGGCGGTTTTCCAGCCCATCGACCAGCTCTCAGGGCAGGTGTAGAGCAATGACAGAATGACGCCGAGCGGGATGGCGGTCCAGAGGATCCAAGGCCTGAACTTCCCGAATCGGGTCTTGGTGCGGTCGCCGATCGCACCCATGATCACGTCCGTGAATCCGTCGCTGGTCCTTGCCACCAACATGAGCGTGGCGACGATGCCGGGCGCTATGCCGAAGACGTCTGTGTAGAAGATGAGGAGGAATGCTGAGACACCGCGCCATGCGATGTTCGCGGACGCGTCGCCCAAAGCATACGCGATCTTTTCTCTGATGGATAGTTTTTCTGCCATATCTATGATTATTTCCTTAATTTCTTAAAAAAGTCTGTCATGAGCTGCGAGCACTCCTCCTGTAGCACGCCGGAGACCACTGCGCATTTGGGGTGTAGGGCGTTGGGGGCATAGACGGAGTAGCCACGCTTGGGGTCGGGTGCTCCGTAGACCACCTTGCTGATTTGGGCCCAACCGATGGCGCCGGCGCACATGACGCAGGGTTCGACGGTGACGTATAAGGCGCACTCTGACAGGTATTTACCTCCCAAGTAATCGGCCGCCATCGTGATGGCCTGCATCTCCGCATGGGCTGTCACGTCGTGCAATGTCTCCGTGAGGTTATGGGCTTTCGCGATGATTTGCTCGCCGTGGACGATGACCGCGCCGATGGGCACTTCGTCCTTCGCCCCGGCCCTCTTCGCCTCCGCAAGGGCTTGCCTCATGTAATATTCGTCGTTCATGATTCTTTCACGTTGTCGAACAGGGAAGGTGCGTCCGCCTCGAACCGCTTCAGCACTTCGAGCATGATGACCTCCCTGCAGAATTTGGCCTTGTTGGTGATTTTGTATTTCTGGAAGAAACGCTGCAGAGCCCTCATCTCGGCATCGTTCAGGGCGATGCTGATGCGTTGGTTGCGGACCAGTTTCTTGCGATCTGGTACCTTGACCGGTTTCTTGTTGTTTTTGTTCTTTTTCTCTGCCATTTGGTCACAAAGTTAGTCTATTTCATCGATTTAATCCTATGGTTTGGTAGAGATTTATGTAAAAAACATCTTTTTTTATTCTTTTTTTTGCGTCAAATAAGTAAATTTGCGAAGTGTATATTTTTGGGTATAAACTAAATTTATAGGAGTATGGATATAAAGTTAGGATTTAAAAGGATTATGTTGCTGTCGTTCGTCGGCGCTTCTTTTTTTGCGGTGTCTTGTGACGAAGACGTATTGAATAACCTCGCTTCCGGTGATACTGTCGCTGCTTTGAAGGAGGCTTTGACCATCGGTGCGAAAACAGCTGCCACGAACCTCGGGCAGAAGGACGGTTACTATGGTGACGCCATGGTGAAGATCGGTATGCCGCAGGAGGTCGCTACCGTCGCTGAATTGATGAGTACCACTGCGGGAAAAACGTTCTTGAATACGATAGGTGCGGAGGGATTACAGACCGACAATTTGGTCGAGTTGATGAACCGTGCCGCTGAGAAGGCTGCTCCTGAATCCGCGGAGATCTTCGCTAGCGCCATCACGTCGATGACTGTCTCAGACGGTGAATCGATCCTTTTCGGCAACTACCAAAGCGCTTCGGCTAACGAAGAGGGCAACATCACTGCCTCTTTCGGTTCCGACAAGGCTGCCACCTCTTATCTGTACGACAAGACTTATTCGGGCCTGCAGGTAACCTTCGGTGATGTGGTGACTTCCACATTCGACCAGGTTTCCGTGAGCGGTCTGACTTTGAACAGCGCTTGGTCATCCTTCTCTAAGGGATATAACCAAATAGCTGAGAAAAAGAACACCGCAGGCGGTAAGATCGCTATGACTGCACTGAGTGTGGGCTTGTCTGCGGCGGGTAAATCCGCTTTGTATGACAAGGTGGATGCTATCCAAACCGTTAACACGAACTTGGGTGAGTACGTGACCGGCAAAGCGTTGGACGGCTTGTTCACGAAGGTGGCTGACAAGGAGGTGGATATCCGTACGAATGCGGCTGCCCGCACTTCCGACCTGCTGAAGAGGGTCTTTGGACGTTTGGATGAATGATCCGTTGGAGCAGTGCGCTGAACGGTTTTGTGGAACTCTTCTACCCGAGGCTGTGCGTCGGTTGTGGCAAGAAACTCTTCCATGATGAACGCTTCCTCTGCGTGGAGTGCCTTTCATCCTTGCCGTTGGCGCAGGTGCACGAATCTGCGGATAACTTTGTGGAGCAACATCTCTACGGAAAACCTTACATCGAATCGGCTACGACGCTGATGGTGTACGAGAAGGAGTCCGCTCCGCAAAAAATCATACACGAAATTAAATACCATGGTGCCAAAGAGTTGGCGCAAAGCATGGGACGCATGTTGGGAAGGGATATGAAGAACGGGCGTTTCGCCTCCGTGGACATGATCGTGCCGGTGCCGCTTCATCCGAAACGGCTGAAATGGAGGGGATACAACCAGAGCGAATGGATCGCGAAGGGACTCTCCAGGGAATTGGGTGTGCCGGTGAGGACGGACCTTGTCGAACGAGTGGTGGAGACCACCACCCAGACGAACAAGAACGCGGAGGAGCGTTGGACAAACGTGAAGGGAATATTCTCCCTGAAACAAAACGTTTCGGCACAGACTCTTAACGGCCGCCATCTGCTCATCGTGGACGATGTGATCACTACGGGCTCCACCGTGATGGCTTGCGCCGCCGCTTTCTCCCATGTGGATAATGTGAAGATAAGTGCCGCATCATTGGCGGCCGTGAATTAAATTTGATAATTACTAACACTAAATTTTTATTTGAAATGAAGAAGATTAAGTTTTTGCCGATATTGATGGCTATGTTTTTGGGTTTGTCCTTCGGTTTGGTATCATGTGGAGACGACGATGATAACAATGAAGGTGGCGAAGGCAATAACACAACTGTAGTTGAGAAGGATGTGATCTCCAAAGGAAGGGATTTCTATGGCAATTTGGTGAAGGCAGGTTCTGGCGACGCAGTGGCTATCGCTTCCGTTGTGACGGGTGCCGCTGAATATACGACGAACAAGAGCAACACGGAGTGGACGACTAACTTCTTGGCTGGCGTTGTCATGGCGAAATATGGCGTGACAGAGGAGACTGAGGCTAAGTCTGAGGAGAACCTCAAAAAGGTGGCTGAGTTGAAGAACCTTTTGGATAATGGTATCACCGCTGCCAATGTGGCTGATGCATTGACTAGCTTGGCATCATTCATTTCCAGCAAGTAATTTATTTCACATAGAGAACAACCATGAAAATCACGAAGTTTTTTATAGTAGCGCTTCTCCCTCTTTCCTGGGGCCTGCACTCCTGCGGTGACGACAACGCAAACGCATACGAGGTGGGTAGGGAAGTGTCATTCCCGGAAATGAGTGCGGAAGATCGCGGTACACAAAGTGGCGAGACATTGGCGAAGGCCTTGTTCTCCATCTGCGACTCTGTCGCTTCCGCTAACAAGAAGGATTTAGTTCCTGTGAACGAAATCACGGGAGACCGCAAGTTGGCGGACGAGCCGCTCTTCAGGGGTATGTTGACTTCTCCGTTGTCTAAGGCCCAACGTCCATATGAACTATGCGTCGAGAACGCATTGGACTCGTTGTGGATGAAGGGTTTCAAAACGAGTATGGACAAGGATCTGAAACTGAATTCGGATAAATACACCGAGTTGATGAAACTCCTTGCTCAAATAGATTTTTCGGATATCGACAACGCAGACAATGCCAACCGTTGCTTGGAGATCGAAAAGCTACTGAAATAAACGTTGTTGACATCTCTCATGTGAGTTATAACAATACGGGAAGTGTGTCCGGCTAGTCCGTTCACGCTTCCTTTTTTTGACAAATTGACGGACGATGATAGACCAGGCTACGGTTGATAGGATTTTTGATGCGGCGCAGATCGTCGATGTGGTGTCGGATTATGTCACACTCCATCGCCGAGGGGCTAATTATACCGGTCTATGTCCGTTCCACGATGAAAAAACGCCTTCCTTCTCTGTTTCACCCGCTAAAAACATATACAAGTGCTTCGGTTGCGGCAAGGGCGGTAACCCGGTCAACTTCGTCATGGAGATGGAGAATCTCTCCTACTACGAGGCGCTGAAATTCCTCGCTAAGAAGTACCACATCGATATCCAGGAGGAGGAACTGACCCAGGAGCAGATCGAGCAACGAACCGAGCGGGAGAGCATGATGGCGGTGACGGAGTGGGCGCAGAAACACTTCACCCACAACCTCTTCGAGACACAGGAAGGCCAATCCATCGGTATGGCTTATTTCGCCCACCGTGGCTTCCATGAGGATACCATCCGTAAATTCCAATTGGGCTATGCACTCGATAAACGTGACGCCTATACCGTCTTGGCGCAGGGAGAGGGTTACAAGCGCGAGTATCTGGAGAAGGTGGGACTGACCATCGTGAAGGATGACAACTACGCTTTCGACCGCTTCCATGGCCGCGCCATGTTCCCGATCCACTCCATATCGGGTAAGGTTATCGGTTTCGGCGGACGAACGATGAAGAAGGACGACCCCGTGAAGTACCAGAACTCTCCGGAGTCGGATATCTACCACAAAGGCAATGTGCTCTATGGCATCTACTTCGCGAAGAATGCCATCATCAAGGAGAAGAAATGTTATATCGTGGAGGGGTATGCGGATGTCCTCTCCATGGTGCAGGCGGGCGTGCAGAATATCGTCGCTCCCTGCGGTACGGCATTGACCGTCGAACAAATCCGCTTGTTGCGTCGCATCGTCCCTTCCGTCGATGCGGACAGAATAGACGGCAACAAGAACGTCACCATGCTCTATGACGGTGACAGCGCAGGTGTGCATGCCGCCCTGAAGAATGGTAAGCTACTTCTGCAGGAAGGCCTTAACGCCAAAGTGGTGGTCCTCCCCCCTGAGGATGACCCCGACACTTTCGCACAAAACAACGATTCGTCGTACGTGCTGCAATACTTGACCGAGCAGGAGCAGGATTATATCATCTTTAAGACCAATTATCTGCTGAAGGAGGCGAACGGTGACCCAATCAAGAAGGCGCAGACCATCACGGAGATCGCCCAGACCATCGCGGTGATCCCTGACCAGGTGAAACGCTCCGTCTATGTGTCGGAATGCTCCAAGCTGCTGGGCGTCGAGGAGAACCTGCTCTATACGACCATCGCCCAAAAACAGTGGACGAACACGGTCTCTACCGCTAACACGTCGAGCCCCATCTCGGACATCCAACAGGTGCCTACACCTTTGACGGACCATCCTAATTCCGGGGAAACGTCCAATCCGCAGGCTCCGACGACCACTTCCCCTACGGCACGGGCCGAAACGACTCTTTCCGATAGGGCGGAAAAGGAGATCATCTATTACTTGGTCCGCTATGGAGAAGTGCCCCTACTCATGGGTGAAAAGGATGGGGCGCCTTTCCAATTCCATGTGGTCACGTTCATCAAGAATGAGCTTGACATGGATGACCTAGTCCTATCCAACCCACTTTACGACAGGATGATAAACGAATATCTCTCCGCCTTTTCGAACACGCAAATCTCCGCACAGCAGTTCTTCCTCCGCAATCAGGACACGCAGATGGTTGAGGTGGCGACGGATGTCCTTTCGGATCGTTACCAGCTCAGCCGTATGTTTGACAAGAAGTGTTCGGACAATAAGGTGAAGGCTAAGAAATTGGATAACGAAGAGTCTGAAAGATTGGCGATCGACGTGCCTCGCGTAATGTTTAATTACAAGTATTTCTGGCTCGAAAGTGAGATGGCCAAGTGTTTGCAGATGCTACGGCAGACGGAGGATGAGGAGCAGAAGAGAAACCTGCTCACCCGTTTTAACTCGTTGCATGTGAGCAAGGTGGCCTTGGCGAAGTTCTTGGGAGAGAGGATTATCAACTGATACATTGATTTTTAAGCAGATAATATTATAGTTTGAAAAATATGAAGAGATATGGTTGGCTTGCCATCTTGTTGGCGTTTTTGATGACGGGTTGTTTCCTGTCCAAGAGTCCGGAGGAGAAGGGCAAGGAGGTGGTCCATTCCATTTCCAGAAGTGCTCGTCTGTACACGGTGCAGTATAATGTGCATAAGGTGTTGACCTATCAGGATTTCAGTTCGTTGGAGACCAGTTTCCTTTTCGAGAAGATTACCATACCGATCCCTGGAGAGCGCAAAATCGTCTTGCCGATGGATGCGGTCCTCAAGGCTTATATAGACTTCTCCTCCTTCTCTGACGAGAATGTCTCTGTGGTGGGGGATCATATCACCATCACGCTGCCGGCGCCTAAAATAGAGATGACCTCCGCCAAGGTGGATTATACCGGGGAGAAACAATTCCTCTCGTGGAATCGTTTCAGCTTCACGGAGGAGGAGCGGGAGTCCTTGCTGAGGAAGGGTAGGGAGAAGGTACTGGCGGATATGAAAGGGTCTGATATTATCGAACGGTCCCAACTGGGTGCCTATAATGCGTTGGTTCCTCTGGTGGAGGCGGCTGGCTTCCGTCGTGAGAATATCGTGATCCGATTTGATCAGGAGTTGTTGGACAAGAGCCATAACGAGCAGTTCCTCCTTAAGATGATCGAAAGGGAGACGTTATGAGGCTCGCTTGCGAGTGATGTGCTTCGATAGTGGAATCAGTTTGAAATATATTGGATATGGCAAAGAAGATTATAATTATATTGTTGTCGATAACCGTGTGTGTCCTTGCCTTCTTCCTCCTTTGGGAAAGGTATTCCAAGACGCGGAATGAACAGGTGGACATCTCCACGGAGATTACCTCCATCAAGGAGGTGGCGGAGTGGGAGTTCCTCACGATCGAGATGGAGGAGTTCGAGGATACGGTGATCCCTCGGATGATTGTCTCCGACGATCAGTTCGCCCGCATCTACAAGGGGACGGCCCGTCTAGGTGTGGACATGAAGGAGGCGGCATCGGATTGGTTGATCACCTCGCAGGATACGATTTGGATCAAATTGCCGGATATTCGGATCTTGGACGAGGATATCATCGATGACACGCAGACCCGCACCTTCTATGAGAGCGGTAAAATCACACCGGAAATTAAATCCGTCTTGTATGAGCGGGCGAAGGTGGACATGCGCAAAAGGGCTTTGTCGCCTGAAAATGTTTCCGCCGCAAGCGAGAACGCCAAGGCGCAGTTCACGTATATGTTCCGTTCCATGGGCTTCAAAACGGTGCTGTTCGAATAGACCTTCTACGAGGGAGCGTGAAATGGTTTAATCTCTTAAGAATATTTGTATGGATATGGATGCTTCTGGGGAAAACAGGAAAGGGTCGATGAGTACGCCTCGCATCATGTTGTTGTTGGTCGCGGGGGAGGTGTTGCTGTCCGTCCTGAAGTCTCTTCTGTATTCATTGGTCCCGGAGGGGAAAGAGATGCTCGACTTGCTCTATGTGGGCTTGTCGGCCGTGATATGCCTCCTGATGCTCGTGTTTCCTTTTGTCTCTTTGTATAAAAGCGTTTTCCTGGATGCCTCTGAGGAGGAACTGAAGGAGAAGGAGAAAATCATAGAGAATAGGAAGACTGTGATGAAACTGGTGTTTTGCATATTCTTTTTATTCTTTGGCGCATTGATGGTCATTGTGGGTATTGTCCTTTCCGACGATATTGGTCCCCGTGCGAACCCCCTTATGGAAATAGGTACCTTTTCCGTGCTTGCGATGTCGTTTTTCCTTTACCGTTTGTCCCCCGTGAATTGCAGGAAGGAAACCAAGAGTTGTCTCTATGCGGTGTTTGCGGGTGGAATACTTGTCTCTATGGTCGTATATAACGTTTTCCTTGTTCAGCATTGGTCTATCCACGAAATATATTTTTACATTGTTTGCTTTACGTTGTTTATTATCACATTCGCTCATATTTTCTCGGTTGTTGAATTTCATGCATCTGAGTTGTTGGCGTCCCATTATCATCCATTGGGTAAGGATTTGACCTTCTTGAGCTATGGCACTATGTTGTATTGGGCCTTGATTTGTTCTTCTTGGTTCATTTCCTCTTTGGATTTGTGGATGTATAGGGATTGCCCCCATTACTGTGAGGCGATTCGGGCCTGTGAGGATGGTTCGGAAGAGAGCCTTCACCATAAGGAGTTGGAATGGCTTAAGCTCCAGACGTTTGGCGTGGAAAGGTACAATACGCTGGCGGATAAGGAAGCTCGCTCCAATGAGTTCGTCGGAGACGATACGACCGCCATGGTGTTGTATGTGAATAGGATGGAGAAGGACGGGGAGGAAGGCTTGTATGTTTTCAAGAATATTGATGACCACACGTATGGACATATGATGTATGCGCCCCTCTCCTGGTACGTGAATGAGTATGTTCTTCCGGATATGCATACGTATACTGTCCACCCCGATGAGGAAGAGGTGGAGGCATTGTTGTCGGAGGCGGAACGTGGCGCCGATTCGCTGTTGGAGGTGGTCCGTCGGATGTCGGAGGCCCAACGTAAGGCTCTTCCTCGTCGCGATCAGCAATGGATGTATTTTTATCTGCAGGTGAAACTCAGGGAGAAGTCGGGTGTGGATAACGATGTGCTATCGATGGAGAAGGCGCTCGCATTGAGAACGTTCGTCGATGATCATATGGATTCGCATATTTACTTCGGAGGGAATATGATGGGATGGAAGTCAGTCACGAAGGGCTCCGAGCTTTATATCATCACGGATGTGGATGGTGTGAAGGAGGCCTTGCTGGCAAGTAACGTTTTAGAGGAGAATATCCATTTCATCCCGTGATGTTGAGCCTCTGTGGACAATGGGGTTGAAACTCGTGAGGTTGTTCGGTAAATTGCACTATAAAAGTGCAGAAATACATCGAAAATTGCACTTTCGTGGTGCAATTCTTTTGGGGTGTGCAATTGAGCTATAAAAATCTAAGGGAATATTTACCATCATAGACTAAATCATAACTGGTTTACATGGGTCAAAAGCCAAATAAGCTAACAATTAGATGTTTAGCAAAAGAGATAATGACAAGGCCGATAACAAATGATACGACATTCGCACCAAAGGCAAAACCAAACGCTCTCAGTATGTAGTGTTCGCCCTTTCTCTCTAGAGTATATAGATATACAATGCTTTCGATTATCCATACTAATGGCTCAAGGATGACGATAACAAAAGCCATTCCAAAAAAGCGATCAAAATCGTCTCCGTGTAGGAATGAAGGACAGATATGGATGTTCATCAGCAGATTGGTTATGGTATTGGTTATGGCAATCGTAAGTAAATCTTTTCTTGACCGATAAGAGAATGCCCAGCCCATACCCAATTCCAAACCGACGGTTATGAGCATCGCCAATATTATCAGGATAACCGTCATGGTGAATGTATAGTCTTTCTCTTGAGTTGATATTCCTCCTTCGTCGAGGGAAATGGTATGATGGATGTAATGTTCTGTGTCTACGCTGGGAGAAATGTAATAATAATCTGTGTTGGGGTAATGGACTATGAACTTGAAGTTGCAGGAGGAGTGTACATCATGGAAGAGATGGAATTTTTGATTTTGTGAGCAATTCTCGAAATGGAAGACCTTTGCCATGGCGATGATCGCAGAATCCGTGAGCTCGTTTTCTTCAGGGAAAAACTCTTCTTGAATGTATTCGGATGTTGTGTCATCACTCTCGTAGTCATTTAGTGTGTCGGAATAAGGAAGAGTGTCTTGCTCAAGGGCAATGGAATCAAATGCTTCTTCTTGCTCGTCGAGATAATACTTCGGGATTCCCCATTTGGGGTCAAGCTCGTTGTAGAGTTTGCCGTCATGGTAATAGGCCACACAGAATTCCCCCAACTCTTTCGGGCCTGATATCGTGCCGGCTCCGAAATTAGGGTCGTAGGCGCTTGCATTTGCCATGGATGGGAGTGTGTTGCAGAACAAGGTCGCAACAATGCATATGCAAATAGTAAAGAGTTTGTTGTGTTTCATCTCGAGAAGATTGAGGAATCGGTTCCGTGTTTACGCAAATTTATATCTTGCCCCTTAAATCGCCAAATCTTGAGAATGTAATTTAAACTGTGTCAAGACAAAATAAAAAGTCAAAGACAAAGTTTAAAAGATATGGAAGAAAAAGAAAGTTTAGAGGCGATACGCCAAGAAGTAATCGAAGGATTGAAGTCAGGGAAGCCGATGTTCGGC
>JAFZPM010000039.1 GCA_017550335.1 Paludibacteraceae bacterium
ACAAAATTGAAAGCAATTCACAACTGCTCTCCGGGGTAGGCGAATCATGCGGTGACTGTTTTAGACTACCCAAAAGTACAAAATTGAAAGCAATTCACAACATCCTGCACTATAACACCATATGGCAATCTACTGTTTTAGACTACCCAAAAGTACAAAATTGAAAGCAATTCACAACTGATTTACTTAAATATATAATACCTAACCACTGTTTTAGACTACCCAAAAGTACAAAATTGAAAGCAATTCACAACAGCCTTCCTGCGTGCGTTTTCTTTTCGCACACTGTTTTAGACTACCCAAAAGTACAAAATTGAAAGCAATTCACAACGCCGCTCGGTATACGTTGTTCTCCTCGCAGACTGTTTTAGACTACCCAAAAGTACAAAATTGAAAGCAATTCACAACAAGCGACTTCGTGAACTCTGGCGTATCGATACTGTTTTAGACTACCCAAAAGTACAAAATTGAAAGCAATTCACAACTATATTTGTGCGAACCAATCATTTATATAAACTGTTTTAGACTACCCAAAAGTACAAAATTGAAAGCAATTCACAACCATATCTATCGTACTCTTACTCCATTATTGACTGTTTTAGACTACCCAAAAGTACAAAATTGAAAGCAATTCACAACACATACCAACAGACCCGCCACCGGCTAGCCACTGTTTTAGACCACCCAAAAGTACAAAATTGAAAGCAATTCACAACCAACTTCTGTTTAAATGTTTCGTCCCTCTCGCTGTTTTAGACTACCCAAAAGTACAAAATTGAAAGCAATTCACAACTGCTTCCATAAATCTTCTGCTTTCATTTTTTTTCCTTTGCTTTTCTTGCTCCGTTCTATTTTCGCAACGAATTTAGGATCGTAGGGGGAATTAACTGTTTCTTCAATTTTAAAAACACCAGATTTACGTATAGCGTCGATCATACTTAACGCTATAGTATCCCTTGTATTATAACTTAATGTTATTGTTGCTATATCCATACCTGATTTAAACTACCCCAAAAGTACAAAATTGAAAGCAATTCACAAATATTAATTAAAAAAGCATTGGAATAAGACCAATGCTTTTGAGACGGAAGAGCTGGCTTGGACATCCGCGCCGTTTGTGTTCCGTTTCTGCAAATATACAACAAACAACTGTTTTAGACTACCCAAAAGTACAAATTTTTAAAACAGTGTTAGCTGGATAGGTAGTTGTGCCTCATCCGTTTTCCGCTTTTGCTTTTTGGTTCCGATAAAGTTCTGCATGTTGCCGAACTGCTTGTCCGTCACCCGCAGAATACTGACTTGCCCCGTTTCCGGCAATAGGTTCTGCACTCGTTTGGTATGCACGTCCGCATTCTCCGAGCTGGGACAGTGCCGCACATAGACGGAGTATTGCATCATGGTGAAGCCATCTCCCTGCAATCGCTTGCGGAAGTCGGCATATGCCTGACGATCCTTCTTGGTCTCCGTGGGAAGATCGAAAAAAACAAATAGCCACATAATCCTATATTCACTGAGCCGTTCCATTTCCTGTTCACATTATTGGGTACTGTATCTTGCGCGATTCTCCGGCAAAACATTTGTAGAGAGAGGCTGTCGTTTGTCCCACGGCCACCATAAGCGGGCTTTGTTGTCCGTTGATGGTCACGTCGAGCATGGGGATGGTCAACAGTCTTTGTTTGTGTTCTATGGTGATGGCTTCCGGGTATCCGATCTGGTCGGTCAGGTCCACCACGAGTGCGTCCACGTAAGGGCGGTAGGGTTCCATGATATCATCTGCTAGACAATAGGCGTTGTAGCGGTTGTGGTGATGGATGCCCAAGGTGGGAAGCAGTCCGCTGGCCACCAAGGAACGTGCGACGATGGCGCGCAGGATAGCGTAGCCGTAGTTGAGGAGGAGATTGGGGGAGAAGCCTTCCCTGCCACGGGTGAAGTCGGGTATGGCGGGGAAGATGGTCTTCCAGTAGAAGGCGGCGGCTCGTCCCTCCACGTTTTCGGAGTCGCCGCTTTTCACTTCACCCACCCAACGTCTCATGTTCTCCACCTGTTCTCCACGTTTGGAGGCGAGGACCGCCGCTTGGTTGGCGATTTTCTGTTGCACGGTCTGTTGCCAGAGTTGTTTCTTCAAGGGTAGGGAAGCGTCGATTTGGCACCTGAACCTTTCGCTTTGGGTGGTATTTCCCTCCAGAGGTAGCTGTAGACCGATGGGGAGGTGGCTTCCGTCGCAGGTGATCACGGCGCAGTTGTTCTCCAGCATCTCCGCCAACAAGCCTTGGGTCAGGGTGATTTGTTGGCAGTCCAGCACGACCACACCGATGTCTTCGATGGGGATGGTGGTGACGGTTTCCTTCTTCATTTCGTCCGTCAGGTTGCTTTTCTCCACCTCCGGCAGCTTGATGACCAATTGATGGTTGCGCAAGGATAGGTAGGCGGGGTTGCTGAAACAGAGTGTGCGTTTTATCATAGGCTAATCTATTTTAGGGTTATCTTTGTCGGGCAAATAATTATTGGGCGTTGACACGCTTCTGCCTAATTCTTTTTCCGTCTCTTTGCGAGCCACACCTGCGACACTACCACCACGTTTCGCAATCTTTTTGCTTTCCTGAAAGGTTTCGGGATTCTCTTTCTGGGAGATTTCCGTGGTGACCCGTTCACCGAGCATGGTAAAGATCAGTTCGAGGTCATCCATGTGGTCGCGGAGGTTTTGGTTCTTCTTCGTGAGGCCTTTGAAATCCTTGTATTCTGAAGGTGTCATGCCAAAAGTAGCTTTGCTAATCTCTGCGGTGAGAATAGCGTAATCCTGTTCTTCTGTGATGCCCCGACGTTTCCATTCGTCGGTGAGGTTCTGACGGATGGCGATGCCCCGCAAGCGCTTGTCGATCCAATCTTTGGGGTATCCTTTTTGTTCGTAGAGTTCCTTCATGCGCTCCTGTGCCAGCTCAGGGTTCTCGATTTCGAGCATTCGCTCGTATCCCACTTGCGCCAGCCATTGTTTGAAAGGCTCCGCTTTAGGAGACGGGATGGATTGGATGATGCGAAATAAGCCTTTTACATTGGCAGTTTGCACCATTCTTCTTTTTCCATCTGCTGCAATCATTTCAAGGGGGGTACAAATTGTACCCCAGTTGGAATTTAATCCTTCGTCACGAGACCGCATCCTTTTAATGTATTGTTTCGGGTCGTTGCTGTCTGTCAATGCTTCCACCACATCCACAACGGAGAAGTACCATTGCTCCTCTTCGTCGTTCCAAACGGAACGGATTTTCTTGTCTTGAAACAGTTTAATGTTACTCATAGATTTTTTTTGTTAATTAAATTATGGTATGATTTTTCAATAATCTTCTGACATTATAATGGATCGATTTCAGGTGTACCCATTTTGGGTACGACTGAACATAAGTATGAGATTCGTCCCTATTGAAATTTAATCTTTCGTCGTATAATCTCAGTTTTATAGGGTAGGTCCAATCTGTACCTACCCTATAAATTAAACTTTTACTACCAACAGAACACAAAGCCACAGTTGGTCTCCCATAGGTGAAGTTATGAATGAGTATGTTGCTTTGAACTGAGGTCATAATTTCTTTCCGTTAAATTCGATAACATTTCCAAGCCAATCTGTTTTTATTTTGATGCAGAAATCCTGTATTTTAAGAGGCACTTTCTTCTTATTTTTCTTGTCTAAAATACTCATAACAAATGTTTCGTCTGGAACTACTTTCGTGCAATTCCCAAAAGAACTAAATTCTGCATAATTTAATTCTTGCTTCGGAATTTTCTTGTCTTGATATTCCTTTTCTAAAGAAGCAAGTTCTTCTTGGGATAAATCCTTTGGAATACTAATTTCTTTTGCATAATTATTGGGAATAAAAAAACAATCTTTTCCTGTGAATTTTACGACTTTATACAATCTTCTTGCAAATTCTTTTTTGTTTTTATCATCAGATATCCATTCCTGTAATTCTACCATATTCATATTTAGCACAATATCATCTTTCCCATTTGGCATATATACAATATCGTTTTGCTGTAAATAAAACAAAACCTTATCTGGCTTGGCTAATAAATTCCCTTTCTTGTCTTTTTTATCTTGAACGCGAACACTTTCACATATGTTTTTCTTTATTGCATCAATATCATATTGCTCTTTTCTCACTTCTTCTTTTGCTAGGGAAACAGAATCGAATAAGCTTGCTATGTCAAATACTCTTTCCCCATCTTTCTCCATTATGACAAACATGTAGTTGTCTCCAGTAATAACGCTCTTGCTGCAATTGTTGTCGTATAATTGTTGCAATTCACTGTCTTCTTCATCTTTTTTGCTATACCATAATTTTATTTTATATACTGGTGGTTTTAGTGCATTTTTGTCTTTTGTTTGATGCCGTGACTCGTTAAAAGCAAGTAATCCTTCTCCAGAAAATGCTTCTTTTATTGTGCCGAATTTTTTACGGTGTTCATCGATCTCTTTTTTGAGTACGGGGTCAATTATTTGAGAGATGTCCTTTGCTTTCAGATTTGATATATTGATTGTTTTTGTGTCTTTCCCGAGAGTCTTTCCGTAATATGTTTCTTGGTGCAATGCCGCACGAATTTTTAATTGTTTCTTTCCTGTTTTGTCTTCTTTAATTGACAATTTATCTTTTGGCTTTTGAGATACAACCATAGTTTCAAGATGTCGGCGAACTTCTGAGACTAGGTCTTCTAATGGGGCATCGAATCTACGAGAGCTTTCAATATCTCTCATGATTTCATCACGTTTTTCCTTGGTTAGTTTAAAAAATGCTTCTTCTAATGACTCTCCTTCTCCAATCGGAATAGCATCTTTTCGTTTTGCTATCTCTTCTTGGAAATATTTGTTCAAATCATTTAGTCGTTTTATGAATTTTTCATTGCTTAATGCAACGACAAGCGCATCTATTGCATGGTGTCTGTGGTCATATCGTTTGCTCCAACCTTTTATCTCATATATATTTTTGTTGCTCTTTTTGTCAAAACGCTCTGTAATCCATGTCTTTTTAGGCACTCCATTTTTGTCGAGATCCCACAATTCCATTTGCTTGAATCGTGGCTCAGTCAACTTCATGAATAAATTTTTTAATCCCCAATGACTTCTTAAATAATCTGTTACGCCTCCTGTAGAAGTTTTTACATTATTGCTTCCAACGATTTTTGACAATTCGTCTCTTATTGCTATTGAGATGTATTGCGTATCTTTTAATTGACGTGCGACAGGATTTGAAGGAATCTTTTCTGCTAGAAGATTCTTTTTCTTTAATCCGAAAAAGTTATTGTTGACATACATAAGATAATCACTAATTGAACAAATGCCAATATTTGAATTCTGTTGTGAAATGTATTCCCATGCAGTTCTGTTGTCTTTTTCTTCGTTAATATTTGATTCGCAAACTACTTTGTTTGCATTGGAATCGTCGAAATACCTTGATTTTGGAATGATATGATCAATGTCATACAATCTTTCTGGAGAAAACAATTTTGAAAGTGGAATAGGTTTCAATGTGTATGGAGAAACGTAGTGTTGCTCCTCCCAAAGTCTCATCTTCTCTATTTCTTCTTTTGTCGGATTTTTTTCATCCTTATACTTTGGACGAGATTCTGGTTTTTTGTTTTTGTCGTATGGATATTCTTGACTACTCCAAATCTTATATAGTTCGATATTCCTATCGTTTACTTCCTGATTTAATTCTATCAATCTCTTTTTTATAGAATCGTTAATTTTCCTGTTTTTTTCTTGACCTTTAAATATTTTATCCCTTTCTTTAGCACTATTCTTTAAATCACGAGCCAATTCCACACGGATTTCGAGGTCATTTGGATTAAATTTGTATTGTTTCCAAATGGACTTGATCACTTGCATTGTTTCATTGAGGATTTGTTCAACTATTGGATTTCGTAGGTTCCTTTCTACGTATTTGATGTCGTGATAGTTTGTGATTTGTGGCTTTATTTCTTCTTTTGTATGTCTTCCATATACTAAGGAAGCAGCGAAAGCGTACATTAATCCTCCTTTTTCTAATGCTTCTGGATTATTCTGTACGAATTCGACAATGTAATCTTGCAAGAAATCTTCATCTATAATTTCACCTGTGTTTATCAGATGAGTGATGTTGGCAAAATTACTCTTAACTTTTTCTGGTATATCGTGAGGATGTAGTTGCATAATAGGAAGTATGTTTTCTATTGCTTTTTTTGAAAGACTAGCATATTTCCTTGGAAATTTAATGTTTTGGGCAATTTTCAAAGCAATCTCTATACGTTTTTCTTCCTCTATAGAATCTGGAAGTGCCGCTAGTATTGATTGAACTCGTTTGCTGTTTACATCATATTCACTTCCTTCATGAACATTGTCGTAAATTGATTGCCAAATGTTGGTAATGATTGCAATATCATTGACGGAGAAATCTCCTAATATTTTATTAATGGTTATGATTGTTTCGCATCCTGCCATTTTCGCCTTCACATGTAATCCATTTAAGAATTCTGACATGTCAGTTTTTAGATTGACTATTTTGGAGACTTCGCTAAATGCAAGTTGCTTTTGTTTTTGCAATTTGTCATATATTGCTAACTTCTGTTCATCTGTCAAATAACGATTTGTGTAGTGAATTACATTCTTCTTTTTCTTTTCATCCTTGAATTCCTGCTTTGATGTTATATATAGGCGATTGATCTGATCCCAGCATCGGAACTCTTGAAAAAGTGGATGCGATATGGGAATAACTCTTTCTTCCCTTTCAAACTGACACTTGCTGATTAACTCAGTTTGTGGTTTTAGAGGCCTTTGATAGTATATAATTTGCTCTTTGATGATATGCTTTAACCCCTTTTCCAATCCCTCTTCTCTTAATTTTTTTTGACTTTCACTTTGACCAGGGAAAATATAATCCAATATTTCAACAAGGTTTTCTTTTGTACAATTGTTTAGAAAAGAGTAATGTTTTGCTTGTTCTTCCCATACTGCATCAAACTCGTTCATATATTGTTGTCGGAGAATGACTCGATTCCTGATTTTAGTCCATTTGTTTTTTTCTAACTCTTCAAGAAATAATTGACAAGGGAAATATTTCTTTTCTTTTAGAACTTTTTCTGTTTCTTCCATTTGTTTTCGCCAATTGGTTTTTTGTGGCAGCGCAAATGAAATGTTTTCTTTGTTTTTGCTTCGTTTGATTCTAATTTCAAGTTCTATTTCAGTCCCTTCTTTGTCTTGCAGGTTCTGAAGTTGTGTTTCTCCACTTATTTCTTCGTCGTCTTCATTTATAACAGTTAATTCATATTTAGGCAATTCTTTCCCTTTGTCTTTCCCTCCTCTTACTTTGAAAGTGGTGTTGGATGGTTCAACACTTTTGATGGTGAATTTTTGAACAAAGGTCTCGTATTTTTTATCTTCATCATGTTCGTTTTCTGCCTTTTTTTTATTGTCATCATTATCATCTCCTCCTCCGGCGTATCCTCTGAGACGATTGTATTGATACAAAATCGCACCTAATTCTTGCAACTCAATTTTTTCTTGAAGTGCTTTTGCCCTTAATTTATAATGTTCTAAAGAGTCTAATTGAAGTATGTGTTTTCTTATGGGCAGTAATTCTAAATTCTGTAATTTAGTTGCCTCTGGGAACCCGTTTTTGAAGTGAAATTGTTCTGGGAGCATTCCTAATATGTTCAAAACGTAAAGTAATTTATTACGTCTCATTTTATATCGTTTCCCCATACGACGGGCAGAGCGTTTTGCGCGTCTATCTGCATTTTTGGTTATGGTCGCCCCTTTCTCGTAATCTATTTTATCACTACCCATTGGAATGATACGGCTGCCCATTCCTTCGATTTTTATGGGATTCCCATTCTCGTCTGCATTCACTACCGCCCAACCAATACTGTTGGTGCCCAAGTCTAGTCCTAATATCTTCTTCATTTTTTTTATTTTTTGTTTGCAATATAGGAAATAATGTGTAATTTAGCAATACAAAATTGAAGCAATTCACAATAAGGATTATTCCGTTGTGAAAACATTTAAGATGGCTCTCCCTCGGGAGAGTCGTTTTTTTATCCTCCCCCAAAAAGAATTTGTTATCTTTGAGAAAAAGTTGCGAAATGGAAAAACATATTTCTCCTCAAAATGACGGTGATCTGCCGATCAATGATACCCTTAAGGTTACGCTGATCCTTTACTTGTGGTACAAGGTGAGTAAACTGATTGTGGTAGGATTGCTCATCTTGTGCATCGTGGCGCTGGCGCAATTCGGTTCTCAGAAATTCGGAGCACCCAATTATATCCCTTTGACCGTTATCTCTGTACTGGTGGTGGCGTTCAATGCGTTTGCCTTATATCATGTCTTCCGTGCGTTTAAAGGGAACATGAATTCCGTGAGAATCCTGATCGCTTGTGCGGTGATTGATGCCATAGTTGCCCTTGTCGTGAGTGTTTTCTTAGTTGCCGAATTCGGGGCCATCCCGTTTTTTGCCGGTCTCCTGTTTCTCGCTAGCAGTGTCGCATTGGCTGTGTTCCTCGACAAAGGCATCGCCCGATAAACCACTGATAGCGCATGCTCAATAGGTTGCCTCCTTCTGCCGAGAACTCGATAGGAAAGGGTGGACGTAATTGACGGAATCCGTAAATAATAGGGGCTTGGCCTGTCAATCGTATCGAAATTATTCCTACTTTTGCGTTAGGCAATTATTGTAGTGGATTTAATAGTTTGGTGATTTGGAATCATTGTTAGATAAGATAGATACACCGTCCGATCTGAAGAAGTTGGACGAGTCCCAGTTACCTCAGGTGTGTGACGAGTTGCGCCGTTTCATCATCGACGAGCTCTCGCATAATCCGGGACACCTGGCTTCGAGCCTTGGCGTCGTGGAGTTGACGGTCGCGTTGCATTACGTGTATGACGTGCCGGAGGATAAGATCGTCTGGGACGTGGGCCACCAGGCTTATGGACATAAGATCCTCACAGGACGGCGGACCCGCTTCTCCACCAACCGTCAGTTTGGCGGTATCAGTGGTTTCCCGAACCCTCACGAGAGCGAGTACGACTCCTTCGTGGCGGGCCATGCCTCCAACTCCATATCGGCCGCTTTGGGCATCTCCATCGCTGACGATAAGTTGGGCAAGGATCAAGCCCATACGGTGGCTGTCATCGGTGACGCCGCCATGTCGGGCGGTCTGGCTTTTGAGGGCCTGAACAACGCCTCCGCCTATCCTAACAATCTGTTGGTAGTCCTCAATGACAACCACATGGCCATCGATGCGCCTGTGGGGGGAATGAGCGAGTACCTCGTGCGTCTGACCACCTCCGCCACCTACAACAAGTGGCGCTATAAGCTCTATCGCTTCTTCGCTAAACTGGGATGGGTGAAGGAGGACGAGAAGGCGAAGCATATACGTTTCCACAACTCGGTCAAGGCGGCCATCGCCAATGAACACAACCTTTTCGAGGTGCTCAACCTCCGATACTTCGGTCCGGTGGACGGCCACGACGTGGTCAGCCTCGTGAAGATCCTTCGCTCGATCAAGGATTACAAGGGGCCGAAGGTATTGCATATCAAGACGAAAAAAGGCAAGGGCTTCAAGCCTGCGGAGGAAGCCGCTGCGATCTGGCATGCGCCGGGTAAGTTCAACAAGGAGACGGGTGAGCGGGTCGTGGCACCTATCACGAAGGATACGCCGCCCCTGTTCCAGGACGTGTTCGGACATACCTTGGTCGAACTGGCGCGTATGAACGATAAGGTGGTGGGTATCACCCCTGCCATGCCTTCGGGCTGTTCCATGTCCTTCCTGATGCATGAGATGCCCGACCGTGTCTTCGACGTGGGTATCGCGGAGGGCCATGCGGTCACCTTCTCAGCCGGCTTGGCGAAGGAGGGCATGATGCCTTTCTGTAACATATATTCCTCCTTCATGCAACGCGCGTATGACAACGTGATCCATGATGTCTGCCTGCAGAATCTGGACATGGTCATGTGCCTGGACCGTGCGGGGTTGGTCGGCTCTGACGGTGCGACCCACCACGGAGCGTTCGATCTGGCGGCCTTCCGTTGCGTGCCGAACCTCACGATCGCCTCTCCGATGAATGTGATCGAGCTTCGTAACCTGATGTATACGGCTTCCTTGCCGGGTCACGGACCGTTCATGATCCGCTATCCGCGAGGTAAGGGCGTTCTGTTGGATTGGCACAAAGAGATGGAGGAGATGCCGGTGGGCAAGGGAGTTTGTCTGAAGAAGGGGACCTCTTCGCTTGCGGTTCTCTCGCTTGGTCCGTTGGGTCATGCAGCTGCCAGGGCGATCGCCAAGGCGGAGGAGAACGGCATGAGTGTTTCGCACTATAACATGCTCTTCCTGAAACCGTTGGACGAAGAGTTGTTGGACGAGGTCGCTAAGACATACCAATCCGTCATCACGGTCGAGGATGGTGTCGTGTCGGGCGGATTCGGCTCCGCTGTGCTGGAGTACTTCGCGGACCATGACGTGACGATGCATGTGAAGCGCATCGGCATTCCGAATATCTTCGCCACCCATGGCACACAAGAAGAGTTGTATCATTACTATGGGATGGACGCTGACGGTATCTACGCCGCCATCGAGTCTATCCTGAAAAAATAAGGGAAGTCTATGGACGAAAAGAAAGCATTTAAGATTCTGGCGGGTGTCGCAGGTGTCGCTGTGATTGCCTATTTACTGCTCGTCACGGTTTTTTCAGAGACGTGGGACTATTGGGCCGCCATCCATAAAAATACGGTGCGGGGCTATGTCGAGTATCGGGAGGCATATCCACAGAGCAAATATATGGATCGTGTGAACGAACGGAAAGGACTTTTGGAGGAGCCTTATTTCCAGGATCGCAGGAAGAAGAATACGGTTGAGGCTTACGACGAGTTCCTCTTCGCCTATCCGCATGACAAATACACTGCCGAGGCCACCCGCCTGCGGGATAGCATCGTGTTTTGGCAGAGCGAGGTGGAGAAGTATGGCAAGAACTCGTTGGAGCAGGGGAGCTTACCGTACCAGGATCAATATGGATTGCCTAAGAAACCACGGAAAGACTCCAATTCGGACATTGTGGTGGTGGCGCCTATCTCGTTCGATGTGGTCGCCTTCATCAAGGAGAAAGACGAGAACGGCAAGGTGGTGAGCCATGCCTACATCAAGGCGGACAGCACCTATACCTTCCGCATAGACAATGGATCCTATCAGGCGTTCTTCTACATCGGTAGGGGATGGCATCCGGAGAAGACGATGCCGACAGGGTTGAAGGGAGGTTTCCTGCTCTTCGAGACCTATTCCAAGGATGATCCGGTCACGCTCACGGACGAGGTGATCACCTATCGGTTGAGTATGCGTCAGAAGAAATACAGTACGCGTAGGGAAGTATTTGGAGCGGATTGATCATCCGCTCTTTTTTTTACTCTTCAGCCTCGCCACCCTTTAGTTTCAGCTCTGTTCTGTTGTTCAGTTCTCTACCGCCCTTCGTGTTGTTGGAGGCGACAGGTTGAGTGTTCCCTTTGCTGACACATTCCATTCGGTCTTCGGGTATACCCTTCCGTATCAGTGCCTGTTTGAAAGCCTCGGCCCGTTTCTGTCCGACCGGGAAGCTCCTGCTTTCCTTAATCGTATTGTCTGTATGCCCAACGATGAGGAGCGTGACATCCGCGTTTTTGGCTAGGTAGGTGTATATCACGTCGAAGGAGCGTTCGATCTCCTCTGGGAAAGTCGGGATACTGTTCGGGTATGCGTATATGGCCTCGTCCGCTATGCGTTTGAGAGCCAATGTGGCTTCCTTCTTCTCTTTTAAGGATAGCTTGTGGAAAGCCTCGATCTTTTCCCGATTCCTCTCCATCTCTTGGTCGTTCTCTTCCTTCTTACGGATACGGTCCCTTTGTTCTTGCAGGAAACGTTCCCTTTTCATCTTCTCCGCGGCGGCCGCGATTTCCTTCTGACGTTCCCTCTCCTCCAGTCTCCTTTCGACGATTTGCTCCGCTTCCTTCTCCCTCTTCCTATCCTTGAGGTCGAAGCGGAATCCGAGTTTCATGCCAGCCTTGAACAGGTGGATATCGGTGTATTGGTTGCTACCGAATGCACCGACATATTCCTCACCGTCGTAGATGTTTTTGTCCAGCGGGTTGTTGCTGTTGGTGATGCCGTATTGACAATATAGTCCCATGTGGAAAGCGCATTTTTGCCCCATCGAGCGGTTGAATCCGAACTCCGCGTACGATCCTATGCTTTTTCCCAAGCCGCATATCTCCCCGGATTGTCCGTTCAGGTTGGTCCGGAACCCGTGGTTTTGAAGGTCTTCGTATTCCACGTTGGTGGATTCGAACCATCCGGATGTGGTATAATATCCGTTTCTGGAGGAGTATTCCTTTATCACGGGGATGGATAGTGTGACGCCTACGCCCATGAGGAATTTCCATTTGCTGTTGATGGCGTTCTCGTATTGGAGCGAGAGAGGTATTTCGATGGCTAGGACATCCTGCCTCTCTTCCCAATCGTGGAATTGTGTGTTGAGCGTGTATGTCAGGTTGTTGTCGAGATGGGTGAATGTCTGTGCATATCCGTAATTGATACGGGTGCTGCTACGGTAGGAGCTGAGTTGCATGCCTATCCCTATTCCCCAATGTTTCGGGATGAGTTGGTATTTCACCTCCAAGAGACCTCCATACCCCAGCTTCGATTCCCCCGCTTCCGACTCGAACAAGTGCGAGTGCATGCCACCTCCCAGATTCAGGCATAGATAGTGCCGTGTGCCCAAATAGGGCGTCGAGTCAGAAGGAAGCACACTGCTTCGATTCGCGAAGGATAGTGTCGCTAAGCAAGTGAATATCGCATATGTGATCAGTCTATTCATTCTTTTTCCGTTTGTGCGTTAAGCAAGGGTCTTCCCTTATTCCTTGATCACCTTCAAGCTCGTCCCGTCCACATTGATGATGTAGTTGCCTGCGGGTAATGAGGAGGTGTTCAGTTCGACATGATCCTCCGAGAATCGTTCCGTGAGGATTGTGGTGCCGAGTTGGTTGATGACGGATAGCGTGTGCGGGGAGACCTCGAAGTTATGGAGTGTTACCGTGGTCGCCTCCTTGATTGGGTTTTGGGAGACGGAGATGCTCTTGACGCCTCTAAGCAGTTCGTCCCATGTGTCCCTGCTGCAAGTGCGGGCCTCCGTTTCCGTATCCGTGTTGACCTTGACGTAATAGCTGCCGGTGAGACCTCCGATCTCCTGGTAATAAGGCTTTGTCGCTCCGTAGATGATCCTGTCGTTGTGGTACCATTGGTACGAGTGGAACAGTTCGCTGCGGTTGTCTATGCTCACGACATCATCGAATATGGCCACGATGAAGGAGTTGCTCAGGTTGACCGTGAAAGAGACGGGGTATGCTTTTGTGACAGCCATGTTCTCGTTGCGGAAGAAAACGTTGGCTTGGTATACACCCGCCTGGCAATGCTCAGGGGTTGAGATAGGTATCCTTGAGTCTGCGGAGACGTTTGTCCAATCCATGTCTTCGAACCCTTGTTCCTTTGCCTGGTCCGAGTATTCCACCCTGAAGTCGACAGGCACTCCCTCTAGCACAGAGTAGCTGATGGGGCCTTCGCTGCCAGGGCAGTATCCTTCACCCTTGACGGAGAAGATGGAGCCGTTTTCGAATTCTCTCATGACGATGTCTTCATAAAGTTTCTCCACCAACTCATATTTTTTCTCTCTGCAGTTTTTGCAGGTGAACGCCTTCTTCCCCGGGTTGTGCGTTGTCGGTTCGATGACAAATTCACCGTCGTCCCAATCATGGCCTATGGCAGGTGTTGAGGTGGAGGATCTCCAAAGCTCAGCTTGGCATTTCTGGCAGAAGACCGCACGGGACACCTCTCCGGGTTCCGTGCATGTGGCAGGCACGTCGCGGTCGATGATTGTATCGCCGGCGAGATGGCCAGTGGAGGGGATCTCTATGATTTCGATTCTCTCGTTGCATCTGATGCAGTGTCTGGACATGCTGCCATTTTGGGCGCAGGTCGCTTCGACGTCGATGGTGTGTTTGGCGGCGAATTCGTGGTCGAGTTTGTCCGTGGATTGAGTCCTCGTCTGTTGGCAGTTATCGTGGATACAAGCATAGCTGATGAGCCCGGATGTGGTGCATGTGGAGGCGATGATGGTGGTTGGATTGCCCCAAGCGTGACCAGTGGCGGGGATGAGTGTGTTGTTGATGGTCTCGCTGCACCTGGAGCAGTGTTGTGATTTCTTGCCGGATCTTGTGCAGGTGGCAGGTATCTCGATGGTGTATTCTTGGTTGAAGTCATGTCCCATCGCTTCGATCTCCTCCGTCAGGGTAGCGCTGCAATTCTCTCTTGTGCAGATATGGTACAGGGCGCCTTTCTCCGTGCATGTCGGTTCCTTGTCTACGATGCCCTCGTCCCAAGCGTGACCCAACGCAGGTATGTAGGTCGTATCGATGGCTCCGCATCCGTAGGCGACGCATGTGCGAAGAATCATTCCCTCCGTTTCGCAGGTCGGGAATGCGGTGGTGTCCCCGTCGCCCCATCTGTGGCCTCTGGCGGGTATCTCCGTGATGTTATCCACCTCTCTGCATCTGGAGCAGTGCCAGGATTTGCTGCCCGCTTTCGTGCAGGTCGGGAATGTGTCGGTAATGAATTCCTCTATGAAATCGTGGCCGATAGGCTCAATCTCTTCTTCCTTTGTCCCGTCGCAGGTGTCCACCAAGCAGTGGTACAGCTTGATGCCCGGTATCGTGCAGGTCGCTTTCTTCTCTACTTCGCCATCGTCCCAGCTGTGCCCGTGTGCGGGTATCTCCCTGATGTCCGTCTTCTCTCCGCACATGATGCAATGTCTGGATTCTTGTCCGTTCTTTTCGCAGGATGCGGGGGTGTCCAGGGTGTAATCCTCTTCGAAGATATGGTCTATCAGCTCGATCTCCTCCGTTCTGGAAGCTTGGCAAGGATAATTCATGCAGTAGTATGTCATCTCGCCCTTTTCGATGCAGGTGGCATCCTTGGATATGTATCCTGAACTCCAAGAGTGTCCTGTGGCGGGGATAAGCGTGTTCTCAATCCTTTGGTTGCATTTCGTGCAGTGTCTGGATTGGGTGCCGGCTCTTTCGCAGGATGCGGGGATGTCAATTGTGAACTCCTCCGGGAAATCGTGTCCCAAGGCTGTGTCGGAAACGTGGATGCGTAGGCATTCGGCCTTGCATGCCTCGAATAAACAGTAGTACACTTCGTCGTGGGAACCGTCCTGCGTGCAGGTGGATGGCACTTGGTTCTCGATCACTGCGTTTTCCCCTCGCTCGAAATGGTGTCCCTCTATCCTGAATGTGCCTGTGGCGGACGTGTTTATCTGGTAGTTGGGGTTGAGGCCTTCGTCATGTGCGGATATGGGGTACGTACCGGTCTCCTCGCCGGCCTCTCTCGTCACAGAGATGCCGAGAATCGAATCGTCCTCAACGACACCCTCCATTGTGTAGGATAGGGTAGGGTCGTCTAATCCGATGTGTTTGGATGTGTCCGTGGGTTTCACGACAACCTCCCTCTTGGCGATTGTCCAATTCTTGCTGATGAAGAACGGGTTCGCTTCCGGTCCAGAGATCTCTATGGTGTAGGTGTTGGCGTCTTTCGCGCTTCGTGTGCCGCTTACCGTGTAGTCCACGCCTTCTGTGTAAGTGTCATCTCCTTTTATGTTGATGGATGGAGAGTGAAAGGTTCCGTCGTAGGTGAAGACGGAGTCGTTTAGGTCGATCATTTCCGCCGTGAGGGGGGTGATCCCTTCCTGAGAAGGAACAGCTGTCGCGGTTATCGCTGATAGGAACAGCGATAAGAACGCCGATGCTATTTTAACCGTTGAAGTATTCATGACTCCTCCCTTTTCCCTCTTTGTAAACATACCATTTCATATACACATTGGCCTTCGTAGAAGTTTGTTTTGCGTCTTTGAATAGGGTGAGACCTGCCTCCAGTAACTCCTTTCGAGGACTCCCATTCTCCTACTATCATAAGCAACTGATTTTCATCGTGCTTATAACAAATATATTAAAACTGAGGGATAATATGAAATTTAAAATGTACGTTTCCATTGACTTTTGGCAATATTAAAATTAATTTTATGAATGTAATTTATAACATTTGACTAGGTCGCTCGGATCAGGGAAAAGATGTTTGATGGTGTCTTGCCGGAAATGTTCGTTTTAAGGCCCCATACGTTTCGTTTTTGGGCGGATTGGGCGTTTGGGGTAGGGCGGTGTATGTGAAAAAAAAGAAGGGCGTACAAAAGATTTGCACGCCCTTCTGCAAGAATAGTATTAGATTTTATTTCTCAAATCTTACCTTGAACTCAACGCGGCGGTTCTTAGCGCGACCAGCCTTTGTCTTGTTGTCAGCTACTGGTTGGTCTTGTCCGAAGCCTGCGGAGCTCAAACGAGCTGCCTCTACGCCCTTGCCTTCCAAGTAAGCCTTAACGGCAGCCGCACGATCCTCGGAGAGTTTTTGGTTCTTCTCTGCCTTTCCTACGTTGTCAGTGTGACCGTTGATGGAGAGCTTGTAAGATGGGTTCTCCTTCATGATCTTAACCACGTCGTCCAAGATCTTGTTGGAAGACTTCTTGATCTTAGCGGAACCAGTCTCGAACTCGATACCGTTCAAAGCTTTCTCGAAGACTTTCTTAACCTCTTCCTTGATCTCAGGACATCCCTTGTTCTCCTTTACACCGGCAACATCTGGACAAACGTCCTCGAAGTCAGCGACACCGTCACCGTCAGTATCCTTAGGGCAACCCTTCTCGTCAACCATGCCGTTTGCTACGTTTGCGCCAGCTGGAGTGTCAGGGCACTCGTCTTTGTAATCAGGTACACCGTCACCGTCGGAATCCTTAGGGCAACCCTTCTCGTCAACGCCCTTAGCCAATTCCTCAGCCGTGTTGTCAGGGCACTCGTCTTGGTAGTTAGCGACACCGTCACCGTCATTATCCTTAGGACAACCAGTAGAGTCGATACCACCGCTACGCTCGTCAACCGTGTTGAACGGACATTTATCCAAGTAATCAGGATACCCATCCTCGTCGGAATCCTTAGGACAACCCTTCTCGTTCACGCCCTTTGAAATCTCCTCAGGAGTGTTGTCTGGACACTCGTCCTTGCTGTTCTCTACACCATCGTTGTCTCTATCTTTGTTGAGGCAGAAGCTGTAGACGATACCCAAGTTGTGCAAGAGATGTTGGTCAGCGTAGTTTCCACATTCTCTGTTATCTGGTTTGTCACCGTTTCCGATTGGGTAACCATAGGTTGCGAAATAACGGATGGAGAATGCGTCGTTGATTCTCAAGTCGCATCCGAGACCACCACCCAATGCGAAGCTGATGGCTTTGTTGTCGTCAGTTGTTGTTTCGTAGCTGTTATCGTCCTTGTCAAGGCCGTAGATAGCTCTTGCGCCCAAAGAGATGAATGCGAATGGGTGAAGAAGACTCTCTTTGAATTTATCGCCGTAGAGGAATTTGTACTTTCCTTGGATAGCACCGAATCCCAAACCTGCCTTGAATTCACCGTCTGTTGGGTTGAAGTCACCACCTTTGGTTCCGTAACGTCCCCACAGTGCGTGAACGCCAACGTCGAATCTATTGTTCAAGTAACGTTCAACCGAGAAAGAAGCTGAACCATAAAAGTCGCTTGCTGGGTGGAAGAAGTGGCTTCCCCAATCGTTCGCGGCTTCTACTTTACCTCCATAGAGACCCACGCTCCATGGCCTTTCATTGCTTTGCGCCGCCACTGATAGAGTGGTTAAAGCGGCACAGACGAATACGAAAATTTTTTTCATCTTTGAAAAATTAGTTATGTTTTAATAATTTATTTGAATTTTATTTTTTACAACTTTATGCAAATATAGTCTAAATTATGTAAATGAAACTAAAATTGGAAAGATATTTTTTGCGCAATCGTCGATTTTATTATGTCCACGAGGCGTGTTTCCACCTCGTGGTTAATTTCTGTAATAACGTGTGTATTTTTTTTTGCTTCTTCCGTAGTTGGCGTAGCATCCTTTCCCTTTTTCACGGATTTTGAATTCTATCCCTATCTCGTGTGTGCCATAGTTGCCGTGCCTCAGGTTGGAGAAGTTATAGTCGTAGGAGTAGTATGCTTGGAAGAACCCGAATGCGAATCCTGCCAGGAATCCCACCTCGTTGGGTAGTTTGTAGGTGGCTCCCACGTAGAACAGGTCTGCCGGCATGTTGTCGTACTCTGTGATGTAATAGTAGTAGAGCGACAATTGGTGTTTCATCACATCCTTGGACCCTGTCTGTTCGTCTCCGTTGTAGTAGTAGATGGCGTAGGCGGGGGATAACCTCCACCACTCCGATGACTGCATGTTGTAGTTCATGAATCCGTAGAAGGTCCTGTTCATGGTGACCTCATCCGTTCCTTTCAGCAGGTGCATGGCGGAAGCGCCGAATTCGAAGTTTTGGAGCAGTATTTCGAAACCTGCGTCGACATCGGCCGCGTTTCCCTTCTCCAGGCATTCGACCACCTTGGCGATGTTCTGGCTGTCGTATCGGCTGTCGTTGACGATTTCGTTCGAGTTATAGCCCTTGTTCATCATTCCGGCGGATGCTCCGAGGTTCAGGTAGGAGTCGTCTCCGATGGGTATGCAGAAGGAGTAGGTCACCTTGGGGTTGATCATGTGCTGGTAACCGATCTTGTCGGCCAGGATGTTGATCCCCACTTGGGAGTGGGCCCCGAGGAAGAAGTATTTCCCTGAGAAGAACAGGTCCTTGGGCATACCGTCCATCTTCACCCATTGCAGTCTGCCTCCGAGTTGGATGGTCGAGTACTGCAGTTCCGGGATATAGGCGGGGTTGAAGAAACTATATTGCAGCTGCTTGCTCGTGAAGAAGGGCATCTCCTGTGCGGATAGTCCCGTCATCATGAGTAGGGTGGCTATGGTACATATAATCCGTCTTTTCATGTTCATCATCTTACAACTGTTATGTATCCTGTCCGTATTTTCTTTTCTCCTTTTTCGAAGTAGGTGAGCGAGTAGAAGTAGGTGTCTTCCGAAACAGGCTCTCCCTTGTAGGAGCCATCCCATCCGTTTCCTTGATAGATGAGCGTTCCTACTCTGTCGTATATCTGAACGTCATAGTTCTCCATGAAGATGTAGGATCCGTCTGCGATCATGGTGTTCGGCACGAAGATGAATGGATCGATCTTGAGGATGGTGCTGGTGCTCTTCCTACAACCGTATTGGTGCTCCACGATCAGTTCGACAGGGATGTCCCTTCTGCTGTGGATGAGCGTGTCGTTGTAGACGTGGGCGACCTCGTTGCTGGTTGAATCGATCCATGTCCGTCCGTCTCCGAAGCTCCAAGTGAACTTGTAGAGGTCGCTTCCGTCAGGGGTCGTGGTCTCCTTGAATTCCACCTCTTTGACGTCGTCGCTCAGCGCATACTCGGTGTCATCGATGGTGCTGAAGGCGATGATAGGGTCTTCGAGGTATGCCACACTGACACTGATGGTCTTCGTCGCAGGACATCCATTCTCATCGATTCCGGATACCTGTATTCTCCTGTCAACATCCGCGATGAAACGGATGTTCCTGTCCGTCAAGAGTGTGTCGCCCAGGTTCCATCTGATGTCGGTGAGCGCGTCCTCCACACTGAGGATGACGAGGGAGTCCCTACAGCTGGTCTGATTGCCCGTGATGGTGAGATCCTTGTGAGGGAATGCGTCCACGGTGAACAATACGGTGTCCATACACCCTAATTCCTTTTCCGTGGCGATGAGCATGAAGTCGCTCTTCTCGTAGATTGGCTCGTTATAGGTTGCCCCGGTCTTAGCCGTTCCGTCGGTGAGGTTCGTCCATTCGAACTCGCGTGCGTTTTCACCATGGGCGGTGAAGTTGGCGAGGCTACCGTAGCAGTAGGTGCTCTCCTGCTTCTCAACCTTCAGGTTGTCCACTTGGTGCATGTTGATGCTTATCGTGTGGTGTGCGGCGCATCCTTCGTCGTTGTGTACCGCCACCTCATACCGACCGGTCTTGCCTAGGTTTTGGTTGAGGTTGCTGTAGCGGATGTTGTCCGTGAGGTTCCATATCGTGTCGATGTGCTCCGTCACGTTGTTCTTGCGCACGATGTCGTCGATTGTCACGATGTTCCTTGCGCAGGTGTCGAAGGTGAGTTCCCTTGGCTTCACTGCGTTGTGGAAGATCACCTCCACGCTGGTGTCGGCGTAGCAGTAGATGTTGTGGAACATGCTTCTTCCCTCCACGGAGAGGCTCCTTGAACCGGTCTCTTCGGAGGTCAACGAGATGGATGGTGTCCTTTCTCCGTTGCTCCATTCGTATTGTTCCGCACCCTCGACGGTCAGGATGACTGTCTGGTCGGTGCAGGCGTCTCCACCTCCTGCGATGCTCAGGACGATTGGCTGGTTCACGTTGATGATGAGTGACGCCGTGTCTTGGCATACGTTCATGCTATCGGAGAAGTAAGCGAAGTAGGTGTTGCTTTTGTTCACGTTCTCAGCGTCGAAGCTTTGTCCGTCGTTGCTCTTGAAGGTGACGCTGTATTTCGGTGTTCCGCCCATATAGCTGCTTTGGGCGAATTGGTTCAGGTCTACCTTTTCTCCGTAGCAGATCGCTGTGTCTTTGTCTATCGCATGGATGGCCGGATAGATGGTCACCATCGCGGAGTCAGCCTCGCTCACGCATCCGTTCACTTCGTGGATCTGTCGAACCTGGAAGAGCTTCTGGGTGGCGATGTCCGTGGCGATGATCGCCTTGTCGGTGTCTTGTTTTGAAGGGTAGACGGAGAGGTCTTCCCACAAGAGCCTTACATCGGCGGTGTTGATTTTCCCTTCCAATGTGTGGTCGCCCGTGTTTTGACAGAAGTTCTGGTCTGCGATGTTCGGACGGATCGGTTGTTTGTTGAAGGTGAGTTGAACCACGCCTGTAGACTGGCAGGTGAGTCCGTCGTCTTCGTATTGGAAGGTGATTCGGTATTGTCCACCTTCTGCGATGGCTTCCGCTTCGGATGTTTTGTCCGTAGCCGAACCGTTTTGCATGAGTTCGTAAGCGATTGCGCTGATGTCGTTCGTGTGGCCCTCAGCCGTTCCTGCCTTCTCGCTGAGCTGGATCAGGTTGATCGTGTTCGGCTCGCAGGTCGTGGAGTCCTTCAGGCTTACGCGGATTTGTGGAAGTACTGTCACGTCGATTGCCGCCTTGCCGCTGGAGCACTGTGTCTTCAGGTTCTTTTGGTATACGTAGTAGCGAGTCTCTCCGTTGTCCTTGATAGGGGTGTGTGCCTCAATGCCTGTGTTGAAGAGCGTGTCACCCTGTTCGTTGGTCCATATCAAACCTAACGTTTCGCCCTCCTTCTCTATTTTCTTCAGGGTCAATGGTTGATCAACCTCTGCGGTGTCTTGGCAGAAGCGGAATGTCGTGTCGGATAACGTGGTAGGGTTCTCGTTGACCGTGATGGCGACATCGATGCTGTCTTGGCAGAAGAGCGATCCGATCTTCTTCTCTCCGACAAGGCGGAAGTTCTCGGTCTGTTTTACATCTTTTGCGTAAGGGAAGGTGGCTCCGGTCGCATTGTCTCCGTTCTCCCTGAACCAAGTGTAGGTGTCCGCACGGGTCGCGATGAGGTCAGCCACTTCGTCGCCCTGGCAGATGAGGGTACTTCCCTCTGTCGCTATGGCGAGCGAATCGTAGACGATCACTTCCGTGGTATCCATTCTTTCGCAACGGGAGATGGCTTCGGTCGCTTTGGTCACGTACTTTCCTGATGCTCCGATGATGGTTGGGTCCGAGATGCTGGAGAGGTTACCTGACTCGTTCACCTTGTAGTAGGAGATGACTTTCTCCTCAGGGCTACCGAAGTAGGCGGCTTCCGCTTTCTCCTTCAGGTCTACGGTGGTGGCGTAGCAAGCTTCCATGAGTCCGATTGGCTGGAATCCGATGCTTTCCCTCACGTCGAAGTCGAAAGTGTCCGGTTCACTGAGACATCTTGTCTTCAGATCGATGGCGAATAGATTGTAACGTGTCTTTCCGTATTGGGTAGTGGAGAGTGTCAACGTGTCGGATGTAGTCTCTCCGTTGGCGTTCTTCCATACGAAGGATTGGTTCATGCTGTTGACTCCCGTCTTCTTGGCGGTGAGTTTCACGTCGCCGATGCCTTGGCATAGGATCGTGTCGCCGATGAGTTGTGGCACTCCAGGTTGCTGGTGGAACTGGATGGAGATGGTCTTGCTTGCGTCGCAATGCTTGTCATCCGTGTAGTATACCTCGTATAGACCGCTCTCGCTGATGGCTGTCTCGTTGCTGATGACGGTTCCGTTCAGCTCTGTGCGGACGTAGGTCGGTTGTGTTCCGCCACTGATGCTCTTGGCGAGGTTCGTGATCAGGTCGTAGGTGAATGGTTGGCAGATCGTGTCTGGGTTGTCCAAACCGATGGTGATCTGCGGGTTCACGTGGACGGTGACGTTGCTGCGAGGGCTGACGCATCCTGTGTTCCGATTGGTGGTCTCCACCTCAAACTTGAAGGCGGTGGACTTTGTCTTCTCCACTTGGATGGTCTCCTCGTTGGAGAAGAGCGTGCTGTCGTTTTGGTACCATTGGATGCTGTAACTGCTGATGTCGTTGCTGCTACGTCCTAAGTTGATCGACTCCGTGCTCGTGGCGCTGGTGTCCTGACAGATGGAGATGACCGTGTCGGCGAGCCTTGCAGGGTTCACGTTGACTGTTATCTTCTTGCTGACAGTGTCGGCGCAGGTGGTTCCGTTCAACTTCTCTATCAGGATGAAGGTGGTGTCCTTCATGATCTCCTTGTAAGTGAAGGAAGCCGTGGTGTTGAGCGTCTTCTCATCTCCTTCTAGTTTCCATGCGTAGGAAACTGGACGCTCGTCTCCGACTGCCTCCAATTTCACGTCGTTGCCTTCACAGAGAACATCTTCTCCTTGGATGGTGAAGGTTGGTAATTGGTGGTAGATGAGCTTCAATGAGTTGCTTGCCGTACATTTGGACTGGTCATCCTCTATTGTGAATTGGTAGAGGGAGGTGTCTTGCTTGGTGCGGGTCACTTTGCTCAGTTCGTTTTCTCCGATGACATACCCATTCTCGGTTGCGTTGAAGATCAATGTCGTGTTTGGCGTTTGGTTGACCGCGAAGGAGGCCATCGCCTGCTCGTAGAGGTTGATCTCTTCTCCTGCACAGAGTTCCATCGTTCCGTTGTCGCCTAGAGGAGAAACCTTGATCGCATCCTTTACGACAACGATGATGGTGTCGTCCTCACTGTAACAACCTGTCAGGACGTTCTTGCTGAATGCGATGTACTGGGAGGTCGGTGGAGTGCTTGGTATGTCTATCGTGTCTCCGGATAGGGTGGACTTGTGGTCGCCCCAGAAGATGGAGGTGGTCCGTTTGTCGTTGCTGTGGGAAGCAGTCAGATGCAGTTGCCCGTTGCTTTGGCAGAAGTAGATGGTATCTAACCCGTTCTCGATGATAGGGGTGGACGGCTTCTGGTTGATGGTGACATAGACCGAATCGGAGGCGGAGCATACTCCGTCGACCACGGTGTAGGTGTAGAGCACGCTGTCGATGTTGTCGGTGTACTCTATCTGGCTAGCCTCCGCATCACTGATGGCGGTCTGCGCACCGTTGATGACCTTCCCGTAGGTGATGTCGCAGCTACCGATGTTGGTGATGTTAGTGGTGGTCGATGCGGTGAGGTAATCCGTCACCTTTCCCTTGAAGTCGATGACCTCAGGTTGGCAGACCGCAGGAATATCCTCCATGTCCAGTTTGATGGCTTTGTTGACCACGAACGGTACGACGGTATCCTTGTAGCAACCTGTGATCTTGTTGTACTGACGGATGGTGTACTTAACGGTGCGTGACTTGGCATTCACGGTCATCGTGTCAGTGTTGATTGGGTTGGCGATGGAGTCGCCCTTCTCGTCGAACCATTGGATGGCGAGTTCGGCCAACGGGTTAGTGGCTGTCTCGTTCCTGGTCACAGGGATCAGGTGAGTGCCGGAGAGTTGGCAGAAGGTGTCGCTGAGCACGGTGGCTGCGACTGGAATCTCACGCACGTCCATGGAGACCATGAGGGAGTCGTAGCAGGTGAGCCCGACAGCAGGGAAGGCCTCCGTTGCCTTGAGGTAAATGGATTCGCTTTGCTCTGAATTGAATCGGGTAGGGTCGTTGATGAGCCTGCCGTCCGTCTCCCTGAACCACTCGTATTGGTAACCTCTGTTCGGGGTTGGCAGGGCGGTGTCTTGGAATTGACATACGGTGATCGGATCGATCGGGTCGATGACTGGCAATCCATGGAATACGATGGTGGCGGTATCGGTGAGGCCACAACCGCTGACGTAGTCCTTGATTTGGATGAGGTAGCGGGTCGTGTCGGTCTCGTTCTTCGCCTTCGTGGAGGCTATTTTCTGCGAGATCGCTTGGCTGGCCGGAGTGACACCGTTCAGTTTGAAGATGTCGAAACGGATGTCTTGTCTGTCGTTCTTCTTGTTCTTGTCTATTTGATCCTGAACCATTTGAATCAGGTCGATGGAGTCACGGAAGCAGAGGTCTTGTGTGCCGACTGCGGTGTACTCGATAGGGAAGGAGATGACGGCGTGGATCGTGTCGATGTCACTGGTACATCCCGTGCTATCGTTCTTGGTGAATGCCATGTAGTTGCCGTAGTTGGCGTTGATCTCAAGTTCGTCGCCCGTGATGGTGGAGGTGTACTCGCCCCAATAGATTTGGGTCGGGTACTTCGATTCGTTCTTGTTCTCCGTGTGGAGGATGATCGGAGCATCGTCCTGGCAGAAGTAGATGGTATCCTTGCCGCCCTCGATGATAGGCATGAGCGGCTTCTTGTTGATGGTGACGTATACCGAATCGGAAGCGGAGCATACTCCGTCGACCACATTGTAAGTGTAGAGTACGCTGTCCTTGTCGTTGGTGTACTCTATCTGGCTAGCCTCCGCATCACTGATGGCGGTCTGCGCACCGTTGACGATCTTTCCGTAGGTGATGTCGCAATTGCCGATGTTGGAGAGGTTGGTGGTCGTCGATGCGGTGAGGTAATCCGTCACCTTGCCCTTGAAGTCGATGACGTCAGGCTGGCAGACCGCAGGTATATCCTCCATGTTCAGCTTGATGGCTTTGTTGACCACGAATGGTACGGTGGTATCCATGTAACATCCAGTGACCTTGTTGTACTGACGGATGGTGTATTTGATGGTGCGTGACTTAGCGTTCACGGTCATCGTGTCAGTGTTGATCGGGTTGGCGATGGAGTCGCCCTTCTCGTCGAACCATTGGATAGAGAGGTCAGCCATTGGGTTGGCGGCCGTCTCGTTGCGTGTCACAGGGATCAGGTGTGTGCCGGAGAATTGGCAGAAGGTGTCGCTGAGCACGGTGGCTGCGACTGGAATCTCACGCACGTCCATGGAGACCATGAGGGAGTCGTAGCAAGCGAGTCCGACGGCAGGGAAGGTCTCCGTTGCCTTGAGGTAAATGGATTCGCTCTGCTCCGAGTTGAATCGGGTAGGGTCGTTGATGAGCCTGCCGTCAGATTCCCTGAACCACTCGTATTGGTAACCTCTGTTCGGGGTTGGCAGGGCGGTGTCTTGGAATTGACATACGGTGATTGGATCGATCGGGTCGATGACCGGCAATCCGTGGAATATGATGGTGGCCGTGTCTTGGAGTTGGCAACCGCTGACGTAATCCTTGATTTGGATGAGATAGCGGGTCGTGTCAGTCTCGTTCTTCGCCTTCGTGGAGGCTATTTTTTGTGAAACAGCCTGACTGGCTGGGGTGACACCGTTCAGTCTAAAGATGTTGAAGCGGATATCCCGTTTGCCGTTTTTCGTGTTCTTATCCACTTGCTCCTTGACCATTTGAATCAGGTCGATGGAGTCACGGAAGCAGAGGTCATGCGTGCCGATCGAAGAGAATTCGATAGGGAAGGAGATGACCGCATGGATCGTGTCGATGTCGCTGACGCAACCGGTCTTCTCGTTCTTGGTGAAGGCCATGTAGTTGCCGTAGTTGGCGTTGATCTCAAGCTCGTCGCCCGTGACGGTGGAGGTGTACTCGCCCCAGTAGATCTGGGTCTGGTACTTCGATTCGTTCTTGTTTTCCGCATGGAGGATGATTGGAGCATCGTCCTGGCAGAAGTAGATGGTGTCTTTGCTACCTTCGATGATAGGCACAACCGGCTTTTTGTTGATGGTGACGAAGACAGAGTCGGAAGCGGAACATACGTTGTCCGCATCTGTCACGGTGTAGGCGTAGAGCACGCTGTCCTTGTCTGCGACATATGCCAGTTGGTTCGCTTCAGCCTCGCTGATGAGGGAGGACGATCCGTTGAGGACTCTGCTGTATTGGAATTGCAGTCCTGCCGTATTGGCGAAGTGGGTGGAACCGATGTTCTTTGTGATGTAATCCTCCACAGACATGGCGAGGGATACGACATCCGGTTCGCAGACCGCTGGCAAATCAGGCATGTTCAGCACAGGTGTTTGCTTGAGGATCACGTAGATGGACGTGTCCTTGAAACAAGAGGTGCTGGTGTTGGTCTGCCTTACTGTATATTTCAGTCTCTTTGTGAGGTCATTCATGACGATTGTGTCGGTCACGATAGGGTTGTTGATTGAATCGCCCTCAGGAGAGAACCATTGCAGTTTCAGGTGCGCCGCCGTGTTGTACGTGTCGTTGGACGGTTGTATGGTGACGTTGATCTTCTTGTCAGGATTGTTTTGGCAGAAGGCCGTATCGTTGGTGAGCGCGTTGGCAGGAGTAGGGTAGACGGTCACGTCCACGTCGAAGGTGTCCGCACATCCCGTAGCCTTATTAACCTCCGTTAAGGTGATGGTCTCGTCGGAGGTGAGAGAGAGTAGGGTCGGCACGCCTTCGATTCTATCACCGGCGTTTCTCTTCCATATGTAGTTGTTTTCCGCTTCAGTCGGTGTAGGAAGGGTTATGGTGACACCTTGGCAAGCTTGCAGATGGTCTGGCACTATCGCGTTCGGCAGTCCATGGAATATGATGGTGGCGGTGTCTCTCATCTCGCAACCACTGACGGTGTCGGATATGCTGATGAGGTAGCGGGTCGTGTCGCTCTCATGTCTGCTTTTGCTTGACGTCACATTCCCTGTTATCTCGATTCCTCTTGCCGTACCGTTCAGGAGGTATATGTTGTGCTTGATGCCGTCTTTGGCGATCACTCTGTCGTTGTGTTTCAGAAGCCTTTTTACGGTGTCATGCATGGAGACGGTCTCCCCGAAACAAAACTCTTTCGTTCCGAATGCCTTGTAGTTGATCGTGTTGGAAACCTTCACGGTGATTTCGATGGCGTCTCCGACGCATTGCGTGACGGTGTCTCTTTGGTATACCGCATAGGATGCGTTGATATCTCCTCTGGTGATGACCGTGTCGTTTGGCGACCATTCGATTTTCGTGTCCACGTCGTTAATGTCGATGGAGGCGTTGATTCGTTGGGTCAGGTTTACGGTGTCTCCGTTGGCGCAGAGGTAGACCGTCGTGTCTTCGTTCATCTGAGGGAGATTAGGCTTCGGATTGATGATCGCATCCACAGGGACCTTCGCTCCTTCGCAGAATGTCTTGGTGTTGGTGAGGGAGACGTAGTACAGGTTGTTCCCTCTCGCCTTCGTATACTTGCCCGCCACTTTCGTAAAGACGAAGGCGGTGTCCGTTTCCGCGATGATGTTCTTGTCTTTGTCGAAGTAGTTGAGCAAGAGAGGCTCGGTACCGTTGTATTGCACGTAGTTCTTGACTTGTACGCTATCGTCTCCTTGGCAGAGCACGATGTCGTCCACTTTCGGCAGAGCCCTTACGGAATCGTTGACGACGATTTCCACGTTTTTCCATGGACCCTTACATCCCAGCACGGTGCTTTGTCTGATGCAATAGTAGTTCTTGCCTACGATGTCCGTGTTCACAGGGATCTTATAGATTTTCTCCTTGTGGGCGGGCGATGATTTCTTTACGAATGTGTCGCATCTCACGTCATTGTCGGATTTCTCTGACCATTCGATCTCGTAGTTCGTGAGAGTCGGAATGATAGGCAAGACATTGGAAGGATATCCTTGGACACCTTTACAGAATCCTAAAGTGACGAAAGTGTCGTTTCTGTATTCCAGTGCGCGCGGATCGTCGATGAGAGGCATCTCGCTGATGGCATTGTCCACGACGACTTTGAAGGCGGCAGGTTGACTGACACAATTGTTGCTGTCCCTCCTTGTCACGTAATAGGTAGTGTTGGAAGGTTGGTTGGAATCGATTTTGACAACGTCTGGCGTGTATGTCGTCAGTCCGTTCACAGTGTTGTGTGGCACCCCGCCCTCGTCCTTGAACCATTCCCATATAAATCCTTTGCCATCAGGGTACCTGTCTTTTACGATGAACTGGTCAATGGTCTTGACCTCATCTCCCACACAGTAGAGGACGGAATCCCCCTCTTTGTCGAACTTGGTCCTTGTGGAATCGAAACAGAGCACATTGATGGTGATGAGGGACGTGTCTCCGAAGCATCCATGCTCGTTCTTGGCGTTCACGATGAGCTGTTTTTCCCCGCATACGTCGAAGTTGATGGAGGCCAGGAGGTCGTCCAGACTCTGGGCGTCTTTCTCCAAGAATGTCGGGTTGTTGTTCAGTTGAGTGTTTGTCGGGAACCAATAGAGTGTGTCACTATCCTTGTCCTTATGAATATACGGAAGGATCTCGCTGGCTTCCGGCTTCACGTACTGACAGAATTTGATGGTGTCTTGGGTGACTTTCCCCGCTAATTCATTTACGGTCACTTTTACTGGGCTTATGTCACTGTTACATCCCATGTAGTAGTATTGCGCACCATAGGTGAATACTCCGAGAGAGTCCACTGGCACATTAATCTCCGTTACACTGTCTTTTAAAGTACTGTCGCCGAGGAGGGCATCTTGAACCAACACCCACCTCACATCGAAGCCTTGTGACCTCATGGCTCTCACATCTGCGGTATCTTTGATGTGGATGGTGATGGAATCTCCGATGGCCCCCACACAGGATGAAGTGTCTCCTTGGACAATAGGAGTTTTGGTTGCTCTCACGTTTAGAACTTCAATGTAGAACTTGAAGGTGTCGCTTTCGCAACCCGTATTGTTCCGCTGGATGAAGGTGAACGAGTCTGTCTTTGCTGCCGTAGTCACAATTTTTGGCACATATTTGTACAATGTGTCGTTGGCGGATTGCAGAAAACTGTTCTCGTGGGACGTCAGTTCGATGGCGTAGTTGGCCTTCTTTTTCTTTATGATGAATGTGTCGATAGGTGCGCCCAAGCAGAACTGTACCGTGTCGAGGTGGTCGACAGGTTTGCTGTTGTGTGTCATCTTAGGTAAATCCATGGTCTCCATGTTGATGACCACTTTGATGACGTCATTGCATAGGGATTGCTTTTGCCTATCTATGTATGGCGTGGCGTATATCACGTCGATGACTTCACTCTTTGTCACCTTAATGCATTGGTCTCTTTTCCAATCCGGGTGTAGGTTGAACTCGTAATCCAAGTGGGACACTTCGATCGGATTGCTGATGATCTTATCGACCTTCTTGAATACCACATCCACTACATAGTCGCTGTCGACCATGCAGGTGTCTTTCATGTATTTGAAAAGTCTCTCTTTATTGTATCCCACCAAGTTCTTTGGTGCGTCTTCCCAGAATCTTTTCACGTCCATCCAGTTGCAGGAGTCGCTGTAGAGCGTATTTATGGCTTGACGCAACTTCCCGTTGTTCCCGAGAGCGAGTTGGCAAATGTCGATGATGCTGTCTTTCTTCACTTTCATCCATCTGGCACTATCTTGCTTTTCGATTGCTGCCAAGTCGAAGTTGTGCTCTTTCAGCATGATGTTTTTGATGGTGTCGAAGGCGATGCAAGCGTTTTCACATGCGTCGATCTGTATGGTGTCCGGAATGTTGATGCATGAGAAATCGAAGTCCATACCAATCCTTGTCGGCTCACCGTTGATGCCGCCGCCACCGCCGCCGCCACCACCGTCAAGGCCGCCGCCACCGCCGCCGCCACCGCCGAATCCATACAGACCGGAACATGGAATTTTATCCCTTTGTTCGAATTCAGAGGTTGGGTTACTATAGGATTTAGTTCTTTCTCCACTTCTGGCGCCTGTTACGGACACTTCACTTTGCGAGGTGACAGAACTTGGTTCTCCTGTCAATGCGCTTTGTGCGGCATATGCGGCGCTATCCACACATGCGGTGAATGTGATGGTGAGAATGGTGGTGTCTTTGAGCCATTCTGGGATGAGTCCGCTGTATTCAACCTTCAGGTATTGTTCCGTAGGTGATGATGCCGAGAATTTCTTAGCTTTTTGTTTTATGCATTCCTTGATTTTGTTGTCGTTCCTGAGGAATAATTCAGGTCTGAACCATCCGTTGATGGTGTCTCGGATGTAACTGCTTTCACTTGTGCTTGTGGAAGGCCCTCCGATCGCATTGATACCGAATGCGTAACCTCTTTCCCCTTGCAATGCATCAATGGCGGCTCCTGTCATCTCAAAATCGGAGACACTGGTGGTATAATCTGGCAATTTGATGTCCAGATTGAAATTGTTCAGGTTCTCGATGTATTTGCCCGTATTGATGTCAATGGAGTATTCTATGCAGCTCGATGTTCCTACTCTTTGTCCTTTTTGCACGGCTTCCACTTCGTTGGATGGAGTTCCTGTCATGACTAAAACGTCTGTGAGGAGATGCTGTTCCACGCCACCTTTAATTTTCACGAAAATGTTTTTCCCATTTCTGTCTTGGTATTTCCCTATTCCGTTAGCGTTTAATGGATTTTCGAGCCTCATGACCAATTGGTCATATGCTTTCGAATATCTTATGGTGTCTAGGTTCATTTCCGTCTCTTCGCAACCTGTATGTTGGTGGATGATGTTGTCGAGAGTGTTGACTTCGTTTGTTCCTTTTCCATTGACTAAGCCTGCTTCTTTGTCAATGTACAATGGTGATTCGTCCCTCTTGGATGTTCCTGCACATACAACCCCCACTATTATATCACTTGCGCCTGTATATGCGTCGGGTAGTTCGATACTCTTTTCCATAGATTCTCCGGTCTCTCCTCCCAAACCTCCAGCTGTGAAGTCTTGAAGAGGGTAATAGGCTAGGCTTATCTCTTGTTCCCCGAATTTCCTGTAAATGATAGTGAGGGTCCAACCTCCGAATCGGGTGGCAATTTCTCCTGTGGTGTAGGAACTGTAGCTGCTTTGAAGATCCGCTACCGTGACGGTTGTGCTGCTGATTCCGTTGTTGATGGCGGTGTTGAAATAATCTGTCAGATCGCAGTGGCAAGAGTATATTCCCTTGGCATCGATATATGTCACATCCTCGTTAATGAAGCAGTCGTCGTCCTGGGCGGTGAATGTCGTGTATGCCCCATTCCCTAATCTGACTTTCACACTTTTCCATTTGTTCCCAATATTTTGTCTGTCGGCGTCCAGAATCTTTCCACTCCAAGATAGGACTGCGGATACGACCGCATCGGATGGACATATCAATTCTGGCAAACAGATTCGCGCGTTGTTCGCATTTTGCACACCCGTACCTGAGCCTTGGTCTATGTTGATTGGCTCGATTTTTTGTCTTGTCTCGGTGTTGAAGTCGTATCCATTTTCCAATTCAAAGTTCACGTTGCCGACCATGATGAAGCCAGCTGGCTCTTTGCTTATTTTTACGGGTTCTATTTTCGCATAACAATTTGACCCCGCACCGATTAGTGCGACCGTTACTAAAATTGCCCTGATAATATTTCGTATTTTCTCCATATTCTGTTTTTTCTCCATACTTGTTATTTTTCCGAGGTTTATGGCCTCTATATACACCCTATAATACGCCACAAAATTACTTAATTTTTTCCATTGTATATTAATGTTTTAGCCTAAAAATGGCGGTTTGGGTCTATTTTCCCTCGTGTGCTTATTTAATCAGTTATAAACCATGATTTTTGATTTATTGTCAAGCCTCGGATCGGGACGTGCGATGTGCTTTTGTGGACAATTTTTGGCTCCTTTTTTTGCTTGATGTGCGGGACCGTGTGGAAGACTTCGTGGAGTGTCTTGAAGAGCCTCGATGGGGAAGGTGTGGAAATATAGCTCTTCTTTTTTGCCTTTTGTCTATGGATTGATGCGAAAATATGTGCTGGAAATGTAGGCGGACATGAAAAAATAACATATCTTTGCAACGTTTTTCCTACGTGGTACAAATAAGCGGTCAAAGGACCCACCACCGGATGTAATTTAAAAGTTTTTATTACAATGTACGCAATTGTAGAAATTCAAGGACAACAGTTCAAAGTTGAAAAGGACATGAAGTTGTTCGTCCACCACATCGCAGAATCACAGAGCGGTGCAGAAGTGGAGTTCGAGAAAGTGTTGTTGATCGACAATGATGGTAACATCACCATCGGCGCTCCAGTTATCTCTGGCGCTAAGGTTGTCGCTGAGGTTGTTTCTCCTCTCGTTAAGGGTGACAAGGTTTTGGTCTTCCACAAGAAGAGAAGAAAAGGTTACCGTAAGTTGAACGGTCACCGTCAACAATTCACTGAGTTGAAAATTAAAAACGTAGTCGCTTAACTTTAAAGATTAGGAAAATGGCACACAAAAAAGGAGTTGGTAGTTCCAAGAACGGTCGTGAGTCAGCAAGTAAGCGACTCGGTGTTAAGATTTTCGGTGGTCAGTTTGCTAAGGCTGGTAACATCTTGATTCGTCAACGTGGTACCGTGCACCACCCAGGTGAGAATGTAGGTATGGGTAAGGATCACACGCTGTTCGCTTTGGTGGACGGTATCGTGGTTTTCAGAAAGAAGAAGGACAATCGTTCTTACGTTTCTGTAGATCCTGTTCTTAGCCCAGTTGAGACGAAAGAGTAAATTTGTTTCATATTTGTTGTTTTTTTTTCGGGGATTCGATTTGATATCGCGTCCCCGTTTTGTTTTCCTCCCCTTGGGGTATTTTTATGCCTGATATGCGTTCGTCTTTGTTTGGTTCCTGACGGATTCCCTTTGTGGGTTTAGTTATGATTCGTGTGGTGATGGTCGGGGCGGATTATAGTGTAGGGCCCGTTCCCCTATTTTGACAGTGCGTTGTAGGCGAGGTTGATTTCCTTGAATTTCTCGGTTAATATCTGTTTCATCTCCTCGTCTTGTACGGTGTCGGGGTGGTACTTCTTCGCCAATTTGTGGTATGCTGATTGTATCTCGTCAGGTGTGGCTTCCCCCTCCAAACCTAAAATGCGAAGGTATGGATCGGAGGTTGATTTGGATTGGACTTCTGCGGATAATTCGTTGGTGTAGCTCTCTTCCTTGGCATCCTTGGCTTCTTTGTTTTCTTTTCTGTTGTAATTTCTTGAATATTTGCGTGCTAGGTATCTAATATCCTCGTCTTCCAGACCGATGCGTTTCATGATGTCATTCAATAGTCTCCATTCCCCCACGTCGATGCCTTTGCTTAGTCGGGCGATGTCGAAGAGGAACTCGGTGAATCCTAGCCGCTCGGAATAGTTCATGTTGGCGGTTAACCAAATGCAGGACTGCTTCACGAATTTTGGATTGTTGATTCGCATGTTTGTCTCTAACGCCTCTTGGATCTCTTTGTAGTCGGAGGGACTGTAATGTCTTCTGAGGTAGCTTTGGGCTGCTTTCATCTCTCTCATCGATGTGATCCCGTCGGCTTTCATGATCAATGATACTATGCCTGCTATTCCGCTGTTTCGACGCTTGCGCTGCGTCTCTTGGGATTGTTTTGCCCCGGAATCCTTCTCCTCTTCCTCTTTCCTCTGCCTGCGGTTCCTCCACCATGTGCCGATTTTTTCTGCTAAAAAAGTAATGTGTGGCTTCGATAAATAGAGTGCAAAAGCTATGACCGCCATGATTGCCGCTATGATTAATGGGAAAAAGAATATTGACCACTTTCCATCGTTGCCGTAGATCATGTCTACTATTCCAAAAAAAGTGCTGCTTACTATTACTTGCAACAAAATTTCGCCAAAAACATTATCGGTTAGCTTCTCCACCCAGTTTCCGAACTTTTGCCAATAGCTTGGCGGCGTATCCGGTGATCTTCTTATTTTGTGATTCCTGCGAGACATGATTGCTTCCCTGATGTTAATGATGGGTAGAGGATGTTGTTCATCCTTTTTTCTTGGCTAATGCCGCCTCCAATTTCACGATCTCGTCCCTGTATTGCGCCGCCTCCAGGAACTCCAACCTCTTGGCGCATTCCTTCATCATCTTCTTCGCTTGCTCCAATGCTCTTTCCAGGTCTGCGGTAGATTGGTATTCGGCACGTTCTTCCGCCGCATATCGGGTGGTACTGCTTGCCTTGTATTCTTTGCGCTCGGTAGGTTCTTCCTTTGTCAGAATGGCTTTGCTGTTCTTGCCGACGGCCTTAGGCGTTATGTTATGCTCTATGTTGTATTGCATCTGCTTCTCCCTCCTGCGGTTGGTCTCGTCGATGGTCAGCTGCATGCTCCGCGTGATCTTGTCGGCGTACATGATGACGAGTCCGTTGAGGTTTCTTGCGGCTCTTCCTGCGGTCTGGGTGAGCGCCCTGTGCGAGCGTAGCATACCCTCCTTGTCGGCATCCAGGATGGCTACCAACGACACTTGCGGCAGGTCGAGTCCCTCCCTGAGTAGGTTCACGCCCACGAGCACGTCGAAGAGTCCGTTGCGTAGGTCCTCCATGATCTTCACGCGTTCGAGCGTCTCCACGTCGGAGTGGATGTAGTTGCTTCGTATGCCCATCTTGCAGAGGTAGGCCTGTAGTTCTTCTGCCATGCGTTTCGTGAGGGTGGTGACGAGCACCCGTTCGTCCTTCTCCGTACGGGTGTGGATCTCCTCGATGAGGTCATCTATCTGGTTGAGCGTCGGACGGACCTCGATGACAGGGTCGAGCAGGCCTGTCGGGCGGATGATTTGCTCCACGAACACGCCTTCCGATTTCTCTAGCTCATAGTCCGCTGGTGTGGCGCTGACGTATATCGCTTGTCCCACCATGCTCTCGAACTCTTCGAACTTGAGCGGACGGTTGTCCAATGCGGAAGGTAGTCTGAAGCCGAAGTCCACGAGCGTGCGCTTCCTGGAGTAGTCGCCACCGTACATGGCATGTATCTGCGGTATCGTCACGTGGCTCTCGTCTACGACGAGCAGGAAGTCTTTCGGGAAGTAGTCCAGCAGACAGAATGGACGTGTGCCTGGCGCTCGTCCGTCGAAGTAACGTGAGTAGTTCTCTATGCCGGAGCAGTGCCCCAGTTCGCGAATCATCTCCATGTCGTAGTTGACCCTTTCGTAGAGGCGTTTCGCCTCGAAGACCTTGCCGATGCTCTGGAAATACTCCACCTGCGTGGTGAGGTCGTCCCCGATCTCTATGAGTGCCTTGTTGATCCTTTCGGGCGTGGTCACGAAGAGGTTGGCGGCGTAGATGTTGATCTCCTCGAACGATTCGATGTGCATGCCGTTGACCGGGTCTATGGATTCTATCTCTTCCACCTCGTCGCCCCAGAAATGGATGCGTATGATGTAGTCCGCATAGGCGAGGAAGATGTCTATCGTGTCCCCCTTCACCCTGAACCGTCCGTGGTCGAGCTCTATTTCGTTGCGTACATATAGGCTCTCCACCAGTTTGCGCATGAGCACGGTCATGCTGATGAGCTGGCCTTGCTTCACGTTGATCATGGTGTCATGGAAGTCGTCGGGGTTGCCTATGCCGTAGAGGCAGGAGACGGACGACACGATGATGACGTCTCTTCGTCCGGACAGCAGTGCTGAGGTGGCGGAGAGACGGAGCTTCTCCAGTTCGTCGTTGATGGAGAGGTCTTTCTCGATGTAGGTGTCGGTGTTGGGCAGATAGGCTTCCGGTTGGAAGTAGTCGTAGTAGGAGACAAAGTACTCCACGGCGTTCTCCGGGAAGAATGCCTTAAACTCTCCGTACAGCTGTGCCGCCAAGGTCTTGTTGTGGCTGAGGACCAACGTGGGTCGCTTCAGTTCCTTGATGACGTTGGCGATGGTGAATGTCTTGCCCGAACCGGTGACTCCAAGCAGTGTTTGATGCTTCGTGCCGGCGGCCGCCTCCCTCACCAGTTCGTTGATGGCTTGGGGCTGGTCGCCTGTTGGTGCGAATTCAGATACTAACTTGAAGTCCATGCGATTAGTTGTTTTTCATGATGACATAGCAGATCAGGTAGGCGACGATCCCGCCTATGCCTGCGCTCATGATCATGATGAGGGCCCAGATAATTCTGGCGAGTGTCACATCCACATCAAAGTATTGGGCGAATCCGCCAGCCACACCAAGAAACACCTTGCCTTTTGATAATCCAAACTTTTTCATTCCTTTTCGTTTATCGTTTATGTAATAGTTCCTGTTTATTCCCTGTTATATCTTTCCCAGCACATCGATCAGATGCTTCCAGAACTTCTCGACGGTTGGTATTTCGCAACGCTCTGCAGGTGAGTGGTTGCCGATGATGGTAGGACCGATGGAGATCATGTCCATGTCCGGATACTTCTCGATGATGAGTCCGCACTCCAGACCTGCGTGGATGGCGCCCACCACCGGTTTTTCCCCGAAGAGTCTCTCGTAAGAGCTTGCCACGATGTTCTTTAGTTCGGAGTTCATGTTTGGCTTCCATCCAGGGTATCCGTCGCTATGTTTCACGGTTGCGCCTGCCAATGCGAATACGGCTTCCACACGGTCCTTGATGTCGTGTTTCTTGCTGTTGGTCGAGCTTCGTTGGCTGGTGGCCACGACGATTTTACCCTCCTTCTCCTTGATGGAGGCGAGGTTGGTGGAGGTCTCCGGCAATCCTTCTATCTCCGTGCTCATCTCGATCACACCGTGCGGACAAGCGTAGAGTGCGTTGATGAGCCTGTTGGCTCCTTCCTGTTCGTATACCTGCTCTTCCGCATTGGTCGATTCGAGGTCGATGACTAGTTCCTTTTCCGTCGGGTATTCCGCCTCGATGGTGCTGATGTAATGGTTCAGCGCGACACGGATCTCCTCTTTCTTGTTCCAGTCGATGCAGAGGGTGGCGTGCGCTTCCCTCGGGATGGCGTTGTGGAGGTTACCTCCTTCGATGCGGCAGAGGTGGATCGGGTATTTCTTCGATTCGTTCCAAAGGAATCTGGCCAGGATCTTGATGGCGTTGCCCCGACCTTTGTTGATGTCGTCTCCGGAGTGTCCTCCTTGCAGACCTTTGACGAAGATATTGAGGAAGAAGGCTCCTTGTGGTGCGGCGACTCTCTTCAGGTCGAACGTGGCGACAGTGTCGATGCCTCCTGCGCAGCCGATGCAGAATCTACCGTCCTCCTCCGAATCCAGATTGATGAGTCTCCTCGACTGGAGCCAACCCGCCTTGACGTGTTGTGCGCCGGTCAGGCCACGCTCCTCATCCACCGTGATGAGGCATTCGAGCGGACCGTGTTGTATCGTGTCGGATTCCAGTACCGCTAGGATGGCGGCCACACCGATTCCGTCGTCCGCTCCGAGGGTTGTGCCTTGCGCCTTCAGCCAATCCCCCTCCACGACGGTGCGGATAGGGTCGTTGTCGAAGTCATGTTCCGTGCCTGCGTTCTTTTCGCAGACCATGTCCATGTGCGCTTGGAGAAGTACGGAAGGAGCGGACTCTCTTCCCTTTGTGGCCTTCTTGCGGATGAGTACGTTGCCTACTTCATCCATTTCGGCTTCCAATCCATGTTTTTGGGCGAATCCCATGAGGAACGCTCCTATCTTTCCCTCTTTCCCCGATGGATGGGGAATGTCGCATATATCCTTGAATCTTGCCCAAAGCTCTTTAGGCTCCAAATCATTTATAGTCTTCATCATTCAATATTTTTTGTTCTGTAAAGATACGCTTTTATGGTGATGTTGCCAATAGATTATTTGTATAAAAAAAGTAAGCTTGAGACTAATCCTAGCCCCAAGCCCCACTACACTGATACTTTAAACAACCTATATAGACACAGAGGCTTTCGCCTGCTGTGGCAAATTCTTTTATTCAAGAGAGTGCCAAAATTGTTTGCTCTACATAAAGGGTAGGGCAAAAATCGTGCCATTGCCCCTTGTTTTGTGGAATAAAAATCCATTTACCCAAATTATATTGACTATGTTGGATAATGTGATTGTTGTATTGATGTGAATTTTTAACTATTTTGCGGGTGATTCCACACTTTTTCCCCTCCTTTGAAAATCTTTGGGCATGGTTTGGGGGGCTTGCGTCTCTCTTTGTTCTTTGGAAATGGTCTCTTTTCTTTTCTTTTTTGTAATTTTGTGTAGACGAGAGAGGAATATTAAGGACATGCCCGATTTTTTGGAAAAAGAGATAACCTATTTGCCTGGGGTGGGCCCCAAGAAGGCGGATGTGCTGAAGAAGGAATTGAATGTTTCTTCTTATGGCGACTTGTTGTATTGTTTTCCTTATCGGTATATTGACCGTAGCAAGTTCTATCGGATTCGGGAGGTATCTCCTGCCTCCATGTATGTCCAGATACGTGGTATTATTCTGAAGGTGACCACACAGGGAGAGGGTCGCAAGCAACGGGTTGTGATACTTTTCTCTGACGGGGAATCGACCATTGAACTATTGTTCTTTAAGGGCGTGAAGTATATCCTTGAGAAGTACAAGCCTGGTCACGAATATGTTGTTTTCGGGAAGGTCTCCGAATTCAATGGACAGTGTAATCTGGTCCACCCTGATATGGAGACGATTAACGAGGCGATGTCCAAGCAGGCGCTGGGAGGTGTGCAAGGAATGTACAACACTTCCGAGAAGATGAAGAACGCCTTCCTGACTTCCCGTGTTTTGCAGAAACTCATCTCCGAGATTTTCAATTCGTTGGGAGAGGCTCGCATCCCTGAGTCGCTTCCTTCCTACATCTTGGAGCAACACCATATGATGTCACGGCATGATGCGTTGAAGAACGTCCATTTCCCGCAGACTCCCGATGCGTTGCGTTTGGCCCAGTTTAGGCTGAAGTTCGAGGAACTATTTATCATTCAGCTCAATATGCTCCGCCAGCGCAATTATAGGCGGGCCCGTTTCGTAGGATTCAAGTTCACGAAGATAGGTGACAATTTTAACATGTTCTATAAGAACAAACTCCCGTTCGAGCTTACCAATGCGCAGAAAAAGGTGATCAAGGAGATATACGGAGACCTCTCCAGTGGCAAGCAGATGAATCGGCTCCTGCAGGGTGATGTCGGTAGCGGAAAGACCATGGTGGCGTTGATGTCCATGCTGATGGCTTTGGACAATGGTTTCCAAGCCTCCATGATGGCTCCGACGGAGATCTTGGCGCAGCAGCATTTCTCCTCCATTTCGCAGATGCTGGAAGGAATGGATGTGCGGGTGGCGCTCTTGACCGGTTCGTCGAAGAAGAAGGAGCGGGAGGTGATTCTGCAGGGAGTGCGTGATGGTTCTGTGCAGATTTTGATAGGAACCCATGCCTTGCTGGAGGATGATGTCGTCTTTTCACACCTTGGCTTGGTGGTCATTGATGAGCAACATCGCTTCGGTGTCGCCCAGCGCGCTAAGTTGTGGGGCAAGAGCGAGCAACCTCCCCATGTTCTGGTGATGACCGCCACCCCTATTCCTCGCACGTTGGCGATGACGCTTTACGGCGACTTGGATGTCTCCGTCATAGATGAGTTGCCTCCCGGACGTAAGCCGGTACAGACGATCCATCGTCTTGACAATGCCCGGGGCATGTTGTACGATTTCATCAAGAAGCAGATCGCCTTGGGTAGGCAGGCTTATATCGTCTACCCGATGATCCAGGAGTCCGAGCGTTCTGACTATGCGAATATTGAGGCTGGCTACGAGTCCCTTCAGCAGGTATTTCCTGAACCGCAGTACCATTTGGGTATGGTGCACGGAAAGATGAAACCTGATGAGAAGGATGCGCAGATGAGGCAGTTCGCGGCGGGCGAGTTGAACATCCTGGTGGCCACGACTGTGATCGAGGTGGGTGTCAATGTGCCCAATGCCTCCGTCATGTTGATCGAGAGCGCGGAACGATTCGGGCTTTCCCAGCTCCATCAGTTGCGGGGCAGGGTAGGGCGTGGAGCGGACCAGTCTTATTGCATGTTGGTCACTTCCCCGAAGTTATCCGGCGAAGGACGACAACGCATGGAGGTGATGACCCGTACGAACAACGGATTCGAGATTTCGGAGGTTGATTTGAAGATGCGTGGTCCGGGAGACTTGGAGGGTACGCAGCAGAGCGGTGTCGCCATCAGTCTCAAGATAGCCAATTTGGCTACGGATGGTCAGATCATACAGTTCGCCCGTGAGGTGGCTGAGAAGGTGCTGGATGAGGATCCGGACCTGTTGGAGGAGAAGAATATCCTATTGAACCAGCGTCTTGACCGTATGGCGAAAGAGACTAAGAATTGGGGTGTTATTTCGTGATTTTAAATTACATGCGTATGAATGAGCGGAAAGATATCGATGAGGGCATCTACGTCGATTTGGACGATAGGATAGAGCCTTTGTTGGAAAAACCATATTGGATTGTGGATATGCTCCCGAAACAGGTTCCTGCGAACTCTGACGGGCAGTATTTCAGGGTGGAGGCTTATTTCTTTCAAGATATCGGGAGGAGGAGATCCTTATATGCGAAATTCGCCCGTGTAATGTTGAAACTGAACTGTTATGTCGGTATCGATGTGCGGTGTTCGGAGTCTCGATGGATAAGCAATCCGGACCCTGCGTTTTTGTTTGACAGGATTCTCTTTAACGGAGAAGGGGAACGTTCCGTTTATGTTCTATTCGACAACCGTGAGTCATTGGTGGTTTTGCATGACGAAGATACCAATATGACCGTTTATAATGTCCGTGCCGACCTGTTGGATCTGCTCCGTTCGTTGGCCGCTTCCGAAGGCTTGTTTGTGTGGTCTCCTTCTGTCCAGTAGGAGATAGTTCCCTTCGATGTTTGTCTATTTGGGGAGGGGCTTCCCTCCGTTTCATCTTTCACTCTAGATTTGAAGGCTCGTGTTTGGGCGGGTAGTTCAGGCAGATGGGGGCGTTTTCTCCATTTCTTTCAGGGGGACTTCGGGCATAGGCGAAAAAAAAAAGAGCCATCCCGAAGGACAGCTCTTTTATTACCTTGTTACAGGTTATTATTTAGAGAACAAGCTAACCTCTACACGACGGTTCTTTGCTCTACCTGCAGCGGTGTTGTTAGAAGCGATTGGCTTGCTGCTACCGAAGCCCTCAGACTCGATGTTAGCTGCGTCAACGCCCTTGTTAACCAAGTAAGTGCGAACTGAAGTTGCACGATCCTTAGAAAGTTGCAAGTTCTTAGCGGCCTTACCTACGTTGTCAGTGTGACCAGACAACTTAACAGACCACTCAGGGTGCTTAACGAGCAACTCAGCCAAACCATTCAAGTATTGGAATGAACCCTCCTTGATGATAGCCTTGCCAGACTCGAATTCCAAGTTAGACATTGCAGTTTCGATGATCTTAGCCTCCTCAACAGTTGGCTTGTAAGCAACTTTTGGTCTTGTAGCTCTGATGTGGCGATCCAAAGAGTCTTGAGTGAATTTGATATCGCTTTGCAACTTCTTGATTTGAGCGTTTTGATCGTCGATCTTCTGCTCCATCTTAGCAACTGCCTCTTCGCAAGCCTTCTTTTGAGCGTCGAATACGTTGCTGAAGTCAGGCAACTCAACTTGAGGGATGTAATCAGCCCAAGCGATGTTGCGGATGTTGCTTTCGCCAGCGAATTTAACGCGAACACCGGCAACTGCAGTTCCGTAAGAACGGCCAGCTGAATAGTTCGTGTACACCTCGTTAGAGTGCAGACGGTAGTGAGCACCCAAGAAGATACCGATCCACTTGCTTACGTTGTACTCCAATTTAGAACCAGCGACGAACAACATCTTAGCGCCGTTGTCATCCTTTCCGTTCTCGAACTCGTAGTTGTAGATAGTAGCACCCAAACCAGCAGTTCCGTACCAGTTCAATTTCTGCCATCCTGCAGAACGATATGGAGCGATGATGTTAGAAAGGTTCACCGATCCGAAGATGTCGATGTCGTGGAACTTAGCGTCCATCTCAGGGAATCCCTTGATAGCGTCTTGGTTCTTCTTGATGAACATGTACTCAAGACCCAATCCCCAACGAGGATTGAAAGTTCTCTCTACGATACCTCCAATTGCCAAACCAACTTTTTGATCTGATGCTCTCAGGTAGTTGATACCACCATCTACGGCTACTGACCAGTGGTTGAATGACTCTGATGCTGAAGCCTCAGCTTGCTCTGCATCTGTTGCGGCGTCTTGTGCGTTAGCAGAAAATGCTAAGCCCATTGCGGCGAATAAAGCCAAAAAACTCTTTTTCATACTCTCTTGTTATAAAATTAATTGTTTAAAATTTCTAATTCCACACAAATATCCGAAATTTTTTTCATATATAAAAATTATTCGAATATTTTGCGCTTATTTTTTTTCGTTGGCGTCCAACTGATTTTTCAAGGCTGCCAGCTCTTCGATGTCACCCAATGTAGCTTTCTCCACTGCGATGATTGGTTCAGCTTTCTTAGATGACTTCTTCTTGCGGGTATCCTTCTTCTCCTCAGTCTCCTCTCCGTTAGCTGCCTTTTGAGCATCCTCGAAGATACGGCTGTGGGACAAGATGATTCTCTTAGAGTCTTTGTTGAACTCGATAACCTTGAATGGGAGCTTCTCGTCCACCTTCGCCATGCTCTTGTCTTCCTTAACTAAGTGCTTTGGTGTAGCGAAACCTTCCACGCCGTAAGGCAATGCGATGACAGCGCCCTTGTCCATCATCTCGATGATGGTTCCCTCGTGGATGGAGTCTACTGTGAAGATGTTCTCGAATACGTCCCAAGGATTGTCCTCCAATTGCTTGTGACCCAAGCTCAGACGACGGTTCTCCTTGTCGATCTCCAATACTTGCACCTCGATGTCCGCACCAATCTGAGTGAACTCTGATGGGTGTTTGATCTTCTTCGTCCATGAAAGGTCTGAGATGTGGATCAAACCGTCTACGCCCTCAGCGATCTCAACGAATACTCCGAAGTTCGTGAAGTTGCGAACCTTTGCGGTGTGCTTCGTGCCGACAGCATAGTCTGTATCGATGGTATCCCATGGATCTGGTTTCAGTTGCTTGATGCCCAAAGACATCTTTCTCTCCTCGCGGTCCAAAGTCAAAACGACTGCCTCTACCTCGTCACCGACCTTCATGAAGTCTTGCGCGCTGCGCAGGTGCTGAGACCAAGACATCTCGGATACGTGGATCAAGCCCTCTACGCCTGGAGCGATCTCTACGAACGCACCGTAGTCAGCCATCACAACTACCTTACCCTTCACCTTGTCACCTACCTTCAAGTTAGGATCCAAAGCATCCCATGGATGAGGAGTCAATTGCTTCAAACCAAGGGCGATTCTCTTCTTGTCGTCGTCGAAGTCGAGGATAACGACGTTCAACTTCTGATCCAAAGAGACGATCTCCTCCGGGTGTGTTACGCGACCCCAAGACAAGTCTGTGATGTGGATCAAACCGTCTACGCCACCCAAGTCGATGAATACACCGTAAGAAGTGATGTTCTTGACTGTTCCTTCCAATACTTGTCCCTTCTCGAGCTTCGAGATGATATCTTTCTTCTGTTGCTCCAACTCCGCCTCGATGAGCGCTTTGTGGGAAACAACGACGTTCTTGAATTCGTGGTTGATTTTTACGACTTTGAATTCCATTGTCTTGCCTACGAACACATCGTAATCACGGATAGGCTTAACATCGATCTGTGAACCTGGCAAGAATGCCTCGATACCGAATACGTCCACGATCATACCACCCTTCGTGCGGCACTTGATGTAACCAGTGATAACTTTGTCGTTCTCCAATGCCTCGTTGACGCAATCCCAAGAACGGGCTGCACGGGCTTTCTTGTGTGAAAGGATCAATTGTCCCTTCTTGTCCTCTTGGCTCTCGATGTATACCTCTACTTCGTCGCCAATCTTCAAATCCGGGTTGTAACGGAACTCGTTCATGGAAACGATACCGTCTGACTTGTAGCCTACATTGACTACAACTTCCCTCTTGTTCATTGAGATTACCTTTCCGATAACTACGTCCTTGTCCTTTACGACGTTCAATGTGTCATCGTACTTCTTGGTCAGTTCTTCGCGACTTACATTCGTCTGCACGTCGCCATTCTCGTAAGCGTCCCAATCAAAACCTTCTACAGGCGCTACGTTTTTTGTTAATTCACTCATTTTAATTAATTTAATAATAATTAGTCGTTAGACATTATAATTATGCAAAAAATCGGTGCAAAGTTACTCTTTTTTCTTTAATTAGAAAGGATTGTGGCTTTTTTTTCATGGTGGATGACCGCTTCTCTTACGTTAATATTTATGCGTTTTTGTGATGGGTTTTCTTAGTGATTGATTCATAGGTATTTATGCGTTACTTCCCGCTCCGAAATTCTTCCGGCTGGACATGGAAAAAGCCGCACCGAAATTAATTAAACTCCTTAAGATAGGAATTAGACGTGTTCCATTCTTTGTAATCCACCGTGCCATGTAGGCAACCCGAAGGTGTGGCCCGCCATTGAAATGGAAGTTTACGCCCGTTGTTTGTTGTAATTGTTAAGTTTAACCATAATATACGGTGCGGCATTCCTTAATCTTTATTTTCTACTTCAAAGGTAACTCTTTTTTTCTGTTTCTGCAAGGGGGGACGCTATGGTCTTTTTACATATTATTTCGTAAATTTGCGGTGATTTTTGTTTTTCGGGCGCTTCTGTCCCCTTTTTATTCTCTAAAGCAATGGCTGGTATTATATATTTGATTCCTAATACGTTGGGCGACTGTGATGTGAACCATGTCTTGCCTTCCTATAACAGGGAGGTCATTCTTCGCCTTAAGCATTATATTGTGGAGGATGTGCGCACCGCCAGACGTTTCCTGAAAAAGGTGGACGCTTCGATCAACATTGACGAGCTTACATTCTATACGCTGAACAACCATACTTCCCCCGAGGAGATCTCTTCGTACCTGTTGCCGGCCATGTCTGGTATGGATATGGGCATCATCTCGGAGGCGGGTTGCCCTGCCATCGCTGACCCGGGTGCGGATATCGCCCGCCTCGCGCAGGAGAAGGATATCCGTGTCGTCCCTTTGGTGGGCCCTTCCTCGATACTGCTGGCCTTGATGGCTTCGGGCTTCAACGGGCAGAGCTTCGCCTTCGTGGGGTATCTGCCGATCAAACCGAATGAGCGTGACCAGCGTATCCGCCAACTGGAGAAGCGGGCGCATGTGGAGCGCCAGTCCCAGATATTCATCGAGACGCCTTACCGTAACGATAAGATGTTCGAGAATCTTTTGTCTGTTTGCCAGTCTGGCACGAAAATCTGCGTCGCTTGCGACATCACGCTCGAGACGGAGTATATCAAGACGAAGAGTGTCGCTCAGTGGAAATCCGCCAAACGTCCTAGCCTGGACAAACGTCCTTGTATCTTTATATTGTATTAGTGCTGTCCGCCTCCTCGTCGATGCCTTCGAGATGCTCCGTGTCGTTCCATGACATCACGTTCCAGATGCCGTCCCTTTTCTCCACGACCGCTATGGCTGTGGATTGAGGGTGCACCGCATGTGCTATCTCCGATATGGGTTGGTACTTGAAATAGGTGTAGAGTGTTTTCAGTAAGGCGCCGTGGGTGACCACGAGGATGGTTTTCCCTGGGTTCTCGGCGGCGGTTCTTTCCATGAACTGGCCGGCCCGTCTCCTCACCTCGTCGTAGGTTTCGCACCCCTCCCGTCTGTATTGTTCGGGGTGGTGCCAAAAGAGGTCGATCTCCTCCGGGAACCTTTTCATGAGGTCCTCGATGAGTATGCCTTGCCAGTCGCCCATCAGGATCTCCTTCAGCGCGTTGTCGGGGATGATGGGCAGGTTGCGTTTCCCTAGTATGAGCTGGGTGGTCTTCATGGCTCTCCGCTGCGGACTGGAAAAGACGAGGTCGAAATCAACATCCTCGAGCCTTTCCCCTAGGGCGATCGCTTGCCTCTCGCCGAGGGGGGTGAGGTCCGTCTCATGTTGTCCCTGCATCCTCTTCTCCTGGTTCCAATCTGTCTGTCCGTGCCTGACTAGGTAAAAGCGTGTCATGTCTCGTTCAAGGAAAAAGAAAGGAGTCGCACTCGATGGCGGACTCCTTCCGATTCGTTTCTATTGTAAGGCGATGATTAAACAGCTTCCTGTTTAACGATAGCCTCCATGCCGCGGTAGTATCCACAAGAACCGCATACTCTGTGATATAAGTGGAGCGCGCCGCATTTAGGACATACTGCCAATGTTGGAGCTACTGCCGTGTAATGGGTTCTTCTCTTCGCTCCTCTTGATTTACCTTGTCTTCGTTTAGGATGTGCCATTTTGTTTATAATTTAAATTAGTTATTGTCTTTTATTTTCTTCAGGGCGTCCCAACGTGGATCCGTTTCCTTCTCGGCTTCGTTGCTCGCATCCCCTGATTCGTTCTCTTCCTCTCCTTCTCCTCGCATCACGGAGAGATGTTTTCTGAGCGCTTGGTAGGTCTCCTCGTCGCATTCGCCCTCGGGGTGAACGTGGCGGATCGGGATGTGGAGGGCGACGAATTCGTAGAGATACCATGATAGGTCGATCTCTCCCTCCTCTTCGGAGACGATCACCAGCTGGTCATCCTCCTCCGTCTTGTCCTCTCCGAACTTCACCGTGAGGTGTTCCTCGCAGGAAATCGGTTGGTCCATCTCTTCCAAACACCTGTCGCACAATACTTTTATCGTGCCATCCAATCGGAAGGTAAGGAAGAAGGAGTGCTCGCTCTTTTGGACGGTCACGTCCGCTTGCAGGTTGCCTTTCTGCACCTCGGGACCGTTAACCTCCTCGAAAAATTTGTCGTCCAATGTGTATTGGTATCGGTGTGTGCCGACCTCCAAATCTTTCAGCGGAATAATGTATGTCTCTTCTCTTCCCACTTTCGTATGGATTCTAAAAACTCCGCAAAATTACAAAAAATAGTGATATTTAGGACTACCTCCGTGTCCATTTTTGTATTTTTTTGTAATAATTAATTCAACTATTTGATATTCAGTTTTTTACTTCTTTGTTTAGGATGATTCTGAAGGTGGTTCCCTTGTCTATCTCAGAGTGCTTGACGAATATTTTCCCCTTGTGGTACTCTTCTATGATTCTTTTCACGAGCGAAAGTCCTAAGCCCCAGCCCCTTTTCTTGGTGGTGAAGCCTGGGGAGAAGACCGCGTCGAACTTGGACTTCGGAATGCCTTTGCCGGTGTCGCTCACGTCGATGATCACCTTCTCCTTCTCCTGGAACACGTCCACGTTGATTTGCCCCTCTCCCTCCATGGCGTCGATGGCGTTCTTGCACAGGTTCTCGATGACCCACTCGAAGAGGGGTTGGTTGAGGGCGACGACGATTGGCTCCTCGCTCTTGGTCTGGTGGGTGATCTGCACCTTGTTGGAGGTGCGCTTCCGCATGTAGGAGAGTGAGTTCTGCAGGATGGCGTCTATGCTGATCGGGGAGAGCTCCGGTATGGAACCGATCTTGGAGAATCGTTCCGCGATGGTGCGTAGCCGGTTGACGTCCTTCTCCATCTCCGTCATGAGGTCTGGGTTGACGTTCTCCTCTTTCAGTATCTCGACCCAGGCGAGTAGGGAAGATATCGGGGTCCCCAACTGATGGGCCGTCTCCTTGGAGAGCCCGACCCACACCCTGTTCTGTTCGGAGCGTTTGGCGCTGGCGAAGACGAAGAAGATGATGGCGAAGAAGGCGAGGATGATGCCCCATTGGATGTAGGGGTAGTATTCCAGCTTGTTGAGCATGGTCGAGTTGCCGTAGTAGAGGTGGTGCTTGATGTTTTCATCGATGGTGATCTCAATGGGTTGGTTCTCCCTCTGGAACTTCTTGGCCATCTTCCGCAGGAACTCTTCGCTGTTCTCTTCCGGCACCTCTATGTTGCGGTGGACGGTCACGTTCCCTGTCTCGTCGACGACAAGCACGGGGATGTTGGTGTTGCCCTCTATGACCTTCATGAGGAAGGCTAGGTCGGACTCGTCTGTGTCCGTCACGAGCCTGTGGGTGGCCTCCGCCCAAAGGCTGATCCTTTGGCGTTCCTCTTGGGCCATCTCCTTCGTCAACAGATGGGTGTAGTACATGGAGAGCCCCACGATCAGCAGGGCGATCGAGGAGAAGATGTACTTTATCTTTTTCAGGTTGTTGAAGGAGGTTTTCATGGCTCTATCTGTATTTCCCCTCGTCGCAGTCTTCCAAGATGCTGAGGTAACTGTTGTAGCGGGATATGCTGATGGTGTGCTCCTCTATCGCGCGGAGCACGGAGCATCCCGGCTCGTGTATGTGGGTGCAGTTGCCGAACCGGCAGTTGCTGGATTCCCTGAAGATCTCGGGGAAGTAGTGCCCGACCTCCTCCTTCTTGAAGTCGATGGTGCCGAAGCCCTTGATGCCTGGGGTGTCGATGAGGCTGGTCTTCTCGTCTAGTTCGAACATCTCGGAGAAGGTGGTGGTGTGCATCCCTTTGTTGTGCACGTCCGATATCTCCCCTGTCTTGGCGCTGAAGGTGGGGCAAATGGCGTTGATGAGCGATGATTTGCCCACGCCCGAGTTGCCGGAGAGGAGTGATGTATTGCCTTGTATCATCTCCTTGAGCCGCTCGATGTTCTCCCCCGTCTGCGCGGATACGGCTATGCAGGGGTATCCGATTGTCTCGTAGAGGTTGATGAGGGCGTTCATGTACTCTTTCTCGCCCTCGTCGTAGAGGTCCGTCTTGTTGATGACGAGGATGGAGCGCACTTGGTAGGCCTCGCTTGTCGCCAGTGCTCGGTCTATGAATGTGGTGGAGGTCTCCGGGTGGTTGATGGTGACCGTCAGCAACAGTAGGTCGACGTTCGCCGCGATGATGTGCAACTGCTTGGAGAGGTTCGTGGGTTTGCGCACGATGTAGTTCTTGCGGTCCTCGATTCCGTGGATCCAACCGATGCCGGAGTCGGGCATTTCGAAAGAAACCCGATCGCCGACGGCAACCGGGTTAGTGCTTTTGATGCCCTTGATTCGGAAGTTACCCTTGATTTTGCATTCGTAGAGTTGGCCGTCGGAATCGTTTTTGACCCAATAGCCGCTTCCTGTGTTTTTGACCACAAGTCCGATCATACTGTCATCACCTCTTTCTCTTTGGCGGCGAGGATCTCCTCGACTTTCTTGATGAACTTGTCGTGGATCTTCTGTACTTCAGCCTCGGCGTCTTTCTCGGCGTCCTCAGCCAAGCCGTTCTTGATCTCCTTCTTCAATCCGTCGATGGCGTCTCTTCTGGCGTTGCGGATGCTGATCTTGGCTTCCTCTCCCTCGGCGCGGGTCTGCTTCACCAAAGTCTTACGGCGCTCCTCCGTCAATGGCGGGATGCCCAGGCGGATGATCTCTCCGTTGTTCTCAGGCGTGATGCCCACCTCGGAAGCCATGATGGCCTTCTCGATCTCAGGGATCAGCTTCTTCTCCCAAGGTTGGATCGCGATGGTGTGGGCATCTGGTGTGGTGATGGTCGCCACGTTGGAGAGGGGCACGACGCTACCGTAGTAGTCCACGCGCACACCGTCCAGGATGCGCACGTTCGCCTTTCCTGCCCTGATGCGGGCCAATGCGTCATCCAAAAAGAGTAGGGACTGCTCCATCTTCTCCTCCGCTGCCTTCAGATATTCTTTTATTTCTGCCATAATAATCTATTATTAGTGTTTCGTTTGTGATATTAATTGCGCGAAAATAGGAAAAAAAACGAAATCCTAATTGTTTCGTCGCGAATAATGTCATTTTGCCCGCAAATGGTGGCGTACGTGTCCCGTGCGGTCTATCTCCTTCAGGATTGTCGGGCTGTTCCTCTCTTTGAGGGCTTCCTGCGCCTCGTCCCAATCCTTGTAGGTGCGCAGGTATCTACCCATGATGTCGTAGGCCTCTATGCGCAGGAGGTCCTGGAGGGGTTCCTCCTTCATGGTCACCTCTACGCTTGTGGGGTTCTCCTCTCCGCAGTTGTGGAAAGGGAACTGCACGCCCGTGTTGATCTCCACGCCAGCCTCGTATTCGATCGGGGCGGTTGTGACGGTGTCCCCTTCGCATGATATGAGACGGAAGACGTAGGGACCGATCTTCGTCTTGTCCTCGTCTATGCCAGCGTTCTCGACGTAGAAGTTATACATCTCCCGGTGGATGGGCACGAAGGTGCCGTCGCTGCGTTGGTACTCCAATTGGCTGATTCTGTAGCGGATGTCGTAGAATATCGCCTTGAAGTAGAATTGGCTGGTGCCCTTTTCGAACTTGACCTTGATGTCCTCCTCCTCGCAGGGGATGAATTGCCAGCGGATGGGGATCCTTCCCGCTTCCATCGTGCCTATTTTGACGAAGGAGCCCGTGCTGAAGTCGATGTCGCCCGGCTTGCATTCAGGGCAGCGGTCCACCACTTTCACGGTGACCTCCCCGAGCGGACCGAAGGCTCTCACGCAGGCGCCGCAGGCGAAGCTGCTGTCGTATTGGGAGTGGTTCATCGCGCAGTGGAAGATATCGTCCTCCTCCACGTATATGCCGCAGTTTCCACCGTTGCTGCCGGCCACGCCACCGTACTGCGTGCCTTCGCCGGTGTACCATGTGGTGTCGCATGCCTGGATGGGGAATGCGTTCGCGGTGAGCCGAGTGAGCAGGCACAGCGCGAGGAGTGTTAATGCTTTGGTGCTTTTCATAATCCGTGAGTGTTAGGGTTATATCGGATAAGGGATTGGCTGACTGGTCCTCACCCAACAACGCTTCAAATTTATAATTTTTTTAATTATGCAACCTCATGCAAGAAATAAACTTTTGGAGGACCTTCTACCTTTTCAGGTTTGTAATCTGTTGGTATGCTACTCCATACTCCTTCGCTAATTCGGACAGTGTTCATCCCCCTTTCAATGTGTCCAACAAAACTTTTGTCTTGGACGAAGATTCAAACTTGCTTTTCCCCCCGTCGCTTTTGTTTTTTACATATATGCAAATACGTCTGTACCTTTGCCGTTGCCTAAATTTGATGGAGTATTACAATCTCTTCTTTACAATCAGTATAAACTGTTTTACATAGGTTGAAATATAAAACAATACCCAATTGTTTTTCATAAATCCGAACTTTTCCGTTGGATTAAACGGGAAAGTGAGCAGTTGTTTGTCATTAATCTGCAGTAATTCCTTGTGTAGCCATTTACGGGTACGGATTTTCCTTGGCACAGAGATCCATTTCAGTAATAAATCTCTACAGTTAAATATGTTTAGGGAGGTGATACCGCAAATGTTGTAAACTGTTGAACTTTGAGTAGCCCAACGCCCACATCGATTTTCCATGGCAAACAAATCATATATATATGCTCTGTCACTACATTTTTTTATCTCCTCCACTTGCTTTTTTAGTATTCCTCTAGTTTTTCTTTCATAGTTATGCAATTTGCATTGAAAATATGATGGCGTTGCTAAAATATTGGGAACTGCATTCCCAAGAAGGCTTTTCCCGATTTGATCAATGATATCCCCATTGACCAAAGCTTTATCCATAAATACTGAATTATATGTATAAGCTAAATTAATAGTGCCCTTATGTTGAAACTCCCCTGCTAACACACTGACCTTAGTTTCTTCAATTTTAGGTGCCTCAAGATCCTTGATAATAGTATATGGTTGTTTGTAATGTTTACAGATATTCCCTGGCACAATTATGTCTCCCGTCTGTTCTGTAAAATGTTTATGCATGAAAGTATAACACTGTACTCTAGGATCAAAATCTTTAAGAAAGGAAAATACTACTCTGCTATCATAGCCTGATGTCAACGGGCAAACCAATTGATAATATTTTGAATATTCTCGTACGATGTTTCTTATCATGGTATTTGATTGCGTCACAACCGCAGAAAGCTCCCCCCCCCCCCCTGTATTGGCCGAATATTTAAAGGAACACGAACCGTCTTCCTGTCTGAAATGCATAAATAATGATTGGGTAATAGTGCGCTAATTTCTTTATACATTGTCACATTCCAAGGTAATGCCTGTGACAAACTTGCTCCTGATCTGATCTGTTTCATGTGTTCAGAAACTTGACAGTGAAGGGTTTCTGCCACCATTTTGTCTGTGGATGCAACACATAGAGGTAATCCTATATTATTGCTATAATTTATCTGTAATGATGTGGTTGCGTCACCCCAAATGAATCCATGTGTTCCATCATAATATATTATCATATATTTGCCCGCAAATCTATTACAGAAACAATATACTTCATGTATACTATCATCTACTGAAAGTATGGCTTGAGGTACATCTTCACGTTCTATTTCAGCACGTGAATCAATACAAAAGCCAACAACCGCTAGTTCCTTGTTCCCTGATTTTGCAGTCAACACATCTGTCCCTTTTGTATAATTCACTATTACTTTTAGTCCTATAAACTCATAGTGATTTGAAAAGTCTGATATCTCATGATCTGAAACCAAATAGGTGAACTTTGCATCATTTATTTCCATTGTTTCTTCCATTAGTTTGGTTTTTAAGAAGTTGTTTGAATTTATAGTTTTTTTTACAAATGCCCCAAGTTGACGAGGCGGACATCGGTGGACACTGTCTCCTTCCTTATTTCTTCAGGTATGCCTTCCGCTCCTCTTCCGGGAATTTCTCGATGGCGTATCTCAAGGCGGTCCTTGGCATTGTCTGGCAGCGGGTGGAGAGGTACTCTTTTAGCTTTCCGATATCCTTCTTCCCCGCCTCCCTCAGAAGCCAACCCGTCGCTTTCTGGATGAGGTCGTGCGGGTGGTGGAGCAGTATGTCCGCTATTCGGAAGGTGTCGTCAGTCTCGCCGTTGCGGATGAACTTCATGGTGCTGACGATGCCGATGCGTTGCTCCCAGATGGTCTTGCCCTTCTCCGCCAATTCGTAGAGTAGGGCACGGTCCTTGTCGAGGAGCCACGTGCCGATGATCTCGTAGCAGGTGAGGTCGACGAGGTCCCAGTTGTTGATGTGGGCGGTGTGGGTGAGGTAGAAATCCACGCATCTCTTCTGCGTGTCGGGGTCGCCTTTCGCATGGCTGAAGATCTGTATGAGTATCAGCAGGGCTGCTAGGCGGATTTCGTGGTAGGGGGAGGCGACGCACTCCTCCAATTCGTCGAAGCTGGTGCTCTTCCATCGCTGCTTGACGATCTCCCTGGTCGTGGGCACCTTGATTCCCAGGAAGAGGTCTCCCTCCCCGTATTGTCCCGGACCTGTCTTGAAGAAGCGGGAGAGGTGGCGGGCTTGCGCTTCGTCCTTGTGTGCCATCAGTATGTTCGCCAGTTCGCTCATGCTCTCTGTGGGTCGTGCTTATTTGTTCTTTTTGATGAAATCCTGCATCTTTTGGCACAGGACGTCCATTTTCCCTTTATTCCCCTTGGCGTTGTAGATTCTGGTGAACTCCTCGTGGAACTCGATGAACGTCAGTTTGCCGCATCTCTTGTTCTTGCCGTTGTAGCTGCAAAGACGGTTTTCCAGTTCGATTTGGTATAGTTCGTTGCCCCCTTTCTCTTTGCAGTATGCCAAGTAGAGGGAGGAGCAGAGGAAGTCCCTGAAACATTCATCCTTTTTGCCCGATCCTTTCAGGGAATGGTCGATGAAGGGTTGGCAGAGGGATTGGAAGAACGGGTGTCCGCATTTAGCGTTCGCATGGCAGTTCCAACTGTCGTAGACTGTGCCGCAACCTGTCTGGAACAGTGTGCTCGCCTTCTTTTTGTTCTCGTAGGTACGGATGGTATGGCGGAAGTCGAATGGAGAGACTTTGGCGGTGATGTACACGTATGATTCCTTCGTCTTGCCGTTCAGCCAATTGAACTGTGCGTTGATGCATTGGTCTGCCCATGTGAGGTAGGCGGTGATGTGAGGGGCCAATTCCTCGATGTTGTTGTCATAGCGGATGACGCTGGCGAACTCTTCCAGCATGGGCAACGCTATCTTCATGAGGGAGTCCCCTTTGTTGCTTACGCCTGTGTAGCGGGAGTCTTTCTCGATATGTCCTGATTTGTAGCGGTAGAAGTAGGAGGCGGCGCTCAATTCGCTCAGGTCATTCTCCACGGTGTTCAGCCAATCCACGATCTTGTAGCTTGTGTACTTCGCGGTGTTGATGGTGCTGATGGTGGCGCTATATAGGTTGGAATGGTCCCATGGGGAAGAGAATTCGATCTCCTCGTTGGTGCTCTTGCGCTGGCTCTCGTTCTGGTAGGTGCGTATGGAGTTCGCCAGCATGAGGAATCCGTTCACGTTCGAGAATTCGATGTTGGAGTAGCTGCTTTTGAAGAACTCGTCCTCCCGCCAGTATTTGTTCACTTCGTCGGTCGGTTTGCTTTGCGCCGATAGGCCTTGGCATCCGATGACTACTAACGCCGCGAAGAGAAATGCCTTTTTCACCCTTGTTGTTTGTCTGACTCTATTCATGGTATTGGACTCTTATTTGTTAGATATACTATACGCTCACTTTCATACTGCAATATTCGCTATTTTTATCGATTTTTCCAACTGCCAATTGCCTATTTTGTCTTGATGATTGATATTTTTATATGAATCTAAATAAATGTGTGTTCTGTGAAAAAATAAAAATAAAATAGTCTTTTTGTTTTGTCAAATGAGAAATCGGACATATCTTTGTGACGCAAACAAAACAGGTAGATTTTTTCATAGTTAAGGTGGGTGTGCAGAAGTCGGGAGATTTTTGCACACTAATTTTTTTTGTCCCAATCGTAGCGGTGGACGATTTGTTCCCGGCAACGCCTTCCCCTTATGAGGCCACTTTAAGTGAAATGTACGCGAAAACTTTTTGCTTTTTGCGAAAATATTTTATATACCTGTTGGATGAATTAGAATAATGCATATTTAACTTGTCCTATGGGTTTGTTTTTGAGAAAATTAAAATATTGCAGTAATGTGAAGGCCGCCACTTTAGCCGCCATTCTTGTGAAGATGCCTGAAGTTTTCTTAGCATAATTTCGAATCATCATAAAATGGTCGTTCATTCGGGAAAAGACCGTCTCGATTCTCTTTCTAAAACGTTTGTAAGTTCATGAAGGAGCAGTCCAGTTCTTTTGGTTCAGTCGGTAAGGTACATCAAGGGTGATGTTTGCGGTTTCGAACAAGTTCAGCTGGACAGGGGCACTTAAATAGCCATTGTCGCCGTGGATCAAGCAATCGTGGTAATCCCTTTGTGCGTCTTTAAGATATTGTAGGTCATGCACATTGGCCGCAGTCATATCATAGGATTGGATGACACCGTATCTCGCCACATTTCCCTTCTCGTTTACATGATTTCCTGCGAATTGCTTGCAAATTTCAAGGATTTTTCTAAAATTTGTAATGAAGTTGCGCATGTCTAAGACAATGGTATCTGTTTTATTTTTACACTACTAAAATATTAAAAATCAGTGGAATGCGCAATTTCTTGTTATTGTAAATTTAATTCAACCAACAGGTCTAAATAAGAATGAGATTAGGAAGTAATGGTGAAGCCAGCTGGAAATAAAATGTTTTTCCTATTATTTTTCATAATGGGTTTTAATGCTATTCTTGTTATTGTGTATATTGTCCATAAAGCAAGAGAGGAGAAGAGTATTAATTACTCAGAAGCAGAATATATGGAAATGACGAATTATCAGGTTGAGGCTACAGATATTGTGTTAATGAAAAAAATGGGTGCAAGACATGTGTATAAGGCTAAAATAACATCAATTGACATCAAACAGAAATACGATTCTCCCATATACTCCATTTTGTGTGACACGGCAAAAATGAGTATGTATTTCTTCTATGACAATGGAGATTATGGTGCATCATTGCCATCAGATATAGATACCTTAGTTTTTGTTTTTAACAATAAAGAAAAGGAAGTGAGATTAAAATCATCAGGTCAAATAATAGCTCCTATTAAACCAATTTATTATTTATATAGAAAAAGTGAGTTCAATAAATATATTACTGTGAATACAATACGATTGTAATTAAAAGAGTTGGAGAGCCTTCTATAATATCATATATTTGTTTACGAACATATATAAACACCTCGCTTATGCAAAAATGTAATTTCACAATTATCTCTATAACATTACTTGCTCTACTAGCAAGTGCTTGTACAGACACGACAAAAGATACGGTTAAAGACTCATCAAAAGAGACAACGATAATAAGCGGCAAGATATGTGACATGGAAGGGAACAATCTTACCGATGTTACCGTAATCTCCGGAGACAAACAAATCAAAACTGACTCTACCGGACTTTTCTCTCTCGACGTCGACACCCTCATCGGAAATCGTTGTGTGTTGCGGATTCAGAAAGAAGGTTACTTCGACCGAATCTATTCAAAAAAGGCGACCGACACGATCAATTATCCTATTCAATTGATAAAGAAGGAGCAGTCGAAATTTGTGACATTAAAAAGATTCGATGCTAAAGAAGGTGCCATGATTGAAGCCAACGGTGCAACCGTCACAATTCCAAAATCGGGGGTAGTAAAAAGCGATGGATCCGACTATAACGGAACTGTTGACATCGCCGTCGTCTACTTATCTCCGATAGGTGCTCCAGCGATGAATCCTCTTATGCCGGGTGCCGACCTTATGGCTATCGCAAGTGATGGAGATACAGTTCCGCTAATCTCTTATGGCATGGTGAATGTGGAGATGACCGACGAGGAGGGAAATCCACTGCAGTTGAAAGAGGGTTGTGAAGCCAACTTGAAGTATCCAGCACCCAAAGGATTCAGCAGTCACGACACTATTCCACTTTGGTATTTCAACGAAGAAAACGGACTGTGGATTGAAGAGGGATACTCAACCAGACAAGGAGACAACTATGTAGGGTCTGTCAAACATTTCACCTGGTGGAATTGTGATATCAAATTGAAAAATGGAGCGAAGATTCGCTGTCGTCTTAAAAACTATCCCTACGGAATAGTCAGTATCTATGCATCACCAGATTCCATTAAAGCTTGGGTAAACAACGAAACTATCCAATCCAACATGTTTGCCTATAGATTATTTTCCATTGCAGGCGTACAAATGCCGGCGCTTAACCCGGGAGAATTATTAGACACGACCATCGTTTTCAATAAAATAATTCTTCATGATGTCAACGGCAAAACTTTATCATATGAGAAATTCAAGATTAACGACGTAATATATCGTACAGACGAAAACGGCACATTCGCTGTCCCTTTAGACATGAATAAAACCACCACAATAAAGTTTCAGAACTACGAAACTGAAACCATTTCCAAGGACAATTTTGATGCCGATGGCGTTTGTGTCGTAGTATGTAAGCTGTTGAAAAAGAATGACATAAATAATAAAAGACAGAAGGCGAAAGACTCAGTTAATCCAATGCCAAAATCAAAGGACACAGAATTCGTATCAAAGGACACAAATAACATTAAAGAAAAAACAGAAGACGAATGGAGCGATAAAAAAGTCTTTGATGAGGGAGGAGGTGGTAGCTCTAGAAGCAGTAGCTTTAGGTTCCGTACGAATTATCCATCCAAATGTGCGGAGTCTGGAATCCAAGGAGTCGTCTACATCGAAGTTACAATTGAACCTGATGGCACTATTTCTGATCCAAAAATCGTAAAATCTATTCAGAAAAGAGGAAAGAATGGCTCAATAGTTGAGCCCAAAGACGAAGATTTTAAGCTCTTAGAAGAAGAAGCCCTCCGTGCTATAAAACTCGCAAAAATATCTATAGGCAATGGTTCTTATTCCGATCGTCCAAGAAGGGTTTTCCCACTAAGTTTTTGGCTTCTAGAACCGTGATAAAAGGCACAAAAAAGAGACTTCATTATGGAATGGATTAATACGGGTACAACAACAATTGGATCTGTTATTACGGCATTTTTTTTCAGATAATAAAAATAAAGAAAATGGAGAAGGAGAAAAGAAATAAAGGATTAATTAGATTAGTTATTATATCCATTATTTTGGATATAATAATTCTTTTGATACTTACTCATGTTGGTTTTAGAGGACGAGAACCACTTCGTATTGATGAAATCCCTCTGGTAATAGTTGTGTTGTTAGTAATAAATATTTTTCATATTTTTCCCCATTAATCGTTATTTTTTTTCGACCTCGTATAGTAAAACTAATTGTAACTTTGTAAAACCTGGGGAAAATAGATGCCCATAAGTCTATTGATTGGAACGTAATAAACCAAGCACGTCTTGTCAGCCCCCTGCCACTGACAACGGCGAAGCCGTGCCAACCCCCAAGAAAATGATGGGAAAAACAGGAGGAGATATCCGCCTCTACCACGTCGATCACCTCGGCTCCACCTCCCTCGTGACGGACATCGACGGCGAGGTGACCCAGCACGTCGCCTACATCCCTTTTCCCCCACAGCATACCCAATGGCACGATGGTGGAGCGACGCATTCGTGACATTTGCGAAAAATCCTTATCTTTGTAAGGATGAAAAAAAGAAGCAATATGGGCTTATATCTGAATCCGAATGCGGACGCATTAAAACAAAGTCTTAGAAATTTGCCTCCTCCGGATAGAAGCCGGGAAGCAATTGCCTTAACGGTTTTTCACATCTAAGTGTTGCTTGTGCCGTGAAAAATCATCTGAATTTTATAACTTTGCGGTGAAATGTTTGGTCATTAACAACGAGGAAAAATGAGGAAATTATTGATGGCCCAGGATTTGGGCGACTTGAACAAGGCGGTACAAGAAGCCTTGGAAATCAAGAAAAACAGATATGCGTATAAGAAGTTGGGTGAGAACAAGACCCTTCTGTGTGTCTTCTTCAACAACAGTCTGCGCACGCGCCTTAGTACTCAGAAGGCGGGTATGAACTTGGGAATGAACACGATGGTGCTCGACGTGAACCAGGGCGCATGGAAGTTGGAAACGGAGCGTGGCGTCGTTATGGATGGCGACAAGTCGGAGCATCTGCTCGAAGCCATCCCAGTCATGGCCTCGTTCTGCGATGTGATCGGTGTGCGTTCGTTCGCCCGCTTCGAGAACAAGGAGTTCGACTATCAGGAGACGATCCTGAACCAATTCATCAAGTACTCGGGCAAACCGGTGTTCAGCATGGAGTCCGCCACCGCCCACCCGTTGCAGGCGTTCGCCGACCTCATCACCATTGAGGAGTACAAGAAGAAGGAACGTCCGAAGGTGGTCATGACATGGGCCCCTCATCCGCGCGCCCTTCCGCAGGCCGTGCCTAATTCGTTCGCCGACTTCATGAACGAGGCGAATGTGGACTTCGTCATCACCCATCCGAAGGGTTATGAGCTGAGCGAGAAGTTCGTGCGCAACGCTAAGATCGAGTATGACCAGGACAAGGCGTTGGAAGGCGCGGACTTCGTCTATGCGAAGAACTGGTCCGCCTATCAAGATCCTAACTACGGACAAATCCTCAGCAAGGATATGTCTTGGACGGTAAGCACGGAGAAGATGGCGCTCACCAACAATGCCTATTTCATGCATTGTTTGCCAGTCCGTCGCAACATGATCGTGACGGACGATGTGATCGAGAGTCCTCAGTCTCTGGTAATCCCGGAGGCCGCTAACCGTGAGATCTCCGCCGAGACGGTCATCAAACGTATATTGGAATCATTATAACCTCAAAATTACTAGTTATGGAAAATTACGTTGAAACAACCAAAGAGACGAACGAGGTGTTGAGCGCGCAGCGTACGTTGTTGAAGAATGTCTATTGCTGGATGGCTCTCGCCCTCGTCGTGACGGGTTTGACATCCTATTATGTGGCTTCCTCTGAGCGTATACTCTCCCTTATGGGGTCTGGACTCTATATCGGTCTGTTGATTGCCGAGGTCGTGCTGGTGGTCATCCTTTCCGCCCGTATCCACAAGATGTCGTTTGCGGTGGCTGGTGTAGTCTTTGTCATCTATTCCATCCTTAATGGTGTGACGCTCAGTGTCTTGCTGCTAGTCTATACGTTTGAGTCCATCGCCCTTGCCTTTTTCATCACGGCGGGCACTTTCACCGCTATGGCGCTGATCGGACATTTCACGAAGAAGGATCTCTCCTCCATGGGGCAGATCTTGTTGATGGCACTTATCGGATTGATCATCGCGACTGTCGTGAATCTGTTCATCGGAAGTTCCACCTTCCAGTACATCCTCTCCTATGTGGGGGTTCTCATCTTCGTGGGACTTACCGCGTACGATGCCCAAAAGATAAAGAATCAGATCAACGAGTTTGGTACGGAAATCAGCGAGAGCACTATGAAATTGGCCCTGATGGGTGCGCTGGAGCTCTATTTGGATTTCATCAACCTGATGATCTATATCCTAAGGATTGTAGGTTCCAGAAGGGACTAAAAACAACTTGTGTGGACTTGTAGGGAAGATCATCCCTATTGTGGCGATGTGCATACTGTTTCTTGGAAAAGAGACGATGTGCACATCGCTTTTTCTGTTTGACGCGTAACAATATGGTGGTGTTTATCGTGTGGGGTAGGGTGGATATGGGACAAAAAAAAAGACGCAACCTGCGATGCGTCTTGTTCCTTCTCTCCTGAACGTCCGTGAAAATCAACCGAAGTCTATCTCAAACCGGCTTGGAACAGGGTTGCTCCTGTCCTCTCCTTGTTCGGAACTCTTGCCGATGTAGTCCATCACATCATTCAGGCCTGTCATGAATTTTTCAAAGTCTTCCCGGTACAAAAAGATCTTGTGTTTTTCAAATGACACCTGGGCCTCCTCGCCCGAAACTTTCTTCTTGCTCTCCGTAATGGCGAGGAATAGCTCGTCCTTACGGTTGCGCTTCACGTCAAGGTAGTATATTCTTTTGCCTGCCTTGATCGCTTTCGAATAAACAATCTCCTGATCCCGCTTATCCGTATCAAACCTCAATTTCTCATCTTCCATATACAATCCTCCTAATTTTTAATTATCATTCCTTGAAAACGAAATCTTCCAAATGTATGCATAAATTCTCATTTTCACAATTTTTTCTTCCGTTTTTTTTGAAATGTGGCATATTTTTCTATAAAAAGGGATATGTGACAAGTCTGGATGCCACATCTCACAACGGAAAAGATTGCGGTTCCCTCCCCGTATTTTTTTAGAAAATTTCACAAAAAATATTTCGTGGTGTTTCAGGAATGCTATATATTTGCATTGTGTGTAAACACAAAATTTTATTAACTAAAAAAGAAAAATACTATGGCTTACGTAATTGGTGAAGATTGTGTTGCATGTGGTACTTGCATTAGCGAATGTCCTGTTGGAGCTATCTCTGAGGGCGACATCTATTCAATAAACGCTGATGCTTGCACTGAGTGTGGAACTTGTGCGGACGCTTGTCCTGCAGGTGCTATCTCTAAGGGAGAGTAATCAGTCTCAACAACAAAACAGAAAAGGGCGTCCCGTTCGGACGCCTTTTTTTGTGCCCGCGTTTCGCTTCCGCCTGTTTCTCTGTTTGCCTATGTCTGATTTATACCTTCTCGGATTCGTCCGGAAGCGTCGATTCGTATTTCTTGGCAATGGAGTAGAACCAGAAGACCTGTGCGGAGAAGACGAGGAATGTGGCTCCGCAGAATCCTAGGATGGCGACGTGTATGTCGTGGGTCATGATGCCGTAGATGAGGCTGGCCGCCCTGACGATCAGCAACGTGAATTCGACGTACAGCGTCTCTTTTTGTTTCATGAAGATATCCGTGATGAAGCAGGTCGGTCCTGCCAGTAATGAGGCGAAAAGCCAAGGAAGCATCATCCGTATGTAGTCCGCCGTGGTATCCCATGCCTCTCCCAAAAGTAACTTCGTCAGGAATGGAAGGAAGATGAATAGGAGGATGCCTATGGGTGGAACAACCAAACATATCCTGCGGTAGAAGTTGCGGAACGTCCCGATGATGGATCGCCTGTTGTTCACCTTCTCGGATACTTGCTGGAAGAGCACTTGGTATATCGAACCGTTGATGAGGCTGATGGGGGTGTACGCCAAGGTGATCGCCATGCCGAAGAAACCTGTCTCTTCCAGTCCGAAGAAGGGTGTGAGCAGGAAGAAGGGTAGGTTGGCGCTGACGTAGTTGAACAGGGTGCGGGGCAATGCGAACTTAGGGAAGTTCTGGTACGTCACCGCCGCTTGCTTGTCCGGTTTGGGCAACAACGAGGTTAGCCTGCATTTGTATTTCCTCATCGAGCGGACCAGGTTGAGGAGGAAGGCGAGTATGGCGGAGACGACGGTCGCGACGATGAGTCCGCCCTTGATGAACCCGATGATTCCGAGTCCCCATTTGAGCCCCGCGTTGAGGAGGCTCTTGCTGATCTGGTAGGTGCTGGCGAGCGTGTAGTTCTTATTCCTCGTGTGCCAATAGTTGAGCAGCGACCATCCCCCGGAGAAGAGCACCAGCAGGGGAAGCGTCCAGTACCATTGCGCGAGCTCTGGAGCGTTGAATTGTTGGGCGATGGGTTGGGCGAAAGGAATGGAAAGAGCGCACAGGGCGAATGTGCCGATGAGTACGGTCGTGCCCACGTGGAGGCATTTCTTCGCTTGGTCCTCCTCCTTAGGCAAGAGGATGGCATATTGGTATTCCGCCGTCGAGAGGATGATGAGCACGCCGGCGATGCTTTGGAAGAGGTTCAGCAGTCCGAAGTCCTCCGGGGCGTAGATCCTGGTCAGGACAGGGTATATGAGTATGCCGATGGCTTGGGCGATGACCCCAGCGGAAAGCAGTTTGGCGGAGTTCCGCACGAATTCGGAGCCCATTATCGCCTTGTATTTTCTTGTCGGAGTCACTTTTCTTTCTCTTTTTGTTGTAGAGCAAAGTTATAAAAAGATTCGTTCGCTAAGAAGAAATAGCACTTTATATTGGACGGCGACGGTATAACGTGAGAAAAATAATTGTAACTTTACATCGTTTTGAGTTTTTACTTAAACATTTGATTTATAGTATAATAAATAATCAGAGAGATACGTCCCTCGAAATGTTAAGTGATTATATAGAGCCATGAGTAAAAAAGTTGTGCCTATCACCCTTCTGACGGGTTATTTGGGAAGTGGAAAGACGACGTTGGTGAACCATATCCTGACGAATGAAAAAGGATTGAAGATTGCGGTTATCGTGAATGATATCGGGGAGGTGAATGTGGATGCTTCCTTGATCCAGCAGGGTGGTGTGGTTACCGAAAGGGACGAAAGCCTGGTGGCCTTGAGTAATGGTTGCATCTGTTGCACGTTGAAGGCCGACTTGATGAAGCAAATCACGGACATCACGGATACGAATAGATTCGATTATATCGTCATCGAGGCGAGCGGAATATGTGAACCTTTGCCGATTGCCCAGACCATCGTGGCGATGTCTTCCATGGCTAAACGGTATGGCATGCCGGAGGTGTGCAGGCTGGATTGCGTCGTGACCGTGGTGGATGCCCTCCGTCTCTATGACGAGTTCTCCAGCGGTAAGGACCTGATGCGTAATAATCTGGATGAGGACGATATCGAGAACCTCCTGATCCAGCAGATAGAGTTCTGCGACGTGATTGTCCTCAACAAGGTGGATGAGGTGAGCCAGGAGGCTTTGCAGGAGGTGCGGGCCGTGGTGCGCACATTGCAACCTCGCGCGGAAATCATCGAGGCGAATTACGCGAACATAGATTTGGAACGTATCATCGACTCCAATCGCTTCGACTTCCAGGCAGTTAGCATGTCTGCAGGTTGGATCCAGGCTTTGGAGAACGACGAACAACAGGTGGAGGAGAAGAAGCGCAAGGAGCAGGCTGAGCATGAACATGAGCATCACCATCATGACGAGGAGGATGAGCACGAGCATCACCACCACCATGACCATGATGACGACGATGATGACGATGATGACGAGCACGAGCACCATCATCATGAGCACGAGGAGGAGCATGGACACCACCACCACCATCACCACCACCATGACGAGGGTGAGGCGGAGGAATATGGTATCTCCACGTTCGTCTATTATAGACGCAAGGGCTTCTCGTTGAGCAAGTTCGACCGTTTCATCGACCAGCGTTGGCCGAAGAGTGTGATCCGTTGCAAGGGCATCCTTTACTTTGTGGAGAACCCGGACATGTCTTATCTCTTCGAACAGGCGGGTCGCCAAAAGAGCGTGCAGGAGACCGGTCAGTGGATCTGTACGGCACCGAAGGCTGAGCAGGAACGTCTGTTGGCGGAGAGCGAGGAGTTGCGAAAGGACTGGGACGATTTCTATGGCGATCGTCTGGTGAAACTGGTCTTCATCGGCAAGGGGATGGACAAGGCGGCCATCTGTGAGGCTTTGGACGCGCTTTAGGAATCGGATGAACAGTCGGGTACATGGATGCCCCTGAACAAGAATTTTTTGTTTTAAGGTAATTATTTCCCGAATTAATATTACATTTGCCGTCGGGTTGCCGAAAACGATAGAGTAGGCTAAAAACTTAATGGATTTGAAAATGAGAAGTATATTGCTTATGTTAGGCTTGGCCGGGTTCCTTTCGGTGTTGTGCTCTTGCACGAAGAAGGATTGCGATTGCACTTATTATAATTCCGCGGGAGAGGAAGTGCCAAGCTATAGTGGAATCAAGGAAGAAATGAGGGTGAATGACTGCTCGGAGTTGAACACATCCGATACCACCGGCTACTTTATTTGTAAGTGATATCTCTGTTTGATTGTATATGAGGTCGTTTTCTTCGGAAGGCGACCTTTTTTCTGTCGCTTCATTAGACAATTATCTGCTCAATTTCGGGAAAAGAATAATTGACTACAATTCGAGCATTTGCGCTCCTTGATTTGGAATATTTAACCTGTTTTTATTCGTTTTTTGGAATGAATTTCCCATTTTTGCCTTCTTTCTTGTGTAGGTTCTCTGTCGGTAGTACTTTTGCAGTGTTCGATGAAGACCGGTTGAAGATAGAAAGGATGTCCACATCGAATACATTGTAGAACAGTAAGTGAATGTTTCGGTCTGTTCCCTACATTGTGGATGTCCGGAGAAGGTAATTGATTGTATAATTAAAAAGATTTATTTCGATATGAGTAAAAAAGGATTAGGAACATTGTGTGTTCAAGAGGGTTGGAAACCGAAGAAGGGTGAGCCAAGGGTGCTTCCGATTTATCAGTCTACAACGTTCAAGTACGATACTAGTGCGGAGATGGGTGACCTCTTCGATTTGAAGGCTACAGGTTATTTCTATACCCGTTTGCAGAATCCTACCAATGATGCGGTAGCCGCTAAGATTTGTGCGTTGGAGGGTGGTGTGGCAGCCATGTTGACTTCATCCGGTCAGGCTGCTAGTTTCTATTCCATCTTTAACCTTTGCCAGGCGGGAGACCACTTTGTTTCTTCTTCTTGCATCTATGGTGGTACATATAATTTGTTCGCTGTGACGATGAAGAAGTTGGGCATCGAGTGCACATTCGTTGATCCGGATGCCTCTGAGGAGGAGATTTCCAAGGCTTTCCGCCCGAACACGAAGGCTTTGTTCGGTGAGACGATCGCCAACCCTGTGTTGACGGTATTGGATATCGAGAAGTTCGCCCGCATCGCGCATTCACACGGTGTGCCTTTGATCTTGGATAACACATTCCCTACGCCAATCAACTGCCGTCCGTTCGATTTCGGTTGTGATATCGTTACCCATGCTACTACGAAGTACATGGACGGACATGCGACGAATGTGGGTGGTTGTATCGTGGACAGCGGTAACTTCGATTGGGAGGCTCACAAGGATAAGTTCCCAGGTTTGACCCAACCAGACGAGTCATACCATGGCTTGGCCTACAGCAAGGCGTTCGGTAAGGGTGCCTATATCACGAAGGCTACGGCTCAGTTGATGCGTGACCTCGGTTCCATCCAATCTCCACAAAACGCGTTCTTGTTGAACCTCGGTTTGGAGACGCTTCACTTGCGTATGCCTAAGCACTGCGAGAACGCTCAGTTGGTGGCTGAATATTTGGAGAAACACCCTAAGGTGGCTTGGGTGAACTACCCTGGATTGAAGTCCAGCCCTTATTATGAGTTGGCTCAGAAACAATTCACCAACGGACAATCTTGCGGTGTGGTTACCTTCGGTGTCAAGGGCGGACGTGAGGAGTCTATCAAGTTCATGGATTCCTTGCAGTTGGCTTGCATCGTGACGCACGTGGCGGACGCACGTACTTGTGTGCTTCACCCGGCTTCCCATACTCACCGTCAGTTGACCGATGAGCAGTTGATCGCCGCAGGTGTACGTCCTGACTTGATCCGTTTCTCTGTAGGTATCGAGGAACCAGAGGACATCATCGCGGATTTGGAACAAGCATTGGCAAAGTGTTAATCTAATCTGTTCCACATGGATGTTGGAACCATATTGCTGCTAGCCATCGCGTTGGCGATGGATTGTTTCGCAGTTTCTATTACAAATGGGGTCGCTCTCGGGCGATTCCATTTTGTTCCTATTATGAAGATGGCCCTTCTGTTCGGCTTCTTCCAGGCCTTCATGCCTCTCATCGGCTGGTTGGCTGGTGTGGGTTTCAAGGAAAAGATAGAGGCTTACGACCATTGGATAGCCTTGGCCGTGCTTGTGTTCCTTGGCGTGAAGATGATACGGGAGAGCCGTTCTGACAAGGAGGAGGGTGAATCTCAACCTGCGTTGCGTTGGAAAACATTGACGTTGCTGGCGATTGCCACCAGTATCGACGCTTTAGCGACTGGTCTAGTGTTTATTTCAGAAACTATTCCTACCTTTGCGTTCGCATTGACGATGATCGGATTGTTCAGCTTCGCGCTTTCCGTGGCGGGAAACCTTGTCGGACTCTATTTGGGAAGGCATCTTCCCGTGAATATGGAGCTGGTGGGTGGCCTTGTCTTGATCGGCATAGGCGTGAAGATTTTCCTTGAGCATACGGCGCTCTTGTCGACTTTGTTTGGAATATAGTTTTTATGAATTTGATATGCTTGGTCTAAAGAAGAAATGGCATGATTTTATGCACAACGAGGAGTTGAAGCATAAGATTTATATGGTGATCTACGATACGGATTCCCCTATGGGTAAGATGTTTGATGTCTTGCTCATCCTGTTTATCCTTGTGAGTGTCTTGGTCGTGATATTGGAGAGTCTTGCGATTTTCCCGCCGACGTTTAAGTTCTTTTTGAATATCTTGGAGTGGGTCTTCACGGTCTTTTTCACGGTTGAGTACGTGTTGAGGCTCTATTGTTCCCCTCATCCGTTCAAGTATGCCACCAGTTTCTTCGGCATCGTGGACTTGCTGGCTACGGTACCGACCTACCTTGGCTTTTTCTTCCCGAACGCGCATGGCTTGTTGACCATCCGTATCCTGCGTCTGATACGTGTTTTCCGCATCTTTAAGCTCTTCTCTTATTGGAGGGAGGGTGAGATCCTGTTGAACTCCTTGAAGGCCAGTTTCCGTAAGATCATCGTCTTCTTCGTATTCGTGTTGCTTCTTGTTGTGTGCATCGGAACGGTGATGTACATGGTGGAGGGCGGTATTGAAGGTAGCAGTTTCCACGACATCCCTAGCAGTATCTATTGGGCGATTGTGACCACCACGACGGTAGGCTATGGGGATATCACCCCGATGACGGGCTTGGGACGGTTTTTGTCCGCCTTCGTGATGCTCTTGGGTTACACGGTGCTGGCGGTGCCTACGGGTATCGTCTCCGCACAGATGATAACAGATAAGAAGAAGTTCTCCATCCGGCCATGTCCTCATTGCCACAAGACGGGGCATGACGAGGACGCTGTTTTTTGCAGGTACTGCGGTAAGCGTCTGTTCGATGACGAGTCGGATGGCTTCGACGAGAAGGAGATCGTAACGCAAGAGGGGGAAATCAAGTGAATTAAGAATTAAGAATTGTTTCTTGAATTCTTTTAATCCGCTTAATCCGGCTTAATCCTCCTCTGTTAGCCTGATGCCATCGTCTCCGATAGTGATGATCCGTTGTTTGTACAATGAACCCAACGTTTTCTTGAATGCTTTCTTGCTGCATCCGAAGGTGTTGTAGATGATGTCCGCATCTGTCTTGTCGTTCATAGGCAGGTAGCCGTTCCTACGTTTCAGTTCATCGAGTATCTGCTCGCTGATGGTGTCCACCACCTTGTAGCCTTGTGGTTGTAGGGCCACGTCGAGTTTGCCATCCTCCCTTACGCATTTCACGTACCCTTTGGTGCGCATGGCGAAATCTATGTGTTCGAAGATCTCGCTGTGGTAAACCAGACCCCAGTAGGCGTCGTCCACGATCACCTTGTATCCTAGGTCGGTCTCTTTGGCGAATAGGATGTCCACCTCATCGTTCCTTTTGTAGGTTGGCTTGTCCAGATCGAGGAAGTCATCCACGTGCATGCTGGCGATGACCTGTTCCGTGTGGTGGTCATAGAAGACATGCACGAGGTAGGTGCCTCCGAGGGCGAGTTTGCTGGTCTGCTCCTTGGAAGGAAGGAATAGCTTGCGCTTCAGCCCCCAATCGAGCAGTGCGCCCGCCGAGGAGACCTGCACGACGGACAGGAATTCGAACTCGCCTGCGATGGCGAAAGGAATCTTCGCCGAGCCGATTGTCTTTTTGTCCGCATCCTTGTAGAGGAAGATTTTCACGACATCGCCTTCTTGGGGTGTTTCTGTGAACTCCTCCTTGGGAATATTGAATGTCTCCTCGTCTTCGGATACGACGACCACCTCCTTCTGACCGATGGATTTAACGGTCATTTTGTTTATTTTGCCTATTTCAATCATTCTGTTTTCTTGTTGTTTCCACCTGTTGCTGATGCTTTTTCGATTAGAGCGTCTCCGTTCTTCTCAGCGTTCTGGACCAGTTTGTCTCCGGCGGCTGCTGCGTCGCTCACCATCTTGTTGGCTTTTTCCTGTGCTTTCTTGACGCCTGCTTCACCAGTCTTTTTGGCGGCTGCCTTAGCGATAGGGTTGGTGGCTTTGTCCTGCAGTTTTTGGGAGTTGGCCTTTGCCTCCTCCACGAGTTTGTCCGCACCTTTTTGCGCTTCCGCTACCATCTTTTCGCGTTGTGCTTTTGCCTCTGCCACCATCTTTTCCTTTTGCGCCTTGGCGTTTGCGATAGCCTTTTCTTTCGCCTTGTCGACAACTTCCATCGCTTTCTCCTTGATGGATTCGATGGTTGAGCCTGCTCCGACAGTCACTTTAGGGGAGGTGAATGTGCCACCGATCTTCACGTCGAATGCCACCGGTATTTTGTCCGTGATGGATTTGAGCGATATGGTGGAGATGTAGTCCAATGTCTGGTCAAGTCCGGACGAACCAGAGAATTTGAACATTGCGGTTTGTATGGCGGTCTCGAATGGATCGACCTCCAATCTTCCGTCCTTGATGGTGAACTTGATGTTGATGTCCTTCATCTGAGGGTTCTTCAGGGAAGGGAAGTTGATCTTGTTTCCGACATTGCCTAGCGCCTTGGCTTTCTCCTCGATCGTGTTGAATGCCTTCACGTCGTTCAGCCCAACTTCCCTGGAGGAGAATTTACCCTTTCCGTTGACGGTGGACAAGTCAGGCGTCATGCCGTGATCCAGCTTGGAATTGAATTTCATGTCCATCGAGAAGTTACCCGAAGCGTCTGACAAAATTGGAGCCAGTTTGTTGGCTGTGGATACTTTGGTGAATACTTCGGAGATTTTCATCTCCTTCAGCACTAGCGCAAGATCCACCTTTGGGGAGAGTGTATCCTTCACGTCGTATTCTCCGTTGACGTTGAATGATCCGCCCATCGTGTTACCGCTCAGGGTGCTGATCCTCGCCACCTTTTCTTTCAGGGTGAGGTTTCCTTTCAGTTGGGTAATCTCGATATCCTCAAAGAGCAGTTTGTTGATGTTGGTGGTCAATGCGAAATCGACGTTGCCAGGGATGTCGATGATGGAGTTCTCGGTTGCGCTTTCCGGGTTAGCGCTGGTGCTTTCTTCCTCGCCTCCTAACAATTCGTTGGCGTCGATGTAGTTGGAGCTGACGTTCAGGGTACCCGAGATCGTCTCGTCTCTAAGTGCGTATTGCAAGAAGTTTTGTAGCGTTCCGTCCAATTTCAGGTCGCTCTTGCCCAACCCTAGGTCCGCATTCATCTTCACGTTTTGGGAGGTGAACTCCATGTTGGCGGTGTTCATGTTCACGTCGAAGTCCAATGAACTCATCTTCAGCAGGAAGTCCTTCAGGTTGAGGGAGCCGAGGATGGAGAACTTGTCGTATTCTTCTTTGTCCACGTAAGACATCTTTCCGTTTGCCTTCAAGGCGGCGGTCATTATACCGTTGATTTTCATCTCATCCAAGTGAACCACCTCTGTCAGTTTGCTGAAGTCGATGATACCGTCCGCCGCGAAATGGAATTCCGGGTCGGATACAGGAGTCTTCATCAACAATGTCACGTCGAATGGGTTGCCCGCCATCTTGAGACCGAGCTTCTTCACGTCGATGACGGTTGAGTCGGCGATGTTTCCAGGGTTGTGGATGTTCGCGTTGACGTTGATGTCATTGATTGAACTAGGCAGGTCCGGGTATTTGAACATGGCGTTCGTTATCTTCAAGTCCGCATTGATGGCGGGGAGTGTGTCACCCTCCATGCGGCCTTTCGCTGTGGCGGAAAGGGACACTTCTCCTGCTGTTTGCACGGAGGCGAAGTCTTGGGCGTAGATGGCAGGGATTAAGGAGAGTATCTGCTTGAAGTCTATGCCAGGCGTGTTCAGCGACAAGTCCATATCGATGGCGGTTGTGTCGATGAGTTGCACAAAACCCGAGAAGTTAGCCTTTATTTCGTTCAAGGAGATTTGGTTCTCTCCGAAGGTGTATTTGTCGTTCGCCAAGTCAGCCAATATCTTGATGTCGGCGTTAGTCTTCGCCTTGTTCAGATAAGGGATGTTGGAGAGGGCTACGGATACGGAGTCCACGTTAAGTTTGAGGTTGATGTCGGAAACGCTTTCGCTCACGTTGCCGGAGAAATCCAGCTGGGTGTTTTCCAGCACTGCGTGGGTGGCGGATTTGTCGTCCGTGTAGGTTATCTTATCGAACATCAGTTTGAACGTCTTGATGTTGGCGAGCGCCTCTTTGTCCAGGGCGAGGTCTCCGGCCAAGTTCAGGTTGAGATGGTCGACGGAGGCCGACATGCTATCCTGCTTGTTGTCGTAGTTCGCGCAAAGGTTTTCGATGATGAGTTTGTCGAGCGCCAATAGGACGGCGGCGGAGCTTGTCGTGTCTTCCTCGACAGTCTCGGTGGAGTCGCTCTTTACGATGTCCCAGTTGGCTTTCCCATCCTCCAGCACCTTCGCGTTGAAGGTCGGGTTGATGATTTCGATGGACCTGATCACATAGGAATCGGAGAATAGGCTGGACAGGTCGATGACGGCCGCGATTTTTCCGATGTCCGCCAAGGTGTCTCCCTTGAATTCGTCCTCGCCGACGATGCCGATGTTCTCGAGGGTGACGGATGCGTTAGGGAAATGTCTGAAGAAGTTCATGGAGAAGTCTCCTGAGTACAGCTCAGCGTTCAGCATGTCATTCACTTCGTTGATAACCACTTCTTTTACCTTGTCCTTGAACAGGAAGGGAAGTATCGCCAGCAGTGCGATGATTGCCAATAACGCGATTCCTCCGATTTTGAATATGCGTTTCATATAATGCGATTTAAAATTACTTTTGTCTTATTGTTGAAACTAATTTGAACTTTTGCAAAGTTACAATTTTTCGGCATACGTTTTACTTCGGGGGCAAAAAAAGATTCGCCTGTTTTTGGGTTAACCGGACGTCCTTTTGAATTGTTGTAAATGGTTGATTTGTAATATGATGCAAACAATGTACGGAGGTTGGTTTGCTATGGGGAGGCTCAATGTCAGGAAGATGTTCGGACAAGTCACCTTAAAACCCGATTCGGAGGCGTCCGATGGAGGGTGGGGTGACTTGTCCCGTTAATAACTATCCGCAGTGCGGTTTCTTTCTAACTTAGAGGTGACGTTTGTTGATGAGGTGCTCTTTGAAGTGGTTCAGCCAGTGTGCGTCGGCTCTGAAGTTCGAGAAGTAGACCTTCAGGTGGGCGTCGGCGACGTTGGAGACGAAATAGACTTTCAGCACCGCGTTGGCAGGGCTGTCGCAGAAGAACCAGTTCGTGTTTTCCGAGTTGGAGTCACCCATGCTTGAGCATTTATAGATGATAATGTCCGCGTCGCTTTTGAATTGCACCTCTTTGATCCTAATGTTAGCGTCACTAATATTTGGACATGCATAAACTATCATAACGGCAAAATTTTTAGTGTGTAACCATTATATTCATATTCATGTTGCAAAGGTAAGCATTTTATCGATATGTTTTCCTTCCTAATTTTCTTTTTCGCTGGTCTATTTTTCCACAGATAACCGTCCTTTTCTTCGGCTATTTCCGCCTTGATTGACGAGATCCGTTCGGGTGTTGTTCGGGTAAATCGGTGAGTTTCAGAATCCTCCTCTTTTCGATGAAGAGTCAGGAGATGTTCGGTTGAAAAAATTAAATCGCAAACAAGTCTGATGTTTGCGGATTATGAAAAAATTTTTTACTACTTTTGCGTTTTGTGTGAAAATAGTGTTTTTTCACGAAAGGAGATTGGAATTTTTATTGTTCAATTTATAAAATTATGGCTAAAGAAAAAAAATTCATCACTTGTGATGGTAATGAGGCTGCTGCACATATTTCCTATATGTTCAGCGAGTGCGCCTGTATCTACCCAATCACACCATCTTCAACGATGGCTGAGCACGTGGATGAGTGGGCCGCTCAAGGTCGCAAGAACATCTTCGGCGAGACAGTGTCAGTAACAGAAATGCAGTCAGAGGCAGGTGCCGCTGGTGCAGTTCACGGTGCAATCCAAGCGGGTGCTTTGACATCAACTTATACGGCTTCCCAAGGCTTGTTGTTGATGATCCCTAACATGTACAAGATCGCGGCTGAGAAGATGCCTGCTGTGTTCCATGTTTCGGCTCGTACCATCGCATCCCACTCCCTCTGTATCTTCGGTGACCATCAGGACGTTTACGCATGCCGCCAGACCGGTTTCGCGATGTTGGCTGAGGGTTCAGTACAGGAGGTTATGGATTTGGCTGGTGTGGCACACTTGTCAACCATTAAGTCTCAAGTTCCTTTCTTGAACTTCTTCGACGGATTCCGTACTTCACACGAGATCCAGAAGATCGAGAAGTTGGACAACGAGGATTTGGCTGGATTGATCGACCAAGAGAAGTTGGCTGAATTCCGCTCAAGAGCTTTGAATCCAAATAAGCCTGTAATGCGCGGTATGGCGGAGAACCCTGATACGTTCTTCACTCACCGTGAGTCTTGCAATACAATGTACAACAACGTTCCTGAGATCGTTGAGAACTACATGAAGGAGATCTCTAAGATCACTGGACGTAACTATGGTTTGTTCGATTACTATGGTGCTAAGGACGCAGACCGCGTCATCATCGCCATGGGTTCCGTAACGGAGTGTATCCGTGAGGTGATCGACTTCTTGGCCGCTAAGGGCGAGAAGGTTGGTTTGGTGGCTGTTCACTTGTTCCGCCCATTCTCAACCAAGCATTTGCTCGCTGCAGTTCCTAAGAGCGCTAAGGTGGTTACCGTATTGGATAGAACGAAAGAGCCAGGTGCAAATGGTGATCCTTTGTATTTGGACGTTCGCGAGGCATTCTTCGACGTGAAGGATTCTCCTAAGGTGATCGGTGGCCGTTACGGTTTGGGTTCTAACGATACTACTCCTGCTCAAATCATCTCTGTATATGAGAACATGGCGATGAAGGAGCCTAAGAACCACTTCACGATCGGTATCGTGGACGATGTTACCTTCACTTCCCTTCCTAAGAAGGAGGAGGTCGCTGTGGGTGGCGCCGGCATGTTCGAGGCTAAGTTCTACGGTTTGGGTGCTGATGGTACTGTCGGCGCTAACAAGAACTCTGTGAAGATCATCGGTGACAACACCAACAAGCACTGTCAGGCATACTTCTCTTACGACTCTAAGAAGTCAGGAGGTTTCACTTGCTCACACTTGCGTTTCGGTGATACGCCTATCCGTTCCACTTACTTGGTGAACACGCCTAACTTCGTGGCTTGCCACGTTCAGGCTTACCTCCACATGTACGATGTGACTCGTGGTTTGCAGAAGAACGGTACGTTCTTGCTGAACACGATCTGGGAAGGCGAGGAGTTGGCTAAGAACTTGCCTAACAAGGTGAAAGCTTACTTCGCTAAGAACAATATTAAGGTTTACTACATCAACGCTACCAAGATCGCTCAAGAGATTGGTCTGGGTAACCGTACCAATACCATCCTTCAATCTGCATTCTTCCGTATCACAGGTGTCATCCCTGTAGAGTTGGCTGTTGAGCAGATGAAGAAGTTCATCGTTAAGTCTTACGGAAAGAAGGGTGAGGATGTCGTGAACAAGAACTACGCTGCGGTAGACCGTGGTGGTGAATATAAAGAGTTGGCTATCGATCCAGCTTGGGCTAAGCTCGGCGAGGATGCAGCTAAGAAGAACGACGATCCTGAGTTCATCAATAAGATCGTTCGTCCTATCAATGCGCAGAACGGTGACTTGTTGCCAGTTTCCGCATTCAAGAACATCGAGGATGGTGAGTGGCCTGCTGGTACAGCCGCATACGAGAAACGTGGTGTGTCTGCGTTCGTTCCTCAATGGAATGCCGCTGACTGTATCCAATGTAACAACTGTGCGTTCGTTTGTCCTCACGCATGTATCCGTCCAATCGTTATGACTGACGATGAGGCTAAGGGCATGAACGGTGACATGATCGAGATGAAGGCGCCTGCTGCCATGAAGGGCATGAAGTTCCGTATGCAGGTTGGCGTTTTGGATTGCTTGGGCTGCGGCAACTGTGTTGACGTATGTTTGGGTAACAACCCTGAGAAGGGCAAGCAAGCTCTTAAGATGGTTGCGTTCGATCCTGAATCCAAGGCTACGGCTGTTGAGTCCGCTAACTGGGAATACGCTGTTAAGAAGGTTTCCAGCAAGCAACACTTGGTTGACATCACTGCCAACCCTAAGAACTCTCAGTTCGCTACTCCATTGTTCGAATTCTCCGGCGCTTGCTCGGGTTGTGGTGAGACTCCATACGTGAAGTTGATCTCCCAATTGTTCGGTAACCGTGAGATCGTGGCTAACGCAACGGGTTGTTCTTCTATCTACTCAGGTTCTATCCCGTCAACTCCTTACACGAAGAACGAGAAGGGTCAAGGTCCAGCTTGGGCTAACTCTTTGTTCGAGGACTTCTGCGAGTTCGGTTTGGGTATGGAATTGGCTAACGAGAAGATGCGCGAGCGTATCGTGAAGATCATGACCGAGGCTATCGCCGCTGACTGCACGCCTGCTGAGGCTAAGGAGTTGTTCCAAGCTTGGTTGGATAACAGAAACGACGCCGCTAAGTCACAAGAGATCACTGAGAAGATCATCCCTATCGTTGAGGCTGGTAAGAGCAAGTGCGACCACTGCAAGCAATTGTCAGAGTTGACTGGCTATATGATCAAGCGTTCTCAATGGATCATCGGTGGTGACGGTGCGTCATACGATATCGGTTACGGAGGTTTGGATCACGTGATCGCTTCCGGTAAGAACGTGAACATCTTGGTATTGGATACTGAGGTTTACTCTAACACGGGTGGTCAGTCTTCTAAGGCTACTCCTCTTGGCGCTATCGCTAAGTTCGCCGCATCCGGTAAGAGAGTACGTAAGAAGGATTTGGGTATGATCGCTACCACTTATGGTTATGTTTATGTGGCTCAGATCGCTATGGGTGCTAACCAAGCTCAATGCTTGAAGGCGCTTAAGGAGGCTGAGGCATACGACGGACCATCTTTGATTATCGCATATGCTCCATGTATCAACCACGGTTTGAAGGCCGGCATGGGCAAGGCTCAGGCTGAGGAGGCTAAGGCCGTTGAGTGTGGATACTGGCACTTGTGGAGATTCAACCCAGCTTTGGAGGCTGAGGGCAAGAACCCATTCACATTGGATTCAAAAGAGCCTGATTACAGCAAGTTCCAAGACTTCTTGAAGGGTGAGGTTCGTTACGCTTCCGTTATGAAGCAATTCCCTAACGAGGCACAAGAGTTGTTCAACGCCTCTGAGGAGATGGCTAAGAAGCGTTACCAATCATACGTTCGTATGACGAAGATGGAGTATTAATAAAATACTCTAAATAATATTTGGAAGAAGGCTCGGTCTCGTATCGAGCCTTCTTTTAATAAAAACATTTGTGAATGATGAATCGGTCCAATCCATATAACAAGGAAGAGGTGGCGGACTTCTTGTCTGGCACTGACGAGGCTTGTACCGCTCCTTTGAAGGGGCAACCCAAGAAGGGGTGCTTGAACGTCCTCTCTCTATTCTCTGGTTGCGGAGGCATGGACCTTGGCTTCGAAGGCGGATTTATCTGCAATAAAAGGTCTGTCCCGGAAACGTCAGGCTGGATTGAGCGTGCGGTCAATGACAATTGGGTTCTCCTGAAGAAGAACCGCTTCCGTACGGTCTTTGCCAACGATATCTTGTCGGAGGCTTTCCATTCGTGGACGAAATACATGGGACGGTTCGGCTGCGGCGGTGATGTGTTCCATACGGAGAGTGTGGTGGATTTGGTTAAGGCGCATCAGAATGGTGACAATGCTTTCCCCTCCTCCGTGGATATCGTCACGGGCGGGTTCCCTTGCCAGGATTTCAGTGTCGCGGGCAAGCGGAGGGGCTTCGACTCCCAAATGAGCCATAATGGCGAGAAACGGACGGAGGATGTGGCTTCGGAGGAGACGAGAGGGAAACTCTATTTCTGGATGAAGCAGGTGATAGACATCGTCAAGCCTAAGATATTCATTGCGGAGAACGTGAAGGGATTGGTCAGCTTGGGGGATGTGAAGAATATCATCCAAAAAGATTTCGCCTCTGCGGATGGCCATGATTATTACGTGTTCGATCCCCAAGTGTTGAATGCGGGCAACTATGGTGTGCCGGAGATGCGGGAGCGTGTGATCTTCATCGGTGTGAAGAAATCTGCACTGAATGAGACCGCGAGAAGAATCTTCGAGAGCGGGAACATCCCGGAGGAGTACAATCCTTATCCGACGCCAACCCACGCTTATACGATGAAGGATCCAAACCTATTGCCTCCTGTGACGTGTGCGGATGTCTTCTGTGACTTGAAAGAGCCTGAGGATAGTACGGATCTCTCCCACGTCAATTACTCGAAGGCGAAGTACATGGGCAGTCACTGCCAAGGGCAGAGTGAGGTGAATCTCAGGGGGCTAGGTCCGACGATTAGGTCCGAGCACCATGGGAACATAGAGTACCGACGTTTGTCGGCGGAGCATGGTGGTAAATACTCGGATGAGCTAAGTAAGGGATTGAAAGAGAGAAGGTTGACTCCAAGAGAGTGTGCCTTGATACAGACATTCCCGCCGGACTATCCGTTCGTTTACCGTAAGGCTGGCACGAGTCGTTTCGCTGTTAGCGCCTCTGGTGCTTATAAGGTGATTGGCAATGCGGTGCCTCCGGTGTTGGCTTATAATATCGCGAAAAGGTTAGAAGAGGTTTGGACTAAGTTCTTTGAGTGATTGCCAGTTATATGGTTTGAATCACTTCCCGGTTTTTCTTGACAGATGTGTTTCCCCTATATTCTTTGATGTTCAAGGCGTTTAGCCCATATTATCCATACCTTTTGTCAGATACCACTAAAAATGTTTCAGATATTAGACTATGATACATATTGATGCGGATTCATTCAACTCCTGTAGTTTCATCATATTTAAACGATTCTATCAATGACTCACCCGTTAAATACCCATTCGGAATGTTCCCTGTCGGATAACGATATGATTTCCTCCTCGGTTCCCATTACCGTCGGCGAGCTTTGTGCACTGGTCCATCAGGCTTGGGACGTTGATTTCCTCTTCGATGAATCGGGCCTTATAAAGGGACGTTCGAATACGAATGTGATAGAAAAAGATCATCCCGATAGGCATGTCGTACGCATCCATTCCAAGACGGCGGATAAGAGACTTCTGTCGTCCCTCTACGATATGCTTCACGCTATATATTTGCAGGGGTATACGAAGATACCTATCCCTTGCGCACTGTGCCACTCAACCTCCGATGCCCCTTGGATCGTTTCGCGGAAAGAACGGTTGCTTTCCCTCTTCGTCTATCGGCAAGGCCATACCTTACCCCTATGGGAAACGCCTAGCCGTCCGCTCTTGAAGGAGATAGCGCGGAACTGTCGTGAACTGAACCAGGCGTTGTCCGCTGTGACTTGCTCTCCGGAGGAACCTTTCCTCGATTTCGAGACCAAGCAGAGAAACTATTTGCAGCTCATCACGGCATCCACGGAATGGCAGGGTAGGCAAGAGTCCATTCGGGACGAACTGGCCCACCATTTCGACACCTTTGTGCGAAATGCCTACCAGCTGTTGGCGGATGCGGCACTTCTCTGTCAGGGCTTGCGAAAACAGCTTATCCATGGTGATATCCACCAAGAAAATCTCCTTTTTGAAAAAGCGCAGGAGGAATTCCCTTCGCTGGTGTGCTTCCTTGATTTTGAGGAGGTTACGATAGGTTATGCGGAGATGGACGTTATCTTCTCTGCCCTTCGACTCTGCAAAACAGACAAGACAAACCCTTGTCTCAATATCAATCAGTCTGAGGTTCTCTATTTCCTTGAATCATACGACCCGTTGTTGCGTGAATTCTATGAAAAGAACCTTCCTTTCTGGCATGCGTATTTTGCACTCCAACAGTCTTTGCTCTATATGAACCACGCTTTTTACGGCGAATGGAGACTCACCAAGGAGAATGGTTTCCTGCAATGCTTTAATTGTGTAGTAAATTATACGCAAAAAATTTGTGTAATTGAATAATTTGTGTTATGTTTGCATTGTAATTAATAATTCTATGAAGGAAAAGTCATGAATAGGGTTCTTGTCATAGTCAATGGGGGTTTTATTCTTTCGGAAAAAAATCTTGCGGGTTACGAAAAGCGTTTCGACGAGCTGATCGTTGTGGTTCTTTGGCGCGGTTTCGAACGTGTGGCGGACCTTGGGTGCCACCCTGGGGATGTATTGGCGGTCACCAAGCAGACCTTGTTGGGGTCCTGTATCCGTCCCTTTTACTTGCTCCCTTTTGACGGTCAAGGGTTATCATCCCAGCAGATACTCATGCGGCTTTCGCATTTCCTTCCGGGTTTTACTCACCTCGTATCCGCTCAGGAGGATCTGCTTCTCACTGCGCGTTTGATGGGGCTTTCGACTGAAAGGACGGAGGAACAGCCGATCGGGATGGATGGTTTTTCCGATACGGTTAGCCGTGCGCTCTTCATCACGCGTGCGCAACCGTTCCATAACGGACATGTGGAGTTTCTCCAACAGATGCTCCGACACCATGATGAGGCGATACTGTCCATCGCATGCGCTGATCAGGCACTCACACGCCGCGACCCTGCCACGGCTGGGGAAAGGATGGAGATGATCTGCGCCTATATCCATCCGACCTGCCACAAGCGGGTATGGGTCGTTCCCTTCCAGCAAACCCCTTATATGATGGAGAAGATAAAGGGGATCCGTTGGCTGATGCCTCGTTTCACGCACCTCTATAGCACCAATCCGGCGCACATTGTGATGGGGGAGGCGGAACAACTAAGCACCTGTGTCCCTGATATCCAGGCGCCAAATAGGGCGACGGAAATTCGGGAACGTCTCTCGAAGGGCGACTCGATCCACGGAATGGTACCTGACGAGACGGAGTGGAAAATATACGAACTGGGTATTGATAAACGAATCTCTTTCCTTTACAGTAATTCTTTGTGAAACATAAACGGTATAGCCTTATGAATATCTTATCTGACAAAAGGATTTTATTCATTTGCATACCTGAAAAGGGTCATCTACACCCCCTTCTCGGGTTGGCGAAGGATCTCTATCTGCAAGGGGCTAGGCTAGCTTTCTTCGGTAGGGAGAGCGTGGATAATGTCTTGGATGAGATGGATATTCACGCCGAGTGCTATGCCTCTAGAGACCCTAGGCCGGATTGGTTCTCTTCGAATGGTCAATCTTTCGCGGAGAAGCAGAACGACAAGGAGTGGATGCGTGATTGGTTGAAATTCTTGCTGATAGACGTGGTGCCGAATCAGGTGACATGCCTGCGTGAGGTGGTCGCTTCGTTCCGTCCGGACTTGCTCATTAGTGACCCGATGGTATATGCCACGCATATTGTCTCTCAGGAGTCTCGGATCCCTTGGGTGGCTGTCTCGAGTTCAATCAACCCGTTGGTACCCGTCACTTGGAATGCCGCTCTGACGGAGGCCTTTGACCAATGCGCCTTGGAGCGCGCGCGTCTCTTCCCGGACCGCCCTAAGTTCCATCTGTGCGACGTTGTCTCTCCTTGGCTCAATTTTGTCTATTTCTCGGAGGATTACGTTCCGAGAGAACTGTGTCAGAATGATTGCTCCTTTTATGTGGGAACTTCGTGGGACGACCATACCAACCGTGAGCGTCATATCGCCTTCCCTTTTGATCGGTTGGATCCTCTGAAGAGGCATCTATTCGTCTCTTTGGGTAGTCAGAACTTCTATCATCCGGAGATCTTTCAAACCATTATCGATGCGGTGGCGGGATGGGATGATTTGCAGCTTATCCTCTCCGTCGGCAGCATGGATCCGCAGCTGTTGCGCCATGTGCCGGATGATGCGATTCTCCAATCGTACGTGCCCCAGTTGGCCTTGATGGAACAGACGGACCTTTTCATAACGCATGGCGGTTCCAATTCCACCATGGAGGCTTTGTCCTATGGCTTGCCGGTGGGGGTTGTGCCTCTCTGTAATGATCAGTTCTTTCAGGCGCGCATGGTTGAATCCGCCCAGGTGGGGGTCGTGCTGGATGGCATCCACCCGAGCGAGGAGGCCTACCGGGAGGCAATCGGAACGCTTCTCCGTACGCCTATCTATCGGACAAATGCACGTGCTCTGCAGGCTTCGTTCCGCACTAGGGGAGGGCTCTCGTCCATGGTCGATAGAATTGCGCGACTTATGCGGACGGGACAACCTCAGCGGCCTGCAACGCATTTCAGGAAAAAGACGCGGCGTTTCTATATCTCTCCCCACTTGGACGATGTGGTGCTGAGCTGCGGTATGAAGCTCCATCAAGAGCAGGACGAGGAGAACTTTATCATCACCGTATTCACCGAGGGCGGTCCTATCCATGCCCAACGGAGGGAAGAGGATAAGCGGGTGGCTCAGCTCCTGAATGCGCACTACATCCATTTGGGGTATCCGGACGCCCCATTTAGAAACAAGGCATACAAGGATTTCCCTACGTTGCTGTTCCATCACGGGACGGAGGAGGAATCGCTTGTCGAGACCCTCTCTGAGCATATCCGGGCCTTGTGCGACCAGTATGCGCCTGATGAGCTCTATTTCCCTTTGGGCATTGGCGGACACATCGACCATCATATCGTTTCGATGGTCGGAAGGAAGTTGATGGAAAGCGAGGTTGTAAAACTCTTCTTTTACGACGATGCCCCATACAACGAGGTGAGAGGGTGGAGAGAATACCGGTTAGGACGGTTGGGGGCGTTGACCACTTATCGGGAGGCGCTGACGACGCTCCGACAGCAGAATATTCCCTTCGTCGATAAGTTGTTGGACAAGGCGGGAAACGATTCGGTTAGTGAGGAGTTGTACCGGAAGGAGATCTCTTCCCTCATTGAAGGAGAAGTGCGGGAGCCAATCTTCTTGCCTGTCACAGAACGTATCGGTGTCGATTATAACATAAAAAAATCATTGCTAAGTATTTACTCAACAGAATATACAACATTTATGGAAAAACGATTGCAACAATTCAATGACGAAGCTTTGGCTCGTCTCGTGCCTATTCAGCATACAGGTGATAATTGCTGGACCATCTCCTTGGATGCAGGCACGCAGGAATCAACGCTTCAAAGCGTGTTTGAAACGATTCTGCCTATGCGCCCGCTCTTTGTGCGGACTAGCTTGCCGAAGGGATCCTTCCCGTTGTTGTGCCGAAGTCGAAATGAGGCTTGCGTGAAGCTGTGGGGTGCGGAGAAGACGGGTTGGGCCTTGCCACCTATGAGTGATGTCCTGAACGGTTCTGAAATCAGGATCACTGTGTATGGCAGTGAGGCGCAACCTCTCTATATCGAGAATGTCAAGCAGAAGAAGGCTTGTATGTTTGATACTGACATACAACAGGATATGTGTCGTGGGGCGATTTTGGAGCAGGATAATACCTCCATGCTTTGGAGCTCGGCGACCATGAGTATGGTCGATGAGAAAGTCCTCTTCCCTGACGATGCCTATGAACAATTGTACAAAAGCATGGAGAACCTCCGTTGGCTCCTGAGCCAGTTCAATCTGAAGCAATATGGGCTGGAATATGGTTTCGCTGTGGAGGATATCCAACAACTCATCGTCTACTACAAGGAAGAGGAGGATCTGGAGGTCATCCGTGGAATGGCGGGCAGATTTGTCTCAAGGAATTGTGTCATTGATTACCAACAGAGTGACATGCCTTATGACGGACTGAGATTGATGATAGAGGCCCAGTGCTACAAGAAAGGGTATGTGAAAGAAGGGGAGAAGTATAAGGTCGAGAATGGTAGGATCCGTACGGAGTCGTTCGAGTTGCATGTCTCCGAACATTGTAACCTGCGTTGCGACCAATGCTGTAACCTCTCACCTTTCCACAAAGAACGTTTCATGAGCATGGAGGAGTTGAACCGTATCTGTGACTTCCTGGAGAAGAATATAAACCCTGACGTGATCAAGGTGGCGGGAGGAGAGCCTCTGCTTCATCCTCAGTTGCTGGAGATTCTGCAGACGATCAAGCGTAGGTTCCCGGATACGAACCTCCGCATCATCACCAATGGTTTGCTTGCCAACCAACGGTTAACGGAGGATATCATGGCAACAATCGACCAACTTTGGGTCTCTAACTATCAGTGCATGCCTGTGCCTGAGAAAACCATTGTGAAGATCAAGGAACTGGCCAAAAAGTACCATGTGCTTCTGAACATTAAGGCGGTGGACCAGTTCTATGTGATTGTTCGTACGGACGAGGAGAAGGATACGGATAGAATCAAGGAGATTTATGAGAATTGTTGGATGAAGTACCGTTGTTTGATGGTGCGTAATAATATATTCTTCAAATGTACCAGGGCCGCCTATATCGAGGAGCAACAGCGGATCTTTCAGATCGGACTGGAGCATCCTATCGTGGCGGCTGACGAGGGAATCCGCATAGATGATCCCGAGTTTCAGCAGAAGGCCTTGCAGTACCTGAACGATAAGGATTATATCTCCTCCTGTAAATTGTGCCTAGGAGTCTCAGGCAGTTTGTTCCCAAGCAGACAATTGCCTAAAACAAAGTGATTTGAGCTTTACTATCCCCCGAAGCGTTTAAGGTGGATCCTCCGCATGGATTCGCCTTAAGCTTCGGGTATTTCACATAAAAAAACATCCATCTATGCTCTCGCACTGATGGATGCAACATGAATTACTCAATAAACGAATTGAAATTTATTCTAATGGTATGTCTTTTTTGTTGTACACTATAAATAGTACAAAAAACATGCCAAAATGCAAGAATTTCACACTTGTTAACAAATAACGTAGGGATTTAACAGATTTTTACAAAATCTATCTAAGCTTTAACAAATCTTTAATCTTGTCCATGCCTAGAATTTCGGCACAGGTGAAGAAAGAGGTCATGGATACGCCTAGTACACCATGTAGATTCAGGTTTTGTCCGGTCAGCAACAGGTTAGGCAGTGGGGTACGGGGCGTCAGCATGGTGAACACCAGTTTTTGGTAGTCTTTTTTGATGCCATAGGCGCTTCCCTCATATGTGGAGGTGTAATCGGCGTAGGACAATGGCGTGCTGGTATAGACGTTCTCCACGCAATCCTCCAATCCTTTTATGTGTTTGGAGACGAGTGAGATGCACTGCTGAAGTTTCTGCTTCTTGAAGGTCTCGTATTCCTCTCCGCGGCGCATGACTTTCGTTCCAGCCCATTGCTCCACATCCCTCCAATTCATAGGGGTGAGGATGTCTATGTTCGTGGCGTATGGAGAATTGCCCGTAGGCACTTGGTAGCTCACCAATGCGGCGTCTGTATGATGGCGTGTATCGAAGGATGCGTAGTCCCAGATATTGTTCGTCTCGTAGATGAATTGGTTGCGGTTCAGGTACGGAATGCCCTCCTTCAGCTTGATGTTGGCGGTGAACATGCCAAACGTGTTCGGGATGCCGGCGATCCGTTTTCTGTATATTTTTTTCAGGACTTGGCTCTCTTTCACCATGTCCAATGTGGCGACAGGGTGTGCGTTGGAGATGAATGTGTCCGCTTCCATGTGCTCCTCTCCGTTCACGACCGCACAGGATAGTTTGCCTTCCTTCTCCACCAACTCCGTCACCTTGGCTTTGGTGCGCACTGTGCCTCCCATCTGGCGGATGCTGTTCGCCAGACATTCTGCGATCTGTTGTCCTCCCCCTTCTATTCTCCATGCGCTTTGGATGAAGGAGTCGTTGATCTGTGCGTACACGTAGAGTGGCAGGTTCGCATGGAGTTCCATTTTCAGGGAGGTGCCCGCCAGAACGTTGCGGAGTTTCTCGTCCGTGATCGTTTCGTTCAGGAAGTCGTATGCGGAGTTGACAAACGCTGGCTTTTGGTAGAAATCCACCGCATCAGCCGTGTCGAAACTTTTGAATATGTTGTCGCCCACATCCGCCAGTGTAGACATGTATTTTTTCAGGTTGTCTTTCTGCTTCGGGAAACGGGAGGCTAGTTCCTTCTCGAATTCGGCTCTCCCCGATACGAATTTGAATTGTTCTCCGTTCAGGATAATCTCGTCGAAACACTCCTTGTCGAGCCTATGCCATGGCAGATCCATTAGTTGAAAGAAGTCGAACAGCCGCCAGAGCGATTGCCCTTCGTCCAATGCCCCCACGTAGTGGAAACCAGTGTCGAATTCGGTCCCTTTCCTCTTGAATGTCTGGAGACAACCCCCTAAGGCGTCTCCCTGCTCGAGCACACACACGTTCATCCCGCATTTGGAAAGTGTATATCCACATTCCAAACCTCCAAGTCCACTTCCTATGATGATTACATCATATTTCATCGCAGATTACTTGTAAAATCTTTTGGCCCGGTAAAGTGTATAGAGCTCATCCTCATCCTCCTTGATGAAATCGGTTTTGATGATACTGCTCTCGCATCCTTTGAATGTGATCAGATAGCGTGTTTTCGCGAGCGCTGGTTCAATGTCCTCAAGGTTCCATCCTTTGTTGACGATAACTGTCTCGTATGGTTGTTGAAGCACGTCCGCACAACTAGTGAAGTTGATTCTGTCATTGTTCAGATAGCAATGTTGCGCAAGCAGTATCTGGTCTTCGTTCGTGTCGTATCCTACAATCTCGCTGTGCTTGTTGTTGATACCGAACCAATATGACTTGAATCCGTAACCGCATCCGTACTCCAACACGTTGCCTTCCAGTGGGAAGATGCTATGGAATAGGTTGTAGTTGTGCGTGATTTCCAATTCCTTACGCAAATCTTTCTCCACGTAGTACCCCTTGTACTCGTAGTTGTTGCGTATCTGTTGCTTGAGCGACATGTGGTCTTTCCCAAGCTTGAAGTAGACATCCCCGTGCAGAATGTTGAAGATGGTGACGGGCGCTTTCTTCTTGGCGATCGGACGCTTGATGAGCCAATAGAACAGGAACGGCTCCAGCGAATAGGAGATGATCACGGCGGTGGTCATGCCTATCAGCGTTGAGATGCCTATGGACCTGACCGCTGGGTGTGTGGCGAACATCAGGGACGCGACGCTGACGATCAGTACGAATGCGGAGAAAAGGATGGCGGTCTTGTGGAAGACAAGCACGTTCTTCCTGATCCTGAATTCGGAGAGCAGTCCGTCCATGACGAATATACTATAATCGACCCCTATACCGAATATGAAGGTCGTGATCACAATATTGATCAGATTGAATTGCATGTTGAAGATGCTCATGACGCCAAGGACGATGTACCAGCTCAAAGCCATCGGCAGGAAGGCGATCAGTGCAAGGACGACGCTTCGGTAGCTCAAAAGGAGCACGATGAGCACGAACAGGGAAGAGATGAGCAATGTCGTGGAGAAATCATCGTGGATGAGTTTCACCATGTTGTTCGTGTAGTAATATGGGTCGATCACGACGAGGTGCGGTATCTTGGTCACTTCGTCGCATACTTCTTTCTTGTCCTTAGGTTGTAGGTTCACTGGCGTGAATACCATGTATTTGCCGTCCGTGTACTCGATCATGTTGCTCTTGAGGGAGGAGGGCAGTATGTCGGAGTCCGCCAAAACCAGGGTGGAGCGTTCCTCTTCGACCATGTTTTGGAACTCCATGAAAACGGTAGGGTCTAATCCGTATTTGAGGGCGGACTCGTTCAGGTTGTTGAACACCTGTTCCTTTTTCTGCTCCGTCCAGAAGGAGTACCAGCGGTCGAGTCTTCTCTCCTGCTCGTCCAACGGTATGAATATCATGCTGTTGGATGTGCCGAATGACCTCACCTTCCCGTAGTTGTCCTTTATGTTGGACAACACATTCTCCAATTTCTTCGAGTAGCATAATGCGCTGTCCAGGTTTTCGGAGACGGCGGCGAAGTAGACGGTTCTGCAATCCTTCGTCGTGTGTTGGGCCAGAATCTCCTGTGATTTCAACACCTTGGCGTCGTAGTAGGAGATGTGGGTCAGGTCGGAATCGAACTGCACCCATTTGGATCCGATGAAGCAAATGAGACTGATGGCCACGATGGCGCCGATGAGGTATGTCTTCCGTTCGAAAGGGTATGAATTGATCTTCTCTAATAGATTGAATGCCTTTTCGTAACGTTTGTTTTTCTCTTCGTTGAAGAACTGTGGCAGGAAGAACAGACAGAAGAAGGTGGTGCCGGCCAACGCCAAGGATGCGAAGAGACCGAAGTCTTTCAGTAACTCTGCGTCGGTGAACATGAGGCTCATGAATGCGCCTATCGTGGTGAGACATCCTAAGAAGACCGGTGTGGATTGCTCTTCCAACACCTTGATAGGGTTGCCCACGTATTTATAGTGCGTGATGACGTGCAGGCAGTAGCTGACCGCGACGCCAAGTACAATCGCTCCAATGCCCAAGGCTAGCAGGGATAGTTGCCCCTTGAGGAAGTAGATGATGCAAAGGGCGAAGAAAAAGCCGTACACGATCGGTATCGCCATCTGTAGCAGGGTGGATTTGTTGCGGTAGCATATTCCGATCACCAGCAATGCGAACAGCAGGGAAACGGATAGCGTCATGACCAGGTCGTGTTTGATCTGCCTGGAGTTGTATACGCTTTGTGGCGCCGCACCATGGTAATAGACCTCCACGTTAGGGAATGTCTTGGCAAGTTTGTCCAAGTCCTTGTCTATCTCATCGATCAGTTTCGCACTCTGTTTGGAATCGACCGTCTTGAAATTCGGGGAGATGAATGCCAGCGCGATGGCCGAGTCAGGCGAGAAGAAATGCTGGCTGATCAGTGTGTAATTGGATCCTAATCCGTCCCTTAGCGCATCCTTCTTGCTCACGAATATCTCCCGTAGGGCGAGCGGGTCTTGTGCGATCACTTGTCCCAACATCGCTCCCATAGGGGAGTAGAGCGTCATGAGGTTCTTTTGCATCTGCATGTCGATGTGTTCCTTGGTGGTTAAGGAATCCATCATGACGTAGTCCGTGCTGTCCAGGAATACTGGCAGGTAGTTGTATAGGGAAGCCACCCCCGATTGTATGAGGTCGGCATCCACTTTGTAGAGTATGTCTGTGATCATCCCCTCCGCGACTTCGGATTCCATCAAGTCGCCGCAGAAAGAGTCGCATGCGGATTTCAAGGTCTGGACGTCTTTGCTGTCGTCCTTCATTTTGAACACGACGAAAAGCTTGTCTTTCACTTTCAGGTTGGCGAAAACCATCTCTTTCGAATTGTCGCCCTCTCCGTCAGGTGGAAGGAGTTTGGTGATGTCCTCTTCGTAGACCATCTTCTGTCCGAAGTAAGCGAAGAAGGAAAAACTCAGCAACATGACCGCGTAGAAGATGATCTTATGTTGCTTAAAGTAGTTATAGACAGCTATCGTGAATTTAGCCATGTTGTTGTGTCATTTAGCATTGTAGGGAATAGTCCCCTTTGTACTCTAGGAAAGATGTTTGCGCATCGTCGGACAATAGGGAAGCGATCACGCCGACCGTTCCGTCCCCTTTGTCGTTGAGGGTCATTCTCAGAAGCAATTCCTTGTTTTTCGCTGGAGTCAACAGTTCTGAGAACCTGCATTGTGATATCGCACTGATCGTGAGCCTCTTTTCCATGGAGATCTCCGCACATTCGCGTATCATCTGGATGCTGCACACGCCCGGACAGATTGGGTCTCCCGGGAAGTGACCTTGGTACACCTGATGGTCAGGATTCAAGGTAATCAGGAATTCGGAACCTGATTCGTTCTTCTTTCCCTCTTTGATTGAAAAATATCTATCTAGAAGCATATAAGTACAATTGCTAAATCATTCGACGCCCCAACGTTTTTTCCACTCCTCATAAAAAGGAGGGTTGTTGAGCTCTAATGTGCCTTCGGACTTGCTCATGAACACTTGTGTCGTCGTGGCGGTCAGCACCAAGGCATTGTCGCTTTTCCTGAAAATGTTGTATTCAAATATTATTTTCGCGGACTTTGTCGGCACATAGCGCGTCTCCACCACTACCGTGTCGCCTACGGTGACGCTTTGCAGATAACGCAGTTTCATGTCCACCATGGGAGCCGTGTATCCGTTGTTGAAGATGGTCATGTATTCGAGTCCGTACTTCTCCCCGAAATCCTCACGTCCATCCTCCATATATTTGACGTAGCTGCCATGCCATACGACGCGGATGGAGTCCACTTCCGAGAATCGCACCTTCACGTCGATGCGGCTCATCAAGGGTTCGCCGGAATAATCCACGCTCAGTCGTGAGGAATCTCTCTTCATGGTGGCTATTCCTTGATGAATATCTTCATTTGGCAGGAAGCGACCACTTCACCTTCCACTTTCGTCTCCGCCTTGATCAGCGATACGTTCTGTACCTCCGATACGGTGTGGATGGAGGTGAGGAGCTTGGCACCCGCTAGAGGCTTGGATACCAGTTTGAACTTCTTCACCTCTCCGATGTATCCGACAGGTGTAGGCTCGTTTTTCAGTTTGGCTTTTACTCCGGCGTGTGCGGATGCGGATTGGGCGATGTGTTCGATCAGTCCTGGCTCGATGAACTCACCTTCCACGCAAAACATGTTGTCCTGCGCGATCGTCAGTCCTGTCAGGCAGTCGCACTCGTCCGCCTCGTACAACGTGTCCACCATCATGATGGGGAAGCGCTGCGGTATCAATTCCTTGATCTGCTCGCCTTGGTATAATGGTTTATCCAAACTCATTCCTTTTCAATCTTTTCGTAAATGTAATCATAGAGTTGGGAGAATACTTTCAGCTCCTTCAACTCCTGTCCCGGTATCTTGATGCCGAACTCATTCTCGATGACGGCGATCAAGTCGACGAAACTAAGGCTGTCCATCGCCAAAGTGATTTTAATTGTCGCTTCCGGGCGGATGGTCTGAATGTCCACCTCGAACTCTTCGGCTAGCAATTCATTCAATTTTTCGATAAACGTATCTTTATCCATCGACACAATTATTTCGTGAATCTTTTAACTATCAATGTGGAGTTCGTTCCTCCGAATCCGAAGGAGTTGGACAAGAACATGTCGAAGTGGGTGTCAAGACGCTTCGCAGGGATGTTCAATCTTGCGGAGTCCTCGTCCGGATTCTCGAAATTGATGTTCGGAGCGATGAAGTCGTTCTGCATCATCAGCATGGAGTATACGATTTCGCTGGATCCGGCCATCCACATCTCGTGGCCTGTCATTGCCTTTGTGGAGGCTACGACTGGCTTGTATCCCTCGAACACGTTCGCGATCGCTTTCGCCTCGTTCTTGTCTCCCACAGGGGTGGAAGTCGCATGCGCATTGATGTAGGCGATGTCCTTCTTGTCCACGTGTGCTTCGCGGAGACACATCTCCAGGGAGCGGCTTGGCCCGTCCACGTTAGGAACAGACATGTGGTCTCCGTTTGAGGAGAAACCGTAGCCGATGACCTCCGCCAGAATCGGTGCGCCACGTTTCACGGCTGATTCGTAGCTTTCGATGATGACCGTAGCGGCACCACCTCCAGGAACTAATCCGTCACGGTCACGGTCGAACGGACGGGATGCCTTGGTAGGATCGCTTTCCCTTGTGGAGAATGCGTTGATACCGTCGAAGCTACCGATTGAGTAAGGGTTCACCTCTTGTGCGCCACCGCATACGATGCAGTCCTGCAAGCCCCACTTGATGAGGAGGGAACCCAAACCGATCGCGTGGGAACCGCTGGCGCATGCGCCTGAAACGGTCAGGTTGATACCTTTCAGTCTGAAAAGACAACCCAAGTTCATGGTGACGGTGGAGTTCATCGATTGGAAAATAGCACCTGAGCCGACCAACGTGGTGTCTTTCTTCTCACGCATGGTGTCGACGCTCTTCACCACAGCGTCTGCGGTACTATCGTTACCATATAGTAAGCCGATCTCATGGCTGTCGATATAGTCTTGGTCGAGACGAGCGTTGCGGAGCGCCTCTGTCGTGGCAACATATGCGTATTTCGCTTGCTCTGGCATGTATACTCGTTGATTCCTGCTCACTTGACCCTTCAAGTCAGGTATTTCCAAATGTGCGGTAAGTGCGGACCTGAACCCCATCTCTTTGCGCACAGGGTCGAAAATGATACCAGACTTACCATTGTAAAGTGATTCTCTGACTTCTTCGAGGTTCTTGCCCAAGCAAGAGTAAACACCCATTCCTGTTATAACAACTCGCCTTTCCATTTAATGTCGCTGTATATTTTAATTAAACAACAATCTTAAAAAATCTAAAAAAAACTATTTTGAACCGCGAATATAGAAAAAAAAACAATCAACGACAAACGCAAAAAAACAATCGACGACAAACTGGAAAAATCTTCCCTGTTTGTCGTTCTTCTCTGATTTTCAGATATGCGTCTGTGAAGTGGATGCAGACGGGAAGGTTGGAGAGTCGGGTTGGGGTAGGTGACGAGATTGTTTCTTGCGATTGAGGGGTGAATATCTCCCGTTGCCGAAATAGTTATATTCTCTGCTTGAAATTTACATAGTTTAGTATATGAGTTTGCCTATATTTGCCGTACTTAAATTATATGCCATGAAAAAGAACAAACTATTCCGTATAGCGTTTTTGCTATGTTTTTGGGGAATGTCCGCATTGGCACAGGCTGATCCGGACCCGAATTTCCACATTTACATTTGTTTCGGACAATCCAACATGGAGGGTAATGCCACTGTGCCTAGTTCGGAGACGCAAGGTGTGAGTGAACGTTTCCAGCGGTTATACACTGCGGATAATTGCTCCAATTGCGGAAAGAAAAAGGGAGAGTGGTATACTGCGGTTCCTCCTTTGGCTCGTTGCTTCCACGGCAATAACATCGGTTATGGTCCTGTCGATAATTTCGGCCGCACGTTGGTGGAGAATCTGGACCCGGCGATCCGTGTGGGTGTCGTAGTCGTCGCTTGTGGTGGATGTGACATCGAGTTGTTCGAAAAGAACAGGTGCGTGAATTACATAAACTCGGCGCAGGATTGGTTGAAAAATTATGCGAGGGACTACGGAGGAAACCCGTATGAGCGTATGATCGAGATGGCTAAACTGGCTAAAGAGGTGGGCGTCATCAAGGGTATCTTGGTCCACCAGGGAGAAAACAACTCTGGTCAGACGGATTGGCCTGACCGACTGAAGGGTGTCTATAACACCATATTGAGCGATGTTGGCTTGAAAGCCGAGGAAGTTCCGTTGCTGGTGGGTGAGGTGCGCCATTCCGGTCCTTGCAGCGGTCACAACCAAATCATAGCGAATGTGCCTAATGTCATCTCAACGGCCTATGTCATCTCTTCGGATGGATGTGAGTCTGCGGGCGACCAGTATCACTTCTCCGTGAAGGGGTACAAGGAATTGGGTAAGAGGTATGCAGAGAAGATGTTGGAACTGTTGGGCGACAACCCTGTGCTGTCTACGGGTATCTCTTTTTCCGTTATGCTATTGAAAGACTCTGAACCGGGTAAGGTGCAGATTAATGTCGTCCCGGATGAGGAGATCATCACTAGATTCGAAATCTATGCGGATGGCGAGGTGATCGCGAATGACCAGACTGAGTTCTTGTGGGAGGATGTCTCTCGTGGAGAGCACTCCATCTGGGTTGTGGGCTATGATGCCGAAGGAAAGGAATACACCGTTTCCAAGAGTAAGGTCAAGGTTCTTGAACCTCAGACTCCTTTCAACGGAACTCCTTCCGTAATCCCAGGTGTGATCGAAGCGGAGGAGTTTGATTATGGTGGAGAAGGTAACGCTTACCATGACAATGATGAACAGAACAGAAACAAAGGCGACCGTCAAGAGGGCGTGGACATGAGTAACACCGCTGTTGGTTATGCGGAGACGGGCGAATGGATCGAATATACCGTTGAGGTGCAGAAGAGCGGAACGTATGAGTTGGAGTCTACTGTCGCTTCCGACAAGAGTAGTGGATCCTTCACTTTGTATATGGACAATAATTTCATCATTCCGGGAGCCGACGGAACACCTGGCGGTTTTGTCGAAGTGCCTAAAACGGGTGGCTATAGTGATTTCACGACGGTGAAGACCAAGTTGAATAAGCTGACGAAAGGTGTCCATGTGTTGAAGTTGGAGGTTACGGGTTCATGGTTTGACTTGGATAAGTTGGAGTTCAAACTCCTCGAGCCGGACCCGGATGAAGATGATACTAAGGTGGAGGCCGTGAAAGCGGAATCTGTGGCTATCCCTGATGGTGTTTATAATGCCTATGACGTGAAGGGCGGATTCATCCGTTCGGTGAACGTGGAGAAGAATGCATGCGGCAATCAATTGAAAAACGGCTATTATCTTCTTATGGATGAACTCGGCAAGGTTTATCCTATGCTGATTAACAATAGGAAATAAGCGGGCATTGGTCTCGCTGCCGATAGAAGCATGACGCCTTGACTTTGGCTTGAGGCGGACTGGAAAAGAGGGCGGAGTCGTTCCATGGGACGGCTCCGCCTTTCCTTTGTCCTTTGCAAGGATGGTTGCCGTTGTCTCCTGGCCATCCTTCTTCTTCCCTATGGATATTGCCTCGTCTGTCATTGATGGTAGATCAATCGTCAAGACATGGGTGCAGAAATCGTTATTCTCCTCTCCTAAATGGAACCGTCGTGTGTTGACTACCATCTCCCATGGACCTGTCTGCGAGGTGGACATGTCTGCATGGACTTCCTTTTTGAGGTTCCGTCGTGAGTGGGCCTTCCTTGTGTATGGATTCGTCTAGCTCTAGGTGATGGGGGCTCAAAAGAAAAAGGCGGAACCGCTCCAAGGAACGATTCCGCCTCCATATTGTCGCAGACGGGGGATTGTCACCTCAATAGCGTGACGTGTCCCGTATATACTTTGTCTTGGTATCTGTTGATGATGATATACCAATAGTCGGAGGAAGGCAAATCATTGCCATTGCTATCCTTTCCGTCCCATCCTGATTCGTTCTCGTACGGGTCGTATATCTTGATGAGTTTACCGTATCTGTCGAAAATCTTAACGATGGATGGATACTTCTCTATGTTCTCTATGAACCAATAATCCTTCACTCCGTCACCGTTAGGCGAGAAGAACGGGTCTGGTGTGATTTGGAAGGTATCCATGACCCAGATCAGTTGAAGCTTGACGGTGCTGTCGCATCCGTGCTCGTTCTGGAATGAGAGTGTGTAGATGCCTGGCTTCTCGATGACCATGTCTCCGAATGTGTAGCTCTCTCCGATCAGAGAGTCGATCAGTTCGACCTTGTTGGCGGCATAGATGTCGACATGGGTTGATGAGGTGTTGAGTTTTATATCCCCAATGAATGCTTCCAATTGGTATGTTCCGCTGTCCCTAGGTGAGACGTTCCCGATCTCCACGGTAGGTTCGTCGGAGCTGAAGTTGTTCGGTCCAGTCCATTGAACTTGTATCCTGTCCGGGACGTTTTCTGCGGATAGTACTAATGTCTCGCCTTCGCAGAGCGGTCCGTTGTTGCTGATGGTGATGTTCACCTCCTCCACACGCAGGGTGAGTCGGACGATGCTATCGCATCCATGGGAGGATGCCAATGTGTCGGTGTAAGTTCCAGCCTCCGTCAACAGGTTGGATCCGAAAGCGTAGGACTCTCCTGAGTAGATGGTGGCAGTGGTGTTGACCCTGCTCTCCCCGTATATCTCCACGTGTGTGCGGGCTATTTCTTTCATCTGCTCGCCCGTAGCCCATTGGACAGCGTCAGACTTGACGAAGTAGTCGCCGGCGTTGCTTGCCTTGACGTCGTTGATGGTGAGTTCATAACCGCCGTCTTGGGTGAAGTTGTTCGGACCGAACCAGTGAAGCGTGTTCTCCGGGAAATAATTCGATACGGTTATGGTCAACGATCCGCCTTCGCAGAGCGGTCCGTTGTTGCTTATCGTGATGTTCGGTTCCTCTACGATGAGGGTGAGTTGGATGATGCTGTCGCATCCCTGGGCGGAGGCGTATTTCTCCGTGTAAGTTCCTGCCGTGGTCAGTTGCTTTGATCCGAACGTGTAGTAACCGCCAGAAATGATGGTGACTGTGGTGTCGGAGAGGCTCTTTTTGTATACGTCGATGTGTGTGGAGGCGATCTCTTGCATCTCGCCTGTCGATCCTGTAATCAGGTCAGTCTTGACGATGTATTCGCCTGCGTCACTAGCCTTGGCGTTGCTTATGGTGAGTTCATAACCGCCATCTTGGGTGAAGTTGTTCGGACCGAACCAGTGCAGGCTATTGCTAGGGATGTTGCTGGAAGTGACCGTGATTGTTATCGTCTCCTCCTCACAGATTGGTCCGTTGTCCTTAATGGTGATGTCCGGATCCTCTACGATGAGGGTGAGTTGGACGGTGCTGTCGCATCCCTGTTTGTTGGTCAAAGACTCCGTGTATGTCCCTGCCGTGGTCAGTTGCTTTGAACCGAACGTGTAGGATTGTCCCGTTAGGATCGTGACGGACGTGTCGGTCTTGCTTTTGCCGTATATGTTGACGTGGGCGCGGGTTACTTCGCGCAGTCCGCCCGTCGTGCTTTGTGGATCGTTTGTTTTGACGATGTAATCGCCTGCATCGTTGGTGGTGACATCTTTGATGGTGAGTTCGAATCCTCCGTCTTGGGTGAAGTTGTTCGGACCGAACCAGTGTATGTCGTTCTCCGTGTAATGGTCGGAGCTTACGGTGATGGTCAGAGTTTCACCTTCGCAGAGCGGACCGTTGTCGCTGATGGAGATGTTCGGGTCTTCCACGATGAGGGTGAGTTGTACGGTGCTGTCGCATCCCTGTGCGGAAGGGTAGGTTTCGGTGTATGTTCCCGGCGTAGTTAATTGACGGGAGCCGAATGTGTAGGATTCTCCGTATTGGATGGTGACGGTGGTGTCCGTATTTTTCATGCGGTATATTTCGACCGGTATGCTGGCGATCTCCTCCAAGGATGACGAACTAGGGTACATGTCCGTTTTGACGGTGTATTTACCTGCGTCGCTCGCCTTGGCGTTGCTTATGGTGAGTTCAAAGCCACCGTCTTGGGTGAAGTTGTTCGGGCCGAACCAATGCAGGCTATTCTCCGTGTAGTAGTTGGATGTTACGGAGATGGTCAGCGTTTGGCCTTCGCAGATCGGTCCGTTGCTGGTAATGGAGACGGTTGGTTCTTCCACGATGAGGGTGAGTTGGACGATGCTGTCGCATCCCTGTGTGGAAGGGTAGGTCTCGGTGTAGGTTCCAGGCTCGGTCAGTTGTTTTGAACCGAATGTGTAGGATTCTCCCGCCATTATGGAGACCGTCGTGTCGACCTTGATTTCACTGTATACCTCGACTGGTATGCTGAGTAAATCGATTGTCTCGGATAATTCGGGAACGTCCACTAGGAGGCGGTAAATGCCAGCGTTGTCCTTTGTGACATTGTCGATGGTGAACTCCGTGCCGCCTTGTTGTCTGAAGTTATTCGGGCCTGACCAATACATTGTGTTCTCAGGGTAAACGCCTTTTATTTTCACGTGTAAAGTCTGGCCTTCGCAGAGCGGAGAGTTGGTCTCGTAGCCGCTAGGTATCACGGATACGTTAAGCGTGACGATAGTGTCACAATCGTTCTCGCTATGGAATGTTTGCGTATAGGTGCCGGCTTCCGTGATGACCTGTTCGCCGAAGGTGAAAGATGTATTCTCTGCGATTATCGTGTCTTTCTCCACTTGGATGGAAGGATTCACTTCCACGTTGATGCTGCCGATCACTTCTGTGTTGCCGTTATGGTACATCACCAATTTGTATTGCCCTGCCATTTCCTGCGGCACGGACTCAATCGTCACATTGCTGCCGTTGGATTCTTCTCCGCGAGGATTTATCCAGCTGAATGTGGCGTTGGACGGACCACCCTCAGCATGCAAGTTGAGGGTATGGCCTTCGCATATCGGGCTGTTGGAACTCATTTTTACCGCTAATTCACCGACCTTCAAGTTCAGGTTGACGATGCTGTCGCATCCTTCTTTTGAGGTGAATGTTTTGGAATAAAGGCCTTCATTCGTGAGGATATCATCTCCGAAGCGTACTGACTCTCCATACTCGATGAATATGGTCGTGTCCCTTTTGAAATTCGGGTTGACGGCCACGTCCAGGTATACGATAGGAGAAGTCAATCCATTCACTTCCATTTGGACGGAGTATGTTCCCTCGTTTGTTTTGGTCGCGTTTGATATGACAGGGTTTTTGTCCCTGGAGAAAAATCCGTCGGGGCCGGTCCATGTGAAGGTGGCGCCATCCGGAGCGTTGTTGACTGTCAGGTTGATGTCTCCTCCTTCGCAGACATCGTTCACGCTGGCGTCGATGATGACGCTACAGTTCGTCGTCGCTGTTCCTCCCGCCTTTTTGAAATTGATGTCTCCTTCCATTTGTGAATAGTTGGTTATGAGCAACAGATACCACTCTCCTTTTTTCGCCTCTTCGATGTGGCATATTTCCCTGGCGTTCGCGCTATAGCTGCAGTCGACCATGTATCCGTTGGGGAATTGATCCACTTTGCTTCTGAAACAGTTGGAGGTGATGTCGTAGTATCGAGGGTCTAATCCTCTGTATGGAGCTATCCGTTCCTCACACAAGTCTATCAGCGCATAGCATTCGGCCGTTTGTTCATTGTATTCCTCCCAACTTAGGTCTCCATATGAATATTCATAATCCAACTCCAATGTCCTGTTATATAGTGAATCGGACATGAGCCTGTATTTTGTCAGCGAATCGTTTATCGCGGCGAATTCGGGCGCGTATACGCACTCTTCCTCTTCCTCTTCTTCTTCGTCATAGTCATCATAGTCATCGTCATAGTTATAGTCATCATCATAGTCGTCCCAATCATCCCAAAGGCTCACGGGGTCTGTGTTGAAATAAAATTCCGGATCTGAACAAACTTGCTTGAGCATGTCTAATTTGGATGTGCCCTCGAATGGACCGAAACAGGCGAAGTCGATGTCTTCCTGCCCGGAATGGGACATCTCGATGAAGAGAGGACCTTCCTCCTCAATCTGCATGGCGAACCAAGCGGGGGATGGCGTGGATCCCAGACATCCGGAGTAGTGGGAATCGAAGAAGTCAACATGATCGCTTGTCGTATCGGCTGGGTATGTGATTCCGTATTCGTTGTCTTCTGTGCAGAATGGAATCACCTCGTCGAAGTCCGGTATTGGACATTGTGCCCAACTTGTGCTGCTCATCGTTAGGATGATAGCTGAAACTAAAGATATTAATACTTTTTTACTCATATTTGTTATTTCCCATTTAATATATAACTCCCCCCCTAATCGGACATTGTCCTATATCCATCTCATAAACGATGCAAATATAATAGATTAATTTGTTATTTTAATGCTTTTTTTGATGGAAAAATGTATCTTTGTTTATTGTTTTGACGGTCCTACGAATTGATTTTGGATTTAATGCCTTGTGCTATGCGGAACCGTCTGTGTATTTTGTATTTATCTAACATTCAGTGTATGTCAGGCGCGAAGATAGGTTTTCGAACGACGACGGCGATTGTAGTCGCTAATATGGTAGGTGTTGGTGTCTTTACCTCTTTGGGATTCCAGTTGGTCGGATTGTCCAATCCTATCACTATTGCGCTCATATGGGTCATAGGTGGGTTGACCGCCTTTTGCGGGGCCATCGCCTACAGCGAATTGGGGGCCGCCATGCCCCGTTCCGGCGGCGAGTATAACTATTTGTCCGTCATTTACCACCCTGCGTTAGGCTTTGTTTCCGGATGGGCCTCCTTGGTAGTGGGCTTCTCTGCCCCTGTGGCCTTGACGTGTATGGTTATGAGCTCCTATTTGGGGAATATATTCCCGCAACTGAATGCGAAACTGTTCGCCATGATAGTGCTGACGCTCATCACTTTGATCCATGCGTTTGATGTGCATGTCGGCGCTCGTCTGCAACGTTTCTTCACCTTGCTGAAGATCTTTATCATTGTGGTTTTCATCGTGGCGGGATTTATCGTGGAACCGGATGGATCGTCCAATTTCAGCGGGTTGGGTGAATTCTCTTTGCGGGAGGTCTTCTCTCCTGCGTTCGCCATCTCCCTCGTCTGGGTCTACTATGCCTATTCGGGGTGGAATGCGGCGGCCTATATTTCCGGGGATGTGGAGAACCCGCAGCGGACCGTGCCGCGCGCCTTGCTTTGCGGCACTGCCTTCGTGGCTGTTTTGTACCTCTTCCTGAATATGGTTTTCCTTCGCACTGCCCCCGTGTCGGAACTGACGGGACAGATTGAGATCGGTTTGATCTGCGCCAAACACATCTTTGGCGAGAACGGTGGGGAAATCATGGGCCTCTTGATCACGGTGATGCTCGTCTCCAGCATCAGCTCCATGGTCTTTGTGGGACCTCGCGTCGGTGCGGCGATGGGAGAGGACCATCGTATTTTCAGGTTCCTGACGAAGAAGAATGGTAAGGGTTGTCCGTATGTCTCTGTCTGGGTGCAATGGTTGGTTAGCGCGATCATGCTCCTTTCCGACTCTTTCCGCGCGATCACGCAGTATACGGGTGTGGTCCTTTCGTTTTGCGCCATGTTGTCGGTCGTGGGGGTGGTTGTCCATCGCTATAGATTCCCCGATGCCGCGCGTCCTTACCGCACATGGGCCTATCCTTGGCCTATCCTCTTTTTCTCGGCGATCATCCTATGGTCGGTCTCTTATATGCTTTATGAGGACTTCACGGATGGTGATAATATACCGTGGACGACGATATTGAGTTTCGCCACCGTTCTTTCCGGATTGATATTATATTGTATTAACAAAAAGATATGCGACAAATGAATATGAATAGATGTGTGATGGGCTTGCTTTGCCTGGGCTTGACGCTAATGCTTGGCTGCGCGGATGGCAAGCGGGGGAAAAATCCTCTTCGGAATAATGACTCCACAACGGTGGAGGCTGTGCCGGATTCTTTGGAAACACCGCCCGTGAAGGACTTGTCTGAGGACGTGGCGATCAATAGGACGGCTCGCTTTTATGCGGGTATCGAGTGCGACAGCTCGAGCCTGACGAAGGAACAATTGGGTATGTGGCGGTCCTATTCGAAAAAGATCGGTGAACTGATCAAGATAAGTTCCTCCACTTTGCGGAAGGCGGACACCCTGATGGCTAGGGACATGACGGATCTGCGCGACTCGTGCGACTTCGTTTTTTATCCATTCAGCGGACCTGACTTCCTTTATCCGATCACGTTGTTCCCTGATGCGGATTATTATTTCCTCGCGGGATTGGAGCCTACGGGTACGATTGATACCACGATGAATGCGGAGGCGAATTATTTCAGGAAATATACCTCCTCGTTGAACGTCTACCTGCAGTGCAGTTTCTTCCGTACACTCTCCATGCACAACGATTTCGACAGTGAGGAGATCGATGGTATTTTGCCTGTCATCTCCATGTTGATGGCCCATAGCGACTGCAAGATCATCTCGTCCCGTTTCTTGGATATCTCGGAGGATGGTACGCTGGTCGACACCGTAGGCGGGAAGAAGCCTTTCTTGGCGGAAATCAAGTTCTTCCAACCTAGGTCTCCTCATCATGAGCAGACACTCTATTACATGTCCGCTAACCTGCATGACCGTAGCTACAAGGAGTCGTTCTCCGCTTTCTTGGACAATACCTTGCCGAATCACCATGTTGTCACATACCTGAAGGCTGCCTCTTATCTGATGCACAAACCTTATTTCTCCAAGGTGAGGGATGCGATTCTGGCGCACTCCATGGCTGTCCTCGAGGATGATTCCGGCATTCCGTATAGATACCTGAAGGATTGGAATGTCTCTTTGTACGGAACATACATGAAGCCGCTGAAGCTCTTTGGCAAATATGTTTATCAAACCGACTTGATGGAACGGTACGAGACGGACTCCGTGCGTTCGCTGAAATTCCGTATAGGTTATAATAATCCTTCTAATTGGCTATGCGCCAGGAAGATAAATAAATGATCGGACAATGAATCGGTGGCTTGCCATTATATGCTTGTTCCTCCTTCCGTTTTTCGCGAATGCGGAGAACGGGAAGATCTCGGTAGGGAAAGGTCAGAAGATCTACTACGAGGAATATGGTCAGGGTGAACCTGTCATTCTGCTGCATGGCCATACCTTGGACAGACGTATGTGGAAGGGACAGGTGGAATTGCTTCGGGATAGTTTTCGGGTGATCGTGCCTGATCTTAGGGGGTATGGTTTATCTTCCGATCCTTTGCCTGCCCAACAATTCACTTACACGGATGATGTGATCGCGTTGATGGATTCTTTGTCCATCGGGAAGGCGCATGTCGTCGGACTTTCCATGGGGGCGTACGTGGCGGGTGAGTTGCTTGCGATGCATCCTGACAGGGTGCTTTCCTGCATGATGGTGGCAGGGGAGATCTGCGGCAGACCAGGTCCATCGACGCCGAAGACGAAGGAGGAGAGGGAACGTCAGCGGATTGGGAATGAAAAGATCCTGCGACAGGGCTTGGATAAATACAAAAATGATAGGGTGGAGGATTTGATCCGACGCGCTGGCTCCCGTGGTGAGGAGATGCGTGATGCCTTGACGGAGATGATCATGGAGTGGGGCGCATGGCAGGTAACGCATGTCACCGCCCGCATCTATTATGGACAGGAGGCATTCCAAAGTTTGAAAAGGAACAAACCTGACGTGCGCACGTTGATCGTCTATGGAGAATTGGAGGGGAAGAAGCCTAGTAGAATGTTGAATTACCTTCCTCATGCGGAACAAATAACCATTCCGGACTGTGGACATATGGTCAATATGGAACAACCTGAGCAATTCAACTCGTTGTTGCTGAGATGGTTGCGTGGACTGCCCGTGGAAGAGTAATCGCTATATCTTGATGATTTTATACGTCTGTTTCTCTTTCTCACCCATATTCGTTATGTGAAGGAAATAGACTCCTGGCTGAAGTTTGCTCATGTCCAAGACGTGGTGGTCGTTGATGACATCTTGCTTCTTGATGGTGTGCCCGGTGATGTCCGATAATTCCAGCGTGCAAAAAACAGTCTGGTTGAGTTCGATGTGCAACCTGTCCTTTACAGGATTCGGATAGTAGGAAATGATAGGCCCTGGGCCTTTTATCGGAGAAATACCGTCGCTGCTGTCCTCATAAACGGCGGTTAGTGCGTACGAACTTTCTTTCCCTGTTTTTATTGTAATCTTGTTGTCATGCAATTCCTGTATGTTGCTTTTGTTATTCTTGTTTGTGCTGGCGATTATCCACTTCGTGAATATCTGATCATTCATTTGGGGAGCTGCCTCTATGGTGATCGAGTCGTCTTGGAACCATTTCCCGTCAAATCTGTCTCGGTACAGCACCTCCCCGCAAAGTCGTAGATTACCCAGTCTGCCTTCCTCTTCCTTCTCCATGGAAGATTTGATTGAGAGAGGAATTGTTTCTCCCAGGGAGTAGTATTCCGCTAGCATCTCATATAGGTTGTTGTTCCTTGGTTCGATCCATTTCGGCATTTCCTCGAAGCAGGAGTTCCATGTGCTTTGGGACAAGTCCCATCTGCTTCTATGGAAAGGGAACTCGTCTGCGATGATCGCGGTTATGGAGTCTATGGTATGGTATACCTCGGATTGGTGGAAGATGTCTCCCAATTGGATGGAGATACGTTCTATGTACTGTCTTTGGACGATGGAGTCTGACAATATTTGTTCCAGCAATCGGGTTGCTTTTTCATTGTTCCCGTATTTGTAGTATGGGTCTGTCCTCGAGAGGAAATTGAATGGGTTGAAATTCACTCCTCTAATATCAGCGTTGCTGGAAGGTGTCCAATATCCGAAACCTGCGTCCAGATCCTTCAGCAACCATCTCCACTTCCCGTTGCTTCTGTCCCGCCAGAAGACGTGGTTGTTGCTAGGCCAATCGTAGTTTCCCACGAAAGCCTGGAGGGACATGTAGTTGAGGAATTCGTTCACATCCACAAGAGAGCATAGCTTCTCGTGGGAGAAGTTGGGCTGGCTGAGGAACTCGCATAGTTCGTCGTATGCCTCTGAAGTGCCTTCTTTGAGTTTGTAATTTTCGTACAAATCAATGTCTTCCACTCCATAGTTGGATGTGAAATAATCATCATTGTCCGATTCCCTGATGTTTTCTATCCCCCAATATTGTCCGTTCAAGTATACGACGACGGATTGGCAGGCTTGGTAGTCCACATCAACCTTCCCTCCGGAGAATTTCTGGGAGAAAGCATCCTTCATGATCAACAGTTGGGCGTCGTTCCCTCCGTTCCTAAGTAAAAAGCATCGATACCCTCCCTTTTCCTTAGAGTCTTTTTCCGCAAAGAACTTATAACTGAAATATTTGTTGCCATATCTTTTTTTCGCATATATCTTCAGGCTTTTCACATTCTCGTTTCGGGTCCATCCTCCTGAGATCCTAGCCTCGCACAATTGGTTGATTACCCTTTCCCCCTCGACGAAATATTCCATGTTGAGGGGTCGACGCCTATTGGTCCTGTAGTTGCTTGGACCTCCCACACCATCGTCGTAATAGCCTGTTTTCCCCACCACATATATTCCCAACGTGTCATCCCATAAATATTCGGGGTCCAGTGAGAGGGAGAGAATAGGGATTTGTATGTCTCTGTCTGTTATGATGTAGGTGTTGGCGTTGGATGTCTTGGTCAATATGTCTTCCTTGATGATTTTAGCTTTTATGACTGTTGTGCTGTCGATGGTGATCGGATTGGTGTAAAGAGGCGATTGTTCTGTGGGTTCGCTTCCGTCTAACGTGTAGTGTATGTCGTGCTCGTAGGGATCGGGTGCGGTAAGCTTTATAGTCAATGAATTGTAGTATATTCCACCTTGAATATTGTAGTCGACGTCAGGTGCGGTTTCCCTATCCACACAGTCGTCTTGGTTGGATCGCATTGGCGTGGCATCCTCGAACCATATCCATGATGAAGTGTCGGACTGGCATCTGCCGTAGCTGTGGTTGATGGGGGCATCCTTGTATTTGGGAGTCGCATCTTCGATGGTTCCGTCGTTACGGACGAGGTAGAGCTTGCCGCTTGTGTTGTCCATGTCTAGGTCGGCGTGTATGTGCTCGGATGTTGTGGTCTCTTCCTTGTCCGTATATATGATTCTGTACCCGTGCGAAGGAATGACGCATTGAACTGGTATTTCCCACATGAGCGGATTACTTTTTTTATGGGACAAATACCAACCCTTGATGTTTATGTCGTGGTCGGTTGTGTTGTATAATTCCACCCATCCTTCGGGGAATTTATAATCCTCGTCAATTACGGTGTTTACATTGTTGGGCATGATCTCATTGATGATGATTTCCTTTTGGGTGTCTTGCGCATTGCATACAATCCACCCCATTAGACCCATATATATGAAAAGTGTGTGTAATATGTTCTTCATTTTTTGTCCTTTTGTCGAAAATGTTTCTAGAGATGCCTTCTTGTGTATTCCATCAAAATCAAATTCCTTCGTCTTGATATTCTCCTATTCCGCAAATATATATATTTTTTTGTTGTTTATATATGGTCCCATGGATTTTCCATTTAGGCTAGGAAGAATTCTTTCCCAAGATATGGATGGATTATGTATATTTGCAAAAGGAATAGGGATGTGGCGATAGGTTCCCCCCTTCCTTCGTTTGTTTTCACGGCGGAGTCGTCGGACTCCCTAATTTTTGATGACATGAAAAAAATCATTTGTGCGGTCTCCGCATTTTTATGTGCGACGGTCATGATGGGCCAGTCACCGATCAACTTCGGTGATTTAAGTCCTATCCCAATGGATCCGGCCGTCAGGTACGGTAAGTTGGACAATGGATTAACTTATTACATCAGACACAATGATGTGGTCCCTGAAAGGGCGGATTTCTACATCGCCCAAAACGTGGGGGCGATCTTGGAGGAGGATAATCAGAACGGTCTGGCGCATTTCCTCGAACACATGGCCTTCAATGGCACGAAAAACTTCCCGGACAAGGGTATCATCGACTATCTGGAAACCATAGGTGTGCAGTTCGGTAATAATGTCAACGCCTACACTTCGTTGGACGAGACCGTCTATAATCTGAAGTCCGTGCCTACCATGAGGGAAAGCATAGTGGATACCGCTTTGCTCGTCCTGCACGACTGGTCTGGATTCATCTCCCTCAAATCGGAGGAGATAGACAAGGAGCGCGGTGTGATCCGTGAGGAGTGGAGGAGCCGCCAAAACGCGAAACGCAGGCTGTGGAAGGCTTCCCTCCCGATACTCTACAAAAACTCACAGTATGCGAAACGTGATATCATCGGAGACACGGCTATCATCGCCAACTTCGCATATGACACTTTGCGTGCTTACTATCATAGATGGTACAGACCTGACCTGCAATCCATTGTGATCGTGGGAGATGTGAATGTGGACAGCGTTGAGAATACCATCAAACGGATGTGGACCGATATCCCTAAGCGGGTGAACCCGGATAAACGTGTGGTTTACCAACTGGAACGTGTCACCGAACCTATTGTGGCTATCCTGACGGACAAGGAGGCGAAGACCTCTTCCGTCCGCATAGACTATCGTATGGATAAGTTGTCCGATCAGGTGGTCGGCAGCAAGGCTGGCTACAAAATATCCATCGTGAGGGATTTGATCGAGAACATGATGAGTGACCGCCTCGACGAGATATCGCAGAAGGCGGACGCTCCGTTTGCGGGGGCTTCCGTCGGATATGGTGAAATCGTACGTTCCAAGGATGCCTTCATCCTCTTGGCCGTCCCTGTCGAGGGACAGGAGGAGCAGAGTTTCGCCGCCCTCTTGGCGGAGGGTGAACGGATGAAGCGCTTCGGTTTCACGCAGGCTGAATTGGATAGGGCGAAGGAGAGCCTGCTCAGCGCCATGGAGAAGAGCTACAACGAAAGAGGCAAGACGAAGAATGGTTCTTATGTGCAGGAGTATATCCGTAACTTCCTCGACAAGGAGCCCGTTCCAGGCATAGAGTGGGAATATGAAGCTGTCCGGGAGATGTTGCCGACCATCACATTGGATTTGGTTAACAGACATGCCAAGACGGCTGTTTCCTCGAGGGAGATCACCGTCCTCATGACGGGTCCGGAGAAGGAGTCTGTCCGTTTCCCTAACAAGGAGAGGGTGCTTGCCATGCTCCAGACGTCTGCTTCGATGCAGTTGGAATCCTACACCGAGAATGATCTTCAGGCTCCTCTCGTCGGCAAAATGCCTAAGCAGGGCAAGGTGAAGAAGGAACGGAAAGTGAATGAGTTGGAGAATGTGACGGAGTGGATCCTCAGCAATGGTATGCGCGTAGTCATCCGCCCGACGCAACTCAAGGAGGATGAAATCATCCTATACGGTTACAGTGAGGGAGGATTATCCATGATCGACAACGTGTCGGATATGCCTTCCGCTAACCTCTGCGTCTCAGTCGCGCAGAACAATGGAAAGGGCAATTTCAATGCCATCGACCTCGGCAAGAAGTTGGCCGGTAAGGTGGTGAGGCTGAGCCCGTCCGTCGGAGCCTACAATGAGTCTTTCTCGGGATCTTCCTCCGTCAAGGACTTCGAGACGCTTGCGCAACTGGTTTACCTCCTGTTCACGGGTACCCGTACGGACGATGAGAGCTACCAGGCGTTGATCAATCAATATCATACGGTCTTGGTGAATGCGGACAAGGATCCTAGCCGAACCTTCAGCGACTCCGTGCAGGTGACGGTGAACGGACATCACGAACGAACCACACCGTTCGGTCTGAAACAACTGGAGCAGGTGAACCAGAAGACTTCCCTGGAGATCTTTACCCGCAGGTTCATGGACCCGAAAGATTTCACCGTCTTCATCGTCGGCAATGTGGATTTGGCGAAGATCAAAGAGCCTATCACACGATACCTCGGTGGCATCCCTGTCCAGAAGAAGATGAAGGAGGAGCAATGGGTCGACCGTCAGATACGTAGGCCGAACGGGGTTGTCAACAACACCTTCTCACGTGAGTTGGAGATCAAGAAAACGTCCAGCTTCGTCGTCTACGGCGCTGAGATGCGATATACATTGAGAAACAGACTAATCATGCAACTCATCGGGGATATATTGGATATCCGCTACTTCGAGTCGATGCGTGAGAACGAAGGAGGCACTTACGGTGTATCCGTGCGTGGCTCGCTCTCCAAGAAACCGGTCGAGTATGCTTCCCTGCAGATGCGCTACGATACCGATCCGGAGATGTACGAGAAGCTCCAGAAAATCGTCTACTCGGAGGTGGATTCCTTCATCGCCGAAGGTCCGAAGGAGGTCGACTTCAACAAGGCGGTGTTGAACCTGAAGAACAAGTTCACCGAGAACCAGAAGGAGAACAACTGGCAGCTGAACGCGATGGTCGCTTATTACAACGACCATGAGGACCTCGCCAAGGATTACCTTAGCACGTTGGAGTCCATTACACGTGACGAACTGCGTGACACGCTCAAATGGTTGCGTGAGCAAAACAATAGGATTGAAGTGGTCATGAAACCTCAGGAATGATGCGTGATGGCTAGCTGTGTAAGGTGGAGCTGAAAAGAGAAAAAAATTGTCGCGGATGAAACGGAATGGACATCAAATATTTGTACGTTGTTTTTCCTCCATTTTTATTAACTTCGCGTCAGAGAAGAACGCTGAAAATTGAAAGATGATGAAGGTTAAGGATAAAAATTTTGTCGAGATGCTCTCCAAGGAGGATATCTCCAACATCGTGGATCGTCTGGCGGCTGCCCTGAATGCGGACATGGAGGGGAAGAATCCCTATTTCCTTGTGATGATGAACGGGGCTGTCTTCTTCGCGACGGATCTCCTGCGACGGATCACCATACCTTGTGGTTTGGCTTTCGTGAAATACACTTCGTACGAGGGTATGCGCTCCACGGGAAAGGTGACGGCTGTTCTTCCTGTTCCGGCGGACGTGAAGGGACGGAATGTGGTGGTCGTGGAGGATATCGTCGATACGGGCGAGACCATGAAGGCATTCTTGTCGGAGATGCAGCGTTATGCGCCGGAGTCGGTCCGCATCGTCTCTTTCCTGGCGAAGCCGGCCGCGATGAAGCACCCGCTCCTGATCGATTATGTGGGAAAGGAGATCGGAAACGAGTTCGTCCTAGGCTATGGCCTCGACTACGACGGCTTGGGCAGGAATGTTCCTGAGCTGTTGGTCTATGACGGAAAATAAAATGTGTAACTGATTTAAATATTATAATAATGAAAAACGTAGTTATTTTTGGTGCCCCAGGTTCTGGAAAGGGTACTCAGAGTGAGAACATTATCAAGAAGTATGGTTATGCGCATTTCTCCACGGGAGATATCCTGAGGAAGCAGATCGCCGATCAGACTGAGTTGGGCAAGATCGCCAAGACCTTCATCGATGAGGGTAAGTTGGTCACTGACGAGCTGATCATCAATATGCTCGACGCTGAGTTGGATTCCGCAAAGGACGCTAAGGGTGTCATCTTCGACGGTTTCCCACGTACTTATGCGCAGGCTGAGGCTTTGAAGAAGATGTTGAACAAGAGGGGCACGGATGTGGCTGTGATGTTGAACATCCACGTTGACGAGGCTGAGTTGATCAAGCGTCTTCTCGAGAGAGGTAAGACTTCCGGCCGTTCCGACGACAACTTGGAGACCATCACCAAGAGAATCAAGACTTACAACGAGCAGACTACTCCTGTGATCGACTTCTACAAGAAGGAGGGCACTTGCGTGGATATCCAGGGCGTAGGCTCTATCGATGATATCTTCGCTTCCATCTCAAAGGCGATTGATGCTGCGAAGGATCTATAATTAGAATTTTTATATAAAGGGAAACAGGAGGAGCTAGGCTTCTCCTGTTTTTTTGTGCTCTGTAGGCTAAAAAGAGGGACGTAATATTACGTTAAGACAACTAGACCCACACTCTTCCCTTGCGCTTTCTTTAGGATGTTTGGGTTATTGTGAAATAAAAATTACCTTTGTGCGCTAAGACTTTACCATAGGTTTGGGATGCAAGGGAAACGTAAATTAGTGTTTATTGATACAGAGGTTGGTTGGTCAGACAAGAAAGTCCATGATGTGGGTGCATTGTCTGACGAAGGTGCCACATTCCATTCCAATTCTATCACGGAATTCCTGAGGTTCGTGTCTGATGCTGATTTTTTGTGCGGACACAATGCTATTCACCATGATTTACAGTACCTTTTCGGTGATAATTCGGCAACTTATGTGTCGAAAACGATAGACACACTCTATCTCTCTCCCTTGCTTTTCCCCAAAAGGCCTTATCATAAGCTGTTGAAGGACGATAAGCTACAGGTGGATGAGTTGAATAATCCTCTGAACGATTGTTCCAAGGCTCGTGATTTGTTCCATGATGAGATTGCGGCTTTCACAGCCTTGCCTCTTGACCTTCAAATCATCTATTGCACGTTGCTGTATGGGAAGGAGGAGTTTAAATGTTTCTTTGATTATGTCGGGTTCACAACAAGGAGTGATGATCCTGCCACATTGATTCAAACTTTCTTTAAAGACCGTTTGTGCGTTCATGCGAATGTCCGTGCAATGGTGGAGAAGTACCCTGTCGAGTTGGCTTATTCGCTCGCACTGATTAGTGTGGGGGATACTACATCCATTACACCTCCTTGGCTGTTGCGTAATTTCTCCGAGATAGAGAATGTGCTTTGGTCCTTACGCAATAATCCTTGCGAAGATGAACATTGCTCCTATTGCCGTGGTATGTTGGATATATATGCCGGACTAAAGAAGTTCTTTGGCTACGACGCTTTTCGTACGTTTGACGGGGAGCCTATGCAGGAACAGGCGGTTTCTTGTGCGGTGAAGGGTGAATCCCTGTTGTGTATATTCCCTACGGGAGGCGGTAAATCCTTGACGTTTCAGCTGCCGGCTTTGATGGCTGGTCGTACGGTGCAGGGATTGACGGTCGTGATATCTCCTCTTCAGTCTCTTATGAAGGATCAGGTAGATAACCTGGTGGCGAAGGGATGGGAGGATGCGGTCACAATCAATGGAATGTTAGATCCGGTCTCTCGTGCGGAAGCGTACGAGTGCGTGGCGAATGGTATGGCCAAGATCCTTTACATAGCACCTGAATTACTTCGGTCTAAAACGTTGGAGAAACTGTTGCTTGCAAGGAATGTGGTGCGTATCGTCATCGATGAGGCTCACTGCTTCTCTTCATGGGGGCATGATTTCAGGGTGGATTATTTGTATATCGCCGATTTCATTAAGAATCTGCAGGAAAAGAAACGGATGCGGACACCTATCCCTGTCTCCTGTTTCACTGCGACGGCAAAGCAAAAGGTCATTTCGGACATCCATGACTACTTCATGAAAAAATTGGGCATTGAGTTGAAGCATTTCGCATCTTCTTCTGATAGGAAGAATTTGCGCTATTCTGTCATGTTCGCTGAGTCTGAAGATGAGAAGTATAACCTATTGCGGAATTTGATGGTTTCGTATGATTGCCCAACCATTGTGTATGTCTCCAGGACATCCCGCGCAAAGATTTTGTCTGAAAGATTGACGAGGGATGGCTATCCTACGCTTTATTTCCATGGTAAAATGGATTCGAGCGAGAAGGTGGCGAACCAAAACGCTTTTATGACGGATCAGGTACGGTCTATCGTGGCGACCAGTGCATTTGGGATGGGCGTCGATAAAAGTGATGTCGGCCTGGTTGTCCATTATGATATCTCGGATTCATTGGAGAATTATGCGCAGGAGGCGGGTAGGGCAGGCCGGAATCCTGAGATGGAGGCGAAATGCTGTGTGCTGTATAGTAATGCGGATTTGGATAAGCATTTTATTTTGCTGAATCAGACAAAGTTAAGTATCGGAGAGATACAGCAGGTCTGGTCTGCCATCAAATCAATGACTAAACAGCGGAATTATATGGCTTGTTCGCCTTTGGAGATCGCAAGGGCGGCTGGTTGGGACGATTCTGTCCAAGATATGGAAACTCGTATACGGACTGCTGTCTCGGCGTTGGAAGATGCAGGGTACATCAAGCGTGGATACAATATTCCTCATGTCTTCGCAACGGGTATAAAGGTTCGAAACATGGATGAGGCTACTTCCAAACTGAACGCTTCCCGTTTGTTTAACCCGCAAGATAGGGAGAATGCTGTCCGTATTATAAAATCTTTGATTTCAGCTAAATATGTTCTGAAGTCTGGTGTGGCAGAGGCAGAGGCGGAGTCTCGTGTCGATTATCTGGCGGATAGGCTGGGAATGACGAAACAGACTGTGATCTCTGTTATTAACTTGATGAAACAGGAACAGATTATAGCGGATGTCATGGACATGTCTGCCTTTATCGACAAGTCTGATTCGGAGTCTAAATCCAATAAGATTTTTCAGAATTTTATTAAGTTGGAGGAGTTCGTGTTGGATAAATTGTCGGATACGAAGGATGGTTGCGTATTTTACAAGGAATTGAATGATCAGGCGTTGAAGTCTGGATTATCCTTCTCTTCCGTGAAGTCCCTCCGTACGATATTGTATTTCTTGTCGGTGAAGCGTTATCTGAAGAAATCGGAGGTTCCTGCCAATGGCGGTTTTGAGTTCTCTTTTTGTCTTCCTTTGGATAATTTGCGGGCGAAGTATGGGAATAGACGCTCTATCTGCTCGTTTTTAATCAAACGGTTTTATGAACAATCCGCTAAACAAATGGATAGTAATGGGAAGAGTGTGGTTCAATTTTCTTTGGTTTCTTTGCTCTCTGAATATAAAGAGAATCAGGAACATACGCTTTTCGCTTCTCAGTCGTCCGTTTCTCTTGAGGAAATGGAGGAGTCCATTTTGTATTTGTCGAAGATTGGTGCCCTGAAATTGGAGGGTGGTTTCATGGTCGTGTACAATACAATGGAAATCAGAAGGTTGGTGGATTCCAAGTATCGCTATAAGATGGAGGATTACCGCTTGTTGGATGAGTTCTATAAGCAGAAGATACGTCAGGTACACATTGTAGGCGAGTATGCGAATTTGATGGTGAATGATTACAATGCGGCGTTGCAATATGTACGTGATTATTTCCAAATGGATTTCAAGCGGTTCATTTCTAAATATTTCGAAGGGGAACGGGCTTTGGAGATAGAGAAGAATATTACTCCTAAGAAGTATGAGGAACTCTTTGGTAGATTGTCTGGCAAACAGTTGGAGATAATAAAGGACAGTGAGTCGAAGTACATTGTTGTGGCGGCTGGACCGGGTAGTGGAAAGACGATGCTTTTGGTGCATAAGTTGGCCTCTTTGCTTTGCATGGAGGATGTGAAGCATGAGCAATTATTGATGCTCACTTTTTCGCGCGCTGCGGCTACTGAGTTCAAGAAGCGTCTTTTGTCGCTGATTGGTAATGCGGCATATTTTGTGGAGATTAAGACGTTTCATTCCTATTGCTTCGACCTAATCGGTAAGATTGGCAATCTGGATGATGCGCAGGATGTGGTCTCTCTTGCCACCCAAATGATTCAGAACGGAGATGTTGAGGCGTGCAGGATCAACAAGTCTGTTTTGGTTATTGACGAGGCGCAGGATATGGATGCGAATGAGTTCGCTTTGGTAGCCGCCTTGATGCAAAAGAACGAGGACATGCGTGTCATCGCTGTGGGTGACGATGATCAAAATATTTACCAATTCCGAGGGGCGGACTCTAAGTATATGCGTTCTTTCATCGATGAGTTGAAGGCGAAGAAGTATGAGATGACGGATAATTTCAGGTCGTGCCGTTCAATCGTTTCTTTGTCGAACGAGTTTGCGAAGGGCATTTCCGAGCGGATGAAGACGGCTCCTATTGCCTCTATGTCTAGCGACGATGGATTCCTTTCCGTGACGCAGCATGTTAAGGGGAATATGTTCCTTCCTTTTGTTGACCATGTTGCCTCCACTTATCATGGTGAGAATGCATGCGTGCTGACGAATACGAATGAAGAGGCGCTTCTTTTGGTGCTTTTGCTCTCTCGTAAAGGACTGAACGCAAAGTTGGTGCAGTCTTTGGATGGCTTCCGTTTCTCTGATTTAGCGGAAATACGTTATTTCTTGAAGCAGGTGAATGTACGGCCTGGTGTCTCTTCCATCACTGATGAGGAATGGAATAGGGCAAAGGAGAAGACGGTGGAGATGTACGAGAAGAGTGCCTGTTTGGAGCTTGTGCGGAATTTCTTCGAGGAGTTCGAGGCTGTCAGTGGTAAGGTTAAATACAAAAGTGACTTGAATGAGTTCGTGTTTGAATCTAGTGTGGAGGATTTCTTTAAGGATAAGGATGCCACAATCTATGTCTCCACGATTCATAAATCGAAGGGTAGGGAGTTTGATTCAGTCTATTTGTACTTGTCGAATGTGCCTTTCCTCAATGATGATGTAAGAAGACGGTTGTACGTCGGATTGACTCGTGCGAAGCATAATTTATATATTCATTGTGAATCGGGTTTGTTCGCTCCTTTCAAATATCTCTGCACAGTGTATGATGTGGATAATAACACGTATTCAGAACCGAATGAATTGGTCATTCAATTGAGCCATAGGGATGTGTTTTTGGACTTTTTCAAGAATAAAAAGAAGGAGATTCTCTCGCTCAGAAGCGGTTCTTCCTTGTGTTATGAACATGATGAAACGAAAGGATATGATTATTTGAAAACGATGGATGGGGTCCGTGTGGTTTCATTGTCGAAAAAGAAACAGTCTGAATTGGCTCCTTTCTTGGCTAAGGGATACAAGGTCACCTCCGCCACTGTGCGTTACATTGTCGCATGGAAAGGGAAGGAAGATGAAGAGGAGTCTGCTGTGATATTGGCGGATTTGCGATTGTGCCGTGACTGATGTGACCATCATGCTCGGTGGTTTCATTTATTGCATTAGATATCATACGATTATTGACTATTTGATTATTTACGATTTATTGTTTCAGAATTGCAGATTGATACAAAAAAACCGAAGAGGATATGCCCCATTGAACATATCCTCTTCTGAAAAAAAGTTTGATTGGCTTAGAATTAGTTCTTAATCAAAATCTTATGCCCGTTGAAGATGTAGATCCCTGTAGGTAATCCCTCTAGGCTTTCATGCTTGTTGCGGACTTTCACACCCAATGTCGTGTAGATGTCTCCTGGAGCTTCTCCGTCACTCTTAATCAGCAGGATGCCTGCTTGTTTGAGGATCGTCAGATGGCCTGGTACGTAGCTGAAGGTGTAGTTCGAGGCTTCGGCCCCATCTGCCGTTATTTCATAGACCCCGATAGGGTGCGCTGGCGTGGCCTCCGTTTGGCATGTCGGTTGCACGATGAAGACATCCTCCGCGTTCTCTCCGTTTTTCAGGCCTTCCACATGCCATGTCAACGTTGGTAGCGTATCTCCTAACCACATCTCCGCATCGTCCGCTGTGACGGTCAGCTCGGCTTTGTTGATGGTGAGGATACCGTTCGTCACCGTCGTTAGTGTGTTGCTGATGCTGCTTTCGTCAAGCGTGATGACGTATATGCCTATATCTGAGGTGATGGTCGCTTCCGTCTTGCCGACAGGTGTGCCCGCCAATAGGTCAGGACGACTGGTCACATAGGTGAAGGTCGGGTTCTCTTCCCCGTACTGGCGCTCTTGGTTCTCGAACGTCAGCTCTATTGGTATGGTCACCCTGATGGTGTCTTCCATTCCCTCTCCCAACGCATTGTATGCTAGTGCATAGACGGTGTCGCTTGGTGCGGTGAGAACCAATACTGTCTCTGTGTCCACGAAGTCTACCGTCGCGGTCAACTCCTTGCCTTCCTTGTCGTAGAAGTCGACCTGTTGACTCCCCATGCGCATGAACCAATAAACCTTGTCTCCAGGTTGGCAACTGAATAGGTACCCGTGAAGCTGATTGCCTGTAGGGGCGGCTTCCCTGCTCTCTTGCTCGATCTGGAGCGTGGTGATTGGTATATCAATGATCGAATTGAGCCCTTTGAGGGTGTCCATGACCGCTGACGAGCCTACGTTCGCCCTGTTGAAGGCTTGTATGCCGAAGAGGGCGTCGTACGTGTAGATGACTTGCTTGTTCTTCGTGTCGAACTGGTAGTCCGCCATCACACTGTCTGGCTCTATGCTTGCGAAGTCAACCTCTATGTCGTCGTCAAAGGTCACCACGTTGGCTGCTTCTACCTCCACACGCTTACGTGGCTGTTGGTTGAACCAATACTCGTAGGCTACGATCTCGTCAGGAATGATCTCCTCCGGTACGATGAAGTATTTCGTCAACGCTGGACTGTAATGCCCCATCTTGTCCTTCGCCTGGTAGGTGATGCTATGCAGGCCTGGTGCGAGACCGGAGAGGTCCACATCTATGTCGATGACGCCTCCCTCCGCGAACGGAACGGAGATTCGTTCGGATTCGTTCCTGTCGATCCAATACTCGTAGGTCTCAATAGCATTCTCCTGCATGGATTCCGCCTGCGGGATGATGAAGTGCTTCAGCACGACTGCACTGGCGTGTCCGTTCTTGTCGAGGGCGCGGAAGGCGATGCTGTGCAGACCCGGGGCAAGACTGGAGAAGTCTATGTCCATGTCTACAATGCCTCTTTCATCGAACGGTCCGGACACACGTCCCGCGAAGTTCTTGTCGATCCAATACTCGTACTTGTCGAGTGTGTTCTCCTGCACGGACTCCGCCTGCGGGATGAGGAAGTGCTTCAGCACGACTGCGCTGGCGTGCCCGTTCTTGTCGAGGGCGCGGAAGGCGATGCTGTGCAGACCTGGGGCAAGGCTAGAGAAGTCTATGTCCATGTCTACGATGCCTCTTTCATCGAACGGTCCGGACACACGTCCCGCAAAGTTCTTGTCGATCCAGTACTCGTATTTGTCGAGTATGTTCTCCTGCACGGACTCCGCCTGCGGGATGAGGAAGTGCTTCAGCACGACTGCGCTGGCGTGTCCGTTCTTGTCGAGGGCGCGGAAGGCGATGCTGTGCAGACCCGGGGCAAGATTGGAGAAGTCTATGTCCATGTCTACGATGCCTTCTGCGTCGAACGGTCCGGACACACGTCC